>NZ_JAMXLR010000026.1 GCF_024054565.1 Aeoliella straminimaris
CAAAAACAGAGGGGAAATGACCGATTCCCCATCCCCATGGCGCAGCAGTTGGCGCACATTTCTAACCATAGGAACCTAACAGTTGAAATTCTCAGTGAGCCCCGGTGGCATCGTAGCGTACGCACGCAGTTCCGATATTGCTTCGCGCCACAAGACCACGGCCCTCGGCGGAGAGGCTCAGTTGGACAAATGACCTTAGAAGATTACGCGAGCCAGTCACGCAATGGCACCTGAAGGTTGACCGTCGCAATAGGGGCCGCTTATGGTGATGAAGCGGGAGAGTAGCTACAAAGCCTAGATTCACTTGATGCAACTTGGGCTGCGGTCACGCTCGGTGAGAAGGCTGCTCCCCATCTGATCTTTATTGCGACTCATCCGATCCCAGCCTTCAGTCTCCGATCCACATTCAATTACCATGGCCGATCCGATAGGACCCGAGCATAGCAATCCACCGAAACAAAGTACCGCAAACGCAGAACCATGGGTGACCGTACAAACGTCTCGTCACTTCATGGATTGGCTCGGTGAGTTCGACATCAGTTTGGGTTTCACGACCTACCAGACTGGGAAAGTCTTCTTTCTCGGGCGAAAGCCCGATAATGGAATCTCCGTGTTTGAGCGGACTTTCAACCATTGTATGGGGTTGTGGGCATCCGACGACTCCCAAGAGCTTTGGCTCAGCTCTAAGTTTCAACTATGGCGGTTTCAGCAGGTTCCTGCGGCGGCAGTCCCGTACCGGACGGATCACGAAGCAGGTGGTTCCACAACTCACCAAGCGTGGACAGAACGAGGTTATGACGTCGCGTATGTGCCCCGGGTCGGTTACACCACCGGCGATCTAGATATTCACGACATCGCCGTGGATTCGGATGGGAGAGTAGTTTTCGTGTGCACTTTGTTTGGCTGCTTGGCAACACTCAGCCAGCGCGCCAGTTTCCAGCCGTTGTGGCGACCTCCTTTCCTGAGTGCTTTGGTGCCCGAGGACCGTTGTCACTTGAATGGACTGGCCATGCGAAATGGTCGGCCTGCCTTCGTGACTGCGGTGGCCGACACCGATGTGGTGGATGGGTGGCGAGATCGTCGGCATGATGGCGGGTGCGTGGTCGACGTTCACTCTGGCGAGATGATCGCACGAGGGCTCTCAATGCCTCACTCACCGCGATGGTACCGCGACAGCTTGTGGGTGCTGAATTCTGGGACCGGAGAGTTGGGCACGATCAATCTCGACACGGGCCAGTTCGATCCCGTCGCCTTTTGCCCTGGATACCTGCGCGGGCTCAGCTTTATCGGCGACTACGCGATTGTCACACTCTCGAAGCCAAGACACGCTAGCTTCAATGGGCTCGCACTTGACGATCGCCTTCAGGCCCGCAACGCTGAGGCGCAGTGTGGTCTGCAAGTCATTGATGTGCGAAGCGGCACAGTCGCACACTGGGTGCGCTTGGACGGAGCGCTCGTAACGGAGCTTTACGATGTAGTCGTACTCCCTGGTGTGCGTCAGCCTATAGGGTTGGGGTTGAAGACAAACGAGATCGAACGGCTCATTCTGGTCGACGAACCAGGAAACCTCTAGACTTCGGACGATTAGATTCGTCGTTCTGGCCTTTGACGACTCGCTTATCCTAGCAGTTTACCAGTAAGAACCGCCCATCGCATAATTTGACAGCACGTGTCGCCAACGTTTATTCTTGCGGGGTCTCACGTCTGTTGATTCTCATCTAGTTGGGGGGGCTTGCGATGAAGCGGTCGGACTTGCTTGCTGGATTACGCCCACTGTTTCCTGCAGCCACCCGGAAGCGCACTCCCAAGACGACATTTCCGCGGCCATCGATGCGCCGAGCCAGATTCGAGCACCTGGAAGACCGTCGGCTACTGGCGGTCGACTTCGGCGACGCGCCGGATACGGCGTTGGGAACAGGCGTCGGCAATTACAATACGCTCTCCACGGACAACGGTCCGCAGCATACGATTGTCGTCGGCCTCCAAATGGGCGCCAGTGTCGATGGCGACGGAGGCGCTCTGCAGAACGCTGCCGCGAACGCCGACGACGTCAACGCCGCGCTACCCGACGACGAAGATGGCTTGGTCAATCCCACTGCTGACCTCGTGCTGACCGAGGGCACCCAGCCCACAATCGACGTATGGGTCACGAACACCAGCGGCTCGACGGCCACGCTCTACGGTTGGATCGACTATAACACCGATGGGGTGTTCGACAATGTGACGGAGCGAACGTCGGTGAATGTCGCCAATGGCACGACCGATGGTGTGTCTACGCTCCTGTTTCCCACCGTGCCGGACGGCATTGCAGGCACTACCTACGCACGGTTCCGACTGAGCACCGATACGGCGGCTGCTAGTCCAACAGGCGCCGCAGCGGATGGGGAGGTGGAAGACTACCGGGTCAATGTGACTGCCCGCAGCAGTGGTTTGGTTGACAATGCAAAGAGCGAAAAGATTGCCCATAACGGCATTGGCCGGCCCACGCTAGACAATAGCGATTATTTTGGGCGATCGGTTGCCGCGATTGGTGACATCGATGGTGATGGCATCACAGACTTAGCAGTAGGCGCCAACGGAGATGATACTATTGGCAACGAACGAGGGGTCCTTCATATATTCTTGATGAATCCTGACGGTTCGGCTAGAGCTGAGTCGGTGATTTCCTCCGGTCAGATCGGGTTGGCGAATGGTGACTACTTTGGCAGCTCAGTAGCGTCAATTGGTGATCTTGACGGCGATGGAATTACGGACGTGGCCGTGGGCGCGGAGAGAGCTGATGTTTCCAATGGCACCAACGTTGGGCGTCTTCATGTCGTGTATCTGAATGCAAACGGTACTCGAAAATCCTCGAACTCATTCACCAATTATGCAAATCCTGGTGCTTACTTTGGTCGTTCGGTAACTGGCATTGGCGACCTAGACGGCGACGGGATTCTCGACCTTGCAGTGGGTGCTTACGGCGACGACACCGGTGGAGCAGATCGAGGATCGGTCTATGTCGCCTTCATGGACTCGGATGGAGACCCCGGTTTGCAGCGGAATATCGCGAGCAATAGTAACGGCGGTCCTCAGCTCACCGACGGCGATAAGTTTGGCAGTTCCCTTGCCAACATTGGCGACCTCGATGGCGACGGAGTCACGGACCTTGCCGTAGGAGCGGTGGGCGACGACACGGGCGGAAGCGATCGCGGCGCAGTCCATATCCTATTCATGAACTCCGACGGCACGGCGAAGAGCACGCAGAAGATTGCCAGCGGCACGGCCGGCGGCCCAACGCTGACCGACGGTGATCAGTTTGGCCGTTCGGTAGCGTCACTGGGTGACCTGGACGGAGACGGCGTGACTGACCTGGCGGTGGGTTCCTACTACGACGACACGGGTGGAAGCGCCCGCGGTGCAATTCATGTGCTGTTCATGAACACCGATGGCACCGTCAAAAAGAGCCACAAGATTGCCAGTGGCACGAATGGCGGACCGACTCTGTCGAACGACGATCGCTTCGGTGTTTCCATCACGTCGATGGGTGACCTCGACGGGGACGGCATCACCGACCTGGCCGTGGGCGCCAATTTTGACGACACCGGCGGCATCAATCGCGGTGCGGTTCACATGCTGTTTCTCGGCGAAGAGTTGATTAACACGCCACCTGTGTTCACCTCTCCTGCAGCAGTGGATGTGCCCGAGAACTCGACCTCCGTGATGACCGTGACGGCCGATGATGCCGAAGCCCCACCACAGGTAGTCACGTTCTCCATCGCCGGCGGCGCGGACCAGGATAAATTCGCCATTACATCAGATGGCGAACTCTCCTTCATCGATGCACCCGATTTCGAAATGCCTGTCGACGCCAACGGCAACAATGTCTACGTCGTCACTGTCGAGGCAAACGATGGCGATGGTGGGACTGTGAGCCAGACGATCAGCGTGACGGTTACGCCCGTCAACGATTATTCACCGAAGTTTACCTCCCCGGCCGCGGTGGAGATGCCAGAAAATACGCTGGTGGTTCAGACCGTCACCGCAACGGACGGCGATCTACCGAGCCAACCAATCACTTTTTCCATATCGCCTTCCTTCGATGCAAATCTATTCTCCATTACCAACGACGGCGTACTGTCGTTTAAGGAGGCTCCCGATTACGAATCTCCCGCTGACGAAGGCCAGGACAACACCTATCGAGTGACCGTCGGGATCAGCGACGGCTTTTCTTCCTTGTATCGTGTGGTGACGATCACCGTTACTCCCACCAACGACAATGCGCCTGTTTTTACTTCTCCTTCCACCGCGAACGTTGTAGAAGGCACGCTGGACGTCCTGACGGTCGTAGCGACAGACGCGGACCTACCTGAACAGGCCATTTCCTACGATTTAGAAGGTGGCGCCGACCTCAACCGTTTTTCGATTGACAGCAGCGGTTTGCTGTCGTTCATTACGCCTCCCGATTACGACGCCCCCAGCGATGCCAATGGCGACAATGTCTACGAGGCGTTGGTGACAGCCAGCGATGGAGCAGGCGAATTTACTACCCAGCCGATCAGCGTCCGTGTGGTGTCGGGAACCGACTTCGGCGACGCTCCAGATTCCGGCGTGGGAACCGGTGCTGGCAACTATCAGACTCTCGCAGCGGACAATGGGGCCAGGCATACGCTCGTCACTGGGCTGCAATTGGGGAGTGCTATTGATGGCGACGATGGGCTGCTTAGCAACTCATCAGCACTGGCGGACGACTTAGACGCCGCCTTGCCCGATGACGAGGACGGGCTGGTCAGTCCGGCGACCGATCTGCAATTGACGATCGGTACGACGCCGACAATCGCCATGCGTGTCACCAACAGCACGGGAACGACCGCGATTCTCTGGGGATGGGTCGACTACAACGGGGACGGAGCGTTCGACAATACCACGGAGCGCGCAGCTGTCGCCGTGCCAAGCGGAACGATCAACGAAATCGCGATGTTGACCTTACCCATGGTAACCGGCGACTTGGCCGGCGACACCTACGCCCGATTCCGCCTCAGCACCGATTTGGCAGCCGCCGACTCGACGGGGCTTGCCCTGGATGGCGAGGTCGAAGACTACCGCGTCTCGATCACGGCCCAGAGCGACGGGACGGTGGATTCAACCGCCACGCAAAAGATCGCCTCGGGCATAGCCGGCAGCCCAGCCCTGCAAGACCTTGATCTGTTCGGCCGGGCCGTCGAAGGGATTGGTGACCTCGACGGCGACGGCGTGCGCGATGTGGCCGTCGGAGCGATTGGCGACGATTCGGGTCGCGGTGCGGTGTACGTGCTCTTCATGAACCCAGATGGCACGATCAAGGACCAAACAGAAATCGCCAGCAGCCTCAACGGCGGTCCGGCGCTCAATGGTTTTGATCGTTTCGGTCACTCCATCGCTTCCTTGGGCGACCTGGATGCGGACGGTGTGACGGACCTCGCCGTGGGAGCAATAGCAGTAGACACTGGCGGAACTAACCGTGGTGCAGTTTTTGTGTTGTTCATGAACCCTAACGGGAGCGTCAAGAGTTTTGAGATGATTGCCAGTGGCACGGGTGGAGGGCCGGCACTGTCAAACGGCGATCTCTTCGGCGTTGGAGTGTCGGCCGTGGGGGATCTCGACGGGGATGGGATTGTCGACTTGGCGGTGGGCGCAAATCAAGATGATACCGGCGGCGTGGATCGTGGAGCGGTGCACCTGCTGTATATGAATGCCGATGGGACCGCGAAGGCCACTCAGAAGATTGCCAGTGGTCTCAATGGAGGACCCGTCCTGGCCGACGGCGATCAGTTTGGCCGTTCGGTGAGTACGCTGGGCGACCTGGACGGTGATGGACGCCCCGAACTCGTTGTCGGGGCCCCCGCCAATAGTGCGAGTGCTGGTGCTGTTTACATCCTGTCGCTGAATCCTAATGGCACCGTTAAGTCAACGCAGAAGATTGGCAGCGACATCGGCGGTGGCCCCTTGTTGCCAGCCGGCGTTGCGTTTGGCGCCGCGGTTGAGACTGCGGGCGATCTGGATGGCGATGGCGTGGATGATCTTGTTGCAGGGGCACGCTTCGATCGGACGGCAAGCGACACGACCGGTGCGATCCACATCCTATTCATGAACTCCGACGGCACGGTGAGAGAGAGCCAGAAAATCGCCGGTAACATCAATGGCGGTCCGTCACTAAATGTAGGTGGCGAATTTGGAGACTCGGTGAGTGCCATTGGCGATCTGAACGGAGATGGCGTCACGGAACTGATCGTAGGAGCCGCCAACGATGCCACCGGCGGACCGGACCGTGGGGCGGCTTACGTATTGTTCCTGAATGATCTCAACACCGATCCGGTGTTCACTTCGCCAACTTCAGTCAATGTCCCGGAAAATTCGACGACCGTACTCACCGTAACGGCAGAGGACAGTGATTTGCCCCCGCAAACGCTATCTTACTCGCTTGTTGGCGGCAACGATCAATCAAGCTTCTCTATTACTAGCGGTGGCGTGCTCAGCTTCTCCAGTCCACCCGATTTCGAGACCCCCTCGGACGACAACGGCGACAACATCTACGAGGTCGTAGTCCGCGTGAGCGACGGCCAGGAGGGTGAGGCTACCCAGTCGCTCCTAGTCAACGTGACGCCAGTGAACGACAACGATCCGATCTTCACGTCAACTTCTTCCGTTGACGTACCCGAGAATATCACTGGCATCCTTTCGTTGACCGCCACCGATGACGATGCGCCCACACAATCCATTACGTTCTCGGTGGCGGGTGGCGCCGACCAGGGGCAATTCGACGTTTCCCCGGGCGGCGTTCTCTCCTTCGCCTCACCTGCCGACTTTGAGGTGCCAATGGACTTCAACGGCGACAACGTTTACGAGGTGATCGTCGAAGCGAGTGACGGGTTCGGTGGTTTGAGTCAGCAGTCAATCACGGTGATGGTGACACCCGAGAACGACAATGATCCGGTGTTCATTACGCCAGACCAACATGAAGTACTCGAAGGGATGACCGATGTATTGCAGATCGCCGCCATCGACGACGATCTTCCCGCACAAACGGTCACTTACACTCTTGCGGGCGGCGAGGATGTTGATCAGTTTTCGCTTGACCCAGCGGGCCAATTGACTTTCGATGTCGTCACCGATTTCTTCAGCCCGACGGATGCCAACGGCGACAACGTCTATGAAGTGACGATCGAGGCAAATGATGGTCAAGGCGGGACAACAACTCAGATGCTGAGTATAACTGTTGTCTCGAATACCGATCTAGGCGACGCGCCGGATGTGCAACCGGGAACGGACATCAACGACTATCAAACATTATTTAGCGACAACGGTCCACGACATCGCATTGTCGACGGGTTGCGATTGGGTGCCAGCGTGGATGGCGACCCGGGCGACTTACAGAACTTTCTGGCCCAGGCAGACGATGTCGGGGCGGCATTGCCTGATGACGAAGATGGTGTGTCAAACCCGGCCAATGATTTGGTGCTGACGGTTGGCACGACGCCCTCGATTAACTTGTGGGTAACGAACACGACCGCTGATCCTGCCACGTTGTATGGGTGGGTGGATTACAACGCCGACGGCGTCTTCGATAATGCCACCGAGCGTGCTAGCGTTGCGGTTCCCGCCGGGACGGACGGTGAGATTGCTACACTGATATTTCCCAGCATTCCGTATGGTGTAACGGGCACGACCTACGCCCGCTTCCGCTTGAGTTCCGATGTGGCAGCAGCCGATCCGGTGGGACTGGCAATTGATGGCGAGGTCGAGGACTATCGGGCGACGATTGTACGAGCGAGTGATGGTACGGTTGATCCGGCGTCAACCGTTGCGATAGGAAGCGGAATCGGCAATGGTCCGGTGGTCGCTGACAACGCGTATCTAGGCAATTCAGTGGCCAACATTGGCGACCTAGACAACGACGGCATTTCTGATCTGGCTGTCGGTGCCACAGGCGATAGCACAGGAGGTTCTCGCAGTGGTGCCATCTACGTGCTCTTCATGAACGCCGATGGCACGGTGAAGAACGACACGAAGATCGCGCACAACACCTCAGGTGGTCCGTCCTTGGGAGTCCTCGACCAATTTGGACGTTCGATCACGGCCCTAGGCGACCTCGATGGCGATGGCGTGACGGAATTGGCGGTGGGGGCCAATGGTACCTTGAGCGGCGGTTCAGGACCTGGAGCGGTCTACGTCCTGTTTATGAACACTGATGGCACTGTCAAGAACAGCACCAAGATTGCCAATGGGTTGAATGGCGGTCCCTCAATCGGAAACGGCGACCAATTTGGCTGGGCTGTCGGATCACTGGGTGACTTCGACGGCGATGGAATGACCGACCTGGCCGTGGGGTCTCTTTCTGATAGTACCGGCGGCCCGCAACGCGGAGCGGTGCACGTTCTTTTCTTGAACACTGATGGCACGGTGAAGAGCAGCCAGAAGATCGCAAGCGGAGTCGGTGGTGGGCCCGTGTTGTCAGATGACGACTTCTTCGGGCGTTCGCTCACAGCGATCGATGATCTCAATGGAGATGGACGCGGTGAACTCGTGGTTGGCTCAGTGAGAGACGATACGGGCGGCGACAATCGTGGGGCCGTGTACGTCTTGTTTATGAATCCCGATGGCACGGTGGCAAGCTACCAGAAAATCGCCAGCGACACGCTCGGAGGACCAACGCTCACCGATGGCGACAACTTTGGCTTCTCCGTTTCACCGGTCGGTGACCTGGATGGCGATGGCGTGGCCGATCTCGCGGTGGGTGCCGCCTACGACGATTCCGGCGGAGCGGATCGTGGAGCCGTGCATGTATTGTATCTGAACTCCGACGGTAGCGTGAAAGGGACGGGAAAGATCGCCAGCGACCTGTCGGGCGGCCCAACGATTGCCGACGACGAGTCATTCGGAAGCGGCGTAACGTCGCTTGGCGATTTGAACGGCGATGGGGTCATCGACCTGGCTGTGGGCTCGGAACTCGCCGATCTGGGTGGACTCAACCGTGGTGCCGTGCGAGTGCTGTTCCTCGATAAGGTCAACACTGATCCAGTCTTTAGCTCTCCCAATGCTGTAGCCGTAGCGGAGAATTCAGCTTCGGTGCTTACCGTAACGGCAACCGATGCTGATTATCCGCCACAACTGGTCAACTTCTCCATCGTTGGTGGAGTGGACGATGGCGCATTCACGATCACTGAGCAAGGCGAACTGTCGTTCGTCGCACCACCCGACTACGAAGCTCCCACGGATGCCGACGGCGACAATATCTACGAGGTGGCCGTCGAAGCGAGCGATGGCGACGGTGGCACGGCAACGCAAGATATGCTCGTCACGGTCACCGCTGAGAACGACAATCTGCCGGTATTCACGACGCCTTCCGCTGTTGACGTGCAGGAGAATACCACGGCCGTTCTCACTGTCGCGGCTACGGACGCAGACTTGCCAGAGCAGACGCTCATTTACTCGATCGTCGGTGGAACTGACGAAACGGCCTTCATGATTACTGAAGACGGTACGCTATCCTTCGCCGCCAGTCCTGATTACGAACAGCCTGCTGATGTCGATGGAAACAACACGTACGAGGTGACCATCCTGGCCTATGACGGGGCTGGCGGTGAGCAGACACAGACGATAAACGTCAGCGTGACACCAGTCGACGACAACAGCCCGATATTTACGACTCCTGATACTGTCGATGTCGAGGAAAACACGACGGCCCTACTCACAGTGGTGGCCACGGACACCGACCAGCCTCCACAGGCGATTACGTACAGCATCGTTGGCGGTGCCGATCAGGCGAAGTTCGATATTACAAGTGGCGGAGAGCTGACACTTGTCGAAGGACTCGATTTTGAGTCGCCAACCGATGCAAACGGCGACGGTATCTATGTGGTCATTGTACAGGCTACGGACGGCGTCTCGCCGACCTTCCAGGCGATCTTGGTCACGGTCGTTCCAGTGAATGACAACGATCCGGTGTTCACTTCGCCCAGTGCAGTAGGCGTCGACGAAAACACGACCAGCGTGCTGACCGTTACAGCGACGGACGCGGATCTGCCGGCTCAAGACATCACCTTTACGCTCGTGGGTGGGGCCGACCAAGCCAGTTTCTCTATCACCAGTGCCGGCGAACTCAGTTTCAATGAAGCCCCCGACTTCGAGATGCCTGTGGACTCGGATGGCAACAATGTCTACGAAGTGACGGTCGAAGCCACTGACGGACAGTTGGGTACAACAATGCAAACGGTTCTTGTCACCGTCGAGGATGTCGAAGAGCCGTCTTTTGGGGACTTCAATCGAGATGGCCGAGTCAATCTCGCCGACTACGTCGTCTGGCGCAACAACCTGGGCGCGTCAGACGAAAGCAGCATCAACGATAACGGCGACGGCATGAACGGTGTCGACGCGGCAGACTACCAACTCTGGAAAGACAACTTCGGCAACACTTATCCAGTGCCAGTCGCGGCACTAACTGCTACCGTTGCCGCAATGAGTGCGTCGGCAACTACTGGATCGGAAGCAACTGGCGACGCATCAAATCCTGCAACTGACGCAGCCTTTGCCGCGTACAATTCGCCGGAACCTGATGCGACCGCGACCCAATCATCCCGTGGTGAGTCAACGACGACGTCAAGCGGCACCAATGACCAGCCATCACTACTTCTGCTGCTGGACCAGCAAGAGCACGATAGCGAAAATTCACAGCCAGTAGACTCCCTAGCTAGCGAAGAACGGCGATCACAAAGGTCGCCAGCGACACTCGAGTCTTCACTGGCCGTCGTCTTCGACGATTGGCGTTAGGATTTAACTTCTAGGAGATCCGTCTGGATTGCACCATTCCCTAAAGCGTGGATCAATCCGTTCAGTTCGCTCCATTCTCCTGCGACCGAACCGCCAAGGTGGTCGGCCATGCAGGCTTAAGTACTCAACTAAGAAGTCGAAGCGATAACACTCATTGCCAAGAAGAGCAGCTGCCAGTGTCGCCCCTTGCTGGAATGACTTCAGCGCGATGCTTCCAAAGCGTTGTCGATTTCCGTCGGAAAGGTCGTACGCAGGTCGCAGCAGCCACCCTCAAAGTGCCCAGTTTAGAATGGCAGTTCGGTGCGCGGATTCGATTGGGGCCGAGACAGCGCCAACAGCGCCGCATACTGCGCCGCGGGCATGGAGAATCGGTAAGTCTTCCACGCTTTGTGAGGTTCTTACGAGTCCCGGATGGACTCGCAGGCAGGTTAAAAGACTTCAACTTGTGACGGCCACGTGACACTGACATTGGACGCCAAGGCGACGTACCGTTGGGCAGTTGTGCTATAGTGCCGTATGTTATCTGCGGAGAAGCAACATGTACGTCCCTGCGTTCGAGCAGCGAGGCACGACCAAAATGCCCCAAGAGCCCCACCAAGAACCCTCGACTGAGGCGACCAGCAGCCGCGATTCGACTAGATTCGATCCGCGGACCAAACCGGGGTATCCACCGAATCCGAAGCGCCTGACGCCGGAGGAGGCGCAGCGGCAGTGCGACGCGCTGCCGGAGTCGGCCTGGGAGGCGGGCGAGGAAATGGCGCGGAAGCAGGGCCTGATCTGAGCCAGCTGACCGAAGTCCAGTGCGTCCAGCTGGCCCCTCATCGGCAGATCGGGTGGAGTTACCCCACAACTGGTATCATTTGGGGGCGTGGAGTCTTTGGGTTGGACCATCCACGGTCCCGAGCTTGGCCGGCGTGACGCCCGCTCCTTTTCGACGAACCGGCGAGCACTTCCCTTCAGGCGAGAGGCCGACGCACAGTCGCCAAGATTGCCCCCGTTGGGGCGTTTCTGCCCTAATCCACCCTTTCCCGCGGCGGCCAAGACGCGGCGCCAGACGGCCTCCTGGACCCTCAGGCCACACATCATGCGTTCACGCTAGAAAGCGCAAAACGGTAGTCTACCGTTTTGGCAGCTTCGACCCTACTGTGCATAAATAGTATCAAATGCAATCCAAAGAAACCATTTGCAACGGCGAATACAGGGGTGTATGATCCTATGAAACCAGAGGGAAACGCCGAAACTCTCGTGATTCGTGGGCGTTTTGACATGCAAGAGGTCACAGATTCGAGTTCTGTCGTGCCCACTTCTGTTAAACCCTTTGGCAGACGCGAGTTAGCGTATCCGGCACTTCTGCCGTGCAGCCTGTAGTCACCCTCGTTTTGGTTGTAATCGTACAACCGAAAGGACGCAGGCATGCCACGTAAGCCTCGAGTACCGCCTACTCGCTTCACAAGCCCTCTGGCCTCGCCGTTGTGAAGATTAAGCAGCGGTCCATCTACTTGGGCAAGTTCGGCTCGGACGAATCCCGAGAAGCCTGCGCGCGCATTGTCGCTGATCTGCTGGCCAGTCGCCCCATCACGCCACCGGCGACATCTGCCAAAACACAAGTTGCCCCCGCTCCATCACTCACCTTCGGTAACTTGGCGGCTCGTTACATCTAGCACGCTGAGAGCTACTACCGCAAAAACGGCAAAGTAACCAGCGAAGTCTACTGTATCCGCCGCGCGGGGGAGTTCCGCACGGCCAACCATTCCGATTTAACCGCTGAAGCATTTTGCATTGGCGACCTAAAGGTGGTGCGGCAGGACATCGTCGAATCGGGCGTATCTAGAGATCCGTCGTGAACAAGTACGTGGGCCGCAACGGAGGAACTGGGGCCCAGCAACGTCGCGGCTGGCTCAACTGGAAGCTAGGCTCGCCACACAGAGGACGCGCCGAGAACGCAAGGAAATCTCGCGTGCTGAGAAACTACAGCGTTACCTGATGCCGTACCGTTACGAAGAATGGCTCCAACTGGCCGATGCGGGGCGTGAGTCTGCTTGCACGGGCGATTCTACGAGGTTCAATACCCTGTTTGACCAACTCGACATTCCTGACAACCTTGAAACCATCAACGCCTCAAGACATACGGGACGAGTATGTTGCGGAGGAGAGTGGCCTGTTCATTTGAAGTGCCGCAACCTCTGGAGGGAGCGAGGAAGTTGAAAACCTCCCGAGCCTCGGCCTGTGCCGTAAGCGGACGACGCCTCGCATCGGCCTCCGCCGCGCGAGTTTTGGGCCAACTTCCGGGATCTATATGCATGGGCCCAAAACTCCGGGGGTTTTGTCCCCCCTCGGTGTTCTCAAACCGCTTGTTTTCTAGGGTTCTTTTCATTCTCCTGGGGACAAAACTCCCCGCGTTGTTCTCCGCATGTTTTTTGGGTTGGCCCAAAACGTTCCCAGTTGGCCCAAAACTCTTGAGGGGCTGGGGGCTGGGGTCAAGGATTCAAATCGCCGATGGCTTGAGCATAACTTCCTCTTGAAATCCCTCTCCCCCTTCGCGGGGAGAGGTTAGGTGAGGGGGGAAGAAAATATCGGGAAGTTATGCTCGAGCCATCTCCTCCCGCCCACCTACTCACCTACTCACCTACTCACCTACTCACCTACCAGCCTTCCACACGACCACGGCCCTGACGGGCCCCGCTCGCAGGGGGCGCGCAGTTTTGCTCGTTCATTAGACCATCCTCGCGGGCCACTTCTACCGCAATTTTTTTACACACGCTCGGCCTGATTGGTCGCGATCGCGGCAGCATGCAAGCCGGAACCTCCCGAGCCTCGGCCTTTGCCGTAAGCGCCCTATGCCGAAACAGACGGGCGCCTCGGGAGTCGCCGAAAGCAGCGGGAGTGTTTCGTCGCTGTTAGATTACGCGTCGAAAGACCGCCAGGGAGCTAATGGCCAGCAGTGCGAGCAGGACCGTGGACGGTTCGGGGACGGCGGTCGTACCCCATGGGGCATCGAGGCGAACCAGAAATGGTTGGACGAGCCCGTCTGGACCTGCTCCTATACCAGCAAAGAATTGGCCATTTCTCGAGACACCCCCAAGCCAACCTAGCTGCCAATCCTCAAGTTGTGCTGCCAGGCCATGGCGAGTTTTCAGAACATCCAGAAAGTCTTCCATGCCCCTTTCCTCAGTCCAAACAAACGCACTTGAGGGTCCACTTTCCCCAGCGCTGTAGCCGACGATAATGCTGCCGTCTGGGGTCATGTCGTGCACATCCGAAGTATGGACGGACAGTTCTGCGTGCGCTGGAAGCCAGCCCAGTCCTTGGATACCGCCCGCGTATGCAAGAGCCTAGCAAATCCGATGTGTCGCCTTACGCAACAGATGCAAATTCCAGCACTGATGACGAGCAGTAGAGTATTCGTCGCTGGTTCGGAGACCGCGTTGGAGTCCAGTCGCACCAGCCACGCCTCCTGGTGACCGTCGGGATTGGTTCCTAATCCCGCCACTGCTCTTCCATCGTCAGAGACAGCTAATGCGTTGGTGAGTCGCCAACCTGAGAAGTCGACATTGGCCGCCGCGAGAACGCTCTCCAGCGACCGCATGCCCGAAAACTCATCCCAAATAAATGCTGTGCGGCCGTCGGACGTCGAAGCACCACCGACAATTATCGAGCCGTCGGCAGATACGTCGCGGGCCCAGCTATTGAACGCTCCTCCCGGTAGATCACCGAGGCCGATCATTGCGGTGCTTTCAGTCCAAAGCATGGCCTGTCTTCCCGAGGGTGAATCGGAGTATCCAACGATCGTTGTACCGTCGTCCGAGATCGCGCTGGCCCGGCTTGACTCACCTCCTCCAGGAAGATGGCCCAGGCCGACCATTCCCGTGGCTTCGGTCCAACGAAAAGCTTCCCAGCGGTCGGGCATCAACATCAGCGGCGAGGCGGAAAAGCCAACTACGACCGAGCCATCGCCGGCGACACCTCCGGCGCGGCTCCAATTGCCGCCGGGTAGATAGCCAAGGGGCACCACGCCGGTGTCAGTCGTCCAGCGGAACGCCTGGAGGTTGGTCGGTGTATCACCGGCGGTGTCGCCGATAACCACTGTTCCATCCGCATTGACGCCGAGGGCCGCAACTGGTGAATCAAAGTGCTCAATGCCGGCCCACTCCGTCCACCGAAACCCGCCCTCGCTCGAACCGCCTACAATCACCGATCCATCGCGTGAGATGCCGGAGGCCGTGGCAGTGACACCGTTATCCTGATAATCACTTACGCCTAACTCCACGAGGCCGGTCGATTCGGTCCAACGAAAGGCGTCATGCACATTTCCATTAGCGACTAGAGCTTCGCCAGCGACCACGCTGCCGTCGCCGGAGATGTCCCCCGGGAAGCTATTCGGATAGCCTGGCGAAAGATGACCGAGTGGAATGAACTCAGCGGCAGCTATCGAATCCATCGATGTAGTAAACAGTATGATCAATGGCAGGTGAATGCGAAGGAGCCCACGAGGAGTAGACTTGATCACGAGCAACATAACACAGCAAGCAACTGCCAGGGCGGTCGTCGCTGGCTCGGGAATTGGGGAAGAGTCAAGCCTCACCAGCCAAGCTTCCTGGTAGCCGTCAGGATTGATTCCCGTTCCGGCAATGGTTGCCCCGTCAGGTGTAATGAGGACTGGGTAACCATAATCCGAGAGCTCCCATCCCATGAGGTTGAGTTGCAGTTCGTTCGTGAAAACGTCAGATAAGCTGCGGGTGCCATGGACTTCGTCCCAGATAAACGCATCGCCGGCCTCGTTGCCTAAACGCATCGATCCGACGACGATCGAACCATCTGCCGTTACGCTGTGCGCTTCACTGCGGTCAAAACCTTCCGGGAATGGCAAGCCTTGCATGACACCATCTTCCCAGCGAAATGCTTGCTCAAAACTAAAGACGCCATTCTCAGCCAGGTATCGACCTGAACCGACAACGACGGATCCGTCTTCCGACACATCCAGGGCCGTACTCTCAAAACGTCCACCTTCCAGATCGCCGAGACCTTCCATCACGCCGCTCTCCCAGCGAAATGCCTCAATCCCATTTGCACTTCGAGATTGTCCGACGATCACCGAACCGTCGGCTGACGCTGCAAGCCCGTAGCTCTCGAAGTCCCCGCCGGGCAGATCGCCCAGCCCGCTCATCACGCCATCTTGCCAACGAAACGCCTGCGGACCGGATGCCGAGTCACTGAACCCTACTATTGTCGTTCCATCTGTGGAAACGCCCGCGGCGCCACTTAGCCCTTCGCCGCCCGGTAGAGAACCAAGTGCCATCATGGAACCACTTTCCCAGCGAACCGCTCGAGCGGTCGGTGTCTGGTCGAGCAGTGCATACCCCACTCCTGCAATCACGGAGGCATCCCCTGAAATACCATTGGCGATGCTGCCAGGCCAGCCATTCGGCAAAGAACCCATTCCGGTCATGGTCCCTGCCTCCCAGCGAAAGGCCTCCTGTGCGCCTTGTGCAGAAGAGCTCGCTCCGACGACGACAGCATTGTTAGACACTGCATACGCGATACTTGATCGCTCGCCTCCGGGCAAGTCGCCCAGGGGAATGAACATTGCGGCGTGGGCGAGGCCCATCGGCAGTGCGAACACTATCGGCGCAAGTAAGCACTTTGCGTATGCAGTGTGTCGTCGCAAGTGCAACATGCATAATCCCGCGCAAACGACAAGCGCCAGGGTACTCGTTGCTGGCTCGGGGACCACGTTGGAGTCGAGTCGCACGAGCCACGCCTCCTCGTAGCCGTCAGAATTGCGTCCAATTCCGGTCACAACTAAACCATCATCAGAGACCGCTACGGCGTCGGTCAGTGCCCAACCTGAAAGGTCGACGTTGGCCGCCGTTAGGATGCTCTCGAGCGATCGCATGCCTGTGATTTCGTCCCAAATGATAGCCACTTGCCCCAACTCACTCGTCGCGCGACCGACCACTACTGATCCGTCTGCGGAAACGTCACTGGCAGCGCTATTGAACTCTCCGCCTGGAAGATCGCCCAAACCGACCATGCCGGTCGATTCCGTCCAACGATAGGCTTGGCCACCGTAGGTTTCGCCATCGTGTTGGTATGGGCCACCGTACAACGGTGGAGAATCGCTTCCCACGATCGTCGTACCGTCACTGGAAATCGCAATAGGGGCGTTTCTTGTTTCCTCGCCAGTCAGGTCGACGTGGCCCAAATCGATCATGCCGGTGGCTTCCGACCAGCGAAAGCCTCGTACGTCATCGACGTCGCTGGCAGAAGAGCCAACGACAATCGTACCATCCCCCGACACATCGCCAACAAAACTCTCGTCGGTTCCAGGTAAGAATCCAAGCGGCACTGTCCCTACGTCGGTTGTCCAGCGATACGCTTGAATCTCGCCAACACCGGTGAACAGTGCGCCCACGATGACCGAGCCGTCCAAACTTGAGTTGGTGGGCCACCAGTTGATCACATTACTTGGTCGGTCGATGTAGCTCAGTCCTGCTTCCTCGTTCCACACAAATACATGGCCTCCGTCGCCGGAAGAACTTGGGCCTGGTCCCCTGCCTACCACCAGAGAGCCATCGCCCGAGACCGCGGCTGCCGATCCGGAAGTGCCGCCCAGCATGTAATCTGACACCCCTAATCCGACCATGCCGGTCGATTCCGTCCAACGAAAGGCGTCATCGACGCCATCTGATGTAACCCTTGCACGACCGACGACAACAGTACCGTCTGACGAGATGGCGCTGGGAGAGCTATACGGATAATCTGGCGAAAGATTGCCGAGCGGGATAAACTCAGCGGCCACTACTGGCTGGACCACCAAGAAGAAGCACGCCGCAAAGTAAGTCCATGGATGACAAAGCATCGGATCCTCGCGTCAAGATTAGATAGGAATAGTGAGATGAGTCGAAAACTTGTTAGGGCCGTTTCGATACAGAGTCTGGCTCCTTCCGCGCTTCGATCTCTCGCAACGCCAATTCCCGCAGCCGCACAAGTTCGTTTTGGTTTCCACGAAAGCGCGGATTCTCGGGATAGTCAATGAGCAAGCGATTTACGATCTCGAGGCCGTCATCGCACGCTTGAAGCACGACCTCCGGGTCGCCACCTTTGTCGATTACGATTTGTGCTAGAGCCAGATAGTGATTGGCCAAATAGCTGTTGGCGGTTGGATCCTTCGGTCGCAGATCCAATGCGCGTTGCTGTTGCTCGATCGCTTCGGTAACAAGCAGTTCGGCTCGATCCAGGTGAATCCCGTTTCGTTGCAAGAGGGTGCCCAGGTTACTCAGGGCGCCTCCGTAGCCGCTTAGATAGTCGGCATTTCTGGGAAACTCCTCGGCCAGCTCGGCGAAGATTTCAATCGCTTCTTCGGCGGGTGGCAGGAAGCTATCCGGCTCGTCCATGAAACAGCCCACCAGGTTCATCAGGGAAGAGGCCAGGCGAACTCGGTAGATGACGGTGGCGGGGTAGTCCTCGACCAGCTCGCGATAAATGTCTGCAGCCGCGTTGAAGTCTTCGGCCGCGAGGGAAAGCTCAGGCGACGCCTGCCCAAGTTCTTGCGCTTCCAGCATCGATCGTTTTAGCTTGGCCGCGCCTAGATTTAGCAATGCCGACCCGTAGAGGTGCCTATCCTCGGCCAGCCTACTCTCCCGCGCGAGGTTGCCCGCGATCGTGACGGCTTCCTGCAGTTTTTCAGTCTCGGCCGACAGGTCTCCGCCCCGACCGACAAAGAGTCCATAATTGATAAGGAGTTTGACATACGCCCGCTGCAGTGATGCCTCTTGAGAGTCGTTTACCAAGAGCTGCTCAAACTGTTCTTCGGCTTCTCCATAAGAACGTGCCGTTTGCTCAACGTCGCCCGTCTTTTCGATCAGGTTGGCGGCGAGGTTCAAAGCATTGGCGAGTTCCAAATGTGCCGCGTTCGCATATGAAGAGTCCGGCGGAAACTCTCGGAGCAGGGCGATGCCCTGTGAGAATGACTCGATGTCTTCGCGTATACGCCCGGTAAGGATTAGGCTGCGAGCCAATTCCAAGCGCACTCGCCAGTCGTCTGGCGCAGCTCCCGCCGCTGCGTGAAGTAACTTTAGCGAACGCGCAATGGAGGTTTCTGCCTCGAATTGGCGGCCGAGTTCGTTTAGCAGACTAGCGAGCCGTTGATGGACGATGCCCATCTCGATGCGAGCTTGCGGTCCATCCGCTTCACGATCGAGAAGTTGCTGGTAGAGTCCGACGGCGTCCTGCAGCAACTCGCGACGCACCTCTTCCATGAGCGGCACATTCTTAAGCTTCTCGTCACCCACGCGAGCCAGCATTTGGTCGACCGCGTCCAGCGCTAACCGGTAGTTGTCCTCGGCCTGCTGGGCATTCTTAGTCGCCACGGTCCGTTCGTGATCGATCACTGCCAGGGCCGCCCCCAGTCCCCCAGTGGCCATGAGCAACAGGGCGAGCGCAGCGGCCACGAGCGCCGCATGCCGGCGCACCCAACGGTTGATCTTGGTGGCCATCGAGGGCGGCCGGGCAGTGATCGAACGCTCGTCGGCAAACGCCCGCAGGTCCGCGGCCAGCTCGCTGGCGGTCTGGTAGCGATCGGCCGGGTCTTTTTCCATTGCCTTGCTGACGATGGTTGCGAGATCGGCCGGTACACTCGCCGCGACTTGTCGCAGTGGCGTGGGGGGCACGTCGATCACCCGCCGCAGCACGTCGGCCCGCTCGCTGCCAGCGAACGCGGGCTTCAGCGCGACCAGCTCGTAGAGCGTTGTTCCCAGGGCGTGGATGTCGGTGCGATAGTCCACCAGCGCGGTCTTGCCAGCCGCCTGTTCGGGGCTCATGTATCGCAGCGTGCCGAGGATGTCGCCGGTGAGCGTGACGCCCGCCTCGGTTTCGAGCCGCGCCAGGCCGAAGTCGGTCACCCACACGTGCGACTGGCTGTCGAGCATCAGGTTGGCGGGCTTGATGTCGCGGTGCAGCACGCCCTGGTTGTGGGCGTAGTCGATGGCGTCGGCCGCGTCGGCCATCACCCGCGCCATCTGACGGTAGTATTTCTGTGGGCTCTTGGTGCGAACGGTCGACAAGCCGGCCGCGGTAACGGTTTCGGCGTCGGGCGAGGCCTGTTCGCCGTCGGCGGTGGTTTGCTGGCTGAGCTCGGCAATCGCTTGGCCCAGGGTTTGCCCCTCGATCAGTTCCATGGCGTAGTAGTGCACGCCCCGCTCGACGCCCACCGAGTAGACACCCACGATATGCGGATGCCGGAGCGTGGCGGCCGCACGGGCTTCATTTTTGAAACGTTCGAGCTGCTGCGGTGTGAGCGTCGCCGCAAGCGGCAATACCTTAAGCGCGACGCGGCGGCCAAGCGAGATTTGCTCGGCCTCGTACACCACGCCCATCCCGCCACGGCCGATCTCGCGAATGAGGCGGAAGTCGCCCAACTGCCCACGAAGTTCGCGGTCGCCAGTCACCTCGTTGGCCGAAAGCCCATCGACTGATAGCCCTTCAACGGTTGCCATCGCTTCGATGGCGGGTAGTAGCGTGCGCAGTCGATCGGCGTGCTGCGGATGCTCGCCGATAAGCGTTTGAACGTCGCCCGTCTTCCCCGCCTCGACCAGTTCGCTGATGCGGTCGACCAGGACGTCGAGAGAGGTTCCCTCGACGGCAATCGAATCGGCGTTGGAAACTACTTTGGAAGGCATGGGAGAAGAGAGAGGTAAGGGTTCAGGTGTCGGTCAACGCTTGTTCGAGCCGTTCGAGAGCTCGGGTATGACGGCGGCGGGTGGCGGCGAGCGTGGCGTCGGTGGTTTCGGCAATTTCTTTGAGGGACAAGTGTTCGAGGTAACGCATGGCCAATAGTTCGCGATCGGCCGGACGGAGCCCGTCCAATGCCGTCCGCACGCGCTCACGAAGTTCGTCGTTCACAAGTTTCAGTGCTGGTCCGGTTTGACTGACCGCCAACAGGTCGACCAACTGCCCGACGGAGTTGTCTGAAATTGGCACCACGGCATCCACCTCGCGCTCGACCGATCGGCGGGCGGCTTTCAAGTGAGTGCGATGAACTTTGATGAGTCGCTGCCAGGCGATCCGCCGGAGCCAGGGGTAGAACGATATGGGTCGCTCGTCGGCGTACACCGGCAGCCGCTGGAAGGCTTCGGCGAGTACGTCCTGGACCACGTCCGAGGGATCGACACGGGCAGATAATCGACGGTCCAGATGAACATCGACCATGCGACGCAGCCGCGGTCGAAAGCGGGTCACTAACTCCTGGGCCGCCGACTGGTCGCCGGCCACCGTCTGTTGGAGCAACTGATCCGTATCTGGTTGTGAGTTGGGCATTAGCAGTTCGTGGAGGAAGTTTCTCTAGTACTGGTCTGCCGAAAAGTCTCCAAACTAAGACAGCTAAAATCTGAGTTATATAAAGCTGGGCCGCCAAGCGGTGCCGATTATCGCCCCTAAGTCCCCGCGGGGCAAGTAATTAAGGCGAAACAGGGGTGCTGAGAGAACCGCCGAGATTAATTGTCCTGGGGGCCTCAATCACCAACAACTTGAGCGGTTGTTCCGCAGTCTAGAGGGCGGTTCGGGAAACCACGCATACTTTCTGCTGAAGGATGGAGACCTTGTAACTCTGCTGCCGCAAGGCCGCCGATGCCGTGGCAGGACGCCTGGATTCTGTCGCTATTCTCGGCGACGAACTAGGTGCGGGGCTTAGTCGGCCTGGCATCGGCAAAGTACGCCAGCACGTCGAACTCCTCCGCACGCTCAGCGTCGACAGTGCGGCGAATTTGCGATTACTTCGCCACTTTCTGCGCCGCAGTTGGTGTGGCACGGGCCGAGACTCGCCTGGTCCAAACATAGGCCACTGTTTTCCTTTCGCCGGCGAGTCAAAATCTGCGTCGACACGCCGATCTGCTTTGCCGCCAGTTCCTGCGTGGTCCCCTCTGGCATCAATACCTCCGCTTCGCGAGGCTTGAGGATCATCTCATCGGCGTTGTACTATTCACCTCGTGCCACCCTAAATCTCCCTAAAATTGCGTCGTAAGCCGAGATTATTCATCACGGAATGGACTCACTTGAGGGGGCTGGGGCAAGACGCCACTATTGGTTCTTCGCGGATCAGGGATCGCGCCACCGAGAAGCATATCAGTAGCAGGATCACTGCCAGTGGCAGACCAGTCATAATCTGGAACGCTCGCATCGGGGCAATGCCTCCACCGAGCAGCAGAACGGCAGCGACAACTCCTTCAAGCGTGGCCCAGAACACACGTTGACGCTTCGGTGGATTTCGGTCACCGCCCGATGCTATGTAGTCAATTACAAGCGACGCCGAATCGGAAGAAGTTACGAAGAACACAATGATTACGACTAAGGATACAGCTGACAGCGCAGTGGACGCCGGGAAGTCATTGAAGAACACAAAAATGGCAATGGAGAAGTTGTCCGTTACGGCCGTCACTAGCTCCGTGTCGCCATTCTCGACGCGATCAATGCCCATTCCACCAAAAACGCAAAACCACACACATGTCACCAGCGTGGGCAGCAATAGAACACCAAGCATGAACTCGCGGATTGTTCGGCCTTTTGAGATCCGGGCTAAAAACAGGCCAACGAAGGGCGACCATGCAATCCACCATCCCCAATAGAACAACGTCCAATCCGATTGCCATTCCACCGATCCCCCAAAGCTGGAAACAAGTGCATGCTCGAAGACGGTTCGTAGGTAGTTGCCCCCGTACACAAATATCGATTCCAGTCCAACTGATGTCGGCCCCGCAATGATGACATATAGCCATAACGGTATCGCCATCAGTATTGCGAGTTTGCTGAGGAGCTTGATGCCTCGGTCGAGCCCGCTTACGACTGATGCAGTTGCAAGTGCGGTGATGAACACGATAAGCAGGATTTGAACGCGTACCGAGTGTTCAATTCCAGTGAGGTGAGATAAGCCCGCATTGAGTTGTTGCGCACCGAAGCCGAGACTTGTAGCCACTCCGAACATAGTACCAAGTATGGCGAATATGTCTACGATACCGCCAATCAATCCATGCGTCTTCTTTCCAAGAACGGGGAATAGCACCGCTCGAAAAGTCAGCAGCTGGCCTCGGCGATAGGCGGCGTGGGCCATTCCAAGACCGGCCACTGCAAAGATACACCAACCATGGAGACCCCAGTGAAGCAAGGTGATGTCCATTGCCAGGAGTGCCGTTTGCTCTGCACTCGCAGTTTGCACAGGTGGAGTCTCTAAGTGTGTGATCGGTTCGGCGACGGACCAAAACAAGATGCCAATGCCCATTCCGGCACTGAACAGCATGGAGAACCAAGTTAGGTAGCCGAATTCTGGGTGATCCTCCGGCTTGCCAAGCTTGACCTTTCCGTATTTTGTGCAGCACAGAACCAGGCAGAATATCAAACAAAGGGTAACCGTCGTATGATAGAACCAGCCCATCGAACTGCTAATCAATGACTGAGCAGTGCCGAAAATGCGTACCGCAGTCTTGGTGAACACGATGCCAAACAGCACGAACCCCGCGATAAGCAATGCGGAGGTAAAGAACACTCCAGGATCAGTTTTGAGTTGGAGTAGTTTTGTGA
The DNA here is from genome assembly GCF_024054565.1 of Aeoliella straminimaris. Classification (GTDB taxonomy): domain Bacteria; phylum Planctomycetota; class Planctomycetia; order Pirellulales; family Lacipirellulaceae; genus Aeoliella; species Aeoliella straminimaris. Next base: position 23,353 of record NZ_JAMXLR010000026.1, read on the forward strand.
ATCTCTCTACAACTCTTGGACGTTTCATAATCCCTAATCTTGCCTAAGTAGCCGTTCATGAAAATAGAGAGTGCTGCTAGTCTAGCCTATCCTCGCCGATTCATCGACCGTCGCACGCAAATCAGCTGCGGAACGATCTTGAAAGAACCGCATTCCACACGTTAGGAGGTGCTTATGAAGAGAATCATTGCTCTATGGGCGCATCCGCGATCGAGATCGACTGCGCTTGAGAGAGTGTTTATGGAGCGTGGTGACTTCCACGTGATTCACGAACCTTTCGCCGCTCTGTATTATCTGCATGAGCAACGAGCTGCGGCCGTAGAAGCCGAATTGGACACATCGCAGCCGAGCGACTTTACCGCTATTCGCGATCGCATTCTGAACCACTCTCAGACCTCAAACGTGTTCTTTAAAGACATGTGTTACCACTGTCACGATCATCTAATCGATGACAAGACGATGCTTGAAAAAGTCGACCATGTCTTTCTCGTCCGCGATCCCAAACCGACCATAGCATCGCATTTCGCCAAAAACCCAGACGTTACGATGGAGGAGATCGGCTACGAACGGCAAGCCAGCCTCTTCGATGTAGTCCATCGCGTTGAAGGCTCTCCTCCTATCGTTGTTTGTGCTGAAACTCTGGTGGCCGAACCTACATTGATTCTCTCAGAACTATGCCAACGATTGGGAATTCCCCACTATCCAGAAGCCATTCGTTGGTCGTCTGGTCAGCAAGAAGAGTGGAAAGACTGGCAATCATGGCACGAGGGAGTGGCAGACAGCCAAGGACTCAGCCGACAACACACCCGCTACGATAGGACGGTCGATAATGATCAAGCGTTGGCGCGCTTTTACCAATACCACCTACCTTTCTACCGACATATGTACCGTTACCGTATTTAACCGCACCGGGCGCGGTAGTCAGGTCCATTCTAAGACAATAGCTACCTTGCTTTCCCAAGTTGGCCACAGAGTGGGGTAACGTCATGGGGCTGTGGAGCGGCGTCGATGAGGCCGTGGTCCGACGTCAGTGAGTAGAAAACTACATGACCAGTGAAGAACGTTCGGTAGCCGACGACGACGTCCGCGACCTGCTGACCGGCTCGGCCGGTACGGTGACCATTAGCTTGGCTTGCTCACTGCGTTTGAAATGGTTGATGCCAGGGGCTCCAGGCTGACCACTTACCGGAGTCGCTCTGCTGGCGAACGCGACAATAGTAGATGCTCTCAGCATCGAGCTGATGTTTTCCCTCAAGTGCGCCACTAAATTGCCCTGTATCCGTCCCAATTCTCAGTCGGTCCCGCGCGTCGCTTGGTGTGGACCTCCAAACAGGTTTGTCTCCTGAGCTGTCAGTGGCAATCTCGACTTGCCATGCTCGTTGGGCCCCTGGACCTCGATATGGTGTTTTGATCAAGACTGGATTCTTAGAGCAGGCGACCGGACCGATCGGTTGGGTCGAGACGACGAAGTTGTCAATCCAACGAGCCTGATCGACAGGGGAGCCCTCGTTCCAATAGGCCTCGAGAAACACTGCGTTGATGCCGCGCTCGCTAAAAGTTCCTCGCCAATCTAGATTCCGTCTCTCCGCTTCCAGTCGGCCATCAATCCATAGTTGGTTCAATCCATCCTGCCTGCCAGGAGTGTTCAGCTTAGCACGGGCTTCGACACAGACCCACCAGCCTGCCCCATCTTCGCCGTGTAGTTTGAATCGCGATGCCGGTTTGTTCCCAAGCCAGTGCAAGTTCTCAAAGTCGTTGTACTTCGTGGTGACCACTCTACCCTTTTGGACTCCCGATGCTGGATCCAATGTGAGAGCCTCCCCACTGCTCCAGACGTGCGCAATCATCGACTGCCGCCAATCGGGTGGCACCAGGCTCGTCGCGCGGGAGAGTTTCGCCGCCCCGCCCCCTGTCCAATCCCACGGATGCTTTACGTAGATTCGCCAGTAGACATCGGTGAACTTGTCCTCACCGCGAACGACTTTAGATCGATAAGTGGGCGAGTCACCAAAGAAGACTTTGCGACCGCCGATACCGCGACTTCCTTGCGGATAGTCCATGCGAAGCGATTTGCCGACGCCGCCGAAGTGTGGCCGATCGACTATGTCACCGCTCGACTCGGCATAGCGCGACTGCTCTTCGGCGTTGTCGAAATCATCGAACCAGATCACCGCCGAATCAGTCTCAGCTGGCTGCAGATCAAGAACGCCCACACTGTCGATCCGCGGTGGTTCTGGTACAACTTGGGTCGTTCCAATTGAACAACGAAGCACCAGCCAACCACAGATAACTGACAAATAAATCAATGACCGAATCAATTGCTTCATCTCGTGGTTCTTCTCAACATTGGAGCCGGAATCCCAAAGATCTGATTGTCCAATCCGAGCGGTCTTGAATTCTAGCTGTACTCCGACGATTAGTGGCCCTGCATTATAGTCAATTGCAACTTGTAAAAGTAACAGGTCGACATCGGATCAGAACTAACAAGTCCTTTGACCCTTCATACGCCGATAAGCACACGAATGGGCGGTGACGTGGGGCGTGCACCGCCTGCGTACAGCCAATCCCATTCCACCAACGATGGTTGTAGCCTCACTAACCAAGTAGCGGGAAGAACTGCCCAGAAAGTGGCTCACCCTGTGGGATCACCGGTACGCCTTCGAGGAGTGGTTCGTCCGTATCGCTCTTCACGCCATCGGCTACGAGGTTGACTACCGCCACACGCCGTGGTCGATCGCTAAGATTGGCCTGCGATCCATGGACCGTCAACGGATGATGAAACGTCGCCTCGCCACGGCGCGCCTTCACCACCACGGGGTTCTCAAGGGCATCGCACTGTTCGTCTGTCAGCAACTTTCGAATGCCGTCCATATTGCCGGCTAGGTCTCCTTGCGGCAACAAGTCCCAGCGGTGGCTACCAGGTACGTACTGAATCGAGCCGTTTTCTTCGTCGCAATCGTCCAAAGGCAACCAACAAGTGAGATGCGCCAGCGGTGTGGTGCGGGTCCAATACGAATAGTCTTGATGCCAGGCGACCACCCCACCGTGGTGGGCGGGCTTGCAGAACAGTTGGTCGTGCCAGAACCGCGGCGTCGCTCCCAGCAACTGTCTTGCCGCTGCCACCAGCCGCGCGTTCCACAAGAGGTCGTGAAAGCCTGGTCGAAGTCGCCACGCCCCCAGGGCATGGAACAATGCGGTCTCCGGCGTGGTCGACTCGTTCGTATGGTACTCGTACCACAGCTCGTGGCCGTCATGATCGGGCGCAAAGAACTCTTCGAGCTCTTCGCACAACGCGTCACACTGCATGTCGGTAAGTAGTTGTACACCGGTGATGAACCCGTCGCGCTCGAATTGCGCGAGCTGCCCTTCAGTCAGCACCTCGCTGGGCACCGAGATCGGCTCGCTAAACAGTGGGCCGATAGGGTGATGTACTAAAGACAAGTCCTGCACGGGGCGGGTCATTCGTCATGCTCCCTTAGCCATGGTTCGCCAAATCGAAGCGCCGGAAACCATTCCCGGCTAAGCAGGTGCGTTCGACGACCCATTCTAGGCCGATCCTGCCTGCTCGTCATAGGTCTCTCTGATGGCCCGGGACTGCGATCGAGACTTTGCCACCGGCCCCCTCCCATAGCAAGGCAAGGGCCCGCGCGATTGTTCGCGATGGATTTCTCAGAGGGTGTACGGGATGGATCGCTATCCAACTGCTGAGCTCGACTGGATTTCAGGGTGGATCATCTCGTCGACCGAGAGCAGTTCTTCCTGGAGTCGCTTGGCACAGTCGATACTCGCATGTACCGCCTCCTGCAGTTCAACGAGCAGGTCGGTTAGCAAGCGTGTTTCGCTGGCTCGGCTCGCAGTTTCCGCATCGCAGGCAACCGCACGGACGGCATCCGCACAAGCGACGCCTGCTATGCCTTTTAGCGAGTGGGCCGCCTGGCGGGCGGCGTCGAAGTCGCGTTGTTGTGTTGCTTCGAGAACTTCTGTCAGACGCATGGGAACGTCTCTCACGAACGACGTCAGCATGTCGCAGGCAAACTGCCGGTCGCCCGCGCACCGGGCCAGGATCGCCTGGCGGCAGATTGGCGAATCGTCTAGTTCAATAGGGGCTTTCGACAGCGTTGAGAGCAATGGGCTTGGCCTACCTGGTTGTAATTTGTCCAACGCTTCCCGCAGGACTTGCCGTAAATCTTCAATGGTAAAAGGTTTGGCCAGATAGCAGTCCATACCGCTCGCGTGGCACAACTCGATATCGCCCTGCATGGCATTTGCCGTCAACGCGATGATTGGCACCGGAGGCAAGCCCAGCTGCGCCTCGCGGTCGCGAAGTCGCATCGTGGCCTCGTATCCATCCATTGCGGGCATCTGGCAGTCCATCAGAATGGCGTCGTACCCTACCGCGAAACTCATGGCGAGCGCTTCCTCGCCGTTGCCGGCAATGTCGCACTGCCACCCCAAACGCAGCAAAGCCTCGCTTGTAAATAGTTGATTCGTTTCGTTGTCGTCAACCACCAGAATCTTGCGGCTAGGATGCTGATCCCCGTCTTGGGCGTAAGTTGATTCGAACAAAAAGGGCTCGTCGACGGAGATCTCGCGAACGACCCGGGCTACGTTTTCCGTTAAGTTCACCTGCCCTAGCGGCGTATCGATCAACGGAATGACCTTCATACAAGATGGCGTTTCGACGTCACTGCCGATCAGCAGCACGCGTTGCAGATCGCGTTTTTCGGCGGTGGTCAGGAGATACTGGTAGCCAGTGCGATCGCATATAACCAGATCGCAGTTTCGGCCCCCGTCTTCGCTCAAGTGCATTTGGACCGTCATGCGATGGGCTTCCAGGCAACGACTGGCGTAGGTGCGATACTCCTCGTCGTCCACGACCAGCCCAACACGCACTCCCTGAAGTGATTCGACGGGCTGCTCTTCAGCTACCTCGGCCGTAGTCGCAAGAGGTATCGCCAGACGAAACCAGAACTCGGAGCCTTTTCCCTCGGTACTCAGTACGCCGATGTTGCCCCCCATGGCCTCGACCAGGTTGCGACAGATCGCCAGCCCGAGACCAGTACCGCCGTATTTTCTGTTGATGGAGCGGTCGACCTGAGAGAACTCTTTGAACAGTCGATCCAACTTCTCTTCGGGGATGCCAATGCCGGTATCGGTGACACTGAATCGGATACGGGCGACATCTTCGGTGATGCTCTCGACGATCGCCTGGCAGTGAATGCTGCCTCGCTTGGTGAACTTGATAGCATTGCCCAGCAGGTTAAACAGCACTTGCTGGATACGGGCCCGGTCAGCCCGCAGTGCGATACTGGTGCGGGTATTGATGCTGCGACTGAGCGTCACTTCGGTGCCGTCGAGCAGCGGCGACATGGAACATACCGCTTCGTCCAGCAGGTCCAGTAGATCGAAGGGATGTTCGTCGAGCTCCAATCCACCGGATTCGATCTTGGAATAATCCAAGACGTTGTTCACCAGCGACGTGAGGCCCATCGCGTTAGTGCGACATGCTTTGACGAATCGCTGCTGGCGTTTATCCAGCGGCGTATGCTGCAGCAGTTCGGTCATTCCAATCACCCCGTTGAGTGGGGTGCGCAACTCGTGACTCATCGAAGCGAGGAAGAGGCTCTTGGCCTTGTTGGCGAGTTCTGCCTCTTCCTTAGCCAACTCCAGGCGATCCCGATACTCTTTTCGCTCGGTAATGTCTCGCACGATGCCCGTAAATAACGTGGCGTTGCCCACCTTCACTTCGCTAATCGACAACTCGATGGGAAACTCGCTGCCATCCTTTCTCTTGGCCGATAGCTCGCGGGTGGAACCGATAATGCGTTTGCAATTGGTTTTTTGGTAAGTGGCAAGGTACCGATCATGATAGTCCCGGTGAGGCATCGGCATCAGCATGTTGACGTTGTGCCCAACCAGTTCGTTCTCGGTGTAACCGAACATCTGCGTGGCCGCTAAGTTGCATACTTGAATGATGCCACACCCGTCGATGGTAATGATGCCATCCGCCGCGGTGTCGAGGATGCTGCGGTTCAGCGCGGACGTCTCCTGGAACACTTTTTCGTTTTGCCGCGACTCGGAGATGTCGAGACTAATGCCCACCAACGACGCGGGCTCGCCCTGGTGGTCGAGCACCAGTTCGGCATGCGCCCGGACATGGGTTTCCAGCCAATCGTTTTCTCGCAGTCGAAAATCGGCACGGAACGGGCGGGCCTCCGTTACGCTCGCCACGACCAGTCGCCGAACTCTCTTGCGATCCTCCGGATGGATTCGGGCGCGGAGTTCCTGGTAATCGATGGGAGCGTCGGCCGCTTCGGGGAGATCGAAGAGCCTGCGCGTCTGTTCGTCGCATTTCAGCGAACCCGAGGCAATATCGAACTCCCACACGCCGAATTCGCCGGCCTCCAGGGCTCGATTCAGAAACTCTCGAGTCGCGGGCGTTCCGTTGGTCAGGCTTGTGACTGAGTTCCACAGTCGGGGACTAGCCATGTGACGAATCAGCAACACCGCGCCGCACCAGGCCCCCACGGCGGCCCCCCACTTGAGACAATCGGTGGCCCATTGAGATGCCGGCCACCAGTTGGCCAGGGGCTCGGCTAGGAATGTCACCCCACATGCCAGCACCACTACCGCAACCCACTTCAAGGTGTCTTCCGGCGGCAGGTCTTGTCGCTTCTTCAGGCCATAGGTGACGAGCAGCAACGTGGCGACGACTGCTCCCGCCAACCCAAGTTCTGGACTTCCAGTCAGCCAATCGCCCCCTCGGGCCCGGACAAGAATTTCCCCCTCAATGGATGGCTTGTCCGTGGAAGGGAGACTGGCTGGTAGAGTTAAAGCTTCCCGGGTAACGGCATGCTCCGCCGACTGATTCGTTGGGGTTTGGAGCGAATGGTAGCGGGCCGTTGCGGTGGAAGTCGCCAGCATGGCTGCGACACAAAGTCCCCAGCGAAACGTCCATTCGGTGGGTTGAGTGCCTTGCTGTCTCATGGGGATCTGTCATACGTCGCACATTGCCCGATGGCTGCCGACTAGTGTATTGCTCCGTCAGCACGGGTTTCCACGCCTACCAATCGACGACCAATTGCTGCTTAGCGGCCAGGGAAATTCGACTACTTCACGGTCAAGGCTTCTTCGGCCAATAGGATGCTGTTGGCGATGTCCACAAGTTGCTTCCTGTTATCTCGAGCCAGCTTCTGGAGATGGCGAAACGCCACCGATTCATTCATTGACAGTTTTGTCATGATCACGCCTTTGGCCTTCTCGACAATCTTCCGATTGGCCAGATCTTGACGAAGCGACGCAACATCACTCCTATAAGATTGGATTTCTTCGAATCGTTTTATCGCCAAGGGAATGGTTGCCCGCAAATCCTCAAAGTCGATCGGTTTTACCAAGTACGCCAGGGCGGAGCTTTCCGCCACCCGCTCCACGAGTTGCTCATCGTGATGGGATGACAAGATGATCACCGGAGTCTCCGACGAAATGCCGCTCTCCTCTAATGCGGTCAGGCCATCAGGCCCTGGCATCTCGATGTCGGTAATAACCAAATCGGGATGCTGCGAACTGCAGCCGGAAATAAGTGCAGCCGCCGAGGAAGCGTTCACCACTACCTCGTATCCAAGTTTCTCCAACGATACGCGGAGAAAGTCGCGGACGATCTGGTCGTCGTCCGCTATTGCAATTCGCCCCCTGACATCCATTGGTCTACCTTCTTACCTAGTGGAAAGTGGAACGGATCGTCCAATGTTCACAAGCCTTCAAAGTGCTGGTCCCAAAACGATCATAGACCACCCTGTGCGCAGTCCCGTTGTGGGTGTCCACAAAACCCCGGGGGGTTGCGTCCCATAGAAAGCCAGAGATTCGATACAACTGGTAGAACAAATGGCAGCTTGAATGTGGCGATTCGGTTGATCCATATGTAGCTGCGCATCGCTCGCAAGACGAAACAGCCAGGTGGACTCTCGTTGTTCTCCATATTTGCCCGCCCAAGAAGCACAGGCTATGCTTGATCAACTTCGGTCCACGATCGACTTGAAGTGACCGGCGTCACGTACGCAAACACCTTGGCCACGAAAGCCTCCACCGCGCTGTTGAGCGTTGTGGGGGCTTTTTTTATGCGCGCCGTCCAAGGGGGGGGAAGATCAGCGCCAATGTAGTCCGTTCTCGCGCGATGAGGCAACGCATGGAAACTTGGATACTGACAGAGAATGAAACACTAAGCGGGAATCTCCACGATGCACTGGCACATTCGGGGATTGTCTGTCCTGAGGAACGGATCCTCGACCTGGCTTCGCTGCCGGAATGGAAGGATGTGCTGAAGCAAGCCCAGGGCGTGTTGTTCGTGGTCGTGCAGCGGTTCGGCAAGGATCACTGCAATCTGGTGCGGTACCTTCGTAACGTTGTCGAGCGGGATACCACGATTGCGATTGCAAGTGCATCGACCGACGACATGGCAGTCGTGCAGGCGGTGCGGGTAGGGGCCAACGACTTTCTGGCACTCAACGAATGGCTGACCGACGAGGTGGTAAGTTTCCTCGGCCGTCTGCGCGAGTCGCAGCGGCAAGACGGCGACGAAGGCACCGTGGTCACGGTGATTCCCTGCCAGTCGGCAAGCGACGCCAGCCTGACCACGCTTAACCTATCGGGCGTGTTCTCGATGCTGGAGGGATCCTGCATGGTCTGCGATATGCACTTTCGTGGAAGCGACCTGGCCCTGCGGCTGAAGCTGGACCACCGCCACAATGTGGTCGATCTACTGACCCAGGCCGACGTTATCGACGAAGGCATGCTGCGTCAGGTTCTCGTAGAACACGCCAGCGGTATTAGTCTGCTACCCGGCCCCGATCTATTTGCCGATCTGGCGGGCATTCAAATGCCGCTGTGCCGCGATGTTGTGGCACTGGCACGGTCATGCTGGCCAATTGTCACGGTGAACACCGAAAGCGTGTACCAGGCTAGACAAGTTGGTGTGCTGGGCATGAGCGACGTCGTGGTGCTGGCTATTCGCCTGGACATCGCCTCGGTTCACCGCGCCAAGCAAGCCATCACGATGCTCTTGGAGAGCAACGTACCGCGCGCAAGCATACATATTGTTGCCGTGGGGGCAGGTATCGCTGGCGAATTGCCGGCTAACTCGGTGAAGAAGATTCTGCAGGTCGACAACTTCCACTGCGTCCCCGAAGATCAGGAAGCAGTGGTCAAGTCGACGAACATTGGCAATCCGCTTGTCTTCGAGCAGCCTAACTGCAAGACAGCCAAGGCCTTTCGCGCATGCGCCGAATCGCTACTCGGCATCGAAGCACCGGCAAAGACCTCTACTCTGCCACTGAGCGGCTTGCGGGCCGCCAGCTTTCTGGCGATCAGCGCACTAATGCTTTGCAGTTAACAGCATTCAGGGTCACATCCATTACCGGGGGGATAGTATATGGCGGCGTTAGTAAAGCCGGGCGCTCAGGGCGATGAGACCAGGGGACGAGACCAAGATCTGCAGCGTCTGAAAGAGAAACTGCACGAGCAGTTGATCAATGGAGTCGACTTCGCGGTCTTGCGGTCGGTTGACGAAAAGGTACTTCGCGAAGAGTTACGCCGGGGAGCGGCCGAGTTGTGCAGTGCCCACCTGGGTCTGATCAGCCAATCGGAGCGGACGCGTCTGGTTGACGAACTGGTCGACGAAGCCCTGGGATTGGGACCGCTGGAACCTCTGATGCACGACCCAACGATTTCCGACATACTGATCAATGGTCCGAAGTGTGTCTATGTCGAACGGCGGGGGCAACTGGAGTCGACCTCTGTTGAATTCCGCGACAACGATCATCTAGTCCAAATAGTGCAGCGCATTGCTGGCAAGGTGGGCAGAAGGCTCGATGAGTCGAGTCCAATGGTCGACGCCCGCTTGCAGGATGGCAGCCGCCTGAACGCGGTGATTCAACCATTGGCCCTGGATGGGGCACTGGTTTCGATTCGTCGGTTCGCTGCCCGACCCTTCACGCCTGAGGACCTGATCGCCCGCAAAGCGGCATCGCCTCAGATGATGGAGTTTATGGCCGCTTGCGTGAAAAGCCGCCTTAACATCCTCATTTCCGGCGGCACGGGTAGTGGCAAGTCGACCCTGCTCAACACTTTGTCAAGCTTCATACCCAGTACTGAACGAATTGCGACCATCGAGGACGCTGCGGAACTCCGGCTGCAGCAACCTCATGTCGCGCGAATGGAAACACGTCCTCCCAACCTGGAAGGCAAAGGCGAAGTCACCTCGCGGGATCTTCTCAAGAATGCCCTGCGCATGCGGCCCGATCGCATTGTAGTGGGCGAATGCCGCGGAGAAGAAGCATTCGACATGCTGCAGGCGATGAACACCGGCCATGAGGGGGGGATGTCGACCATTCATGCTAACGAAACTCGAGACGCCCTGACCCGCTTGGAAATGCTCGTAGGCATGGCGGCGCCCGAGCTGCCCATGTGGTTCATTCATCGCCAGATCGCCTCGGCGATTCATGTCGTGGTGCAAGTCGCACGACTTCCTTCAGGTGAACGCAAGATCCTGCAGATTTCGGAAGTGACCGGCATTCATGGCGACACGATTAGTATGCATGACCTGTTCCAGTACAGGACTGGAGAGTCCGGCGACGACTCCGGAGGATTCGAAGCTTGCGGTATTCAACCCAACTGCCTGGCGCGGTTGCGTGAGAAGAAGATCACGCTGTCGCCTGGCCTTTTCGAGAAAAGCCGGCACGCATCCAATCGCCTCGACTTTGTGAGAGGCCTCTAATGACTGCCGACTGGATACCCACCATTACCGTCGTGGCCGTGACGGTCGTCGTACTCTGTACGGCGCTCTTGCTGCAGGAGTGGCTCCGTCACCGCACTGCAATCAAGAAGCGCCTAGCCGAACTGGCTGGCAACGACGACGATGAACGATCGGTTTCGCTGTTCAAGGACCTGCGCCAACTGCAGCAGCCTGGCATGTTCCAGCGGGAAACGTGGACCGAATGGCTGCGTCGCCAGATGGACCAGGCCGGCATCACGGCGCCGTTGCAATCCTTCGCCTGGAGCTGCGCCGCCATGGCAGGGTGCGCGGCGATAATTGGTGGATTGAAGAACTGGTGGCTGGCCGTGGTGCTCGCTCCTTTGGGTGGACTGGTGCCACTGGCGATCCTGTTGCTTCGCAGTCACCACCGCCAGCGAAAACTGTGCCGGCAGTTGCCTGAGGCTTTCGAGATGATCAGCCGCGCAGTGAAGGCCGGGCAGACCGTCCCCGCCGCGCTGCAGATTATCGCGGAAGACTTCGAACAGCCCATCTCAACCGAGTTCGCCCAGTGCTATGAACAGCAGAACTTGGGCATGAGTCGCGAGTTGTCGCTGAGGAAGCTGGCCGAACGCTCCGGCATCATGGAACTACAGATCTTCGTCGTAGCGTTGTTGGTGCAAGCCAAGAGCGGCGGCGACCTGGTGCAGCTGCTTGACAATCTAGCGTTACTGATACGCAAACGCCTGAAGCTGCGAGAGCGAGTCCGGGCATTGACTGGCGAAGGGCGCATGCAAGCTATGGTGCTAATCGTGCTGCCATTGGTGGCCCTGGCTTCCATCGCCTACCTGTCCCCCGAATACGCCAGCGCCCTGTTCCAGCGGCCATGGCTATTGGCCATTACCGCCTCGGCGCAAACGCTGGGAGCACTGTGGATTCGCAAGATCATCAACTTCGAATACTGAGAGGGGCCGTACCTTGTTCAATCCCTATGTACTCTCAATGGTAGGCATCACGCTGTTCGCGGCGTGCGCTTACACGATTGCCGTTACCTTCGATCCCTATTGGGACCGTGTCCAGCAAAGACTCAACGAGCTCGATACGCCTGCTCAAGGTGGAAGCTCCGTAGGTGCTTCTTTCGACTCCCAATCGAAACAAAGCTGGCTTGCCTGGCTGGGACATTGGATCGACTTGCCAAAACAAGCTGATCGTCCCAGCCTCCAGCAACATCTGGCCAAGGCCGGCATCTATCACCCGAGTGCCGTGTCCTGGTTCATGATGGGCACCTTGGTCACTATTGGCGTGGTAACCATCAGCACGCTGGTGGGTGGCATGCTCCTGGGACTCGACTATCGCTATGCGATACTGCTGACTGCCGTGGTAGGTACGCTGGGGGCGTTCCTGCCGCGTGTGTGGTTGCACCAGGCCATTGCCAAGCAGCACCTGCAGTTGCGCCGGTCGCTGCCCGACCTCCTCGACCTGATGACTGTTTGCCTGCAGGGAGGGCTCAGCTTGCAGGAAACGATCCGCCGCGTGAGCGACGAGCTGAAGCTGGCGCATCCGTCGTTGGCAGCAGAGCTCGATATCGTGCAACGCGACGTCGAACTCGGCTCCACGGTCGATCAAGCCTTGAAGCGGTTCGCAACGCGGTCGGGCTACGAAGGCGTACGTACCCTGAGCACCTTTATCCGCGAAGCCCAGCGGTTTGGAACCAACATCAGCGAGGCACTCCGCAGCCACGCCGACATGCTTCGCTCGCAACGGGAACAGTCGGCGGAAGAAAACGCCCAAAAGGCTGCGGTCAAGATTCTTCTGCCGACTCTGCTGCTGATCTTCCCTGCAATTTTCATCGTTGCCGTAGGTCCGGCAATCATTCAGATTCAACAAGCGTTCATGGCCGATTGAAGATGGCTCAAAAGCTGACAAACCGCAAGCGTCGCCTCCGCCATCGAGCCATGCCCCGCCCTGGTGTGGTGGCCACCGAGTGCGCGCTCACCATGCCCATCCTGCTCCTGCTGGGCTTGGCTACGGCGGACTTCGGCCGTGTGGCCCATTTTCACGAAACGGTGACGAATGCTGCTCGCACGGCGGCCGAAACCGGCGCCGGTCGGAGCTTCACTGACTTTACCAAAGCAAGCTGGGAGAACGACGTCCGCCAAGCGGCGTTGGACGAACTATCGTCGCTGTCCGCTTTCGACGAGAACCAGGCGACCGTTACCATCGCCACCTCAATGGATGACGACGACCTGGCCCGCATCGTGGTGACGGTTAGCTATCCGTTCAGCACGACGGTCGCCTGGCCCGGACTCTCTTCCCAACTGCAACTTGAACACCGTGTGGAGTTCCGCCAATTCCGCTAGTGCCCGTATCCTCCCTATGAAACTCATCCGCACTGCAATTCGAACTCGCCTCCAACCGCGCGGCGCTGCCGCGTTGGAGACGGCCTTTGTTTTGCCGGTGACGCTGCTCGTGGTGTTTGCCCTGCTCGACCTGGGACTGGCTGCACTGCGATACAACACTCTGGTCGATGCCTCGCAACGTCTGGCTCGCGAAGCAGCAATGCATGGTGATTTGGCTCCGTCGGTTGCGGGGTCCTGGGGCCCTGCCACCTACACCGGCACGGCTGCCGACGCAGATGAGATTATGAACCCTATTCGGCAACATCTCCCCACGATGGCAGCCGATCTGGTTGCGGTCGAACTTACGTGGCCCGATACCGGCAATTCGCCGCGCGATCGGATAGAGGTTGGATTGCGCTACCAGCATCAGCCACTCCTGCCTGTGTTTCCCTGGGGCACGCTCGACCTGCAGTCCACCACAACAATGAGAATCGTCAACTAACGGATGAAATCTGTGCGAAGTATCACCCTGACCAACCTTGGTGTCGGCTGCCAGTTGCGGCGCACGTTGCGTGCCGAGCGTGACGGCAAGATCCTTGTTCTGCTGGCAATTATGTTGCCTACCCTGCTCGGCATCGCTGGCGTCGTGCTCGATGGGGGACTGATTGCTTCGGAGCAGCGAAAGCTGCAGCACGCTGTGGATGCGGCCGCCATGGCTGCGGCAATGGACCTGCGGTTGTCGAAAACCGATGCCCAGGCTACTCAAACCGCCAGGGACGTGATTCAAACGGCAAACGGTTTCACGGACGCCACCATCACGGTAAACCTGCCGCCCGAATCAGGAGACTTCCAAGGGCAACTGGGCCATGTCGAAGTGATCGCCGAATCGACGTACTCCTCTCATATCATGGGGTTGCTCGACGGAGTTCTCGCGCACCAGCTTCGGGCTCGCTCCGTCAGTGGTGTACGAGATGTGACTTCCGGGGCCGCGATTGTTGTGTTGGACCCGAACCCTGGACAAATCGAGTACCCGTCATCCAGCCAGTTGCTAGCGGCACTGGATGAAGTGGCGCTGGTGGACGATGCGATCGACCAGTTGGGTCTGAACGATCTGCTGAGTTCCGTCCCCTTGATTGGTTCCACTGTTGCCAGTTTGCTGACCACTAATCTGCAGGACACGGTTCCCACCGAGGTGACCGGCCTGCTCGATGGCGTAATTGCCGCTACGCCCTCCTGGTCGGCGCCTGCGTTGATAGGTGGGCTCGAAGTGGAAGGCGCGGGGCAGTTCGAGGTGGATGGCGCTATCCTCATCAATACCGAGTGGGGCAGTCGGGATGAGGATGGTGGACCTGCCGGTTGCGATGCGGGACCTCCCTATGGCATTGCGTGCATGCCGCTCCTGCCGCTAACGTCGGTCCGCGCCCGTGACATTCGAGTGGTGGGTGGTGTCGACAACCCCGACCACTACATGGCCTTCGCTGCGAACCAGCCCTCGCCGCTGCAGGCGAATCGTCTTCCCGTGCCGGACCCGCTGGAAGACCTCCCTGTGCCATCCTCGGCCAGCGATGCCAATAACGTGGTGGCCACCGTCCACCATCCGGCGGATGTGGTGAAGATTGCTCTACCGGTTGAATTAGCCGACCAGATACTTGACAACGTCTACAACGGGCTTCCGCTCTCACTGCGTTCGCTGCTAAACCCTCTCCTTACTCCCATTCGCAACCTGCTGACAAATGCTACCGTCGAACCTGGTGTCTACAATTCCCTCACGGTTATTGCTCCGGTGGGAGGCGTACAGTTTCTGCCGGGCGTGTACATCATCCGCGGATCGAACCCCGATATTGGTACCTCACTGACCATCGTTGGCCCGGTACAGGCCGAGGGGGTGATGTTCTACATCACCGATTCCGCCGATTTCAGCGCGGTCACCGGTCTGCCCGACGCCAAAGAATCGTCCGAAACCTCCCCGCCGGAAACGCTGTTGTCGAACGTCCCCAGCGTGTTGTTGGCCCCGTTACTACCCACGGCTCGCATCACCGGGCTGGACGATCCGACCAGCCCACTGGATGGAATGCTGATCTTTCAGAACCGTAATGACCGTCGTCCGATGGTCATCGATATCCAACAGATTCTGGGAGACAGCGATATCTCAGGCACCATTTACTCGAAGTGGGGCCACTTGTTGTTCGTGGGAGGATTCGGTGCGCATGACCTACGCTTCGTGAGTGGAACGGCGCGGATCGTGACCGTGACCAACACCACGTTATCCCCCAACAATCTGCTGCCCGCAGCTCAAGATGTCCTGCTGCTCGAGTAGCTGTCGCCCCGAATACTCCACTACCGAAACGGCCGAGTCTGTGCCCCATGCTCCGTACCATTCTTCAAAAAGTACTCTCTCCATCTCCGCGAGAATTGCGACCATTCGTCGACGCGCTGCTGGCAGCGGTGGACGATGCCGCACTGTGGGTCGATTCACGGGGAGTGGTCCGTATCTGTAACCAGAAGGCTCAGCACCTGCTGGCAAGCAGTCGCCGCAAGCTGGTTGGATCGAAGGTCAATCGGGTCCTCCCTTCCCTTTTCGCCGAGGGTTCTCAGGAATTGTTCGAAGGGCTGCTGCGAACCGGATCCACGTTCGCTACGCCGGAACGAATGGAGACGCTTGCGCTCGACGCCGAAGGTGTCACGTTTCCGGTGGTGCTCATCGTCAAGACGTTCGAAATGAGAGGCCGGTCGCACTACGTGCTACTAATCCGAGACGTCACACGACGCCAGGCGGAGAAGAATGAGTTGGAGAGCTTCGCCAACCAACTGCTCATCACCAAAAAAGCGCTGGAGCAACAGAACCGACAACTCGAAGACCGTATCAAGTCCCGCACCGAGGAGTTGCGGGTGGCCAAGGAACAGGCCGAGTCCGCCAACGAGGCCAAGTCGTCATTCTTGGCAAACATGTCGCACGAACTGCGGACCCCAATCCATGGCATCCTTGGATTTGCCAGGTTCGGCTGCCGACGATTCGAGGAGGCTCCCCGACCCAAACTGCTAGAGTACTTTCAGCAAATTGGCACGTGTGGGAACACCTTGCTGAATCTGGTCAATCAACTTCTCGATCTGGCAAAACTCGAGTCCGGTGTGTTATCCATCGAGACAACCACCGCCAACCTGGCCGATGTGGCAGCCAGAGAAGTGCAAAGCCTGTCGGCCATAGCCGAAGAAAAGCAGGTGTCCATTCGACTCGATTGCAGTGAGTATCTGCCCGATGCAGTCATGGATGTCGATCGAATCGGCCAGGTACTACGCAACCTGCTTAGCAACGCACTGAAAGTTTCCTGTCCAGGCGACACCATCGCGCTGCAAGTCGATAGCAAGGACGATTGCGTTCGCCTACGCGTCGTTGACGAGGGGCCAGGAATCCCCACGCACGAGCTCGATAGTATCTTCGATAAGTTCGTCCAGTCGACCCGGGCGGACGCCGGTGCGGGAGGCACCGGGCTGGGCTTGGCAATCTGCCGTGAGATCGTCCAGCTGCATAGAGGCCGTATCTGGGCCAACAACGAGAGTCCCTGCGGCGCGGCGGTCTGTTTCGAGATTCCTGTCCCCAACTTAGCGAACCCCGGTGAACAGACGACGCGGGTCGTCCACCAGGATCTTGTCGGTCAAAACACGTAAGTGAGATTTGTACTCCCCAAATAGAAACGAGCTGTATCCATGTCCGCCGCCGCAACGGTGCTTGCTATCGACGACAATGAAATGAACCTGCGCATCATCCTGGAGTCATTGGGCGACCAGTTCGATGTGCTAACGGCCAGCAATGGACGCGAAGGCCTGCAACTGGCCATCACCCATCGACCACGGGTGGTGTTGCTCGACATCATGATGCCGGTCATGGATGGATACGAAGTCTGCTCGGTACTGAGGAGCCGATTTTCCCGTGAAGCATGCGGCATCATCCTGGTATCCGCCAAGTACGAAATCGTCGATCGCCTGAAAGGGTTTCACATCGGTGCCAACGGGTTCATCGCTAAACCGTTCGACGATGAGGAGCTGTTGGGAAAGATTCAGAAATCGATGCTTGGCGAGGACTGCTCTGAACTGCCCGAAGAGGCCCTCGAGATCTAGCGGCTCGCCTCTGATATGTCGCATGGCCCTCCACCTGCCGTACCGTAGCTGCCTGCTGCCATGCCTCCAGCAGCGGGTGAGCCCCGCCGCCGGGGAGGCGGAGTCGATCGCGTTTGGCTTGTCAAATCCGTCGTCGAGCATCTGAGGGTCGCCATACTGCTTGCGCTGGATCTCGAAGCTGTGCAGGTGTGCGTTCTTTCAGCCCATCTGGGAGGCGCCGCCGCGATCAGATTCTACGCCTGTGGAAATCTTCGCCGGCAGGAGGTGCACTCGCCGTCGAATCAGTGCACCAGCGCGGTGATCGCCATTGACTCGGGCAGCGACATGATCGCTTTGAAGGCGAGCGGGTTCGGGGGGCATGGTCCCGTTACCGTGCATCGGTTCCTCGTGCTGAGCAGCCTGGGCTGTGAGGGGAATAACGAACTGCACATCCCCAAGAACCCGGCCCTGCCCTCCGCCGACCTGGTGCTTTCCCAAGTTTGCGTGGCATCTCATCCAGAAGGCAACTGACTCCAAGCAGTCAGCCTTTGGGCCTTCAAATGAACTGCTTGATCCATTACATGCGCTCCTACTCGCGTCGCAAGCTCTTCCTGGCAATGGATTAACGCCGACCCATTGAAGCTGCAAAGCAAAGTACGCAGGCGCCCACGCTTGGTTTCGAGGAGCCTAATCAGACACAGCAATGGCGCTTGGAAACGTGTACCACGTCAAAAAAGCGCACGCTTACTGGTGTGAAGAGTGTCGTCGCAAACGGTTCTGCAGCAACAACTTAAGAAAGTGCCCCCTCAAGGAATCGAATCTTGAATCTACTGATTAAGGGGCGCGGAGCCTTTCGTAGATCCCACGAAAAACAGGGCCTTCTTGGTCCAAATCTAGCAGGTTTGGTCGTCTTATACACGCCAGCCGTGTACTGAGACGTGCAACAGTACTCGCGTCGGCGAACGCCACCTCCGCACCTTGGGCCAGATCGGTCACCGCGGCAGTCAAAGCATCTGCTGTGGTGTCGGGCGATCTACGTCGCATCGTGCCAAGCCCGTAGTAAATATCTTTCTTATGGACTCAAGGCTAACAAGACGGCGGCATCCAAATTGCCTTGTTAGTCAAGAACGATCAGGTAACTCACAAGCAACCCTGGGCTCCCGGCAAACCTCAATCGCTGTGGCCGCAGGCGGCGGTGCTTCACGTCCTGTGCGGCCAGGTTGTAAAAAACTACGGATTCCCAAATTTCTGCAATTCTTGCGTTACCAAACAAGCGGCTCCGGCGATTAAGTATTGAAGTATAAGTGCTTGGTGTCCGGCGGACTGAACACGGGTGCAAGCAGGCGGTATTTGTTTGTTCAGCGTCACGGCACCCCTCTTCCATAAAGATCGTCTGACCGATGTGTGAATCGGAAACAGATAGGATTTCTAGGTTCTCTCAGTTGGTAACTGAGAGCCGCAGTCGCGTGTTTAGCTTTATCTATTCGATGCTGCACAATCAGGCGGACGCGGAGGATGTCTACCAGCAGACGACGATCGTCATGTGGGAAAAATTCGGAGAGTATCAGCCGGGTACGAGTTTCGTGAACTGGGCTCTTGCGATTGCCCACAACAAGATCAAGCAATTTCGACGCCAAACTGGCAGGGACCGTCTGCACTTCGACGATAGGGTCATGCAACTGATGGCCGAGACCTATTCGGAGTTGGAAGTGCGGAAGTCATCTTCGGAGCGGTTCGAAGGTCTGCTGCACTGCTTGAGCAAGCTTACTGACAAGCAGCGGCGAGTGCTTCGTCTTCGTTACTCTGACAGCTTCTCGATACAAGACCTGGCCCAACGGGAACGCAAATCCGAGGCGGCCATGGTGATGGTGCTTGCACGGCTGCGCAAGTCGCTGCAGGCGTGCATCACAGCAGCAATCTCACGAGGGCTCGTCGATGGATGAAGCGAATGCCGACAATGAACTCTTCTTGCTGGTCGAACTCACGATGACTGGCCGGGCCGACCAAGGTCAAATCGATCGTTTGGGCTGGTTACTTGAGCGCGACAAAGAGGCCCGAGAAAAATACGCACGTGCCTGGATGTTGGACGTCGACTTACGTCAAGTGCTGCACTCGGGTGTGGATCCAGCACTGCAGCAAGTCGAGGAATGTCTCGTTTGCGTGCCTCCTGATACCGATGAGATTTTGGGTCGCGTCGAGGTAGGCTCGATGCGCCGAATGCAACAGAAAATTCTCTCGCCCTCGTTCCAGTTAGGCGCCGCCGTGCTGGTGCTTGTGGGGCTAGTGGGATACTTGCTTGGCCGCGGACCGGAAGGCACGCATTCACAACAGCCAGTGGCTTCAGCGACCGATCCCAATATGGACCTTAGGCGGGGTCGAGACTTGGCCGATTCGCCGCTGCAAAGCGGCGCTTTGCGTATTCGCCTTACGAAAGCGTCGCGGTGCGTGTGGGGTCACTCGTCCGAAGATTCCAGAACCCTTCTTGCGAGTGGTGTCGAGCGGGGCGAGTCTTTGGAGCTACTGGAAGGCTTCGCTACTTTTTCGCTGGTCGCCGACCGCTGGCAAGCAAGTGTCCAAATCGAAGGCCCCGCCGCCATGGTGGTAACCTCCGATGAACTGCCTGCTCTACGGCATGGACAAATGCTAGTCGACATCAAATCGTCCACAGAACCACTATCGATTGACTTGCCCTATGCCGAAGTGCACCTGATGCCAGGTTCGGAGGTAGGCGTCGTGGCGTTCGGTTCCCTTTGCGAGGTGCATGTCTTTCGCGGGGTCGCCAGCTTAAAGAGCTTGTGGAACATGCAATCGATAGGGGGTGGCAGCGCCGACGGTGCTTTTGTGGTGCCGGAAGGCTCCTCGTTGGCGATGGAAGCACGCAATGGGAATGTGGTTTCCACCACCGAGAGCACCGCGAATCGTGGAATGTTCGATGCAGCCGAGTTCATGAAGGGGGGGCAGCTTGTCGTCACCAAGAAGTACGTCGATCAGGTGGTCGACGCCAACCCGGTTGCCTACTGGCGATTCGAAGAAGCTGTCGATGGAGTGGTGAACAACACAATGCGTGATCGGTTCGCCCTGCTCGTCCATGGCGGTTTGAAGCTCGATGGCCTGACTGGAAACCGATATGTGAACTTCCGCTTAGACGAAAACGCCGACCATCAGCGTTTCCTATACACAGCCGAACCCATTTCTCCTGCACTGCAGGGAGATTACTCCGTCGAGTTCTGGATGAATCCTAGCCATCACCAAACCAGCACACTGCTGGCGTTGGTCGTACCCGAGGCAGGCCGCCAAGAACCACAAACCACTTGGGAAGGCATACGCATTTCGGAGCATGGGTTGTTGATTGAGATCGGCGGATTTTCGGGGGATCGTGGGATAATGCAACCCCGCAAGTTGCGGTACGTTCACCGAAACCCTCCCGGCACCGGAGGAGGCACTTCCACATTCTCTACGAAAACTTACGCGGTACGCGAGTGGCAGCACGTCGTATGTGAAAAAGAAGGCGATAGAATGCGGGCCTATCTGAATGGCAAGCTGTGCAGCGAGGCTACCGATTCGACCAAGCTGCCACCCGAGTTGGTTGTCGTGATTGGTCAGATTTCGGACGCTCGGTTCGAGCGATCGTTCTATGGTCAGATCGACGAGTTCGCAATTTACAATCGTGCTTTGAGAGAGGATGAGATTCGATCTCACTATCAAGCAGCCCAATTTATTGACCATTCGCCATTATTTGGAGCTCCCACTTCTCTGAGGCCCAATCTGGAGTTGTAACCAAATGGATTGTCGCGCACACAGGTGGTTCGGGCAGTCGGAACAGCCGGCATTGCCCCGATGTCGCGTTAACTCGCTTGTCGGCTTTACTCTTGTTGAGTTGCTGGTGGTGATCGCCATCATCGGCATTCTTGTAGCACTGCTCTTACCAGCAGTCCAGGCTGCGCGAGAGGCAGCGAGGCGGGCAGAGTGCGTGAACAAAGAGAAGCAACAGGTGCTGGCCTTACTGCAACACGAACAACAAAAGGGCAAACTACCTGCCGGCAGGCTGGGATGCGATGGCGGAAACGCCGATCAACCTCCGGGCGTGTGTGCGGACTCGCTGAACAACCAGGAGATTTCCATTAGCGGGTTCTTTGCCATCCTGCCATTCCTCGAGCAGCAAGCATTATTCGATCAAGTGCCGACGCAGGAACCGTTTCCAGACAACACGTTGCGGTTCAACCCCGAAGAAGACCGAATCTACGCCCGCAGCTGGTTTGCCGATCCGCTTAATCAACAGCTAATTCAGCAACAGATCGACGTCTATCGCTGCCCCAGCGATGAATCAACGCCCTTGTACACGCACGTGGGCGGTACCGCTATGTTCGCCACCGGAAGTTACGCGATGAGCATGGGCACGAAAGGCCCACAGTCTTCCACGGATTACTCGTCACGCGGCAGTAATGTCAAATGGCTCAACACCGGCGCTTTTCTCTATCCGGGACGGGAGCGGTCCCTTCGGCAGATCACCGATGGGCAGAGTAACACTTTCTTCGTCGGCGAGGCGTCGGGTGGTGACCAGCTTAGTGGGCGTAACCGCTGGATTGTGGCCTCGCGGTACATCGACTCGATGCGGACCACTAACTACCCACTCAATACACCAGCGGAACTAGACCTCGCGGGAACCAAGAGTTGGTTCTCGACAAACTACGTGACCAACGGTGCGTTTCGAAGCTTCCATCCCTCCGGAGCCAACTTCGGGTTCGGCGACGGCCATGTTGAATTCATTACGGATGAAATCGGTTTAGATGTATACCAGGCGTTGTCCACAATTGCCGGCGATGTTGGAAAGGAAGAACCTCTTGATCTAGCTCGCTAGCAATTGTGAGTTTTTATCCCGATTCGTTACCTTGTTGTTCCCAGGCGGTACTTCTGATGGCGGTGCGTTCCAATTTCTGTGCGCTGGTGATCTTGCTAGCCGCGTTGGCGGGTTGCTCCGATAGCGTGGACCGTGTGCCGGTCAAAGGAAGAGTGTTCGTCGATGGACAACCACTTACCCATGGGATGGTTCAAGTTGTCCCCGAAGGAGCGCGCCCTGCCTACGGCGAGCTGAACGCCGAGGGTGAATACAGCCTGATGACCTTCAAGGAGAACGACGGCACCGTTCCAGGTGTTCATCCGGTAACGGTGACTGCCATCGAGACCGTAGACGAATGGCACAACAAGTGGCACGCGCCCAAAGAGTATTCCAACGCGAGTGCTGGGCTCACCGTAGAAGTCGGGTCTGATGGCTCTGCCTCGGACATCGAGCTTAGTTGGAAAGGCGGAAAACCTTTTGTGGAGAGCAACCGAAAGGACTAACTTTTGTATTCAATTGCCCACACTTCACCTCGATCGACACACTTTTCCCAGGAACCATTAGCGAAGGGAACTACCATGCGAGTTAAGTTTACTGCCTTGCTTTCGATTGTCTTGACTGCAGCTGGATTCGGCAACGCCGCCGACTTCGTCCTCGTGACCGATGATGCAGCCGCAGACGCCCCCCTGATCAACCATCTAGAGAACTACATGGGCCACACGGTCACGTCTACCGGCTCGTTCATAGACTTGCAACCAGGCTCTGCAGAGGTGGCAACACTCAATGCCGCCGACATGGTGATCGTTAGCCGTACTACGGGCAGCGGTAACTACGACACGACCGATGTCGTAGCTGCATGGGACAGCTTGACGGTTCCCCTACTATTGGGAAATGGCTGGATCACTCGCAACAACCGCTGGATGTGGGTAGATACAGACGCAATGCAGGAAAATTACGACGGCGACATCTCCGACCCGGTGGGCGATACGGAAACGGATCCCCTGTTTGCCAATCTCGTTCCCGACACAGGAGATCTGATTGGCGGCCCACCGATCTCTGGAATTGCGAAGTACGATTGGACATCCGATTCGGATCTGCCAAATAGTGGAGTGATTTTGGGCAACGGTGAGATCATCGGCGTACGCAACAACGCTGCCCAACCGAACATCATCGTAGCCAGTTGGGATGCCGGGCAGATGACCGGCAGCGGAAATGTACTGGGCGGCAACCGATATTTCTACGCCATGCCCCAGAGTTGGAGCAGCTTCAGGAACAACGGAGTCCCACTGTTCGAAAACATTCTCGGACAGGAATTTCCCATCGTGGATGGCGACGTCAATCTCGACGGCGCGGTGACCATTGAGGATTTCAACGCGATTCGCGACAGTTTCGGAGACGAAGTCAACATGCGAAGCCTGGGCGACCTGAACGCCGATGGCCTGGTCAATTTCATCGACTTCAACGAGTGGAAGAACGCGGCCGGGCCACTGCTGGCTTCGCAAGCTGTATGGGGAAATGCAGTGCCGGAGCCCAGCACTGCCGCATTGCTGGCCATCGGAGTGATAGGCTTGATGGTGCGTCGAGTACGGGGCGCGAACAGACGGGCCTGAGTCGCGGCAAGCAACTGCTTGCGATATCAGCCATTTGAGATTCCTGCGCGTCTTCCTCTACTCAGCTTAAACTAAACACTACCATGAAATACACTATTCCAATCCGACTAACGATGAGCCTCGCCGTGTGCTGGCTCGCCGCATGTTATCATGCTAATGTGCTGGCCCAAGTCGAAATTAACTGGGTGGGCGCCGACGGCGCCGCTTACAATGTGGATTCCAACTGGGATTTCGAGGGCTTCGGTGGCGTTCCCGGGATTGTGCCCGGCGACATCGCTGTGATTGGCAACGCCACGCAACTTACTGGTGTTGCCAATCTCAACTCGAATCCTCTCTCTCCCGCTGGCTTGATCCTCGGCAACGTGGCCGATAGCTCTGGCACACTCAACATGACCGGGGGAAGCCTTACTGTTGAAGTACAATCGGGGACCGCCGGCAGGATCTGGGTTGGCGCTGGCGGTACCGGCACGCTGAACCTCTCGGGTGGATCACTGAACTCTGTCGTGTTCAGCTCCAATGCCGCCAGCACCATGAATCTCACTGGGGGGTCTCTGAACGTATCGCAGATCATGGAGCTCAACGGCACAACCATTATTACGGGCAACTCCGCGAGTCTGAATGTTGGCATCCTGGACCTGAACGCTTCCAGCTCCTACGCCCCGACGATTACTGCTGCAGGCATTACCAAGGCCAACGCCACCGGCCTCACGGCCCTAGAGGGCACACTGGACGTCACGTTCGCCGGCGGAGTGACACCGTCGATTGGCGAAACTTGGGACTTGATCGAAGCCAGCACCATCGTCGGCGACTTCGCGGCCGTGAACACGACGGTTGACGGCACTTTGCCCGACTGGCACCGTTTTCGTGTCGCTAAGGTCGACGCAGGTGGCGGCAGAGAGATTGCTCAGCTGCAGGCGTACGAAGCACTTCGCTTGCAAGTTAATCCCAACAACGGAAACATGACCATTCTGTCTGGCACCAGCACCGGGGTCGCCATCAACGGATATCGCATTCAGTCGTCGGCCGACAGGCTCGATTTCGATGGAGCCACTTGGACGACACTGTCGCCAACCAACGGGTGGAACGTTGCGAATGCCTCCAGTGCACAGTTGGCGGAACTCAAATCAAGCTCAGGTGGATTGAACGTCACAGAATCGGCCAGCGTATCCCTGGGCACGCCGTATATGGTCGACGCGGAGACCTTGCCATTCGGCGAAGTACCAGGCGAAGACATCACGTTTACTTACAACACCCCCAGCGGCGAAACCTTCGACGGAATCGTCGAGCTCGTCGGTGGAGATTTCTTCAACAACTTTGTGCTCACCATTGATCCCGATGATGGCCAGGCGGAATTGAGGAACGATTCGAACTACACGATTGCATTTGATTCCTACCAGCTGACTTCAGCATCCAGCGTTCTGGATGCGGCAAATTGGGATCCCCTCGGTGGAGCCTGGCAGATTGCGAATCAGAATCAGGTCGACGCCGGATCGCAACTGGCCGAGCTCAACACGACCGGCAATCGAGTGCTGGGCCCTGGCCAGCGACTGTTGTTGGGTACCATCTTCCCGCAAATTGGTTCGGTCGATCCTACGACCGACCTGGCATTGGTGGCAGCCAACTCCGACCCGGGGGCTGAGATTCCCGTGGTGAATGCTGTGATTCGCGTCGGTGATGTGGAGCCCCTCATCAATGTGCAGGGCGACTTCAACGGCGACGGCATTGTGGACCTTGCCGACTACACGGTGTGGCGTAACAACCTGGGCGCCAGTAGCGAATCAGTCATCAACGACGCCGGCAACGGCAACAACATGGTCGACTCGGGAGACTACACCGTATGGAAAAACAACTTCGGCACAGTTGCTGGAGCGGTGTCCGCAGTCGTCGGTACACAGACTGCCGTGCCGGAACCCCAGTCGTTGCTACTTTGTGTAGGTCTTGTTGCCGGAGTGGCGATGATGCGGTCGCGCAATCATCGCCAGCGCGTCGAGGTAGACGGATAACCCTCTTTGGCTTCCGCAGCCTATCGTTTTGCTTGTCAAACTTCCAAACTAATTGCTTCTCAAGTTGTACACCTGGAGTGTTGTCTAATGACTTGTTTCTTCCGATTGCCGCTGACTGTAGCGTTTCTCGCTGCCGTGTGTAGTTTTTCCACTTTTTGCGAGGGAGCAAGCATTTTGCTTGTCACGCAAGATGCCACCAGAGATGCCGATCTGATTGCTCACCTAGAGTCTTTAGGACATGCGGTGACTACAGGATCCTTCTCGGAGCTGGATACGACACCGGCAGACATCGCGACCCTTAACACTGCCGACTTGGTTGTAGTTACTCGAAATACGAACAGTGGCGACTATGCGAGCAATGCAGAAGAAGTAGCCGCTTGGGACAGCCTGACATCTCCGTTGGTTTTGGGAAACGGCTACATCAGCCGCAATACACGTTGGAGTTGGGTCGACACTGGCAACATCCAGGAGAACTACGGTCTTGATATTTCGGCTCCGGTCGGAACCACTGCAACCCATCCTTTTCTTGCTGGAGCACTGCCGAACGAGGACTTTTTGACCGATCCTGGCGCCTCTCCGGCCATTTCAGGACTCATGAAGTACCGCCCGTCGAGTAGCACGGATATTCCTGACGGCGGAGGTGTAATGGGAGATGGAGATACCATCGCCGTACGAAACAACGCCAGTGTTCCGAATGTCTACATCGCAAGCTGGAACGCCAGCGAGATGACCGGCAGTGGTAACGTATTGGGTGGCGATCGAGTCTTCTATGCATTGCCGGAGGACTTCTCGAACTTCCAGCCCGCCGGCATCACCATCTTTGACAACATTGTCAATTCCACACTCGGTATTCCCGAACCATCGAGCTTGGCAATCCTAAGCATTGTTGGCCTCGCCGGTGCCGTTGCATTTCGGAGCCGTCTTGGAAGCTGACAGGGGACTGGGATGACTATAGACGCCAGGGTGCTGTGCCCTTGGGGCAGCGAGGGCACGGCGCCCCTGGTGTTGGGTCGATGGCCTGCCTGGAGCTTGTCGGTGCAGAAGATCGACACGGACGGTTAGCTTATCGCAGGGGCAGAGTGCATGGGCATGAAGAGAACAGTTTCGCGGGCAATTGGTGGTGCGAGGTCGTTGGGTTTTGAAGCTCTTGAGCCACGGCGCTTGCTGGCGGTGGTGATTAGCGAACTCGGTGGAGGCGATTCTGACTTCTTGGCAACTCGTATTCGCGAGAGTGCCAGTGAGCCATTCGGCGAGGCGGAAATCACGCCCGATTGGATTGAGTTGGCGAATTCATCGCCAGCCGCGATTGATCTCTCCGGGTATCACTTGACGGACGATGCTACGGATCCATTCAAGTGGGAAATACCTTCAGGCACCACCCTGGCTGGAAACGGCCACATAGTGTTTTTTGCTTCCGGCGAGGATGTAACCGACGTTAGTCTCGACCTGGCAGGTTTCCTGCACACCAGCTTCAGCCTCGACAATGGTGGCGAGTATCTTTCCCTAACGGACACCCAAGGACAAGTGGTGTTCGAGTACGCCCCGAAGTTCTCACCGCTGGAGAAAGGCTACACACTCGGCCTGAACGCAGGCGGCAGCACTGTCTACTTCGCCAATGCCACGCCGGGCGAGGCCAATGACGACGCGTCCGCAGTGAGTGGGTTTGTCGAAGATACGAAGTTCAGCATCGACCGCGGTTTCTACGACGCACCAATGGTTGTGGAAGTGACCTCGAACACTCCGGGGGCAACGATCGTCTACACCGTTGACGGTTCGGAACCCACTCTCACCAATGGCACGCAGGTCGCCGCACCGAGTTCTGTCACCACTCCGCTTGCGTCGGTAAACCTATCGACCACGACCGTGTTGAGGGCTCGCGCCTATTTGTCGGGCTACGCAGAGACGAATGTCGATACGCACACTTACCTGTTCCTCAACGATGTTCTTCAGCAGTCGGCCACTCCCAGGGGTTTTCCGACTGCCTGGGGAGCCGCGCCGTTTGCTGACTACGAGATGGATCCAGAGATCGTCGACGATGTTTCGTATACGCAGTACTTGATCAACGGGCTGCGTGAACTTCCGACACTATCGATCGCCGGAGATGTTGACGACCTCTTTGGGGTTTCGGGAATCTACTCCAATCCGCTCAACGACACCCTGGAGGCCCCCGCGTCGGCGGAGTTGATTTACGGAGACGGGGCCGTGGCCTTCCAAGTCGACGCGGGCCTCAAGTTGCAGGGCGGTGCCAGTCGCGAGCCGGATAAGTCGCCCAAGCATTCGCTTAGCTTGCGGTTTCGCAACCAGTACGGTCCCGGCATGTTGGACTATCCGCTGTTCGAGGATTCGACCGTCTCCAGCTACGACAGCATCCAATTGCGCGCCATGTTTAACAACTCGTGGATTCACTGGGACAATGACCAAAGACCACGGAGCACCATGATTCGCGACCAGTACATGCGTGATTCGCTGTTGGCCATGGGGCAGGTAGACGCAGGGCAAGGGAATTACGTTCATCTGTATCTCGATGGGTTGTACTGGGGCGTGTATAACATGTCCGAACGCCCCGAAGCGTCGCACTACGCCGAGTACTTTGGCGGCAGCGAAGACGACTACGACGCCCTCAATGGCGGCACCCCGGTTGATGGCGATTTGGCCAGTTTCCACTCCATGCAGTCAACGGTCGCATCGGGCGACTGGTCTGCAATCCAGCAGGTGTTGGACGTCGACAATTTTATCGACTTCAACATCATGCAACGTTTCGCCGGCAATTCCGATTTGAAGTCGGACGGCAACTGGAAAGCTGTGGGGGGTGGCCCCGATGATGCGCCTTGGCGGTTTTATGCTTGGGATTCCGAACGGATTCTCGAAGGGGTTACCTCGACTTATGTCGGCCCCGCACACGATCCAGCCGGCATCTACGACCAGCTCCTCGGACTTGATGAATTTCGTCTTCGGTTTGCGGATCGCATTCAGCAGCATTTCTTCAATGAAGGCGCCCTCACGCCCGCCAATAACGTCGCGCGCTTTCAGGCGCGAGTTGACGAGCTTCAGAACGCCATCGTTGCCGAATCGGCTCGGTGGGGAGATTATCGACGTGATGGTCACCAACTGAATTGCGGTTGCGATCTTTACGATCGCGACGATTATTGGCAACCGGAAGTCGATCGGTTGCTGAACGACTATCTGCCATTCCGTACTGACATTGTACTCGACTACTATCAGTCGATTGGGCTTTATCCAGATGTCGTCGCTCCAGAATTCAGCCAACATGGAGGTGCCATATCGAGTGGGTTCCAGCTTCAGATCGATACTCCGCTTTCGACGGTAACCACCGAGACGTCATTCATTGAAGAATTACAAGGCGATGTCACGGTCTGGGTGCCTACGTCTGCGGTTCACGACACCCTGGTCGGTGGCGCCCGCGAGTGGACGTTGCCCGAGTTCGACGATGCGGCCTGGATCGTTGGCGTCGGCGCGGTGGGCTACGACACAGGCAGCGGTTACACGTCGTTCTGGGGGGTCGATTTGCTGGATCCGAGCCTCGGCGAATTAGGAATCGACACAGACAACAATCTCACCCCTGATAATTCCTCGGTCTATACCCGCTACGAATTCAACGTCGATTCAGACTTTGATACTGGCTCCGTCGAGGACTTACTGCTACGAATCGGCTACGACGATGGATTCATTGCCTATCTCAACGGCATCGAAATCTTACGAGTGAATGCGCCGAGTTCCCCAGCCTGGAATTCGATCGCCACCGAGTCTCACGAAGCAAGTTCTTCAATCAATGCTTTGACGGAGTTTTCGGTTTCGCAGTACCGCAATGAGTTACTCTCGGGTGAAACCAATGTGTTGGCGATTCACGGCTTGAATCGTTCGACGACGAGTTCAGACTTCCTAATCTCGCCCGAACTGGTCTACACCATCGAGTCGGCAGTGACGCCGGCGCCGACCTATTACACAACCAATGGTGCGGATCCGCGTTTAGAAGGCGGAGCGATCAATTCAAGCGATGCCAACCTCTACACTGGTCCACTGACAATCAACAACACGACGACCGTCAAGGCAAGATCACTGGTCAACGGCGAGTGGAGCGCTCTGACCGACGCAACATTCACTGTCGCGAACGATGTCTCGAACATCGTCATTACTGAGCTGCACTATCATCCCTTGAACCCCAGCTTGGAAGATGAAGACGATCAGGAGTTCATCGAACTATTCAATGCTGGCAATTCCGCGGTCGATCTATCTGGTTTACAAATCACTCAGTTTGCATCAGAACCCTACGTGATTGCCGAAGGAGTAACGCTCGAGGCGGGCGAGTATCTGATTGTCGCGCGTAACGCGCCCGTGTTCAACTCGGTGTACACGGCAGACATAAACGTGCTCAGTGAGGGATATGCGGGACGAAATCTCAGCAACGGTGGAGAGACCGTCGCACTTGCTGACGCCTTAGGTGTTGAATTCTTCAGCTTCACCTATGACGACCACGCCCCCTGGCCCGAGGCCTCTGACGGCGACGGTCCATCGCTGGAAATCATCGATCCATTGGGCGATCCTTCGGACCCTTCCAACTGGCGTGCTAGCGCCATCATTGGCGGTTCACCTGGTTCGGCCGGTCTAGCCATGCCGCTCATCGCAGGTGACTACGATGGCAGTGGGACGGTCGATACCGATGACTACGGCGTATGGCGTAGCTACTTCGGCCAATCGCTGTACACGGCCGGCGCCGGCCCCGACGGCAACAGCGATGGCCGCGTTGATCTCGCCGACTACGTCATCTGGCGCAATAACTTGGGAGCCAGCATTGCCCAGCTAAACAGTCCGGCCTCTATCGAAAGCAGTGGCGAACCAAGTGTTGCAGCTGGTGTGACTGCCAGCGACGCGGCGTTCGCCATGTACCAATCGCCGGAAATCGCCACGGTAGAGGATCAATCCGCACCACAGTTCGCGACCAACGTCACACGCTCGCCCTCAGCAACACCCGAGTCTCCACTCGTCTCGCACGGCAAAGCTCGCTCCTTTCCCTCGCCCGTGGTAGGGCATCATGATTCGGAGCAGCACAATAACGCGGAAATCGCTGCGAACCTTGCCATCCAGTGGCGAAAACTCTCGTTGTTCTGAGCGGCCCAAGGATGACGTCCTGATTGTTGCGCAGATTGACTTGGGCAGTCCCTGCTTGGTAGGAATTGAGTTGTCGAGATTCAATCCACCAAGCGAAGGAGACTGCCACGATGACAAGTTTAGCAGGAAGTGCCGAAATCGGAGGCATTGTTCAGGTCGACGAGGCTCAGATTCGGGGGCCCTACCGGCTGGGCAAAGCCCTTAAACAATTGTGCGCAGGTTGACAGACGCTACCAACGAAGCCGATGGTAACGGCGAATTCATGAGTGTATGAACCTATGAAAATAGAGGGAGGCGCAAACGAACTCGCTCGGACCGGAGTGGTCCAAGCGAGCTGTAGAATCCTCACAGTGACTCGACGCAGTGGCGATTCCAAACGATTGGCCGACGCGTGGAATGCCCCAAGCTTAGCGGCGTCGCCAAGTGACTCCGACGCAACCACCCACGACCAGCAAAACTGTGATCAGCGTAGAAGGCTCGGGAACTGCGGCCATATCAGGGATCTCACCACCTGGACCACCAAGCGACAACGCCTGCCCGTTCGTCAATGGGAAGTCGTAGATGGCCAAATTAGAAACGTGCACCTCAGCGTCATCACCGTCGTTGTCGGCAAAGAAATGCACAAGGTTCAGGTTAGCTGTGGAATAAAGAGAGTGACGACCATCCAGGCCCTGCGATCCGTGATCGAACGACCAATTCGTGCCGCTGCTATCGGTGACGGTGGTTGTAAAAGACGATGGCTCCGCCCCAATGTTTGCGGAGAATACGATGCGGTACCACTCTTCCGCCGCAACCGTCTGCGTGCTGTAACCAATCGCAGCGACACCGATCTCGTTGCTGGTTGAGATGAAATAATCTCCGTCATTGGTGTTGTCAGCGTTGGTTTGAAACAGGGTGCGCCAGGTGCTGTCGGTGGACGTGGGGAGGTAAAGATCGTAAACGAACGTGAACTGGTTCACGTACTCACTACTGCCACCATTGGGAACGAGGTCGTGATTGGCGGTGAAATAGTCGCCTAATCCCACGGCGAAGGCTCCGTCCGAGCCGTCGATACCCGCGACACCGGCAATCGTGCTATTGGAGTTGTTGACGATCAAATCGTTGCCAATGGTCGCCACAGCGGGATTCGACCCGTCATCGAACTCCCACAACCCGACCAGATTCGCCTGCGCCGAACCAGCGGCGAGCACAGAGCCCAGCGCCGATGCGCCAATGAGGAGAAGCAGACTTCTACAGGTGCCCATTAGTCAACCCTTTCATTTAACGTGCAAAAGATGTTACTCAGGATGCCAGACTCTCGAGAGGCGAAACACAACCCAACGTGCTGGTGGGTCAGGCAACTCCACTGCAGTCTCTCCACTTCGATGGAGCTCTTCTCTAAACCGATGTAGCCAATACCTGCGTGCTGCTAACGAGAATCCAATGATTTGCTCGATGGCAGCGGACGCGCAATCAACTATCTGCGGCCCCTTGCCCAGGCGGCAGCGAACAAGCTGCTGATGCCAATCATGACGAGGGCCGATGGTTCGGGCACCGGACTTCCACTGAGAGCCGAGACGATGGCCGACCCCATGGATGGATTGGCCGCGTTGATCAGAGCCCAGTCCCGCAGGTCCGTCGTACCATCGTGATTCATATCGCCCTTTTCCCAGGTCGACCAATCGCCCACGGTAATCACCTTGTTGCCCCAGCCCGTTATCCGGTTCTCGAACAGCCAGTTATCGACAAACGCGGTCACGTCGTCGGTTGCGGCGGGGCCGGTGCCATTGCCCGAGACCACACCGTTCATGTTTACGTCGCCCATCAGCAGGACGCCACCCGGCATCGTGTTGGCGATCTCGTCGGCTATCCATTCGTTGTCGGCAAACAGATCGAAGGTTCCGTAGTTCTGCCCACCCGCCAGATCGGAGTTGTCGCCGAACACGTACATTTCCAAATCATCGATCGTTCCGTCGAAGTACTCGCCGAAATCCGCTGTGCTGGGATTCGAGTCCTGGTTGGCCAACTCGGCGGCTCCAATCGACAGCACTCCCACCCGATCGCCTGCCGTCAAGTCGCCTGGATCGGGAAAATCGTTGCTCGCTGAGACCGCAATTCCGTCGACGTACACGACACTAGTGAACCCCGCGTCGCTACCGACACCCGGTACGAACACCGGTGCTCCGGGAGCCTCGGAGGGATAAATGTGCTGCATCACGTGATACCAGGTATCACCGACCACAGGCACCGTGGCGGGGATGGATCCGTCGGTGGTCTCGGTGTCGAAAATCTGAGTCCACTTGCCGTCGGCCGTGATGGCAACACCACCTGCCTCGGTGGTGTCCATGACGATGGTCTGCCGGACGCCGGCATTCAACCCGGCCTGATCCGGACGGACCCACATCTGCAGTCCGCGAGCTTGCAGGCCGGCATAGATGAAGGGGAAACCACTGGGAAAGTTGTTGGTATCGGTAACCGATTGTTCCGGGATATTCAGCGGTATTCCCTGCAACCGATCGTCGACCCCATCGAATTCGATGCCGTATCCGCTGCCTCCTGGACGGGAAGTTGTAACGACATCTCGGTAGACCGGTGAACCAAACGCCTGCAGGTCCTGAGCATCGGTGAAGTTCGTTGCGTCAACAAATGCGCTGTCGGCGGTGAACTTGGAGCCACCTTCTCCCTGGAAATTGGTGCCGACTTCGAGTCCGTTGGATACGGGAGCTTCCACACTGTCGTCGCCCAGCAAGTAAGAGCGATCGGTTGTCTTGGCCGCCCAGGAAGGCAAGCTAAGGGAGACAAATAGTGCAGTGAGCAGGAAACAGCAAACTCGCCGAGATATGTCAGCACCCCAACCTGGCTTTTGTCGACCGATTCCCATCACCCCAACCAGGCCAACAACGAGCAACATCGCACCTGGTTCAGGAACGGTTGACCCAGCTAGCGCCCCGGCCCCCATTCCGGTGCCGAAGTTGCTCTTCCAAGAGGAATATTCTTCAGCGTCGACTGTCCCGTTTCCGGCAGTGTAGGATCCAGCTGGCAGCACCGATTCGCTGGCGCCGAGGTTGTTTCTCCAGACGGTGTAGTCGGCGATGTCAACAACACCGTCGCCATTGAAATCGCCGACCGTGGGCTGAGAAATAAAGATTTCGACATTTCCAGACACCAGGGTGCCGTCCTCCAAGGCATAGTTAAACGTGATATCTTCTGCACCAGAAATCCCGCCGGTATACACGCTACCGAGATTCACCGAGAACGAGTCGGCGAACGCGGTGCTGCCAGATAAGAATGCTTCGGTAAGAATGTCGACGCTGGAGTTTCCTTCGTCCCAAGTTTCACCAGGATCATTGCCAGCGCCTGGGGTCGGGCTGCCAGCGTGATCCACCGGGTCGATGCCGGCGGTGATACCAGACTGGTCGGAAAGACTGTTCCACCCCGAGGTGGTCAGCAAACCGTCTCCACCTTGGCCGTCCCCGGAAATGATCTCGTAGAAATTGATGGGTTGGCCCAAGTCATTCCCCGATTCGTTGTCAATCGTAACATTGCCAGTTCTCTTGTCGATATTGAGAGTGAGCGTGGGCTCGGGGACATAGGAGATCGGGTCTCCGGGGCCGCCCAGAAAACCAACTTGGAAGGATTTTAGGGGCTCGTCGAAGATGGCCAGCGTCGAGACGTGGACCTCATTGTCCTCACCGTTCTCGTCGGCAAAGAAGTGGACGAGATTCTCATTCGCCGTGGAATAGAGCGAATGCCGTCCGTCGAGACCCTGCTCGAGATGATCGAACGACCAGCTAGTACCGCCGCCATCGATCACGGTCGTAGTAAACGAAGATTCCGACGTACCAATGTCCGCCGCGAACACGAGACGATACCACGCGCCCTCTGAGACTGTTTGAGTCGTATACCCAATCTCCGCCACGCCGAGCCTGTTACTGGTCGAAACGAAGTAATCGCCGTCGTTGGTATTTCCCAGGTTCGTCTGGAAAAGTGAACGCCACGTGCTATCAGTCGATGCGGGCAAGTAAACGTCGTAAACGAAAGTGTATTCATTGACGTAATCGCTGCTTCCGCCATTGGGCGCGATATCGTGATTAGCAGTGAAATAGTCTCCTACACCAACCGAGAATGCCCCGTCTGCCCCATCAACACCTGCGGTGCTTACAATCGTACCGTTGGTGTTGTTCACGACCAGGTTGTTGCCGATAGTTGCTTGCCCCGGATTGGCAGCGTTGCCAAACTCCCAGAGACCTACCAGTTGTGCATTAGCAATTGACGTGCAGGCGACGACACAGAGGGCAACAACTGCTGCGCCCAACCGGCGCCGCATGGAGACCAGGGCCAAGCCCGCCATCGCGAGAATGGCGAGGGACGAGGGCTCTGGCACTGGAGAGCCGGCTAGCATGGCCTGAAATGATCCCGCACCATTGGCAGCATCGAACATCGACTTGAATGCGATGAAGTCGGCGTGATTATTGACGCCATCGCTGTTGAAATCTCCCTGACGGTAAGCCAGGGCGTCTGATAGTTCGCTGAAACGGGTGCCAAGATCCGCAACATAGGTATTCCAATCCAACCCGTCGACGGCGCCGTCGAAGTTCAGGTCGCCAGCAGGATACGGCACGGTTTGAGTGGTGCCAGTGAACAGTACATCGCCTTTGATCAGCTCATTGTTCTCATTGAGATACTCGAAGCTGATGTCGCTCTCGTCGAAGTACTTGAGCCAAGCGCCGTTGCTTCCATTGTCGAGCATGACTGGTGTCTCCGAGGGAATCGAACCCGTTGTGAGATGGGCCTCGCTCAGGTTGTCCGTGGCGCCGGAGGCCGTCAATTGCACCCAGCTCGAATCGCTATCGGCCAAGGGAACAAAATTGCTTTCCA
This sequence comes from Aeoliella straminimaris, assembly GCF_024054565.1. Taxonomy (GTDB): domain Bacteria; phylum Planctomycetota; class Planctomycetia; order Pirellulales; family Lacipirellulaceae; genus Aeoliella; species Aeoliella straminimaris. The sequence continues at coordinate 58,965 of NZ_JAMXLR010000026.1, forward strand.
AAAGAGCTCCTGCTGATGAGCGGATCGAATAGCCCTTGATGCCCTGGGCGGTGGAAAGTGGGTTGCTGATGGAAATCGCCCCCGAATCTCGATTGATCTCGACAGCGAGTACAGGATTGGGAGTAAACGCGATCGGATCTCCAGGTACGCCTAAGGCCTCCACTTGGAACGAACTCAACGGCCGGTCGAAAATGGCCAGGTTCGAGACATGAAGTTCAGCGTCGTCGCCGTCATTGTCCGCGAAGAAGTTCACGATATTCTCATTGGCCGTGGAATAAAGTGCGTGTCGACCGTCGAGCCCTTGGGCTCCGTGATCGAATGACCAGCTGGTGCCGCTTGCGTCGGTAACCGTTGTCGTGAACGACGATGGCGATGCGCCAATATCGGCCGAAAAAACAATGCGGTACCAATCTCCTGCAGAAATGGTCTGCGAGCTGTAACCGATGGCGGCTACACCAATCGTGTTGCTAGTAGAGATAAAGTAATCCCCGTCATTGGAGTTGTCGTCGCTCGTTTGAAACAAGGTTCGCCAGCTACTGTCACTGGAGACGGGAAGATACACATCGTAGACGAATGTGTACTCGTTAACATAACTGCCGCTTCCGCCGTTGGGGGGAATATCGTGATTCGCGCTGAAGTAGTCGCCAATTCCCACAGCCACGGCTCCATCCGAGCCGTCGATGCCCGCCACGCCGGCAATTGTGGCGTTGGTGTTGTTGACGATCAGGTCGTTGCCGATGGTAGCTCCGCCAGGATCGCTGGCGTTTTCAAACTCCCACAGTCCAACCAGCTGCGCATCAGCGGCGCGGCCCACGCCGAAAAACAGGGCAATGCCCAATAATACAACTCTGATGACACGTGGCCCAAAAACACCGGCGACGGAGCGACGCGTTCCAATAGTAAACATGGGCTTCAATTCCTTGATGTGACTATAAGGGCAGACACTAGTGCGGTGAATCATCCGGACCGTTTGCGGGTCGTGCGCCTTAGGAAAATCATCAGTAAACTAACAGAAAAGTATTAAGGCTCGGCGAAGAATCGCTTCGTGAGCTGGACAGACAAGCGAGGCGAGCGACTCCGGTAGAACCATTCGGATGCCAGGAAACCCAACAAGCAGATACTAAATGAAACCGCCATAGCGGGTTCTGGTACTGGATTACCGCTCAGAGCACGCGCAATGGCGAGTCCCATCGCAGGGTCCTTGGCGTTCAATATCGCCCAGTCGCCCAGGTCCGCGATGCCGTCCAGGTTCAGGTCAGCAGGGTTTGGGTTGTCCAGGCTATTTGGCAATAGCCAGAACGAGACGAATGCGGTGACGTCGTCGTGTTCAAATAGTCCAGTGCCATTGCCCGAAATCAGGCCGTCGCCATTAATATCGGCGCTGACAACGATACTGCCGTCGGCCCGCGATACCCCAGCATAGTAATCGGGGATTTCTACACCAAAGTGATCGAGGATTGTGGGCGCTGTGTCGGCATGGGAAACTTCCAATGGAAAGATCGGGAGATTGCCCTGGGTGAGGTTCTTGCTGGCGACGATGAACGGAATGGTCCGCTCCAGTGTGGATTGCCCTCCATGGCCGCCCGTGGCGAGGTGCCCATGATCGGACGTAACGACAATCTGCCAGTCCTCGTTAGCAAAGTTCGGCCGTGACGCAATGGCACTGAGTGCCTGCCCCACGTAGAAGTCCGCCGTTTCCACGGCTTGACGGTATCCGATACTGGAACTCCCACCAGCATGGCCAGCTGCATCGACCAGATCGACGGAGATGAACACGGCATCCGGGTCCAACCCGTCTGCGTCGGCAATCGCAGATGCAGCGGCGCCCACCGCATTGGCATCGTTCATGTACGACAGATGGAAGTCTACGTCATTAGTCGAGTCTGCATCCTCGTCAGGTGCGCTGACGATGTAGTCATCAATCGGCGGCCAATAGACGTAGCTTGCAGTTGTGAGCGCAGGCAGGCTCTCTTTCAGCGTCGCCAAATAGGGGGGATTGTTTGCGAAATCGCCGTTCGCGAAAGTCGAACCGTTGCCTGTGACACCGTGGCGATCGTTCCATACTCCCGTAAGCATCGTACTCCAGCCGGGGCCGGAGACCGTGATTTGCTGAGTTTCAGTCCCCAGGATCCCTCCCGCAAAGGCCGATCCGGAATACGCCCCACGGTAGCCCGCCTGCCAAGTGCCGTTGATCAAGCTTTCCATATTCGGTGTATTGGCTACACCGAAGCCCTGCTCGCCGTAACCCAGCCCATCGATGCCAAACAGCAACGACTTCTTCACTTGGGCCTGCGTATCTTGCACTATCCCCAGCAAGAACAAAAGGACCAACCACTTAAAGATTTTGGAGATGCGAGACATGTAGGATGCTGGCTTCACAGGGGATCATCTACAAACCGACTCGACTCTACCATCGGGAGGTTGGTGGCTTCCGAGGAAGGATCTCCACGTCATCGCCAGGAAACCGCCGGTAGCTGCTGGAAGGATGACCGCCCACCTAAACCGAGGAAAAGTACCTACTGTTTATAGTCGATTGGTCCGACAAGTTCAAAGAAACCGAGCTTTTTTATTTGAGATGCTCGGCAAATTGCGCATGTGTGCATGCACAGCCAGTCCCCAATGTCGCTCGGCGCGGCGGGGCTGGCAATGGCCACACCCCCTGGAGGAATGTATGGCAGGCTGATTTGGACCACGATAGCATGTGGGGCCTGCGCCGCGAGTTTCAACTACTTTTTCGCGCTTGGCGGCTGGGCAAACTTCCCCTTGAAGCGGTCGTTCGCGGGCTTTTTTGCCTCCGCAAGCAACCACTTGAAGTCTTCATTCTTGGGCTCGATGGCTAGCCCCGCTTCACAATCGGCGATGGCCGCTTCGTCGTTCCCCTGGTCGAGGTACAACTTGGCGCGTTCCATATACGCCCAGCCATTCGGCTTGGCATCGATCGAAGCTGTGAAGGATCGGATAGCGGCCTCTTTGTCGCCCTTGGCGAGCGCCTCCTGAGCGGCCAAAAAGTGCCGAGTCGCGGGCTGCTGTTCGGGACTATTTCGCTGGCCGCATCCAGCCAGTGACAGGACGATGAGGCAAAGGGCAGCAAGAATTGGTGCTTCTATGCAAATCGTCAATCGTTCATGAAACAAGGCACAAACTCCAGGTGGTTGGCGTTTGGTGCTTCAATCCGCCGATCTTAACAGCGAAATTCTCAACGTGGACCACGGGGGCCGCCCGTCGAGCCAGGCACCTGACTGGCTCGTGTCGCCAAATCGCGGTAGGCGACAGCATCCATATTCTCCTGGAAGAAATCAACGGACCCGTCAACCCTCACCCCCTGCATTCCACCAGGGTGCTCGCTACCAAAAGCTAGCTGCAACTTCTGGCAATAGGGATGGGATGGACTACTGCATGGATCCTGGTCCCGCACTTCGTTCTGGTAGTTTATGGGGACACCGGTGGAGCCCACGGCTTCGGACATGTCGTTGCCATCCCAACTATCGATGTCGTCGCTGCCTATGTACCAATGGTCCTTCCTGCTCCCCAGACGGTCTTCTCCCTCCAGGCCGTGGTCCTCAAGGGCCTGCGTATCGTGGACCGCCTCAGCAATTAGCAGCGTATTGGAGGTTCCGTCCGTGATTTGTCGCATGCTGATATCGCTCAGTCCAAAAAGAACCCCGTCCAGCCCCGTCATCGGCAGGGTACCATCTGGACCAGGCAGATTCTGATTGACGGAGATGCCGGTTGCCGATCCGAGATAAGAGCCAGGTACGCGCCGCATCACAATCCAGGGCGGGCTCCAGCTAGAAGCATCCCACTGATGCGCCAACAGGCGAGCAGAAGGGCAGCGGAAGACTGAAACCACTGTTTCGCACGCGATAATGTTGGCTTTCGTTGGATCGCCGGCAATTTGCTCATGGGTATAGGGACTGGGGTTTGCCCACTGGAAATTCCCAGACCCGTTCTCACCAATGTGCATGAATGCCTGGGTATTGGTTTCCTCCAGGAACGGAAGGATGTAATACGTCCACATCGACCCTTCCCGGTTCATTGCCCCGGACGGGAGGGCCTTGTAAGTATCGTGGTGCATCTGTAAAGCCAAGCCAAGCTGCTTCAGATTGTTCTGGCAACTCGACCGGCGGGCGGCTTCGCGGGCAGCTTGGACTGCCGGCAGAAGCAGGGCCACCAATATGCCGATGATGGCAATCACCACAAGTAGCTCAACCAGCGTGAATCCGCTGCGTTTACGTCTTGCCCGCGTTTCAACAGTATTCATGGTACTTCGGAACGCCTTCGGAGGTCTCGAATGTGCTACAGACAAAGAAAAGATGACGTCACACCCCACAAGCCCTGACAGAGAATTGGAACCGGCACCCGCCCCCTGAACTTCAGGCCTAAGGAGATTGCGCCTGCCGTCGCGCCGTTCCAAGTGGCGCGTGGAATTATGGTGCACTTTGATCCATTAGTCAAGCTTATTGCATCCTCCATACCCGCTATTCAAGAGATCGTTCCCACCAATGTTGCGGAACTAGGCATCACTTCAGGGAGGTCAGGTGTGCTCACGGAGTCTACTTCTGCCACACTGCCCTGGTCCCACAAAATTGCCCCTTAGCTGGGCTGTTTTGGCGGACCTTTCGCTGCTTTTTTGCCTGCCTGACAGGTCCGTGAACTAGGCCCAAGCCGACTTCAGAGGAAGAGCCAACCGGACTCCCCGGCCAATTACCGCACATGCATTCGCAGCGATGCGGTGGAGATCTAAATAAGCTATCGGGAGCAACACGTTGGCGGCATTCGGAGCGGATAGGTAGCCAATTCCAGTGCCAATGTCCCCGGCTCTTCGGGAGCGAGTTTGGCGGCTGCCAGACTGAGCATCTTCCGCTACCTACTTCCCGCCCGGGCTTGCATCTCCTGCGACACTGTCTACCGTCCATTAACTGCCGCTGATGTACGTCACTGCGACCAAGCGTCGCGTATTTCAATGCCTCGCCCGCATTTATTGCTCTGCTCTGCCGACGCGTCCGGACGTACGTACATGAACGCATCCGGTTCCTCAACCAATAGTTTCGCCGCGCACTCGAGTTCTTGATTCCCGACCATTCAGATCGACCGGCTACCACCTTTCGCATCGGAGATTTGAAGGTGGTGCGGCAGGCGATCATCGAGTCGGTTGTAAGCCGCGCTACGGCAAGCAGGTACACGAATCGCATTCATTGCGCGTTCAAGTGGGCGGCTCCCAATAAACTTGTTCCCGCCTCGGTCCCTGCGTCTCTGGCACTGCTGCTCCTGCAGTTGAACGAGCAGGTCGGCTAGCAGGTGTGTCTCTAAAGCTCGGGTTGCAGCTTCTGCATCGCAGGAGGCGGCGCGGACAGCCTCATCGCAAGCGATGGCGGCCATTCCTTTCATCGAATGGGCCGCTTGACGGACTGCAGCGAGTTCGCAATGCGGCGCCGCTTCGACAACCTCTTTCAGACGCACCTGAATGTCTCTCACGAACGTCTGCAGCGCGTCACCGGCGAACTGATGGTCGCCCCCGCCGCGCCCGACTTCGCGCTGCCGGCGGCAGCCGCTTATACTTGAAGTTGAAAGGAGCCTCTCCATGTTTAGCAGCAATCTGCGGGCGCATGCCCTGGGCCGAATGGTCTTGTTCTTCTCTTTTTGTTTGGCACCGATGACAACGTCGACCTGTGTGGCGGGCAAGGAACCAAGGAATCTGGCAATCGTTGCGCAGCCTTCCAGTTCGTTCACTTCGCACGACACGACCGTCAACGCACTGAACGACGGGTACGCACCGGCCTCTTCGTACGAGTGGTCGCACGGTACCTATGGAAATTATAACCGCCGGGGTACGCAGTGGGTGGAGTACCAGTGGGATGCGCCGATCACCACTTCACGAATCGAAGTGTACTGGTGGGACGACAATCGTGGCATCGACCTGCCGGCCAGCGCTCGCCTGCTGTACTGGAAAGATGGCGAGTACCGTGCCGTGCCTGGCGGCGAGCAAGTGGGAGTGACCGGCGACAAGTTCAATGTGGTCGAATTCGACATAATCACGACACCTCGGCTGCGACTGGAGATCGACTCCGATGGAGAGCATTCCACCGGCATTCTGGAGTGGCGCGTGCTCGACAATGGCGAGTCGCCCGCCTTTCCGCCGCGAGTTGTCGGCGATGCTGACCGCATCGTGATGCTGGACAGCAAGACTTATTTGCACGGGAACATCATCTCGCTGGACGATACAGCCGAGTTGCAGGTCCGCTGGTCAAAGCTATCGGGACCGGGCGACGTGCAGTTCGAAGATGCGCAGGCGCTGACCACGACGGCCCGATTCTCGGACCTCGGCTCCTATCAACTGCAACTGACCGTCGGTAATGACGCTGGCGAAATGTCGGCGATCGTGAACGTCGAAGTGGAGCAACCACCGACCGAAGAGCCGCTCGAAGTGGTCTACACCACGCCTTACAAGATCGATAGTCCTTTGTGGGACGGTCGTTTGCACGCGGTGATTACCAACTGGATTCCCCATTGCATCGACCTGATCGAGGATCCCGAATTGAAAGAAGGAGGGCTGAACAATTTCGCCGAAGCAGCCAAAAAGCTACAAGGCGAGCAGGCGTCCGCTCACCGGGGGTATGTGTTTAGCAACGCCTGGGTACACCAGACCGTGGAGTCGATTTGCCTGGCACTGATGGTCGATCCGAACGGAGACCAAGAGATGATCGACGCGCAAACAGACATGAAGGCGACGCTCGAGGATTGGATTCCTCAGATCCTCGCCGCCCAGGAACCCGATGGCTACCTGCAGACTGCCTTTACCCTGAACGACCGTATGGATCGCTGGCAGCCTGCCCACCGTACCGGGCACGAGGGGTACGTAGCGGGATATTTTCTTGAGTCCGCCATTGCGCACTACCAACTTACCGATGGTACTGACCGGCGGCTGTACAATGCGGCCAAGAAACTCGCCGACTGCTGGGCAACGAACATCGGCCCTGGCAAACAACAGCAGTTATGGTGGGACGAGCATCAGGAGATGGAACAAGCACTGGTGCGGTTTGGAGTGTTCGTCAACAAGGTGGATGGCCCCGGGGCCGGCGACAAGTACATTGCTCTGGCCAAGTTCCTGCTCGACTGTCGGCAGGAGGGCAGTAAGTACTCGCAGAGCCACTTGCCGGTGCAGCAGCAGTACGAAGCAGTGGGCCATGCAGTGCGGGCCGTCTATCTATACTCGGGTATGGCTGATATCGCGACGGAAATGGGCGACGCGGAGTATCGCTCGGCCGTCAAGTCGCTGTGGGACAATCTGGTTAACAAGAAGTACTACGTGACCGGCGGCATCGGTAGCGGCGAGTCGTCCGAAGGCTTTGGCGCCAACTACTCGCTGCCCAACAATGCTTACTGTGAGTCATGCTCCAGTTGCGGCATGCTGTTCCTCGAGCAGAAGATGAATCGCGCCTATCACGACGCGAAGTACATCGACCTGCTGGAAGAGACACTGTACAACGCCCTGCTCGGCTCGCTCGATTTGCCGGGGGAGAACTTCTACTACCAGAATCCGCTGGTCTCGTGGAATGGTCGCTACCCCTGGCATGTCTGTCCCTGTTGCGTGGGGAACATACCCCGCACGCTGTTAATGTTACCGAGTTGGGCGTTCGCCACGAACGACGACAATCTGTACGTGCAACTTTTCGTCGGTGGTACGTTCGATGTCGGTAAGGTGGCTGGCACCGAAGTGGAAGTTGTTCAAGAGACTCGCTATCCGTGGGACGGCAACGTGAAGATCGTGATCAACCCGCAGGAGGAGAAGGAGTTTGCCGTGCGGGTTCGCATTCCGCAACGCGACGTGAGCACGCTTTACTCCAGCACGCCCGCCGAGTTGGGCTATGATTCACTCACCGTCAACGGCGAGAGGGTGCCGACCAACATCGAACAAGGTTACGCCGTGGTGCGCCGCGTTTGGAAACCGGGCGACACGCTGGAGCTGGTACTCCCACTGCCGGTGCAACGCGTGAAGTGCGACGACCGTGTTCAGGCGAATCGCGGCCGCGTGGCGTTACGCCGAGGTCCGCTGGTATACAACATCGAAAGCGTCGACGGCAACAAAATGGATGGTGTGCTCGATGCGAGTACGGAACTCACAACCGAGTGGCGCGACGATCTGCTGGGTGGCGTAATGGTAATCCGTGGCAAATTTGCCGACGGTTCCGCACTGCTGGCCATTCCCAACTACGCCCGCAACAACCGTGGTGGAGCGTCGCAGGTTTGGATCCGCTCGCAATGACCTCAGACCGTTGTCCCTAGTTCCAGCCGACACGACGTTTGAGTTGAGCGATAGCGACAGCCGCATTCGCGGCAACTTTCTATTGCCGCTGCCGCTGCATGGTGAGTATTCGGGCCGCTACGCAGCGGTTCGTTTCACTGCCTCGCCGGGTTCGGAGCCAACCAACGAGATCGGTGGGCACGAGTTTCGATTTCTGGAGGGCCCCTCTGATCTGGTGCTCGAAATCGATCGCGCCGATGGCAGTATGACGATGCACAACAACGGCGCGACCAACGACTCCAACTCGCCCGAAAGCCTGCAGATCCGCGGTTACTCGATCAGCAGTCCTTCGGAGGCGTTGGACGACGCCAACTTTAGTGGTCTGGCCGGCAACTCGGGATTTCCGACTGGCACGGGCAGTGGGTCCGGCTGGGAGGTTGCCGGTGGATCGAACGGCGAGCAGATCATCGACGCCTACTATGGTGGCTTTCCTACCAGCTCTACCATCTCGGCCGGGGCAACCGGCCTCGATTTGGGAGAAGGCTACGACATCTACTCCTTCAGCGAGGATGTTTCCTTCATCTGGACCGATGCCATGGGACGCAAGTTTGACGGGCGCGTGGTTTACGTAGGTGATGCACCTACCGACGTGCCGGGCGACTACAACGGTGACGGCGCCGTCGACCTTGCCGATTACACTGTCTGGCGAAACACGCTCGGCGCCGCCGGTGCGGGGCTATCGGCCGACGGCAACGGTGACAACGTGGTGGACGCCGACGATTATGGCGTGTGGAAACAATACTTCGGCCGCAGCACCGCTGGCACCGTCAGTTCGGTCAGCAGTGCGGCCGTCCCCGAACCCTCAACGTTCGTACTGGCAGCGACGTGCATCGGCCTCCTGGCCGCCCGTCGCCGCTAGCGGCACAACGCTCCAGCGAACTTGAGCGATTGGCGCCGAGAGTGATTTCACCGTACCAGGGGGTCGGCTGGATCACTCTCTGGCACACACCTTAGCAGCCCGCGGTCTTCGGATCGCGGGCTATTTTTATTGGATTGCGGCTGTTGTAACCGGTATACGCGTTGTAAGCATTCTGCCGGCGGCGGAATTGCTAGCGACCGCTGCGACGAACCTCATCGCGAACCAGTTGGCTGGTCGATGCCACTGATGACTGGATGCTATTGCGCTGAGGGACCGGCGCCAACGCGACTGTTATAATCCGCCCCCCCGTTTCAAGTCGGTCCACGGTTGATGTTCGAAAACCGCAATCGCCAATTGGACATAGCTGCGCTGCTGCTGGCCGCCGTCACCCTGCTGACCGGCCTGTCTCTGTTTACGTACCATCGGGCTGACCCCGTGGCGCTGACCGATTCGTCAGCTGGCATGGTCTACCCAGTACCCGAGTCAACGCAAAACGCCTGTGGGCGGCTGGGTGCGGTGCTGTCTCACTATCTGCTACAGACCCTGGGCATTGGCGCTTTTGTGGCCTTGGCCTCGCTGGCGGTGCTCACGATATTGTTGTTCCGGCAGCGCACGATCAACCAGCCGACGCTGAGGCTGGCCGGCTGGGCTCTGGCGATGCTGGCCATCTGCACCTTGGCTTCCCTGTTGCTACCCCGCTGGACCCCAGGCCCGATGATCGGCGCCGGCGGCTACGTTGGCGCGCTGGGGCGGGCGTGGCTGGAGTCGAACTTCGCCCACGCCGGCTCGTTCATTTTCGCTCTAAGCGTGCTGGTGGCGGGTGTACTGCTTACCACCGACTATCTGATGTTCCAGGTCGCCGCCGCCACGACCCGTGTCTCGGGCCGAGGCCTGGCCAACCTGAGCCGCGCAACAAACAGCCTCCGCCCCAAAACGGACGTGGAAGACCCCATCGACCTTGGCGAAGAAGAGGAAGAGTACGAGTCGGACGAATACGAGTACGAAGACGACGAGGCCTGGGAGGAGGATTACGAAGAGGAAGACGACGAGGACGGTGCTGGGCTCACCGTTCGCACGCCTGGAGCCAAAGCGACAGACGAAGTAACCGAAGTCGAGGAAAAGGCGGCCGATTCGGCCAAGAAGAGTCCACTAGGCCGTATGGCAAAGCGACTTACCGCTGCGCTGAAAGGCGATACCGAAGATGAATCAGCCGAGGAGGAGAGCGAAACACCCGCAACAGAAGTTGCCGAACAGGCACCTCCGCCAGCCGAACCTGCTCCCCGCTTCAAGAAACCCAAGCCCAGGAGCGAGCGAGACGAGATTATCGAGCAACTCGAAGCCGCCGACCAGGACGGCACTCCATCGCTGGACTACGAATTGCCATCGGTCGAACTGCTCGATCCGCCCGAGGACGTGTCGTACGAGGAACACGAGAAGGAGGTTCGCCGTAAAGCCAAAGTGCTGGAACGGACCTTCAAGAACTTCGGCTTCAACGTTCGCGTGGTCGAAATCGAAACCGGCCCGGTCATTGCCCAGTACGAGGTGCAACTCGAAGCGGGGCTCCGACTGTCGAAGATTACCGGTCTGGCCGACGACGTGGCCATCGCGCTGCGAGTGCCGAGCGTGCGCATTGTGGCCCCCATCCCGGGCAAGAACACCGTGGGCATCGAAGTGCCCAACGAGACTCGTCAGTTGGTCCGATTGCGTGAAGTGATCGAAGAGACCGACAACAAGGCCTCGCGGATGAAGATTCCCATCTACCTGGGCAAGGACGTCGCCGGCAATCCCATGGCGGTCGACCTGGCTGCGCTGCCACACTTGTTGATTGCTGGTCGTACGGGTACCGGTAAGAGTGTGTGTTTGAACTCGATCATCGTGTCGATGCTGATGACCCGTGGCCCCGACGAAGTGCGGATGCTGATGATCGACCCCAAGATGGTCGAGCTATCCGGCTATCGCAAGCTGCCGCACCTGATGCACCCGGTAGTGACCGATATGAAGAAGGCCGAGGCCATCCTGGCTTGGGCGGTCGACAAGATGGAAGAGCGCTACACTCTGCTGGCCCGCGCCGGCGTGCGACACGTTAGTGTGTACAACCAGTTGGGCGAGGAAGAGCTGCGCGATCGCATTCAGCCCGCCAGCGAAGCCGAATGGGAAGAAGTGCCCAAGCAGCTTCCGTTCATCGTAATCGTGGCCGACGAAATGGCCGATCTGATGATGACCGCGGGCAAGGATGTCGAGCAACACATCATTCGCCTCGCCCAGAAAAGTCGTGCCGTCGGTATCCATCTGATCCTCGCGACCCAGAAGCCAACGGTCGACGTCATTACCGGTTTGATCAAGAGTAACCTGCCGGCACGCATTGCGTTCCAGGTTGCCAGCCGTACCGACAGCCGCGTGGTGCTCGACGAAATGGGCGCCGACAAACTGCTGGGCAACGGCGATATGTTGTTCCTCTCGCCCGGTACCAGCATGCTGTTGCGTGGCCAGGGAACGTTCCTTTCGGACGACGAGATCACCCGTGTGGTCGATTGTATTGGCACCGACGAACCGCAGTTTGCCGGCGAGTTGATGCAACTGAAGACCAAGGAAGAGGTGGAAGCCACCGCGGGCAGCTTGAAGAATCGAGACGAACTGTACGAAGCGGCTATCGAAGTGGTGGTGCGCGAAGGCCGCGGCAGTGTATCACTACTGCAACGGGCACTTGGCATCGGCTACGGCCGCGCCGCGCGGTTGATCGACTTCATGGCCGAAGACGGCATCGTCGGCCAGTACAACGGTTCGCAAGCCCGCGAAGTGACCATCACCATGGCCGAATGGGAAGCCATGCGTGATGGCGAAGGGGGTGGCGCCACGGACTCTGAGGGAAGCAGCGCAGCCGATAACGGCGGCGGCCAGAATGCCCCTCCGCCCACGACGCTGCTGGACGAACCTAAGCCCAAACGGTCGAACCGCATCGCCTATCAGTCGGAGTCGGAAGAGGAGCAAGACGACGAGGAGGATGAAACGGCCCCTTGGGAAGACTCCGATACCGACCAGTCGACTGAAGACGCCGAGCAACCAGAGGAAGAGTACGAGGAAGCCTACGAGGAGGAGTACGAAGAAGAGGAAGAGGAAGACTACGAACCGGACGCAGAAGCCGAGGAAGAGTACGAAGAAGAATACGACGAGTCGTACGGCGAAGATGGCGTGTGGGACGAGGAAGACGACACCGAAGAGGCTGAAGAGGAGTGGGACGAAGCAGAGGAAGACGAGCGAGAAACCGTCGCTTGATGACACGTCGCACTGCGATCGCCCGGCTCCTGTAAAAAGCATAAAAGCACTTAAAACAGGCTGCTTGCGGAGGTTCTCACCGCAAATTACTTGTTACTCCAAAAGTACGAATTAGACTGAAAGTGGGATTCCGAATCGCGGGGAGAAGGCGGCTTCTCATCGCCTGCAAAGCCCACCCCAATTCGTCCTGCCTACTGAATTCTGCTTCTGGAGTTGCTGATGTTCTTGGAAAACCAAATGGGGCGAGGTGCGCTTATAGGGCGTGCTTTTTCTTCTTGGTTGGCTCTCTTCTTTATAGCCACATTGCTGAGTTTCTCTCCGAGTGCCCACGCGGGAATGATTGTCGGAACCGGCGGAGGTAACGGCGGAAACGATACCATTGGCGACGTGATGGACGTCATTGACGACTACAACGCCAACAACGACCCCGCACTATCGACCGATATCATGTTCTTGGCGAAGTCGGACGAGGTCAGTTTCGACTACGGCATGGGCAGCGACTTCATGTTCTTTGAAGACGCCGACGGATTGAATGCCGTCACGAGCGCCAGCGAGTTGACCAGTCTCGACATGGCCTATTTCAAGTACACCGGCGAGGAGAACCTCTTGTTCTATTCGGTGAAGGGCCCCAGTCAGGCAGGATTCACCCTGTATACGTATATGCCGGTTATGCTCAATCTGATGGACCTCTCAAACAGCTCCGCCGAAATTTCCCACGTATCGTTCTGGAAGGGACCGGGGGGAATCGATCCGTTCGGCAACTCCATTCCCGAACCCTCCGCACTGGCCCTTCTGGGGACCATACTGGCCGCGGCCCGCGGGTATCGCCGGCTGGCTTGACCCTCGGCGATCAGCAGCTAGACTTAAGCTGTTGAATTTGCCCATTCTCCCCTGGAAACTGCCGAAACACCCCAGTCATGATTCACCAGCCCACCAACTTCGGCGTGCGAATCATTATTATTGCGGGACAACGGCGGTCTTAGGGCGGTTCGACCAAATCCGGTACAATCTCGACCCTGAGGCCAAAAGCCTCGGGGTTTTTTTGTTTACCGAGGGTCCAGGGGTGAGGATTCGGGGGTCAGGGAGGCAACGAATACAGACGGAACACCAGGCGGGCTAAGATAGTGAAAATTGAAAGCTTTAAGGACTTGAAGGTTTGGCAGCTCGGGATGGAGCTGTCCGAGCGGGTTTACAACATGACCAAGACATTTCCCGATGAGGAAAAGTTTGGGCTAACCAGCCAAATGCGCCGGGCGGTAGTGTCTGTTCCCGCGAACATCGCAGAAGGTCATGCCCGAAATTCAACGAAAGAATACATGAGGTTCCTTTCAATCGCAGTTGGTTCCTTGGCCGAAGTCGAGACTTTTGTCGAGCTTTCCATCCGGCTGTCGTATGTCACTGCAGAACGAACTTCCCAGTTGCTCGAATCCATTGCCGAACAGCGCAGAATGCTGAGAGGACTCCAACGCTCCCTCTCGGATAAGAATAACGAATCCCTGACCCCCGACCCCTGATCCCCGAATCCTTCCAATGAAAATCGAACTTTACGACACCACTCTTCGCGACGGCGCCCAAGGCGAGGGCGTGAATTTTTCGTTGGAAGACAAGGTAATGATCGCGCGGCGGTTGGACGAAATGGGGTTCGACTACGTCGAAGGGGGCTACCCGCTCTCGAATCCCAAGGATGCCGAGTTCTTCCAAAGACTGGCAGCCGAACCGCTGAAATACAGCAAGGTCTGTGCGTTCGGCATGACCCGCCGCAAGGGAGTGGCACCAGCGGACGACCCCGGTATGAAGGCCTTGGTCGAGTCCCAGGCACCCGTCATCACCATCGTTGGAAAGACCAGCGACTTCCACGTGCACGAAGTGCTCCGCGTATCGCTGGAAGAGAACTTGGCGATGATCGGCGAAACCGTGGAGTACTTTGTGAAGCTCGGCCGCCAGGTGGTGTACGACGCCGAACACTTCTTCGACGGCTGGAAGGCCAACCCCGAGTACGCCGCCCAGACCATTCAGGCTGCTTCACAGGCCGGTGCATCGCACATCGTGATGTGCGACACCAACGGCGGCAGCATGCCCGAGGAAGTTGTCCGCATCGTCAAAGAGGCGGCCGCCAAGGTCACTACGCCGCTGGGCATTCACACGCACAACGACTGCGACCTGGCGGTGGCTAACTCGCTGGCCGCCGTCGACGCCGGCGCGGTGCAGGTGCAGGGCACCATTAACGGTCTGGGCGAGCGATGCGGCAATGCCGACCTGGTCTCGGTCACAGCAAATCTGGCCATCAAGAAGCAAGGTTACGAGGTGCTGGAGCGGGGCGAGCTCGAACACCTGACCGAGCTGTCGCGGTACGTGTACGAAATCGCCAACATGAGCTACCGCATCAATCAGCCATTCGTCGGACCGAGTGCGTTCGCCCACAAAGGTGGCATGCACGTGCACGCCGTGAACCGCGTGGCCGAAAGTTACGAGCACATCGCGCCCGAGAGCGTGGGCAACGAACGCCGGGTGCTGGTAAGCGAACTGTCAGGGCGATCGAACATCATCGCCATGACCACCAAACACGACATCGCCGAAGACAAGCAGTTGATGGACAGCATCCTCCGCGAGGTGGTCGACAAGGAGAATAAGGGCTATCAGTTCGAGGCGGCCGAGGCGTCGTTCGATTTGTTGGTTAAGCGAGCAGCAGGCAGCTTCACACCCCACTTCGAGTTGGTAAAGTTTCACACCTCGGTCGAAAGCCGCGGCGGCCAACCAGTCACCGAGGCCACTGTCAAACTGCTCGTGGGCGACGAAGTGCGTCACGAAGTGGCCGAAGGCGATGGCCCGGTGAACGCTCTGGACGCCGCGCTCCGTAAGGCGCTCAACGGGTTGTTCCCGAACCTCCGTGGCATGCATCTGGTCGATTACAAGGTGCGCGTTATCAACAGCGAGGCCGCCACGGCGGCCAGTGTCCGCGTGGTGATCGAAAGCCGCGACTCGGACGGCGAGGTCTGGGGCACCGTGGGCGTAGACGAGAACGTAATCCAAGCCAGCTGGGACGCCCTGGTCGACAGCATCGAGTACAAGCTGTGCAAAGACGAAGGAAATCCGGCCAGCTAACGGCGGATGCGGCCGCTGCCCCCACCGACACATATCTCGGAGGCTCCGATCAATCGAATGTGCACCACCAGTCAAGTTCCAACGGCACTGGCAGCTTTTGTCGCCGTCGCCATGCCAGCACTGGTCGCTGAAGCGGCGACCAGTGCGGAGCAGCCGGTCTGCATGAATACTGGCATCAAGATCGCGGAGTTGAGCGACTCGTCGGTCGTCGTGTGGACGCGGACCACTGATTCAAACGGTCATGCCCAAGCAGCCCAGGTTCAGGTCGCTTGGCGTGAATCGGGCACGGACCAGCCGTGGAACACCACGAAGTGGGTCTCTACCACTTCGGAGAGCGACGCCATCCATCAGGCGAGGCTGGAGGGACTATCGTCTGGCACCGGATACCAGCTTGAAGTTAGAAGCCGCTCGACTGCTGGCCAGGCGGGGCAAACGATCGAATCGGTATTTCGCACCCATCCCGAGACAACTACGCCGAGTGACGTCACTTTGGTGATTGCCAATTGTCAGCAGTACGAAGATCGCGACGATCGGGAGAACGGATTTCGGATCTATCAGACGATGTTAGGCCTGCAACCAACTTTCTTTGTTCACACTGGCGACGTTGTGTACTACGACAAGCCGCCGCTACTTGGCAAGAACGTTGCTAACGCGCGGGAAAAATGGCGTCGCATCTACTCGATGCCTTGGCAGGTTGAGTTTCACAATCGTGTGCCGGCTTACTTTTTGAAGGACGACCACGACATCTTGAAGGACGACTGCTGGCCCGGCCAAACCTATGGCGAATTGACCTTTGATCAGGGTGTGTCGATCTTCCGCGAACAAACAGCCGCTCCGCCAGTTCCCTACCGAACCATCCGGTACGGCCGCGATCTGCAACTGTGGCTGCTCGATGGTCGCGAGTTTCGGTCGCCCAACACGATGGAGGATGGCCCCCAAAAGACCATCCTGGGCCGGGAGCAATGGGAGTGGCTAGAGAGAACGCTGGCCGACTCGGAGGCGACGTTCAAGCTGGTGATCAGTCCGACGCCGATCGTCGGCCCGGACCGCGAAAACAAGCACGACAATCTTGCGAACAAGGACTTCCAGCATGAAGGGCAGCGATTGCGTGAGTTGCTCTCCGGCCACAAAAACTTGTGGGTGATTTGCGGTGACCGGCACTGGCAGTACGTTTCGGTCGATCCTGAGTCGAAGTTGCGAGAGTATTCGTGCGGTCCCGCCTCGGACCAACATGCCCAGGGTTGGAAGAAGGATGAATTTGTGGAGGGAATGCATCGATATCTGCGCGTGGCCGGGGGATTCATGTCGGTGGTGCTGAGTGATTCCGCCACCACTCCGCAGCTGGCTATTCGGCATCATGCCGTCGATGGCGAGGTCAAGCACGAGGAAATCTGGCCGTCCAGGACCGAATTGCCGTAGACATTCGCCTTCGCGGATCGCCCACGATCACCCTTTGCGCACCGGCTGATTTGCGGGAAAATCGTCTGTTTGGTGAACTCGCTCGCCACTTGCCATTCGTCACTACCTCCGACCGACCAGGGGCCTCACGGACCCCGCTCGCCTAGCCCCAGCCGCATTTATGAAATCTCTCTCCGCCCAGTACGATCACGCCGCCGCGCAGGACAAGTGGTATCCGTTTTGGGAGAAGCAGGGGTATTTCCACGCCGACCCCAAGCTGTCGCAGACGGTCGACGGGAAGCCGCCCTACACGATCGTCATCCCCCCGCCCAACGTGACCGGGGCCCTGCACCTGGGGCACGCCCTGAACAACACGCTGCAGGACATTCTGATCCGCATGAAGCGGATGCAGGGCTACAACACGCTATGGATGCCCGGCACCGACCATGCTGGCATCGCCACGCAGGCGGTGGTCGAGCGACGGCTATTGGCCGAGGAGAAGGTCTCCCGTCACGACCTGGGCCGCGAGGGCCTGGTCGACCGCATCTGGCAGTGGAAAGAGCAATACGAGAAGCGGATCCTCGGCCAGCTCAAGCAGCTCGGCTGCAGCTGCGATTGGGAGCGGACCCGCTTCACGCTCGACGACACCTGCGCCCGGGCGGTCCGCGAGACGTTCTTCAAGCTGTTCAGTGATGGCAAGATCTATCGCGGCAAGCGGCTGGTGAACTGGGACACCTACCTGCAGACGGCCGTGAGCGACGACGAGGTGTTCCACGAAGTGGTGAAGGGACACTTTTGGCATTTCCGCTACCCGGTGATCGACGCGAAGCCGGGCGAGCCAACGCATGTGACAATTGCCACCACGCGTCCCGAGACGATGCTCGGCGACACGGCCGTGGCGGTGCATCCGCAGCCGGCCACTCAGCTGGCCAAGGTGAAGAAAGAACTCGAAGAACGCCTAGCCGCCGCACCGGCCAAGGAGAAGCCACCGATCGAAGCGCAACTCGAAGCGCTGGCCGAGCGGGAGAAGACCAAGCTCGACGAGTTGCAAACGCTCGCCGAAATGGCCGCCCGTGGCGTGATGCTGAAGTTGCCACTCACCGGACGGAAAATCCCCCTCATCGCCGACATCTGGGCGAAGCCTGAACTCGGCTCGGGCTGCGTGAAGATCACGCCCGCGCACGACGCCAACGACTACGAAGTATGGCAGCGCAACCAAGAGATTGGAGCAATCAACATTCTCAACCCCGAGGGGACGCTGAACGAAAACGTGCCCGAGAAATACCGCGGCCTTACCATGAAGAAGGCTCGCGAAGCGGTGGTCGAGGATCTGGTGGAGCTCGGCCTGCACGATCCCGAGACCGATCGCGAAGACCGCGAGATCGACCTGGCGCACAGCGACCGCTCGAAGACCCCGATCGAGCCCTACCTGGCCGACCAGTGGTTCGTGAAGATGGACCAGCTGGCCCAAACCGCCATGGACGCTGTGTCCAGCGGCAAGGTGAGAATCGTCCCCGAACGTTACATCAAGACCTACCTCGACTGGCTGAGCGAGAAACGCGACTGGCCGGTGGGGCGACAGCTTTGGTGGGGTCATCGGATACCCGTTTGGACTCGACAATCCACATTTGATGGTTTTCCCGAGGGAGCACTAGGCCCAATTATCGCTACAGCGGAAAAGGGCGTGTCCACTCACTTTGCCTCCGACAAGAAAAGCCATTTGACTCCGCAGAATCACTCGGTTCGGTATGAAGTGAATGAGGCTGAACGCACGGTGAAGACGTATGTCAGCGTTAGTCCTGGCAATCCCAAGGCCGAAGAGCAGCTTGAATCTCCATCGTGGGGCTACAAGCAAGACGAAGAAGTCCTCGATACCTGGTTCAGCTCTGCCCTCTGGCCGCACTCCACCTTGGGTTGGCCTGAGGAGACGGACGAGCTGCATGCGTTCTATCCGACTACCACGCTCATCACGTCGCGCGACATCATTACGCTGTGGGTCGCCCGCATGGTGTTGATGGGCGAGTACAACATGGGCGAGGTGCCATTCCACGAGGTGTACATCCACCCTAAGATCCTCGACGGCTTCGGCGAGACGATGTCGAAGTCCAAGGGCAACGGTATCGACCCCTTGGACGTGATCCAGAAATTCGGCGCGGACGCCCTGCGGTTTGGCATCGCGTACCTCACGACCGAGACGCAAGACGTCCGCATGCCGGTGGAGTTCGAGTGCCCGCACTGCGATGCGTTGATCAAGCAAACCAAGAAGAACCGCATCCTGCCGCGGATCGAGTGCGACAAGTGCCACGAGCCGTTCAGCACGCAGTGGGCCGAAAAGGACGAGGACAAAGCGCTCAAGCGTGGGGCGGTGGTCAGCGACCGCTTCGAGCTGGGCCGCAACTTCTGCAACAAGGTGTGGAACGCCTCGCGGTTTTCGCTTTCGAACCTGGAAGATTACACGCCAGGCGAAGTGAAGACTGAGGAGCTGTTGCTCGAAGACCGCTGGCTGCTGTCGCGGCTGGCGACCGTGACGCGGCAGGTGACCCACGCCCTGAATACCTACCGCTATGCCGACGCCGCGCGGACGCTGTATGACTTCGCGTGGGATGAGTTCTGCAGCTTCTACATCGAAATGACCAAGGCCCGCTTCGATGTACCCGAGCAACGAGCTACCGCCCAGCGGGTGTTGGCTCACGCACTCGACACGCTGCTGCGGCTGCTGCATCCGATTACGCCGTTCTTGACCGAAGAGATCTGGCAGCTCTTGAACGAAGTGGCCCCAGTTCGCTCGCTCACAAACCCCGACCGCGAAGCGACTGAGAGCATCTGCATCTCGCCCTGGCCCGAGTGGCACGATGGGCACGTCGATTCAAATATCGAATCGCAGTTTGCCGAGTTCCAGGCCGTGCTGGGTGCGGTGCGGGAGATTCGCAGCCGCCAGAACATCACGATGAAAGAAGAACTGTCGTTCAACGTGAAGTGCCCCACCGAGGTTGCCAAACGGCTCGAAGCGATGCAGCCGTACTTCGCCAAGATGGCCAACGCCACGGCGGCCGAATTGGGTCCCACGATCGCCCCGCCTGACATGGCCGCCAGCATTCCGCTGGCCGGCGACCTGGTGGGCATCGAGGTGCACGTGGACGTCAGCAAGTACATCGACGTCGACGCCGAGAAGAAGCGGCTCACGAACGAAGAGGAAAAGCTCACAAAGTACGAGCGTTCGATCGAGGGCAAGCTGAAGAACGAAAAGTTCGTCGCCAACGCCCCCGCCGAAGTGGTCGAGGCCGAACGCGACAAGCTGGCCGATGCCAAGAAGCAGCTGGTCAGCATCCGCGCAGCACTCCAGAAGCTCGCTGAGCTGTAGCTTCGATGGCAAGCGTCCCCTCTCCCGGGGCCTCAAGTGGGTGAGGGCCTGGGAGAGGGGACGCACGCAACGCTCAGGCTACCTGCAAATCGCTGAAGAAGCGGGGCAGCTCGCCGCCGCTGCAACCTGCGCACAGGTCGGCCGCCTCGTCGCCCACCAGCGGCAGGGCCTTGCCCTGCAGCTGCTTGGCTACCGTCCGCGCCAGGCACGTGGTCCGCGGTGCTTTCGCGATGCAGTTCATCTTGCGGTACAGTTCGGCGACCGGTTGTTCGAGCACGTTACCGAACGACGCCGGCACGAAGTCGCACGGCCACAGCTCTCCCGTCGAGCTGATGTAGGAGTGCATCACCCCTGCCCCGCAGCCAAACTTGTCGGGTCCTTCGGTGTAGGTGAACGAACTGACCTTCGGCAGGTCGGGACGGCCCTCGTTCACCTCGAACTGCAGGTAGTACAGCATCTTGATGTCGTCAGGCGTGTAGAAAACCTCTGTGTGCTCCGCCGGATCGGCCAGTTCGCCACTCGGCACCGGCTGATGGATGCGGACCTCGTGAGCGCCGTGCTCCTTCGCGGTCTTGAACAGCTTCACCAGATTCTCACGCGTTAGCAGTCGCTTCAGCACCACGGCCGACACGATGGTGTAGAGCCCCGCCTGCGAGGAGTTACGAATGGCCGTAAGGGCGTGCTCGAAAGCGCGCGGGTTGCGGCGGAAACGGTTGTGCTCCAACTCGTCGGGCGAGTCGAGACTCACCGCCAGGTAGAAAAGCCCCGCCCGCTTGAGCGACGCCGCCCGCTCGGGCGTGAGCGCCCGGCCGTTGGTGAACAAGAGTGTCGTGCTGCGATCGTCGATCGACGCGAGGATGTCCTCCAGGTCGCGCCGCAACAGGGGCTCGCCTCCCGAGATGCCAAAGTAAGCCACACCCAGGTCCTGCAGATCGGCAAACACCTGCTGCCACTGCTCGAGCGACAATTCGCTGCACTTATCGGGCGTGGTGGCGCCACAGTGTTCGCAGCGATACTGGCAACGGGTCGTGATGCAAACATGCGTGGAAAGTGGTGCCGAACGTTGCCCTGCGGAAAGGTCGGAGTACATCTGTTCCTTCGACTTGGCTCCTTCGAGAAATGTCTTGAAGGCGTTCGATGGCATCGGTGGAAAGAACGAGCTCACGACGTACTTGTCTTCGAACGGAATGATCCGCTCGCCACGTGCAGCGCCTTGCAGAATCTTGATCTGGTTGCGCGATCTGTAGGCAGGATCGCTGCGAAGTTGGCGATCCATCTCGACGACAAACTTCAAGTACTTCGGATCGGTGAGCATCTTCTGCACGTCTTGACGGTGGGTAGGCATCGCTACTACTCCTGAATCGTTAGTAGGTTCTCGGCAGGCAGATCACGTTGTCGTTTCATCACGAGAAAGCTTGTTCGACGATGGTCTTCGCCAACAGTTTCTTGTGTGATTATCGGGAGTGGCGCTATAGAAATCGATACCTTTCGCACAATCCTAACCGGTCGAAATACGTGCGTCAGAACCGCACACTGGCGACATTCACCATGGGGACACTTTGCACCGATTGGATGCGACATGGTAGACTGCTGGCGTGCCTCGACTGTGCCGCATCGCACGCTTGCTTTAGGGAGAAAAAATTATGGCTCCGCGTCTGAATTCGGTTTTAGTGGTCCTGACGATCGCCTGTGTGGCGGCCACTTTGCCCGCCCGTTCGGCCGAGGAATCGGACCCCAATGAAGCGTTGACCAAGCAGATTACTGTGCTCCTTGAGGAGCAAAAGGAGTACTGGAACGCCGGCGACATCGATGGCTTCATGCGCTACTATTGGAAGTCGGACGACTTGACCTTCAGTTCAGGCGGCACGACCCGTCGCGGTTGGGGCAGCACCTTGCGTCGTTACCGCGAACAGTACCCTACGCCTGAGAAGATGGGTAAGCTCGCCTTTTCGGACTTAGAGGTGCGCCCCATCGGTAGTGCGGCCGCCCTGGTGCTGGGCCGCTGGGCGCTGGAGCGGGAACCCGATCCGGTGGGTGGAAACTTCACCTTGGTGCTCGAGCGACACTCGGGTAGGTGGCTCATCATCCACGACCATACTTCGCGGTTGGCCGACGAGTAGGCCTGCTGTCCCGCCACACGCAGCGTGATTACAATAGAATGGGTGAAGACGTTTCGACCTTCGGCTCATCCCCGGAACTGCATCAGAAGGAATCGCGGCATGCCCGTCGCTATGGAGCTTTCGCGGATTATCATCAGCGAGATCAATGATAGTCAGGTGATCTACCTCAAGGAGATCGATGGCACACGGACGTTTCCCATCCTGATCGGCATCTTCGAAGCGACCAGCATCGATCGCCGAGTGAAACACATCGAAACGCCACGCCCACTGACCCACGACCTGCTGGTCGGCGTGGCCGAGGCATTGGGCGGCGAGTTTCAGGACGTGGTGATCAGCGCGCTGAAGGACCACACCTACTACGCTCAACTCCGCATCCGGCAGGAAGGCGAACTGGTGGAAATCGACGCCCGGCCGTCCGACGCCATCGCCGTGGCGGTAACCTGCGAACCACCGCTGCCCATCTACGTGGCCGAGGACGTGCTGACCGATCTGGCTAACGAACAGTAATTCCGGAGTCTAAGGTCATGGACGATTGCCCACGGTTCACCACCGAACAGGTACTGCGCGGGATTCAGGCGTACGTGGATAAGCAGTTCGGGCATGAGTTTCCGCTCGACCCCGATGCTTCGGTAAGCGTCTATTACGAGACGGTGCAGAAGGAGATGGGGTGCTCGCTGGAGTTCCTGACGGAGATCGGTCACTACTTCGGCCTGCGATGGGATCATCGGCGGTGGCAGGTATGGTTGCGTTTGCCGCGTGAGAAACGAGGAGAGAAGATATCGTCGGCACAGGGTCGGCAGCTTTGGCAGGAGTGGCTCACGGAAACGAGTCAGCCGCTCACCATCCGCAAACTTGCCGAGTTCATTGCTCGCCACGCCCACGGCGCTCCCATGAATCCGACGACAGTCTTTGGTGTTCCATGTGCACCGGCCGGAGCGTTTCGCGGGCTCTGCCAACTGCCAGAAGTGCGGGGGCGTCGAATTGCTCCCTCCACCAAACTTCGAGATGTACTACGCGGTGGCAGATTGAGGGCATTTTGGAGCAGGTCAACGTGGGCCAGCGGTATAGAGTTACCGTTGCTTTCGCCGACGAAGGCCGAAACTTGGCTCGGGCGATCTTATGGCGCCGCCCTATTTGCCGGGCTAGCGCTCGCTACCATGACTGGTGGTATGATTCTGGGCGACTGGAATTTATCAGCACTGTGCCCCGCGTTCATTGCTGCCATCGCGTTGCCCAGCGTCTTGTTCTGCTTTACAGCGGCCGCCCTGGACTGCGTGCGAGATCCCCTGCCCGATGGCGTCAGGACGTTCGGTGACCTGGCAAGATTGATTGCCAACGCTCAAACCGGCGCGTAGGGCTACGCTTCGCTTTCTTTCTTCCGCCGCTGCGATTCCAGCCGGCCTTTGAGGAACTTGCGGATCGCGGCGCCGAATTCCCCCGCCGTGGCGTAGCGATCTTCTGGCTTGTGAGCCAAAGCCTTCATCAGAATCTGCTCGACCTCGCTGTTGAACTTGGGGGTAAGTTCCTTGGGGCTCCGCGCCTGTCCCTCGGCGATCTCGCGAATGGTCTCCCAACGGTCGCTGTGATTCACCTTATGAGGGTGTTTGCGAAGCAGCATCACGTACAGAATGATTCCCAGGGCGTAGATGTCTGAACGGCCGTCGAGCGCTTCGACATCGCCGCGAGCCTGCTCGGGCGACATGAACAGTGGCGTGCCGATCACGGTGCCTTCCATCGAGCATAAGGCCGAGCCCGACTCCGTGGTTTTAAACATCGAGCGAGCCAGACCAAAGTCCACCAGTTTCGGCTCGCGATCCTTGGTGAGCATAATGTTCGAAGGCTTCAGGTCGCGGTGAATCACTCCTTGGCGATGGGCATAGTCCAGGGCATCGCACACCTTGGCCGTCATCAACAGTAACAGCGCCGGCTTGGGCGAGTGCCGCTTGACGTACTGTTCGAGCGTCCCCCCTTCGAGCAATTCGACCGCGTAGTAGGCCAATTTCTTGTCGATTTGGCTATCGAGTATCCGGGCGATGTTCGGATGATCAAGCTTCTCCATCAGTTCGATCTCACGGGCAAATCGACCGAATACCTCGTCGGTCGCCAGGTCGACTCGGATGATCTTCAGCGCCACGATCTCGCCTGTCGCTTGTCGTTTGGCGCGCCACACCGTGGCGAAGACACCTTTGCCAAGCATCTCCTGGACTTCGTAGCCTTCGATTCTCGGAACGGCCCATTCCTTGGGGGGAACCAGCTTGACGATACGCTCCGCGGCGCTCAGTCGGCTATGCAGCACCTTGGGATCAATGGGCTTGGTCAGGTAGTCGTCGGCCCCAGCGTCGAGCCCCGTCACCATGTCCTCCTGCGCATCGCGGCTGGTGAGCATGATTACGTAGGTGAAAGGATGCTCCGGATCCCGCTTCACACTGCGGCACACATCAATGCCATCCAACCCGGGCATCTGCCAATCGAGTATCACCAACCGCGGCGAGCCTTCCTCGTTCAACGCCTTTAGCGCCTGCAGGCCATCTTCGACGGCCACTGGTTCATGTCCCCACGACTCGACGTTGCTACACAACACCTTGCGGTACATCACATTGTCTTCAGCGATTAAAACCTTCATTTCGCGCTCCATGCACCTTCGGTGGGAAGGCCTTTAACCGATTTTTGCTTTGAGAGCCCTCAAGGCATCGAGCAAATCTTCCACCAGTGATATAAGTTGCTTCCACTGTACCGGGAATTCATCGAGCACGCCGTCGCGCCCCATGTACTCGATGCGTTTGGCTACCGCTGCTGCCGAGTCGGCCGCAAACAAGCCCACCGTGCTCTTTAGGGTGTGGGCCGAACGCATTACCATCTCGCAATCGCCAGCCTGGTAGGCTTCTTCGATGTCGGACATTTGCTTCGGACACTCAACCTCGAACAGGTTGATCATCTCCAGCAACAGAGCCTCTCCTCCACCAACGTTCTCCAACGCCCGCTCGTAATCGAAAGACGGAGGCGCGGGTTTAGTGATGGTGATGGACTCGGTGGTCTTCGGCGAGGTAAGTTCGGCTTCCCCGCTGGCCTCACCTGCCGGCACGTTCTCGACGGCCGCAAACAGTTCCTGCGGGCGGAACGGTTTTGCCACGTAGTCGTCCATGCCTGCTGCCATGCACCGCTCGCGGTCGCCTTTCATGGCATGGGCTGTCATCGCAATGATGGGGGTGTGTCGGCCGGAAGTTTTTTCCCACGCGCGAATGGCGGCCGTGGCGTCGAACCCATCGAGCACCGGCATCTGGACGTCCATCAGAATCAGGTCGAACTCGCTCTGCCGCGCCGCTTCGACGGCCAACTGACCATTCTCCACAGCGGTTACCGTGTGGCCCCGCTTCTCGAGCAGGCTAGTCGCCACTTGGCGATTGACGACGCCGTCTTCGGCCAGCAGGATGCGACGGCTAACAAATTTCTGCCCCCGCCGAGCGATCACGCTGTCGGAGGGAGATTCGTCGGCTCGGGCGATCCCCACGGCAATGGTCACCGCGTTGAGCAGGTTGGATTGGGTAACCGGCTTCGTCATACAGCGGGCGATGCTTAACCCCTTGGCACGCTGCTTGTCTTCAGGCCTATCGGCCGAGGTGAGCATAATGATCGGCATGTTTTGCGTATCGGCGCGCTCGCGCAAGCGGCTCACGAACTCGAACCCATCCATGTTGGGCATCATCACGTCGACCAGGGCCAGACGGAACGGTGTGCCGAGCCGCGCCCTTCGTTCGCACTCTTCCAAACCCCGCTGGCCACTCTCGACGACCAAGGGGCTCATGCCCCAGTTGTTCAGCATCTCTTCGCAGATAATGCGATTGGTGCGATTGTCGTCCACCACTAGCACCGGCAGTTGATGCAACGTGGCCAGGTGACTGGCAGGGACCTCGGGGGTGAGCTGTGCGCGCTCGAACTCGACTGTGAAGTGGAACTCGCTTCCTTGACCATGCTCGCTCTCCACGTCGAGCTGCCCGCCCATCAATCGAACTAGCTGGGCGGAGATGGTAAGCCCCAGTCCCGAGCCACCATACTGGCGGGTGGTCGATGCATCGGCCTGGGTGAACGATTCAAAAATCTTCTCTTGCTGGTCCGGCGTGATTCCGATGCCGGTATCGCTAACGGCAAGGCGCAATTTCGCCCGGTCCGGCGACAGTTCTACCGGCGCCACCCGCACGACAATCTCCCCATCATGCGTGAACTTAATGGCGTTGCTCACCAGATTGACGACAATCTGCCGCAGGCGACTGGCATCGCCCATGAGGTCGTCCGGCACGTCAGACAGAATGTGCACCGCGAGTTCAATCCCTTTCTTTGCCGCCCTTGTCGCCAGGGTGTGTAGCGTATTGCCCAACGTGTCGCGCAGCTTGAAGGGCAAATCTTCGAGTTCGAGCTTGCCAGCCTCGATCTTGGAAAAGTCAAGAATATCGTTCAGCAAAGCCAACAGCGCTTCGGCCGAACTCTGAACCAGAAGCTGGTACTCACGCTGTTCTTCGCTGAGTTGTGTGTTGAGCAGCAACTCGGTCATACCGAGGATGCCATTCATAGGCGTGCGGATTTCGTGGCTCATGTTCGCCAGAAAATCGCTCTTCGCACGACTGGCCGATTCCGCCTGATCGCGGGCTTCGGTCAGCTCGTTCTGCATTCGCTTCAGCTCCGTGACATCTCGCGAGATGCCAAACGTGCCGACGATCTCGCCATCGCTGTTCTTCAGCGGCATCTTGGTGGTCGAGACCCAACTGTCTTCGCGATTCTCCCAGGTCTCTTTTTCTACCTGAGCCACCAACGGAACGCCCGTCCGCATGATTCGCTTCTCGTCTTCCAGCGCCTGCTCAGCGTGCTCGGACGAGAACATGTCGGAGTCGGTCTTACCGATCGCATCCGAGGCGTTCTCGAGTCCGAACTTCTCCGCCTGCGAATGACTGACTCGCAAAAAGCGGCTCGCGCGATCCTTGAAATACACCGCGTCGGGAATGTTCTCCATTAGCGACCGCATCAGATCGCGTTCCAGGTCGAGTGCTTCCACGGCCTGGACCTGCTCGGTGATGTCCCAGAAAATCACCACCACGCCGACGATCTCGCCGGCATCGTTGCGAAGGGGACCTTTGATCCGTTCCACTCGCACCGTGCGACCATCGGCCGTGGTGCGTACCTCGGTACCTCGCAGTTGCTCGCCGGTCCGCAACACGTGGAGGTCGTCCTCGCGGTACTTCTCGGCAATTTCTGCGGGAAAGATATCGAAGTCGGTCTTGCCGCTAATGGCCTGAAAGTCGGACTCAAGCGACGCCAAATAGTGCCGGTTGGCGTAGACGCGTTTGCCCTGAGTGTCCTTGATCACCAGACTGAGCGGTAGCAAGTCGATCAGCGAGCCAACTACCGATGCCGCGGTGCCCGTGGTTTGTTCCTCCGAACCGTGACCTGTGCATCGACCACAAAGTATGGACAACCACAGGTCCAAAGTAGAACCACCCGAGGACATCAGCAAGCCTCGCAACGAACAGACAATTGATGAGAAATGCACCGCCTCCGCGGCCTAATGCTCCTGAGAGCCACTGTCATTATTACCAATTACGCTCCAAAGGCCAAAACAATTCGCCGAGCTTCGAGGAGTTGCACACATCCGCCGGGCAGGAAGGCCGTTGTGACTGGTGAAGCCGTAACTTTATCCAGGGTCAGCGCGATCGGTTGACTTTGCCAACCGATCCGCGTTGCCATGCTGGCAGGTGACGGTGCGCAAAAACCGCCTGAACCAGGCTCCGGCAACGGGGTGATGCCGAGTGCTGCGTGCCTCGGTTGCTACTTCTGAGCAGACTGTTATTCCCCTGCCTGACGGGGTCTATGCTCAATATCTTCCCCAATGCATGTAGCTATTTGACACTCGTTGAGGGAAAATGCGGAGTTCGGAGGAGTGGCGAGAACAATTCATCTTAGCCACCGTCCGCCCAATGGCGGGCAACTGGGGGAGAAGCGTTCTCGCCGAGGACGCCATAGGCCGTTCAAACTCTGGAGGAGCGTGGCTACGGGAAGACGGGTGCTGGATCGCGGAGCGACTTGTCACGATTGGAGTTTTGACACAACTCCATGAACAGCTGTAGAACAACTCAGAGGGTTTTGGGCCAATGCAATTCAAATCCATTCGAAGAACACAGATGCTTTTTGCGCCCAGGGGGACAAAACTCCAGGAGTTTTGGGCCCATATATCAACTGGGGAAGAAGGGTGGCAATACCCCAGTTTTGGGCCCACCAACTGTATTCACGGACATCCGGACCAGACGGAGGCCCGCCCATGATCTGGAGCACAAGCTGCTGTGGCTGAGTGGTTTCGCTCTAGCTCTCCAGGACGTCGGCGAACGCCTGTTTGAGGGCCGCCAGGCCGGCGTCGCCCTTTTCGGCGTCGACCACGACGTTCACGCGGACTTCGCTGGTCGAGATCATCTCGACATTGATCCCCGCGGCGTTCAGGGCCTGGAACATCCGTGTGCCGACGCCGGTATGGCTGCGGATGCCGACCCCAGTAACCGTGAGGATAGCGATCTTGTTGGTGCTGTTGACTTCGCCACCGACCCGGTCGATCAGCTCGGTCACAGTGGTCGTGGCTTTGGCCAGGTCGTCCTGTGGAACGGTAAAGCTGAGGTTGGTGTGCCCCTCTTCGCCGACGCTCTGCACGATCATATCGACCAGCACCCCCTCGCGCGCCACAGCCTCGAACACCTCGGCAGCGATGCCGGGCGTGTCGGTCACGTTCGTAAGCGCAACACGAGCCTGCGACGGGTCGAGCTCGATGCCGTGGATGGTGAGCTCTTCCATCTGCTGCAGCCGATCGACCACGTCGACGGCACTGTGCACCCGGACCGGCGAGTTCGCGACGGGCTCGCCAAACGTCGAACGCTCGTGTGGGGGTCGGTCGAGTTCGAACTCGCGATGCACCGCACGCAGGGCGTCGGTCATGCGGGGACGTTCGACCAACACCGAGACCTTGATATCGCTGGTGGTGATGGCGGTGATGTTGATGCTTTCCTCGGCGAGCGCACGGAACATGCGATCGGCCACGCCGCTCTGCGTGGCCATGCCCAGCCCCACGATAGAGACTTTCGCCACGTTCGAATCATGCGAGACATCGCCTCCGCCCAGTTCGGCCACCGCCGATTCCACCGCGGCCACGGCTCGCTTCAGGTCGCCCTCGGGCACCGTGAAACTGATATCCGCGGTACCAC
Organism: Aeoliella straminimaris; assembly: GCF_024054565.1. GTDB lineage: Bacteria > Planctomycetota > Planctomycetia > Pirellulales > Lacipirellulaceae > Aeoliella > Aeoliella straminimaris. The sequence goes on from NZ_JAMXLR010000026.1 coordinate 88,612, forward strand.
CGGCACCAACGTTCTGCACAATCATGTCGACCGCCACATTCTTGGCCGCCAGGCTCGAAAAGATGCCGAAGCTGGTACCAGGTTGGTCGGGCACGTTGCGAACGGTGATGCGAGCTTCGTCCTTGGTGAGCGCGGCACCGCTTACCGGCCGGTCTACCGACTCGCTGTCGGGGCCAATCACCGTGCCGGGTTCGTCGGTGAACACCGCGCTGTTCTTCACATGGATGGGCACGTTGAACTTCTTGCCGAACTCAATCGAACGGCTGTGCATCACACCCGCTCCGAGGCTGGCGAGCTCGAGCATTTCGTCGTGACTTACACGGTCCATCTTGCGAGCCTCGGCCACCAGGCGTGGATCGGTGGTGAACACGCCGTCGACGTCGGTGTAGATCTCGCACTGGTCGGCGCCCAGCACTGCGGCCAGGGCCACGGCCGAAGTGTCGCTGCCGCCACGCCCGAGTGTGGTAATGTTCCAGTCATCGTCGATGCCCTGGAATCCGCAGGCGATCACGATGTTGCCATCGTCCAGCAGCTTCTTCATCCGCTCGGTGGAGATCGAGCGGATGCGGGCCTTGGTGTGCGAGCTGTCGGTGCGAATGCCAATCTGTCCGCCGGTCAGGCTCACGGCCTTGGCGCCCAGGTCGTGAATGGCCATCGCCATCAGGGCGACGGATACTTGCTCGCCTGTGGAGAGCAGCATGTCCATCTCACGGGCCGCGGGCTCAGCGCCGCCGGCACAAACCTGGTTGGCCAGGTCGACCAGGATGTCTGTGTTCTTGCCCATGGCACTGACAACCATCACCACCTGGTTACCGGCCTGATGAGCCCGAATCGCCCGCCGCGCGGCCGTGCGAATCTTCTCCGCATCCGCCACGCTTGTACCACCGAATTTCTGAACAATGAGTGACATAGTTTCTTGATTTCGAACCGCCAAGGACGCCAGGAGCGCCAAGGACATTAAGTTGACACAATGCGTTTGATTCCGCCGTCTTTCAGTTTCAACACGTTGAAGTTTATTGGGAGGCCGAGCGTGTGACCGGTTGCTTTTAAGTAGTTGATAACTTGAGCTTGATGTATCGGATGGATCGCTTCTACAGCTTTCAATTCAACGACAAGGATTCCACCTACCAGAAAGTCGAGCCTCGCCTCACCGACATTTTGTCCCTTGTATTCCAGAGCGATTGGTGCCTGTCGCACAAATGAAATTCCACGCTCCAGGAACTCGATTGCCAGTGCTTGCTCATACACCGACTCGAGAAATCCGGCGCCCAGCAATCGATGCACCTCGATCGCAGCACCGATTACCTGATGTGCAAGTTCATCAACTTCCGAGGACGGTTCCTTCATGGCGATTTCTTAGCGTTCTTGGCGTCCTTGGCGGTCTAATCGTCCGCTACGAACCACTGCATGGCGTCCCAGCCTTGGTCGAAGGCGAGCTCCGACTCCGCGGCGTTGGTATCGCCATAGGCGGTGAAGTTGTCGGCTTCGATGCCGGCGCCGGCCATCGCCACGGGGACGTAGCCGTGCGTGTGTTTCTTGGTGCTGAGGAACGTCGGGTGGTCGGGGCTGATCATCATCCGCCAATCGCCCCGCTTGGCGAGCGCCTCGTGCAGCGGGCCAACGATGTCGCGGTCGATCGCCTCGATAGCTTTCACCTTCTCGTCGCCGCGCCCCTCGTGCGATGCTTCATCGGGGGCTTCGACGTGAACGCAGACCATATCGTACTTATCCAGGGCGTCGATTGCATAGCGGCCCTTGGCGGCATAATCGGTGTCCAGGTAGCCCGTGGCGCCCGGCACCTCGATGCGGTCCCAGCCGACCAGGGCGGCGATCCCCCGCAGCAGGTCGACCGCGGTAATCATCGCCCCGCGGGGGCCGTATTTTTCGGCAAACGGCGTAAGGCTCGGTGCCCCGCCCTGCCCCCACAGCCAGACATTGGTCGCCAACCGCCGGCCGGCTTGTTTGCGAGCGAGGTTCGTCGGGTGGTGGGCGAATAGTTTGGCCGAGGCGGTCATCAGTTCGTCGAGTATGTCGCTCCCTGGGCCTCGGGGAAACGCATCGGCAATCGGCAGGTCGGTCCAGTCGTGCGGTGCCTCGGTGCGGGTCTCGGCAGTGAACGGCGCCGGCAGTTTGTCACCCCGCCAGATCAAGAGGTTGCGATAGCTGACACCCGGCACAAACTCCAGCGCCCCGTTGAACTTGGGATCGGTGGCCACCTGTTCTTGCAGCGTCTTGAGTAGCGAGGTCGACTCCTCGGTCGCAACATGATCGGCGGTGAAGTCGATCATGATCTGCCCATCAGTTGTCTCGCCCACGGTGACAACGTTACAGCGGATGGCCCAGTCATTCGGCGCCAGCTGGATGCCCTGGGCGGCGGCCTCCATCGGCGCGCGGCCGGTGAAGTGCTCGAACGGGTTGTACCCCAGCAGGCTGAGGTTACCGATTTCCGAGCCCGCGGGAAGCTCATCCGGCGTGTGACAAGCCCGGGCGACCACGCCCTCACTGGCGATGGCGTCCATGTTAGGCGTCGCGGCCGCTTCGAGGGGAGTCTTTCCACCAAGGGATTCTTGAGCCTCGTCCGCGGCCCCGTCGGGGATGATGATGACGTATTTCATAGTTCTATATCAGCTAAGAGTTAACCACGACGAAACGACGGAACTACGTATTGATGTGTTAACGGACGATTCGCCTAATACCCTCTTTGAGCAGAGGAACGTCGAAGTTTATGAGGAAACCCAACCTGTTTTGGGTAAGTTTCAGATAAGTAAATATCTGAGCTTCATGAACCGGCAGCAATTGCTCAACCGCCTTGATCTCCACGATGACTTTTCCTTCAACCAACATATCCAGACGCAAGCCCGCGTCGATCGTATGTCCATCGTAGGCAATGGGCAGGACCACCTGTGTCTCGACGGATAGACCGCGCTTTCGAACTTCGTAACTTAGGCACCTTTCGTAGACGGACTCTAGTAGTCCTGGTCCCAACTCTCGATGCACCTGGAATGCGGCATCTAAAACCAACGTGGCTAGTTGTTCCACTTCGGCAGGAACGGGGTCAAAAGCCTGCTTTTCGTCCATCTTTGTTCCGTCGTTCCGTTGTGGTTCACCATTTATGCATTTGAAGATCAATCCCGGACCCACATTCTCACTGGGGCGCCGCTTACGCATTTCAGCGATGCGATCGCTTCGCACGCTTTGGCCGCCGCGCCTTCGGTCGTGGCGTGCGTCATCACGACTAGCGGGATGTCGTCGCCGGGCGTGGTGGCTTCGTGCTGCAGGACGGACGAAATGGAGATCTCCTGGTCGCCCAGCGCCTTGGTGATCTGAGCCAGCACGCCGGGGTGGTCTTCCACGTCCACGCGGAGGTAGAACCGGCCGCGGGCGTTGGCGTAGTCGGCGGCCGACACGCGGGCCGGGCGATTCGACCACAGTTCGAGCGTCTGGAAGGTGAGCTTGGTGCGGCCAACGGCCGTGTCGATCATGTCGGCCACGACGGCGCTGGCCGTGGGCATTTGCCCCGCGCCCGGACCGTAGAACATCAGTCGGCCTACGGCGTCGGCATCGACCCGCACGGCGTTGAACGGACCACTTACCTCGGCCATCGGGCTGCCAGCCTTCAGCAGCGTGGGCGAGACATGCAGCTCGAGCCCACCATCGACCAGTTCGGCCACGGCCAGCAGTTTGATCTTGTAGCCCATCTCGCCAGCGTACTCGACGTCGGTCACGTCCAGCGTGTCGATACCCGTGCAGGGTATGTCCTTCCAGTGCGCCCGGGCGCCAAACGCTAGGTGGGCCAGGATCGACAGTTTCTGCGCGGCGTCGGTGCCGTCAACGTCCATCGTGGGATCAGCCTCGGCGTACCCGAGACGCTGGGCCTCGGCCACGGCAGCGGCGTAGTCGTCGCCTTCTTGCATCCGCGACAGGATGAAGTTGCTGGTGCCGTTCAGGATACCGTGCAGTGAGCTGACCTGATTGGCGCTGAGGCACTGGCCGATGTTCGCGATGATCGGGATGCCGCCTGCCACCGAGGCCTCGAACGCCACGCTACGGCCCAGTTCGCGGGCGGCGTCGAATATCTCCGCGCCGTGCTCAGCCAGCAGGGCCTTGTTGGCCGTGACGACGTCCTTGCCCGCCTTGAGCAGCCTGAGCATGATGGTCCGCGCCGGCTCGATGCCACCAATCAGTTGGGCGACAACCTGGATCTCGGGGTCGTTAATCACCTCGTCGACGTTGTCGGTCAGAATGCCCTGGGGCAGGTCGCAGTCGCGGTGCTTCTTGAGATCGCGGACCACTGCCTTCTCGAGCCACAGCACTCGCCCCGCGTGCCGGGCGGTGCGGTCGCCATGGTCCAACAGCAGCTGTGCCACGCCGGTGCCAACGGTGCCGAGTCCAATGATGCCAACTTTGGTCTTTTCCACGATGGTCGCCAAGGTCTGAGGAGTGGGAATCGCCGAGCGTGTAGGTGCTCTCCGGTGGCCCGCGAGCAGCCCTGTATAGTAGTTGGCCCGTCGCCCGAACGTCAACGGGCGCGGCGGTTTGCGCTCAGGGGGCGAACCGGTAGAATCGGTGGATTGTCGATAGTGTTCCGACGAAGCGTAGATCGTCGGCCAGGCGAATACCCGCATTCCCAACTCCGCTTTCCGCACTGCATCCATGCCCCGCTACAACCCTGCTGTCATCGAGCCCAAGTGGCAAGCCTTTTGGGACCAAAACAAGACGTTTGCCGCGCCCACCAAGCCAGCCGAGGGGCAAGCGAAGTTTTACGCCCTCGACATGTTCCCCTACCCCAGCGGTAACGGGCTGCACGTCGGCCACCCGGAAGGGTACACGGCGACCGACATCATGTGCCGCGCGGCCCGCATGCAGGGTAAGGCCGTGATGCACCCGATGGGGTTCGACTCGTTCGGCCTGCCCGCCGAAGAGCACGCCATTAAGACGGGCGAGCACCCCCGTGTGCAGACCGAGCAAAACATCGATACCTTCCGTCGGCAGCTTAAGATGCTCGGTTTCAGCTACGACTGGGACCGCGAGATCGCCACCACGGACGTCGAGTACTTCCGCTGGACGCAGTGGATCTTCCTGCAACTGTACGACACGTGGTTCGACGAACGAGAGCAGCGAGGCCGCTCGATTGGAGAGCTCGAAGTGCCGGAGCACGTCGCCGAGATGGGGGACGACTTCGCCCGCACGTGGGTCGACGAGCAGCGACTCGCATTTCAGAGCGAAGCACCGGTGAACTGGTGTCCGGCGCTGGGGACGGTGCTGGCCAACGAGGAAGTGATCGACGGCAAGAGCGAACGGGGTGGCCACCCCGTGGTCCGCATGCCGCTGCGGCAATGGATGCTCCGCATCACGGCCTACGCCGAGCGGTTGGAAAAAGACCTCGAACTGCTCGATTGGTCCGAAGGCATCAAGGCGCTGCAGCGAAACTGGATTGGCAAGAGCACCGGCGCCGAGGTCGACTTCTTCATCGGCGACGACTTCGAAGCGTGGAAGACCTCCCGCGCGAAGTCCGGATACCCCAAGAAAGCCGGCGCAGACGTCCTCCGCATCTACACCACGCGGCCCGACACGCTGTACGGGGCGACCTACATGGTGATCGCGCCGGAGCATCCGTACGTGGAACGTCTCACCACGTCAGAGAATGCCGAGGAGGTTGGCAAGTACTGCGAGGCGGCGGCGATGAAGAGCGACCTCGACCGCACCGAGCTCGCTAAAGACAAGACGGGCGTCTTCACCGGCAGCTACGCCGTGAACCCGGTGAACGGCGAGCAAGTGCCGATTTGGGTCGCCGACTACGTGCTGATCAGCTACGGCACGGGAGCCATTATGGCAGTGCCGGCGCATGATGAACGCGACTTCGAGTTCGCCGAGAAGTTCGACATCCCTATCCAAGCGGTCATCCAACCGGGGAAACATATTGCGGACGAAGACGCCAAGAAGATCCTTGCCGGCAAGGTGGTCTACACCGAGCCGGGCGTGGCCATTAACTCCGGCGAGTATGATGGGCTTAAGACCGACGGGTTCAAGAAGAAGATTGCAGCTGATCTGTCCGCAGGTGGCCTCGGCCGCGAAGCGGTGAATTACAAGCTCCGCGACTGGCTGTTCAGCCGGCAGCGGTTCTGGGGCGAGCCGTTCCCGATCCTGCACGAGCTGGACGAGGACGGTAACAAGACCGGCCATGTGATCGCCGTCGACGAGAGCGACCTGCCGGTCGACTTGCCGCACCTCGAAGATTTCAAACCGCACGGCCGACCCGAGCCACCGTTGGACAAAGCGCCCGAGGAGTGGCTGTACCCCGTGATCGACGGGGTAAAGTACAAGCGCGAGACGAACACCATGCCGCAATGGGCCGGCAGCTGCTGGTACTACTTGCGGTTCCTCGACCCCAAGAACGGCGAAGCGGCTGTCGATCCAGAAATCGAGAAGGCGTGGATGCCGGTCGACCTGTACGTCGGCGGGGCCGAGCACGCCGTGCTGCATTTGCTGTACGCCCGCTTCTGGCACAAGGTGCTGTACGACCGCGGCGTGGTCTCCATGCCCGAGCCGTTCCAGAAACTGGTGAACCAGGGCATGATCCTCGGTGAGAACAACGAGAAGATGTCCAAGAGCCGCGGCAACGTCATCAATCCCGACGACGTGGTGAAGGAATACGGCGCCGACTCGCTCCGGTTGTATGAAATGTTCATGGGGCCGCTTGAAGCGACCAAACCGTGGAATATGCAGGGTGTTTCGGGTGTGTACAACTTCCTTGGTCGCGCGTGGCGCTTGGTGGTTGACGAACGAGCAGACAAGTTGGCTCTGGCCGGGAATATCACGGATGCCGAGCCCACTGATGCGCAGGCACGCACATTGCATAAGACTATCAAGGCAGTGACCGAGGACATCGCCGGGTTGTCGTTCAACACTGCGATTGCCCGCATGATGGAATTTGTGAACTTCTTCACCAAACAAAAGGAAGTACCGCGAGCTTGCGTCGAGCCGTTCGTGCTGCTGTTGTCTCCTTTTGCCCCCCACATTGCTGAAGAACTGTGGCACGTGCTCGGGCATCGAGATACACTAGCCTATGAAGCGTGGCCGGCGTTTGAGGCGTCGCTCGCCCAAGACGAGTCGGTAGAGATTCCCGTTCAGGTGAACGGTAAAGTCAAAGCCAAGGTCAGCGTGCCGGCGGGGGCGGATAAAGACGCAACCGAGTCGGCGGCGCGATCCGACGCCAAGGTGGCCGAATTGATCGGCGGGAAGGACCTGGTGAAGCTGATCGTCGTGCCCGGCAAACTCGTCAACTTTGTAGTAAAAGGCTAGCCGCAGGCAGTCCCTGCAGCCAGTCAGGAAGGATACCAACGATGAGAAGCATCGCTGCAGTTATATTAGGTGGTGGGCGGGGAACGCGATTGCAACCGCTCACTACGCATCGCTCGAAGCCCGCCGTACCGCTGGCGGGCAAGTACCGCCTGATCGATATTCCGATCTCCAATTGCATTAACAGTGGCATCAATCGCTGCTTTGTGCTCACGCAGTTCCTGTCGGTCAGCCTGCATAGTCACATCCGCGGCACCTATCGCTTCGATGCCTTCAGCGGGGGCCTGGTGGAGATTCTCGCCGCTCAGCAAACGCTGGCCACCGAGGACCACACCAGCTGGTATCAAGGCACCGCCGATGCGGTGCGGAAGAATATTCGCTATTTCACCGACCATAACACAAAGTACGTACTCATCTTGTCGGGCGACCAGCTCTATCGCATGGACTTCAGCGAGATGCTGAAGACGCACCAGGAGAGCGGCGCGGCCATCACCATTGCCGCCAAGCCAGTGCACCGCCACGAAGCCACCGGGCTGGGCATCATGAAAGTGGATGAGACGGGCCGGATTAATGGTTTCGTCGAAAAACCAACCACCGACGCCCAATTGGACGAGGTGGCCATGGATCCCAGTTGGATCGACTCGTTAGGCGTTACGGCCAATGGCCGCGAGTGCATGGCCAGCATGGGAATCTACCTGTTTTCGGTGGATGTGCTGGTCGAGGCGCTCAATGCGACGTCCGACTCCGATTTTGGCAAAGAACTGCTGCCGCGCGCCATCGCCGAACAGCACGTGCAACTGCATCCGTTCGATGGCTATTGGGAAGACATTGGGACGATCGGCTCATTCTACGACGCCAATTTGGCCCTTTGCCGCCCAGATGCTCCATTCTTCCTGGGCGAAGCGGATGCCCCAATCTACAGCCGGCCACGCTTCCTGCCCCCCACACGGGCCGATGGGGCCGAGATCAAAGGCAGCCTGATTGCCGATGGTTGCACCATTCATCCGGGGGCGAAGATTGAGAACAGCATCATCGGCTTGCGGTGCCAGATTGGCTCGAATGTGACGATCCGCGACTCCATCGTGATGGGTGCCGACTACTTTGAAACACCCGACCAGGTCGCTCAAAACGCTACTCGAGGCGGCACCTGGCTCGGCATCGGCGAAGGGGCTGTGGTCGAGCGGGCCATCGTTGATAAGAATTGCCGCATCGGGGCGGGCGCCAAGGTCGCGTGTAACAGCACCGAGGACATCGATGTGGACCAAGGCTGCTGCGTCCGCGACGGCATCCTGGTGGTGCCCAAGGAAACGGTCATTCCTCCCGGCTGGATCGCCAAAAGTGTCTGAGACGCCCACCGGCTGGCCGCACAATCGTTGCAAAAGTCCTAAAACCTACTTGTTCGACTCGAACGTGGACGCCTCGTGGCACGTATGGCATATTAGAGATTAGCCCGGTGGCCCCGCGTTCGAGGTGCGCCGCTGCGGCCGGCCCTTTTCGACAAACTGCCTCCCCGTACGAGACACGAAACACTATGCGTATTGAGTTGTTAACGCTGTTGCGACAGGCTCCCAAGGCGAGCTTGCTGACCATGCTGCTCGCCGCGATTCTGGCCGGCTCGCTGGCTTCCGCTCAGGCCCCCTCCGAAGAGGAGGGCACGAAGGACGATACCCCCGAGATCGTTCCTCAGCGGGAGAGTGTGAACATCGAACCCTACAAAGGTCCGCCTATCTTCCTGCCCGAACCGCCCGAGCCGCCCCCCGCCACGCGGGTTGAAGCGAAGGCGATCACCGACTACTACGATCCCGACACGAAAGAAAAGCCGTACGTTGTCCGCAACGTGGTGCGTTTTTCGGACGACAGCATCAAGAGCGATGGCGCCTATAAGGAGTACTATCCTGACGGGCAGTTGTTCGTGGAGGGGCAGTACCGATTGGGTGCCCCGACCGGGGAGTGGAAGTACTACCACCCCGATGGAAAGACCGCGAAGACCGTGAATTTCGACGATGGCCAGCCGGAAGGCGTCGTCGAGGTGCATCAGGCCGATGGTACGATTAAGGCCAAGCGTGAATACGCGGACGGGCGACGTCAGGGCGAGTGGGTCGTATACGGCGACGACGGGGAGCAGAAACTGCTCGAAAGTCACTATGTCGATGGCAAACGAGACGGCGTCTGGCAGATGTGGTACCCCAACGGACAACAGCGGACCCAGATTCCCTTCGTCGACGGCAAACGAGACGGCACCGTGATTGAATGGGATCAAGAGGGTAACAAACGGACCGAGATTGCCTTCGAGCAGGGCCTGCGAGACGGCATCACGCACATCTGGTCCAAAGATGGGCGTCAATTCGAGCGAGAATACCGGGAAGGCAAGATGGTTTCGAGCAAGGAAGTAAAGAACTAACTTCCGTCGCATTCCTGCTTGTCGCCCCAAAATGGCCAAATTAGGTAGACTCGCCCGGTATACTCCACGGGCCCTCCAGCGCTACAATACAGCGGCCCAAGGCGAATAGCCTGGGCCGCGTGTTTTTTAGCGGCCAGCCGAAGTCGCTTCTATCACGAGCCCCGTGTATTTCATTTCCCCGAGTTACTGACTGATCCATGCCGGAAAAGCCCAACGCCCCTGCCCCCAAGCCCGGTGGACCCCGTCCGGCCGGCCAGAAGCCCGAGGCGAAGGGTCCCGGCCGCACTACGCCGCCACCCAGTTGGCTGCTGATTATTCTGGTGCTGGCCAGCATCCTGCTTCTGCTCAACCCGCTGGGCTCGACCCGCTCGGAAATTACCTACCAGTTCTTCCACGAACAGGTGCAGAAGAACAATGTCCGCTCGCTGGAAGTGCGGGGACAGCAGGCCATCGGCCAGTTCCGCATTCCCCCGCTGAAGTCGGAACTCGAAGCTTCCAAAGCCCAACAGGCGGCCGGGACCGAGCAACAGGAGCAATCGCCCAGCGACCAGGTCTCCACGTCGGACGAGAAACCATCCGACCAACCTGCAAGTGGCGAATCAGATCCTTCGACCTCGGAGGCAGGTGAATCGACAGAGACTCCTTCGGAGGAGCCCGCTGCGAACGAGGACGAGGCACCCTCCGAGGCGTCGACGACCCCCAATGAAGAAGATCCGCAGCAGGATTCCGCGAAGCCCGAGTCGGAGGCAACGGATACTAAGCAGTCCACAGACTCGCAGACCAAAGGCGATTCGCCCTCCGACACTTCAAAGGAACCTGAGGACGGCGAGGAGCGACTGGAGAAGGAATTCGTCGTCACGCTTCTGAACCCCTACATCGAGCACGACGTGGCCCAGTTCTGGTTGGATCACGGCGTCGATGTGCGTGCCGAACAACCCACCGACTATGGCGCCCTGCTGTATGCCATTTGGTTCGCTGTGTTCATCGCGTTCATGGTAGGCATGTGGTTCTTCATGCGACGCACACGCGATCAAATGATGGGCGGCGGCATGCTGGGCAACGTCACCCGCAGCCCGGCCAAGCGATACGAGATTGGCGAAGGCCCCCAGATTACCTTTGACGACGTCGCCGGACTGGATGGCGTGAAACGCGACTTGGAAGAAGTGGTCGACTTCCTCAAGGATCCCGAACGATTTCAACGCCTGGGCGCCCGCGTGCCCAAGGGCGTGCTGCTGATGGGCCCCCCAGGCACTGGCAAGACGTTACTGGCCAAGGCCGTGGCCGGCGAAGCCGGGGTGCCGTTCTTCTCGATCAGTGGCTCGGAGTTCATTCAACTGTTCGTGGGCGTCGGTGCCAGCCGGGTTCGCGATCTGTTCAAGACGGCCAAAGCGGCCTCGCCGGCCATCCTGTTCATCGACGAAATCGACGCCGTGGGCCGCCAACGTGGCGCCGGCTTGGGCGGCGGACACGACGAGCGGGAACAGACGCTCAATCAGATACTCAGCGAAATGGACGGCTTCACGCCCACCACCAGCGTGATCGTCATGGCGGCCACCAACCGCCCCGATGTACTCGATCCCGCGCTCCTGCGTCCGGGCCGGTTCGATCGCCACATTGCGGTCGATCGCCCTTCCCTGGAGGCTCGCCGCGAGTTGTTCCGAGTGCACACCCGTGAATTCCCGCTGGCCGAGGACGTCGACTTCGACCGCCTGGCTCGGGCTACGGTGGGGCTAACCGGCGCCGACATTCGCAACCTGTCGAACGAGGCTGCCCTGTGGGCCACCCGGCACAACAAGAACCATGTGAGCATGGATGACTTCGAGTTCGCCCGCGACAAGGTGCTGATGGGGGCCCCCCGCGACGACGTGCTTACCGACGACGAAAAGCGGATCACAGCCTACCACGAGGCGGGACATACGGTGGTCGCCTGGAAGGTGCCGGGGAACGATCGGGTGCATAAAGTCACCATCATCCCGCGAGGCCGCGCACTGGGCGTTACGCAACTGGTGCCGCAGGCCGATCGCCACAACATGAGCGAATCGTCCATGTATGCCATCCTGGCCATGGCCCTGGGTGGACGGACAGCCGAGAAGATTACGTTCGACGAATACAGCGCCGGTGCCGAGAACGACCTGAAACGAGCCACTGAACTCGCCCGCCGTATGGTGACCCTGTGGGGCATGAGCGAGCGTTTGGGCCCCGTGGCGTTCCAGCAAAGCGGCGACAACCCCTTCCTCGGTCGCGAGATCGTCCAGGAACACCGACACTACAGCGAGCACACCGCGCAGGTAATTGACGAAGAGGTGGCGAAGATTCTGCACAACGCTGCCGACCGTGCAAAACGGTGCCTGACGGAATATCACGATCAGCTTGTTGAGTTGTCTGAAGCGCTATTGGATCGCGAAGTGTTGGACGAGTACGAAATCGCTTCCATACTGGGACCTTCCCCCAACAGCGATCAAGGCGCCGAGCGGACCGTCGAAATCCAGCCTCCTGCGCCCGCACCGGCTACTACCCACGAGCAAACCTAAACCTTCAACCTCTCCATCCCACGATGTCCGACACCGCCCAGCGTCCCGTCAGCCACTGCGTCTACTTCAAACTCAAAGACCGCTCGACCGAAGCGGTGGAAGCGTTGGTTGCCGAGTGCAAGGAGAAGTTGGACGGCCACCCCGGCGTGCTGGCATTCAACGTGGGAGTCGTGGGGACGGGATTCGATCGCCCCGTAAATGACAACGACTGGGACGTGGCGCTCTACTTGCTGTTCGAGGACCGCGCCGCGCATGATACCTACCAAATGTCCGAGCGTCACCAATCGTACATCGCTACGAACAAGGACAGCTGGGCGGAGGTGCGTGTGTTCGACGCCGAAGTGGTCTGAGCGGGCACTTCAGGCCGATGCGACCGCGCCGACCACCTTGGGGACCGTAGCACGGTACCGATTCTTCTCGATTTTCTCCCGACAACCGCTCGAAACCGGCAAAATCGCCCCAAATCGCGAAAATCGCCCAAGTCCCCCGGCTCCAATCGGCGGGCTACACTGGTACTATGTCAGACGAGTCTCTTCGGGCACACGATTCTCCCGGCGGTCCGAACCGATGGGCGCCAATCGCTGATGGCAGCCCCAGAGAATTCGGTTTGACACGAGTCGAGTACAAAGGTCGCCACCGTGGAAGACAGTTGGCGATGGGGCCAGTTCAACGGCATGCAAGTTGGCGTCGGAGATGAGCAACACACAATTCCTTCCCGAACACGTGATCAACCGCGAGTTAAGCTGGTTGGAGTTCAATGCGCGGGTGTTGGAAGAAGCGCAGGATGTATCAAACCCGCTGCTGGAACGCGCCAAATTTCTGGCGATCTTCGCGTCGAACCTGGATGAGTTCTTCATGGTGCGTGTGGCGGGTCTGCGCGAGCAGACGTTTGGCGGCATCGCGCCGCAGGATGTGGCCGCCGATGGCCTGGAACCCATCACGCAGTTGCAGCACATCTCCTATCGCACCCGCGAACTGGTAGGCGAACAGTACGCCTGCTGGAACGAGTCGATTCTGCCCAACCTCGAGCGAGCGGGCATTCACCTGCTGAATTCCAAGGACCTGAACTCCGTTCAACAGAAATCGCTGGACAAGTTCTTCACCCAGCGAGTGTTTCCGGTGGTCACGCCGATGGCCATCGATCCCAGCCACCCAACACCCCGATTTCACAATCGCGGCCTGTACCTGGCGGCCAACCTGAAACGGCGAGCGGGCATCGGGCCAGCCAGTATGTTCGCCGTGGTGCAGCTGCCGCAGGTGCTGCCGAGGTTTGTACCGGTCGACCCAGACAGCACTAGCGAGTTCATTCTGCTGGAAGAGGTGGTTGGCACGCGGCTCTCTCAGCTATTTGGTGGCTACGACATCGAAGAGTACGGCACGTTCCGTGTCACCCGCGACATGGACGTCGACCTGCTCGAGCAAGAGGGCGACGACATGCTGCGGTCCATCGAAGCCCGCCTGCGAGCCCGGCAACGCAGCGAGGCGGTGCGACTGGAGGTCTCCAGCAACTTGAGCCGCACGCTTCGCAACATGATTGTCGAGAAGGAGCACATCCACAACGGATCGCAGGGCGAATCGCGCGGCTACGACGAGGTTTATCCCATCGACGGCATGCTCGACATGACTGGTCTGATGGAGTTGCAGAAGCTGGTCAACCGCGACGACCTACTCGATCCGCCCTTCACGCCTCGCTCGCCCGAGGGATTGAGAACCGGCAATGACCTGTTTGCCACCATCGCCGAACGGGATATCCTGCTGCACCATCCGTTCGACTCGTTCGGGCCGGTGGTCCGGTTTGTCCAGCAAGCGGCTCGCGACCCCGACGTACTGGCCATTAAACAAACGCTGTACCGCACCAGTGGCGACAGTCCGATCATCAAAGCCCTGATCGAAGCTGCCGAAAATGGCAAGCAGGTCACGGCGCTGGTAGAGTTGCAGGCGCGGTTCGACGAAGCGAACAACATCTCCTGGGCGCGGCAGATGGAACGCGCCGGTGTGCACGTGGTGTACGGCTTTATGGCCATGAAGACCCACAGCAAGCTGGCCATGGTCGTGCGGCAGGAAGGCAAGAAAGTGCGCCGCTACGTCCATCTGGGCACCGGCAATTACAACCCCACGACCGCCCTGCTCTATACCGACATTGGACTGTTCACGGCCGACAAGGACATTGCCGACGATGCCACGGCCCTGTTCAACTTCCTGACCGGCTACTCGCAGAACTACGACTGGAAGAAACTGATCATCAGTCCGCTGGATCTGCATCGTTACACGATCCAACTGATTGACGAGCAAGCTGAACGGGCCAAGGCAGGTAAAGGGGGGCGGATCCTGGCCAAGATCAACTCGTTGGTCGACCCGGCAACCATCCGCGCACTTTATCGTGCCAGTCAGGCGGGCGTGGAAATCGACCTGGTGATTCGAGGCATCTGCTGCTTGAAACCGGGGCTTCCAGGAATCTCGGAGAATATCCGCGTGCGGAGCATCGTCGATCGCTTCCTCGAGCACAGCCGCATCGCCATCTTCGGTACGGGCGACTCGCAAAAAGTATTCGCTTCGAGTGCCGACTGGATGCCGCGCAACTTCGAGCGGCGGGTGGAGGTAATGTTCCCCATCGAAGCCCCCGAACTACGGCGACGGATCGTCGAAGAGATCATGCCGGTTTACCTGGCCGACAATCAGCGCGCACGCACGCTCAGCGCCGACGGAACCTATCATCGCGTCGTTTGCAGCGGTGAGGAGACGCCTTGCCGCAGCCAGCTGGATCTGCTCGGACTGCCACGACTCGATGTCAAACCAGGCCCCCCCAAATTGGCCGACGTCTCAGCCAAACCGGCAAAGGCAGGCAAATCGGGCAAATCGAAAAAGGATACCAAGAATAAATCGCGGGCTCGCAAGCGAGCTTAATTGCTGCGCAGTCCTCTAGCCTCCTGTGGCATCGGCCCGCCGAGCGCGGGGCGCTCGGCGAACCAATGCTGACCGGCGAATTCGTCGCAATTGGGCGATGTCCGCCAGTCGAACCTCCCCCAGAGCAGCTTGTTGGACAACCCGCCGCCCCGATCGAGGGGTGAGCGGCTTGCCTGATTCCACCGAATACCAGCGGGTCATCGGTCCTTCCCCTTCTGCTGGTGCCTTGTTCCGTTAGCTGCCTGTCAACTAACCAAGCGAAGAGAGAGCTCCCCAGGGGCAAAGGTTCTCAAAAAAAGTCTGGTGGACCCCGATGTCCTGATTCCTTCAAATCCCTGTAGCTAACTGGTAAAATCGCAGCATTGGGGCGCAAGTCGTGTCCTCCTTAAGGTTGGGAATTTCTGTCGATGAGTGAAGAGCCCACGGAACTGACGCTGCTTTTGCACCAGGCGTGCCGAGGGGATGAGGACGCGCGCAGCGATCTGTATCGCGAGGTCGAGCAAAAACTGCATGCCATGGCCAAGCAACGGCTCCGGCAGGAAAACCCCGGCGTCACGCTGCAGGCCACGGCCCTGGTGCATGACGCGTTCATCCAGCTTATCGGCCGCGAGGAGGCCATCGACTGGAGCAACCGTAAGCACTTTTACGTGATGGCGGCCAAGGCCATGCGGCACATCCTGGTCGACCATGCCCGGAGCCGCAGGGCCCTGAAGCGGGGGGGCGACCGTCAGCGGGCCGGCGACGACATCGGCCAGATTGCCGACCGCAATGCCGAGATCCAACAAGACGTGCTGGCATTGCACGACGCCCTGAAGCGACTGGCCGAACTCGATAGTCGGCAGGCACAGATCGTCGAGCTGCGTCACTTTGGGGGCTACACTGTCGAAGAAACGGCCGATCTGTTGGACGTCTCGCCCCGTACCGTAAAGGCCGATTTTGCCGCCGCCAAGGCATGGCTGTTTCGCGAACTCTCGCCTGGCTAGAGAGTGCGATTCCCGCAGTTCGACAGCTTCGGCGCGGGGGCATTGGCTCGATGCGCGGAGTTCGATCGCGGCAAAATGGTATCCTTCGATACAGGCCGACAGATCAGCCGGCCGTCCCAACAAGCCTTCGCGGTACTCCGACAGATGAAAGCGTTCTAGCCGATGACGCCCGAGGAAATCCAACGCACCAAGGAGTTGTTTGCCGAGGCCATCGACCTGCCTCCGGAAGCAGCGCAGGCGCTGGTAGAGCGGGCCGGCCGCGAAGAACCCGAAAGCGTGACCAGTCGTCTCCGCGAAATGCTCAACGATTTCTGGGCCGCCGAAGAGGCTGGATTCCTCCAATCGCCCGCCGTTCCTCCCAATGCATTCCAGGATACCGTCGCCGAGGCCCAACGTTCTCCCCACGAAACGGTGGACTTCGTCACAGGCGACAGCTATACGCCGCGGCAAGCGGGTGAGCAGCGGCCCGGGTTGCTGGCCGACGACTACGAAATCCTCGAGGAGCTGGGCAAAGGTGGCATGGGCACCGTGTACCGCGCGCATCAGCATAGCCTGAACCGCGACGTGGCCATCAAGATAATTCCCAAGCAGTTCATCCACTCGCCCCAGGATGCCGCGCGGTTCTATCTCGAGGCAGAAGCCGCGGCCAAGCTCGACCATCCGGGCATCGTGGCCGTGCAGGACGTGGGCGAGCGGAGCGGAGTGTATTACTACACGATGCCGCTGATCACCGGGGGCGGCCTCGACCGCTTTGTCGACCAGGCCGAGCGACTCACCCGCCAGCGGTCGGCCGAGTTGATCGAAGCGGTGGCGCGGGCCGTGCAGTACGCGCATGACCGGGCAGTGATCCATCGCGACATCAAGCCCGCTAACATCCTGCTGGACGAAGTGGGCCATCCACGGCTCACCGACTTCGGATTGGCCAAGATGACCAACGCGGCCGAGCAGCTCACGATGACAGGCCAGGTGATGGGCACGCCCAGCTACATGGCGCCCGAACAAGCCGAAGGGGACACGGCCGCCATATCCACCCACACCGACATCTACTCGTTGGGGGCCACGCTCTACGCGCTGCTCGCGGGCAAACCTCCCTTTGCTGGCAACACGCTGTTTCAAACGCTGGAACAGGTTCGCCGCTTGCCGCCAGCTACGCTGCCCGACTCGGTGCCGATCGATCTGCGTACGATCTGCCAAAAATGCCTGGAGAAAGACCCGCGCGATCGATACGCCTCGGCCGACGACCTGGCCGACGATCTGCGGCGTTACCTCGATGGTTTTCCCATCGCCGCCCGCCCGACCAGCCGTCTGCGTCAGGCCACGGCCTGGGCCCGCCGCAATCCCATGGAGGCCGTGCTCTGGAGCACCGTGGCTGCCCTGCTGGTGGCGGCCACCGTTGTTTCGACGCTGCTCTACCTGCGAGCCGAGCATCATCTCGACCTCGCCGAAGCCGAGGCCGACAAGCTCGAAGCCGCCATCGACGACACCCTGGTGCTGGCCAGCGAGGAGCTGCTGGTTGATGCTCCAGGGATGGACGCCACACGGCGGACGCTGCTGCAAAATGCCCAGCAGTACTTTGAGGGGCAGCTTGCCGATGGGCGGCTCGCCCCTGCTAAGGTAGCCGGCATTGCCGCGCGGCTTGGCAAGACGCAGGTTGCCCTGGGCGAACTCGACGAGGCGGAGCTGTCGTTCCAGCGGGCCATCAAGCTGTACGAGCAGCAACTCAAGACCGCCCCGCCCGACGACCGCTGGCGATTGACCGCCGAGCTGGCCCAGGTGCATCGCGAGTACGCCGAACTGGGTCAAACGCGGATGACGATCGCGCGAGAGTTCCAGGAACTGGACGAACAGCAACTGGCCCACGGATTGACGACGTTCGCCCAGCAGACCGAACGCTGCTACCAACTGCGGAAAGAGGTTGCCGACGCCAAGCCCGATGACGTCGAAGCGCAACGCCTGCTGGCCAACGCCGAGATGAACCTGGCGACCGCTCACAGCGCACAGTATTCGCAGAACAGCAACTCCGAGTTGCTGGACGCGGCCACCACGCTGCTCGACTCGGCGGAGGAGCGTCGCTTGGCCATGGAGGACTCCCACCCCGAACCGGCCAAGGTGAAGCTCGATCTGGCGCTGGGTCACGAAGCCCGCGCTCAACTGCTGCTTCAACAGGCCCAAGAAAAGTCGGAAGCCGAAGCCGATCCCCTGAACAAACAAGCCTTGCGCGAACGGTTGGCGGCCGTTTCCATCCTTGGTGCGCTGCCGGCTGCTTCGCTCAATCGCCAGGCGGTTCATCTCGCGGCCACGGCGCTGCAGAACTGTGGCGAGAGTTACCACGAGATCGGACGCGACCAGGACGCCATCGAGTGTTTTCGGCGCATGGAGGCGTATCGCAAGCAACTGCTGGCCAGTAATCCAGGTGTGACGGACTATCGATTGGGCCTGGCTCGGGCTCACTACGATCTGCACGACTTGCTGAGGGCATCCGACAATCACTTTGCTGCTCAGGCCGAGTTCCTGCAATGCGCCCAGGTGCTGGCCGAGGGGATGATTCCCCGCCCGGACGACGCCCAGCCGCTTGCGCTGCTGCAGGAGTTCACTGATCACTCGGCCCGCCAATTGGTACAGGTGGGATTGATCGAGCAGGCATTCGACCAGATTAACGTCGCCAACGACGCACTACACGAGTTGCCACCGTCGCGCCGCGAGCTGCCCAGCGTGCAGCAGGCGATCGAGCGTCTCAAAGACCTTTCAAACGAGCTGGCACAACAGCTCGAAGCCAACGAGGCCTGAGTCACCGACGGGCCCCTTGGTGCTTGCACCGTTAGCTGCACAACTTCTCTAACCATCACAGTCCCTACGGTCGATACAGTTTGTAAGCTTGTCTAAAACTGCGCCACGACCGGGGGGACTATCGTGGTTTACGCTGCCATTCCAACTTACCTGCGGACCGCCGTGCTGCTTGCGTGCGCGGTGGTGGCCGGCGTCGCGCGGTCGCAGCCGCCCGCCGTGGGCCCCGATCCCACCAGGGCTCCGACGTTGCGGCCCGCCGGGCCGCGAGTGTTTCCCAATCCGGTACCGCGTTCCAGCAACGTTACCGAGGTGCAGGAGGACGACGAATTTGCCCTGCCCGACGTGCTGGACCCGACACCCGGCCCGATCGAGCGGCTGGGTCCCGACTTCCGCAATCCCAACGGTGTTCCGGCACGGCAGGCGATCGACCGCCCTGCCCCGCCGCGAGCGACTGGCCAGTATCAGGTTCGCTTGACGCAGGCCCCCAAGATGCTGGGCGACTTCTTCAGCAATACCAACAACTGCATCATCGTAGGCCAGCAGTATGGCATGGCCGTCCATCAGGCGGTGGGCAGTGGCTCGATCGGTGCGGCCGACAACTTGCGGATGATCTATCACGACGCTGGCTCCGATACCTGGGTGTTTGCAGGTGGTTCGAACAACACGGCCCAGGGCACGTACTTCACTCCTTCGCTCGATGCACCGCTCGAGGGAGTGATCACCGGGCTCAGCGGTAACGGACTCGACCAAACAGGCAACTTCACGGCCGTCGACGCCGGCGAAGTGATCGACGTGTTCGACAACGATACCGACACGCTGGCGAGCATGACCGGCGTCGAAGCCTACCAGATTTTCGAAGTGAACAAGCTCGTGCTGCCGGCCGCGAATCCGGGCGACCTCGTCGGCCGGGTACGGATACAAGACAACAACAGTGCGTTGCCGCAGGATCGCGTGTACCTCGACTACAACTACTTCCACAATGCACGCTTCACCGATGCGGGGTTTGGCGTGAACCGTCTCACGCCAGGCATCGAACGGACGTTCTGGGGTGGTATGGCCTCGATTGAGTGTCGCATTCCCGTGGCGGCCACACTCAACAGTGAAACCACTTTCGGCGAAGGATTCGATACCTCGAACGTCGAGTGGGGTAACCTGACCATCGCTCCCAAAGTACTGCTGTGGGTCGACGACCAGCAGGCACTCGCCGCCGGACTGGGGATCGCCCTGCCCACGGCGGACGACCTGGAGATTTTCTCCACCGCCGGCCCCGCGCTCATGGTGCGAAACGACGCGGTGCATGTCATTCCGTACCTGGCCTATCTACGGATGCCGCAGCGGTCCGATTTTTTTGTGCACTCCTTTCTAACTGTCGACGTCGATACCGGCGGCAACGAGGTCTGGGCCAACACCACTGGCGCAGGGCTGCAGCAGGTTGGCGGCGTACGCGACCAAACCTTGCTTACGGCCAGTGCCTCGCTGGGCAAGTTCGTCTATCGCAACTTTCATCCCGGGCCAGGACTCAAAGGTCTGGCCTGGACCACCGAACTGCACTACACCGCGACGCTCGACGATGCCGACGTCGTGCAGGCCGGTCCATTCCAGGTCGGCACGCCCGACTCCGATCTGTCGCTGCTGAACGCCACCGTGGGCGGCCACCTGTTCGCCGGCAACTCGATCCTCACCGCTGGCTACACGGTTCCCGTGAATTCTGACGAGCGAGTTTTCGACGGCGAGTTCCGATTTTTCATCAATCGCCTGTATTGAGTTTTGGTCCCACCAGGCGTTTTTTGGGACCACATCGGGGGATCTACATTCGCGGGCCCAAAACTCGCAGGGTTTTGTCCCCCACGAATACCGGAATCCTCTGTTTTTTTCGAGTATTTTTCATCCGCACCGGCCCAAAACCCTCCGAGTTGTTCCCCACCTGGTCGGCGAGTTGTCCCAATACTCTTTAAGTCCCCACTCGCCCCGCAGCCCGTCGCTACGCTCGCCAGAGCCTGGATCGGCGCGAACGGCCAGTTCGGCAGCATCCACCATCCGGCGACGCCAGGCTATACGGAGCGTAGGTGGCCACGGCGGCAGTCGCATCCGCACCCCACATTCTCCCACGCTCTTTGTAAGAAAACTACAAACTCTGGGGGAGAAAGTGAGATTCCGCTCTCCATCACTTCCCGATGCAGAACCGACTAAACACGCGATCTAAGATATCGTCGGTGTACACCTCGCCTGCGACTTGCGCCAGTTCGTCGAGGGCCAGGCGCAATTCGGTAGCCACCAGTTCTTCCGATTCGCCGCAAGCGGCCAGGGCTTGAGCGGCGGTTACCGCTTCCAGGGCCAGATGCAGGCTCCCGCTGCTCCGCACCGCGGTGCTGGGAACCAGGTCGCCGGTGCCGGCCGTTAGTCGTTCGGCAATGGCGGTGGCCAAGGAGTCGAGGCCTGCGCCGGTGGCAGCGCTGGTGTGGATCGCAGAATGCATCGGGGCCGAGTCGCTCGCCAGGTCGCACTTGGTTCGCACCAATAGCTCGCCAGCGGTGTCGGCTGGCTTCTCGGCCGCGTCGCTGCAGCGCACGATCAGGTCGGCCGCTGCGTACACTTCTTGCCGCTTGGTCTGGGCGGCCGAGCGGGGGGAAGGATCGCCCGCGACCAGTTCCGCCCCCGCGGTGTCGACCAAAGAGCACTCCACGCCCTCGAGCTTCACGCTGGCCGACAGGTAATCGCGCGTGGCACCAGGCTCGGGCGACTCGATGGCCTCCACAGAATTCGAATGGCTGCCGTAGCGTCGCACCAGGGCATTATACAGGCTGCTTTTACCAGCGTTCACCGGGCCCGCCAGCACCACACGGGGCACTTCGTCGGCGACGCCGCGACCTACGAGTTGCTGGACCAGGCGGCCGATGACCGCGGTAACCGTCTCGAGACGCTGGGCCAGCACCTCGGGGGCGATGAACTCGATGTCCTCGTCGGCGAAGTCGAGCCCTGCTTCCAAGTCGGCCAGCAGCAAGAGCAGCTCTTCACGCAGCTCGGCCAGCGGCGTAGCCATTCCGCCCGCCAACTGGGCGAGCGCGGTCTGCAGGGCGCGGTCGCCACTGGCGTCGATCACGCCGAGCACGGCTTCGGCCTGTGTCAGGTCGATCCGCCCGGCCAGAAATGCCCGCAGCGTGAACTCGCCGGGCCGCGCCAACCGTCCGCCCAACACGCAAGCCCGACTGACTACCAACGACAGTAGCGGCGGCGAGCCCAGGGTGTGAATCTCGACGGTCGGCTGCCGGGTGAAACTCCGTTCGCCCGGCCAGACGAACAGCGTGGCTGGCAACTGGCGATTGGCGTCCAGCGGAATGAGGGCTTCGATGGCCGTGGCCACCGTTAGCTCAGGCAGCGAGCCCCCCACCAGATCGCCGGCAAGAGCCACGGCCCGGGGGCCACTGATCCGTACGGCGCCTCGCGGCGAACCACCAGCGGCGGAAGCGATGGCCACGATGGTATCGTCGAGGTCCATGCCAATTGCTTACCGCTTCTTGTTCTTCTTGTTCTTGGCTGCCTTGGCGACGTTGGGATTCGGCGTGCCCTTCTTGCGCTGCGGGGGCAAGTCGCTCGAAGGAGTGGGCCCAGTGGCCAGGGCCGCGGTGCCGCCCATGCTCGGCTTGGGCACCAGCTTTCGCTCGGCCATGCCCCACAAGCTCGAGGCGATGAAGTACAAGCACAATCCGGCGGCGACCTTGAAGAACATGAAACTCATGAACAGCATCATGAACTTCATCACCTTCTGCATCATCTCCTGTTGCTCGTCCGCCGGCGGCGGCATGAACATCTTTTGCTGCAGCAGGAACAGACTGACGGTCAACAGCGGCAGGATGTTAAGGTACGGCCCCAGGGCGAACATGCCTTCGCCGTTGAGGAACCATTGCGGCCAGATGAAGTTCCTCCAGCTCATGAACATATCGGGCGCGGCCAGGTTCGAGCACCACCGGATACCGGGAATGAGTGCCGCCTCGCGCAGGTCGACGTCCACCATCAATGCCCGATACAAACCGATGAAGATCGGCAGTTGGATGAACATCAACAGACAGCCACCCATCGGGTTGTAGTTGTGCTTCGACCACAGCTCGCGCTGGGCCTTCATCCGCGCCTCTGGATTGTCCTTGTATTTTGAGGCGATGTGATCCATCTCAGGCTTGAGTTCCTGCATCATCGCCATGTTCTTGGCCTGCTTGCGGCTGAGCGGCATCATGCAGCTACGCACAACCACCGTAAGCAGGATGATCGCCAGGCCGTAGTTTCGCACGATGGAATAGAACAACGTGAGAATCCAGACCATCGCCTGGGGGATGCCCAAGTTGCCGAACCAGCCGTAGTAAACGAACCCGCTGAGGGAATGATTGGGGGCGGCCGGCGACTGGTACTCTGCCAGCAGGTCCGGGTGCTTGGGGCCGGTAAACATCTGATTCGTGCGGCCAACGGTATCTCCCTCCTCGCCGGTGGGCGCCAGAGCGAGCGGACGGCTGGTGAGCGTGAAGCTGGCGTTCTGGTACTTCTCCTGATAGCTGCTCTTGGCTTCGAGTTTGGTGCTGGCCAAATCTGGCTCGAAGCTCACGTACCAGCGAGCCTCTGTATCGGGCTTCTGAGGAATCATGGCCGCCGCGAAGTACTGCGCGTCGACGCCGATGTAGGCCAGCGACTCGCCATCGCCAAACGGATCGATGTCGTCATCGGCGATGTTGCGGCAGGAATAGTCCCGCTCGCTACGACCGAAGGTCCGCATCACGACGTCGCGAATACCGTATCCCGACCAACCACGACCAACCTTCTGGGAGTACCAGAAACCCTCGATCGGCAGGCCATTGGGCCCCTGCAACTTGTAGCTAACCGTTTGCGGTGTAGGCAGCAGGTTGCGCACCGACACATCCACGTCCACGTGGTAGGCCATGTAGTGCTTGTCGTTGAGCTGCTCCTCGGGCACGGCGGGTATCGAGAACCTCTTGATAACTTCCAGCCCCAGATCGGGCAGCACCATGCTGAAGCGAAGCTGGTCGGCCTTCGAGGTGTCGACCGCCCAGACCCCCGTGCGGAGTTGCTCGTTCGCCTTGGCCAGCACTCCGGCGGCTGGCTCCTTGGGCCCCACCGAGGTGAGCGAAATTTCCATCGACGGGTGCTGCACGAAGTCGTCCGGCACGGTCTTGCTGTGCAGCAGGATGTTCTCTTGTTCGGGGCGAATGACATCGAGCGGCTTGCGAATCAACGTAGCCGACAGCGATTGCTTTTCGCCACCCCGCGTGACGCTGAGCGTAACACTCTGCCCGGGCCGGGTTGCCTGAAGCACTCGGCTGAGATCCTCAACGGCGTTAATCTCCACCGGCTGGGCATCTCGCACCTGGATAGCCGTGATCAGGTCGTCCGTCTTCAGGCCGGCGTTAGCGGCGGGGCTGCCCGGCACAACCACCTGCACCTTCACGCCCCCCTGCGAGGGAATGAGCTCGAGTTGTCCGAGGAAGCCATAGCGTTCGTGTAGGTCGCGATAGCTGAGGCTGGAGAGTTCCAGTCGATGGATCGTCGCCCCGTGGCTATTGAACGTGGCCGCAAAGCGATATTTACCGTCGGGAGCAATCGATCCGAGCGTCAGAAAGGGAGGAGAGTTGACCACGGGGGCGGCGATGGCCGGCTGCTGGGGTGGCTGCGCGTCGGGGTCGGCAGCCTCGTCCTGGTCGCCCTCTGACTCCTCAGAAGCGGGTTGCTCGTCTTCTTGCGCAGCAGGCTGCTCGTCGCCCTGCTGCTCGGCAGGCTTGGCGTCTTCCTGCTGCTCGGCGGCGGCCACCTCGTCTTTCTTCTCTACCGGCGGACGCGGCGGAAACCACATCTGCCAAAGCATAATGATGGCAAACGACGCGGCAAAAAACGCGATGTATCTCCGGTCCACTTGGGTTACTTCCTCTGCAAGCTGTTGGTTTGGTAGCGGTGGGGGTCGCGGACCGTGAGCGGTCAGCAGGCAGTGGTCGGTGCCAGGTCCATCCGCGTGATTCGCTTCTCTAAGCCAAATCTTGGCTTGTGCCGCTTAGCGGCCTTGCTTGATGCGATCGCCCAAGAAATTGTCGAGGTCCGGGATGTCGTAGATCTTGCCCGCGGTCGTATCGCGGTCGTAATCGATGCGGTGGAACGTCACCTGGTGAGGTTCCTGCACGACATAACACGAACGGTTGTCCCCGTCGCGAGGTTGGCCGACCGACCCGACGTTGATCATGAACTTCTGGTCGGTCACGTGATACACGTAGCTGGTTTCTTCGGGCGATACAAAGTTGCGGCTTTCGGTGAACACACCCGGCACGTGGGTGTGCCCCTGGAAGCATCCCAGGGTGATCAAACCGAACAGCTTGTCCATCTTCTTCTGGTTGTAAATGTCCTCGGGGAACACGTACTCGTTCACCGGGTTACGAGCCGAGCCATGCACGTACAGCCAGTTGCCGTCGCGGTGTACCCGTGGCAATGCACCGAGAAAATCCCAGCGTGCGTCGGTAGCATCGCGATTGCCGGTACCGTTTTCCAACTGGCTGCGGGTCCAGAAGATGGCACGTTCCGCACCACTGTTAAAACCCTCAGGATCGAACAACGCGCCCTGGTCGTGATTGCCAAGGATGCAGACGCTGCAGTTCTCGATCACCAGATCCAGGCACTCGCACGGATTGGGTCCGTAGCCAATAATATCGCCCAGGCAAAAAACTTCGGTGATCCCTTGGCTGCGGATGTGGTCCAGCACAGCCTTCAGGGCCTCGAAATTGCCGTGAATGTCGCTGATGATCGCCCGCTTCATCACGCGTTTTGCCTCGCGCCAGTTGGTGCACCATTAGTTAAGCCCGCGATTTTGGCAATCAGCAGGACAGAACCGTGAATATAACGAATAAACTGCTTTCGCCCTAACCCCAGGGACCATTGGACGGCGCTCGTGGCGACTCCGGCGGGCGCTTGCTTTCGAATCTCCTTCGAAAGCCTCCGCGAAACCCTCAAATCTAAGTCTCCATTGGACTTGCGTCAAGCCGCACAGCATGAACTACTCTCCCCTACTCGCTTTGGAAACCTCGGGTCGCACGGCCTCACTGGCGCTGTTTTGCCAAGAGACTTTGTATCAGCAAGTAACGCTGCCGGCCGGCGAGCGGGTGGCCGTGGGGCTGGTGCCGGCCACCAAACAGCTGCTGGCCGGGGCTAACATCGCTCCGGCAGGGCTCGCTGCGGTGGCGGTGGCGAGCGGGCCAGGGTCGTTCACTGGACTCCGCATCGGCATTACGGCTGCTAAAACTTTGGCCTATGCCACGGGTGCCCAGCTGGTGGGAGTGAACACATTGGACGCCCTCGCCACGCAG
Organism: Aeoliella straminimaris; assembly: GCF_024054565.1. Classification (GTDB taxonomy): domain Bacteria; phylum Planctomycetota; class Planctomycetia; order Pirellulales; family Lacipirellulaceae; genus Aeoliella; species Aeoliella straminimaris. The sequence continues at coordinate 114,863 of NZ_JAMXLR010000026.1, forward strand.
GTGGCCAATGCGAGCGAGGAGCCCTCCGATGGCCACATCTGGGCGGTGCTCGACGCCCAGCGAGGTGACGTATTTGCCGCCAAATACGATCGATTGGCCCTCGACCAACTCGGTGAAACCGATCGCACGCAGCTGCTTGCAGGCGCCCAGTGGCTCGAGCAACTGCGACCAGGCGACGTGGTCGTCGGCCCTGTGACCGATCGATACCGAGAGCGGATTCCCGAAGGGGTCGCCCTTGCCACCGGCGAGCAATGCCAGCCCCAGGCACGCTCGGTCGGTACGCTGGCTCTGTCGCTGCTGGGCCGCGGTATTACGTCCGATCCGTTTCAATTGGTGCCCCACTATCACCGCCTCAGTGCCGCGGAGGAAAAAGCCCGGGCCAGCCGCGCTGGGTGAGTCGCTCACACGGCCGCCAGCACCTCGTGGGCAGCGGCGATCGTGTTGTCGATGTCCGCTTCGGTATGGGCGGCCGACACGAACAGGGCCTCGTACTGACTGCACGGCAAGTAGACACCGCGGTCCATCATGCCCCAGAAGTACTTGGCAAATCGCTCGGTGTCGCACTTGGCAGCCGACGACCAACTGGTGACCGGCTCGCCGCTGAAGAACAACGTCAGCATGCTGCCCACGCGGGCAAGCGAGGTCGGCACGCCAGCCGCGGCCGCGGCTTCCTCGAGTCCTGTCGCGAGTCGCGCCGAAAGGGCTTCGAGCTTCTCATAGGGCGGATCGTCCCGCAACGTGCGCAGCGTGGTAGCGCCGGCGGCCGTGGCCAGGGGGTTGCCACTCAGGGTACCGGCCTGGAACACTTTGCCCTCGGGCAGAACATTGCTCATCACTTCGGCCGAACCACCATAAGCGCCCACCGGCAGGCCACCGCCGACGATCTTGCCAAGCGTCGTAATGTCGGGCTGGATGCCGAGTCGTTGCTGCGCGCCACCTGGCGACAGGCGGAAGCCGGTCATCACCTCGTCGCAGATCAACAGCGCGCCGTTCTGCTTGGTGAGTGTCTGCAGCGCGTCAAGAAAATCCTGACTGGGTGTCACCACGCCCATGTTGCCACATACCGGTTCGAAGATTACTCCGGCGATCGTGTCCCCGTGCTCGGCGAAGGCTGCCTGCAGTCCGGCGGCGTCGTTGTACTCGAGCACTAGTGTGTCGGTCGACGAACCGGAAGTTACGCCTGGCGAGTTCGGTACCGCCAGCGTGGCGGCGGCACTGCCGGCGGCCACCAGCAGGCTGTCGACATGCCCATGGTAGTTGCCTGCAAACTTGACGATGCGATCGCGTCCGGTGATGCCCCGCGCCAGGCGAATGGCGCTCATGGTGGCTTCGGTGCCGGAGTTCACCAGGCGGACCTTCTCGACCGACGGCACCAGTTCGACGATCAGCTCGCACAGCTCGTTTTCACCCGGTGTCGGCGCGCCGTAGCTAGTGCCGCGGTCGACTGCGTGGTGCAATGCCTCGACGACAGGTGGGTACGCATGCCCCAGGATCATTGGCCCCCAAGAGCCGATGTAGTCGATGTACTGATTGCCATCCACGTCATACAGGTAAGCGCCCGCGGCGTGGTCGATGAAGATTGGCTCGCCCCCCACTGCACCGAACGCTCGGGCGGGACTATTCACGCCGCCGGGCATCAGTGCCTGGGCGCGGGCAAACGCTTCATGACTGTTGGGACGACTGACTACAGGTGGCATTTCCAGGTTCCTCACAAGCGGATTTTTTATGTCGATCGCATGCCCCGCGGCACGCCGATTCGATGGTTGAGTCGTTCGTTATCGCAGTGGATCAGGTCGAAGTTCGAGTCGCGGATGGTGGGCAACTGGAAACGTGCCTGGCGCACTTTGGAACAGTCCAGGTCCGCCACGATCAGTTCTTCCTGTTGCTCACCGATGGCAATAGTTTTACCGTGCGGACCGTTGATGCGACTACCTCCCCAGAACGGAAGGGCCGTGTCCAATCCAGCGGGATTGGAAAAATCGAGCCCCAGGGCCTCGCGCAACCTAGCGATGGGACTGCACCATAGCGTGGCGCCGTATCGCTTTCACATGCCGTCGGGTCCAGGGCAATGCGAAACCACACATCGATAACACGCCTGGCCGCAAGTAGTTGACCAGGCGCATGGTAGCAGATATCCGACTGGAGTGCTTGATCCGTTGAATTCAAGCACACGGCGTGGACCGCTATTTCTGCATTTCTTCGAGCAGGTGCTCGGCCCTGTCGACCATGTCCGCGGCCCAAGGCTGATCGTGATAGAGTTGGATCACTGCATTGCAAATGGCCTTTGCTTGCTCGGCGTCCTGGCCTTGCAGTTGTTCGGCGGCGTCGAGTCGGGCAGAGATGGTCGCCAGGTCGATATCGCTCTGCCTGGCCACCACCAGATCGAGTTTCTCGAGCCGACGACGCGCCAACTCGACAACCGCCGCAATGCGATCCTGCTCCGCTGGCTCCGCATCAAGATCCCCCGAACCAAACAGCCCAACCAGGCTTGTCAGTTCGGCGGCCGCCTGTCGAGGATCGCGCTCGGCTTTTTGCAAGGCCGAAAGATAAAGCCGTTCGGCGGTTAACAGCCCTCGATCATCGCCGCGCCCGCGGGCGATGGCTTCGAAGCGTCGTTGCTCGCGGTCGAGCGCCAATTCGTCCTGGTACTCACGCATTTGATCGGCGCGTGGATCGTCGGGAAAGCGGGAGACAAACTGATCGACTTCGCCGGAGTGAGAACGAAGTTCGTCGACCGTGGGACTCTCGTTTTCGGCGTGAATGATCTGGTACAACGTATCGGCATCGTACGGACGGGTAAGTTGGTACACCAACCAGACCGCGGCCAGCACCATGGCCACCAGCCCAATGGCTGCCGCCCACATCGAAGGAGTGAATACTGGCAGGGCGTGCCCGCGATCGGGTCCGACTTCGGTGAAGTGACCGTAGGAAGGACCTGCCAGGTCGGTGGCGGCCGGCTCTGGTGTTTCGGTGCTGTCGATCGTCTCGGCATTGCGCAGCGAAGTGGGCACCACCTCGATGTCGATCGACTCACCCAGGTCCGAAACCGGCTGCTGGGCGGTGTTGGGGCGAGTGGCTCCCAATGAAACGGGTGGCACCGGTGGCGGAGGGCTCTCGGGTATCTCGCCGGGCATAGGCTGCGACACGTCGAACGGACGACTCAGCGCCCGACGCATCGCCTCCAGGTGCCGGGCCAGCACCAGCGTATTGGGAAAACGATCGGCCGGGTCTTTCTTCAGCAACTGGCCAATGCAGTACTCCAACTGCTCGGGGGCTTCGGGTGCGTAGCGGCGTACTGGTTCGGGCTCGGCAAAACGCTGCAGTTGCAGCATCTCGGGCAGGCTCTTCGCTCGAAACGGCGGTCTTCCTGCTAACAGGGCGTACATCACGCAGCCCAGGCTGTACTGGTCGCAGCGCTCGGTGACGGGTCGGCCGTCGGCTTGCTCGGGCGCCATGTAGTCGGCCGTGCCAAGCACGCCCCCGGCCATGGTGAGCTGGGTGCCGCCGAACAGTCGGGCGATGCCGAAGTCGGCCAGCTTCACGTGTTCCTCTTTGTCCAGCAGGATGTTGGCCGGCTTGATGTCGCGGTGGATGATGCCGTGGTCGTGGGCATGTTTCAGAGCTTTGCAGACCTGAATGGCAATGTCGACCACCTCGCGCCAGTTGAATCGCCGACCTGCCTTCAGTTCCTCCTCCAGGCTGTGTCCCTCCACCAGTTCCATGGCATAGAACAGAGTGCCCTTTTCCTCGCCGTAGCCGTAGAGTCGCACTATACCTTCGTGGCGAAGCGTCTTGAGCGACTCGATCTCGGCCTCGAAGCGTTCGCGAAAACCTTCACTGGTTGCTAGCTGCGGCGCGAGCGCCTTGATGGCGGCCACCTGGTGGGTTTCGACGTTCTCGCCACGATACACCGAGCCCATGCCACCTTTGCCCAGGCGGGGACCAATCTTGTACGGGCCGAGTTGCGTGAAGTCCATCAGGCGGGCGAAGCAAATTGTGGTGCGGGGCAGAAAAAGAATGCTAGCAGGGTTCGGGCGGGAATCTCTTCATCCTACCTGCCAGGTGCAACGCTCGCTAGCAATGCTCGTTGGTCTTGAGCGGCCAGCGGCGATGTTCTACAAGCCAGCGTGAGACTCCCCTTCACGCAACTCCCACCGACAGTGAGACAGCAATGCGTCCCACGAGCGATACGAAGCGACCCTTTTTTGCCCTGTTGGTTCTGGCGGTATCCGTCGCCACAACACAGGCCAAAACGCTCGAACAACCGTACAGCGTGTGGATCGGACCTACTGGCGCCAAAGTATACAGCGGACCAGGCGACGACTATTACGCCACGCAGCGGCTGCCCGAAGGCACCGAATGCGAAGTGTACGAGGAACTTCGCGATGGCTGGCTGGCCATCCGTCCGCCGGAAGGAAGTTACAGCCTGGTGCTGGCCTCGGCCCTGGGGGACGAGCAGAACGGAGTCGCCGAGATTCGTCGCGACAATACTCCGTCGCGCATTGGTAGCGTAATCAACGAAAGTTGCAGCTCGGTGCACGTCCGGTTGAAAAAGGGCGAGCCGGTCCAAGTTCTCGACCTGAAGGCCACGCGCGATACGCAGTGGGCAACCATCGCTCCCCCCGCGGGCGAGTTCCGCTGGGTCCGCTCGGTCGACGTGACGCGCGTCGCGCCCAGCCGAGTGGCCACGCTGCCGGGCGACGACTCGGGCAGCGACTGGCGCGGCATCGAAGTCCAAGCTGCCGACGATCCGGACAGCGAGCAGGAAGTGATCCGTGTGGTCACGCACGACGACCCCCAAGTCCCACTGGACGACACCGCGCCGCTCGACGATACAGCTGCACCACTCTCCGAGTCGGCAATCCGCGAAGCGCCCCTGCCGGCCAATGCACCCTTCACCAAGCGACTCGATCGCTTGGAGATTCAGCTCTCGCGCCGCGTAGCCGGTCCGGTGAATCTATGGCGATTCGACGATCTGGAACGGGAGGCGTCCATGCTACTGGGCGAGGCCACTTCGGCCAGTGAGCAGCAGGCCGTCACGAATCTGGCTGGCCGACTAAGCCGCTTTGCCGCGATTGGCGAGCGTTACCGCAGTGCCAAGTCGAACAACGGTTCAAACACTAGCACTTCTTCGCGCAGCATTGCCACATCGAACGCCCCTGCTCCAACCGACCCTGCCCTGGCACAGTTCGACGCGGTGGGGGTACTCCGTCCGGTGGTGGCCAAAAACGGCAACGCCCCGCCATACGCCCTGGTGGACGACTCGGGCCAGGTGGTTACGTTCATCACGCCATCGCCTTCGCTCAATCTGCAGCAATTGCTGGGACAGCGCGTCGGCGTGAGCGGCACACGTGGATTCCTGCCCGAGTATCGCAGCCGCAACATCCAAACCGCCCGGGTGGCGCCAATCGATGGCACGTTGCGAAGGTAGACCTCGACACCGTCGAGTGTTTGCACAAATCGTCCAAGGATCGAACCCGTTGCTCTGACGATTCAGGACCTTGGCGCAGGTACCGCATTCAGCAGGTGCAGCAGCGGTTCTTAACGGAGGTGCTTTTTGAGAAGCTCCGCCTGGTGAGCGACGCGAGGATCGGTGTCGCGGAGGGCCAGATCCAGAGTTTCGGCGATAAGCTGGCGATCGGACGTCGTGGCGATGCTCGCCATGGCCGCCGCACGCACTTCGGCTGCCGGATCGTGCGCCAGTCGCCACAGCCAGGCGCCCGGCTCGAGCCGCGACGACGTAAGCGATAAATCGACCAGAGCCAGCCGGTCGGCCATGCTGGCCGAGACCGCCATCCGGGCATCGCGATGGGTTACGAGACCGTAGCCCAGCTTCTCGAGCTCTTTTGCTGCGGTACGCTGCGAAGTTTCGTCGCCCGTGGCTAATTGGGCAAACAGTTGATCGGTGGCCGACCCGGAATCGCGATTCGTCCCGTCGTCCTCCGCGCGCTGCCGCTGCGTGCTGGCCGAGTGAGCCGGCACCTGTGAACGCAGGCCCTTGCGCAGGCGGTCCACCGCCCACTGCTGATTCCACTGCTCCAAGGAATCGTCGTCTTCCGCTTTGGTTTCCAGGGGAATGGCCTCGAGCACGATGGTTTCGCGATCGGGCTGTTGCTTCTGATCGCTAGCCACGGCTGCTTTGGCCGACTCGCTACCAGGTTCCCGCGGTGGCAGCGTCAGTTCGAACGCACGGGGCTCGCTGACGAATGCATTCTCTGGCAGCGGCGAGCTATTGGGCGCCGGAAGCGTAAGTCGGTACTCGACGTTGGGCTCGAATGCTAGCGGCGGTTCGTCCGCAGGCAGGCTCGAGAGCGCCCGATCGCAGATTCGGACCAGCGCCACGCGTTGTTCGAGGTCTTGCTGTTGGGCAAGTTCCACTAGCGCGGCCAGAACACCTCGCGCCCAGTTGCGACCACTGACCGTTGCATTGGGCAGCTGCCTCTCGATGGCATGCGCCAGTGGCAGGGCGTTTCGTTGAAGCGAAAACGTGGCTGGGTGCAGGAAAGCCTGCTGCTGCCAATGGTCCACCAGGCGGTCGACTTCGGCACGGGCCGCCAGGGCCACGGACGAGCGATTGGAGTTGGCCGCCGCCAGCAACGCAGGATAAGCCGTTTCGCCAAACGCGGCGAGCTCTCGCACCAGTCGGCCCGCGGTAGCATCGTCCGACGTGCGAACTCGCGAAGCGACCCTCTGTACGGTAAGCCATTTGCCGGTGCGGGCCGCTATCACCACAAACGCCACCGCCGCTAGCAGGACGGCAGTGCCACGAAGGATTAGCGTTCGGCGGGACAGAGCGGATTTAGCCATGGTGCGGGATTCTGGTGAGTTGATGCCGTGATCGCAAGAGCAATACAGGAAAGCAGCCACTTGGACCAGTCGCAATCATCACCTGAAGGTCCTAATTTTCAGGCTCTGCGGGGCAACGTGCCGGCCTTCGCCCCTCACGCAGCGAGACTGGCAGCGGGATTTCGCATCGTTCGCTCCCACTGCTAGCGGGCTAAACTTCCTGTTTCGCCTGACCTCGGCCCCCGTCGCGCGCCGAAATAATCGTTGAGATCGGCAAAGGTTGCCAACTATGGGGCACCGCGCGCCCAACACCTGGGGGGAACAGGGATGATGCAAAGTGGAACAAGGCTGGGGCAAATGGCCGGCGTGATGCTGTTATGCATGACGCTGCAGTCGGGGGTGGCCCAAGCCGAATCCGACGCCATGGCGGCCACGAGTGGGCGAGCAGCTCGCGACGAAGCCATGCGATCCATTCCCTGGCGTAACCTCGATAACACCGAGCGGCGGGCCGTCGAGTACGTGGTCCGTAACGCCACGATGTATCGCCGCATGCCCACCCGGGTGATCGACTGCGACCCGCAGGTGTTCAACTTCCTGGGGCAAAACCCCGAGGTCGTGACCGAGCTGTGGAAGCTGATGGGAGTGGCGAATCTCGACCTCGAGAAGATCGGCCCCGATACGTACCGCGCCAAGGACGATGCTGGCACCAGTGGCACCATGAAGTTTCTGTCGGCCAGTTGGAACGACAATGCCCAGAATACGGTGCTGGTGTTCTGCGAAGGCACTTACCACGGCACGCCTCTGCCGGCCGACGTGACCGCGCGTAGCGTACTGTTGCTGCGGAGCGGCTCGATGGTGGAAACCGATGGCAGACCCTACGTTACAGCACGGCTCGACTCGTTCGTGCTGGTCGATCGCTGGGGTGCGGAGATGGTGGCCAAAACCATCAAACCGCTGTTGATCAATACGGCCGATCACAACTTCACCGAGACCATGAAGTTCGTCGGCACTTTCTCCAAGACGGCCGAGAGTAATCCCGCCGGGATGCAGCGTCTGGCCGATCGACTGCAGAAGCTCGACAACCCCACCCGCCAGGGAATGGCCCGTGTGTGCGCCGCTACCGCTGCCCGCTACCAGGCCATCGGCCGCGTGCACCAGGACGGCGAAGTCCGTCTGACGGCGCGTACCGAAGAGGCCACCCCGCGGCAATAAGCGGCGCGGATATTCTCGAATGTGGAACACCACATCCACGGGATGTAGATGGTAAAAAACGCGTATACGACTCTTGCTGGGTGTCGTAAACAGGCTGTGGGCACGGCGATTGTCTCCGGCTTGAGGTGCTTCGCCCAAATTCCAGCATCGACAAGACTCCGCCCAACTGCATAATAGGCGCCTGCGTTGCACGCTTCTCGACTTGGCATGAAGCCACCGTCTTTTGAGTCTCGATCTCCGCTGGCATAGGACTTGCCTCGGCCCTCTCGAGCAAGGACCCGATTGATGCTCGTCCTATCGCGCAAGCCCAACGAGTCGATCATTGTTACGGGAAAGTGTCGGATTACTGTCTTCAACTCCAACTGCAAACTTGGAATTGAAGGTCCCGCCAAAGTGGTTCGCGCGGAACTCGAACCGCAGCCGGTACGGAAAACGGGCGAAAAGCCCATGGTCCATATTTTGGACGACGACCTGAACCTGCTGCGAGCCTACCGGACTTACTTGGAAAACTCCGGTTTCCGAGTGGAGACTTTTCGGCACGGTGGCGAGTATCTCGACAGCCTAAGCGAGAATTGCGATGCCTCGGCAGCAATGTTCGATCTGCGATTGGCGGAGGAGGATATCGACGGACTACAGGTCCTCCAGCAGTTGCGGGCACGGAGGTACGACTTCCCCGTGGTCCTGCTTACCGGCTACGGCGACGTGGATACTTGCCGCCGGGCGTTCCACAGTGGGTGCTACACGTTCTTACAGAAGCCGGCATCGCCCGAGGATATCCTGACCAAACTTCAATTGGCCACACGGCAGTACCTCAACGGCGAACTCAGCTATCCTTACGATCCGGCAATGATGGCAAGATGACTTCCACGCGGGCACCTTGCGACCGCTGGGAGGCGTCGATACGTCCGCCAAGACGCCTGACAATGGACTGGGAAATGGTCAGTCCCATGCCCAGACCACCCTGCTTGGTGGAGTACAGCGGCTCGAATAATCGCTTCGGGTCATCTGGCAATCCCGGCCCACAGTCGTCCACGCGTATCACCACTTCGCCGTTGCTTTGTTGGGTGCTCACAGTCACGGGGGGGCCTGCCTGATTGGCATTGCGGATCAGGTTGGAGATCACCAATTGCAGTTGAATGGGATCGCCCAGTACTTGCGGCAAATCGTTCTTCAGCTCCGTCCGCACGCTGCTCCCCACCTCGCGATACATGAATGTCAGCGTGTCGCCAATCAGGGTATTCAGGTCGATGGGCTGATTCACCATGTCGCGACGAATCACTGCATCGCGCAGCCGGCGGACGATGTTACTCAACTCCCTGGATGCCGAGATCATCCCTTCGACCGGTTCTTGGATCGTATCGGGTGGATCTCTGAACTGGAGCACCCCGGCCCACATCACAATCCGCTGAATTGGCGTATTCAGTTCGTGAGCGAAGCCGCCAACCACCTCGCGAAGGCTCAGCGCGTGGCTCAACTCGGCCAGCTCTTTCTCGCGACGTTGCTTGTGCAACGTTTGGTCGACCATGCAAGCCAACACCACCGGTTTGCCATGATGTTCAAGGGGAGTCAAACCAATTTCAACCGGCACTTCGTGCCCGGCCTTGTGCATGCCGGTCAGTTCGCGACCTTCCCCCAACTGGGTGACAGTTGGCTTATCGAAGTAAGAACCGACCAGCGCCGGATGGTGCTCGCGATACCGAGCCGGCACGAGCATGTCGACGCACTGACCAATCAGTTCGTCTGCCGTGTAGCCAAACACGCGCTCGGTGGCCAGATTCACCATCAGGATCTTTCCCGTGTGATCGGCAACCAACATGGCGGTGGGGGCGTGCTGAATAATGGACTGGATGTCGTTCAGACGACTCGGCAGCGCAAGGGCTTTGGGCAGCGTGGGAAACAACGCCAGCACGGTGGCCCACGACACGATGGCCGTGATCACCTTGGTAACGGCCGACAACCGATAGACGGGCCACCAGAAGATCGTGGCTTCCACCAGGTGAATCGTCCCACAAGCCAGGATGAATGCCGCAAACAGCCACCACACGGCCGGAAAAGCCCGATCCGAACGCTTGCGGGCAAATGCCAGGATGATCAAGGGAATGGCCGTATACGCCAGCCAAATCGCCAGATCGGCGACAATGTGCGTCCAACCCAGCGTTGACGACCAATTGCCACAGTACCAGCGTGGTGGAAAACCAGTCGGGTCGAACACCCCCAAGGCGGGGTGAAACAGCAGGGCGATGAACACCGAAATCAGCGCGGCGACGAGCAGCATCCGAATTGTCTTGCTGCTGAGGCGCATTGTTCCGTTCGCTTTTCCGCAGGCCACCCATCCACCGGTGCCTGCGCTACGCTGGCAGCGGCCATTCATTTCTTCCTTTGCATTGAACGCGCTGGGACTGACGCCGTCAAGCTGCACAGACGGGATGTTTTTGCAATCCAGGGCTCGCCTGCTAAACGCAACAACCACCAGTGGGGGGAGTTGCTTGCGCAATAGGATTCGCCGCCCGTCCATCAGTTCCACTCATGATCACCAGAGTGGGTTCGCTCGAGTGCTCATGCCGTACGCAGAAAAGATCATCCAACGGGCCATGTTTGGAAACCACCAACCGTGCCGATGCATCGGTGACGGGTTGTAACGATTCTGCGGTCCGTATCGTGCCGCGCTGCCAATTGGGACAACTCGCTTCAGTATGCCTGTCGAGCAGGCTCTGTGAGGTAGGCTTTTGCTGGAGATACGGTCAGCTAAATCCAAAAACAGAGGCACCTCGCCGATGCACACAATCGAACACCCCGAAACGCTTCCAGCCGAGGAGCAAGCGGTCGTTCAATTGGCCGCCAAGAACCGAGGCTCGTTTGAGATCATGACTCGGTCCGACACCCGTGGACCTGCCGTCCGTGGCGGACGGGACAAGCTATACGACCCGAAGGACCCAGATTACGCCATGCGATGCTGCGAGGTGATTCCACACCTCATCGAACTGCAGCTGATACGGCAATCGGGTAGTCCCAAGCGGTTCGAGCTGACCAACTACGGCTGGCAACTAAGTCGAAACCTGACAGCGAAACTCAAAGAGCAACAAGGAGACGTGGTGGAGCAATCGCAGGACTCAATCAACGTAACGGCACCGATTCAACGCTCAGCGGAGCCCACTTCGGAGCCACCACCGATGATGGAGAACGCGTTGACCTACGCCAAATCGGCAATATCGGCGGAACAGGAAAACGAGGAACAACCGTCGTCGGCCGAAACAACCTCACCTGAGGGTTCGGACTCGATCGAAAGCATGATGACCTACGCCCAGTCGGCCGTAGCGGCTGAACTGGCTTCCGATTCGGATCCCCCCCCCGGCGAAGCGGCTCCACCGCAGGAGGAGGAAGCGGCATCAGCACGCGATTCTGCCCCCATCGCCCAACGCGAGGAGCAAAACGAGGTCGACCGCGGGGCTGGAGCTCCTTCGGCGCTGCCCCCCGATTTTGGCGGAGGGTCCAAGAAGATCGATAGCGGGCTGGTCGCAGCCCTGGGACTCGACGACGGTTTCCTCCCCCCCGAGCCACGCTCGCTGGAGGAGACCGGCTTGAGCGGCGCGATCGTGGAAGACCTGATCCTGAAAGTGGTAGCCAACGCCGGTTCGAAGACAGGACGCCAAATCTCGGAGTCGCTTTGTCTGCCGCTACCGATTCTGGAAGACTGCTTTACCACGCTCCGCAACCGCCAGCACTTGGCGCCTACCGGCTCGGCCATGCTGGGCGATTACGTCTACCAATTGACCGACAAGGGCCGAGAACGGGCCCGCCTGGCGATGAAGGAATGCGCCTACACCGGGCCCGCGCCAGTACTGCTGGAAGACTATGTCGACTCGGTCGAGGCCCAGACCATCCGCACCGAGAAGCCAAAACGCGACCGGCTGGAGCAAGCCTTCTCCGACATCAACGTCGAACCAGAGATGCTCGAGCAGCTAGGCCCCGCCATTAGCGCCGGTCGCGGCATGTTCATCTACGGTCCGCCCGGCAACGGCAAGACCACCATCGCCCAACGAATCACCCGCTGCTTCGGTCAGAACGTCTTGATCCCCTACGCTATTGTCGAAGATGGCCAGATCATCAAACTGTACGACGCTGCCTGCCACGAGCGTGTCAGCTCGGAGCTCTCGAGCCTGCTGAAGGACAACGAACACGACCAGCGTTGGGTGCGTATCCGTCGACCGACCGTAGTGGTGGGTGGCGAACTGACGATGGACAGCCTGGAACTGAAGCACGATCCCGTCAGCCACATCAGCGAAGCCTCGCTGCAACTGAAAAGCAACTGTGGCAGCCTGCTGATCGACGACTTCGGGCGGCAACGCGTCAATCCGACCGACCTGTTGAATCGCTGGATCGTTCCGCTGGAAAACCGCATCGACTATCTGAGCCTGGCCAACGGCAAGAAAATCCAGGTACCTTTCGAGCAGTTGATTATCTTCTCGACCAACCTCGAGCCTCACGATCTGGCCGACGACGCGTTCCTGCGGCGAATTCCGTTCAAGATCGAGATTGGTGCTCCGACCCGCGAGGAGTTCATCAAGTTGTTTGGCATGTTTGCCGGCAAGCTGAAAGTCGACTGCCCACTGGAGTCGCTGGAGTACCTGCTGGCCGCCCACTACGAGTCGTGCAACCGGCCACTGCGTCGGTGCCAGGCTCGCGACTTGCTGGATCAGGCGCTACATTACTGCGAGTACAATGAGCTGCCCATCGTAGCGACGCCCGAGATCCTCGATCACGCGGTGCACAACTACTTCACCGCCATGACTGGCGGGGAGTAGGCGTCGAGCACCAGCGTATTTTCCGACTGGGTGTGCCAGTTGGGCGTCGGTGCGTTGCTTCGCCGCGCGGAAGCCGATGCGGGCGAATGGCCATTTGTCGATGCAGGCCAGTAAAACAGCGGGCCAACCTCGCAAGCCCAACCGGAACGCCAAGAATGTAAGTGCTCCAAGGGTCGGTAGCGGTCACGGTAAGATCAGCCGAGGCTCTACGCCTCGTTCCAAGGGTTCCGGACGGCACCAAGCTCGGCGCAGATCATGCAACGGAAAGGAGAGACCCCAAGAGTTTATGTCGCGTGCCCTAGTGGGTTGCTCCCGCCATGCGGGACGCCCCCGCCCGGTTGGGGACTACCGGTACCACCAGCGAGGCGGTGGTGGGCTCGGCCGCCTCGGGCGAACGATAGCGATCGGCATGCATCTGATCGAGCACCAGGCTGGCCAGGCCTTCGCAGGTCAGGTACCCGATGGGCCGTTGCTGCTGGTCGACCACTACGAGGTAGTCGCTGTCGGTCGTATTGAATGCTTCGAACAGGTCGCTCAATGGTTGGTGGTGCTCGATGGTGTGTGGCTGACAGGTGGAACTGGGCAAACCAAGCTGGGCGTCGGCAAAATGCAGCACGCTGTCGAGCTTTCCTTCCTCGTCCACAATGGGCAGGCAGGGCAGTTGCAAGCTGGGTGCAGAGATAGACGACTCGTAGCCATTTTCCACCTGATCGCGGGTGAGGATGGCAGGAAACAGTTCCATCATGTCCTGGGCCACGGCGTCCTCAAACGGTACTCCGGCGTCCATATCGGCACGCCACTCGGCGATGCGACCCTGAACGTCGGCGGCCATAGCGATGTAATTGCCGCCAAACCAGCGAACCTGCTGCAGGGTCGACTCGCAACGGTTAAGCTGCTCGCCGGCGGCAACGCTCTCGTCCCACTTGGCGATGATGGCAGAAAGCGTCGGCAGCGAGCGGATTTCCCGCACCAGGGTGTCGCTGGCCGAAAAAGTGGTAGCAATGGACTCGGCAAATTGCCGCGCGGCTTCGATGCCGCGGCTCAACGTTACGAGCAGGGCATTGTCCTCCAGTACGCCGCATAATTCCCCTTCCTCAACCTGGTCCTGTACACAACGCCCCAGCATCGACATCAGGTGCCGGGCGGCATGATTGCCGTACTGTTGATGAATCTGGTCGAGGTAGTCGATGCCGAACACCACGCAAGTTGCTGGGGGTTGGCTCGATTCGCTGAGCAATTTCGCCATGCCGCGACGGGTAAGTAGCCCGGTCAGGGCGTCGCGGCGTCCGCGACGTGCCAGGCGATGCTCGAACTCCAGCCTGCGGACGCCCGCCCGCAGGCGAGTGAGCAACTCGCCCGTGTTGACGGGGAAGCGAATCACATCGTCGGCTCCATCGAGCAGCAGTCGTTCGGCCGCATTGGGTTTGTCGATCGCGATGCGGTAAACGTATTCAGGTGTGCGGGGAAGCGCCAGTACTTCGGCCGCGGCGTCGCTGTCCCGGGTATCCAACAGTAGCAGTCCAGGCTGCTTACTCCGCCGGCAGGGGCTTTCGTCGCTGTAGTCGCAGGTTGCGGTTACCTGGTACCCAAACAGCGAAAGCGTCCACGAAAGGTTGCACAGCAACTCTCGATCGGTCGACACGATGGTAATGGCCAGATCGGTGGTAGGGATGCTCACGGCCTGACGGCTCCTGGTAGTAAGAGAAAATCGCTCGGACACATACGGAAGTCTAGCATTCATCCACAGCAGCAGCGCCTGACGGAATGCAATGAGCTAGAGTTTTCATGTGCGGAGGTGATTGCGCGATGGGATTATTGCGCTCTCCGGCACGACTTGTCCGCATCTCGACGAGGAATACCCGGTGTTTTCGACAACACATCCGGACGGCGATGTTCGACCGCGCTTCGAGTACTACCCACTCGACAGCACCAAATTGCAGACCGTTGAAATCAACGAGTTTCCGTTCGTTGTTGGTCGGTCGGCTGCTGCCTCATTCCAAATTAATTCGACATCGGTTTCGCGCGAGCACGCCGAGGTTGTGCGTACGCCCACGGGTTTCTGTGTCCGCGATCTGGGCAGCACCAACGGCACGACGGTGAATGGTTGCCCGGTGCGCGAGACCCCCATCGTGGATGGCGACTCGGTGAGCTTTGCGGACGTGGAAATGACTTTCGTCTGCACGTCGATGAATCGGCTGCAACGAACGCTTACCAAACCACTGCCTCGCAAGAAGCCAGCCGCGGAGTTACCCGGCGCTTCGCCCGAACTGGCCGCCACACGCAGCTTGAGCGAAGCCTTGTTACTGCAGGCGATTCCGCTGGAATGGCAGCGCCTAACCGACACCGACAGCGGTGAAGTGTTGATGAACACGGCGCGGGTGATGCCACCGCTGGACGATCAGATCGGCCAGGCGGATGCCAAGGTTCCCACCCGCGTGGCCGCACGACTGGAACTGCTGGCATGGCACCTGGCCGCTGAGCAGATGGACGACCGCGCCGATTCCGAGGCCCTGCTGCTGTGCGTCACGCAGCAGGAATCTCTGGACGAACGGTTGCTGGACGCCGTGGATGAGGTGGCCGGAGTGCTGCGGACCACCCGCCCGCTGGGCGTGGTGGTCAACTGGGAATGGGCCACAGCCGCGCCCGACGCCCTGCGTCACCTGAGTCGTTTGCAGCGTCAAGGTTACCGCGTGGTGTACAACGAGTTCGCCGGCGGGGGAGGTGGCATTGAATCGATGGAGACGGCAGTGCCGGAATATCTGGTCCTGTCCAGCGCCATGGTGCACGACGTCGTTAATCAGCCACGGCGGATGCAGCGGCTCGAGATCGTGCGGGCGGCCTGCGCTGCTCAGCGCATCAAAGTGGCCCTGCCTGCGAACATCGCGGCCGCCGACCAACAGGCCTGCTGCAACCTGGGGATTCACTTTGCCCAGCAATGCAACCCATCAGCTGCCAACGATCCACTGTTGGCAGTTGCTCCTGCCTGAGATGCACGGCCACTAACTGCTTCCTTTGCCTAATGCCGAAATGACTATGTCCACCTCCTCATCTCCTGCCATCCAGCTTCCTGACGGTTACGTCGCCATCGACCGAATCGGCTCGGGTGGGTATGGCGAGGTATGGAGGGCCACCGCGCCCGGTGGTATGGAAAAAGCGGTCAAAGTGGTTTTTGGTCAGTGCGACGACGAACTGGCTGAACGGGAACTAAAGAGTCTCGAGCGTATTCGCGAAGTGCGCCATCCTTTCGTGCTGTCGCTCGAACGGTTCGAAGTGGTCGGCGGGCGACTGGTGATTGTCACCGAGCTGGCCGACATGAGCCTGGATGATTGTTTCCGCAAGTACGTCGCGAAGGACGAAACGGGCATCCCCCGCGATGAGTTGATCGTCTACATGAGGGATGCCGCCGAAGCACTCGACTGTCTGGTCGAACGTCATTCGTTGCAGCACCTGGACATCAAACCCGAAAACCTGCTGGTGGTTGGCGAACACGTAAAGGTTGGCGACTTTGGCCTGGTGAAGGAACTGGCCACGCGGACGCTCAACTCGATGATGGGTGGCATGACGCCACTGTACTCGGCGCCAGAGGTGTTCGACGACAATCCTTCGCCGCGCAGCGACCAATACAGCCTGGCGATCGTTTTCCAGCACATGCTCACCGGCCATCCACCGTTTCCCGGCCGGACCCCAGCTCAACTGGCCAAGCAGCACACCCAAGCCGAACCGATTCTGCAAGGTCTCTGCGATGGGGACCGGCAGGTGGTTCGCAAGGCGCTGGCCAAACGTCCCGAACAACGATTCTCCTCGTGCCGCGAGTTTGTGGCGGCACTGGCCGCTGGAGGGTTGCACCCACCCAAGCCAGTCGTCCCCAAAGCACCACAGCGCAAGCCGGCTGAACCAGCACGCAAAGACGACGATACCCGATCGAACTCCATCTTTCCCACCCAACGAGCTGGTGAGGACCCCCGCCCTGCCGCGCCCAGCCGTCCAAGTGGAACCGCTGCCCCATCCGGCGCAGCCAGCTCGCTGCAATTCCCAGAAGTCAATTCCAAGGTCGAGGACGTCGAGTGCCCGGAGATCGATCTGCAGGACGCGATCACCACGCCCACGATGTTCATCGGTTTGGGTGGATTGGGAATGAAGCTATTGAACACCGTCCGTGGCCGGATTCTCGAGACGCAGGACCCCGAAACGTGTCGGGCGCACATTGGTTGGCTAGCCATCGACACCGATCGGGAAGCCCTGAAGGAGGCGGCCAGCCACCTGAAGGAAGACATCCTGCACAGCGACGAGATGCTCTGTATTCCGCTCCGCCGTCCCAAGGAATATGGCGAGCGTTCGCGGCAACTGTTGAGCTGGGTGAGTCGGCGGTGGTTGTACAATATTCCCCGCTCGCTGGAAACGCGTGGCTATCGACCCCTCGGCCGTATTGCCGCGGTGGACCATGCCGAAGCAATACTCAGCAACATCTACACCAAGCTGTTCCAGCTCATCGATAAGAATCCCGGCGTAACTTCACTGCGGGTTGTGGTGCTTTCCAGCACCAGTGGCGGCACCGGTGCTGGCACTGTGATCGACATCGGCCAGGCTGCCCGTTCGCTGGCGGCCGATCTGAATGTAAGTATCGAAGTCGATGCGGTGTTGGCGATGCCCGAGCGCACTGCGGGAACGGCCGAGTCGCTATCGATTGCCAACACGTTCGCGCTGCTGACCGAGTTGGCACACACGCAGCGCCAGGGCAACGCCGGCCTGTCCCCAGCCACTGGTCCTGCTGCACGCTACGAATCGGCCGCCGAGCCATTCGACACGGTGTTCTGGCTGCCGATTCCACCACGCAACCAGTCCAACGACTACAACCAGACATTTGCCTCGATTGGCGAAACTCTCGCATTCGAAGCCAATGTGCCCGAAGCAGCGATGTCGCTGAAGAAGTGCCGCCAATCGGGTGCGGCGGCCGATTTCCGATTGCAATCGTTCGCGGCCGCACTAATCGGTCCTTCGGATTCCGCGGCCGACCTGCTCGAACGTTGCCAGCCGAACCTCCACGGGTACGGCTACCAGCGACGCCGGCTCGCCATCGGACTTTCGATTGATACGGTGGCCGAAGTGCTGCGTGGTGACTTGCCGACCCTTGGAACCTGCGAGGCATCTTGTGCCCGAGCCGTGTTCGTCTCCATGGCTTCGGGCATCGATCCACTACACATTGCCGCCAACCTGGCGGAATTCTACCCCGATATCTCCGAAGCCGCCGGAAGGCTTCATGCGCGCGAAGACATCGAATGGACCGACCTGCGCACGACGGCTGGCGCCGCGGCCGAGAAGAAGCCCACTCCCGTGGCGGCCCCCGCGCTGAATACCGACCATCCGACAATGCAACAACCGGCAACCGCTTAGCACTCCGCAGAGCAGCGCAGCAGGGACTGCGACGTTGCGAGCATTACGCGTTGCCGCAGTTGGCTGGGCGTTACATCTTCGCTGGTTGTTAGCTTCGACACATGGCGATTCGAGCGGCCGTGTTTGCGGACATCGACGTCCGGAATGCATGTCCTCTATCTGGCCCTCGTGCGGCAAAAAAAGTTGGGCCTAAATCGAAGCGTGTGCCCGCTCAGTCCAATTGCGCGCAGGGTGAATTACTAGTCGCTCGATCGAAATACATCAGACCGCAGAAAACATAGAGGAAACGGACAACGCAGTTTTTCTGGGCACCATGAGCGTTAACGCACAGTTGTACGGCTCGTAATCAGCAATGCAGTTGCTCTGCAAGTGATGTCCCTAACACCTTTGCAGATAATGTGCAGAAAACGGGGAACCGGGAACGAAACTAGGTACTACTTCCAAGTTGACCACCCTTGCACCTTCCTCCAATCCACCCACCTTGCTTCGGTAACCTGCAACCGTCTGCGACCTGTGCTGGTTGCACATAGATTCGTACCACTACCAGAGCATGGATTTGCGCGCTCGATTCCCCCCACGAAGCGTGCGCGCCCAAAGTTCGAGACTCAGGGGCTCCATGATGACTTCACAGCGATTCGCGCGACGTTTTTGCTGCGTCGGGACGGCGACCTTGTTCTGGTTGTTAGGGCTGCACACTTCTGCCGTTGCCGATACCCCTACGACCCCCTACTGGCTCCACTCGACCACCAACGTCGTCTCCGTGTCGCAGCCCATCGAACAGACGATGCTGGAGCCGACGGATTCCGTGGCCGACGTCACCGGGCCGGTGACGCCACCACCTCCACCCCCAACAGCGGCGATGGATCCCTTGGAATCCGTGCCGGATCCAGCGGCGCATTACGACCAGGAGTCGATCGAGGCGATCCTGCTCCGCTTGGAACAACTCGAGCGATCAGTGGCCGCCGCCGGCGGACCTGACGCTCTGCCCGCGGACGGTCCGGCGCCCGATACGTGTGGTGGCGGCATCGAACCGGCTAGCGATTGCTCGCAGTGTGCCGGCTACGACAAAGGATTCTACATCCGAACTACCGACGGCAACTTCATGCTGAAGATCAACGCCATGATCCAGGCGCGCTACTTCGCCAACTGGCGGAATCTGGACCCAGGCGACGGCGACGAGACCGAAGCCGGCTTCGTGCTGGCCCGCTCGCCGCTGATCTTCAGCGGCAATGTCATCTCGCCCCAACTCACCTACTGGATGATCCTGCAGAGCAGCGGTGTGGATGGTCGCACCTTCATGGAGGAATGTCGCATCAATTACGAGTTTGACAATGGTCTGTTCGTCGAGATTGGCCGCTTCCGCGACCCGTCGTTCATGCGAGAACTCGACATCAGCTACGCTCGACAGATGGGAGTCGATCGCTCGTACCAGTACGCTATTTTCTCGACCGGTATCCAGGAAGGCATCTGCTTTTCGAAGCAGAACGATGATTATCGCGTGCTGACCTTCATCACCGATGGCCGCACTTCAGGTAATCCTGGCGTCAACAAAGACTTCTACCAGGATGCCTGCGACTTCGCGGTCTCGTCGGGTATCGATGTGAAGTTCATGGGCGACTGGACTCAGTACGGCGACTTCGCTTCCTGGTCGGATGAACCCGCCGCCGCGTTCCTCGGCGCCGACATCCACTACGAGGGTCCCGAAACGGGCGACGACGTGGTCGCCAACAACATGAATGAATACTTCGCCTGGACGGTCGATGCGACCTACGAGCGATGTGGCTTCATGGCGTTCGCCTCGCTGGTACAACGCCATTCGCTGGCGGAGGCCCAGGACATTACCCAATCCGGCGTGGAGTTCATGACGGCCTACCAGATCATTCCCGACAAAATTGAGCCTTTCTTTATCTACCAGTACGTCGACTTCGACGGTTACACCAACGTCGGCTCGAAAGCCCTACCAGTGGCGGACAGTTCGGTGAACATCGTCAACGCCGGCGTCAACTGGTACTTCAAACGCCACGCCTGCAAAGCCACCTTCGAGGTATCGCACGCCTTCGACCCCATTCCTATCGCCGTGCCGTACACGGGCTTCCTGGAGGATGTCTCGGGAAACAGCGGTCAGACGGTGTTCCGTACACAGTTGCAGTTGCTGTTCTAGAACTACACTCTCACGCACTGGGCGAGGGACGATGTCGTCGCCAGCCGGTTACCAGGATCAGGCCGGCGGCGGCGACAAGGGGCAATCCAATTGCCTACGGCACCAGCTAGCCTGAAGCGTGCCACCTCGTTCCTCTGTTGACAGAATAGGCCTGACGGGTACATGGTGCCCAACGCAAAGTGGTCTGCCACGTACTTGCAAAAGCGCGTGAACAAGGCTTAAAACTACCAACATAGATTGACGCTGAGTTTCGGCTGGTCTGTCAATCAACTTCTCTGCAAATTCATGGCGTTTTCGCTAATTCGGCGGGAGAGCCCATCCAAGGTGCAAAATCAAAGACGGAAGTCCTTAAAAACAGGGTCCGCACAATCACCTGAGAAGGAAAGACCGTACCGAATCCGCAATTCCAGGTAACTTGCTTCACCCGCCAGAACAAGCAGCGGGGACCGGCAACCACCATGACGAAGGAAATGTGCCATGCGAACTCTCCTGACTGTGATTGTGTTGACCACGATGGTCACCACTGGCTGGGCCGAGCCAACACGACGCCTGTCGCTAGATCAATACGTTGACCGCATGCAAGCTGGTTGGATTGGCCAGATGGTGGGCGTTGGCTGGGGCTTTCCCACCGAGTTCAAATTCAACGGCCGCATCATTCCCGCTGATCAGATGCCGAAGTGGGAACCGGCCACCGTGAACCAATTCCAACAAGATGACTTGTATGTCGAGATGACCTTCTTAGCGACGCTGGAGCAACATGGACTCGACTGCTCGACACGACAGGCTGGAATCGATCTGGCGAACAGTCGCTACGAGCTATGGCACGCCAACAAATTCGGCCGGCAGAACCTCCGTCGCGGCATTGCCCCGCCCGCGTCGGGACATCCTCGCTTCACTCAACACTCCGACGACATCGATTACCAGATCGAATCGGACTACAGTGGGTTGATTGCGCCGGGAATGCCCCAGGTGGCCATCGAACTAGGGGAGAAGTTTGGCCGGTTGATGAACTATGGCGATGGAGTTTATGGTGGGCAGTTCGTGGCCGGCATGTACTGCGAGGCTTTTTTCGAGCAGGACATCCACCGCATCATTGAAGCAGGGCTGGCCTGTATTCCCGCTGAAAGCCAATACGCCGAAATGGTCCGCGACATCGTAGCCTGGCACCAGCAGTATCCCGACGACTGGCAAGCGACCTGGCGACGGGTGGAAGCCAAGTATCATAATCATCCCGACTACACCCATGGTCTTTGCTGTGGCCCGGGCGGCGTGGACCATTTCTCGATCGACGTGAAACTCAACGGCGCATACATACTGATTGGCCTGCTGTATGGTGACCGCGATCCGGATCAAACGGTCATCATTGCCACCCGTTGCGGGCAGGACTCTGACTGCAATCCTTCCAACGCGGCGGGCATCCTGTTCACGACCATTGGCTATCAGAAGTTGCCCGAGCGATTCGTCTCCGCGTTAGACCGGCAGACGAAGTTCGCGCACACGAAATACAACTTCCCCAAGTTGTGCGAGGTGTGCGAGGCGCTCGCCCTGCAAGCCGTCGAACGTTCCGACGGTCATGTCGAAGTGACTGACGATGGCAGTCGGGTGCTGGTGATTCCTCGTCGTCCGCCGACCCCCAGCCAGCTGATGGCGAGTTCTGCGGCCGGCCCCATGGAAGAAATGCAATTTACGCCGGAAGAAATGGCCCAAATCGAGGTTACCGAGTAGGAGCGGCTCGCCGGACGCCCGGGACGGCAGATTTGCCCGCGTTTCGAGCGAATTTCGGTCCCAGACAGGGCCGGGGCGGGGCTGGCCAGCCGTCAGGAATAGTTTGGCAGGCGACCTCCGAGAGATTATGCTAACAGTGGTGCCTCGCCGCATTCCGAGCTGGGATTGCGCCGCGGAGCCACGTTTCTACGGACCCCCCCCCACATATTTGCCCGCACAACTCGCCCGCCGGAGCGAAAGCCATGTTTTCCACGTTCAGTCGTTACGCTGCCCTATTCGCCCTGGTGCTGTATTCCAGCGCCCCCTCCTTCGCCGACAACGCTGCCGAACCCGAAGCAGCCAAGGCGGTAGAGGCCGCTGCGGAGCAGAAGGCTGCCGCAACTAGCGAAGTTCGCGACCTGTTCGAGGCCCGCGACGCCGGCGACATCGAGGTGAAGTTCATCGCCAAGAACGACCACCAGGGCCGCATCCTGATCACCAACAATAAACTGCCGGAGGGCGTGAAGATTCGCATTCCCGACGCCTTTATTGGCGATCCCGTGGTCGCTCAATTTGGCGGCGGTGGCGGCGGCAACTTCGGCGGTGGTGGCGGCTTCGGCGGCGGCGGCGGTGGTGGCAACCAGAGCGTCGGCGGTGGCGGTGGCGGCTTCGGTGGTGGCGGCGGTGGTGGTAACTTTGGCGGCGGCGGTGCCTTCAGCATTCCGCCCGATCGTGTTACCAAGATCGACGTTCCACTGCTGTGCCTGGACCATGGCAAAACCGATCCTTCCAGCAGCAAGCCTTACGAATTGCGTCCGGTTAACCAGAACGACCGCCCTGAGGTTGTCGAACTGCTCAAAGCCTTCGGCAATGGCGACCTGCAGCACAATGCGGCCCAAGCTGCCGTCTGGCACCTGAACAACGGGTTGTCGTGGCAGGAACTGGGGGCCAAGCTAACTGGCACACGCCGCAACATTAGCCGCTCGCCTTACTTCAGCCGCTTCGAACTCGAAGCTGCCTACGCCTATGCCAACGAAGCCGTGCGACGTGGCAATCTGGCTGAACAGCCAGCAGAAGTTGAATCCCCCGGTTACACCGAAACCGAGGTGGATTCAGTAGCCGAGGCTGAAACGGAATCGGCAGGTCAAACGGACGCCGTGAGTGAAACGGAAACCGCGACCAGCGAAGCGGAGTAGTCCGGGGCGACGACCTGTCTAAAGGGTTGATTGCCGCCTGCCTGCCGAAGGCGAATGACTAAGCCACAGCTTCCAGGATTCCCTTGCGCAGCTGCGTCAGCAGTTGGCGGATCTCCGCGCGATAGTCGTCGCGTTCCAACCGCCACTTAGCCTCCATGGCTTCGTAGTGCATCTGCTGGCGGTCGAGTTCCTGCTCGCGGGCAATCAGCCGGCCAGCTTGTTGTTCGACTTCGTGTTCGCGTCGCCGCTGCCATTCCTGGAACTGCGAGCGCCGGGTTTCCAGCTGCACGTGCTCCTCGGCTAGCTCCGCGCGGAACTGCTCCAGTTCGTCGCGTCGCTCGCAAAGCTGCTGGACCTGATGCTCGTAGTGATCGGACAAGCGGGCGCGGGTCTGGGCAATGGAGCGGGTCAGCGCCGCCGGGGCCAGGGCACCGGTTAGCTGGGCCCAAGTCTCCTCGGTTGCTAAACGCATCTCGAGCACCTCACGCTGCGATCCCTCAAGTTCCAGCCGCAGTGCCGAAAGCGACTCTTCCCGTTGGTCGAGTTCGTTCTCCCTTTGGTTGAGTTGCTTGGTGCGTTGGGCCGCCGACTGGGTGAAGGTTTCCCGTTCGGCGATCAGCTTTTGCCGTTCGGTGCGAATTTGCTCCATCGCCCCGCGGTGCTCGTCTTCCAACTCGCCGCGGCGTTTGGTGAGCTTCTGCGTGTCTTCCTTCAGCAGTTGTTCTGCCTGATCCAGATAGCGCGAACGGGTTTCAAACTCGGCGGCCTGCGAATCGAGTTCCTGCATCCGCTCGTAGGTGACGCCCAACTTCTCGAACCGTGCGACGGCCGTCTCGATTTCATGCCTTCGGAACGCCATCTGGGCTTCGCGGCTGCGAAGTTCGGCGTCGCGAGTTTCGAGTTCCTCGGTACGGCGATGCAACTTGGCCCGCCGTTCGTCGAGTTCCTGAATTTGCAGCACCAGGTCTTCGCGTTCGTCGGACATCGACTTATGGCGTCGCTCCACGGAGTGTTCGAACTCCTTGAGCTGTTGCTCGAGCGCTTCGAGTCGCTCGGTCTTCTGTTGGACGTCGGCCGAACGCTCGGAGAGCTCCTCGATCTTGCGATAGAGTTCCGCCTGCCGGACGTCGAGTTCCCGCTGCCGCTTCTCGATGGCCTGCTTTTCGCTTTCGAATTTGTCCGTGTTCTCCGGCGCAGGGCGGGGAGAATCGAGCTCTTGTTCGCGGGCTTCAAGTTCCCGGTGCCGATCTTCAATCCACAATCGCGCGTGGCGGATCTTGTTTTCGATCTCCGCTTCTTGAGCGGCCAGCATCGCTGCACGGCGATCGAGATCCGACTGCCGCCGCTGCAATTGCTCGGCCAGTTCCGCAGCATGCCGATCGATCGGCGGCGGAGGTACCGATGCCGCAGGCGTGGATGCGCCCTGCGCGGCCGACGAGTCAGCGACCACCGCAGCCGGCACTGCCGCTGCAGCCTCGCTACGCACCGGTCTCAAGACGTGCGGAGCATCGATCCGCGCGGTGTTTTCAGTCGTTGGGTTGTTGGGGGAGTCGCTCATGCGCCGAGTCCTTCCGCCGCAAAGTTTCGCTAACTGCGATGATCCGTATATTCCCCCTAGAATGCCATCGACCAATTGGAGTTGCCGACTTGAATGGCGACGCGCAGGAATATTGCAAATACACAAAAAAAAACGAGGCCGCCCCCCAACGGGAAAACGACCTCGTGAAAGCTGGTTTTGCTAGCGTTTAACCGCCGCTACACGCGCGCGGCATCGATGGCCTGCTGCAGCTTGGCCTTGGGTTGCGGACCAACAAAGGTCTCGACCGGTTCGCCATTCATGAACACCATCAGGGTGGGGATGCTGCTCACGCGGTACTGTTCGGCCAGGTTCGACGAGTCGTCGATGTTCAGCTTGGCCACCTTGGCCTTGCCCTCGTTGTCGCCGGCCAGTTCTTCCACCAAAGGAGCAATCATGCGGCAGGGACCGCACCAGGGAGCCCAGAAGTCGACCAGGACCGGTTCGCTGGACTTCAGCACTTCGGCTTCAAAGTTCGTATTGTCAAGTTCGAGAAGTGCCATGTGTGTTGCTCCTCTGCACGCGGGGGGATGTGTTTATGAATAGTACGCCTGCTGCCTGCAAAAGGTTCATTTGGCGCGCTGTGTGTCTTGCGCGATTTGCGCAAAGTGTTACGACGCCAGATTATAGGGCAACAACGGGAAGTGTCAACGCAGCCAGGGCGCGACCGTTGCCAGGCCGTGGGGCATTCGCAATACTTCCAGCAGGCTCTGCGTAAGACGACACCCATTCTTCCCACGAGGTTCCCTGCAATGGCCCGAACTCCCAGCACCATGCTGCCACTAGGCACCGAGGCGCCCGATTTTTCGCTCCCCAACATCGACGGAAGCACGGTTTCGCTGTCCGACTTCGCCGCTTCGCCGGCACTTGTGGTGGCCTTTGTCTGCAATCACTGTCCGTTCGTAAAACACCTGGCGGATGAGTTTGCGGCTTTCGGCAACGAATACTCCGAAAAGGGCGTGGCCGTGGTGGCCATCAGCTCCAACGACGTAGACAATTACCCCGACGATTCGCCGGAGAAGATGGCCGCCGAGGCCCAAGCTCGGGGCTACAAGTTCCCCTACCTGTACGATGCCACGCAAAACGTAGCCAAGGCTTACGCCGCGGCCTGCACGCCTGACTTCTATGTGTTCGACAAAGAGCGCAAGCTGGTATATCGCGGCCAGTTCGATGGCAGTCGCCCTGAAAGCGGTATCCCGGTCACTGGCGAGGACCTGCGGGCGGCCGTCGACGCCGTGCTAGCGGGCAACGCCCCCAGTGACGAGCAGCACCCCAGCATTGGCTGCAATATCAAGTGGAAACCGGGTGCCGCGCCCAGTTACTTTGGCTAGCCGCCAGGCCTTGGCTAGAGTCGCAGGCTGTAGGCAACGCAGTAAATTCTGGGTTTGGCGTTTACAGATTTGCCACAGGCTCCTAATCTTCGCGCGAACGATCTACGCTCGAACCTTGGGAGCCTCATCATGCTGCGCGGAATTACCTTCTCACTGCTCGCCATCGCATCGATGCCCGCCTGGGGTATCGACTTTCGCATCGAGACCAAGGTGTACCGCGGTGATGAGGAGTTGCCGATCACGCAGAACACCACGTTGTTTCAGAACGGGGTGATCTACGACTTCGTGGAGTCGACCGGCCGCGTAGCCATCTACCGTCATCAGCGGGGCGAGACGCCGGGCCAGTTCGTGCTGATCGACCCCGTGCGGAGTGTGAAGACCGACATCACCATCGACCGCATGGACTCCGCCATCGAGAAACTGCGGGCCTGGTCGCGCACCCAGCGCGACCCGCTGCTCGTGTTCGCGGCCGATCCGAAGTTCGATCAGTTGTACGACGAAGAGACGGGCGTGTTGACGCTCGAGAGCCCTTCAATGACCTACCGCCTGGCCACCGTGCCAGTGGAACGAACCGAGGCCTGGAAGGACCTGCGAAATTACTTCGACGGGTACGCCAAGTTGAATTGCATCCTGGCATCCAGCATGCCCCCGATGCCCCGCCTGGCGGTGAACGACGCCCTGGAAAAACGCAATGCCGTGCCAGTGGAAGTAAACCTGAAGATCTCGGACGACGAGGACCAGCAACTGCGGGCCGAGCACCTATTCACCTGGATGCTCTCCAAAGACGACCGCGCCCGCATCACGCTGGTTGGTGAACAGATCGTCAATTTCCGCGATATCTCGAACAAGGAATTCCGCGGCGACTCGGTGGCCTCGAAGTAGGGATTCACCACGGAGATCACAGAGGCCGCGGAGTAGGAATTCTACGCGGATGAACGCGGGTTTTAGCGGATCGTCGCGGATCGATTCAGTGCGAAGCAGGCCAATCGAAGCCATTCTTTCGTGAGATACAGAAGGGAGACCACTGCTGTGGAGGATCCCAGCAGTATCTGCCGGTGATGACGTCGTGGTGTGAGAGCACCACCCCTTCGGTCCACGGTGTCGGCTCATCAAAGTGCAAGTGAGGAGCCACTTCCCCCAACGCAGGTAGACCTGGAAGGATGGCCCAACTCATGGCACGCAACCATTCTCGTAACACTTGAAAGAAGATCCGCGAGAATCTGCCGAAATCCGCGCAGATCCGCGACTAATTCTTCTCCTGTGCCACTGCAATGAACTAACTACGCACCAACTCATGGAATGCACTGGTCAGTCGCTTGGTCATGGGGCCCGGTTTGCCGTTGCCGATGGGGCGGCTGTCGAGTTTCACCACGGGCACTATCTCCGCGGCGCTGCCGGTCAGGAAGCACTCGTCGGCCACGTAGATGTCGTGCTTGGTAAGTGCGGGCTCGGCCAGTGGGATGCATAGTTCCAGTGCCAGGTCCATCACCGCTTCGCGAGTGACGCCTGCCAGAATGCCGGCATCGAGCGGGGGCGTGAGCAGCCGGCCATCTTTGACGATAAAAATGTTGTCGCCCGTGCACTCGGCCACTTCGCCCTTGTGATTGAGCATTAGGGCCTCGACGCAGCCGGCCTGCAGTCCTTCAATCTTCGCCAGAATGTTGTTCAGGTAGTTCAGAGACTTGACCCGCGCGCTGAGGGCCGCTGGATGATTGCGGATCACGCTGACCGTGACAATCTCCAGACCATTGTCGTAGAACTCCTGAGGGTAGAGCGTGATGGTATCGGCGATGATGATCACCTGCGGATTGCTACAACGATTGGGGTCGAGTCCCAACGTGCCCGAGCCACGCGTGATCACCGCTCGCACGTAGCCATCGGACAGCCCGTTCTTGGCGACCGTTTCGTTGATGGCATCCGCCATTTCGTCCGGCGTCATCGGAATCTCGAGCCAGATGGCCCGGGCCGATTCGTACAGCCGCTGGATGTGCTCGCCCAGTCGGAAGACCTTGCCGGAGTAAATCCGCAGGCCCTCGAACACCCCGTCGCCGTACAATAGACCGTGATCGAAGACGCTGATTTTGGCGTCCTCTTGGGAGAAAAATTGACCGCCGATGTAAATCTGTTTTGCCATGAAAATAGCGACGCGGAAGGCGCCGATGAGGTTCAGCGAGTGACACAAACTGGACTAGCTGCCGGGAAAAAACGGGGTAACCGGAATTCTCACCGCTTGTGGAAGTGTAGGTTACGGGCTCGCCACGGCAGTCCTAGATTGTGGCCTAGAATCGGCTGCTGGAGAAGGTGGTGTTTTAGGGGCTGAAGTAGGAAAAACAGGGTGATTAGGGATGAGTCGCACGCTAGCCCCCTGCGGCCTGACTGGGCGATAGCAGGA
Source organism: Aeoliella straminimaris (assembly GCF_024054565.1). Classification (GTDB taxonomy): domain Bacteria; phylum Planctomycetota; class Planctomycetia; order Pirellulales; family Lacipirellulaceae; genus Aeoliella; species Aeoliella straminimaris. The sequence goes on from NZ_JAMXLR010000026.1 coordinate 143,414, forward strand.
GGTGGGCAAGAATCACGGCATACACGACCAGGACGAGCCATTCGACTGGCGTGAAGAACCACTACCGGTTCGTGGTGGACCGAGGCTGAGGCTCTTGGGTTGTCCGGGGCGACCGGTACGGGTTCGCTGGTTGTTTGAGCTGGCAATCGCGGAGCCGAACACATTACAGTAGAACTAGCAGGAACAGGGTGAGGGCCAGGAGTCCCCCAGCAATGGTGAGGTCAGCCCTGTTGATTGCCCAGATATTCGTGATCCGTTCTTTTGGTTGCGGTGTGGGTCGAGACTCGGGCGACTCGTACGGATTCGTGGCTTGGCTATTCAACGCAATGAATTCCGTTCTACGGGTTCAGGCCGCGGCGCTGTCGTCGGCCTTCTCGGGCACCTTCTCCAGCAGTTCCAAGAGCACGTTGTCCGGATCGATGCTCTCGGCCTCGGCCTCGAAGTTCAGGATCACGCGGTGCCGCAATGCGGGAAGTACGACCCGGCGGATGTCGTCGAAGCTCACGTTGTACCGGCCCCCCAACAGCGCTCGCACTTTGGCGGCCAGGGCGATAGTCTGCGCGGCGCGAGGGCTGGCGCCCCAGCGGAGGTACTGATTGGTCACCGGCGGGGCAAACTCGCCCTCGGGATGCGTGGCCAGCACCAGCCGGCAGATGTAGTCCTGCACGTGTGGAGCGATGATCACCTCGCGGACCAACTGCTGCCACTCGACGATCTCGCGGCCGTCCATCACCTTCTCGGGCGTAATCACTTCGCCTTTGGTGGTGCGGTCGAGAATCGTGTTCAGTTCGGCCCGGCCCGAGTAACCGACTACCAGTTTGAAGAAAAAGCGGTCGAGCTGTGCTTCGGGCAGCGGGTAGGTACCTTCCTGCTCCAGCGGGTTCTGAGTGGCCATGACGAAGAACGGCAAGTCGAGCTTATAGTGGCTACCGCCTGCAGTGACGGACTTCTCCTGCATCGCCTCGAGCATGGCCGACTGGGTCTTGGGCGTGGCGCGGTTGATTTCGTCCGCCAGGCAAATCTGGGTGAACACCGGACCGCGTTGGAACTCAAATCGCCGGCGTCCATCAGGGTCTTCAACAATCATGTTGGTGCCCAGGATATCGGCCGGCATCAGGTCGGGCGTGAACTGGATGCGCGAGAAGTCGAGGCTCAAGGTCTCCGCCAGGGTTCGCACCAGCAGTGTCTTTCCCAAACCGGGCACGCCTTCCAGCAGGCAGTGCCCCCCCACGAACAGGCAGGTCAGCACGCCATGCACGATGTCGTCGTGGCCCACGATGACGCGGGCAATCTGGTCGTGGACAGCCTGATAACGGGTGGCAAACTCTTGCGCGCGTTTTTCAATCGATTCGGCGAGACTCATTTGTGGAGGCTGGGGGCTAGGGACTGGGATTTGAATTCAAAGGCCGCACTCACTTACTGGCGGCAACAGGGAATGACCAATGACAGATTAACAATCACCAACGGCACTAGAACATGGGGAATTGGTGATACTTCATTGGTCATTTGCTCACTGTTTGTCTTTCCAAACATCTTTCTTGGCTTTGAGCAGCCGCGAGGTGTAGCTTTCTTCTTCCTTGTCGGCCTCTCCCACTTTGGGGGCGGGGGCCTGGGTGGGTCGCTGAGGTGCGGGGCCGTCCATTTCGTCCAGGGGCGAGGGATCGCCGGTCGGCTCGGTCTCTTCGGGTGCTTCGAAGCGGGTCTCCGCGCGACGCGACTCGTATTGTTTCTGCACCTCGGCCTTGCGGCTTTGCAGGCGGCTCATCGTGGCGGGCACAGCGGCTTCGTGCTGGCGGCCCAGTAGCTTCTCGTCGATATACACCCACATCGGCTTGAGCCACTCGAAGCCCACCTGCACGCGGCGGATGAACACATCGCCAAAAAACAGCGTGGAGGCCAATACCACCATCCATGGCCAGATGCTCTGCGTCGACACGGCTGGCGGCAAGTCGCGTCGGTAGGGATCGAACGAGAGCAGGTTTGTCAGGATCTGCGGGTCGCCCGTCAGCATGGTGTTCTGCTCGGACCCAACCAACACGCCGGGTTTCCCCTTGTTCGGCTCGAGACGGGCCATCGTTTCCAGCAGCGGCAAATTGGTTTCGCGGTCGCGGAACTCCTCGCTGTAGCCGACATTCACGCCCGTGCGAATCATCCCCTCGTCGCCACCAGGCTGGACCGACAGCATGTAACTGCCCGGCACCATCGAGTCGAACTCGCCGATGTAGCGGCCAGGTGCAACCTGCTCGATTACTAGCGGAATCGATTCCATGTCGGGCCCCACGACCGTGGCGTTCATCGACGCGACGTTGATGAACTCCTCGTCCTTGTCCAAGGCGTCGATGATCACCCGTGTTTTGCCATCCTCGGTGGTGGTGGCGACGCTGAAGTTACCGGTGTCGCCTGTGGGACGCATTGACCAGCGAATCATCTGGCTGAAGAACTGATCGTAGCGATCCCAGCCGTCCCAGGCCTTGGCCAGTTGCCGCCCACCATCGGAGGTAAACACCACCGTCTTGCCCAAGCCATAAGGCCAGGCGGCCAGCAGCGTGCTGTTGGCTTCGATGCGTGGTTCGGGCGAGCGAAGGATCACCTCCACCAAGGCGCTGTCCTTCACGGTGGTGAGCACATAGCCATTGATGGGGGGAAACTCCTCGGGCCCAATGCCACGGACAATTTCGTGCTGCGAGGTCAGAATCGGCTTTTGCGGCGGGTCCAGGTCTTTGACTAGCGGCCGGGCCACGCGACGGGCCTCGCGCTGGTAGATGCGAGGCAGCGCCTTGGCGTTGCGGACCTTGTAGTACTTGCCCCCGGTGGCCTGGGCGATGTCGCGCATGGTCTTGGTACCCACGGTGCCATGCGCACCAACGGCCACGGTGGTAATCTTCACCTGCATCTTCTTGAACTGCGCAATCACCTGCCGACTGGGGGGCGAGGGATCGCCGTCGGAGATGATGATCATGTGCTTGACGGCCGGCTTGTTGGTCAATTGGTCGAGCCGGGCGAAGCTGTTGGCCACCTTCTTCATGGCGCCTTCGAAGGCCGGCATGTCGCCCACCGCCATGGTGTCGACCCGGGCGAGCATCATGTTGCGATTCTCGCCCACGGTCAGCATGCCCCCCTGCGACTGGCCCCACAGCCATTGGTCGGTCATGTTCCACTGGATCATGCCGGCATAGTCGCGATCGCCCAGGACCTTGATCGCCTCGATGGCAATGCGTTTCTGCCAGTAGTTGCCCTGCGACATCTCGCTGGCGTGCATCATCAGGGCCAGTGCACCCACCGGTACCACCTTGGCGCTTTTGATCTGGAAATCGACCGGCATGGCCTTTTCCAGCTCGGTGTTGGCCCAGCCACCGGCTCCCATGCTGTTGCGGCCGCCAATCATCACCAGCCCGCAGCCGAGCTCCTCGGTGTTGCGGACCAGCATGCTGACCTGGGCGTCGGAGAAGTTGGCACCGCTACCATCGTCTTCGAAGTCCGCGTCGCTGCTGCTGCGAGGCACGTTGGCCAATACTACGGTGTCGTACCGCTGCAGGTCGGCCAGCGTGCTGAACAGCGCGTTGCTGGGCATCACCGTGACTTCCAGGCCACTGGTTCGCAGCCGATCGACCATGTAGTCAAACTGCCCTGGCTCGGCAAAGTCCTCGATCACCAGCACGTGCCCCTTGCCGCGGACGTGCGTAAATGCCGTGCCAACGTTGTTTTGGGCGGTGCCGTCGCTGCTGGGATCGGCGGGGAAAAACTGGGCTTCGTAGGTGTAAAAGTCGGGGCGCTCGATGGTCTCGGTCACTGAGAACCGGCTCTTGCCGGGTGGCAACTCGACGGGTCCCTCGGTCAGGGTCTCCTGATAGTCGCCCGTCTTGCGAACGATCTTCAACGTACCGGGAAGCGGCGGTGCACCTTCGGGGGCGTCGTGATTCAGCACGACACGCAACTCGAAAGGCTGCCCCTGACGAACGTCGCTCGGCAACGTAACCTTCTCGACCGAAGCCTCACTACGCACGGGTAGATCGACTGGCAACACATCGATGCTGATGCCGGCATCGGCCAGGGCCCGGGCTTCGCTCAAGGCATCGCCCAGGTTCTCGTTGCCATCGGTCACCACGACGATCCGCCGCGCGGTCTCTTCGGGGAACAATGCCCGGGCGCGCTGCAGGGCACTTTCCAGATTCGTGTATTGCGGGTCGAGCAGGCTGGTGAGCTTCTGCAGATCGACAAAATAGTCGAGCGGTGGTGTTTCGACTTCGGCATCGCGTCCAAACACGATGACGCCCACCCGGTCGTTCTTTTCGGAGCGGAGGTGCTCGTCGACCGACTCGTTGACGAACTCCATCATCAGTTCCCGACGATCCTCGGGAATGCTCATCGACTGATCGAGCAGATAGAGCACCGTCATCGAGTCGTTCTTCTTGCGATACTGGATGTCGGCCAACGCGAACACCAAGAGCGCGAACACCAGACTACGCAAGATGATGGCCGTCAGCCGACGCCAATGCCCCAGCCCCGCCAGGCTGCGATAGCTGGTAAACCAGATCACTGGCAGCAGAAGCAGCAGCAACAGGTACCACGGGCTGTCGAAGGCGAAAGGCATGATGGGGATGGATGAAGGACGAAATGACGTGTGCGGCGACTCTCGCCTCACTTACTCACTTACCCGCGGCTCAAATAGTGAATCGCTGAACTCGATGATTGTAGCTATCCAGTACGAATGTTTTACCTCGTGAATCCTGCACGATGGACCAAGGGTTGTGCAACTGGCCCGGTTCGCGGCCCTGGGCCCCCCAGGTGGCCAACGACTTGCCCTGCTGGCTGAACTTCTGGACGCGGCTGTTTCCATATTCGCAAACCAGCACGTGATCTTGCGCGTCGATCCACATGCAATAAGGATACGAAAGCTGCCCCGGTTCGATTCCCTCCTCGCCCCATTCAAAAAGTTGTTGGCCTTGTCCGTCGAAGACCTGCAGCCGGTGGTTGCCGGCGTCGCACACCCAGACGCGATCCTGGGTATCGACCCACAGATTCTGCGGGCGGAGGAAGTGCCCCGCCTCGTTTCCATGAGTGCCCCATTGTAGGACAAAACTGCCGTCGGGGGCGAATTTTTGGATTCGATCGTGCTGGCCATACTCCGAGACGAACAGATTTCCGGCCGAGTCGCGGACGATGTCGGTGGTCCACCCCAATTGCCCAGGCCCGCTCCCTTCCTCGCCGAAGCTCTCGTCCTCCAGCAACTTGCCCTCGGGCGTATAGACCAGAACCCGAAAATAGTGCGTATCCGCGACGTACAGCTTCCCATTGATGAACGACATGCCGGTGGGGCGGCCGTTCTTGCTCTGGGGGGTTCGCCAGCCACGGAGAAACTTGCCGTCGCGGTCGAAAACCTGGATCCGGGCGGTAATATCGACCAGGTAAAGTAGGTCGTCCGGGTCGATGCACATGGCCCGGGGCTTCTGCAGCTTGCCAGGAGAAATTCCACGCTCGCCCCACACCTTTTCCGGTCGCGAACTGCCCGAGGCCGAGGAAAAACAACCGGCAAAGGGGCTGAGCGAGGCGGCTGCCAACGCTCCATGCAGGAAGTTCCTCCGAGAGATTCGGTTAGAAGGACCGCCGGCGGATGGGGACAAGTTGCGCTTCACCCCATCAATTACAACCGCTGGACGTGGTGCTTGGCAACACTTGTCGGAATTTTTCGCCAGGAACGAGCCAGCGGACGCGGTTGCCCAGACCGGTTGAGAGCTTTATAACTTGGGATGCTTTCCCCAGTTGCCCCCGTTTTCTTTTCGCTATGCCACCGCTTCGCATCGACGTCCACCGCACCGACGATCTGCGCGACGTGGTCCACCGCGCTGTCCAATCGCTGGTCGAAGGCAAACTGGTAGCCTTTCCCACCGAAACCGTGTACGGCGTGGCGGCCAGCGCCTGCAATGCGGAGGCCGTCGATCGGCTGCTGGAGGCCAAGAATCGCAACCCGGGCGCCCCGTTTGCCCTGGCCATCAAGAGTGCGGCCGAGGCCCAGGACTATGCCCCCGATATGGGCCCCCTGGCCTGGAGGCTGGCACGGCGGTGCTGGCCTGGCCCGGTCACCCTGGTGCTGGACTGCGATCCCCAGCGGGGACTCACCGGGCGACTGGACGAAACGGTCTGCCAGGCGGTCTGCCCCAACGGCACCGTGGGCCTGCGGGTGCCTGCCAATCAACTGCTGCTCGACGTACTATGTATGATTAATGGTCCGCTGGCGCTAACCAGTGCCAACCTGTCGGGCCAATCGGACGCCGTGAATGCCGACGAAGTGATCGCGGCACTAGGCGACCGCATCGACCTGGTGCTGGACGATGGTCCGGCGCGATATGGCCGCCCCAGCACGGTGGTGCGGGTGCATGGAAATCATTTCAACATCCTGCGCGAAGGCGTAGTGGGAGCAGCTACCTTGGAGCGACTTGGCCGATACATGGTGGTGATGGTCTGCACCGGTAACACGTGCCGCAGTCCCATGGCCGAGGCGCTACTGCGCAAGGCACTGGCCGACGAGCTGGGCCTGTCGGACGACGAAATGGACCAAAAGGGCGTGCAGGTACTGTCGGCCGGCCTGGCCGCCGCACCGGGTGCCCCCCCCAGTTCCGAAGCGGTAACGCTCATGCATGAGCATGGGCTGGGAATCGAGGAACATCGCAGTCAACCGCTCACCGACCAGTTGCTGCGTCACGCAGATTTGGTGCTCACCATGACTCGGGGCCATCTGCAAGCCATTGTGCAGTCGAGCCCCGAGTGGGCTGCCAAGACCGCTCCCCTGATGCCCGACGGCGACGACGTGGCCGATCCGATTGGGGGTCCGCTCGAGGTGTACCGGTCGTGTGCCACCCAGATTGCCGAAGGTGTCTCGTACCACGCCAAGAGAATCGCTGAAACGTTCCGAAAATCCGAGGGCAGCTAGCGCGAGGTCGAGCCTCGAAGAGTGTGGCTAACCGCGTGAGGCCCCCAAATGGTGGTGCCCCCTCATAACACAACGGCGTTCGTTCTGCTATAATCCAGGGGCTAAGTCGCTTGGCTGGACGTCTGCTGGGCGTCTACACACTTGGCGATTCCAAAAGGCCACTCTCCATGCGTATTTCTGTTGCCAGCGACCACCGCGGATTCCAAATCAAGGAGCAGATCTGCCAACTGCTCCGCGATAAGGGGCACGAAGTGGACGATGCAGGGACCTGCGGGCCTGAAAGCGTCGACTATCCCGATTTTGCCGCGATCGTGGCCAAAAAAATCAGCAACGATCAGGCCGATCGTGGGATTTTGATCTGTGGCACCGGCATCGGGATGGCGATTGCCGCCAACAAGTTCCGCGGCGTCCGGGCGGCGCCCTGCACCGACGAAGTGACCGCCGAGATCAGTCGCCGGCACAACGATCTGAATGTGTTGTGTCTGTCGGCCGATCTGATTTCGCCCCGCACGGTGGAGCGGATGATCGAGACCTGGATCAATACCGATTTCGAAGGAGGTCGCCACCTCCGCCGGATTGAGAAGATCAACGAACTCGAAAAGTGCAAACACGACGAGTAGCGTATTTAGAGCCCGCCCCGACCCTGGCGAACGGCATCCCAGCTACAGGCGATTGGCACCGCGATGTCCCCTGCCCAGCAACTGCGTCGTGACGCCCTGCGTATTTGGCAAGCCGGTATCGAAGCCGTGCTGCCCGATAAGCTTCTCGAGCGAGAGATCAGCGTCGCCGCGAACGCACTGCGTATCGGCGATTGGGAGTCGCCGCTAGATTCCATCGGCCGCATCCTGGTGGTCGGTGCTGGCAAAGCCGGCGCGGCGATGGTGCGGGGACTGGAATCGGCACTCGGCCCCGAGGTGATCGCCAAACACCAGGTCGGCGGCTGGGTGAACGTGCCGGCAGGCACGGTCGAGCCGACTTCCGCCGTGCACCTGCACGCTGGCCGCCCGGCTGGTGTGAACGAGCCCCGTCCCGAGGGGGTGGAAGGCACTCGCCAGATACTGCGTGAAGTCTCCACGCTTGCACCGCGTGATTTATGCATCTGCCTGCTATCGGGCGGTGGCTCAGCCCTGCTGCCCGCACCGGCGGCAGGAGTGACGCTGGACAACAAGGCCGCCATCACACGACTACTTTCCGCCTCGGGCGCCACGATCGACCAGCTTAATTGCGTGCGTCGGCAACTCAGCGACATCAAAGGAGGTGGGCTTGCACGAGCCTGCACCGCAGGCACGTTGCTAACGCTCGTGGTCTCCGATGTGCTGGGCGACCCGCTGGATACGATTGCCTCGGGGCCAACTTATCCTTGCCACGAAGGCCCCGAACAGGCGCTCGATGTGCTCCGACGTTTGGACCTGGCGGAGCACGAAGATGCACGGCCCATCGTGGAGTACCTCCAGCGGCGCATCGAAGCGGGCGATGGCCCGCCGGCCGAACCATCGTGCCATGTCGAACACCTGGTGCTGGCCAACAATGCGACGGCCGTCGATGCGGCCGGCATGGAGGCCGAACGGTTGGGCTACAACCACGCCATGCTGTGCGCCACCGAATCGGAGGGGCCGGCCGAAGACGTAGGCCAGCATCTGGCCGACATGGCGCTGGCAATGCGCGATCAACCGGGCCCCAATTGCTTGATCACCGGCGGAGAGCCCACCGTTACGCTGGCCCCGCCCGAGCGTCGCGGCAAAGGAGGGCGCAACCAGCAACTCGTACTGGCGGCGCTGGAAAAGCTGGGCGACTGTCACGGCGTTGCGTTGCTATCCGGCGGCACCGATGGCGAAGATGGCCCCACCGACGCCGCGGGGGCGATGATCGACGCCGACGTGGTGGCCGCCGCCAGCAAGCAAGGCTTAGACGCTGCCGACTTTCTCGACCGTAACGACGCCTATCACTTCTTTCAGCCACTCGACGCCCTGGTAATCACGGGCCCCACAGGCACCAACGTGTGCGACATCCGCGTGGTGGTGGTCGATCAGCAATCGCCAGCGAATACCGACGGTTAGTCGTGGTCGTGGTCATCTGCTGCGTGCTCGTCTGGTTGCTCGGCCCAGCACGACTCGCCCTCCAGCTCGACCTCGATCGTCACATGATCGAACGCCTGCGACTTGAGCATCTGGTGCACTTCTCGCTTGGCCGCAACAATCTCGTCGCGCGCGGTTCCGGCTTGCATCACCAAATGAGTTGAGAACACATGGCGTTCGCCATCGAGGGTCCAGGTGTGCGTGTGGTGGGTGTCGATCACACCTGGAATCTGGAGCAACTGCTCGTCGAGCGCAGCGGGATCGAATTCGGGTGGCGCGCCTTGCAGAAAGACCAAGCCAACTTGGTAAAGGTTGCGGACGACATTCCACAGCACAAAACACGATATGCCAATCGCCAGCAGGGGGTCGATCAGGTAGCTATCGGTCACCAGCATGATGCCGCTGCCGACCAATACGGCGATCCATCCCAGGGTGTCTTCCAACAAGTGCCAACTGGCGACTTTCTCGTTAAGCGAGGTACCGCCACTCAGCAGCCAGGCCGCGCCGCCGTTCATCGCAACGCCCAAGATGGCGAGGCCCAATACGCCCTCCGCATTTACAGGCTGGGGGTCCTGCAGGCGACTTGCGGCACTCCAGACCACAACCACCAGACCAATCAGCAGCACCACGCCGGTTGTAAGAGCGCCCAGGCTGGAGAATCGCCGGTAGCCGTAGGTGAAGCGGGCATTGGCCTGGCGCGAGGAGAGCCGCTGCAGGTACCAGGCCATGCCGAGTGACAGGCAGTCGCCGCCGTCGTGCAGGGCGTCGGTCAGAATCGCCACGCTGTTGGTCCACAATCCGCCAGCGATTTCGATGAGCACAAACGCCAGGTTCACCAGAAAGGCGATGGCCAGATTGCGGGCGGCGTGATGGTGCGTGTGAGCCATGTATCTCGCGGAGTGTACGATCTGGATGATTACTGACGAACGATGTCCGGGTGGGGCTCTGCTCTTTCCGTGCGGCGGGCGGGCCGCCGTGGGCCCGATTCTCCTCCAACTCTAGGCCGGCGCACATCCTCCTGCTGTCTCAGGAGGCGTGTTCACAAAATCGACAGCCGCGTCTAGCCGAGCGACACCAGTCTACCGAAGAGAGGGCTGAATTTGCGTGTATCCCCGCAAAACCTAGCATTCTCTGTCGCAGAATTCGGTCTGGTGTGGCAATTGCACGAACTTCCCCATCCCCACTCAAATCTTCGAAGGAATCCCTACAATGAAGCGCAGACCCGCTGCATATTGGCTTACCACCGTCGCTGCTCTACTGCTGATCGTCCCCTCCTCGCAGGCTCAAGAGGCGGTGGACGGCCCCAAGCTGAACGACGTCGTCCAAAACGGGCTTACCTACCTGCGGGACCAAGGGCAAGACGACAGTGGCATGCTCTCGCCCCGTGCCGGTTCGGGCATTACCTCGCTGGCAGTGACTGCCGCCCTCCGCCACGGTTGCGGACTCGACGATCCGCTGGTGGCCCGCGGCCTCAAGGCCCTGCAAGGCGTGGTCAAGCCGGATGGTGGTATTTACGCCAGCGATCGCCTGCGAAACTACGAAACCTGTGTCGGCATCATGTGCTTTGCTGAGGCCAACAAGGTAGCTGGCGACGGGCGCTACGACGAAATTATGAAGAATGCCGGCAAGTTCGTCCGCGGGCTGCAAATTGGTGCCGAAGGCGAAGTGAATGAAGACGACGTTCAATTTGGCGGCGTTGGCTACAGCGGGAAGGAACGGCCCGACCTGTCGAACACCTCGTACTTACTGGAAGCCCTGCATTCGCTCGACGCCGGTGCCGACGATCCGACCGTGCAGCGGGCCCTAGTTTTCGTGTCTCGCTGCCAGAACCTGGACTCAGAATTCAACGACACCGAGTTCGCCGGCAAAGTGAACGACGGGGGCTTCTATTACGTAATTCCAACCGAGGCGGTCGATCCATCGACCTCCGAGCGCTACACGGCCAACGGTGGTCTGCGTAGCTACGGTTCGATGACCTATTCGGGCTTCAAGAGCCTGGTATACGCGGGCCTGACGAAAGACGATCCGCGGGCCAAAGCTGCGCTCACTTGGATCGCCAAGAACTACGACCTGGAGCAGAATCCGGGCCAAGGCTCCGCCGGGTTGTTCTACTACTACAACACCTTCGGTAGCGCCCTGGCCGCCACTGGCAATTCCCTGGTCACCACCGCCGATGGCGACAAGCACCAATGGCAGGAAGAGTTGCTCGCGCAATTGGCGAGCACCCAACGCGACGACGGTTCGTGGGTAAACAGCAATCGCCAGTGGTTCGAAAACGACGCCAACCTGTGCACGGCGTTCGCCCTGATGTCCCTTTCCTACTGCGATGAACCACTGCAAACCGATGGAAAAGACGCCGAATAGCAACTTGCGGAGGTCGCTGCGGGCGATGTTCGCCGGAGCCTGGATGGCCAATCTAGCCCTCTGGATTGGCGTCGCTTGGTGGATTGCAGCAAGCGGCACCTCGATTCGCACCATCGACGCCGCCAGTCGTCAGGCACTTCGACTGACGACTGGCAACGGCGAACCCTCCTTCAGCGACCCTGGCTGGGTTGTGTTGTGGGTGCCCGTGGCGGTGGTGGCGACGGGTCTGCTGATGTTCATCAGCGTGCTGCTGGGCCCGCGGCCATTTCGCACCATTCGGTACTGGCTGCTGCTGGTGGCGGCCTTTGCCGCCTGGGCATCGCTCGGCACCGCCCGGCAGGACCTGCACTGGGTAGGGCAACAACACCGCCTGGCGGGCAAATTGCCGGCCGCCAGTCCGCTGGTCGATCAATTGCGGCAGGACTGGCCCGTCGACGAATCGGGCACCGACGTCCTGGGGCCCTATCTTGCGTACCCCAAGCCAAATCCCACGACGTTGCTGCTGGCCACCAATGCCCCGCTGGAGGGAACCGACCTAAGCATTTCGGCAGTCGAGCGGTCGCCGGCAGGTGCAATTTGTATGGAATTGGCGGGGAATGAAAGTCCGGCATGGCTCGAGTGGCGTCCCTCGGACGACGAGCCTCACTCGTTTACCAGCGGCCTGGAAACTCGCTACGAAGTGGGACAATTCGCCCGCCTCGCACCTCACTGGTATTTGGTCCGCTACGGGATCGTTCGTTAGCAAGCCTTTCCCAGAGCTGGGCTGAAGCGGCCGAACAAGTTAACGAAGCTGCCAGCTCCCACCCCCCATTCCAACGATACACGGGGAACGCTCAGCCACAGCGCCCTGACATCGGATCACAAAAAAAGGCCGCGAAGCGTGACTGTCGTCACCGCTTCGCGGCCTTCTGCATTTTCGTTCTGGCAGCTCCAACTAAGCTGCTCGGCTGGGCCGAGTATCAGTCCCACCACCACTGGCCTTCGTCCAGGCCGGTGGGAGCCAGCTTGGCGTGCTGGGCCGCCACTTCGCCATCCTCGTCGGCGAGAATCGCATCGGACTCCAAGGCCTTGGTGGGCCGCATCTCGACGCCACCACCGATGGGAGTCATCAGCGTGCGTCCCTTCCAGATGGCATTCACGGCCGTGGCCACCTGCTCGGGAGCGTTGCAGACTTCGACAGGATACTTCTCTTCGCTGGCAAATACTTCCGGTGTCCAACCCACCATGCCGTACAGGTCGCGTTGCTGGATGAACGCAGCGGCGATGGCCATGTCGATGCAGTTGCGAAGCTGAGCGTAGACGGGCGCCTTATCGGCCAATTCGGGATACATCTTCGTGAAGGCAGCCGTGTATTGCTGGCTGGCACGATTCACGCTGCCAGACACCTTGCGGCCTCCCTGCGAATTGATCAATTCGTTCTCACCAATCAGCTTCACACCCTGACCAACAATCTGCATCGACTTCGAATCTTCCGCCACGCGGACGCACTCGTAATCGGGCACAAAGTACCAACGCTCCATGGCGTTGCGGGCCACGGCAGCCGGGTTGGCTCGGTCGACGTAGCTCTTCAGCCGTACGGGCGGCCGTTCGAGGTTGATGCCAATCAGCTTCATCCGGTAATCGGCTTCCACCATGACCTGGGCGAAGTGTGTCGTGGCAGGAATGCCACCGACGGTGATCACTTGCAGGCCCATCGCTTCTTGCAGTTTATCGACGATCACCTGGGTTTGGTTCGGCGTGGCCGAGCGTCCGAACTGACGCAGGAAGTTCTGCATTCGTTCGAGACCTTCGGTAGTCGGGTCGATGGAACAATACAGAGTGGGAGATTTGCCCGTTTCCTGGGGCGGGAAGGCCCGCAGGGCGGTGATCATGTCTTGCAGTTCCACCACGGGACGGCCCGAGGCGATACCTCGCATACGACCCGACAGGTCTTCGGCCCATGGCTCGGCCGGCCCCGCAATCACGATGTCGCCGGTTTCGGGATAGCAGAAGACGTACTCGATGCGGGTTAGGCCCGCGAGGTTCTTCATGATGTTGTCGGGCCCACTGCCGGCGGCAAGCTTAGCCTCGATGGCTTTCTCCAGCCGAGTGAGCGATACCTTACGCAGTTCGCTAACTTGAGCGAGATTGCCTTCCAGCCCGGCCATAGCGTTCTGGATACGGGCCTGGGTCAACTGGCCGGTGGGGTCGTTGACGAAGTTTCGGGCGAGCACGCCATCGGCGTCCACCATCACACCACCAGCGCGGGTGCCCTGCTGGTTACCACCGCCACCGCCGCCGAAGCCGCCACCACCTAAGCCGCCGCCGCCGAAGCCACCACCGCCGAAGCCGCCACCACCACCGCCAAAGCCACCACCGCCACCACCAAATTGGGCGCTAGCGGGAAGGCCGATCGTGCAGGCCATGGCCAGGAGGAGTGCGACGAATGTGTTTCGCACGAGCTGTCGGGAAAGTCTTAAGTCCATCGGGGACCTCTGCTGTCTTGGGAGTGCCTTCTTCGGTTCACGGGGGCAAACGCGGACGAGGCCGCCAGCGTCGCCGGGTACGGAAACACCTTGGGCGGAGCGGCGGAAATTTGCCCTAACTTGATGGTAGTCGGGCGCTTTGGGCAAAGCAAGCAAACCGCGACACATTGCCCAGAAGAGATTCGCCGCCGAACCCCACCGTTCTTCCCCCCTTCTGGCACCGGTAGTCCGCAATGCCTTTCGCCCGGAAGGCCGGCCTCCCTGGCCCGGCGGGGGGCACAGTCGTCACGATCGCTGCAAACCGCCCTGGATGTTGCGAAATGTCACCGGTGGTTGTTGGAAAACAGCATCACAGTGGTATGTAGGCGGCATATTTTAACACGCCATCCCCGCCATGGATCCGTCGATGGCGAAGTTACCCCCAAATCCCCATGTCCCAGCCGACCCCTCCAATCCGTCTGCTGCCCGTCCTCGCAATCGCCCTGGCGATGGTGCTGGTGGGGGGCTGCGCGTCGAATCGGCTGCCTCGGATCGATCCCACGGGCCAGCGAATGTTGCTGTGGCCCGACGAACCAACGCCCCCCATCACGGCCCCTCCGCAAGCGTTGGCCCCCACCCTGGTTCCAGGCGCTACGGCCGCCCTGCCCCCGGCGCCGGCTAATGTGGAAGCCCCCCCCGTGCTGACCGACCCGTTCCTGCCCGGTGGCCCCGGCAACACGACCACCGATTGGCTCGGGCGCCCCGTGGTGGTCGGCCCACCGGTATCGAGCACTACGGGTCAGCCGGTGTCCGGAGCGGTAGCTATGCCGACGGTACCAGGCGAAGCACTTTCGATTACGCCGTCGAGGATTCTCGCGCCCGTGGGCAGCGAGGTCATCTTGATTGGCGGCGTATGTGCCGAAAACGGATACTTGCGCACCAATGAGCGAGTGGAATGGATGCTCGACCGAGCGGGCACCGGGCAGATTGTCACGGTTGGTGGTCGCGGCGAACTGGATATGTTCCGACTGCCGCAGAATACGCCCCGCAAGGTCGATAACTTTTTTGCTATCACCGCCACGTCGCCTTACAGAGATTGCCTCGACCGCGGCACCCCCGATCCCAACGATGACGTGCAAATCCGTCGCGGCGACGCCTGGATCACGGTCTCTTCGCCCACCGAAGGCACCAGCTACGTCACGGCCTACGCCCCCAACGTACCGAACTGGGCGGGGCGAACCGCCAGAGCGACCATCTACTGGATCGACGCCCAATGGGCTTTTCCCCCGTCCGTGACGTTGGCGCCCGGACAGAGCCATACCCTGACCACGAGCATCACCCGCCAGAGCGACGGCGCGCCGATCGCAGGCTGGATCGTCCGCTACAAGGTGGCCGGCAACAGCGCCGGCTTGGGCTACGAAGGGGGGCAGACTTCCGACGTACCCACCGACGCCCAGGGCCGCGCCAGTGTCGAGATCACGCCCACCGACGACCGGGCCGGCGTCACCAATGTGGAAATCGAGATCATTCGCCCCGAGCAGGCCGGCTTGGCCGCCAGCCCCCGGGTGACCCTGGCGACGGGCGCCGCGAGCATCTCGTGGGCCGATGGAGGCATCACCGGCACACCCATCCCCACGGGGCCACCTCCCTCGTTGGAACCGACCCCCGTCACGCCACCCACCGACAGCTGGAGTTCGCCCAACACACCTGAGCCGACGCCCGAGCCGACCCCTGCCGAGGGTCAGCCGGACCTGGTGCTCAATATCGAACAAGTCTCGCCCGGTCCGTTCCGCGTGGGCGACACGGTGGAGTTCATGGTGACAGTTAAGAACAACGGCAACGGCACCGCCCGCAACGTACAGATTCGGGACGACTTCGACGTTGGGCTCTCCAGTTCCGTAGCACCGGCCGGTCAGCAGTTCATCGTCGGCGAGGACATCGTCGACATGGTGCCTGGCAAGGAAATTGACCTGCCGCTCGCATTTCGCATCACCTCTGCGGGCCAGCTGTCGCACACCGTCACCGTGACGGCCGACAACGCCCTGCAGAATAGCAAGCGCGCTTCGATCAACGTGGAAGGAACGGGCGGCGCCACAGGCGGCGAAACAGGCGGCGGCTTCATCGCCCCGCAGTTGCGGGTGACGCTCGATGCACCGCTGCGATGCACCGTGGGCGAGGTCCGCCAGTTTAAGGTGATCATCGAGAACCTGGGCAACACGCCGGCCCGCAACGTCGTGGTCACCTTGCTCCGCGATCCGGAGCTGAAGGCCGTGGGCATCGACCCCAACCGGCCATACGACGAAGCTGAGTTTCGTAGTTCTGGCAAGATCCGCTGGACCACTCCTGTGATCGCTGCCAATTCCAAGGAAGTCTACTTGTTCGAATGCGAATGCCTGGCCGGTGAGCCGCAGCCTCGCGCGGAAGTGCAGGTGACGGCCGAGGGACTCACCGAACTGAAGTCCGATCAACGAGTGGTCGAAATACGACCCCAGCTCGGCGGCGGGGTTCCCGCCGCGCCCCCGCTCGATAACGGCGGCACCTCGACCGCGCCCCCTGCAACGGCCACCGAGGCCTTCGAAATCGCCGTCTGGGAATCGAAGAATCCTGCGCGATTGCAGGACCGATTTACGATTAGTGCGCGGGTTACCAACACCAGCCAGTCGGTGCAGCGGAATGTCCGCGTGCGGGTTTACCTCCCGCCCAACTTGCGGGGGGACTTCCAGCAAGTTCAATCGGCCCAACCAGCCCACACCGAGCCGTGGAACGAAGGGGTCGGGCTATTCGTCGACCCGATACCCCAACTCGCGGCAGGCGAGTCGTATCAGATCATGATTCCGGTCGACGCCGTGTCCCAAGGCAACGTCAAGGTCTACGTGGGCGTTGGCTCGGATGATGCGCCGCAGGAGCTGACCTTCGTCCGCGACATCCAAGTGCTATAACCACCGGCCCACACCGTGGGCAACGAGCCGAGGGCAGTATAGTCTGAGGAGTGCCAACTCCACCGTCCCAGGGCTCGCCACATGATCACCCGCTTCGCCTTGCTCCGCCACGCGGTACCAGCCGACTTCCGCCGCGGAAGTCACTGGGATCTATTGCTTGAGCGCGAAGAAGTGTGCTGGACCTGGGCGCTCGAAGAACTGCCCGCGGGAATCGAAGGCGACCAAGGGCCAACGGTGGTCGAGGCGCTGCGGCTGCCGGATCATCGCAAGCATTACTTGGAGTACGAAGGCCCAGTGAGCAAGGACCGAGGCGTCGTAACTCGTGTGCTCGAAGGTCAGTGCCAATGGCAGGAGTCCACCGATCAGCGGATCTGCGTGCAGCTCGCTTCTGAGCGCGGCGTCCGCGTGCTGCTGCTGGAGTCGAGCTCCGGCGAACGGTGGCAACTGTCCGTTCGGTAGCCGCCGGGTAGGCCAACGCCGCGACGTCTATCGCGACAGGCTCTCGCTGGCCCGCCCTGGAACGACCGGTTCGCGGGCAGTTTCCACTTCCTCCACCTGCACTTCCTCTACCTGCACTTCCTCCACCTGCACCTCTTCGGTACGGCCCGTCAGGAACATTTCGCCTTCGGCCAGTTCAATGGCTTCGAGCGTACGGTGCTGCGAGATGTCGCGATCCCAGAGTTCTCGATCGACGATCATCACGGTGTTCGGACCATTGCGGGTCCAGCGGATCGGCAACCCGGCCCGGCGGACTCCCCTTTGTAGACGATCGACGATGTCCTTGGTGGGCACTGGTAGCATACCGGCGAGTACCTGCTGCAGCTCGATCGCCAGGTCGCCGTCTTCGGTGACATACGGCTCGACCAGCACGCTCACCACGGTATCAACACCGGCCACATCCGATCGGGCGGCCAGGATCAGTTGGTTGGGCGTAATCGCGACACGTGGGTCGCGGATCTCCTTGGGCAGTAGATTGGGGAACGACTCAGGCAGCTTGTACGCCAGCCAGCCGTTAACCTCATGGTCCGACACTACGGTCCGCCAATCGCCTTCCAATTCCAGATCGCTGGATAGCGTCGTGAAGCGGCTTTCGAGCTGGCGGCTTCCTTCTTCCAGCACCTCGGCGGGTTCTTTCAGGGCCGCCATGTAGTGCGGCTGGCTGCTGGTGACCGCCCAGTACATGCTACCCGCCCCTAACAGTAGCACCGTTACCACGGACAGTAGAACCAGCAGAATCACTCGTTTGATCATACGGTTGCCTGTCGGGGACCTGAGGGGCGGGCGTCTGGGTCGAATGTTAGGGCGACGGGCCGTGCCGGTCAACGCAAACGAGGTTTTCGTATTTCCCCGAAATTGCCACGTCGTGTACCGCCAGCCGAATGTCTCGAGCCGGCCTGTGCAGAGGACGATAGTCTCTCCCTCCGCGGGAAACCTGCCCGCCCATCGCTCCGCGGTGGCAACTCGCGCGCCGATGCCCTGCCATCCTTTCTCGAACCGCTTGCCCCCACTAGAATTACGGCTTTTCCCGCCCCTTGGTTCTGCAAGCAGTGGTGTCATGGCCGACGATCCCGCCAACAACGACGAAAACCTCACCGATCCCCGCGTAGCCCGCCGCAAGAAACTCGAGGCCATCCGGGCCCTGGGGCACGATCCCTGGGGCGGACGGTTCGAGAACCATCAATCGGTCGCCGCCATCCGTGGCCAGCTGGACGAAGTGGTTTACCGAACCGAGGACGGAAAAACCGTACCGCTACCCGACTTTGCCGCCCAGCCGGAAGATTTCAACTTCCGCGATTGGAAGCGTGAACAGGGCCAGGGCGAGCTCGTGGGTCCCAAGGTCCGTGCCGCTGGACGCATCGTGCTGCACCGCAACAAGGGCAAGCTGCACTTCATCGACCTGAAGGACATGACCGGCAAGATCCAGTTGATGGTCGGGCAAAAGCAGGTAGGCAACGACTGGCAGGTGGTCGAACAACTCGACCTCGGCGACATCATCGGCGTCGACGGTACTCTGACCGTCTCGAACACCGGCGAGGTCTCCATCAGTGCCGAGCGGGTGCACTTCCTCACCAAGACACTCGATCCGCCGCCAGAAAAGCACCATGGGCTCAACGACCCCGAGTTGCGTCAGCGGATGCGGTACGTCGATTTGATTCACACCGATGGCGTGATGGATACGTTCCTCGCCCGCACGCGAATCGTCCGTAGCATCCGCGACACTTTGGCCGAACGCGACTTTGTGGAAGTCGAAGGTCCCACGCTGCACTCCATCGCCGGTGGGGCGGCAGCCCGGCCCTTCAACACGCATCACAATGCACTCGACATTCCCCTGTTCTTGCGGATCGCGCTCGAATTGCACCTCAAGCGACTATTGGTCGGTGGTA
The DNA here is from genome assembly GCF_024054565.1 of Aeoliella straminimaris. GTDB lineage: Bacteria > Planctomycetota > Planctomycetia > Pirellulales > Lacipirellulaceae > Aeoliella > Aeoliella straminimaris. Next base: position 162,548 of record NZ_JAMXLR010000026.1, read on the forward strand.
TCGAACGCGTCTACGAGCTGGGCCGTGTCTATCGCAACGAAGGAATCAGCCCCAAGCACAACCCCGAGTTCACCATGCTCGAGGTGTACGAAGCGTACGGCGACTACAACACGATGATGGACCTGACCGAGGCCTGCATCGTCAACGGCATCAAAGCGATGCGGGCTGGCCCGTCCCCCAGCCCGGCGGAAGAGAGCTTGGTCCTGCCCTGGAAGGAGACCACCATCGACTTCACGCCACCGTTCGCCCGCAAGACGTACGACGAACTGTTCGCCGAGCACACGGGGGTCGACCCCCACGACACCGCGGGCGTGGCCGCGCTGGCCGAGAAGATTGGCTTCGAAACCAAGGGTCGCCACCCCGATGTGATCAAGAGCGACGTCTTCGAGGAGAAGGTTGAAGATGCCCTGGTGGGCCCGGTGTTCGTAACCGACTACCCGGCCAGCATCTGCCCGCTGACCAAGCGGAAGCGGGACAATCCCAACGTCGCCGAGCGGTTCGAGCTGTTCATCGACGGCATGGAAGTGGCCAATGCGTATACCGAGCTCAACGATCCGGACCTGCAAGAGGAATTGTTCAAAACTCAGCTCGATGGCTTGAGCGAAGAAGATTCCATGGCAAAGATGGATACCGACTTTATTCGCGCCCTGCGCAACGGCATGCCGCCTGCCGGCGGCCTGGGAATCGGCATTGACCGGTTGGTAATGCTGCTGACCAATTCGCAGACAATCCGCGACGTGATTCTGTTCCCGCTGCTGCGGCCGGAAACTTCCTGATGAAATTGCCCATCCGGTTCTCGCTTCGCGACATGATTCTGGTCACGGTCATTGTCGCGCTCGGTCTGGCGTTATGGCTTACCCAGGAGCAGGTTTCCAGCCAGCAGCAGATTGGCCAGTTTCCCGATGGCGGTCCGCAAACCACCATCGAAGGTCCGCTGACGGTAAGCTATCGCGAGCGGACTTCGCCCAACAGTACGACTGGCAGCAATGGATTCCGGCTGCAGTCGCTGCACTTCATGGGCGACGAAATCGTCTTCGAATACGAAGATGGTCGCTTTCGCTGGTTCCCGAAGTCGCGTCTCGAGCATCTCGAGTGGCTTCCGGCTGAGTGATTGCTCTTTGCGGCCGAGTCGCGATCCGCAAGAATCGTCCCCCCCATGTTCGGATTGACGTCGGCCCGGTGGCCGAGCGTGTCGAATACTCGAACCCCCTGCGTGCTGAATTCATGGAAGATACTGGAAAACTCATCCTGCGCGTGACGCTGGGTGTGCTGATGCTGCCCCACGGCATGGCCAAGGCCAGCTCCACGGTGTTGAACTACCTGCAAGGAATGCTGGTCGACCATGGCCTGCCAGGTTTCCTGGCCTATGGCGTCTACCTTGGCGAAGTGCTAGCACCGCTGTTGATGATCGTCGGCTACTACACTCGCCCCGCAGCGGTGGTGTTCGCCATCAACGCGGTTCTGGTGATCTACCTGGCGTACAGCCGCCAATTGCTGCAACTCGAACAGTACGGCGGCCTGGTGCTCGAGGCCAAGTACATGTACGTGCTCGGCGGCATCGCGGTAGCGCTGCTCGGTGCGGGCAAGTACTCGATAAGCGGCGGCAAAAGCAAGTGGGACTAGCGCGTCAAATCCCCAGCTTGCTAGCACACTAAACCGCTCTGGGCGCGGAACACCCGTGGCCAGTATGCTGCGGGCCCCACCGGTTGCATGCACATCCACGATGGAGCGCATGTCTCGACGACTTCAGCCACGGATTGGCGATGTACAAACTGCTCTTATGCTGGCGGTACCTACGGACACGGTACATTGCGCTAGCCTCGATTATCAGCGTTACCCTCGGTGTGGCCACCATGATTGTGGTCAACAGCGTGATGGACGGCTTCGCCCACGAAATGCAGGGGCGGATGAACGACGTGCTGTCCGACGTCATTATCACCAGCCGCAGTCTCGAAGGGATGGCCAACCCCGAATGGCACATGGCGGAGATTCGCAAGGTCGCCGGCGACGACGTCGTGGGCATGACCCCTACCGCCCAGGTGCCGGCAGCGCTCGCCTACTACTTTCGTGGTCAGTACTTCACCCGCCAGGTAACCGTGATCGGCATCGATCCGGAAACGTACTCCAGCGTCAGCAAGTTCGGATACTACCTGCAGCATCCCGAAAATCGCGAGCACCTCGACTTCCAACTCAAGGAAGACGGCTACGACGTGATGGATCACCAGGCCGAGGACATGCGGAAGGTGAAGCCCCGCGAACAGATGAAACAGGCCGGCTGGAAGCACCGCCGCGCGAACGCCGAATTCGAGAAGCGAATCGCAGTGCAACCTCCCATCCAGACCGCGGCCCAAGAGAATGCTGCGGCCACCGACGACAGCCCCTTTGCAACCGCACCGGCGCCGGTTCAGGAAACTTTTGACCCCGCCACCGAACAACACGCCGGCACCGTGCTTGGCATTGGGTTGTGCAGTCACCGCACCGCCGACGGCACCGACGTGTTCCAACTGCTGCCGGGCGACGACGTGGAGATTCACTTCCCTTCGTGTGGCCGTCCGCCCGAGTTTCGTAGTTCGAAGCTCACCGTTACCGACTTTTACGAGAGCAAGATGGCGCAGTACGACATGCAGTACATGTTCATCCCACTCGACAAGTTCCAGGAAATGCGGGGCATGATCGACCCGCAAAGCGGCATTCGCTTCGTGAACGCCATTCAAATCAAACTGGCCGAAGGGGCCGACCTGAATGCGGTGCGCGACAAGCTCCGCGAGCATTTCCAACTGCACCTGTACGATGTGAGCACCTGGCGCGACATGGAAGGCCCGCTGCTGGCAGCCGTGCAGACCGAAACCTTGGTGCTCAACGTGCTGCTGTTCCTGATCATCGCAGTCGCCGGCTTCGGCATCCTGGCCATCTTCTTCATGATCGTCGTGGAGAAAACTCGCGACATCGGCATCCTGAAGAGCCTCGGCGCGTCGAGCGAAGGCGTGATGGGCATTTTCCTGACCTATGGCTTCAGCTTGGGCATCGTGGGCGCTGGTTTGGGCATCGTCGGTGGGCTGCTGTTTGTCAAATACATCAACGAAATTGCCGACCTGTTGGGCCGGGCCACCGGCACACCGGTGTTCGACCCGGCCGTGTATTACCTGTACAAGATTCCAACCATCGTCGAACCCTTCACCGTGGGCTGGATCGCGATCGGGGCCATGCTGATCGCCGTGCTGGCCAGTGTACTGCCGGCAATACGCGCCGCGAAAATGCATCCCGTGCAGGCATTGCGATTTGAGTAAACAGAGCGTTCCCCTACTCCGCTAACTGTTCCGACAGTCAAGACTCCAACTTTATCGACCAAAAACATGTCGACGACCAAATACCAGCCATTGCTCTCCGCCAGCGGAGTGAGAAAAGTCTACAGCAAGGGCGAGGTGAAATTGCCCGTGCTCAAGGGGGTCGACTTTAACGTTGCCCCCGGCGAGTTGGTTTCCATCGTCGGCCAAAGTGGCAGTGGCAAGAGCACCCTGTTGCACCTACTAGGTACACTCGACCGACCGGACGGTGGCGAAATCTACTTCGAAGGCAATCGTATCGACAATTTGGCGGCCGCCGGGCGTGACATCCTACGGAACCGGCACATCGGCTTGATCTTCCAGTTCTATCACTTGCTGCCAGAACTGACGACCATCGAAAACGTGCTCGCGCCGGTTATGATCCGTCACTCGGTCTTGAGCTACTGGGCCAAACGCCGCGAATACCAGGAGCGGGCTAAAGCACTACTCGAGACCGTCGGCCTCGGGCACCGCCTGAACCACAAACCGCGCGAGCTATCGGGCGGCGAGATGCAGCGGACCGCGATCGCTCGGGCGCTGATTTCCGAGCCCCAGTTGCTGCTGGCCGATGAGCCGACCGGCAACCTCGATCGCCAGACGGGCGACGAGATCCTGGAAGTGCTGCGCCGGCTGAATGCCGAGCAGAACCTGACCATTGTGATGGTCACCCACGACCCGAACATCGCCGCCGGCGCCGACCGAACTGTCCACCTGGCGGAAGGTCGCGTGCAAGCGGCTAGCCAGGCCGCCGCTTAAGCTCCTGTCTTTGCAGCATGGCCGCTGCGGAAAAAGTGCTCCCTCTCCCCCGTACGCTTGTCGGGGCGATCTCTGTTTACACGCAGGTCGTGCTCCCAGCCCCGCTCCTCAAGGCATTCGCGGCGAGGTTCCCTCCCAAGAATCCATTCGCACGCACGAATGGGTTGGGGGCGAGACAACTATCCTGGGTGGCCCGATTTGCGGTTCTCCCGCTCCGGCGGTATCCTTGGATATCTCCCCATCGAGCAAGCCATGGACCCACACGCCGAACCAACGCCTAACGCCTTCGCGTCGCCCACGTCGGAAGACTACGTTGAAGAGCGCGTCGCCGATAACCCGCCAGGGCTCCAGCGAAAGGCGGCCCTGGGGTTGGTGCTGTGGATCGCTTGGTTGTTGGTGGTGCTCACCTTCATTGTGTGGTTGGTAGGATAATCTCGCCCGTTGCAAAGGCCGGTAGTGCGGCCAGGCAGCAGGCACCTTTGGAACACGAATCGACATGCCGACCGCCGAAATTCAATCACTTCTCGATCCACAGCTCATGAGCCAGCTCGAACGGATGGAGCTGGTATCCAGGAAAATCTTCCGCGGCCGCATGAAGGGCGAGCGGCGTAGCAAACGCAAAGGGCAAAGTGTCGAGTTCGCCGACTTTCGCAACTATGTGGCCGGCGACGACCTGCGGACGCTCGACTGGAACCTCTACGCCCGCCTCGACAAGCTGATCGTCAAGCTGTTCCTTGAAGAAGAGGACCTGCACTTCTACACGCTGATCGACTCGAGCCCCTCGATGGGCTTCGGCGACCCCACCAAACTGCAGTACGCCAAACAACTGGCCGCCGCGCTGGGCTTCATCGGCCTGATTCGCAGCGACCGCGTGGTGATCGAGTCGCTGGGGCAGACCGTTCGCCAGCGCGGCCCCGTGCTCCGCGGCCGCCGCAGCGTGTGGCGGATGCTCGACACGCTCAATGCCATGGAACCCACCGAAACCGTTTCGCTGGCCGAGGGCGTCAAACGGTTCTGCCTGCGAAACCAAGGCAAAGGCATCGTCGTCTTGATCAGCGACCTGATGGATAAGGAAGGCTACGAAGCCGCGCTGCGATACCTGGTCGCCCGTCGGGTGGACGTGTACGTAATGCACATCCTTAGCCAGGAAGAGATCGACCCCGACGTGAAGGGCGACTTGAAACTGGTCGACTGCGAAGACCAGGACATGGCCGAGATTACCGTGAGCGCCCCGCTGCTGGCCCGCTACAAAAAAACGCTCGACGCCTTCACCCGCGGGGCACAGGACTTCTGCAGCCGCCGCGGAATGCACTACCTGCTGGCCCACAATCAATTGCCGGTGAAGGATTTGATGAGTAATTATTTGAGACGTCGAGGACTTGTAAGGTAGGTGTGTCACGCAGAGACGCAGAGACAGCAGAGGTACCAGACCAGGAAGTATCGAGTTTGCAGCGTGACAAGGGTGAGCGGTCGAGATGATTAGAATCGAATCCTACAGCAAGTCCACTGAATCGAACTACACGCAGTTCGTACACCGCTGCATCGACGAAGTGACCTTGGATGCAACCCATGTCTGTGGCCCTGTTGAGCGTTTTGAATTGCTTCCTTCGGGTAGGCACAAGCCAATTGATGTCAAAAGAATAGCCGAAATAGCCTCGCTGAAGGATCCGTGGACACGAAAGGCGGTATTCCACTTAGCGCCCTATAACGATTTATCTGAACCAAACATCAGCTTGCAGTTTCAGAATGATGGCCATGTTTGTCATGCAGAAGTCAGTTATACCGGTCCTGAGTTTACTGAGTCTGCCATGGATGAACTTTGCCAACTACTCGAATCGCAGGACTGGGTATCTTACGCTGATATTGGCGAGCAAGTTAAATGAGTCCAGTAAGCCCGCTCTGCGTCTCCGCGTCTCTGCGTGACATAATCATCCAACTATGAACTCCCTGTTCCGCAACGCACTCGAACCTTACTGGCTGTGGCCGCTCATGGCCTTGTTGCCGTTGGCGGTGCTTGCGCTGTATTTCTTGAAGCTCAAGCGCGAGCCCGTGGAGGTGCCGAGCACCTATCTGTGGCGGAAGAGTATCGAAGACCTGCACGTCAACAGCCTGTGGCAAAAGCTGCGGCAGAGCTTGCTGCTGTTCCTGCAACTGCTATTACTGGCGTTAGCGATTTTCGCCTTACTGCGGCCTGGCTGGGAAGGCGACCGGCTCGAGGGACAGCGGATCATCTTTGCCATCGACAACTCGGCCAGCATGGGTGCCAAGGACGTCGAGGCCGAAAACCGCCTGGCCGAGGCCAAGCAGCATGTCATCCAACTGGTCGAGCAGATGGAATCCGACATGCTGGCCATGGTCATCAGCTTCAACGACGAAGCCCGGGTGGTGCAGAACTTCACCTCCAACCGCCGCAAGCTCCGCGAAGCGGTGGAGAAAATCGAGCTCACCTCGCACACTACCGACCTGTTAGGCGCCCTGCAACTGGCCGATGGCCTGGCCAACCCGGGGCAGGTCGTCGAGGTCGAGTCGAATGTGGCGATCGACGTTGGTACGGGCGAGAAAACCACGCTGTATATCTTCAGCGATGGTCGGTTCGACGACGTGAAGGATTTCTCATTGGGCAATCTCGAGCCACAGTTTTTCATTCCGCTGGGCGAGAGCGACTCGGGCAACTTGGCGATCACCGCGTTCAGTACGCGTCGCAACGAAAACCGCCCCGACGAACGCCAGGCGTTCGCCCAGGTGAGTAACTATTCGGCCGAGCCGCAGACGGCCGTGGTGGAGCTGTCGCACAACGGCAAATTCCTCGACGCCCAGGAAGTGGAGATCCCGGCCGGCGACGCGCGCGGCGTGACCTTTTCGCTCATCGGTGTCACATCCGGCAAGTTGGAAGCGAAGCTCGCCAGCTCGGCCCTCACGGCAGTGGGCGACGCGCTGGAAGTCGACAATCACGCCTACTCGGCCGTGAACGATTCGGCCACTGGCCGCGTGCTGTTGGTGACGCCCGGCAACCGCCTGCTCACCACGGCGCTCGCCACCGAGCGCATCCGCCGGTATGGCGAGATCGAGATCGCTGATCCCAGTGTGCTCACCACCAAGGAACACCAAGACCTGGCCGATAGCGGGGCGTACGACCTGATCATCTACGATCAGTGCACACCCGAGAAGCGAATGCCGCGGTCCAACACCATGTTCATTGGCACCCTGCCCCTCGACTGGCGAACCGTCGCCAAACCGACTGTGGCCAATGACACCGACGCCAGTGATGCGGAGTCCGACGAGCAGTCAACCGAGGGAGAGGAATCCGCCGACACAGAAGCAGCCGACGACAACAAAGATGACAGCGATGAAGCTACCGTGGAAATCGATCGCGTGAACAACCCGCAGATTATCGACCAGGCCCGCGAGCACCCGCTGATGGCCTACGTGGAACTGGGCGACATCTTCATCCGCGCCAGTAACATTGTGCCGCCGGCCATTGGTGGTCAGGTGTTGGTGGAATCGACTGACGGCCCCATCATCTCCATCGCCCCGCGCGAGGGATTCGAGGACGCCGTACTGGGCTTCGAGGTCTCCATCTATCAGGACGGCGGTGAGTACCCCAATACCAACTGGTATCGCCGCTACAGCTTTCCTACGTTCCTGCTCAACGCGCTGACGTACTTCGTGGGCCAAAGCCAGGAGGGACTCGATCGCACCAATTTGCCGGGTCGATCGCTGGCGCTGCGGACCAAGTCGTTGGCCAAGGAACTGACCGTCACGGGGCCCGATGGACTGAAGCAGACCGTCAAGCGAAACGCCGATGGGACCTACCTGTTCCACGATACAGACCAGCCCGGCTATTACGAAATATTGGATAAAGACCAGGTGGAAAACCGATTCACCGTCAATCTGTTCGATGGCCAGGAAAGCGATGTGCGGATCGCCACAGCACCGGATGACAATCCGGACGACATTGTCGAGTCGGCCGCCGGCTTGAAGATAGGCCATGTAGAAGTGGCCGCGCAAGGTGCCCGGCCCGCTCGCAAAGACCTGTGGCGGCCCCTGTTGTTGCTGGCCGTGGGGGTGCTGCTTTTCGAGTGGTATATCTACAACCGCCGGGTGTACCTGTAAGGCGTACTCGATCCTGCTAAGGGTCGATGGCGCAAATATTTGCGTCTAGCTGAGCAATTGGCTAGAATGACGCTCAAATCCACAGGCTGGTATTCGCGTACAACCAGTCACACGTCCCCGCCTGCCAGTTCCCTCCTTTGGCTTTACGTTGACACGCGTCTGCATCCCACGCTCGCACTCCCGCATCGTGGTTTCCAATCTTCTTAACCAAGTTACAGGCACTTCTCATGTCCAAGCCGAACAACACGCAGTCTAACCAAGGCACCGATCGCCGTCGCTTCATGGCAACCTCATCGCTAGCCGCCGCTGGCATTGCCCTGGGCACCAGCAAGATAGTCGGTGCCGCGCATCCCTTCGGAGACGACACCATTCGCATCGGGCTCATTGGTTGCGGCGGTCGCGGCAGCCAGGCCGTCGGTCAGGCACTGAGCACTTCGGACAACGTGAAGCTGGTAGCTGTCGCCGACGCTTTCCGCGATCGCATCGATGGCGGCGAAAGTGGCTGCTTGAACAAGCGGGATGTGACCCGGCACGGTGACAAGGTCGACGTGCCCGAAGAGCGACGATTCGTCGGCTTCGATGCATATCAAAAGGTGCTGGATCTGGACGACGTCGATCTGGTGATCCTCGCCACCCCGCCCGGCTTCCGCCCCATTCATTTCGAAGCGGCGGTGAACGCCGACAAGCACGTGTTCATGGAAAAGCCCGTGGCCGTCGACGCGCCGGGCATTCGCCGCGTGCTGGCCGCTGCCGAGTTGTCGAAGGCCAAGGGCCTGGGGGTGGGCGTCGGCCTGCAGCGCCGTCATGACCCGCTGTACATCGAGACCATCAAACGCATCCAAGACGGCGAGCTGGGCGACATCGGCCTTACGCGTGTCTATTGGAACGGTGGTGGCGTCTGGGTCAAAGGTCGCGAAAGCGACGAAACCGAAATGCGTTACCAGATGCGCAACTGGTACTACTTCAACTGGCTCTGCGGCGACCATATCGTCGAGCAGCACATTCACAATCTGGACGTCAGTAACTGGCTGAAAGACATGCTGCCTACCAAGGCCCAGGGCATGGGCGGTCGCGAGGTGCGGACCGGCAAGGACTATGGCCAGATCTTCGATCATCACATGGTCGAGTTCACCTACCCGGACGGTTCCACCATGCTCAGTTGCTGCCGGCACATCCCCGGTTGCTGGAGCCAGGTTTCCGAGTTCGCCGATGGCACCAAGGGCACGTCGCACGTCGGCAGCGGTAAACTGGTTGGCCGCGACGGCAAGCCACTCAACCGCTACAAGGGTCCCCGCGTGAACCCCTATCAGCAGGAGCACGACGACCTGTTCGCCAGCATCCGCAGCGGCAGCCCCCTGAACGAAGCCGAATACGGCGCCACCAGCACCATGACCGCCATTCTGGGCCGCTTGGCGACCTACTCGGGCAAGGTGGTTAGCTGGGACGAGGCTACCGCATCCAAGATCGACCTGTCGCCGGACGAGTACTCCTGGGACGCAACCCCGCCGGTAGTGCCCGACTCCAACGGCAACTACCCGGTACCCGAACCCGGCAAATCCGTCGTAGTTTAAAGCAAAGTTATACCGATCAGGCGTGGTCCCTCGGCCGGACGATTGCTTTGCCGGCCGAGTGGGCTACGATATTACACGATTGCAGACTCGCGCGGGGATGTGGCGGAATTGGCAGACGCGCTGGATTTAGGTTCCAGTTCCTCAGGGAGTGCAGGTTCGACTCCTGTCATCCCCATTGCGAGTTGACTTCGATCAGTCCCACCTTCAAGAGCCGCCCGCTGGGCGGTGCCCACCTCCATTCCGTCTGAAAAGGTAAGCATCAATGCGACGACTCTGTTTGACCTTGCTCCTGATGTGTCTTGCGACCCTCACCGCCCACCGGGCCTCCGCATTCGTCGAATTTCACAAAGAGTGGGTAAACACCTACATCGACGATACGGACGAGTCGCAAGAGATGAAGGACTACCAGAAGCTGGTGGCGAAAGGAAAGTACCGCTGCCTGGTCTGTCATCAAGGCAAGAAGAAGGATAATCGCAACGCCTACGGTAAGCAGTTCGAAGGCAAGATCAGCAAGGACGACAAGAAGGATACCGCGAAGATCGCCAAGGTGCTGAAGGAAGTAGGCGAGATGAAGTCCGATCCGGACGACGAAGACTCGGCCACCTACGACGAGTTGATCGCCGACAAGAAGTTCCCTGGTGGCGAGTTGGAAGACCTGGAGAAGGAACCCGAGACCGAAGAAGAAGAGTAGTCATACTACTCGGCTAAGCAATAACAGAGCTTCATGCACGAGCCTCGACCCATCCGGTCGAGGCTCGTTGCTTTTCCCTGAGGGATCTTCCCATGATTGATCTGCCAACGGTGCTGGCGCTTGCCATTCCGCTGGCACAGGGTGCGACCGAGCAGCGGGCGATGCATCGCACCGGTTCGGCCAGCCGTCCGCGACACGCCGAGTGGACCTTCTTCGCGGTGAACATTCCGTACTGGTTGCTCATCGGACTGGGCACTGCGGAGCACCTCGTTCGCCCAACGCGGCCAGGCTGGATCATGCTCGCGGTGGGCAGCGTGCTGGCGACGGCCGGTGTGGCGATTCGGGTGACGTGCCACCACCAGCTAGCGGGCGCCTTCTCGCCGTACGTCGAGCTAGCCCCCGAGCACCAACTGATCGACACCGGCTTCTACGGCATCGTCCGCCATCCGATGTACCTGGGCACCTTGATGATGCTGGTCGGCTTGCCACTGCTGCTGGCCTCGCCTGTTGCGGCAGGGTGCGCGGCGGCGGCCACGGCCGGGCTGGTATTTCGCATCGTCAAGGAAGAGCAGTTGCTGCGGGGCGAGCTGCTCGGGTACGACGAGTACATGCAGCGGACCTGGCGGTTGGTTCCGGGCGTCTGGTAGCAGTGCAGGCGGCCCGGCTGCGCGGTGCTAGCGGCAAACTCTGCCGACCTTTGTCTACCGGTATCGGCAACCCATGCCGATAGGGGGCCAGCTATCGGCGGCCCGCGGGCGTGCTGTCACGGACGCGGAAACCTGTTTTCTTCTTGCCTGTCAGGCACTTAGGGACATTCTGAAATTCCCCTTTGGCAATTGGCACGCGTCGTGCTTTAGACGTGACAAGTCCGAAGGGGGGCGTGACGCTAGCACTATATGTTGTCATGCCATACGGAATGTACATGTCGGCCGAAGGCGCACAGGTCCAGCAGCAACGGCTGGAGGTGATCGCTAATAATCTGGCCAATGTTAACACCGTCGGCTTCAAGCCCGACGTGGTGAGCTTTCAATCGCGCCTGGCCGAAGCCTTTCAACAGGGCGACGGCTACGAGGGCGACCGCACCAAGAACAACGTGGGCGGCGGTGTCAACGTAATCGACACCACCACCGATTTCACCGCCGGGCGGCTCCAAACCACTGGCAACGACTTGGACCTGGCCGTCATTGGCGATGGGTTCTTTCAGGTCCGCGACCAATCCGGCCAACAACTGCTCACGCGAGCAGGCAACTTCTCGATCGACAGCCAAAACCGCCTGGTCACGCAGAACGGCATGCTGGTGCTCGACTCCGGCGGCAGCGAAATCACGCTCGACCCGCAGTTACCATTCGAAATCTCGGCCACAGGCCACGTCAGCCAGAATGGCTCGCGGGTCCCCATCGGACTCGTTGGTCCCCAGTCGCTGGGCGACCTGGTGAAGGTGGGCCACAACCTGTTCCAACCGCTCGGCCCCGTAAGCCAACTGGAAGCCGGACGACGAGAAGTTCGCTCCGGTGTACTCGAAATGTCGGGCACCCAAAGTGTACGTCAGATGACGGACATGATCGAAACCCAACGAGCTTTCGAAGCCAATGTTCGCATCATCCAAAGTCAGGACAGTATGACGGGCAATCTGATCAGCAGAGTACTGCAAGCCTGATAGCGTCGACGACCTTCCACAGACCAAATCACTCTTCCCCCATCCCCCGATTCCATCATGAGTGTTCAAACCCTCTACACGGCCGCCACAGGCATGGAAGCGCTCGAGACCAAGCTCGACGTGATTGCCAATAACATGGCCAATGTCAACACCACGGCGTTTAAGAGAGACCGGGCGAACTTCGAAGACCTGTTCTATCGACAGATTCGTGCCCCCGGTGCCGAGAACGCCGACGGCAGTCGCACACCGACCGGCATCGAGGTCGGTCTTGGTGTTCGGGTTCAAAGCACGCAGACCGAGCAAGTGCAAGGTGCATTTCAAACCACCGAGAAGCAACTCGACGTCGCCATCGAAGGCCGTGGTTACTTCCAGGTGCAGAATCCCAACGGCGGCGATCCATTTTACACTCGGGCCGGCAACTTCGGCATCAACGCCGACGGCGAATTGGTGCTGGGTTCGGCCAATACCGGCTACCGCATCGAGCCCTCCATCAACATTCCCCAGGACGCGGTGGAGATTGTGATCTCCAACGACGGGGTCGTGCAGTATCGCAACGCCGGTGAGACCGACCTGACTCAGGGAGAACAAATCCAGATCGCCACGTTCGTCAACCCGGAAGGACTGATGAAGCTGGGCGACAACCTCTACAGCAAGACGGTCTCGTCAGGAGACCCCACCATCGGCAATCCGGGCGATCCCGGCTTCGGTCAGCTCCGCCAAGGCTTCCTGGAAGCTTCGAACGTGGAACCGGTTACCGAACTGATCGACCTGATCACCACCCAACGGGCGTTCGAGCTCAACAGCCAGGTGGTACAAGCGGGCGACCAGATCATGCAAGTGGTGGCCAACATCCGCCGGTAGTCTCCCCAGCGAACTCTAACCCCTCGAACTGAACCGTGAATTTCGACCTGATAACAAAACGGATTGCCATCACGACCTTCGTGGTCTCGGCACTGGTTTGCGGCCATGCGTTGTCCGCCGACGTGGTGCTTCGCGAGAAGGTCACGCCCGTCAAGTCGGTCATTTCACTGGGCGACATTGCCGACATTCAGAACGTGGACAAGGCCGAGCAGCAACGACTGGCACTGATGCCGCTGTGGGTGGCGCCGCCGGTCGGCGAAAAACGGTACGTTACCACCAATCAGGTTCGCGAAGTGCTGAAGAGCCGCGGCTTCGATGCCACCGACCTGAAGGTGTACGGCGCGCCGCGAGTGGCCATCGGCTGGGACAACCAACCGCGCCTCGAGCCAACTCCACCTGTTGCCCCCCAGCCCGAACCAAGCCCTGTGGCCAGCAACTCCATGGGTTTTCGCGTTCCGCCAACCACCACGCTCGGCCCGGCTCCTCAACCGGTCAAACGCGATCCAATGTTTCTCTCCGGCGAGCAACAGGATCAACTGGCCGACCAGGTTCGCGAGGCCATCGTACGTTACCTCGAAGATCAGTCCGGCAAGATCGGATTGGTGGACGTCGAATTCGATCTGTCCCGCCGTCATGGCGAACTGCTCTCGGCTCAGCAGAGCGAAATCCTGGTCAGCGGCGGTCGCAGCCCGTGGTTCGGCCGGCAGTCATTGGAAATATCCTTCGTGGGCGAGAAGGGACCGCTCGAGCTTCCGCTCAGTGTCACGGCCTACGACCTGACCCCCGTGTTGGTGGCCAAGCGATCGTTGGCCAAGGGCCAACTTATCTCGGCGGCCGATGTCGCCATTGAATCGCCCCCTCGCGATGCCCGGGTTGCGTCCAACCACACGATGGTCTACTCGCTGGAAGGAGCGCTGGGGCACGAAGCGGCTCGGGCCATTCGCGAAGGCGACGTCGTCGCAGCCGAGATGTGCCTGCCGCCGCAGATGATCACGCGTAACGAAATCGTCGAACTGGTTTCGGCCAGTGGCGGCATCATCATTCGTCGCCAGGCGAAAGCACTTACCGACGCCCGCCAGGGTGAAATCACCGAGGTGGAACTGCCCAATTCGAAGGAGCGGTTGGTGGCCCGCGTTGTCGGCCCGGGCAAGCTGGCCACCATGGGCAGCACACTCACCACAATTCGCAGCAGGCAGCCCCTGCCTCCTGCAGGATACCGATAATCGATTGCAGCGCCACGGCGAACTACCAACTCCACGAATCGAATCATGATGAACTACTTCACCCCACGCCACCTGACGCTCTTTGCGGCGATGCTGATGTTGTCGGTGGCGATGGCCTCGGCGCAAGAAGGCAGTTTGATGGCCCAGCCGCAACAAGCGGACAATGGCGATCTGCTGCCATCCGGTCCATTGACGCTAGATCAGACTTCGTTCCTGTTCCGCCCTGTGCCCCCCGAAGCGCAACGCGAGGTACGGCCGAACGACAAGATTATTGTGATCGTCGACTACCGCACCGCGATGTATAGCGATGGCACCACCCGGAGCCGGAAGACCTCCAACTTCAACGCCGCGTTGCTGGACTGGATCGGCTTCGACGGCCGCGACATCTTCGCCGCACCGCAGTCGCGCGGCGACCCCACGATCGCCGGCCAGCTGAACAGCCAGACGCGAGCCCAAACCGAATTGGAACTCGAGGACTCGCTCACGTTCAAGATTGCCGCCACGGTTGTTGACATCCGTCCGAACGGCGACCTGGTGATCGAGGCCCACCGGCAGGTTCGCAACAATGAAGAAGTTTGGATGCAGTCGCTGCGAGGTGTTGTGGCGCGGCAGTTCGTGAACCCCGACCGCACGGTCCGCAGCGATGCAATCGCCGAACTGGCCATCGATAAACGCGAGATGGGCCAGGTTCGCGACGGAACCAATCGTGGTTGGCTAAACAAGTGCTGGGGCAAGTGGAAGCCGTTCTAAACGGACGTTCCTCACCAAACTCTGTCTTTTTCTTCTTCCCTACCAACACGAGAGAGTCTTTCAGGATGATCCTCCCTCGAATTCAGTTCCCGACGCTTCCCACCGTGCTGGCGATCGCCCTGCTGGCCTTGGGCCAAAGTGCGTCGGCGGAAACGGAGCTGCGGAACATCTGCCGCCTGAAGGGGCAGGAAGAAAACACGCTTACCGGCCTTGGCCTGGTGGTGGGACTGAACGGCACTGGCGAAGCCGGCGATCGTGCCACGATGGAAGCCATCGCTCGGGTGATGGACCTGCTCGGCAGCCCCGTAACTGCCAGTGGCGGCTATCTCGATCCGACAGCGGTGAACGAACTGAAGAAGATCAAGAACGTCGCACTCGTCATCGTTCGGGCCACGGTGCCGGCCACCGGCGTACGACGGGGCGAACAGCTCGACTGCACGGTATCGGCACTGAACGGAAAGAGCCTGTACGGCGGCCAACTGTCATTTGCCGCTCTGCAAGGCCCGAATCCCCAAGATGGCCAAGTGTACGCCACGTGCGCGGGAGGGATTCACGTGGAGAGCATCGACGCCCCCACGGTGGGCTTCGTCCACAAGGGCTGTCGCATGGAAGCCGACGTCCGTACGCCGTTTTACCTGGAACGCAACGGCGAGAAGTTCATCACCCTGGTTCTCGATCCCAACCACGCCAGCTTTCACACGGCGGCCAACATTGCCGAGCGGATTCGCATGGACTACGCCGGCTACTACACAACCACCGACCTGACCGCCCGCGGTCTGCAAGGCAATACGCAGTTTGTTCGCGCAATCGACGCCACGAACATCGAAGTCAAAGTGCCGACAAGCTATCGGAATCAGCCAGTACAGTTCGCCTACGAGTTGCTCGAACAGAAGATCAGCGAGGAGGACGCCGAAGCTCGCGTGGTGATCAACAAACGCACCGGCACCGTGGTGATTAGCGGCGATGTACGAATTGGCGATGTGATTGTCGTCCACAACAACATCGTGGTCGAAGCCGGCACGCCAGTTGAATTCACCCAACTGGTCGACAACGCCTCGGTGAATCCCAGTCTGCAACGGCTGGTCACCCAGCTGAACAATTTGAAAGTGAACGAGCAGGACGTCATCGAGATCATCCAGCGAATCGCCATCGCCGGCAAGCTGCACGGCAAGCTGATCATCGAATAATTGCGACCATTCACCTCAAGAACTTCGGGACCACTACCGTGAACATCGCCTCGACTCTTGCCTCGGCCAACTACGACCTGCCCCAGGTTTCGACCTCGGCCAACCGCCTGCGTGCGGAGCAATCTACGTCGTCGCAGTCGGTGAAGAACGCCGAGCGTGTATACGACGCCTTCTCGAAGTTCGTCGGCGAGACCTTCTACGGCCAGATGACCAAGTCGATGCGGTCGACAGTCGACAAACCGGCCTATTTCCATGGTGGTCGGGGCGAGGAGGTCTTCCAAAGCCAACTCGACCAGCAGCTCGCGCAAGAGTGGGCTGAGCAATCGGGCGACCGCTTCGCGGAGCCGATGTTCGAGCAAGCATTCCCCGAGCATGCCCAAGTGCTTCGCGAGGCTCGCCAGGCAGCCAATGTCGCCGAAACCAAGAACGCCCCGTCGCTGCAGGACCTGAACGGACTGCGACGCTACTAACCTGAGATTCCTGATCGGCCTCGTGACGTCCAGCTCACCCACTTTCACCAACAGCCCTTGATATGACTGATCAAGCCACTACGCAGCCCGCGGCCACTCCCACCACCGATTGGGAGGCACGCATCAGCCAGCTGCTATCGAATCTTTCCAGCGTGCAGGGGGACCTGCTCGCGTTGCTGGGCGAGAAACGCGAATCGTTGGCGGCCGGCGAGTACGAAAAGCTCGACTCGTTCACGAATCGGGAGGCTGAGCTAGTGAGTCGGCTGGAACACTGCCATACCGAACGCGAACAACTGCTGGGCGAAGCCCGCCGCGAGGGTCTGCCCGCCGGCAGTGTCCGCTCGCTGGCGCAAGCACTGCCAGCGACCGAGCGGAGCGATTTGCAGACCTCTGTCGATCAGGCACGCAAGCAAAGCCGATTACTACAACATCACAGTCTGACGAACTGGGTAGTGGTGCAACGCACGTTGCTGCACCTGTCGCAAATGATCGAGATCATCGCCACCGGCGGCCGCATGAAAGCCACCTACGGCACCAGCGCCCATGCCAACAGCAGTGGGGCGTTGGTCGACCAGGAAGCGTAACCGCAAACAGCAAACATCCCGACGAGGCGTCGCTCGTCGGCGGTTGGGCCAGCCTGCCTACTCACCTACTCACCTACTTACTAGCAACCTCAACCTAACATGTCGCTCTTCGGTTCCCTTCAGATGGCCAGCAACACCCTGCAAGCAATGCAGGTGGGTTTGCACGTGGTGGGCAATAACATTGCCAACGCCAATACGCCAGGGTACATCCGCGAAGAGGTGGTCTACGCTCCCGCGCCCGTGCAGAAAAAGGGCGATCTGGTGCTGGGCCTGGGCGTGGTGGTCGAGGGCATCGTCCAGAAGGTCGACAAATTCCTCCAGGAACGGCTCCGCAACTCAGCCAGCGACCGGTCCAACGCCGAGGTGCAGGAGAAAGCGTACGCAGACCTCGAACAGATCCTCGGCGAACTCTCCGACACCGACCTGAGTTCCTCATTTAGCAGCTTCTTCGGAGCGATCGACGAGGTACTCAATGTGCCGGACGATCTTTCGAATCGCAATCTGGCCGTGCTGGCCGGCAAGAACCTGGTGCGCGACTTCAATCGCTTCTCCACCCGCACCGAAGACTTGCACGAGCGACTCGACATTCGGGTAAATGAGATCGCCGGCGAGATCAACGAATTGTCGGAGGAAATCCGCAAGCTGAACCTGCAGATCACGGAGGTGGAAGGGGGCGGCCTGTCAGGTAGCGATGCCGGTGGGCTCCGCGTGCAACGCGACAACGCCGTGGCCGCCCTGGCCGAGCTGGCCGACGTTCGAGTGGTCGAACAACCAACCGGCGCGTTGACGGTCACCGTGGGTGGAGAGTACATCGTCACCGATGGCATCCGCCGCGAGGTGTTTGCCGACGACAGCACCACCGCCGGCAGGAATACTTCGATCATCCGATTCCACGACACCAACGCTGAACTGGATGTTAGTGCCGGCGAGATTCGCGGCCTGTACGCCGCCCGCGACGAAATCACCGGTGGAGTACTCTCCGACCTGGACGAACTCGCCGCGACGCTGGCATTTGAGTTCAACAAGATCTACTCGCAGGGTCAGGGCGTCGAAGGGTTCAGTCGTGTGAGCAGCGTCGACACCGTGATCGACAGCGCCGCGGCGCTCGACGAAGCGGGTCTAGCATTTACGCCCGTCAACGGGGCGTTCGATATCCTGATCCGCAATACCAACACCGACAAGGTGGTTACCCAGACCATTCGCGTCGACCTCAACGGCTTGGACGACGACACCTCGCTGGAGGACCTGGCCGCTGAGATATCGAGCGTGTCCGGTCTCACGGCCTCGATAACATCCACCGGTGGGCTGAACATTGCCACGGACGCGGCCAACACCGAATTTGCCTTCTCGGGCGACACCAGCGGCGTCCTGGCAGCACTTGGGATCAACACCTTTTTCACCGGTTCGACGGCCGCCACGCTGGGCGTCAACCAGCAACTCGAAGGCATCGACAACGCGGGCCTGTTCGCCGCCAGCCTGGGAGGCATTAAGGAAGACGCGCGGAACGCCGAGCGGATGGTGGAGTTCTTCACGCAGTCGCTCGACTCGCTTGGCGGGGCAAGTCTTTCTGATAAATACAGTCAGCTGGCCAACGGCATCGCCCAAGGGTCGGCCGCCGCCAAGTCGGTGGCCGAAGGCTTTCGCACGTTCGAAACCACCCTGGAGGGAGAGTCGCAGGCCTTGAGCGCCGTGAACATCGACGAAGAGGCGGTGAAGATGATCTCGCTGCAGCGCAGCTATCAGGCTTCCGCAAAGTACATCCAGACCATCTCGCAACTGCTCGACATGCTGGTGAATTTGTAGGTGAGTAGGTGAAATAACCGTCGAGCTGCGCCTCGTCGGAATGGAATTCTGTTAACGCATTGACCAACCTATGGCAATTCTTCCCGTACCGACGACGCGAGTCAGTGACCTGCTGGCAACTCGCCGCATCACGCAACAGGTCCAAGCGGATCAGTTGGCCCTGCTGCGCTCGCAGACGCAGATCTCCACCGGGCGGAGGATCCTGTCGCCCAGCGACGATGCACCGGCCTCATTGCGGGCACTGAACCTGCAGCGAATTCTCGAGCGAAAGCTGCAAACCCAAACCAGTTTGCGCGATAGTGTGCTGTTTCTCAGCGAAGCGGAAAGCTCCGTCGACGAAGTCTCCAACATCCTCAACAGCGTGAAGTCCGAGGCCCTCGGCATCGACTCTACGACCTCCACGGAGGAAGAACGCCTGGCGGTGGTCAACCAGATTGACCGCGCCCTGGAGCAGTTGGTCAATATCAGCAACAGTCAGTTTCGCGACCGCTACCTGTTCGCTGGTTCGCGGTCGCAGTCGCTGCCCTATGATTACGAGGGCGAGTACATTTCCTACAACGGCAACGAGGACCAGCTCCGCAGCTTCGTGGACATTGGCTACCTGTACGAAACCAATGTGCCTGGAAGCGAAGTCTTTGGTGGCATCAGCGAACAGATCCGTGGCTCGGTCGACCTGAATCCCCATCTGTCCCGCACCACTCAGGTGCAGCATCTCAACGGCGGTGCCGGAATCGATCGCGGAGCGGTCGAGATTGTCTACGTCAACGCATCGAATCAGGCCACCAGTTCGGTGGTCGATCTTTCGAATGCCGCCACGATCGGCGACGTCGCTCGTTTTCTGCAGAACGGTGTTCCTGAAGGATCGGGTATCACCGTCGAGGTCACCGGCACGGGGCTGCAACTCAACACCGCCAGTGGCACCGAAGGGGTCATGATTCGCGAAGTGGGCGAGGGCCGCGTGGCGCGCGACCTGGGCATTTACAGCGTTACACCCCAGTCGTCGCTGACCGGAGACGATATCACCCCCTCGATCCTCAAGACCACCCGCCTGGCCGATCTGCTGGGCACCAAGGCGCAGGCCACGGTCACCTCGATTGGCAACAACAACGATTTTTTTGTTACCGCCACCCAGAACGGGTCGAACGTCGACCCCGCGGATGCCTTGTCCGATCCGCTCAATGGGGTGACCATTCAGTTCGTCGATGGGACCCTGTCCGGCAGCGAGTCGGCCACCTACGATGGTTCGACCGGCACGCTCACCGTCACCATCGAGGCGGGCGTCTCCACATCAGCCCAGGTGGTCGATGCCATCAACGCCGAAGCCTCCGGACTGTTTACGGCCGAGGTGGACTACCGCGACGCGGCGCCCGGCGCCGGGGGACTTGGAGCGGTGGAAGTCGGCACATCGGCCGTCACTGCGGGCGGCAGCGGCACCGTGCTCGACCAATCTTCGGGGCTCAATCTCACCAACGGCGGGCAAAGCATCACTGTTGATATTAGCCAGGCCGAGACGGTCGAGGAACTGCTGAACATCCTTAACCAGGAAGAACTCGGCCTGCAGGTCGAGATCAACGAAGCAGGCACCGGCATCAATATACGCTCGCGGCTAAGCGGTGCCGATTTGACCATTGGCGAAGTAGGCGGTGGACTAACCGCCACGCAATTGGGGGTTCGCACTCTGACGGAGACCTCGCGTCTGGAAAACTTCAACCGCGGCGTCGGGGTGCTGGTCGACGGGGTGACTACCTTCGAGATTGATTTGACCACCCTTGGCCCGCCGGATTCTACCGTCACGCATACGATCGATCTCGATAGTTCGACCACCGTGCAGGACGTGATGGACGAAATCGCCGCCCAGACCGGCGGCGACGTGACCGTGTCGCTAGCGGCCGATGGAAACGGCTTGGTGCTGACCGACAACTCGGGTGCCGACTCGATGCGGGTGTCGGGTCAACCAGCGGAGTATCTGGGGTTCGTGGAGGATGGCGCGGACGACGCGGTAAGCACCAGTGGCGCGCTCACTTCCAGCGATCGCAATACAGTGGAGACCGATAGCGTGTTCAATACGCTGCTCCGCCTGCGAAATGCGATACAGGATGCCGACTACCCGGCCATCGGCCGCGAGATCAACCAGATCGAAACCGATCTGGACCGCGTGAACTTCGCCCGCAGCGAGGTGGGTGCACGGTTGCAGAACCTCGAGATGCTGGAGCACCGCCACCAGGACGAGGAAGTGGCGATTCGCAGTGCCTTGTCCGAGGAGATCGATGTCGACCTGACCGAAGCCATTTCCGATTTCACCGCTCGACAATACTCGCTGCAGGCCTCACTGCAAGTGGCGGGCAGCATGCTGCAGATGACGTTGCTCGATTTCATCTAACCAGTGGCGTCGAAATTCACGAAAGATGCCTGGCCCAGCGTTCGCGGTAGACACGGATGCTAGCAACGATGGCACGATTCACTTTACCCAGGTCCACCTGCGCCGATTTTTGTGATTCCATCTACTGTAGCGGCCGATGGAGTTAGCAGGCGCCGGTATACCGCGATACCGCGCGCAGAGTTTGATGCCGCCACCCGCATCTGAATTTTGGAGCAGGCGATGTACGTGATGACCACCCGCTTTGGCAATGTCCCGATCGAACCCTCCGACGTACTGCGGTTCGACCAGGGCTTGATTGGAATGGAAACGTGCCGCGAGTGGGTGCTGCTGGCGGACGAATCGAACAGTTCGTTGGCCTGGCTGCAGTCGCTGGACCGCTCCGAAGTGGCCCTGGCAGTGGTGAGCCCTCGCCGCTTCGTGCGCGACTATCAGGTCCGCATCAGTAGCCGCGACATCGCACCGCTGGGCGGTGGTACTGCCAAGTCGCTGCAGGTGCTGGCCATTCTCAATCGCCACCAGGACACGCTAACGCTCAATCTGAAAGCTCCGATTGTGGTCAATTTGACGACCAACCGGGGACGTCAGGTCGTGGCCAAGAACGACCACGAGGTGCAGTACGTGTTGGGCGCCACGATCCCGCTGCGACGATCGGCCTGAGTGATCCACGCCCCGCGAGCCCGCGGGCCGTCTCGCCAGTGGTAAGCTGTGCGGAGGGCAGCGGTTCTTCGCCTGGCAATTACAGCGGGCACTGCATAATCCCTACCTCTACGGGGTGATTGCAGTTTTCGTGGTCGGGCATCCGAAGAACCATGACAGGCAGCCAACAGCTAGCGACGCGTCGCCGATTGATAGCCGACGTGACAACTGGCTGTTGCAGGCTACGGCTTGCAGAATCGGCGTGCCTACCTGTACTTACTGTCCCCAACCGTCAGCAAAGCTGCCCCCGCAGGCACGCGGCTCCAGGCCGCCAAGGAGTCCACCATGTTGGTCCTATCACGACAGCGCGACGAAAGCATCATCATCGGCGACAACGTGGTAGTTACCATTGTCGACGTGCGTGGCGACAAGGTTCGGCTGGGAATCGAAGCTCCCATCGAAATTCCGGTGCACCGTCAAGAAGTGTACGAGGCCATTCAGCGCGAGAATCGCAAGGCGGCCGAGATGAAGCCTGAGGACACCGAAGGTCTTCCCAAGCAATAGCGGCCGCTGGTTAGTGACCGTTCCGTGTCATAGTTTCGAGCTGATTTTTCTCTTCGTATTGCGCACTCGCGTGCTGACTTCTCGCTGGCGTGGACCGCTAAGCCCACCTTGCATTGAGCACCTGCGTGTCTCTTTTGCAAGTCCTCTATTTGCACCAGTCAGTTGCGACAGGGGCATTCTTCGGCACTCCACAGCACCCGCCCTTCAACCGGCAAGCTGTAACACCTGTGCTGATTGAGCAATCGATGTCAATTCAGATTACCTGAAAACCAGCTGGTCAAATCAAGCCCCCAAATTCACAGACCGATAGCTTGGTCTAGACGGCAAGGTCGTTCCGAGCCGTTGCTGGCGCTCGCATCATGTAGTGCGCGGGGCAGCCCAAAAGCCATGTGGAAAATGCTCCCATTTTTTTCCGCACGCGCATTGAACGCAACCTAGTGTTGCACAGCAAGCCGACAAAATAGGCGGACTTGCTAGCCGACTAGAGAGACAGGCCGGGGTCATTCACTCCCGATCCAACCGTCCAGTCCGGTCAAACTTTGAAACAATTTCTTGTTTGTTTAAGGGGTGTTTGCAATGACTCGAATTAACACCAACGTGAGCTCGCTCATCGGCCGCAATAACCTGAATAGGGCCAACGCGGGTCTGTCGCAAGCTCTCACTCGTCTCAGCACAGGTTTGCGGATCAACACCGGTAAAGATGACCCGGCTGGTTTGATCGCCAGCGAAAATCTGCGTAGCGATATCACCTCCATCAAGCGTGCGATCAGCAATACCGATCGCGCCAACCAGGTGATCGCCACGGCCGACAGCGCTCTGGGACAGGTCTCCTCGCTGCTCAACGACATTCGCGGTCTGGTGACCGAATCGGCCAACGCCGGTGCTTTGTCGGACGAACAGGTTGCTGCTAACCAGTTGCAGGTCGACTCCTCACTCGAAGCGCTCAACCGAATCGCCCAAACCACCACGTTCCAAGGCCGACGGCTGTTGGACGGAACGCTCGATTTCATCACCGATTCGGCCGATAGCGACTTCTCCAACATTTCGGACCTGAAGATCGACCAGGCCAACCTGGGCAGCGCCGGTTCGGTGGATGTGGACATTGCCATCACCACAGCGGCCACCCAAGCCACCGTCGAGGTTGCCGACTTCCCGGCCGCGACCACGGCCGCTCAAGCGACGGGCGACTTGGACCTCACGCTCAACCAGTCCGCGGTTGCCGGTAGCGTAACCGGCGGTGGCAGCTTTGCCGTCGATACCCCGGCTGAACAGGCGACCGGAACGACTGCCGCGCTGACGAACGGCGACGCCCTGACCATTACGGCCCTGGCCGGTGGTGCTGCGGACGGTACGAACGGCAACGACATCGACATCACCTTCGTCGACAGCAACGACTCGGGTGGTGCGGTGAACAGTGTGAACTTCGCTGCCGGCGTGATCACGGTGACCGCCGACTTGACAACTGGTGTTGGGTCGGACGTGATTGCCGCTGCGATTGCGGCCTCCAATGGTGGTGCCGACTTCTCGGCTACTTCGGACGGCACGGCCAACGTGGTGGCTGCCGATGTTGGAACGCTGACCGACGTCACCACTGGTGGTGTCGACGCCGCCACCGACGCCGCTGCAGCCTTCACGGCCACAACCACTGCTGGCGAAAACTTCGACATTACCTTCGACCTGACCGGTGGAAGTGGCACGGGTATCGTCGTCACAGGTGACGCGACGCTTGGCTACACCGTCACCATCGGCGACGACTACGTGGGCGACCTCGACAGTGTTGCCGCGGCCATCAACTCCAATGTTAGCGAAATCTCCGACGCGGCGTTCGACACAAACCTGACACTGGATGTTGCCGAAGGCGACAACGGCTCAACCATCGCCAACGTCGTGAACATCACCGGCGGTTCAGCCACCGGTGCGGTTGGTACGCTGGCTCTCGATATTGCGACGGTTGGCAACACCGATGCCTACAACGACTTCACCATCGACGTTACCGAGGGTGGAGGCACTGGCAACGAAGTCATCGTGTCGCTCGACACTGGCACGGGCAGTCTGGGCGTCGATATCACCGGTACGGTGACGGCGCAGGAGATCTTGGACGCCATCAACGCCTTCGAGGTCGACGGTGCCCAGGTCTTCGAAGCCACGTTCGACAGCACCAACTCGACGGGCGGCTTCACCGCCGCTGGTACGAGCTACGTCGAATCGTCGGACTCGGCTCCAGTCACTGCCCCAACCCTGACGGGCGGCGACACCGGTGGTGGTCTGGCCAACGACGTCGTGTTCGAACTGTCGGGCACCAACGGTGCCGAGGTTATCTCCTTCGGTGCTGGCACCTCGATTGACTCGGTTGTCGACGGCATCAACCTGGTGAGCGACGCAACGGGTGTGACTGCCACGGCCAACGGCACCACGCTCGAGTTCACCACCTCCGCTTACGGCACCGACGCCTTCGTCGACCTGAGCGTAATTGAAGACGATGGCGGCCTGTTTTCCGACACCCGTACCACGGGTACGGACGTGGTGGCCACGGTCAACGGCATCTCTGCCACGGGTAGCGGTAACGTCCTGTCGATCAACACCGCTTCGCTTGACTTGACCGCCACGGTGGATTCGAGCTTTACCGGAACGGCCAGCTTCACCATCTCCGGTGGTGGTGCCCTGTTCCAACTCGGTCCGGACGTCGTGTCGAATCAGCAAGCTCGCCTCGGTATCGGCAGCGTGAACACTGCCCGCCTGGGTGGTGCTAGCGGCAAGCTGTACCAGCTTGGTACTGGTGGATCGGCCGACCTGTCGACCGACACCACGGTTGCCGCCGACATCATCGGCGAAGCAATCGACCAGGTCACTTCGCTTCGCGGTCGACTGGGTGCGTTCCAGCGTACGACGCTCGAGACGAACAAGAACGCCTTGAACGACACGTTGAACAACCTGACCGAGGCCGAAAGCTCGATCCGCGACGCCGACTTTGCTGAAGAAACTGCCAACCTGACCCGGTCGCAGATTCTGGTCCAGTCGGGTACACGAGTTCTGCAGATCTCGAATCAGAACCCACAGAACGTGCTGTCGCTGCTCGGCTAAACCGCTAGCAGTTAGCAAAACCTACCAAACCGGTCCGAATCGCCAGATTCGGACCGGTTTTTTCTTTGTCAGGGGATCCTCGGCCAAACGCTTTGCTGGCATGGTGATTAGCCTGAACTCGGCTAGCTTGCCTGGTCGATAAAATCGATAGCGTTGCGCTTCGTGCCGCACCGCTGGTGTTGCGCGCCTGGCCGTGAGCTACCCTTGTGCGATCGCCCAGCGTGCCGCAACGAACCACTCAACCGAGCGTTTGAGAGCATGGGACAGTTTCAATCCAGCGTAGGCCTGATCACCGGTATTCCGATCAAGGATACCGTCGATCAGCTAATGCAAATCGCCGCGACACCGCGCGACACGCTGCAGGAACGCACCGACGCCCTGACGGCCGAGCGGACCGCCCTGGAACAAGTCACCTCGTTGCTATTGGGGATGCGATTCTCCGCCGGCTCGCTCAACGCCTCGAGCCTGTACACGGCCACCAAGGCCACGTCCAGCAACCAGAACTTGATGACGGTCGCCACGAAGACCAACCCTCCTCCTCAGCCGGGCACTTACACGTTCACGCCGCTGCAAACGGCCACCAATCACCAGGTGGTGAGCAGCGCGTTTACGGATGTGGCCAACCAGCTTTCCAGCGGAACCTTCCGCATTGGCGCGGGAGGCCACGTCGATCGAGGCATTCGCCTGAGCGAACTCAATTCGGGCGACGGTTTTGCCGCCGGCAAGATTCGCATCACCGACCGCAGTGGTGCTTCGGCCGAAGTCGATCTGCGTACTGCGCTGACGGTGGACGACGTGTTGGAGGCCATCAACAGCAATAGCGACATCGATGTCACGGCCTCGGTCGCGGGCGACTCGTTTGTGCTCACGGACAACACCGGTGGAGCGGGCAACCTTCGCGTGAAGGAAGTTGGACTCGGCTCCGCGGCTGCCAGTCTGGGGCTGGCCGAGGTGAACGTGGCCGCCGACAGCGTGACCGGCGACGACGTGTTCTCGCTGCACTCGGGTACGCTGCTGAGTTCGCTGAACGATGGCACAGGCGTGCAGGTCCACAGCGTGGGAGACGTGCTCACGGTTACCCTGGCGGACGAATCGGAACTGACCATCGACGTCAGCGGCTCCACCTCGCTGGGGGCCATCATCAATGCCATCAACGCCGCTGACAACACAAAGCTCTCGGCCGCAATTTCCGCCGATGGCAACAGACTCGAGCTGACCGACCTGACCTCCGGCAGCGGCGCCTTTGGCGTAACCAGCACCGGCACCGTAGCCGAAGACCTGGGGCTTACGAGCACGGCCGTTGGAGGAGTGATCACCGGCAAGCGGTTGATCTCCGGACTCCGCGACACCCTGGTCAGTTCGCTCAATGGCGGACAGGGATACAGCGAATTGACGAGCATCGATATTGTCGACCGAGCTGGCAACCCGCTGGTGAACGTCGATCTCTCCGCGGCCGAAACGCTGAGCGACCTTGTCGATACGATCAACGAGTCGGGCGCCAACGTCACCGCGGCGATCAACGGCTCGCGAAACGGCATTTCCATCACCGACAACTCGGGTGGCACCGGCAATCTAACCATCAGCAGCAGCGACACGACGGCCGCCGCGCTGGGAATCGAGGTGGACGACGCCGTGGGGTCAGTCAACTCCGGCAGTCTCAACCGCCAGGTGGTGAGCGAATCGACCCTGCTTGAGGACTTCAACGGCGGCAAAGGCGTTCGCCTGGGCGACTTCCGCATCACCGACTCGGCCGGCAACCGGGCTGCGGTGAGCCTGGACTCCAGCAATGCGGAAGCCGAAACGATAGGCGACGTGATCGACAAGATCAACGCGTTGTCGGTTCAGGTGGAAGCTCGTATCAACGATACCGGCGATGGCATTCTGATTACCGACCTGGCCGGCGGTTCGGGCACCCTGTCGATCACCGACAGCGATGGCGACAGCGCGGCCGCCGATCTGCGGATCGCAACCGCCTCGAGCGACACCGACGACAGCGGTCAACAGATCATCGACGGCCGCACCAGCTTCGAAGTCGATCTAAGCACGCTGGAGATTCCCGACAGCATCGCGCTAAGCACGCTGAATGGCGGCAGCGGCATTCAACTCGGCACCATCGAGGTAACCACCGGCGATGGCACCGCGTTCTTTGTCCAGCTCGATAAGCCGGGCGACGAGGCCTACACCGTGCAGGACGTGATCGACAAGATCAACGACGCGGCCACCGCCGCCGGCACCGAACTGGTGGCCAGCCTCAACAACGCCGGCAACGGCATTCAACTGGTCGACTCCTCCCTCGGCAACGAGACGCTCTCCGTCCGCGATCTCGGCAGTGGCACCGCCGCGGCGGAACTGCGGTTGACCAACAACGCGAACAAAAACCTGACCACAGGCATCCAACGAATCAATGGCTCGGGCGCCTTCACGGCGCTGGACGAGGATGCCGACGCCCTGGGCATATTGGTTCAGCAGATCAACGACTTCGACGGCGGCTTCACCGCCAGCACGTTTTTCGACGGCACCGGCTACCGGCTGTCCATCACCTCGGAGAACACCGGCAACGCGGCGGAACTGCTGGTCGACACGTCCACTGCCGGCTTCAGCACGCAGGACGCCACCCGCCCGCGCGACGCCGTGCTGCAGTACGGCAATTCGGGCACGGGTGGCATCGTTGTTACGTCGACCAACAACACTTTCGACAATGTCGTTCAGGGACTGTCGGTCACCGTGAACAGGGCCTCGAGTGATCCGGTCACGGTCGAGGTTGGCACCGATACGACGAAGCTGACCAACGCCACGCAGAATTTAGTCGACTCGTTCAATTCGCTACGGACGACCCTCGAGCAGCTCACCTCGTTCGATGCCGCATCGAACACGACAGGCCTGCTGTTTGGTCGTAACGAGGTGATTCGAGTTGAACTCGACCTGGCCAATGTCCTCACCTCGGCCTTCTCCAGCAGTTCCGAATTCCGCACGCTGTCGACCCTCGGCATCCGTCTGAATCAAGAAGGCGAGCTGGAGTTCGACTCTGCCCGACTGGCCGAAGCGCTCGAAGAAAACCCCAACGAGGTTCAGAAGCTGTTTACCTTGGATGGCCTGGGCGTGGTGGACAAACTGCAGGCGGCCATCGACAGTCTGGCCGGCGAAGAAAACTCCGCCCTGACCCGACGATACGACTCGCTCACCTCGACCATCGAGAACAACGAAGCACGCATCGAGTCGATGACGGAGTTTCTGGCACGCGAACGCGAGCGAACCCTGCTCGAGTTCTACACGCTGGAACAGACCATCAGCCAGCTGCAGTCGAACATCGATGTGATTGAATCGATCCAGTTTATCGCTCCGGTCAATCGCAGTAGCTCCTAGGTAACATCCAGCTGGCACCTCGCACACTACTAGTACTCATGAAATAGGAAGGAACCAACCATGCCGCAAGCCAATCCGAGCAGTTACCTCGAGTCAAAGGTGAAGACCGCCTCGCCAGCCCAGTTGCACCTTATGCTGATTGAGGGAGCGCTGCGTTTCTGTACCAAGGCGCAGCACGAACTGGGCGACAACAACGAGGGCCACGCCAACGAAGCCATGCTGCGTGCGATGGATATCGTCGGCGAGATGCTGGCCGGCGTGCGGGGGGGCGAGAGCGACATCAACCAAAAGCTGTGCGAACTCTACCAGTTCCTTTTCTACACCCTCACCTCGGCGTACGTGAATACGGATGCCACCAAGCTGAGCGACGTAATGCGGATTCTCGAATTCGAACGCGAGACCTGGCAGCTCGCCTGCGAGCGGGCACACACCCAGCAGAAGGGAAATGCTCGGCCAACCACCAGCACGCCCATCGTGGCGCCGCACATCGCGCAGCCAACCACTGCGGCCCAGGGCCTGTCGTTCGAGGCCTAGTGTACCACGGGCAGCGGGGGCACTCGAAAAACCACGCGGGGGCGGGTAGGCTAGGGCTTTGCAAATGCCTTTCTGCCGACCAACCTGCGAGTGTACTTGATGTCCGCCACCAAGCAGCTAATCCGCGTGGGACACAGCCCCGACCCCGACGACGCCTTCATGTTCTACGCCCTGGCGAAGGACAAGATCGATACGGGCGATCTGGAATTCACGCACGAACTCGTGGACATCGAGACGCTCAACCAACGCGCCTTCAGCGGCGAGTTGGAACTGACGGCCGTTAGCCTGCACGCCTACGCCCACCTGCAGGACAAGTACATGCTGTGCACCTGCGGCGCCAGCATGGGCGACGGCTACGGGCCGATGGTCGTGGCGAAGAGCGAGATGAGCCTGGCCGAAGTCGGCACCAAGACCATCGCCGTGCCGGGCAAGCTAACCAGCGCGTACCTCTCGCTGCGGCTATGCCTGGGGACCGACTTCAACTACGTGTTGGTGCCGTTCGACGAGATCATCCCCGCCGTGGTGGCCGGTGAGTACCAGGGCCAGGCGATCGACGCGGGCCTGATCATTCACGAAGGACAGCTGACCTACGGCGAACAGGACCTGAAGCTGATTGTCGACCTGGGCGTGTGGTGGCAGGAAGAGACCGGACTGCCCTTGCCGCTGGGCGCCAACGCCGTGCGAAAGGACCTGGGCGACGAGACCATCGCTGAGGTCCAACGACTGCTGCGCGAGAGCATCGACTACGGCCTTGCCCACCGCGAACCGGCACTGGAATACGCGCTGCAGTACGGACGTGATCTGGACAACCAAAAGGCCGACAAGTTCGTGGGCATGTACGTGAACGACTGGACCCAGGACTTCGGTCCTCGGGGACGACAAGCGGTTGCCGAGTTCCTGAAACGTGGCCACGAGGCCGGCGTATTGCCACAACTGGTGCAACCCGAATTCGTCGGCGACTAAAGGAGATAAAGGCCACCATATTCCTGGGGAATCGTGGTCGCATCGTTGGACGAGCCCCCGTCCGTAACCTACTCTTTTAATAGTCAGAGGCCTCACTCATCTCTCCCCCCGTTTCCCTTGGTCGCTCCCCTTTTCTCATCCGCAATGGGCGTTGCATCGCATCGAACCGCCCACCGATAATGGCAAACCTGCCGCGAGGCAGGGACGCAAAGCCGTGGATCTCCGCCTAGGAGACAGCCAGGTTGCCGGACAAATTGCCCAACCGTCCGCGTCCGGACATTAGGCATGTGATATGTACTTCCTCCCCGGCCAGGTTCGCAACTACGCAACCGCTTCCGACGTACTCTTTGACTTGCTCCCCCAGTGCGAATCCAACGCTGCCGCTGCGGCCGTCGACGTCCGCGCCGCACATCAGCAATTGGTGCACCACGTAGAAATTCCTCGCGAAGAGCCTATCGATTGGCAAACAGCCAAATCCACCTCCTCTGGGGGATAAATCCCCCCAGTAGTAGCAGCAGCAGGTAATGTTCCCCTGTCTTGGGATAGGCCCGGCCGCAGACGGCAAGCAGTCCCCCCAACAGCTTGTCCGCTCACCGGGTCTATCCCTCTGCCATTTAGCGACTTACTGTGCATCAACAGAAAACATTTGCAGCCTTGGCTCAGCTTGTGGTAGGCTCGTTCGAAGCGTGGAATATCCACCTTCATTCTTGCTACGAAGGATCGCCACCATGGCTGTTTACCGAACGTTGGTCGTCGCGTCCCTCGCTGTGCTACTTGCACTCGCAGCGGACTCCGCCCTGGCCGATTGCTGTGCGGGCCATCGAGCCAGCTATCTGGTAGGCATCGGTGGTCGCATTGGGCCCAGTAGGGCCACGCCATTTGCGGGCACCCTCAATCCGCGGTATGCCAATCCGCAGTACGCGTCGGCGTCATCCATTGGTGGACCGATGGCCTTGCCCGGTCCCACCGATTTTCTGGTCCGTCAGGCGGCCCTTCAGCAAGCCGCGCAGTACGAGCGGTACAATCCATCGTTCGATGCAACGGCCGATAGCGTCCAGTACGCTTCGGACGTCGAGCTCATGGAGTCCCCGGCAGAAAAAGAGTCGGCTGCTTCGGAAGAGCCGGCTGAAGAAAGCTGGTCGCCTAGCTACCCTGGCCAGCAGCCTCCACGGCACATGGCGGCGCAGCAGCCCCGGGCCACCGAAAGGCAACAGCCGCCGCGGCAGATTGCTGATGGCTCGCCCACTCGAGAGACAGCTCGCCAAGCATCTCCCCAGCGTCGCGTTGCCAAGCGTTCCCGCAGCAAGAACGTGGGGGCGTTTGGTTCGCCCGCCGCGATGCGGTTGGCCAACAGCCTGCAAACAGCCGGGTTAGGCAGATAGAAGCGGCGCGGTAGTTAAACGCCGATCTCAGCAAAAGGAAGGGCCGTGGGGCCTGGCCCGTTACGCTGGACTGGCCTTCAGGACGAGACGTCCATCAGTTCGCTGGATTGCTCGCCGCGAACCTTTTCCATGGTAACGCGGTTACCACGGTCGTTGTATTCGACCGTGGTCATGTAGGCTTTGATCAACATCAGCCCCCGCCCACCACATGCCTCGAGGTGCTTACCTTTGCGACAATCGGGCACGTGCTCGGGGATGAACCCTGGCCCTTCGTCTTCGACCCGCAGCCAGAATCGCTCGGGGCTGACTTTACACTCGATCGCCACATGCTTCGATTCGTCGCACTTGTTGCCGTGACGAATCGCGTTGGTAAGCGACTCCTCCAGGGCCATCTGCACGCCAAACAATTCGCGGTCGCTCCATCCGAGTTCCGTGAGTTGTCCGAGGATCTCCTCCATCGACTCAAGGTGAGCGTTCCTCCGGCTGGGGAAGCTGCGCTTGAGTGTCCAACTCCAGTTGTGCTGGTCCATGGCTCGCCTTAATCGCGGTTGCCACGCTGTCGACCGACAACGAGTCGTGGCGAAGGATTGAACATATGCCTGTGGAGAGATGACGGCCGCGCTTGCGAGCCTTGCCGTGCGCGTGCAACTCTCGTGAACTCTACAGTACCGCCAGGGCGTCTGCTTCGTCGTCCTTGATCTGGAACAACTTGGTCAGCTTGGTAATGGCAAACACCTCGTAGATCTCGGGGCGAATATTCGTCAGGATCAGTTCGCCATCATGCGTACTGACCTTCTTTTCAAAGCTAATGAGCTTTCCCAGCGCGGCGCTCGACAGGAACTCGACGTGCGAAAAGTTGAGCACGAACTTACGATGGTCGTGGCGTTCGACCAGATCGTACAATTCCTGGCCCAGCTCTTGAATCTCGTCTTCATCGATGATCTTCGAGTCCGCAAACGTGACGACGGTAACTCCGCCGGAATCGCTCGCTTTGATTCGCTTAGTTTCAGGCATCGGCCAGGGCCTTGAGGAACGTGGAGGGGGGCAGTGGGGCGCTCGACCCGAGCGCCATGACAGCTGTTTTTACCGTAAATAATAATACTCGCGGACACTCCCGGCTGCAAGTCGAACCAACCTGGTCGGAAAAGCGCACGCCCCGGGCCACCAGTACAGCGTTAGCTGGGCCGCGGCATCGCCAGGCTGTGCAGCACCAATACCGCACCAATCGAGATAAGGCACCACCCCAGCCATTCCGGCGGCTGGATCGTCTTATTGCCAATGGGGACTACCGAAGCGGCCGTTCCGCCGGCGGCGTCACTGGCCGAAGCCACCGCACCGCTGGATCGGTCGGCAAGAAACTTCGTGGCTTGGGACGAAAGCGTGTAGCTCTCGACCATCCGCACCTGAATGCCGAGAAACAGGATCAGAACACCCAGAAAGAAAAA
The DNA here is from genome assembly GCF_024054565.1 of Aeoliella straminimaris. Taxonomy (GTDB): domain Bacteria; phylum Planctomycetota; class Planctomycetia; order Pirellulales; family Lacipirellulaceae; genus Aeoliella; species Aeoliella straminimaris. Next base: position 195,885 of record NZ_JAMXLR010000026.1, read on the forward strand.
TTGATTGCGGTTAAACTCCATCGTCGCGGTCCTTCCAGAGGGTGCGGTGGCGGGCAACTGCTGTCCAATTAAGACGGACCCTCATCCACAATTATCGTGGATTGCTGGCGACCGGAATGAGCAAGAACGGCCGGCGCGCGGTGCTAGGAGTGCTGCTCTCCGGGAGGATCGCACGGATTGTGCGGGGGGCCACCGGAAATGGACTTCAGTTCTCCGCTGGCTGAGCTGGAGGCAGGATCTTGTCCAGCCCGCGACCCACGGCGTCGTTCACGGCCTCCACGGCCGCGTCCTGCAGCACCTTCTGCTTGCCGGCTTTTTGCAGGTCGAGAATCAACTCCGGATGGTCGGCCCAATCGACGGGTTTGAAATCGCGGACATCTACGTAGATCTCCGACAACCGGGGAACTTGCTTGGGCACCAGTTGCAGCCCATCCGCAGAGTTTACCATGCTGTAGTGCGACAGCGCATGGTACAAACCGAAGCCGAGGGCCAGGCCCAGCAGAAAGTTATAAAGTTTACCCACAGCAATACTCCCGGAGCGGCGCCCCCACGTTGGTTCTGAGCAACTCGCTATTATAGGGTACGCCGCAGTACCAATACACGGGCGGGATCCACGAAGCACTATGGGCGTGTCCGGGTGCGTGTTGGGCGGTTGGTACTGGACACTTCTCCCACTGTGGGACCCCTTAGACGGCCGCTGTGGTAGCCGTTACAACTGTATCTCCCGATAAATTCGGGCTTCCCTGCCCCGCTCCCCTTAGCTGTGCCGCCTGCCATGTCCGGCTCCGCCGACGCCACCGCCGACGCGATGCGCCTGCCGAGCGATTCGGGCGAGTTTCAAGAGCCGGCACCCCAGGCGGGCTTGAAGTCGGCTACGTTCATTGGCCTGCTGCTGACCCAACTGCTGGGCGCAACCAACGACAGCATTACCCGTTGGTTGGTGATCGGCATTGGCAAGGAAAATTTCACCGCAGAGCAGGCCAGCCAGATGCTGGTGGCCGGTTCGGTTTGCTTTATCCTGCCCTACCTGCTGCTGGCCGCACCGGCTGGCTACCTGGCCGACCGTTTCAGCAAGCGCGACGTGATCATCTGGTGCAAGGTGGCGGAGATCGCCTTGATGGTACTCACCGTGGTGGCAGTGTACTTAAACTGGAACTGGTTGCTGTTTGCGTCCGTGGCCTTGATGGGCGCGCAGAGCGCCCTGTTCGGTCCGGCGAAGCTGGGCAGCATTCCCGAAATGCTGCACCAGAACGCCATCTCCGCCGCCAACGGATTGATTGGCTTCGTCACGGTGTTTGCCATCGTCATTGGCACCGCCATCGGAGGCTGGCTGGCCACTGCCCATGTTCACCAGCGCTTCGGCAGTTACAACTGGCTGGTGGAACTGGCCGTGCTGGTCGGCATCGCCGTGGCGGGATGGTTCACCAGCTTGTGGATCACGTTCCTCCGCGCCGCGCAGCCCGAAATGCCGTTTCCGTGGGACTTCATCAAACGGACCTGGTCCGATGTGAAAATTCTGTCGTCCGATCGCGCGCTGCTGCTGGTGGCCTTGGGAAGCATGTTCTTCTGGTCGCTTGGTACGCTTTCGCAACTCAACATCGATCAGCTTGTCTACGAACATGGCGGCAGCGACCAGGTGCAGGTCGTGCCGGGGCTCGTGGCGCTGGTCATCGGCATGGCGCTCGGTAGTCTACTTGCGGGCATGTGGTCGAACGAGCACGTCGAACTCGGCATCCTGCCGCTGGCCGCGGGTGGATTGGTGCTGTTCACGTTTCTGCTCTACCCGCTGGACGGCAACTTCATCATCTCCGGTGCGGGCGGGGTCGAGTGGTCGATGACTCCCAGCTACATGCTGGCCTGTTTTTACTTCGCCATGCTGGGCATTAGCTCCGGGTTGTTTGTGGTGCCGATTACCGCGTTCCTGCAACACCGCAGTCGGCCTGAGGTGCGTGGCGCCGTACTCGCGGCGTCGAATTTCCTGATGTTCTCCGGCATGCTGTTTGTCACACTGGGGTACTTGGCACTGCGGACCACCCGGTTCACCGATGGCAAACCACTGTTCGACGCTCAGCAGATATTCCTGATTTGCAGCCTGCTGACCCTGCCGGTAGTGGTGTACATCGTGTACCTGATCCCCCAGTCGACCACCAAATTCGTGGCCTGGCTGCTGGCCCACACGGTGTATCGCATCAAACTGGTTGATCGCGACAACCTGCCCATCGAGGGTGGAGCGCTGTTGGTGGCCAACCACGTAACCTGGGCCGACGGCATCTTGCTGATTTCCAGCTCCACGCGGCGCATCCGGCTGATGATCAAGAGCGATCTGCTGAATGCCCCCTGGAAGCGGCGAATGGCCCGCATGATGGGGGTCATCGAGGTGCCCAGCTCGCCCAGCGCGGCGCGCAAAGCCATCCAGCAGGCTCGCCAGGCCTTGTCGAACGGCGAGATGGTAGCCCTCTTCGCCGAGGGCCAGGTGACTCGCAGTGGGCAGCTCCAATCGTTCACCCGGGGGCTGCTGTCGCTGGTCCGTGGGACGGGGGCACCCGTAATTCCGGTCTATCTCGATGAACTCTGGGGCAGTATGTTTAGCTATCGTGGGGGGCGACTTTTCGGGCGCTGGCCATCGCAGTGGCCACATCGAGTCTCGTTTTGGTTTGGTCGCCCCATCAAGAATCCGACCAGCGTCGCCCAGGTCCGCGAGGCGGTACAGCAATTAGGAGCCCAAGCTGCCGTGAGCCGACATGCACGAAGCACCAATGTGATCCGCACCATGATCCGGACGTGCCGCAAGGCCCGTTTCCGCTGGAAAATCTCCGATACCACCAACGATGGCATCACTGGCGGACAGTTGCTGATGCGGACCATCATCCTGCAGCGGCTACTGGTCCGCGAAGTGCTTTCGGCGGACGACCAGCACATCGGCGTACTCATTCCACCCTCGGCCGGTGGCGCCATGGTCAACGCGGCCCTCACCCTGTCGCGGCGCGTCGCGGTGAACCTGAATTACTCAGCCACCGAAGACGTGATGAATGCCTGCATTCGCCAGGCCGGTATCCGCCATATTCTGCTTACCCGCCAGGTGGCCGAACGACTGCCGGTGGATGTTTCGAAGCTCGAAGCCAAACTCATCTACCTGGACGACCTTCGCGAGAAGCTTACCTTCGGCGATAAGGTACTGGGGGCGCTGAACGCCTACCTGACGCCCGCGTGGCTGCTCGACTCGATGTACGGCTTGACCAAAATCCAGCCCGACGACGTGCTGACGGTCATCTTCACATCGGGCTCGACCGGTGAGCCCAAGGGCGTGATGCTGACCTACCGCAACGTGGCCTCCAACGTCGACGCCATCGATCAGGTGATTCAGCTCCGTCCCGGCGATACGATGCTCGGCATCCTGCCGTTCTTTCACTCCTTCGGGTACACCGTCACGTTGTGGGGTCCGCTCTCGCTGGACATCCACGCCACGTACCACTTCAGCCCGCTCGACGCCAAGGCTATCGGAAAGCTGGCCGAAAAACACAAAGCGACCATTCTGCTGTCGACTCCCACCTTCCTTCGCTCGTTCACGAAGCGCTGCACGCCCGAGCAGTTTGCCACGCTGGACGTGGTGGTGGTGGGCGCGGAGAAGCTGCCCAGCTCGCTGTCCGACGCCTTCGAAGAGCGATTTGGCGTGCGACCGGTGGAAGGATACGGCACCACCGAGCTGGCGCCGCTGGTGAGCGTGAACATCCCGCCCAGTCGTTCGCACCACGAGGAAGTCGACGCCAAGGAAGGTACCGTGGGCCGGCCCGTGCCCGGCGTGGCGGCCAAGGTGATTCACCCCGAAACGTTCGAGGACCTGCCCGGCGGGGCCACTGGCATGCTGCTGATCACGGGCCCCAATGTCATGAAGGGGTACATGAACCAGCCGCAAAAAACAGCCGAAGTGCTTCGCGATGGCTGGTACGTCACCGGCGACATCGCCCGCATCGACGCGGATGGTTTCATCCAGATCACGGGGCGCGAGAGTCGATTCTCCAAGATCGGTGGCGAAATGGTGCCCCACATCGGTGTGGAGGAGGCGATCGAAAAGTGCGTTGGCATCGAAGACGACGACGAATCGCCCCGCGTGGTGGTCACGGCCGTGCCCGATGCGCGCAAAGGTGAGCGTCTGATCGTGGTGCATCGCACGCTGGAAAAAGACCCCGCTACGATCTGCTCGGAGCTGAAGCAAGCCGGCATGTCCAACCTCTGGATCCCCAGTACCGACAGCTTCATGCTGGTCGACGAAATTCCCGTACTGGGCTCAGGAAAACTTGATCTGAAGGGCATCGCCAACCTGGCGCAAGAGAAGTACGCCGCGGAATAGGTGTTGTTTCACAGTTGGCCACCCATGGGCCACATGCCGCGTAATACTACCTGTTGCGAATCGATCGATATCCGCCGGCATGCTGCTCGGTGCGTTCTCGATATGAGCACCGCTTGCCGAATAGACCTGAGAAACAAAGCGATCTCGTATCGGATCGCCTACCGGTAGTCCAATTGAGCGGTGGCTACGGTGTTCTCCGACGACTTGAACCTCAGCCAATAGGCTCCAAAACCATCGGCGAATCGGTACTCGAGTTCCTCCGAAGGTTGAACGTCGAGTTCTGCGACCGTTGCCCATTCGCCCGTCCCGGTGAAGTCGGCTTCAACGATGATTCTCACCGGCCGCGGGTGCTGGTGCGAGAGCGTGAGCACCGTCTGGTCGTAGCCCGTAGCCAGGTAAGGATCACTCGCCTTTCCTTGCTCGACTTGGGTATCGAGCCACGGACCGCCCTGCCCTCGCGGTTTGCCTAGCGACCATAGATCGTCGACGGAGCCAACCCACAGAGCGCACTTGCCATCTTCGCTTCGCACAATGTGATCGCCCTCGGCGTTGTGGTCGATGCCGCTCATGACGAGCAGGCCACGATAGCTGGCGTAGTCGTGGATCTGTCGATCGTGTGTGGCAATCGGTCGCAACTTGGCGAATCCGCCCGCGTTGGGCGCTGGCAATTCGTAGAAAGTCCCCCCCACATTCAGCAGATTTCGTTCGGTACACACCTCGCGGCAAACTCGCGCCATCACCCCCGTGATAGCTTCATCCTGCATCGCATTGCCCTTGGGCAGTCGCCAGCGGTTTCCATCGGGATCGATGTACAGCAGTGATGCGCTGTCGACTTCGATCTGTGGTGACGTGATGCCAACGTTCTGCTCCATCCAGGCTGCACCTTCCTCGTCTTCCACTTGTCGGAGCACTAGTTGGCCGTCGAGCTCGTAGCATCCAAGCGGGCCGGCATCATCCTCGGCGAGAAAGCGAAGTGAACGCATGTCGTCGCCCTGCGCGTAGAGCAATCCACTGCTGGTCGCTTGTCCTGATGGCTTGGCGATGCCTTCGAATATCTCGGCGGCCTGCTCCGGTCGGCGATCATCGTCGCGGTAGTGGAAAAAAGCGGAAACCTGGTGGCCATCCAGGTCCAGAGATAGCCGAATCCACTGCCCTTGCTGCTGTGAATCGAACTCCACCCAGAAGTCTTCCCCCGGCGGGACGATCTCGCGCCGCAATTCGTGCCATTCGCCTTGCCCGCTGGTATCGACTTCGATCGTCAGCGTAAGGCTTTCGCTGCTCTGGTGCGTAAAGTACATCGAGCGTCGGTCGAAGCCGGAGAACAGAAATGGATCGCTTGCCATGTACGATGGGACGTCATCGTTGAGCCATACAGCCCCACGTCCGAGCGGTGGTCCGAACGTGTCGAGCTTCCCAGGCTCGACGAACCACAGGTTCGACTGCGATTGCCCGGGCGCGGCCAAACCGCCCTTGAGCGGATCTTTGTTCAGAAACTCACCGCGTGCTGTATCGTCGCAGCCAAACACCACACGGTCCTGCCAGCGACAGAAGTCGCCAATCACCTTCAGGTAGCTCGATCGCGGGACAATCCCGGCCGTATTGCCGGCAGAGAACGTTTTGGGAAACTGCCAGAACTGTCCATGCATGGTCATCAGCAGTTTCTCTTCGCCAATGTCTCGTATACGCGGCCATTCGGTGTTCCAGCCGTGAGCACCGTCGTAGCAGTGCGAGGTCTTTGGCAGGCGAAAACTGTGCCACTGCCCGTTCTCCAGCAGGGCAAGAATCAACGAACGATTGTCCCAACCAATGCTCCACAGCCGATCGTCCTCGGCTCCGTTCCCCTCAAGGCCGCCAGGACCGGTCACCTCGGTAAACTGATTGCGACGGACTACCGTCCACTCTTCGGCCTGGCCATCCCAGGTGGCCAACACTCCACTGGGAACATTGGGATCCACGCGAGCGGCGGCGGCATGATCGCCATTGTTGGCGTACACGTAACGTCCTTGGGCGGAGTAGAATCCTTTGCCGTGATAGCCCGGCAGCGCCGCTTTTCGCCCACACTCCTGCTGTTCGTCGGCCCACAGTTCTTGCACGGCTAGCGTATCGACGTCCACTTCATAGATGCCTTCCTCCATGGTGGCAAACACAATCTTGCTTGCCGGATCGGACAAATGTCGCGCCAGGCCGGTGGGGCGGCCAAACATTTCCGAGTAGGGAATCGCACGGACGTTTCGCTCCGCATCGATAGCGTAGGGGCCAATGAACAGCTGCTGCGACTCGCGATGGATCATTCGATTGGCCGGCGTGCCACCGATGCTTTCGGCGCGAACGATTTGCTGCAAATCGGGCGTGATCTCGTACAGCTTGTCGCTCGATCCTTCAGGTGAATGCGGTGCGTAGGTGACCACCCACAGGCGATCGGCCCACGGCACGACGGCTCCCGTACCGCACTCCCGTTCATCGTTGAACATGGCAAGGTGCGGATAGATACCGGATACCTCACGGCGACCTGTCTCCGCGATCGCGCTGCTCGCCAGAATCAATAACAACGTCGCGAAAATGCAGATTGTACGAGGCAACATATTCCTAAAGTCGTCCGCAGATGCAAGATGGATCGCAAGGTCAAGTCGCCCCTTCACACGAACAGCCCTCAGCACCAATGGCCTGTACACGGGCGGCCTCTACTCTGGAGGTACGCTGCTGCGTGCGTTCACGCAGAGCTAGCGGACGCGTCCTGCCTCACGAATCATCTGTCTCGTCCAGGTCGCTCGGTTGGATTTGGGCCGGTCGCTTGCGCCGTTCCGTCCGCGCTTTGTCGACCATCGTGGCCAGGCGACGTTCCAAAGTGGCCGTGGCTTGATGCACGGCTTGATCAACATTCGCCGCCCGCACTTCGATACTCACGGGCGACTTGCCGGCGGGGCGGGCCTCCATCAGGCAGCGAATGTCGTCCGGGCCGCCCTTGGCGTGGCTATTCTCATCCGTCAGGTGCACTTCCACCCGGGTCAACCAATCGCCGAACCGCGATAGGGCCGTGGCCACTTCGTCTTGCCATTTTTCTACGGACTTTTCGTGGACGTCGATGTGGTTGTCGCTGTTGATCTTGACTTGCATATCCGCCTCTTTCGAAATCGATTGCTGGACCCCACGATGGGTCTTCTACTACCAGCGTACGCTCTGGCCTGGGAAAAAAACAGACGCGTTAACCAGACAATTCCCGTGCCACTATTCCGCGAAATCGACTATTGACTCGCGTCCGGTGTATTACTATATTAATACACATGGACACATCGCCCCTCCAATTCGATATCGCGCCCTCCAGCGGCGTGCCGATCTATCGGCAGATTGTCGATCAGGTCGTGGCGCTCGTCGCCGGGGGGCGGCTGACGCCGGGCGATTTCCTGCCTAGCGTGCGACAGGTCGCCCAGACGGCGGACGTCAATCCCATGACCGTCAGCAAGGCCTACGGGTTGCTCGAATCCGATGGCGTGGTCGAGCGGATCCGCGGCCAGGGCATGTGCGTCTCGGCGACGGCCACCAGTGGCCCCTTGGCCGAACGCCGGGAGCAAGCCCAGCAGTTGCTCGCGCCGGCCATTCATCGGGCCCGTCTGCTGGGACTCACAGACAAGCAAATTCGTGCTCTTTTCGAAGCCTCACTCAAGGACTCAGCAAAATGAACCAGCTCAGCCAACCCGCGGTACTTGCTGATGGGCTATGCAAGAGCTTTGCCGCCAAGCAGGTACTCAGTAATCTCGACCTCGCCCTGGCGCCCGGCACCGTATTGGGCCTGTTAGGGGCCAACGGTTCGGGCAAGACAACACTCATCAAGTGTCTACTGGGCCTGTTCCGCACGTCCGGCGGTCGCGCCCAGATTTTTGGCGAGGACGCCTGGAACCTGTCGGCCACCACCAAAGAGCGAATCGGTTACGTGCCCCAGGAGGTGGCTACCTACCCCTGGATGCGCGTGCGGCACGTGATCGACTACACGGCCGCCTTCTACCCCCGTTGGAATCGCGAACTCGTGGCCGATCTCTGCCGGCGGTGGCGACTGCCGCTCGACGAGCGCTCCGGCTCGCTCTCGGTCGGACAGCTGCAAACCCTGGGCATCGTGCTCGCGTTGGGGCACGAACCGGAGTTGTTGATCCTCGACGAACCGGTGGCCAGCCTCGACCCGGGCGCTCGTCGCGAGTTCCTGCGTACGCTTATCGACCTGGTCGAACATCCTGACCGCACGGTGCTGTTCAGCACGCACATCACCAGCGACCTGGAACGCGTGGCGAGCCAGATCGCACTGCTGCGGGACGGACAGATTGAATTCTGCGGCGAACTCGACCTGCTGAAAGACCGCGTTAAACGCTTGCGAATTCTCGCCCCCGACGCGCTGCCAGCCAGTTTCGCTGTCGCCGGAGCGCTCTCCTGCCAGGTCGATGGCAAATTGGCGGTCGCCACCGTGGCCGACTTTTCTCCGCAAGAGATCGACGAGCTGCGTCAGACCTGGAACGCCGATGTCACGGTGAGCGACCTGAACCTCGAAGAGATCTTTGTCGAACTGCACGACAGCGAATCGCCAAAGCTTTCGCAGGGCGAACTGACGGGAGCTGTACGATGAACACCACCCACTTTGAAGTTGTTCGCACCTACACCTCGCGGCGGTGGTTGGTCGTGGCCGTGTGCCTGGGCGCAGTTTGGATTGCCTTCATGTTGTTCCTGATGGGTAACGACATCGACAACCAACAGGGCGGGGTCATGGGCATGAACTTCCTGGGACTGCCGTTGATGATCGGGGGGCTGCTGCTGGCCATGCAGGCCAAATATCAGTTCGTTCACTCCCGGGCACGGTTGACGCCTGGTTACGCCAGGCCGCATCTGGTGGTGCTGGTCGCGCTACTGGTTGGCCTGGTGCTCGTCTACCCGGTCTTGACCAGTTGGCGTCTGCACTACGCACCGCTGGGCGTGCTGGCGTTCAGCACATTGTTCGCGGCGCTAGTGGTGTGGCAGATCCAAGTCATGAGCGGCCTGCTATCCCTGGCAAGCCTGGCGCTCTACTTCAGCTACTTCCAGCCCACCATCGCGCAGCTGTGGGTTGCCGACTCGCCCTCGCTGCTGCTGCCTCGCCTGGCGCTGTTGCTGATCGGCCTGTCCGGCATCACGGCCTGGCTATGGCGACTCACCCAAATGAAAGAAGAGGACAGCGACTACCTGGTTCCCGTGCAGTCGGGTTTCAGCCAACAGTCGCGGATGGAAAAGTCCGAGGCCCGCCACCTGGTAACGCGTTGGATCTCGCGCAGCCCGGTGCACCGCTGGGTGGTCGACGGCTGGCACGACCGTTTGGCCGGCATCGAAACACCGTCCGAGTCCACCCGGCCGCGACTGCTCCGCTACGGCATGTGGATGCTGCCGATGCCGCTGGTGGCCGTGCAGATGCTGGTGATGATCTTGGCCATCGCGTCGATGCAATTTTTCATCTTCAGCAACATGCACGCGGGCGAGGGTTCCGTCAAAGCCGGACCGATGATGCTGGGACAGTTTGGTATCCTCTGCATGGTCATTCCCGCCATGGCGTGCCACCTGCTGGCCACGCGGCGGACGCGTCTGGGGCAGGACCTGTTGTTGCCGCTGTCGCGCGAAGCACTGGTCGATGGATTGCGGCGCCAGTTTGTCGCCATGGTGCTGTGGACCACCGTGCCGGCGGTCCTGCTTGCCGTAGCAATCGCGCCGTATGTAGCGGCCGAGTTATTGACGCCGGAGAACATGGTGGCCGTGGTTGCCACGGCGCTTGCCATTCAACCGCTGTCGATCGGTCTCTCGTTACGCCTGGCCCTCGTCCAATCGGGCCTGCAACGCATGGCCGGAATGATTCTGTTGCTCTACCTGCTGATGGGTGTCGCGGTAGGCACGTACTTCGCATTCGTCAACGCAGGCCTGGGCTGGGGAGCATTCCTCGCGCTGACCGTACTGGCCCTGGGCATCATGTGCCTTCGCTGGGCCCACAACGCCTGGCTGAATGCGGAGTTGGGGTGAGGAGCCGGACCGCACTGCTGGTTCATCGAACACCAGAGGCAGACGAGAAATGGGCCGATGGACTGTGGCGCAAACTTCCGAATTTGGTTAGACTAGTAGGAAAAAGGTAGTTGCAGCATTGAGAGCCAGTCGCTTAGGCTCTCCAGGGGCAGTTGATTGAGGAACTGGGACATGAATGCATCGGCTCTTCTTCTACCAATCTCCTTTTTCGTGGCGTTTTCGGTCCCGTTGTTGTCTCAAGCCGACACGTTCGGCACCGGCGAGAACGCGTTCACGATCGATTTCGTGACAATCGGCGATCCGGGCAACGCAGCGGACACGACGGGCGACCCCAATCCGGCGGGCGCTGTCTCGTATACCTACCGCATGGGCAAGTACGAAATCCCTGAGCACGCTATCCGTCGAGCCAACGCGGCCACGGAGAATACCGCCAATCCGCTGGGCATCACGCTCGACCAGCGTGGTCCCGATAAGCCGGCCACCCGGGTTAGCTGGTTCGAGGCGGCACGATTCGTCAACTACCTGAACGAAGACCAAGGGGCGCCGCCCGCCTATAAATTCGATTCGGCTGGCGAGTTTCAACTGTGGGAGCTTGGGGACCCGGGGTACGATCCGGCCAACCCTTTCCGCAACAGCCTGGCTCGCTACTTTCTGCCAAGTGCCGACGAATGGTACAAGGCGGCGTTTTACGATCCGGAGAGCGATACTTGGTTTGATTATCCCAACGGGATGAATACGCCGCCGCTGCCAGTGGCGAGTGGGGCGGATGCGAATACCGCGGTAATTGAGCAAGATGCTTCTATGGATCCGGCAGATGTCTGGTTGGCAGGTGGATCAAGCCCATTCGGGACGGTTGCCCAAGCTGGCAACGTATGGGAATGGGAAGAGTCGGAAACTGATCTAGTTAACGACGAGAGATTTGCCAATAGAGCTTTTCGGGGGGGGGATCGGATTTCGGGCTCTAGCTCATTGAGTATTTCTTCGTCTTTTCGTCACGATATCTACCCGCCTGATCAGTCTATTGGCGCGGTTGGGTTTCGGGTTGCATCACGCAACGTACCAGAACCGAATTCAATGGTCTTGCTGCTCGTGGCTCTGGTGTTCGGAGTTGCCGCTAAGCGCTGGCACATATAGTCTTTACACATCTGATTCAGGACGGACAAGGGAGTTGGCAACGATGTCAAACGCGAGAAGGATGCAACGTTTATTGGCGACACAGCTTCGCTATGGCCATCGGCGGTTGAAGTGTGAAGCACTGGAAGATCGTCGCGTTCTTGCAGTTGTTACCGTGACTCAGGCGGGTGACCCTGGTATTGATACGGATGATAACGCCATAGATCTCCGGGAAGCAATCGCTTATGTGAACCTAGATGAAGTTCCAGTTTCAGATGTCAACCATATCGATCTCACGGAAGGTTGGGGCCAAAACGACAAGATCATCATCCCCAGCAGCATTGGTTCCACTATCACTCTCACTGAAGGGCAAATGGAGATCGAGCGCTCCGTCGAGATTCAAGGGCCGGGCAGCGGCATGCTGACCATCGACGCCGATAGCGACGACGATGGTGTTGGCGACTCCCGCATCTTCTACATTTCAGATGGTGCTAGAGACACTCTTCAAGATGTCCGCATTTCGGGGCTGCCGTTTGCCGGTTGCTAGAGTAAGTGGTTCGGACGGCGCGGTGCTTCGCCATCTTGCACGATGTTCCTCCGGCTCACTTCACCCACGCTACTGCTACACGAGCGGTGCGTGATAACCAACAATCCCCAGCAGGTAGAACAGCCCGTTGGCGACTGCGGCCGTCACCAGCGCGGACTTTCTGACGAGCGGTGGCACCATCAGGGCCATGGCGCCGCCCACCAGGAATGCGATCCCACTGGGAATTGCAGCAAAGAACAATGAGTATCCCAAATCCACCTGCTGCAGCCCCAGCACGCTGCCAACAACGTGGCGGCTCGTCCATCCCAGCAGCAAACAGACAGGCAGCGTGACCGGCAACAGCAGCACCAGTGCCAAGGCGTTTCGCTCGTTCATCAAGGAAGTACTCTGCATAGGTTTCGTTATGGGAACCACCAGGGCGCGTTCTACTTATCTGATCAAGTAGCTTGTGCCCTATGCTGCCACGCCAAGTTGCTCCCCTCGGCGCACTCTGTGTGCTCTGTGGTGAACTCTCTTCGGTGTTAGTGTCTATCCGATTTCTTCGGTTTCCACGATTTTCCTTGTAGAAATCTTACACCGGGCGCGGGAGAACTAAGTTGGAGAATTATGTCCTGTGCGGCGCCCGAACTCTTGCGAGTCCGGCTACGCTGGAATTGCGCGCGGTGGGCATTGGGCGGTCGGCCTTCTGTTTGCCGCCTTCGTCATTTTACTTGCCCCCGGAATCTTCAAGCCTCAAAAGGTTTTGGGACAACGCGCTACCCACGCGGGGAACAACGCACGGGGTTATGACCCCATGCGGTTCAAAATACACCGAGAAAACAAGGGGCTTTGCCAGACCGCCGGGGACAAAACCCCTGGAGTTTTGGGCCCATGAATTCGAATGGGGGAAGTTGTCCCAAAAAACGCTCCCGTGGCGTGCCAGCTCGCTGTTGGATTTCCACCGTCTGGCGACGGTGGCTACCAGCGTGGATTACTCCGCCGGGGCGAGTTTCACCACCACGGGATAGTGGTCCGAAGGATAGAGCCCGTCGAAGTCGGTGCGGATGTACTCGGCCGAGAGCACCTTCCACGATGGCGAGCAGAAAACATAATCGATCGGCCGGCCCTTGGTTTCGCCGCGGAAGCCGTTGAAGGTCAACTCGTTTTCGCTGACCTCGGGGTGCACCTGGCGGTAGGAATTTAGCAGGCTCAAACGCTTGTCGGCCAGCAGTCCCTTGATCTCGGGGCTGTCGGGACGGGCGTTGGTGTCGCCGCACAGGATGACTCGGTCGACCGAGTCCATGGCGGCCAGTCGATCGGCAATCAATTCAGCGGCGAACTGACGTGCCTCACCGCCAACGTGATCCCAGTGCATGTCGAGAAACACGAACTGCATGTTGTCGTTCTGGTGGTCCTTCAAGTGCACCCACGAGGCGATGCGGGGGCAAGCCGCCTGGGGATGCTTGGCACCGGGCTTTTCGGGAGTCTCGCACAACCAGAAGGTCCCGTCGTCGACCCGCTCGAAACGGTCACGGCGGTAGAAGATCGTGCAGTGCTCGCCAGCATTCTTTCCGTCGTCGCGGCCCACGGAGTAGACCTCATAGTCGGAGAGGTGCTGCTTGAGGTCTTCCAGTTGGTTCGGCCGAACTTCCTGCAGTCCCAACAAGTCGGGCGCGGCCTTGTCGATCACTTCCAAGACCATGTCGCGGCGGTTGGGGCCGGAGTCGGCGGACCAGGCAGTTTCCCGCGGTGGCAGTCGACGATTGCCGCCGTCGTAGCGGATGTTGAACGTCATCACTTTCATTGGCTCGGCGGCGCGGAGTACGTGCGACTGGAGTGTCCAAGTCGCCAAGAATAGCAGAACCAGTACGGTCGGTTTGGTGTTGATAGGCATGATGCGGTTGTCTTTCCTGCGGCGGCAAACTTGTCGCCAGGGTATCGAGTTACTAACGTGTTTTACAGCGGCGACGGCCGCCGCCCGCCTTTCCATCCCCCTCCATCTCCCCCACCTTATGATATCAGCATCCCCCCAACGCCGCACCCGGTCTGGCTTCACACTCGTCGAACTTCTGGTGGTCATCGCCATCATTGGCGTGCTGGTAGCGCTGCTACTACCGGCCGTGCAGGCGGCCCGCGAGTCGGCTCGTCGCACTCAGTGTAAGTCGCAGCTACGCGAAATGGGCCTGGCGGTCCAGAATTACCACGACGTGCACCAGCACTTTCCGACCGGCCGGAACACGAGCGACCAGTATGGCGTGTCGTGGGCGCACGAAATCCTGCCACAACTCGAGCAGCAAGCCGTGCACGATGCCTACGTCGAAACAGAGCGGGTCGACTCACAGGCGAACGCCGCCGCAATGCGAACGCCGATTGCCGTGTACGCGTGCCCCAGCCGTCGCCGCGCGGCAGCGGATCGGGACTTCGACAACGACGACGGACCTTCTCTAGTGCGCGGGTCGGCCACACTGGGAGACTACGCTGCGAACGCTGGTTTGGAAGAGGACATGGGCATGGAGGCCAACGATTTTGTCGGTGGCAAGATCGATCCGACACTGGCCGGTCCGATTTTCAGCGGGTCGGAGATCAGTGCACGACGGGTCACAGACGGTCTCTCCAACACGCTGGCCATCGGCGAGAAACACATCAGGCCGGCACAAGATGACTGGACCGAAGGGACCGAGCATCGCTTGCAGGGCGACAGTTGTTTCCTCGCTAGCGACTCGCTAAAGACCATTCTTCGCGGTACAGAAGATGGTCTGGCCAATGGACCGGAGGACAATGACGACGAAGTGTTTGGAAGCGCGCACCCCGGCGTTACGCAGTTCGTCTTCCTGGATGGGCACGCCGAAGCGTTTGCCCACGATAACGGTGCTACCGCCACGGGGGTGAACCCCGATCAGGTGGAGGACATTCGAGTCGACGACCAGTGGTTGTGGCTAGCAGCGTTGAGCAGTATCGCGGGAGGCGAGATCGTCCAACAGTAGTTGCGTAGCCCGTTGGGCAACCAGGGCGCTCAGCCAACCACGATGTGGGCGTCGACCGGCGACTCGATGAGGCCCACCTCGATGTTGAAGTTGCCCCACTTCGATTGGAATGGCAACGACAGCGGCTTCACCTTGGAAGGGAAGCGAATAGAGTGATTGTGCCCCACAATCACGGTCGGCAGGGCGAGACTCATCTCGAGGCTTTCGAGCTGCGTCTTGGCGTTGCCGGCAATCATGTTGGTCAACTCGCCCACGGTGTCGACCACATCTTCGGTGATTTCGCCGCAGGTCCCGCCGACGAGTGCCTCGGTGGCCTTCAGGGCGACGTCTCGTTCGAAGCTGATCACGACGTCGCCGTGAGCTCTCCCCGACAGACCAATAATGCCGGTGATGTCAAACTGCGGACAGAACGTCTGGTTGACGGCCAAGCCGGTTCGCTCGACTTCGCATCCCAGCATGGTTTTGAAGACGTCGACCGTTGCTTCGATAAACGGATTGATGTATTCCGCTCGCATCTGGTGCTCCCAACAAAAAGCTGTCTATTCCGGACGACTATGCCAACGAAAGCTTCTCGATCTTTGCCAACAGCGCATCCGCTTCGAACGGCTTGGTCAGGTAGTCGGAAACACCTGCTTGGATTGCCTGCAGCACGCTCGCCTTCTCACCTTCGGTGGTGACCATAATGATTGGCACCGTGCTGCCGGTGTCGCGAATCTCTTGGATGACTTCCAAGCCGGACTTGTTCGGCATATTCCAGTCGGTCAACACCAGATCGAAGTGTTCCTGACCGAACTTGGCAATGGCGTCGGCACCGTCCACCGCTTCGGTGATTTCGGAAATGCCAGCGGCCGTAGCAGCACGCACGATGATCTTGCGCATCACGCCGGAGTCGTCAGCAATAAGTGCTTTGATGCTCATCTGAATCAAACTCGTTATTAAGGGTCGAGACAGTCGGATACAGGACTGGTGTTCGATAAACGCAGTCCGTTCTCAGATAGATAGGTCCCAATTCCCTGCCAGGCAAACGTCGGCCGCCCATGATTCTGCCGAGTACCGGGGACATAACTGCCGGTTGGTAAGGCCAGTACGGTTGGGCGGCTTGCTTATGAACGGCCTCTTGTAAAAACCGCAAATTTGCGTTGGCTATCCGAAAAGCATTCTATGTTTGCTCGTCACGCCTAGTGCGCAACCTCGAAGCGCGGGGCAGGCGGATATGCCTCACGACTATTTGCGGTCGTGTGGAAGGCACCATTCGAAACCACTCTACATAGGCAACTACATGGCAATCGAAGACGAAGAACTTCTGGCTGAGTTCATCGTGGAATCGAATGAGCATCTGGCCGACATCGAAAATGAACTGCTCGCCATCGAAGAGGCGGGCGCCAGTATCGACGTCGATCTGGTGAACAAGGTGTTCCGCGGGGTGCATTCCATCAAAGGTGCCGCCGGCTTCCTCGGTCTGACGACCATCAAGGAACTGGCCCATAGCCTGGAGAATGTCTTGAACAAGGTGCGCAGCCAGGAACTGGTACCTGACGCGGAAAACACCACCGTCATGCTGCGGGCCGGCGACACGCTGCGTGTGCTGATCAACGACGCTACCAACTCCAACGGCACCGATGTCTCCGATCAGATCGCGGACCTCAGCCGAGTGCTGGAAGCTGCAGAAGCTGGCGGCAACACAGCACAATCGGCCGCAGCCCCGACTCCTAGCGCAGCGGAGGTCGAAGCCCCGACGCCCGAGCCCATCGCCCCGCAGGCGGCGGAAGCAACTCCGCCTCCGGCTCCGGTACCCGCCGAAGTTGTTTCGCGGCCCGCGCAGGCTCCCACCGCAGCAGAACCCGCCACAACCAAAACATCGTCCTCGCCCGCCGTGGAATCAAGCATCCGCGTATCGGTGGGAGTGCTGGACCAACTAATGAACCTGGCTGGTGAGTTGGTCCTGAGCCGCAACCAGTTAATGCAAGCGGTGATCTCGCAAGAGCGGATGGGCTTGGAAGCCGCTGCGGCCGATCTCGACCAGGTCACCAGCTCGCTGCAAGAAGCCATCATGCAAACCCGCATGCAGCCGATTGGCAGCGTGTTTGGCAAGTTTCCGCGAATCGTCCGCGATCTGAGTTCGCAACTCGGCAAGCAATGCAAGATCGAGATTGAAGGCAAGGATGTCGAGGTCGACAAGACCATCATCGAGGCCATCGGCGACCCGCTCACCCACTTGATCCGCAACTCGGTGGACCACGGCGTCGAGTCGCCTGAAGTTCGCGCCAGCCGGAAGAAGAATCCGGAAGGAACCGTGTGGCTGCGAGCCTTCCACCAGGCAGGCAAGGTCTGCATCGAAATTCAGGACGACGGCGCGGGCATCGACCCCGCCAAGCTCAAGAGCAAGGCCGTGGACCGAGGCCTGATCACCGCCGATCGCATTGAGCAAATGAGCGATCGCGAAGCGGTCCGCCTGATCTTCCATCCTGGCTTCTCCACCGCCGAAAAGGTGTCGGACGTCAGCGGCCGCGGAGTCGGAATGGACGTTGTTCGAACTAACATCGAAAAGCTCGGCGGAAGCGTGGATGTCGACTCCGATGTGGGGGTTGGCACCAACATCCGTGTTACCCTTCCCCTGACCTTGGCCATCATCCCGTCGATGATTCTCAAGTGCAGTGGCGACCGGTTCGCTCTGCCGCAAGCCAACATTGCGGAACTGGTACGGTTACGTCCGGGTGAAGTGAGCTCGCGCATCGACCGCGTCAAAGATGCCGAAGTGCTCCGCCTGCGTGGGGCGTTGCTGCCACTGGTCCGGCTAGACACGGCTTTGGGAATGGCACCGACCGACCGCGCCGACATCAACTCCCCCATGAACATCATCGTCGTCGAAACCGGTCAAGTACGATACGGTTTGATCGTCGACGGGATTCACGACTCGGAAGAGATCGTCGTCAAACCACTGGGGATGCACCTCAAGACATCGAACTGCCTGGCAGGGGCCACCATCCTGGGCAATGGTCGCGTGGCCCTGATACTCGACGCTGCGGGAATCGCCGCGGAGTCGGGTGTCCAGCTTGCGCATGAAGCCAACGAGCAGGAAGAGTCGTTGAATCAAGGCAACGAAACCAACAGCGTGCAAACGCTGCTGCTGTTCTCGTCCGACCCGGCCGACCGATTCGCCGTGCCGATGGGAGTGATCGCCCGCATCGAGCGAGTTCGCTGCGATCAGATCGACACCGTGGGCGGCCAGGAACTGCTACAGTACCGTGGAACGACCCTGCCGTTGGTGGCGGTGGACGCCCACCTCAAAGTCAACCCGCGACCCAAACTCGACCGCATCTACGTCATCGTCTTCACCTTGGGCGAACGAGAAGTCGGCTTGGTCGCACCGCAGTTGGAAGACATCTGCGAGATCGTCTGTGCGATTGACGACCAGACCTTCCGCGAGCCAGGCGTGGCCGGCAGCATGGTGATTGACGAACGCGTCACCCGACTGCTGGACGTGTTCGAGTTGGCCGAAGTAACCCACCCCCAGTGGTTTGCCGAGGCCCGCGAAGAACACGCCCCGGAGGAAGGGGACGCCCCCAAGCGAATTCTGCTGGCTGAAGACTCCTCGTTCTTCCGCCGTCAGGTGGCCGGGTTCTTCAAGAACGAAGGGTTCGAAACCTACGAATACGAAGACGGTGCCGAGGCCTGGCAGGCACTAACGACCGGCGGTGTGGAAGTCGACATCGTCGTGTCGGACATCGAGATGCCCAACATGGACGGGTTCGAGCTGTGCCAGAACATCCGACACAACTCTGCCCTGCAACATTTGCCCTGCGTGGCGTTGACCTCGCTCTCGAGCGAAGCGGATATCAACCACGGCAAGGAGGTCGGATTTGACGACTACCAGGTAAAGATGCATCGCGAGAACCTGATTCGTTCGGTTCGCAGTCTGTTGGCCGCCGCGGGCGAGCCCAAGAAGGCGAAGCCACGCCGCAAACTGGTACAGGCCGGGAGCTAAACATGACCACCGAGACTTCGTCCGCCACCTTCGTCGACTCCCGCAGCCTGCGACTGGCCACGTTCTACGTGGGCGACATGTTGCTGGGACTGGAAATTGATCAGGTGCAGGAAATCAATCGCTGCCTCGATGTCACCACGGTGCCGCACGCTCCCAATTGGGTGCGGGGGGTCATCAATCTGCGTGGAGATGTTGTGACCGTAATCGACCTGCGCACCGTGCTGGGCTTGGAGCGGGGCACCGTGACCAAAGACAGCCGCAACCTGATTGTGAACTTGTCGGGAGAATTGGTCGGACTGTGCGTCGACCGCATTGCCGACATCATCACCGTCGCCAAGGACGACGTCATTCCACCTCCGTCGAACATCAGCGTGGTAGATCAAAAGTTCTTCAGTGGCGTGGCAACGATCGAGCAGGACATAGTCGCTGTCTTGAATCTCAACGAGGCCCTGGAGACCAGCAACTAGCCAGCTTGGTCTCCGCCATCCGGGGCAATCGACCAGGCAGTTTCGCATATAAGTCATTCGCTTCACGATCCAAGAACGCTTTCCCTCAAAATACTCCAACAATCATTTCCAAAGTCACACGGAGATCATAAGATGCCAGCTCGCAAGACTGCCGCCAAGTCGACAAAGGCCCGTACTTCAACTACTGCCAACAAGTCGGCCCTACAGAACCTGCAGGGTCAGATTGATGCCATCTATCGCTCTCAAGCGGTGATTGAGTTCGATCTGGACGGCAACATCCTCACTGCCAACGACAACTTCCTCAATGCGTTGGGCTATTCCCTGGACGAAATCCAAGGCAAGCACCATCGCATCTTCTGCGATCCAAAGTTTGTCAGCACTCCCGAATACGCGGATTTCTGGGCCAAGCTCAATCGCGGTGAGTTCGACTCCGGCGAGTACAAGCGCTTCCGCAAGGACGGCTCGGAAGTCTGGATTCAAGCCTCCTACAACCCTGTGCTCGACAACAAGGGTACCCCCGTCAAAGTGGTGAAGTTTGCCAGCGACGTCACCGAGCAGAAGCTCCAGACGCTGAACTACCAGGGTCGAGTCGATGCGATGGATCGGTCGCAAGCAGTGATCGAGTTCAACCTGGACGGCACCATCATCACTGCGAACGAAAACTTCCTGAATGCTGTTGGCTATTCGCTCGCCGAGATCCAGGGCCAGCATCACCGCATCTTCTGCGATCCCGAATACGCCAACTCGCTGGAGTACGACAGTTTTTGGAAGAAGCTCAACCGCGGCGAATTCGACTCGGGCGAGTACATGCGGGTTGGCAAGGGGGGGAAGGAGATCTGGATCCAGGCTTCTTACAATCCCATCTTCGACGCGAACAGGAATCCCGTGCGAGTGGTGAAGTTCGCCAGCGATATCACCGAGCAAGTCAAGTCGCGTCAGGAGGCTTATCGCCTGCGTAGGGTGGTCGACAACTCTGAAGCCGCCTATATGATGATCGACCGCGACTTCTACATTACCTACTTCAACGATGCCACTCGCGAGCTGCTGACCAAGCACCTGGCAACGCTGCGTGCCCAATGGCCCAATCTGGATATCGATAAGCTCATGGGAGCCAATATCGACCAGTTCCACGTCAATCCCAAGCATCAGCGAGAATTGCTGGCTGATCCGTCGAACCTGCCGATCAAGACCGACATCGAGGTGGGTCCGTTAACGATCGCCCTCACAGTAACCGCCCAGTTGGACATCGACGGCGAGTACGTCGGTACCAATCTGGAATGGAAAGACGTGACCGACGAACGAAAGCGAGAGATCGTCGACCGCAAGAACTCCGAGTTCCAGGCCCGCGAAGTTTCCGAGTTATCCGCCATTCTGCAGGGCATTGCCAGTGGCGACCTGAGCCAGGACTACGAGGTGGCCCCCGGCGACGAGGACACCCACGAAACCCGCTCGGTGTTCAGCAACATCGCCAATGCAGTGAACTCGATGAGCGACAACCTGCGTGGACTCATTCGCAGCCTGTCCAGCAACGCCAGCCAATTGGCCAGCACCTCGCAGCAACTCTCCTCCACCGCCAACGATCTGGCGAGTGGTGCCGAAGAAACCACCGGCCAGAGTGCTACGGTGGCCGCCGCTGCTGAAGAGATGTCGACCAACATGACCAACATGGCTGCGTCGACCGAAGAAATGACCACCAACGTCCAGTCGGTGGCCAAAGCGGTGGATGAGCTCACAGCCAGCATCAGCGAGATTGCAAAGACCTCCGAGCAGGCTTCGCACATCGCACAAAATGCCACCCAGCTAACCGAAAGCAGCAATCAGACGATTGGCCAATTGGGCGAAGCTGCCGAGGAAATTGGCAAGGTAATCGAAGTGATTCAGGACATTGCCGAGCAGACCAACCTGCTGGCTCTGAACGCCACGATCGAGGCTGCCCGGGCTGGCGAAGCCGGCAAGGGATTCGCCGTGGTTGCCACCGAGGTGAAAGAGCTGGCCCGTCAAACGGCAGACGCCACGCAGGATATCCGGGTCCGCATCGAGGGCATTCAAAGCTCCACCAAGGAAGCGGTTCGCTCGATTGCCGACGTCGGCGAGGCCATCCAGCAGGTGAACAGCACCTCGAGCACAATCGCCTCGGCGGTCGAAGAGCAGAGCATCACCACCAAGGAGATCGCGGCCAACGTCAATCAGACCGCTTCGGCAACCACTATGGTATCGACCGGTGTGGCGGAGAGTGCCTCAGCCTGTACCGAGATTTCCCGCAACATTGTGGGAGTCGACCAGGCCGCGAAGCAGACTGCCCAAGGTGCTTCCGAGACGCAGACCGTCGGCAGCCAATTGTCGGAACTGTCGGAGGAACTGCAGCGTATCGTCGGACAGTTTAAGGTCGACACCAGCACCCTGGCGAATGCGGCGACTGCGGCCGAGCAGAAGTATGGCGAGCCCGTACTTGCGGGCTAAGTTTGAGTAGAGAAGAGCTTGGACGCCGTACCGCAAGCCCAGGTGCTTGCGGTGCGGCGACCAACGGTTTGGTCTTCGGTGCGGCGTGCTGGCGGATGGCACCCTCCAGCACGTCGCCCCCAACACCCAACCTTTGCACCAACGAAATCCAACCTTGACTACTCCGCTGCCCAACATGGATCCTCTTCGCGTTTTGGTAGTCGACGACTCGGCCCTGTACCGCAAATTCGTTTCTGAAGTACTGCAAGAAGCGGAAGGCGTGGAGGTGGTCGGCACCGCCATCAATGGACGCATTGCGCTAGAGAAGATCGAACAACTGCAACCCGACTTGTTGACTCTGGACCTGGAGATGCCCGAGCTGGACGGCTTGGGGGTTCTGCGTCACCTGCAAGAAACGCATTCCTCCGTAGGTGCCATCGTGCTCAGTGCTCTGTCCGCCGAAGGTGCTACCGCCACGACCCGAGCGCTCGACGCCGGAGCGTTCGATTTTGCTCTGAAGCCCACAGGCAATTCGCCCCAGGCCAGCATCGCCGAACTGAAGCAGTCGTTACTTCCCAAGGCACACGCGTTTGCCGAAACGAAGTCGCGGCGCGGTTCGCAACGACAGGCTAAGCCCCATCTGTTCACCACCCCCAGCGACCACGAAGTGGCGCTGTGCGACAGCCATGTGGCCCGCGCCAATCCGCGAATTCTGGCCATTGGCGTATCGACGGGTGGCCCCAAGGCCCTGATGGAGTTGATTCCCCTGCTGCCCGCCAGCTTCCCGATCCCCATCGTGTTGGTGCAGCACATGCCGCCGGTGTTCACCAAGACGTTGGCCGACGAACTGAATCGGCACTCCAAAATCAATGTCGTCGAAGCCCAGCATGGAGACGCTTTGCGTCCCGGCACCGTGTACATTGCCCCTGGCGGAAAGCAGATGAAGCTGGAACGCAAAGGGCTTTCCACGTCCGTTGTCATTGCCGACGACCCACCCGAACGCAACTGCAGACCGTCGGTCGACTACCTGTTCCGTTCGGTGTCGGACATCTACGGGGGCGACGTGCTGGCCTGCATCCTTACAGGCATGGGGGATGACGGGCTGCTAGGCTGCAAACTATTGAAGCGCCGCGGCGCGATCGTCATGGCACAGAACGAAGCAACTTGCGTGGTCTATGGCATGCCACGCCAAATCGTCGACAGCAACTTGGCCGACTGCGTTCTCCCCTTAGAGAAAATCGGTGAAGAAATGCTGCGACTCACGGGCCAGGAGACGTCAACATGTCGCTAGCCGCACAAGTGCAACAGACGCTTTCGTCCGCCGGTACGAAGGACGCCGACATCTCGGCGCTGATCGATCTGGTCGACGAGCTTTGCGGCGTCTACCTGGACGAGTCGAAGGGCTACCTTATCGAATCGCGGTTGGCGCCCATTGTCAAACGGTTCGAATGCCGTGACTACTCAGACCTGGTCCAACGAGCCAAGTCCCTGGCGGGCAACGACGTACGCACCGAAATCGTCGACGCCATTACCACGCACGAAACGCTGTTCTTCCGCGATGAGTCGCCGTTTAACGCGCTGCGGTTCAAAGTGCTGCCCGACCTGATCGAAGCCATCGAATCGTCGGGCCGACCCCGCCGCATCCGCATCTGGTCGGCCGCCTGCAGCACCGGACAGGAAGTGTACAGCATCGCCATGGTGCTGCACGAAATCGCACAAGCGCTGCCCGGTTGGGACCTGCAAATCTTTGGCACCGACGTCTCGCCAGCCTCGGTCGAGACCGCCCGCAGGGGGTGGTACTCGAACCTCGAGGTAGGGCGTGGGCTGGACGACATGAACAAGTCGAACTACTTCATCCACGAAGCATCGGGCTGGCAGGTCGCGCAGGACTTGCAGCGACTGGCCAAGTTCGAAGTCCGAAATCTGCTCAGGCCATTTCCGGAAAAGAACCAATTCGACATCGTGTTCTGCCGGAACGTAGCCATCTATTTCAAGCCTGATCAGCGTGCCGACATGTTCCACCGCATCGTGGAAACGATGACCCCCGGCGGCTGGCTGTTTGTGGGATCCGCCGAGCGTTTGAGCGATCTGGGGTCCGCCTTTGCGCCGCAGACTCACTGCAACTGCACTGTCTATCGCCCTAAATAACCCACTTTTGCGGTTATCTGCGATCCCCTGCCCCATCGCGGCGCACTCTTCGCTTACATGACTGCTGGCCGGCAAGTTGTTGTTGCTGCCAAGTACAGTTTTGCGTACATTTACATGTCCCTGTTGCAGGATGCGCGAAGCGTCATGCCAAATGGGCCAGCTTGTTATTCACCATGGCTTTGGCGGACTGAAAAAGCATGGATAGTGTCCGATACTCCTGCTGCGCGCTGTTGGCGATGCTCGCCTTCGGTATCTGTGGCGTCGCTTCGTCTCAGGATATCTTCCTCTCGCCCGAGGCAGAGCAAACACGCGACAATGCGTTTTCTCGCGAAGACAATCTGCTGCTCGATGAAGTCGAGCGGGGATGTTTCAACTACCTGTGGAACGAAGTCGGCGACCCGGCCGGATTGGTCCGCGACCGACTGAACGCCAACGTATCGAGCGTCGCGGCGGTTGGGTTTCAACTCTCCTCATTGCCCATTGGTGTAGAACGAGGATGGATCTCGCGACACGATGCAGAGAAGCGTGCCACCAGCATCCTCCGCGCGCTGGTCGAAGATCAGGGCAACAAGAAATACGGCATTTATCTGCACTACGTCGACCAGAACTCTGCAAAACTACGAACCGATGCTCCCGAGGTGCAAACCAGCACTGTGGACCACGCCCTGCTGCAATCGGGCGCCATCCCGGCCGCTATTTACTTTGGTGGCGAGGTGCGTGAACTCGTCGACCAATTGATCGACGAGGCCGATTGGAAAGCCTACGCTCGCGATGGCGACAACCTGTTGTCGTTCGGCTGGCGTTCGCAAAAGCTGGAAACCCTCGACGCCGATGGCGAGTTGCGCCCCTGGGTATGGCACGTCTCTGGTGCCGAAGAAGCGCTTTGCTATCTGCACGCCGTGGCGGCGCCCCAGCAAGACCACGCAATCGATGCGAAGGTGGCTTACCAACTGAAACGCAAAGTGGGGCAACATAGCGATCTGCCCCCCTACGTGGTGACGTGGAACGGGGCAATGTTCACCTACTTCTTCGACCATTGCTGGATCGATTATCGCCGCTACCAGGCCGACGACCCCAGCAAATTCGGTGGCAATGGTCCGCGAGTCAACTGGTTTGAAAACACGCGACGTGCGTTCCTGGCTCATCGGCAACGCTGTATCGAAAAGTCGTCGCAGTTGGCTTCGCTGGGTGAAAATCGGTGGGGACTCGGCCCCTGCGTGGGACTGAACGACATGCAACAGGTAGGTTATCTGGTGCCTGAGTTACTGCCCAATCACAGCGGCATGGATCAATGGCTTGGCGGTACCGTGGCCCCGTACGTGACGGCCTCTGCCCTGCCCTTCATGCCAGAGGAAACGCTGGCCGCGCTGCGAGAAATGAAAAATCTTAAGAACGAGCAGGGCGAACCCCTCGCGTGGCGGTCGCCCGACAAGGGTGGGTACGGTTTCCTGGACAGCTTCAATTTGCAGCAGGGGTTTGCTCCCCAGGAGTATATTGCCATCGACGTTGGCCCCATGTTGTTGCTGATGGAGAATGCCCGCACGGGACTCATCTGGAACCTGTTTCACCAGCATCCGCACGTTCGCCGGGCGGTGGAGCGATTGGGTTGGCAGCCTCGCTAAGCGCCCAGCTGAACCGGCCCGCTTCTATTGGCATTCCATTATCGCGCCGCCGCTGGCAGGCTCGGGCTCTTTGCGCGTCACCAGGCGTATATCAACCAGGAATGCCACCACGCCTAACCAGATGAAGGCAAACGACACCAGGCCCGCTAGGGTTAGCGACTCGTTGTTCAGCGTCACGGCAATCAGCAACTGCCCCGTCGGCACGATGAACTGCATGAACGCCACGGTACTGAGCGGCAATCGCTTCGCCGCACTGGCAAACCAGATGAGCGGCGCGGCCGTCGCCACGCCCGATAGCACTAGTAGCAGACTCACCATCCAGTCGCGGCCGAAGGCCGGCGGCGGACCGGCAACCTCGCGGTAGCATAGGTACCCCGCCCCCAGGGGCAACATCCACAAACCCTCGACAAACAGCCCGGGGATCGCTGCGGCACGTATCTGCTTGCGGAACAAACCGTACAGCCCAAACGAAAATGCCACCAACAGCGAGATCCACGGCAGTTGCCCCAGTCGCCACGTCTCCCACGCAACGCCGATGGTGGCCAGCACGACCGCTAGCACCTGGACGCGCCGCAGTCTCTCGCCGAGGACTACTATCGCCAGTGCAACGCTGAGCAACGGATTAATGTAGTAACCTAAGCTCGCATGGCTGAGCCGGTCGGTGGCTGCGCCGTAAACGAACCCGGTCCAGTTGCCCAACATCAACAGTGCGGTCATCCCCAACAGCAACTTGGAACGCCGCGACGACAGCAACTGGCGGACGTCTCCCATGCGACTTAGAGCAGCAAGCAGCACCAGGCACGTAACAGTGGACCAGATGGCGCGATGGGTCATGAACTCCAGACTCCAGTCGGCCCTCGTCGCTCCCCCGGTGTCGAAGTGCCCCATCTGCTGCACGCGATGGTTGAGCGTGACCACTAAAATGGGGAACACCACGGCCCACCAGCCGAAGGCCAGCAGTGCATAGATCAATCCCCCACGCGCGGTACTCGCGGAGCTGGAGTGATCGGCGGGACGCGACATATTTCGAAGTCGGGGGCGAGAGGGGACCGGACTTTGCGAGGGCCAATAGCAACGCTAGCAGGTTCGCAGACGGAAACGGGCGGGCCCCTAAGGATACGCGGCAACAGGGCCACCTGGATAGACACGCCTGTTAAACCTTGCGGGTTGGGCCGATTATTCCGAATTTCCAGGTGAATTGGGTCAGGATAGTTGTACCGCTTGCCGATTAGTCATTTCAGACGATGCCTCTGCACACGGTATGGGCACTCCACACCAGGCAGGGCAGCATCGCTAGCTCGCAAAATCGCTTGTCGAATTTCTCAGATTGGTGCAGCGCCATGATCAAGTTGGTTCGTGAACTCCCTGTTCTTAGCCTGCGACTGGTTCGCACGACTGGCCTGGCGGCCGCACTCGCCGCCGGTGTCGCTGGTGCCCAGACCGACGGGGTGGTGTTCGTCGAAGACATAGAGCAACAAGCTCAACGGATGGCTCAGCAAACGGCAGCCGCCCGCTCGAGCCAATTCCAGGTTCCGGCTCCATCGCAGCAGTCGCGGTTTCCGCAACCCACGGTCAAGGGTTGGCCAAATGGCGGTCAGCAACTTCCGCTCAAGCAGCAGCTTCAGCAAAAGAAGCTGATGCAGCAGCAGGAAGAAAAGAGTGGTTGGTCGCTGAAGAAGACGCTGGGTGGCCTGTTCGGTGCCAACAAGCGAGAGCAATCGCCGCAAATCGTTCCGCCGCAAGCTCCTGCCGGTCGCACGGGTTCGATGGCCGCGATGCCGGCTAATGCCCCCAAGCAGAGTCTTCTTGGGGCGCGTCCTTCGCAACCCGGAGCTTCGTCGCAATCTAACCAGCGTTCGGCACGCCCGACGCTGTTCGGTGGATCGGACAACGGTTCGTCCACTCCCGATATGCGAGGTCGCAGTCTGGCAGCGTCCAGCAAGCGAGGTTCCAACAAACCTGGTGGGCTGTTCTCGATGTTCGGCGGTGATGGACAACAGGGTGCCGAACAATCGGACGCCCCCTCCGCACCGATAGCATCCATGCCCATGGGCCAGCCCAATACCGGTCCTGCCCGCTCGCCCCGCATGCCTGGCGGCGATGAGATGGTGGCAATGGTAACCGACCGCGAAGAGCGAAAGGCTCCCCAGGTCAAGATGCCACTGCCCACCAATCCAAGTGCAGCCATGAGTGCGTCGACCATCAGCGACGCCAATGAAGCTCCGCTGCCGATGCTTACTCACCGCTCTGCTCCGACGTCGATGCCGGCTGCGAAACTGCCGGTCGTCACCACTCCATCGGTGAGCAGCGATACGCTGCAGGCCAGCAACCGAGAAGTACAGTCGACTGCCGTGCAGCAACCTATGCCCCGGCCGATGAACTCCATCCAACAGGTCGCCGCCGAGCAGCCCGATCGCGGTCCCAAGGAAATCGTCAACCAACACGCCATGGCCAAAGCCGCGGCAATGGCGCGATCGATGCCGGCCGCCTCGAGCATGCCTGCGAAGTCCGCACCAAAACAGCCGGTAACTGTAGCTCAGAATATCCCTTATCCGACGGCCCAACCGGCCAACCCGGTTGCACCGCCGGAAGCCGATTCGGCTCAGCCCTCGGCGAAAGCCATCGAGCTGTTGACCGCGGCTAACCAGCTATCCACCACCGCCAAGACGGAAGAAGAGCTGACGCAGGTGGTTCAACTCTGCCGCCACGTGCTGGCCATCGACAACAGCCAGGTTTGTATTGACTACAGCCACAATCTGGCGAGCTGGGCCTTGAATCGACGTGGCGAGGTTCGCACGGACGAAGGTCGCATCAAAGAAGCCCTACTCGACTTCGAGGACGCCCTGCGACTCGACCCCGAGCGGTACCGCGCCATCCACAATCGCGGAGTTCTGGCCGCCCAGGCGGGTCGCTTCGCCGATGCCTTCGACGACTTCAATCGCACGATCGAACTGAATCCCGACTTCGCCAAAGCCTACTCGAACCGCGGTGCCCTGTGGATGCGGGCCGGTGAGCTGGAGAAATCGTCGGCCGACTATCGCCAGGCCATCGCGCTCGATCCCGATCTGGCCGTGGCTCACAAGGGGCGTGGCCGGGTATGTCACATGTTGGGTCAATTCACTCTCGCCCTGCAGCACATGGACGCCGCGGCACACCTTTCGCCGGAAGATGCTCACATCGCCTGCAATCGGGGTGACCTGCTGATGGACATGGGCCGGTACCGCAGTGCCCGGGCCGACTACCAGCGTGCGATCGAACTCGACAGTTCGCTGATTGCCGCTCATCGCAACCTGGCATGGCTGCAGGCCACCTGCCCCGACAGCGAATGTCGCGATGCCCGGCAAGCGATTGCTACCGCGCAGCACGCTCTGCAATTGTGCAGCGAGCCAAGCGACTTGGAATACGACACGCTGGCCGCCGCCTATGCTGCAGCGGGCGACTTCGACGCGGCCCAGGCGGCCATGGAGAAGTGCCTGGCCACGGCAAGTGAGAAAGACAAGCCGAACTACGAGTGGCGAAAACAACTGTACGCCAAGGGCCAACCGTACATCACGGAACCGGCCAGCGACGTTCAGCAGGCCAGCTACGCCGAATAACGGCGATAGCCAATCGACCAATGGGAGGGGGGGACGCAAGGGCTCAGCCGCTAACACGGCTGGGCTTTTCGCGTTTCTATCTCCAGTTTTTGCGCAATTGGCGAACCACATTTCTAGAGCGCCCTCCGCCGACTCAGTCCGCATGGTCGACTTCGTGTATACTCAAGCCGAAGTCGTCGCGTTGATTCGCAGAACTGCCATTTGGACTGAACTCAGGCGATACCCATGAAATGCCCTCGATCGTTGCAGCTCTGTCTGCTCGCTTTCTGCTGCTACTTGCTTCCAGCTACTGAAGTTGCTCAGGCGGACGAGTCACGGCCGCCGAACATTGTGCTGTTCCTGGTCGACGACATGGGCGTGATGGACACGTCGCTGCCGTTCTTGACCGACGAAGCGGGCAACGCCACCCGGCATCCACTGAACGAGTACTACCGCACGCCCAATATGGAGCGGCTCGCCGAGCGGGGCATGCGGCTCAATAACTTCTATGCGATGAGCGTCTGCTCGCCAACGCGGACCTCGATCATGACCGGCCAGAACGCCGCGCGGCATGGCACGACCAACTGGATCAACCCTTCGTCGAATAACCGCGGCCCTTACGGCCCCGAAGATTGGAACTGGACCGGCCTCGGCGATCACGACGTTACGCTGCCAAGGCTGCTAACCAACGCCGGCTATCGCACCATTCACGTCGGCAAGGGACACTTTGGACCGCGCGACTATCCGGGCGCCGATCCACTCAACCTGGGATTCGAGCGGAATGTCGCCGGGCACTCAGCCGGTCATCCGGCTAGTTACTTCGGCCTGAAGAACTTCGGCAACGGCCCCAAACCCAATCTGCACGCGGTGCCCGACCTGGAGGCCTATCACGGGCAAGACATCTTCCTCACCGAGGCCCTCACCCGCGAGGCCAAGCGCGAAGTGTCGGAAGCCGTGTCCGCGGATAAGCCATTCTTCCTGTACATGGCCCACTACGCGGTGCATTCGCCGTTTCAGTCGGACGACCGCTTCGCCGAACACTACACAGGGTCGGGCAAGAAGAAATCGGCCCAGGCGTTTGCCACAATGATCGAGGGCATGGACAAGTCGCTGGGCGACCTGCTCGACCACGTCGAGTCGCTCGGTGTGGCGGACAATACGCTGTTCGTCTTCCTGGGCGACAACGGTAGCGACGCCCCACTGGGCGGCGCCCATGCAATCGCCTGCGCTGCGCCGCTGCGTGGCAAGAAAGGTTCTCATTACGAAGGCGGTATGCGAGTCCCCTTCATCGCCGCTTGGGCCCAGGCCGACCCCGAGAATCCAGCCCAGAAGAAGCTGCCCATCGCCGCCGGCGCGATGCGCGGCGCAGTGGCCTCGGTGTGCGACCTGATGCCCACGCTACTGGAGGTGGCCGATGCATCTGCTCCCAGCGATCACCCAATGGACGGTTACACGTTGACTCAATTGCTCACCGACCAGGCGGACCCCGAGCATCAAGACACGTTCCTGATGCACTACCCCCACTCGGTGCACCGCAGCGACTACTTCACCACCTACCGCCGCGGCAACTGGAAAGTGGTGTACCACTACTACCCTGAAGACACGCCCGAGAAGCTGCGGTACGAGTTGTTCGATCTATCGACGGATCCGTCGGAGTCCAACAACCTAGCCGCGGCGGAACCGGAGAAGCTCACCGAGATGATGGGTGAGTTGATCGCCGAACTCGAGCGGCAGGGGGCCAAGTATCCAACGACGCGTGATCGAAGCGGGGAATTGCGGCCAGAGATGCCGGGAAGTGTCTGACGAAGGTCAGCTTATTCGAGGCGGGGTAGAACGGGCATGCGAGTACCTCTTCGATTCATGTCAGGGCCGATTTTCTTCAGCCACGGAGTGGCGACCGCGCATAGCCCGGGACGCAAGTCCCGGGAATGTATTACAGAGTGATAGGTAGCCGCGGAGCGGCGACAGCGGCCCTCAGCCGACGTGTTCTTGCTCGAATGCGTACTTCGGGTCGTACTCGATCTGGTGCCGCTCGAGCAATTCGATGAATTCCTCTTTGAAGCTCCGCTGGCGATGATGAGTTTGTTGATTCCTGATGTATTGGCAGACTGATTCGCGTTGTGAGACGCTAACAGTGAAAGCGGCGTAGCCGATTTGCCACTGAAACTTCGCTACCCGATCGCTTCTTTCGTTTACCCACTTCGACGAGCTGGCTTTCAAAATTCGAATCGCATCGGAAACAGCAATTGTCGGAGGAATACCAACAAGAAGATGAAGATGGTCAGGCATGCCGCCAATTTCGCGAAGGCAACCTTGCTCGGCGCGGATGATCCCTCCCAGGTACTGGTAGAGTTCTTCACAAAATTCTTCGTGTATCCAAGGCTTCCGATACTTCGTGCTGAATACGACGTGGTAATCCAGACAAGTAAACGTGCTGGCCATTTTTGCCACTCCCCCATGTCGCTAAATAATTGTAGGCCAAGTGGATGGCGGGTTCGCTGTCGCCACTCCGTGGCTAGCTGTTTTCTGCTAATGCGTCCCTGGGGCTCGCGCCCCAGGCTATGCGCGGTCGCCGCTCCGCGGCTGAGGGGAATCAGCACTGGTGAGATGCTTCGACGCGTTCCACTGTCCTCGCAGACGCTAACGCAGCCCCGCCAGATACCTCACAAAATCCACCAGCCCCGCGAACTTGTACTCACCGTCGATGTAGTGCTCGATCACATAGAACGCAAAGTAGTAAGCCCGGCAGAATGCCCATACGGCCAGTACCAAGAGCAATGCGACTCGCCAGTCGGGGGCGAGCAGTAGCAGCAGCACCGAGCTGACGATGCCAATCGCCAACAGCAGCGCGCCCTTCAAATACATCAGGCGAGGGGATTTGAGGTCAGACATCGGAGCAGTCACTATCCTGTCTTTTAACCTGTTAGCAGACTTCCCTGCCCCCCGCCCCCTGTATCCGCTCCCCTGCCCTTACCACAGTTCCCACCACCCGGTGAGCACAACCACCACGCCCAATAGGAAGTTCGTCACCGCGTGGGCTGCGACGCAGTCCCAGAAGTTCTTGGTGCGGACCATCAACCAAGTGACCAGGCTGAACCACACCAGGGCGGCCAGTTTCTCGGGGTGGTACAGCACGGGAACCAGGATGCCGGTTGCCACGGCCAGGCGGTTCACCTCGCCGAACGGGATTTCGGTCCAGTTATCGTGCATCACGTACCGCATGAGGAATGCCCGCAGGAAGGCTTCTTCGATCACCGGCACCAACAGCGCCAGGCCAAAGAACCGCACGGCCAGGAAGGCGTAGCCCCAGCCATTGCGGCCCAGAGCCCCCAGCGGGTTGTACTCGGCCCGGGGGCCGAGCCCCAGCCAACTGATCACTTGATGGTCTTCGCCCAGCCAGTCGACCAAGTGTCCCTCGAGATTCAGCCAGCAACAGCCAATCCACAGCAGCACCCCCACGACCCCCACACCGATGGCCAATGGCGAGACTTTCAGCGGCCACTGGAGGTAGACCGGCAGGAACCACAGGACCACCGCCAGCGTGACGACGATCTTCCCTGTGTAGATGATTGGGTAATACTTACGTGGGATATCCATCCCCAGTCGTCGGCTGGTGACGCTGAAGTCGGTGCCTTCGATGTCCGGGTCGTCGAGCAAGTCATCTTCGAGCGATGGCTCCTCGAACGGCAACTCGAACATCTCGGCGTCGCCACCGGCCGCATCGGCAGTGGGCGCCGCCAAGGGCTTTGGCTCCAGACTTTGCAGCAGCATGTAAATTGCTAGCGGTAGCACAAAAGCCAACAGGGCTCGGCGCTTGTTGGCGTTGGCCCCAGACTGGCTGGATGGGTTGTCAGGATTCGAAGTGTCGGACATCGTGTGGTTTCCGTCAGGAGGAGTGGGGCGGTGACGAATTCGGCTAAAACGTTACCTTGAAACAGGTTGCGACGCCAGAATCAAAACCGAGCGGCAACTGACCAGGATACTCACTGGGCGGCTTACCGCGAACCGGCTTCACCCGATTTTAATGGGCGAATGTCGTAGTTGGGCTAGCAAGGGGCTATTTTTTGGCTAAGATACAGGCTTCGATTGCCAGCCCGCCGCTTAAGAAGTAAAGCCCCCTATCCGCTGTGACAGGGTACGCCCACCGATGGAAGCACCACCCGAGCGTGTTGGTGGCGTGAACCCATCGACGCGCGAGGTGTGTCAATTCGAGTCCACGAGTTTCGTAGCCAGGGATCGGCTCTTGCCTCGTCCCGCCTGTTTACCAAGCCGTATTCGCAGTCAGCGAGTCCGTCGCCGGCAAGCAACGTTCGCTCATAGGTTAGAGAGAAAAATGGACCTTCGTAAAGTTCGTAACATCGGTATTTCTGCTCACATCGACTCGGGTAAGACAACCTTGAGCGAGCGGATCCTGTTCTACGCCGGTCGAATCCACAAGATCGAGGACGTCCGCGGCGGTGGCGACGGCGCCACGATGGACCACATGGAACTCGAGAAGGAACGTGGCATCACGATCACGAGTGCCGCGACCTCGCTCGAGTGGGACAAGCACAAGATCAACCTGATCGACACCCCGGGTCACGTCGACTTCACGGTCGAGGTGGAACGCAGCCTCCGCGTGCTGGACGGTGCCGTATTGGTGCTTTGTTCGGTGGGTGGTGTGCAATCGCAGTCGATGACGGTCGACCGTCAGATGAAGCGGTACCACGTGCCCCGCCTGGCGTTCATCAACAAGATGGACCGCACCGGTGCCAATCCGGATAGCGTGATCAAGCAAGTCAAGGACAAGCTGGGCGCTCACGCCGTGGCGATGCAGTTGCCCATCGGCAAAGAAGACAAGTTCGAGGGCGTGGTCGACCTGATTGCGATGAAAGCCTTGTACTTCGACGGCGCCAACGGCGAGACCGTCCGTACTGAAGAGATTCCCGTCGACCTGCAGGAAGAAGCTGCCGAAGCCCGGCACCACATGCTCGAAGAGCTGTCGATGTACAGCGACGAAATGATGGAGAAGTTGCTGGGCGAGGAAGAGATCAGCGAGGAAACGATCCACGACATTACCCGTCACGCCGTGATCGAACAGGAGTTCACTCCCGTGTTCATGGGCAGTGCCTTCAAGAACAAGGGTGTGCAACCACTGCTGGATGCCATCACTCGCTACCTGCCATCTCCGCGTCAGGTGACCAACTACGGTTCGAATCCCGAGACGGGCGAGAAGATGGCCATGCAGAATGATCCCGAAAAGCCGCTGGTGGCGATGGGATTCAAGATTACCGACGACGAGTACGGCCAGCTCACCTACTTCCGCATCTACCAGGGTAAGGTCGAAAAGGGTGGCACCTATTTCAACCAGCGATCGGGCCGCAAGGAACGTTTCAGCCGCCTGGTGCGGATGCACTCGAACAAACGCGAAGAGATCGATACCGCCGAGGCGGGCGACATCATCGCCGTGATGGGCGTCGACTGCGCCAGCGGCGATACCTATTGCGAGACGACGAACTACTGCTCGCTGGAGAACATTTTCGTCGCCGATCCGGTGATCAAGATGTCCATCGTGCCGCTCTCGCGTGACAACAGCGACAAGCTGAGCAAGGCCCTGCAACGCTTCCGCAAGGAAGACCCCACGTTCCACGTTTACACCGACGATGAAACCAACGAGACGATCATCGCCGGCATGGGCGAGTTGCACCTCGAGGTCTACGTCGAGCGTATTCGTCGCGAGTACGGCGTCGACGTCGAAGTGGGTGCTCCGAAGGTGAGCTACCGCGAGAGCGGCCAGCAAGCCTACGAGTTCGACCACAAGCGAAAGAAGCAGTCTGGTGGTTCCGGTCAGTACGGTCACATCATCGGCGTCATGCGTCCGATGACCGACGAAGACCGCGCCGCGATGGAAGAAAAGGGCGAGTCGGGCGAACTATACTTCGAAGACCAGGTCACCGGTGGTCGTATTCCCAAGGAATACATCCCCGCGGTAAAGAAGGGCTTCGAAGAAATGATGTCCAAGGGCCCAGTGGCTGGTTACCCCGTGGTCGACATGGCTGTCGAACTGAAGGACGGCACCTACCACGATGTTGACTCCAGCGACATGGCGTTCAAGCTCACCGCGCGTGAGTGCTTCCGTGAACACTTCAACCGGATGAAGCCGCTGCTGCTCGAGCCGATTATGAAGATGGAAATCGAGTGCCCGGACGAATTCCAGGGCTCGGTGGTCGGTCAGGTCAGCTCCAAGCGTGGCATGATCGTCGAGACCGAAACCGCCAACGGTGTCACTCGCATTATCGCCGAAGTGCCGCTGGCCGAGACGTTCGGCTACTCGAACGACCTCCGCAGCCAGACGCAAGGCCAGGGAACGTTCTCCATGGAGTTCGCGAAATACGCTCCGGTACCTTCGAGCATCCAGGCCGAAATCGTCGAAGAGCGCAAGGCCGAGTTGCAACCTGCCTAACCGGCAACTGGTTATCTGCAGCGACAACCTGAGTTAGAATACGAGCCCGGCGCCAAAGCGTCGGGCTCGTTTTTTGTTCAAGCGGGCCCGACCGCGACTGAAACTGTTGCAAACCGAGGACTCGTCACATGAATAGTGCTTTACGAAGTACCATCGCCATCGCCCTGCTGACGGGCGGGGCAATTGTAGAATTCGCCCGCGCGGAACCAGGCAACCTTCGCCACCAACAAATGGGCAGCCCTGCCACTGGACTGGATGACTACGTCGCCAAGCCGGACGACTCGTACGCCTGGCAAGTGATATCGCGTCGCGACTCGGTCGACGGACAGTTCTTCGTCATTCAGTTAACCTCTCAAACCTGGCAGACCGAAGACGTTGCGCCGGGCATCTGGAAGCACTGGCTGAAGGTTTGCGTGCCCAAGAACGCGACCGGCCCGCTGGGCATGTTGTTCATTTCCGGCGGCAGTCACGATGAAACACCGCCGACTCAACCGGCGGCGGAATTGCTGGCGATCGCCAAGGAAACTTCTTCGGTGGTAGCCGAGCTGCGTTGCGTGCCCAATCAGCCACTGGAGTTTGGCGGCGACGGAATTGGCCGGTACGAGGATGACCTGTTAGCCGAATGCATGCGACTGGCTGTCGAAACCAAGGACCCCTCTCGCCTGGGTCAGCTTCCGATGGCCAAGGCGGCCGTCCGTGCGATGGATGCATTGCAGGAATGGTCCGCGAGCGATGCAGATGTCCCCGAGGTATCTCGCTTCGTAGTGTCGGGAGCCTCGAAACGGGGCTGGACCACGTGGTTGGCGGCGGCCGTTGACGGGCGCGTCGACGCCATCATTCCCATCGTGATCGACGTGCTCAACGTCCGCCCCTCACTCGAGCATCAACTGGACGTCTATGGCGAGTGGTCCCCAGCGCTGAAAGACTATCAAGACCGAGGATTTCAAGGAGAGCTGTCGCACCCCAAGTTCGACAAGCTACTGGAGTTAATTGATCCCTACACGTACCGGCAGCGTTACAAATTGCCGAAACTGATCGTCAATGCCACGGGCGATGAGTTCTTTCTACCCGACTCGTCGCAGTTCTATTTCGACGATTTACCGGACGAGAAGCACCTGAGCTACGTTCCCAACGCGAGTCACTCGCTGCAGGGCTCCAGCGCGCTGGACTCCATCATTGGCTTTTACTCCCTGGTGCTTGCCGACCAAGAGCGTTCTTCGATCGAGTGGCACCCCACACCGCAGGGCGGCTGGCAAATCACCTGCAGCCACACGCCCAAACGTGTGCAGCTATGGCAAGCCAACAACACGGAGAATCGCGATTTTCGTCTTGCCACGCTGGGACCAGCATTCAAGCCCCAAGAGCTTTCGGCCGGAGCGGACGACGCCTACCTGGTGGCTCGGCAGCGGCTCACGGGCGAGCAAGGCTGGACAGCTTCGTTTGTCGAAGCCGAATTCGATACCCCCAGCGGGCGAACGCTTCGGCTAACGACCCCGGTCTGGGTAGAAGAAGCCACTCCTTCCAGCAAGTAGCATCAGGGACCATGCTGCTCGAGTTCTTCCCAGCGTTCGTAAGCTTGCGCCAGTTCGTCGCTCAGCTGCTTGGTTCGTTCGCTGGCGGTCGCGATCTCCTCGGGAGGTTTCTTGAAGAACTCCGGATCGCTCATCAGGGCGGTCAATTCCAGCGATTCCGCCTCGAGTTTCTCGATCAGCCCGGGCAGCATCTCGAGTTCGCGTTTGTCTTTGTAGGACAGTTTGACCGCTTGCGGTTTCGCCGCGTCCGGTTTGGGTTCGCTTGCTTTGGGAGCTGGTTTTGTCTCCTTCGCCGGCGCGGCGGGCTCTTCGATCTTCCGCTGCCGAATCCAATCGTCGTAGCCGCCCACGTACTCCCGCGCGCCGCCCGGTTCGAACGCGATCACGCTGGTCACCACGTTGTTGAGGAATGCTCGGTCGTGGCTCACCACGAGCAGCGTGCCATCGAACTCGGTGAGCCGCTCCTCGAGCATCTCGAGCGTCTCGGCGTCCAGGTCGTTGGTCGGTTCGTCCATCACGATCACGTTGGCCGGCTTGGCGAAGAGCTTGGCCAGTAGAATACGGTTCTGCTCACCGCCAGAGAGGAACCGCACCTCGGTGCGGGCTCGCTCGGGCGTGAACAGGAAGTCCTGCAGGTAGCCGAGCACGTGCCGACTGCGGCCATTGATGGTGACGCTATCGGATCCTTCGCCCACGTTTTCCTGTACGGTCTGGTCGCCGTCGAGGCTGCGCCGCAGTTGATCGAAATAAGCAATCTCCACGTTGGTACCCAACCGGACGCTGCCCTCCTGAGGCTCGAGTTGCCCCAACAGCAGCTTTAGCAGCGTGGTCTTGCCCGCTCCGTTCGGCCCGATGATCCCAATCTTGTCGCCCCGCATGATGTCGGTGGAGAAGTCCTCCACGATTGGCCGATCGGCGTAGGCAAAGGAGATGCCTTCCACCTTGGCCACCAGGGCCCCGGTCTTTTGCGAGCTCTGGATTTCTATCTTCGATTTGCCAACCCGCTCGCGCCGCTGGGCCCGCTCCTCGCGCATGGCTTTCAGTGCCCTGACGCGTCCCTCGTTGCGGGTGCGGCGGGCTTTGATGCCTTGGCGGATCCAGACTTCCTCTTCGGCCAGTCGCTTATCGAACAGGGCGTTCTGCTTTTCTTCGGCCGCTAGCGCCTGCTCCTTGCGAACCAGAAAGGTATCGTAGTCGCACGACCAATCGAAGATGCGGCCGCGATCGATCTCCAAAATTCGCGTAGCCAGCCGCCTGAGAAATGCCCGGTCGTGCGTGACGAACAGCAGCGTCGTGGGCCAGCCTAGCAATAGCTCTTCGAGCCAGGTGATCGCGTCGATATCCAAATGGTTGGTCGGCTCGTCCAAGAGCAGCAGATCGGGCTCGGTAACCAAGGTCTGAGCCAGCAACACACGCCGCTTCATGCCGGAGGATTGCGATTGAGCGTCGAGCGAGCCGTCGAGGTTCATACGGCCGAGCAGCTTTTCCACGCGGGGCTCAAGATTCCACTCCTCCAATTCGGGATCATGCTCGTGCAGCGCCGCGGCCACCACCTCGGCGATGGTGCCCGGCAGGTGCTGCGGCACGTCTTGCGTCAGAATGGCCACGCGGCTGCCCGCGGCCAGCGCCACTTCGCCGTGGTCGGGCTGCACCTGGCCGGCCAACAGCCGCATGAGCGTGGTCTTGCCAGCACCGTTGCGGCCGAGCAGGCCAATCCGCTGCCCCGATTCGATCTGGCACGACACCTCGTCCAACAGCGCAGGCCCACGGTAAGCGATCGTCACATTGCGTAATTCGGCCAGGGCCATAGACTGCAGCAGGTGGGTTGAAGGAGGCGAGCCGATGCCCTCGGGCATCGGGTAGTTGGGGTATTCGACCGGCCCCGAGCCGGCCCGATGGCTGCACTTTCGACTGGCGCAACGCACATGCTAGAATATAAGGGCCATGAACATTCCCGAAAACACCCAGATGGATGCCGAATTTTGGCGCGACGTCGAGCGTGCCAAGCGGCTCACGCCACAAGAGCGGGTGCGAATCGGCCACGAGTTGTTTGAACGCTCGATCTACCTCATGACTCAGGGACTGCGTATGCAGTATCCCGATTGCACGGAAGAGGAACTCGCTGCCATGCGGCGGGAGCGGTTGGCACGCATTCACCAGTGG
The DNA here is from genome assembly GCF_024054565.1 of Aeoliella straminimaris. Lineage (GTDB taxonomy): Bacteria > Planctomycetota > Planctomycetia > Pirellulales > Lacipirellulaceae > Aeoliella > Aeoliella straminimaris. The sequence goes on from NZ_JAMXLR010000026.1 coordinate 235,250, forward strand.
GAGTCACGAAGTGCTCAAGTCGGAACTAATCGTGAAGCGGGTGCTGGCCTCGCTGAATGAGCACGGCCATGCGTTCATGCTGGTTGGCTCCTATGCCACGAATCTCTACTGCGTGCCAAGGGGTACGCAAGATATCGATTTGGTGGTCGAAAGCAAATTTATCTCGGCTGCTCAAGAAATTGCCAGCGAGCATCCCGATATTCACCTCGATCGACAGTTGGGTTTCGAATCAGTAACCGCCACCAAGAGAGTTCTGCTTACCGCAGATGATACCGATTTCAAGGTGGAAGTATTCGAACTGAGCAATGATCCACACGATCAATCCCGTTTCCAGCGACGCCTGGCTGTAGAACTATATGACGAAAAGGCATGGGTTGCGACCGCGGAAGACACGATTGTCACCAAACTGAATTGGGCTGCAAAAACCGGTCGTGGCAAGGATCGAGACGACGCTCAGAATGTGATGGCAGCCCAACACGAGACGCTCGACTGGCCCTACATCGAGCATTGGTGCGGTGAGCATGGTACCCTGGAGAAGCTCTCCGAGTTGCGGACTCAATTGGGGGTGTAGTCCAGCGACCGTCGATTTCGTGGCTTCTTCTCTTCTCAGGTGGAAATTGGACACGCCAGATGGTCCAATGTGGGTTTGTCCAGTACTCCAGCCAATCACCGACCGCACTGGGCAAGACGCCGGTACGATCCCACAATGGGAATGGAATTTTGTCGCACCTGCGGTGAACCGCGCGCAACAACTTGCCCCGGCTGGCCTGAGGTGACGAACGTAAAGCCTTGCCAACACAAAGCTTACGCCAATCGACCAGGCCCCGAGCTCCCGAGTTTTGCCGCACCCAATCGCTTATTTCATAACGCCGCGCGCGACAGAACTCGAACTGGTTGCTGTATAGAGACTTACAAAAAGAGGTTTCGTCGCACCTGCGACTTTATCCACCATCCGAATCGCCCCCTCCCATGGACGACGCCCAACGCATCCAGCAGCTTCGCGATGAGATTCGCGAGCACGATCGGCAATACTACGTCGACGCGAAACCAACCATTTCCGACCGCCAGTACGACCGGCTGCTGGAGGAACTCAAGCAGCTCGAGGCGGCCAACCCGGAGCTGATCACTCCCGATAGCCCCACGCAGCGCGTCGGTGGGGAACCGATCGAGGGCTTCGAGCAGATCGAACACGCCCGGCCGATGTACTCCATCGACAACAGTTACGATCCCGACGACTTGCGGAAATGGGCCGACCGCTTGCCTCTGGAAGTCGATAGCTTTGCCATCGACCCCAAGATCGATGGCGTGGCAATCAGCCTGCGATACGAGGATGGCCAGCTTGTGCTGGCCGCCACACGGGGCGATGGACGGCAGGGCGACAACGTGACGCAAAACGTCCGCACGATTCGCTCGGTTCCGCTGTCGCTCGACACGCAAGGCTCGCCGCCCCCGGCGGTGCTGGAGGTTCGCGGCGAGATCTACTGCCCTTGGGAGGTGTTCAACAAGTGGAACGAGCAATTAGAGGAGGAGGGTCAGCAATTGCTGGCCAACCCTCGTAACGCCACGGCAGGTCTGTTGAAGCGACACGACTCGCGGATCGTCGCCCAACGGCGATTGGAATTTTGCGCACACGGCCGCGGGCAGCTCGATGGCGTCGATGCAACCAGCGTCACTGAGTTTAACCAGCAGATCGCCGCCTGGGGCATCCCAACCAATCCCTTCACCAACACCGCCAACGACATCGACGAGGTGCTGAAAATCATCGCCGAGTTCGAAACCACACGGCATAACCTGCCCTACGCGGTCGACGGGATGGTCGTGAAGGTGAACCGTTTCGACTTGCAGGATGAACTCGGCTTTACCAGCCGGTTCCCGCGGTGGTGTATCGCGTACAAATATGCTGCCGAGCAGGCAGAGACCACGCTACTGGAGATCCTGTGGCAAGTCGGCAAGACGGGCAAGCTCACCCCCCGGGCGACGCTCGAACCTGTGCTGGTGGCCGGCACCACGGTGCAGCACGCTACGCTGCACAACATGGGCGAAGTGCTGCGAAAGGACCTGCGCATCGGCGATCGCGTGATCATCGAAAAGGCGGGCGAGATCATTCCGCAGGTGGTGCAAGCACTCACCAAGGAGCGCCCTCAGAACGCCAAGCTACCTACTCCGCCGACCCAGTGCCCCGAGTGCGGTGGAGACGTCGAAATCGAGTTCGACCAACGGCGGATGCACGACGTCAAGGCGTGGGAGTCGCGCGTCGAGCGCGAGAAGCAGCGTGCTGAAAAGAAGGGCGAGAAACCGCGCGAGATTCCGCAACCAGCGCCAATCACCGAGCTCGATGAAACGGCCCGCTACTGTATGAACCCGGAGTGTCCGGCCCAGTTTCGCGAGCGGCTGGAACACTTCGCCGGCCGCGGGCAACTGGACATCGACGGCATGGGCGAGAAAGTTGTCGAACAACTGACCGAAGCAGGGCTTGTTCGCACGATTGGCGACGTGTTCCGTCTACGCGAGCGACGCGATGAAGTACTCGAACTCGAACGGATGGGCGAGAAGAAAGCGGACAACCTGTTCGCCGGCATCGACGCTGCCAAACAACGGGGCCTGGCTCGGACCCTTTCGGCACTAGGGATTCGCCATGTTGGCTCCACGGCTTCGCGCATTCTGGCCGAGCACTACCGCACGATCGACAAGATGATCGCAGCCAGCGAAGAGGATATCGCCACGTTCAAAATTGGAGAGAATGAGTCAGGCATCGGCCCTGAAATCGCCAAGTCGATCTACGCCTTCCTGCACTCCCACACGGGCGAGGCCGTCGTGGAGGAACTCCGCACCGCTGGTGTATCGCTCGAGATGCCCGAGGAAGAAACCAGCGGATCGGCCGGATCGGCCCTGGCGGGAAAGTCGCTGGTGGTGACGGGGACGCTGGCCAAGTACTCTCGCAAAGAGATTGAGGAACTGATCGTCAAGCACGGTGGCAAAGCTTCGAGCAGCGTGTCGAAGTCGACGGCCTATTTAGTAGCGGGCGAAAAGGCGGGCAGTAAGCTGGAAAAAGCCACCAAGCTAGGGGTGCCCGTATTGACTGAAGAAGAGTTTGAGACATTGATTGCAGAGTAAATCCAGGCGCCAAACCAGACAAACGAAAGAGACTATGCTTCCGATTCCTTCCGATACGCAGGCTCTGCTGTTCGACTGCGACGGCACGCTCGCCGACACCATGACACTGCACTACGAAGCCTGGCACGAGACCCTGCTGTTGCACGACGTCGATTGCCCTCGTTCGTTCATCGACGAGCATGCCGGTGTGCCGACCGATCTGATTGTGGAAGAAGTGAACGCCCGGTGGGGCAAGTCGCTCGATCCTCCTGCGATCTCGGAAGAGAAAGAGGATCGCTTCCGCGAACGTATCCACCTCACCGAGCCCATCGAAGAAGTGCTGGCCACCGCACATGCCTATCTCGGTAAACTGCCGATGGCGGTCGTGTCGGGTGGCCCCTTGGATGTCGTTACGGCAACACTGGTTGCCATCAACGCGTTCGACTTGTTTCCCGTGTTGGTCACCGCCAGCGACCCGGTGGCGCCAAAGCCCTCGCCAGACATCTTTCTGGAAGCAGCCCGACGTTTGAACGTCGATCCCACGAAGTGCCATGTGTTCGAGGATGGCGATCCGGGCATCGTCGCGGCCCAGGGAGCGGGGATGACGTATACCGATGTCCGCGAGGTGATTGCCCAGCGCGGAGTTTAGTGTCGCACGCCGTCTACAGCAGGCCCATCCATGATGCCCATTTCGGCCCCGCGAATCGCCTTGTTCAAGGACGTGGCAGGTTGCGACTCCATCAACTGCGACAAGAGTTCATTGATTTGCTTGTGGACGTGGTAGGTCTGATTGATGATGATTCGATCGTGGACTTCTACGGCCGTCCCCTGCCCCTTGTTGACTTCCCAGGAGTCGGGTGCAACGACCTGCATGAGCTTATCAACGGTGAAATCCTTCAAGTGCGGATTCGGATAGACGCGAGCTTCCAGTCGATACTCTTCATCTTCCTCGGAAAGAATCAGCAGCACTTGCTTGTCGATAACGTAGGTCAAATCCAGTGGAGCGAGCATGAGTTCAATTGCTGACTCGAGGTTCACGTTCCTGATGTTAACGTCAATCGGTTCGTCTGTTGAGATGCCGATGCCGTCGAGAGAACTAACGTCGAGTTGGACTTCGATGTTGTATTCGTCTCGGAGGAAATTGACGACCTCGGAAAGAGGAGCGGACTGAAACTCGAGACCTAAGCTGTTCAACGGCTGCGCTAGCGCTCGTTCGATGGCCAACTCCGATTTCGAGCGAGGCTTGAAGTCGACAATGCGACGCCCCGATGCGGACTTGGCAGCGGTCGCGCCCGTTATCGTGCGGGTGGAAGGTGCGGCCACGCTAGATGCACTATCAGCAGCAAATGGATCGGCTGAGCTCGTCCGCTGGGCAGGTAGAGATGTGCTGGCGGCCGGCTCTTCCTCCGCCGAGGAGGAAGCCGCAGCATCCAGCGCAAAGGGGTTGCCATTGCCATGACCTTCGCCTTGGGAAAACGCGACCTGAGCCGTCAGCGCTGCGGCCAGAATACCACCGAAAGTCGCCGCAGCAACGACGGGCTTGGACAGAATCGTGACGTTCATGGCACTTAGCTCCTGAAGGGCAATGTGGGTAGATGTAGCTGGTTCGTTAGCAAGTGCGGCGATTGTTGCACTGCTTCCTGAAAACGCGAGATCGACTGTCGAATTGACCAGTTCCGACGGAATGTCGCTGGCAACCACGCGGGTAGATTTGAGCATGGCCACAACCACCGCTAGCGTCACACCTCGCCGTAGGAGTCGCATCCGCAGTCGTTGCTTGCCACGCTTGAGGCGGCCCTCTAACGCGCCGATCGTGATACCTAGTTCCTCGGCTACCTCGGCATTACTCCGGCCCACCAGGTACCGGAGCACCAGCGGTGTGCGGAGCGAATCGGGCAATTTGTTCAACTCCTCGTCGGCAACGTTGCCATCGTGGCGGGCGAGCAACTCGTCCAGGGGATCGACTTCGGGTGCCGCGGTGTCCATAAGCTCGTGCGTGCTCCGTCGGGCTGCATTTCGTCGCATTCGCATGGCAACTCGCGTCGCCACACCGTACAGCCATGCCGCCACGGAGTTGCCCTTGCGAATCTTGTTGGCCGAACGGGCGAGCACCAGAAAGGTAGCCTGGAACGCATCGTCAGCGTCGGTGCTGCAACTCAATCCACGGCGACAGGCAGCCAGCACTAGCGGCCCGTGTCGGTCGACCAACTGCCGGAAGGCATCTTCGTCCGCCGACTGGGCAAACCTCCGCAGCAGCGCACGGTCGGAAAGCTCGGTTAAATCAACCTGGGAAGTTTCGGCCATGCCGCTCATTCTAGCTGGTAGTCGGGCTGTCTACACAACTAGTGCATGGTCCGCTGTTCCGCGGGCGCGAAAAACAGGCAGAAAACACAAATTAGAGAACGCCCACGCAGCCAGGACGTGGCACCGCCAGCGATCAGAAGTCGTACCAGATACCCAGGCCGTACTGTTCTTCCGACTCGTTGTAGAACTGGTAGTAGTTGCTGTGACCGGTAAGCCATTGAAAACCGGCCCGGAACTGACTGCCCGAATCGCCACGCCAGAGCCAACCAAACTGCAGGGCGTAGTCGCCGCCGAAATTCAGTTCCTCTCGCAAGTGGCCGTTCGTGGCGAAGAACGGAGTACCATGGTAACCCGTCACGCCCGGCTGAGAATACTCGGCCCCGAACTGGAACTCCCAAGGTTCGGCACCACCAGCGGTGAAGAAGGCATAAGCTGTCTCGCCGTAAAGTCGCCACGCCGGCGTCGGGTTGAAGGACGCACCAAAGATGATCGCGTCCCGCACGTAGTTTTTTCGTTCCCAATCGGGCGTACGGACAATCCACTCGTCGCCCAGATGCGAGCTCAGGTGATAGTAGCCGAACTTGTACTGCCACCTTCCAACACCGTACGTGAGCGGCACACCGAAGCGGAAGTCAGAGGTATCCACATCGCGCTCGTTGTCGAGATTCAAGCGAATGATCGCTCCACCTTCGATATCAAGCTCCCAGCCCTCGGGTCGCAGCTCGTTGGTCGTACCATAGCGCCAGATAGCGCGGCGGCCACCGAGAATCACGTCCCACAGCGTCTCGCTGCTGGAAACTTCTTCGAGGTGCACCAACTGCATCTTCGGTTCCCGCGGCCCAGCCATGTAACTGCGATAGATCAGTCCATCGGGCAGAATCTGACTGGTCCATGGCTCGCAAGGTTCGCAGTAAGGCCCGCCCGAGTAGTAGTCGCTGAGCGTCAACTCGGGGTCGATCACGGAGCTACCGGCTGGCTCCTGACTGATCCAGACATCCCCCGACTCCGCAGGCATGGCTGGCGCCTGGAATTCATCGATCGGCATCATTGTCTGCGCGAGGAGGCTCGAAGCCATCGCCCATGCACAAACCACCAGCAGCATGCCGACATTACGGACACCTGGCGCAGTAGTTCGGCGGGTGGGGTGGAGCAAGGTAGGCACGGAGGTGGCTCAACTCAATACGATGGCACGAAACTGCAGCACACAAGATATGTTTAGGTATCGTCTATTACGAAGTGGGAAATAGGGCTCGAAGCTTAGCGAATGCGAAAAACTTCCAGAATAGCGAATTGGCCAAAACGTAAGTCGCGGTTTGACAACCACTTCCGGCATGGTCTTCAAAGGACAGCGAGGTCCGGCTAACTTAAGTTGCATAAGGTTTTACACACTGGCAGTTTGGCGAAGCTCGCACTGCCATCAATGCCACCAATGAGAGCAGTGTATGGTCCTTTTAGAAATGAGTATCGTCCCATTGGGACTAGGCGAAAGCGTCAGCAAGTATGTCGCCCAGTGCGTGGAACTGGTCGACAAAAGCGGGTTAGACTACGAGCTCCACTCGATGGGTACCATCGTCGAAGGCGAACTGCCTGAAGTGCTGTCACTGATGCAGTCGTGCATCGAGAAGATCGCCGAGTCAAGCAACCGTGTTACCTGCACCGCTAAGCTCGACTATCGCCAAGGACCGGGCGGACGCCTGGCAGCAAAGGTTGCTAGCGTTGAAAGCAAGCTCGGTAAGAAGAGTGCCAAACCGAGCTGAGCTTGCAATGCCAGCGGTGCCTCTTCGGCGCAGGTCTAGTCGGCGATCATTTTGACACCCAGGGACTCGACAATAACTTACAACCGGTCGCCAATTAGATTGCCTGTCAGGTTAAGCGCTGGTTGCTATAACTGACGCGCGCCCACGAGGTTCGCAATCTACTTTTGCTGACTGGAGGACGATCACTCCCCAATGATCTTGACCAGCACCCGCTTCTTGCGCCGCCCATCAAACTCGTAGTAGAAGATGTGCTCCCACGGACCGAGGTGCAGCTTGCCATCGGTGATGGCGACAACCACTTCGCGCCCCATGATCTGCCGCTTATGGTGGGCATCGGCATTGTCCTCGCCTGTGCGGTTGTGAAGATATCCTCCCTGCGAAGGATCGCCGCCCGGGTCGAACGGGGCGAGGCCTTCCAGCCATCGCTCGTAGTCGGCGTGCAATCCCGACTCGTTGTCGTTAATGAACACACTGGCGGTGATATGCATTGCGTTGACAAGCACTAGACCGTCTTGTACCCCGCTGTCGGCAACCAGCCGTTCTACTTCGTGATGCAGCGAAACGATGGCCCGACGCTCGGGCACGTTCATCCAGAGTTCTTGGGTGAGGCTTTTCATGATGGCTCCTTCGTAACTGGTTTCGCAATACCCGCGCGGATTGGCGCACCTTCCGCAACGCGTAGCACGCTGCTACCGCGTCATCGCAGGTACGCCAGTGCCCCTAGAGAACACCGTAAACAGCCACATTGCAAGTGAGGGGCTATCGTAGACTTCCGACATCTGTCTCGCGCCTGTGATCCGTCGCACACGACCGATGTTGGCCCAGCATCATTCGAGCCGGCGGAGCAGCCGCTTCACCCCGGGAATTGTTAGAACCGGTCGGCCAGGCGATCGACAATCAAATTGCCAATGTTGAGCGAAGCCGTGGCAGCGGGTGAAGGAGCATTCAGTACGTGGACGAAACGCTCGGTTTCCTCTACCAGAAAATCGTCCACCAACTGCCCATCCTGGCGCACTGCCTGAGCGCGGATACCAGCGGGCGCCACCTTCAAATGATGCCCGCGGATCTCAGGCACGAGTTGCTGCAGCGCCTTGACGAAGGCCATCCTGGAACAACTCCGCCACATCTCGCCCATGCCCGTGCGCCAGTACTTGCTGGCCAGCTTACGGAATCCGCCATATCCGAGTGTCTCACTCAGTTCCGACGGATTGACCTGCCAGCGGTGATAGGCTTCGCGCCCAAATGCCAGCACGGCATTCGGACCGCACTCGACACCACCGCCGACCATCCGGGTGAAATGAACGCCAAGAAAAGGAAATGCGGGGTCGGGGGTGGGATAGATCAGGTTGTTTACAAGGTGCTCGGCCGCCGGCTTCAGCTCATAGTACTCGCCTCGGAAGGGGATGATCTTCACGGAAGGCAGAGCCCCCGCAATGGCGGCCACGCGATCGCAATAGAGCCCAGCACAATTGACCGCGTGACTTGACGTGAACTCTCCCTTGGATGTGGAGAACACCAGCGCGTCCCCGGCCAGCCGCACGGCGGTAACCTTGGCACCAATGATGACGTTGCCGCCCGCTTCGATCACCCGATCCGCCATGCGGTGACACACGTCGACATAGTCGACGATGCCCGTCTCGGGAACATGAATCGCTTGTACGCCGCGGGCGTGAGGTTCCAGCTCGGCCAGGCGATCGCGATCGATCATCTCGCAAGCAACACTATTCGCCTTACCGCGCTCGAGGATGTTTTCGAGCGCCGGCACCTGCGAATCGTCGGTGGCTACGATCACCTTGCCGCAAACGTCGAACGCGATGCCCTCTCGCTGGCAGAACTCTTCCATGGCGAGCTTGCCAGCGCGACAGTTCTCGGCCTTAAGCGAGCCCGGCTTGTAATAGATCCCCGAGTGCAACACACCGGAGTTACGGCCGGTCTGGTGCAGCGCAAGCTGGGGCTCCTTTTCGAGCACCGTAACAGTCAACTCGGGCAGGCGTTGGACGAGTCGGTACGCGGTGGCTAGACCGACAATCCCCCCCCCGACGATGATTACACTGTGGTCAGACATTATTACGAGCTCAATAGTGCGCGCCGCTCTTGCGAACGTGAACCATCGGCTCTGCATCGGAGGTGAGCGCTCCGCGAACTACCCTAGCCACGAACACGCGATGGTCGCTCGAATCGACATGGCCGGCCGGTTCGCATTCCAGGTAGCCGAGCGCTGCCGAAAGCATCGGCACGCCGGTACGGCAGTTCTTGGTCTCAACTCCCTCGAAAGCAGCCACGCCGGGTTCGAAGCCTTTACCAAAATGCTTGAGGAACTCGGTCTGGCCATCCCCCACCAGATTCAGCACAAACGGCTGACCCTCGGTCAGCCAGTCACATACGTACCGGCCCTGCTTGACCGCCACGGTGACCATGGGCGGCTCAAATCCAGCCTGCATAACCCAACTGGCCAGCATCCCAGTGGCCCGATCTCCGGTGCCAATCGTGAGAATGAAGATCCCACTAGGTATTTTGCCAAGCGCTGGATCGAATTCGTTGATGTTGCTCATTCCGTATACCTCAGTTGCTGTCCAGCAGTTCCTTTTTCTCGCGTTCGTACTCTTCGGCAGTCAGGATACCATCCTTGAACAGGGCGTGCAGGCGTCGCAACTTTTCGTCGAAAGGCAGTTCGTCTGCACCGGCTCTCCCGCTTAGATCGATACCGGCCTCGTCCAAGGCGTCGCTGACGACTCCACCGGTCATCCGGGACCAGGGTTCGACGTCCTGGCGTGCTTTCTCGGGATCCAAAACCAGCCCCGAGCCGGCCGCGCCCTTGGCGCCAATGCTGGAGACCACACCACCGACGATGAGCAACCCCATTCCGGCAAGCGCCCGCATCCCTTCGTTGCGAGCACGCCGATCAAAGTCACGGAAGTTGCCAAAGTTCATCATACCGGTCACAAATACCGAGGCGAACAACAGGCCTCCGACTACCATCATCGCGTTGCCGAAATAGTACAGTGCCTTGCGCTCGGGCGAGATTTTACGTCGTTTCATGGCGGATCTCCTACGGTGCCGACCGCAGCTAGTATCAGTTTGGCAGGTGCACGGCGAGTTCGCAATGCTGCGAGACCGGCAGCGACACCACGACTAGCGGCGGATCAGCTTCGAGAAGTCCTCGCCGCTCGAGAGCTGCTGGACTTTGGGGTTCACGTAGGCCGCGGTCTTGGTTTGCTGGAACGTGCCGCGGTGGACTATGAGGCCCTGGTCATAGGCCAATTCGTCCGAGAGGCCCGGCAGCAGCACGCGGTAGTCGTAGGTTACCCGGCGAGGCTGGATGCGATTAATGTGCTCGATGATATTCGTCGTGCAATTGTTGGTCAGCGTGTCATAAAACTCCGGCTTCGCGGCCAACCCGTTTACGCGGGCCATCACGTCTCGAAACAAACGCTGCGACTGCTCAGGGGTGGCAGTGGATCGATAGAGATAGACGTCGCGATCCTTGAACCTGGTTTGCGATAGGATACTGTCCCGCTCATCGGCAACCACATAAGTCAGCTCGAACTGGCGGGTGCTCCCTTTCACTGGGCCATAAGTCTCCCCCTTCTCCTTGCGGACTTCAGCACTTACCACTAAGTAGTCGACCGGAGCGTTGGGAGGCGCAATTTCGAAACTGATCTGCGTATGCGCCAGTGCGGGGTTACCCGGGAACGGCATCAGCACAAAGTCCACCGCGCGGATGTCGCGAACGTCGAACGACTTATCGTACCAATCGGGCACGTAGGAGTCGGCATCGATGTACTTGCAGTAGCGGACATTGTGGACATTCACCTGCGAACCCTGAAACTCTGCCGTCGGCAACACCGAGTAGAGCGGCTCCCAATCGCGGTGCTGCGAAGGGGCAACCATCTTCTGCGCCGTTTGGCAACCAGAAACCAGCATCACTGCAACCAGCAGCGCACCGGCGCATCGACAGCGCGTGTGGGACTCGATCGCAATGGATGACGAAAATGGCATGAGCGTCACGGTAGCGGCGCAGACGTTCCCCCCACAGAAAAGTGTGCGGGAAGCATAGAAGGTCGCCGCACAGCGAGCAATGCCATCACCAAACTAATGCTAGCAAACCTTCCGGGCGATCTCTGGCCCCGAGCCGCGGGCACGAAACACAGTCCGAGGGCGCAGATAACCCGGACCGCGGGCCACTGGATAAATTAGAGGCGGCAATTCTGGATAGCGGTTTCGAGAATCGCTTGAGCGCCGGCGACTTCCAGCTTCTCCATAATGCCAATCACTTCCTTGCGAGGCACCATGGCACGCACGGCGTACCAGCCTTCGCGTTCCAGCTTGTTGACCGTTGGCGAGCTATACCCCGGAGTAATCTTCTCGGCGGCGCTGAGGTTCTTCTCCTCGATGTTGTACTCCAGCAGCGAGTAGCTCCGCGCAATGACCACGCCTTCCAGGCGGCGGACCACTCGGTCGGCGAGCTGGGCGTCCACCACCGAGTCGCTCTGCACCAGCACCGTTTCGTAAGAACCAATCGTTTCGAGAATTCGCAGCCGATTGGCGGCCAGCGTACTTCCGGTCTCTACCAGGTCGACGATGCCGTCGGCCACGCCCAAAGTGATGGTGGCCTCGACCGAGCCGGATAGCTCCACCGTGTGACAATCGGCGCCGTGCTCAGCCAGATAGTTGCGCGTGATGTTCGGAAAGCTCGTAGCAATGCGAGCACCATTCAGATCGGCAGCCGTCTTATAGGGCGAGTCTTCCGGCACACAAATGGCGAGCCGACAGCCACCAAGCCCTAAGGACAGACGCTGCGTGAGTTTGACGCAGGCTTCTTCAATTAAATCGCCACCCGTGATCCCCAGTCCAATCGCGCCCTCAGCACACATGACGGGAATGTCGTCGGTGCGGAGGAAACAGATGTCGATATCCATCTCCTTGACTTTGGCGAACAGGCTACGATCCTGCCGCCGGAAACTGAGCCCTGCCTCCTTGAGCAACTCGGCCGCGGCATCTGCCAGACGACCTTTACTGGGAATCCCGATACGTAAATTGGGCATGGTAAATATTAGCGGTAGGACGGTTAGCAAAAGGCAGCGAGGTGTAAGGTCGGTTCGGACGCTACTTGCTGCGTGAGGCTTTCTCTTCCAGTCCAGACATGCCAAACCGTCGAGCAAGTTCGCTTTCGACGTCGGACAATTTGATCTGACGATGGGCGAGCAGCACCATCAAGTGGTAGAGCACGTCTCCAGCTTCTGCGATGGTGTGTTCGCGGCCTGGTTCGCCGGGCTCCCCTGCCGCTTCGACCACTTCGGCGGCCTCTTCCACGATCTTCCTGCCTATTTTCTCTACGCCTCCGGCCAGTAGCTTGGCCGTGTACGACGAATCGGCGTCGCCCGCTGCCTGACGGGCGGCGATGGTGGCTTCGAGTTGGTCGAGCGGGCGATTGGACATAGCGGGTGACGTCAGTTGGGGCAGGCTTTCGAGGGACAAAAAGAGCCAGACCGCCGCGAGGTCCGGGAGAGTCGACCTGTCGGTCCGCTCCTGGGCCGCGTGGCGGTCCGGCGTGGAAAACCCTATAACCTAACAGTCTAGTCCGCGCCCCCCCGCCTGACAATGAACCACTTGGTGCTGCGTGTCGAAAGAGCTGTTTCTTGACGAATGTTGGTTTCTCACCGGTCCGACGGCCATCGGAAAGTCGCAGGTGGGGCTGTACCTTGCCCAGCAACTGAACGCCGAGATTGTCTCGCTCGACTCGATGGCCATTTACCGTGGCATGGATATTGGGACCGCCAAGCCATGCCCCAAAGAGCAGGCAGCGGTGCCACACCATCTGATCGACATTCGCGACCCTGCAGAGGAGTACAGCGTCGCTCAATATCTGGAGGACGCCGAGCAAGTAGTCCGTACGATCCGCAGCCGTGGCCGGCAGGTACTGTTTGTCGGTGGTACTCCGATGTGGCTGAAGTGCCTGCTGCGTGGACTGTTCGAAGGCCCTCCCGCCAACTGGGAACTCCGCGAGCAAATCGAGCGAGAAGCGGCCGCCCTGGTTCCGGGTGAGCTGCACAAGCGGCTGGAGCAAGTCGACCCACTGGCCGCCAGTCAGATTCACCCCAACGATACGCGCCGACTGATCCGCGCGCTGGAAGTGTTTCGCTCGACAGGCGAGCCGATCAGCCATCAGCAAATGGAATTCGAAGAGGCGCGACCGGCTGACCAGTGCCGAGTGTTCGTGCTCGACCGGCCCCGCGACGAACTGCACCGCCGCATCGAAGCCCGCGTCGACCGGATGCTGGTCGACGGCCTGGTGGACGAAGTACGGAGGCTAACGGTTGACGGTAAACAGCTTGGCCGCACGTCGAGCCAGGCGGTGGGCTACCAGGAGGTGCTAGCTTATCTGGCAGGCGAGCTCGACCACGACGCGATGACCGAGCGGATTAAATCCCGCACTCGCAGGTTTGCCAAACGCCAGGGCACGTGGTTCCGCAGCTTGAGCGAATGCCGCTGGGTGGAGGTTGGCGAAAGAGACAGCAGCAGTGCCACGGCTGAATCCATCCTGAAGTCAGCGCCCGATCAGGCTTAGGCGAGAATCAACAGCCCCAATAGGCCACTCACTAGAAGCACCATCAGCAATAGTACAACGGGAAACACTGACGATTTCTGCTCGCGCGGTCGGTCGGCCACTGCCGGAAACTCATCCGCTTCGTCCAGGATGAGCCCTCCCGACTCCCACAGATGCTTGGCAAATCGATTGTGGAGCGAAATCAGGAAGACCACTCCCACCACGGTACCCGCCGGGACGGCCAGCAATAGGAGGATGGAAATTCCCTTCGCCCAATTGGCGGATTGCCGGTCGAACCTTCTCAGCCCCCAGGCGACGGAGGTCAGCAGGACGCACCAGCATGCCCAAAATACCGATAGCAGCCCCAGGTCAAACCAACCAAGCGTGGCTGAACTCTCGGTCGCGACTGGGCCATTCGCCGCCAGGCCGATTGACATCAATCCGCAGACGATCGCAGCAAAGGCACCGTGCAGCGCCCCCAGATAAAAAAGCACACCCACAACCCGGATGGCGCGGCGCGTGTCCTTGAGCTTGTGCGGCGAAAGATCAGCCGATTGCAGGACGCAAGAGTCGAAAAACTCATCGGCGGCGAAAGGAAGGTTGGCCTCGAGAGCCAGTTGGGCGCCCATGGGGTCACTCCCACTTCGAATAGCTGGCCCCCCACCTTCCCAATCTCGGTGCGCAGCGGGGCCAAACTTTAACGATTACGCCGGCAATTCCAGCTAGCGTTGCAGTCACGGTCCAACGTTGGAGCAACTAGCCTTGTCGGCTGACCACGAAGGCTGCCAGGTGTTCGAGCGTTGCCTTTGCTGGCGAATCGGCGAGGCCCGACAGATCGGCTGTCGCTTTATCGGCGAACTGCAGGGCTACATCACGGGCGTACTCCAGCGAGCCGAGCTGCTTAAGAGTTGACATAGGCGTAGTCGACTGAGCCCCCGCTTCGAGCAGCGACAAGAAGTTGGTGCGAGGTCCATCGACCAGCGTGTCGCGAGCGTGAATCAGTGGCAGTGTAAGCTTCCGTTTGGCCAGATCCCGGCCCAATGACTTGCCGGTTGCCTGTTCGTCGCCAGCCAGATCCAGCAGGTCGTCGGCAATCTGGAACGCCATCCCCAGGTGGCGCCCGTAGCTGGAAAGTGCGGCGATGGTCTGTTCGTCCGCGTCGCTGAATCGTGCCCCCAACTCACAGCAGCAGGCGCACAGCTCGGCCGTCTTCGCGTCGATAATTGAGTAATAATCGTCTTCGGAAAGGGTTAAGTCGCCCTCGGCGAGTGTCTGCCGCATCTCGCCTTCGCAAACGCGGTTAGTGCTCTTGCCGATCAATTGACACGCCTCGGCGGTGCCTACGGTGCTGGCCAGATAGAACGCGTGCGAGAACAGGAAGTCGCCCAGCAGGACGCTGGTTTCATTTCCCCAGCGGGCATTTACCGTGTCGACGTGACGACGGAGATCCGCCTCGTCCAGGATGTCGTCATGCACCAGGGTGGCGGTGTGAATCATCTCCACCACCACAGCCAGCGTTTCATGATAGCTGGTGAGCTTGCCGGCGGCCTGGCCGGACAGCAGCAACAGGGCTGGCCGCAGCCGTTTGCCCCCCAGGCGATATCCGTGGCGAACCACTTGGTCGACGTTGTCGTGCCGGCTGCGAAGTTCCTCCTGCAGGCGGTGTTCGACCCCCTCCAGGCTGGTGCGAATGTCGGCGAACAAGTCGCCCACTGCTCGCTGATTGGCAGCGCTCGTGGCTCCGACTCGTGTCATGCGTGGTCCTTCGTACTCAAGTCCATGTCGTTGCGATTCCAATCGCCGCTCTTTCCGCCCGACTTGTGCTCGAGCTGCACCCGCTGAATCACCAGGCTGCGGTCCACCGATTTTACCATGTCGTACACCGTCAGGGCAGCCGTGGTGGCGGCCGTCAGGGCCTCCATCTCCACGCCCGTCCTAGCGGTAGTGGTCACTTCAGCCACGATGTTCAGTGTCGTCGAGTCCGCACACTGGAAGTCTACTGCCACGCTGTCTATCGGCAATGGGTGGCACAGCGGTATGAGGTCGCCCGTGCGTTTAGCCGCCATGATTCCCGCCAGGCGGGCCACCTCCAGGACATTTCCCTTCGCGTGCTCGTCGGATTGGATTTGCTCCAGCGTTGCGGGCTGCATCACGACCTGGGCCGACGCCACGGCCCGCCGGCGAGTGATGGCTTTGTCGCCCACGTCCACCATGCGACTTGCGCCCGATTCGTCAAAATGCGTCAGGTCACCCACTCGCAGCCCACCACTAAAGTCCTGAATTGCCGCCGAACGAGGGAATTGTAGCGAAATGGTAGCCGAAACCGAAGTAGCCGCGGCAATTTGACGCAACTGCCCCGACTCGGCGGGTCGCGGCTACTCTTCAATCCGTTCAAGCGGTACATCTTCCCAATCCTGGTCTTGGAGTATTTCCTCCGCCTCGTCTGGAAACCACCGCTTCCGCACCATATCGGCCACCAGAAACACCCCGGCTTCGCAAGCTCCGCAGAGATATCCAAGCAGTGGCCCCCAGATAACCGACGAAAACGCCACGCACAGGAACTCCCCGTCCCAGGTGCCGTAAACAACTACGAATGCCACCCACCACAGTAGACTGTAGGCCACGCCTGCAATGGCTGATGCCCAACGAGGCGCGTCGCCGTACGGAAAAAATGCCTGGGCGACTCCCACTGCGATGGTCAGCCCACCGATGAACGCGAATACGGGCCACTCGGCCCCCAGCAAGCGGAGCATCGTGAACAACAGAGAATAAGCAAACGATACGGTTAGCATCGTCGCGATGTCGAACCGGCGGGGCACGGAGTACAGTGTTTGCTCGGTACTTCGCTGCCGCCGCATCTGTACCGCGGGTGGCAATTCGATGCGCCGAGGAGGCTGAGCCCAGCGTTCGTCCTCGGGCGTCGGCGGGGGGAGATTGGATGAAGGTGCCATGGGGCCGGACGCGAAAGCTCACTGCCACTGATACTGCTTAGACCAAAATCCTGCTGGCAACAGCTTAGTCGAGCCGGAGGCGAAACACCACGTCCGGCTCGCCGGTGCGACAGTTTTCACCTTCCCAATCGGGGCCGGTGATCTCCTCTCCTGCGTCGTCTTGACGATCAAAGCCAACGCTGTAGATGCGCAGCTCACTATCGGTCTTCAGCAGTTTCAGGGGTTCGCCAGTAAATGGATCGAGCGGCACGGTCTCGAGCTGCGCGGGAACAAGCTGATCGATCGACTCTGGCCACGTGTTGTGCTGCAAGTGATACCTCACGGCGGCAATCGCCACGACTGCCGCCCGTACGCGTGCCGTGGTCTTGGCAATTCGTACCACGCGGGAGGCAATCATTGCGGGGCCCAACGACGGAGCCACGTCATTTGCCCCCCAGGGGGAAAGCGAACCCACCTTACGTAAGTCCGCCTCTTGTGGATAATTCTCTGCCAGCTCCAGCGGCCCTGGCCAGTCTTGCGCCAACAATGGCTCCACCTCGGCAGCCGCTCGGATGACAGAGAGCTGGTCGTCGCCATGCCACGCACTGCGTAGCTTGTCATTCCAGGACTGGTCTAAAGCTTCCAGTGTCTCAGCTCGATTACCGATAAGGCTCACGCGCAGGCTATCCAGCATGTCGACGCCAGCGAGTTCGTCCTGCAACTGCCGTAGTGACGCATCCTCCGCAGAGAGCGCCGGCAGCAGTACCTCCAGATACAAAAGCGAGTGGTGCACCATCTGCAGGCGAATCAGTTGGAACACAAGCAGCGGCTCGTCTTTCATGGTTTCGGTAGTTGCGAACATGCCCTGCAGGTTACTGAGCGCAGCGGATTGGCGATCTCCGTGCGTTTCGACAATTGCTCGCACCGCGAGCATCCGCCAAATGTAGCGCAGCCCGCCAATCGATGGCAGCGATATTGACGGAGGTCGGTAGTCTCTTACATACACACACCGGCCCGGTGTCGCCAGCGCCGCGTCGATGTCGCTGTACTCCGATTGGCGTTTGGCTACGAATGTCTTGGCCTCAGCCAACCTCGGCCAGGACTCTACCGGCAGCGGTGGCTCAGAAACATAACCGTCCAGCAGTTGTGCGGCCGAGGGTTCTACGCCGGCAACAGATCGCCAGTTACCCATGGGTACCAGCCAGGCGCCCGTTGCATCCGGTTCTCCCGGCCGCAACGCGACGTACTCGTTGAGCTCTATTGCATTGGTCGGCTGCCCCCGTTCGCGGAGTGCTTCGATCTCTGCGGCCGCCAGACCGTCTCGGTACCACCGCCTGCCAATGGTCCAGCCTCCGAGAACCACGACGATCACCGCCGCCAACAGAATGGCTTTTCGCCACCAGGACCACTGGGCGATCGAATTCAGCATTTCCACCCCGCTGATGACGACGGCAGTCGACTTCGAGATTCTGTACGATCAAAATTCAAACGGTGCAATGTCACCGATCTTGTTCTGGATGTCCTGCAGCTTCTTCCGCAGTTCGGCAAGCCTCACTCGTTCGCGTTCAATTCGGGTTTCCAATTCACCCAGTTTCTTGACGAACCGCTGGTACAGTTCACTAGTTCGATCGAGCCGATCCATCGACTTGCCGATCCGCTCCTGCTCCTGTGCAAGCGCTCGAAGTTCCGCTTCGGATGCATTCACCGCTAAGCGAAGTCGCGTCCGCTCGACTCGACGCTGGCGATAGCTCTCCAGCGTCTGCTTTGCCTGCTCGCTGACCAGTGGCGAATTAAGATACAACGCCAACTCCTCGTCGGAGAGTTGTTCCACGGCAAACTTCTCCTGGCTGGTTTGTTGTTCGACTACTGGCAGGGTCACCGACTCGCCGGCCGGCACCGACACCTCAAATCGCAGGGCATTGTCGGTGGTCCTGGCTGCTTTCGGTTCGACCAGTTCCCAGCCAGCATTCTCGGGACGTTGGATGACCACCAGCCGCGACTTGGATCCTTGATTGTCAAGCTCGTAGGTTGCTACCCGCTGCACGCGGTGCTTGGTCAGGATTACTCCGCGAGTGAGTCGCACTTCAACCAGCTGCTTCTCGACGGCCCCACTCTCGATGTTGACGTCGACTTCCGGATCCATGGCGTAGGTGATCAGTCGCTCGCTGCCGGGTGGCGTGTCCGCCATGCGCGAATCGCCCGCGTACTGGGCTTCGTCCAGCACTGTGATCGGCCCCCGCATCAGGTGCAGGTCCGTGGTGTTCTTGATTCGCAAACCATGTTGCGGATGCTTGGCGTTCACCGTTGGGTCGTACAACGACAGCTTCTCCCCTTCCACATTGGCGTTCACGATCGGTAGCATGGCCGACGTCTCGCTCGCCAGAGTCACGGGCGTATCAATCTCATAATGAAACAACTCGCCCACTTCGGTGGCTGTGGCCATGGCGGGCTGACTTTCGGAAAGCCGGTCACCCAGTGAACGATCGCGCCCGCCACCAAATTCCATCGCGTCTTCCGAACCAAAACTGCCACCAAAACCACCGCCGCCGAAGCCACCGCCACCAAACGCCCCTCCCCCACCAAAGCCGCCAAACTCTCCACCTCGTGGACGCGATCGCTGTAGTTGGCGGCCGTACTCGCGCGGCACCAGACCTGCCACGGCACTGGGCTGCACCTCTGGTCGCTGGACATACAGCGGTTCGTAGAGGTTCATCCGAAACGCAAAGGGCTGGCCGCTCACGAGACTCAGTTGAACGTCCTGCCAGTCCTGATCGGTGGTGTTCTCGACCATCGCCCAACCTTGCAACAGCGTCTTGCCATCGGCATCAATCACCAGACGGTAGCTCACCTTCCAGACGGGAAACTCCTGCAGATAGCCGATCCGTACGCGACGCTTTCCCTCCCCCCGAAACTGCAAGGTCACGCGTTTCGCAGGCGAGTCGGCCTGCATGGCCAGCAACTCCAAAGCTCGCTGAAAGCGTTGCTGCACTTCCGGATCGACCAACTTGATGGCGGCAATTTCGTCCAGTGGCAGTCGCATCAGTCCCTCGTCGGTCTGCACCAGCAATAGTTCGACCCCGCGAACTTGCTGCTCATCGCGGAGCGTTTGGGTTTCGATGCTGACGATCCGCCCCTGCCAGTCGTCAATCGCGATCTGCTGTCCTCGGAACTGCCCCAGCAGGTCGCCCAAGCTGGCCCCCGGCTGCAATTCGAAGGGCAACGTCCCCAGGCTGCGGGCGACGGGATCGCGATTTTCGTACATCACCGTGGCCGTCTTCCCACCGTCGAGATCCAACAGCACCAGCGTCTTCAGCAGGTCGTCCATGCTCTCGGTGGGAAACTCGAGCACCAGGTCCGCATTGCCCTCCACTTCCCCCGCCCGCTCGAAAAAGGCCACGCCCGAGGTGTAGGCCACCAGCTGCTTGAGCGGGACTTCGGTCTGGGCCTCGTCAGCGGCGCGGACCAAAGGAGCCCTGCTGATCGCAATAAACAGCAAGGCCAGAACGTAAACAGAGAGTAACCGGGCGGTTGGCATCATGAGTAGTCCAGGAGATTTCGAGGAGTTGGGTCAAGCTGCCCAACCATTCTACCGGCTCGGCAATGGTTATTCCAAATGGCAACACTTTCACTCGCCAGGCAAAGAGCTTCGATGTTTGCCCACCGGTGCTTTCGCCTTTACGATGGTGACAGTTGCAAGCGGTTGATCGTGATTTCGTGTCCGAGTCAGAGGCCCTTTCTCATGCTTAAGCATTCCTTCCTGCTGCTAGTAACTTGCCTGGTCTGTCCTGCGATGGCTCTTGCCGCGGAGGCGAAGCCCGAAGACTCCTGGGAGTGGCTCCAGCAGAAACTTTCCATGCCGACAACCCTGCACGTGCACAAGATGCCACTCAACCAGGTTGTAGAGCTGTTGGAGCAGCAAACCGGGCTGCAAATGATCATCGACACCACGGCCTTGGACGATCTGGGACTCTCGCCCGACGAGCCGGTCACCGTTTCTCTCGACTCAGTCACGTTCGGTGCGATGCTCGACCTGGCGTTCAAGGAATTGGAATTATCCTGGAGCCTGCGCGAGAAAGTGGTGATCATTACCACCGAAGAAGAAGCGCTGATCCACCAATTCGTGCGGGTTTACCAAGTGGACGACTTGCTGCAGATCGCCGATGGCTACCCAGACTACGACTCGGTGATCGACGTCATCATCAGCACGATCGCGTCCGACACTTGGGTAGAGAATGGCGGACCAGAGGCAGAAATCAGACCACTTCCTTCGAGCAACGCATTGGTGATCTCGCAGACGCTCCAGACGCACTTGCAGATCGAGCAACTGCTGATCGACATCCGCCGCGTCCGCCAGCGGCAAGGGTTGGCGGTGACCAAGTCGCCAATGAGCTCCACTCGCTCCGCCAAGCCAGCGGCACCTCGGCGAATCTATTACCAGCCTTCCTCCTCGGCGGCGCTGCCGCGGGAGTATGAATAACACCACCACTTGGCAGAAACGGCTATGGCCGCAGCTTGCTACGGAGCTGGCGATGCCCAAATGCGGCCAAGGTGAGTGACTCGTCTGGCTTTATTGTATCCAGTTCGCTTGGAAGACGCTGCCGCGAGTGCTGCAGGTGACTGGATGGCAGCTCTTGAGCTTGGTCGGCGCGTCGCAGCAATAACATGGTATCGTGAACGAGCGGAAAGTCCGCAAACACTTCGTCGAGTGCGTCGGCCCGCGAACCGTGTTCTGAATCGTGGCGACGCAGTGGTGAAGCATAGAAACCTCGGCTTGGCAATGCGCCGGTCGACGATACCTCCGTGTCGATTGTAAGCTCCTCCGCCTCACTCGATTTGCCAGGCACCGCACTCGAAGCACTGCCAACCACGACAGGTTCCAACGAATCGGAACTAGCCCCCGTAATGGCCTGAATTGCAGGGGTTGTCGTCGCCCCCAGGTGGTTACGCCACACCGCATAGTCGGCGAGCGACACAAGACCGTCCAAGTTGCCGTCGGCGCCCAGTCCAGGAGTCATCTGCTGGCCGAACTGTTCTTTCCAGAGCTGGTAGTCCAAGGTGTCGACGGTGCCGCTGCGATCATAGTCGCCGGGGAGTGCTGGCACCGGGGTGAAGCTGCCCGGTGTCCCGCCCATCGTGGCGCTCGCCAGCCAATTCGTCGGCAAGTCGGGATCGCCCAAGGGGTTGATCACCTCCAGCGAGTAGCCGCCCGACACATCCGGCCAGGGACTGTTGACGCCATAGGTCACCTCGGCAATCAGGTTGTCCGCTGCGTCGCGCAGCCGCAATCGTTCGCCATTGCCCGATAGATTGCCGGAGTACTCGCCCACAATTCGAATATCGTCTCCATAACGGGAGACGAACAGGTCGGTGTTGTCGACGACGACCACCGTTTCGCCCGGCGCCAGGCTGGTTAGCCAGGGGAAAGTAAATTCGACCCCCTTGTCGAAGGCAACGTTTGAAAGATCGATGGTTTCCATTCCCAAATTCGCGAGTTCGATGAACTCGAACGACCTACCGGTGCCGCCAATTTCGCCCGCCAGCTTGTCGCCGGGCAGCGGATCGAAATGAATCTCTGTCAGCCGCAGGTTAGCCGCCGAGGCTGGCAGGTAATCGGGAAGCTGCAACGCGCCGATGTCTGAACCGTTGGGCCCGGCATCAATTGCCGGTGAACCCTGCGATAGCGAAAGATCGCCCACCGCGGGATTGCTCAACAGTGGATCGTCCGACAGGTTGCCCACGCCGTAGCTGGCCCACTGCGAAGGCACGATCGAGTGATCGACCGTTAACTCGGTGCCGGCGGTAACTCCTTCCAGCACCAGCGGATTGTCCCAAAATAGGACGCCATCGATATCCACTCCGCGCCCTGGCCCCAGGACACTTGTCCCCCCGGGCTCTTCCAGGTGGATAGCACCGTAAGTGGCTCCGACCATCGTGTTATTGGTCAGCGTGGCGAACGACAGGTCTTTGAGCAGCAGATGGTGGTCGTTATCGAAGAAGACGTTGCCAATCAACGTGAGTTGGCTGGAAATCGTCTGACCACCGACCGACATGTATCCTGATGACACGGCATTGGAGGTGGTGGGCCGGGAGGTGTTCAAATGAAAGTTCGAGAACACGTTGTTCTCGAGCAACACTGGAAATCCATCCGTGTCGACGCCGTCGTCAAAGCCTCCCAGGAACGTGTTGCCGCGAAACACGATCGTCGCCGGCGTCAAGGTGTCGTGGCCCAGATCGATGACGTCGTCGCCACTGGTGTTCATGCCGAAAACGTTGTTCTCGAACACTAGCTGCTCACCCTGATCCAGTCCGAACAGGTGTACCGTTTCGTTGCCACTGATGCCCGGAATCATCGAATTGGACACCGTAAGCGTGGGATGCTCCAGGTCGAGAATCTGCACATTCACGTCTAACCAAGTGGTGTGGTCGATGGTCAGTCGGCCGTGATCGATAAACACGGCTTGGTTGGTTGCCCCGCCGCCCTGCTGATCGACGTAGGTCAGCCGGTTGTCTGCCTGGGTGTCGGTGAAGTTCAATCCATCCCACGGCAGTCCTCCCAACGCAGGATTGGGAGCAAAGCGGATGTGGGCGTCGGCAGTTCCCTCCGCAACAAGTTGGCCGCCGTTGGTGACGGTAAGCCCAGTTGCGTTGTTGAAGAAGACAGTCACTCCCGGATCGATCGTCAGCACTCCGGCACCGGTAATCGTCAAGTCTCCGGTCACGACATAGGGACCGTCGGCCGCGGTCCAGTGCTGCGTGTCGTCGATTACTCCCGATACATTTTGCCCAGCTGCGTTGTCGTACCACACGTCAACCCAAGTAGTGCCCAGCAACCGACCGGTACCCTGCTGACCATCGTAGGAGTTGACTTCGATTCGGTTGACACCAGGCACCAGCGGCACCCCGCCCGCAGAACTGGGATTACCTAGAACTCCTAACAGGTGTACATCGAGGCTAATGTCACTGCTACCGTTATCGTCTTGATGAATCTCGACGGCCAGCACGTTCTCGCCCTCGACCAAAAGGGTCGGATCGATGCTGTACTCGAAGAATGTCGCCTCCTGTCCGCCAGCGACGTTCCCCGATGCTGGAGTAGTGGAGGTGATGAAGCCGCCGGGCATGTTCGAGCGGACAATCTCGGTGCCATTCAGATAGACCACTGCGCCATCGTCGCGCAGCAGTTCCATGGTGAGTGATGTGTACTCGGCCGCGTCGGTCACATCGAACGTCGTCTGAAAGTACGTGGTAATATTCTTTTGCGTGCCCGATTGATTGGGATCGGTATCAACGTAGGGCACGTCGGTTGCCTGGGTATCGCCGAAACCCAGCTCCGAAGGTCCCGAATCGGGCCAATGGAGATTGTCGGCCCTCCAATCGCTGCCCGGCGAAGTAGTGGGGGCAAGCTCGGGGGACAGATAATGCCAGATGTGGCCGGTGGTCATCAGGTTGATCACGGCCCCCGTCGACTCCCCAACCGACCACTGACCTGACTCGACATCGTAGTCCGTCACGATTCCGTTGGCGGTCACCGATTGGGTACCCACCAAGGGAGCCGTACCGAGCAAGGCCACATTGTCTTGCGTGGTCCGCGGCAATCCGCCCTGCACCACCAGTGAGGACTCGGCTGTCAGCGATTGAGTCACTAGGTCCAGGATATGGTCTCGGCGGGCATCCATAAACGACTTCATGCCGGCGATCTGGTCAGCTGGCGTGAAACTGGTCAGCAAGCTATCCAGCAGCAAATCGAAGCTGGCTTTAGAGAAGGTCGTCGTCAGCAGTTCTTGCAGTCGGGCGTGGTAGGCGGGCAAGATTTGCGGATGGAGCAGAATGCGGCTCACTAAGGGAAGGTTTGCCGCCCGATAGATGCTGCCGGTGGGCGAGCCGGTGGTGTCACCACGCCCGAGGATTGTGTCGAAGTCGTGCGGGATGAGCTGGAATCGCGGATCGTTCTCGCCGCGGTACATCAGATAGTCGTCGCCCACGCCCGTCGCGAGCGAGGTTTCCTGGGACCCGAGAATAGCGAAGGTGGCGAAATAGTTGAGCCATTGGTCAACATCCACGATCTGACTCAGTCGATCGTAGAAAGTCTCGTCAGGCTCGTAGTTGAGCACCTGTACCAGCTCCATGATGTCGCTGTAGTCGGCCTCCGATACGTTGGTTTGCTTCTCGTAGTAAATGGCGTACTCGGCGGGATCATCTCCCAAATCGCGAAAGTCGGCCCGGGCCGAACCCGATGGACTGCGTACTGCCTTGTAGAAGTTGCCGCCGTCGTCATCGGGATAGTGATTGCCGATCATCACCCCATCGGCAGCTTCGATCTGGACATACACTCCATACGATGGCGAGCCGGCGAACGAAAGATCGGCGCCATTGACAAGCACTTCAACCGCCAGCGAATCCTCAGCGATCGCGCCAGTAGCCTGGAACAGTTTCAGACCAGCCAACTGGGAATGCGTGTACTGAGTGTTGAGGTTAAAGGCTTCGAGCCCTTGCCAGAGGTCGTCGCGGGGGATATCCACATGATAGCTGTTGGGCAACTGGCTCGAACTCGACTGTCCGCGATTGCGGAAACCGACGCGATAGCGGAAGTCGACTCCGCTGGGGGTGACCGTGACCAGGGTGCCGTTCATCCGCGCGTGACTGTACCGATCGGACGAACTCGATCCAATCTGCTGCAACTCGGCTCGCTCGGCCTCGGTCATGATCAGACGATAGATCGGCGCCTCGCCGGCGGCAGGCAGGTCGTTCGAATCGAAGCCGTCGTCGACTTGGTACAGCAGATTGGTTAGCTGCTCGCCACTGGGCTGCGTTGGTGAGGGGTACGTTCGGGTGTTGCCCGCTTGGTCCTCGGCCTGCACGTAGAACTCGACGATGGTCCCGTCGGTCATCGCTGGTAGTTGCGCCGTGAATACATGGTCGCCGCTGGTTGCATCTCCGCCGAGCCCACTGTCCGACATCGCCAGAGCCTGGAACGCTGGTGCGCCGTCCGTGCGGTAAAACAGCGTTCCCGAAACTCCGTTGGCCAACTCGTCCACCAGCTTCGCCGTGATGGTCACCAGGTCGGTGGAACTGGGAATAACAGGGTAATGCGTAACATTCACCACTAGCGGTGCGACATTATCGTCAGGGTCCTGCACCGAGTTGGCGACGCCAGGCGTACCGCCGATTGTGGAACTGGCTTTCCAATTCTGCCCCGAGTTGTTAGAAAGGCCGAAGCTCACCAATTCCAGCGAGCTGCCATCGCCATCATGGGCATCGCTCCAAACCCAACCTCGGTGGTTGTAGTCGAGAGGACCTAGTTGGCGGTCGGCCCAATCGCCCTGGTCGGTGTAGGTTACGCTGTCGACAAGCTGGCCATTGCTGCTGCTCAGCAGAATGGCCTCACCCCGATTGGAAAGCTGTCCTTGCCAACCACCCACCACGTTGGTAACCGCTGGATGCAACGAGGCAAAGGCGGATGCGTCGGCCGCTACCACCAGGTAGTCGCCCGCCGCGAGACTGACGGCCGGAAGCGCGTATTCCACCGCGCCCTCGAGAGTCCATCCCTCGAGGTCGATGCTGGAACCGGTGGTATTGTATAACTCAATGTATTCGTGTTCTGGCAAATCGGACGACGGATGGTACATGATCTCACTGATCAGCACCGCTGGCGCAAGTGCCGACAGCGAGTCGTTCGCGGCACCTGGAGTAGGATTGGTGAAGTAGACCGCGGCGCCCGTATCATCGATGCCGTAGGAGATGTCGGTCGACTGCGGTGGATACTCCGGCGCAAACTCCGATACAACCGCACCCGCAGGGTCGGTCAGCGCCAAATACTCCCCGCCTGCGGAGAGGGCGAATGTCGTGTGGCGGTAGCCCGATGGATCGATGAAGCCCGCGGTCGCCTGATTCGAAGCGAAGACCAGCAAGTATTGTTGCGATTCAAGTATCGTTGTGGGAAAGGTCCACTTGGTCGGATTGGAATCGTTGTCGGTCAGATGCCAACCACCAAGATCGATAGCGCTGTTTGAGGAATTATAGATTTCGACCCAGTCGGAACTACCTCCGAGCCCATCATCGATGGTCGTTGAATTCGAGGCCATGAACTCGGTGATCACGGGATAGCTGGACAGAACACATCGTTCCTCCAGGGTCTCGTGTCCCAACCTCCGCTGCCGCTTCTTCCCCATCCGAATCCACATGTGCGCGCCATCAATAGAAGTATGCCAAACTGAATCCAGAAGCCTCGAGTGTTTCTGCTGAGACGAAAACTCGGCCAAGCGTCGGGGCGCTATGCCTGAACGTATTGCGGTCGTGCAGTCCACATGACCAAGCTCTCGACGAGATCCACAGTTCAGGACCTATTATTGGTTATGGCGTCATCTGCTTCAATTGTCGGAATGGAGAAATAACCAATGGCCTCGGCAAGGTGCTACTAGCCGCACCAGCTGGACTGAGTCTCAACTATGGCAGTCCATTGGTATTCCGCATCGCTGGGAGCCAATTGGACTGGTGTATCAACAATCCAATACCTCAGATACACCGACTCCTTTTCAATGCACTCTCCTTGCCGCAAAGTCACCGGGTATCCTTGATGCTCCATACTCCGCGGAGTCCCTGGAAAGGTCGAGTCTCCCTGCTCCCACGCCATCAGACAGCATACTGCAAAAACCTGCATGTTGTCCTGCGTTGGCATCACGACTTAGGGGGGACAACGCTGGGTTCGCTTGGCAACGCTCGAGCACGTAGGATAGCATGAGGCTAACGGGCGCTCTGGGGGCCCCCTTTACGCGGTTGTTATCCTCCGTTTTGCGAGTTGCTGCTATGCCTTGTCTTGTGACTGCTCGAATACTCTTGTCGAACGCGTCTCGTGTCACGGCCGCTGTGCTCGTCATTATATTGCTGAGCAGCGCGTGCAATGGCCCATTGTTGGCAAAGGATGCTCCGTCGCCGCGAGTTCGCCAGAACTTCGATAGCAATTGGAAGTTCCATCTGAGCGATGTCCAGGACGCTGAGCAAGCCGAATTTGATGACCGCGAGTGGCGCGTCTTGCAGTTGCCGCACGACTGGTCCGTCGAACAGCCTTTCAGCAAAGAGTTCGCCAGCGGTACCGGCTATCTTCCGGGCGGTGTCGGTTGGTATCGCAAGACATTCGACGTCCCCAGCGAGTGGCAAGGTCGCGAGGTCACCGTCCATTTCGACGGGGTTTATCGCGATAGCCAGGTTTGGATCAATGGACACCACCTGGGCACTCGCCCTTACGGCTACGCTCCGTTCAGCTACCGTTTGACCCCTCACTTGAAGCCCGGCGAAGCGAATGCCATAGCGGTACAGGTAACCCGCAACGAAGTGGCCGACTCCCGGTGGTATCCGGGCACGGGCATTTATCGTCATGTGTGGCTCACCGTCACCGACCCTACGCATGTTGACCACTGGGGCACTTTCGTCACGACACCCCGCGTCACTCAAGAGCGTGCCGATGTGCTGGTGTCGAACGAAGTGGTCAACCGCAATTCAGAAGACATCGAACTTCTAGTTGCGACCGTGTTGATCGATTCCGATGGCCAGCAACTGTCCGAGCAGTCCAGTACGGCAACCATCGCCAGCGGCGGCAGCGAGACTTTGGCCCACTGGCATCAAGTTGCGGAACCCCAGTTGTGGTCAGTCGACACCCCGACACAATACACCGCGATCACCAAGATCTTCGCGGAAGAGCAACTCATCGACGAAGTCCGCACCGCTTTCGGAATCCGTACTTACTACTTCGATCCGGAGGAAGGGTTTTTCTTGAATGGCGAGCCCTTGCTCATCAAGGGCCTCTGCATGCACCACGACGCTGGCGTCGTGGGAGCCGCCGTGCCCGACGAGGTGCTGGAGTACCGCTTGCGTCTCGCCAAATCATTGGGGGCAAACGCTGTGCGCTGCAGTCACAATCCCATGGCCGAGGAGTTATACACCTTGTGTGACCAGATCGGCCTGCTCGTGATGGACGAGGCGTTCGACGAGTGGGAGCTTGGCAAACGCAAATGGGTAAAGGGGCGCAATGTGGGGCAAGCCAAGCGGTTTGGCTACAACAAGGACTTCGAAAAGTGGGCCGAGCGCGACATCGAAGCCATGGTCCGCCGGGGCCGAAATCACCCCTCCATCATCCTGTGGAGCATTGGTAACGAAATCGACTATCCCGGCGATCCCTACGTCCACCCCGAGTCCTTCGACCCGGGCGCCCCGCCCATCGACGATGGCTCACCCCGCACGACACGGCTGGCAGTGGTCGCGCCGCGACTCATTGCGGCGGTTAAGCGGCACGACCCCACTCGGCCGGTCACCATGGCGTTGTCGAATATGCCCGCTTCCAACGACATTGGCCTGGCGAACATGCTGGACGTTGCTGGATACAATTACCAGGAACAGTTCTACCAGCAAGACCATGCCGACTTCCCGGGTAGGGTGATCTACGGCAGCGAGAACGGACGTAGCCCACGAAGTTGGCAGGCGGTCGTGGACAACGACTTCATCAGTTCGATCTACCTGTGGGTCGGCTTCGACTTCCTGGGCGAGGCCAACGAGTGGCCCAACCATGGCAGCCAGGCGGGCGTGTTCGATACGCGCGGTTTCCTGAAGCCCGAAAGCCACTGGCTGAAGGCCGCCTGGAGCGAGGAGCCCTTCGTTCACTGCTTCGTGACTGAAACGCGCCAAGAGAGACAAGGCCGGCGCCGGTGGTTGCAATTCGCTGATGAGCCTCGCAGTTGGAACGGCCAGCAAGGCGAGCCGGTGTCGCTGATGATCGTCACCAACTGCGAAGAGGTAAAGCTCCAACTCAGCGACCAGGAGCTCGAACCCGATATGAACCGCTTCGGCAGCTTCCTGAGCACCACAGTCGACTTCCAGCCAGGTGAGCTACAAGTCATCGGGCTAAACGATGGCAAGCAGGTCGCGACCGATACGCTTCACACCGTGGGCGAAGCTGCGAAGCTGCAGATCAAGCCGCTCACCGATACTCCCTTCGTGGCTGGCGAAAGCCAGGACGTGGCGCTTGTTGAAGTTCGCGTGACCGACGCGGATGGCAACGTGGTTAGTAATGCCGAAGCCGAAGTGCATGTCGAAGTCACCGGCAGCGGGCGGCTGCTCGGCGTCGACAACGGCGATCAGAACGACACCACGCCGCTCAAGTCGCCCCGCAAAACTACGCGGGATGGCCGGCTGTTGGTCATTGTTCAAAGCACTCGTGGGAGTGAACCGGTACGCGTTACCGCGGCGGCCGAGGGGCTCGAACCCGCTGAGCTCATGCTTCCCGACGAACCGTGAACGCCGAAAGACCTCGCCACTTGTGATGGCCAGGCGGCAGGTGCCGCCGCTATGGCTGCTCCGTGGACTTCAAAAAGCGAAACACGATGTCAGGCTTGCCTTCCAGTCGCTCGTCGCCGTTGGAATCCACTTCTGGGATTTCAACTCCGCCGTCGTCCTTCAAATTAGGACCAACACTGTAGATCGTTATCTCCTCTCCAGTGCCGATCATTTTGAGTGGCTCTCCCGTGAAGGGGTCCATTGGCAATTCGTCCAGGAACTCCGGAACCATTTCATCGAGTGAGGCAGGCCACTGGTCGTTCTTATGGTGGAATCGAGCGGCGGCTATGCCCGCGGCGGCGGCGCTGGCCCTGGCTTGTCCCTCTGCGAAGATAGGGACGTCGGTGGCTAGCTTGTTGGCGCACAAACTGGGAGCGAACCATGCACCCCTGCCAAGTGGGGCACTCCTCTGTGCATCCTGCCAATCGAGAGCTGGATGCAGATTGTTGAGTGCAAGTGCCCCTTGCCAGTCGGCTTCGATACCTTCGTCCAGATCGCGCATTAACTGCAGGAATTCCAACTCGTTGTCCCCGATCCAGGCTTGGTAAATGGGCGTTGGCATGTTGCCGGCTCCCCCCGTCGCTGGGTTATCGAAAGCGACCATGCCCATCACGCGGTGGCTCATCGCAGCAAGCTCCAGTCCGCGATGCATGTCGACTTCCTCCAATAACGACTGCATCGCTTCCAGCTCCGACTGCTGAGCTTCGATGTGAGGAAGTAGTTGCTCCATAAGCGTATAAGTCAACTCCAGGTACCCCATGCGAGCGAATTGCGAAACCTCGTAAGGGTCGTCGCGGAGGATGGCAGCCGTTTGCAGCATGGCTCGTAAATCTCGGGCGGCTCCGGCCGTATCGCCGTCGCGCAGCCGCATGCTCGCTCGCAGCTTGAGTAGCTTCACAACCATCCGTCCGTACGTCACGTGGGGTAACAGGACGTGCAATCCTTGCGAGTGATCAGGAATAAAGCAGCATCGTCCAGGCGTTGCGATTGCCGCATCGATGTCATCGTAGAGCGACTTGTGCTGTTGGAGGAATTTTTGGGCCGCTTCGAGTTCGTCCCACGGCTCGCCAGGAGGCGGCGGAAGTTCGTGGCTTCCGTCCAGCAGCGTGAGCCCGTACGGACGTCGACCCAGCGCGCCTGCAACGAGCTGGTCCAGCGGCTTCTTCCAGGCTGCGGTGGCGTCTGGTTCACCGCGGGGAATGGCTACGAATGCGTTGAGCTCTTTCGCGTTCGTTGGAACCCCCGCCGCTCGTAACCGCGCGAGCTCCTGCGACACCAAGTGGGCACGGTACCCAGCTTTCGCGATGAAGAAACCCACCAACACCAACAGAACGAGCACGCACAGCGAGACAAACTTACGGCGTGTCGTCCAGCTTGCCAGTCGCTTGAGCACGGAAGCCTCTTGTCTGCAACTCCGGCCAAATTGAAGGTAGCCACCTCGAGGTTCCGAGCTTCGAGGCAACGTTGGGTGCAGTCCTCGATTGTAACATGTCGCTTGTAAAAATGCGCCGTGCAAGGAAGAGTTATTGCCGAGTACAAACGCCGAAAGGCCTCGCCACTTGTGGTGGCCAGGCCTTTCGAAGCTGGGCGGGTGCCGCCGGGCGAGTACGGGATCACTCGCTGGCGGCTGGCGGACCGAATCATTCGGCCCGTATACCCTATATTCTAAGCCACCCCAATTCTCGCAGCGTGGGTGGATAGTACGCTTATCACTCAACTCTCCAACATCAACCCAAACCAGAAGCCTTACGACGCTGGCTTAGACCAGCTCTTTCTTGCTGCCGATCAGCGTCCGCAGACGTTCGGCCAACAGAGCGGCGTCGAACGGCTTCTTGAACGTCTCGTTGATGCTCGAGCGATCGAAGCTCATCGAGCTGCCATCGTCCGGTAGCAGAGCAATCAGGATCGTTTCGGCGAAGTCGGGATTGCGACGCAGGTTTTGGCAAATCTGCAACGCTTCGACCTGACCGATCGAGAAATCGACGATGATGCAGTCGGGGTGGAAGCTTTCGGATTGAATGCCGGCTTCGAAACCGCTGGCGGCGGTGGAAGTCTTGAACGACTTTTCGAGCGGCAGTTCACGCTTTAGGTTTTCGATCAACACTTGGTCCTGAGCGACGATCAGAACCTTGGCCATCGCTTCGTCTTCCAAGTCACCAAGGGGCATGCCATGCTCCTTGAGGAACTTGATGAGGTATTCACGCGGGATTCTACGGTCTTGGGATCCCGGAATGCGGTATCCCTTGAGACGTCCCGAGTCAAACCACTTGCTGACCGTGCGCGGGGCCACTTTACAGATCTTTGCGACCTGACCAGTAGTAAAGACCTTCATCGGGCTCTCCAAATTCTACATGCTGTTTTTACTGCGAAGCTCGTTGCATGCCATCTAACATGCGGCGAGCGGCGTTGGCGCCTAACGAAAACTCTCACTCCGACGCTTGATCCCTGGTGTCGGTGTGCTGGGTCGAGTTCCCGCCTCTGGGTCGGTGCCTCTGCGCTTGGGAATTCTGGTTTTGGGTTGGGTCAGGTCCTTCTGATCCGCTCCTGCGTAATGTTCGCATCGGTCGGACGGGTGCGGGGAGATTGGTAAAAGTGCTTGCAGAAGCTGCTCTACCCGGCGGTCGGGCCGCATAACCACTACAATCCAATCTTTCCGCACATCGCCAGTCCGCAGGCGAGTGCATGCACGCATCTCTAATGAACGGTTTAGCAGGCGACTGGGGCACCCATTGGCATGGCTCGGTGGGAAGTGCGCGGCGCACTGTGAGCCAAAAAACGGTCGGTGGATACCGACTTCCTCAGGCAGGGCCCCCCCTGCTGGCGTTCTGGCTCTCCCAAGACTCGCCGCGCGGTGCGGGGTTGGGCTTTTGCCGGAACAAACCATCCGAAGTATTATTTCGCCCGTTCCTGGGGCAAGACTTGAGGAACTTTCGACAGTCGCAACGCAAGAACTGGCTGAATCGGTCCCAATCGACCTGACGTTTGCTCCTTTTTGGCTGGCGTTAACGACTGCGGACCTTTTGACTCCACCCGAGAATGGCAACAAGATTACCAGGGCTGCGGGAACTCCATGCGGCCACGGGGGTCGGCGCATCGACGGCGATCCGCGATACTCTGACCTGATTATGGGCACGACCAACAGGCGAGTTGTGCCGCTGCTTACGATTTCCAACGCCTCTCTTGTTTGCCTGTGGTCCTCATGAGTGCTCCCCAACAATCCGAGCTGCGCCGCGAAGTCGACTCCCTGGGCCGACTGTTTGGCGAAGTCATTAAACATCACGCCGGCCAACAGGGCTTCGACCTGGTGGAAGAAGTCCGCAGCATGGCCCGCCGACTCAGCGAAGGCGACGCCTCGATGGCGACGCAACTTCGCGATCGAATCGCCCAGCTGTCGGGCGACGAACTTAGCATCATCATCCGCAGCTTTACCATCGTGTTGGAGCTGGCCAACCTGGCCGAGGACCGCCATCGCATCCGCGTGATCCGCGATCGCGAGCAGCAGGCCTATCCCGACGCGCGGAGCGAGTCGATCGGCGCCGCTTTCGCCACGCTGCACGACGATGGTCTTTCCACTGCCGAAATTCGCGGACTGCTCGAGCGGGTGAAGATCGAACTCGTGTTCACCGCTCACCCCACCGAAGCAAAACGCCGCAGCGTCCGTCGTATCCTGCATCGCATCCGGCAGCTCCTCAACGCCGGCGACGACGACGAACTGCTGCCCCGCGAGCGTGAGCGCAACAACTTGTTCATTCGGGGCGAGCTCCACAAGCTGTGGCAGACCGACTTTGTGCGGCCATGGAGGCCCACTGTGCTGCAGGAGGTGGAACGCGGCCTGGCGATCATGCCCGGGCTGTGGAACGAGGCCCCTGCCCTGCTGAACGACCTGGAGCGGGCGCTCCAACGTTACTATCCCAAGGTGGCCCCGCCCGAGAGTCCGCTGGTCAGCTTCGGCTCGTGGATCGGTGGCGACCGCGACGGCAATCCGTTCGTCACGCCCGCGGTCACGGCCGAAACACTCACGCTGCTTCGCCGCCATGCGGTGCTCGAGCACCGCAGCAAAGCACGCCAACTGGCACGCTCGCTCAGCATGTCCGACCGCCTGACGAAGCGGCCCGCCAAGATCGAGGCCGCCCTGGCCGACGTCAGCAACCGATGGCCCACACTGGCCAAGGAACTGGAGAAGCTTGCGCCGCTGGAGACCTATCGCCGCTGGCTGTTCGCCATGCGGTGGCGGCTGAACAAGACGCTGCAGTGCTCCATCGATCAACCAGCGGGCAAAGACAGCCCCGCGTACTGGTCCCGCAACGACCTGGCTGCCGACGTCGAACTGGTGGCCGAGTGCCTGCGCGAGACGGGCGACGAGTTGCTGGTGACCAACGAAGTGGAACCGTGGCTCGCCCAAATCAAGGTATTCGGTCTGCACACGGCGCGGCTCGACCTTCGCCAGCACTCGGCCGTTTATCGCTCGGCGATCGACGAGATGTGCCGAGTCGCTGGGTTGTGCGACGAGCCTGCCGGGCTCGACGAACCACGCCGCGTGGAGCTGCTGGTCAACAGCATGGCCAGCGAGCAGTTGCCCGGCCTCGACGCCGAGGTGTCTGACTCCACCCGCGAAACGCTCGAACTGTTCGCCCTGGTGCGGCGCACGATGCGGCTGCGGGGCGCCGGTCCGTTCGGGGCTCACGTGCTGAGCATGACCGAAAAGGCCAGCGACATCGTCTCGATGCTGTGGCTGTGGAACTGGAGCGGCCGCGTCGATGGTGGCAGCCCCCGAGATGCCGAGTTGCACCTGCCGCTGTCGCCGCTGTTCGAGACGATCGACGACCTGAACGGCGCGCCGGACACCCTCCGCCAGTTGTTCTCCATTCCAACGTACCGTCAGTACGTCACCGAGCAGGGCGACGACCACATGGTGATGGTCGGTTACTCCGACAGCACCAAGGATGGAGGCTACCTGTCGGCCCAGTGGGCGTTGCAGCAGTCGCAGAGTGCCATGCAGCAGGTGGCCGACGAGTTCGGTATCAAGCTCACGTTCTTTCATGGCCGTGGTGGTTCGCTCGGTCGTGGTGGAGGTCCCGCGGCACGCAGTATTCTGTCGCTGCCCGGTGATGCCTTCAGTGGTTCGCTGCGACTCACCGAACAGGGCGAGGTGCTGGCCGAACGCTACGGCACACCGGCCATTGCCTATCGCCACTTGGAACAGGTTTGTTGGTCGACGCTCACGGCCGCATCCCGGGTGGCGGATCCACCACCCCCGGCGTGGGT
This sequence comes from Aeoliella straminimaris, assembly GCF_024054565.1. GTDB lineage: Bacteria > Planctomycetota > Planctomycetia > Pirellulales > Lacipirellulaceae > Aeoliella > Aeoliella straminimaris. Next base: position 270,466 of record NZ_JAMXLR010000026.1, read on the forward strand.
CGAGATGATGGAGCGTCTGGCGTCCTCTTCGCTGGCCGCTTATCGCAAGTTGGTCGACTCACCGCGCTTTGCCGACTTCTACCGCGAAGTAACGCCCATCGACGAGATCGAACGCCTGCCCATCGGGTCGCGGCCCTCCAAACGCAAGGGGGGTAATCGCATCGAGGACCTCAGGGCCATCCCCTGGGTGTTCAGTTGGACCCAGTGTCGGGCGATCCTGCCGGCGTGGTACGGGATTGGCTCGGCCGTGGAACCGCTATTGGACGACCCCGCGGCGATCGACCTGCTGCGTAAGATGCTCAAAGAGTGGGCCTTCTTCGAAGCCACGATCAGCAATGCCGAACTCGCGTTGGCCAAGGCCAATATGCCGGTGTTCCAACTCTACGGCGAACTCGGCAACCAGATCGAAGGGGGCCAGCAACTCGCCCAGGCGATTGTCGACGAATACGAACGCTCCCGGCGTGCCGTATGTGCGATCAACAACACCGAGAACCTGCTGGAGAGCATCCCCTGGCTGGGACGCAGCATCCAGGTCCGCAACGGCTACGTCGATGCGCTGAACGTTGCCCAGGTGGTGCTGCTGGAGCGCGTGGCGAACGACCCCGACGCGTACCAGCACGCGATGCCCGACGCCCTGGAGCACCTGGTGAACCTCGGCATCAACGGTGTCTCGGCTGGCATGCGGACCACCGGTTAGTCGGCGCGCCGAGTGCAAGCCTCTGATTTCGTGTAGCTACCGTCGCCAGCCGGTGGAGATTGCTCAAGTCTTAGCATCCCCCCCCACCAAATTTGGTCGCGGGCTATTGAAGCATTCTCTACTTCCGTCTGGTTAGGCCAACTCGTTTTGGGCCACCACTGGGGGAACAACATTCGCGGTACCAATACTCCTGGGGTTTTGGTCCCCCCCGACTGGCGAAACCCCTTGTTATCTCGAACAAACCAAACGAGGGAGGGGACAAAACTCGCCGCGTTGTTCTCCGCATGTTTAGCTAGTTGGCCCAAAACTCACTCGAGGGTGGGGGATTCAGCAGTTGCTCCCCAACTCTCGTTTGCGGAGCCAGCGGCCAACCCCAGCGCGCACCGCTAGCGCCACCCTACAGCTCTTCGCCGAGAGCTTAGAGCCTGCTGAAGTTGTGAAAGAACCAGCGTATACAGAAAGAACCGCCATTATTAGACCTGTTGGGTAGGCGATTTCAACAACGATTTTTGGACACTTCGCGCGACAGACGTCCTGAATCTCCAAAGCTCGCTGCTGCATGTGCATGTTGAATGCCCGCAACCTCAATGACAGCGTCTGGCGGTACATCGTGTTCAAGACAAACGTTACGCCAAACGACCCCCACTGGGTGGAGGAGTAGGGACGGGTGCTGACCAGTAGACCGATTGAAAGCCACGAAACGGCGAATCATCGGCTGCACCGCGAGACGCTGAATGACCGGGCAATGTTGCGCCGGCGGAACAACGCGGTTCTGAATGGGATTTCGCGTTAGGTTGTCCGCAGCCTTCACGCCAACGTTCGGCGCTTTGTCACTTTTTCGTGCTTTTTTCGCGAATTCTTCTTTTAAAGCGTTACGCAACGCCCCTTTTCTGGACTTAGTAACACGAAGGCGGATGCAGCTATCGTTTGCGCGGCGCGGGGAGCGCCGTGCTCTTTCGTGTTCCTTCTTTATTCAAGCGTGCATCCTTAAATTCTGCACCGGGAGTGATTGGCTCATGAGATGTTTGAGTGTGCTGGCGCTATGCGCCTGCGCGGTTGCGGCGACCGCGAGTTCGAAAGCCGCTTATTTGGACGTTACGTCACCGGGCGACGACGTTGCGGCTACACAGTTGATTTCGGATGGATCGCTTGATCCCTATACCAACTTCCCCGGTCCTGAAGGTCCGGCGCAGAGCATCGACGATGACACCGGCTCGAAGTACCTGAGCTTTCAAGGCGCCGGCCTGAACAACGCGGGCGAACTAGAGACAAGCCCGACTGGTTTTGTGGTGGTTCTCGATTCGCCCGCCGCCATTGGTGGCGTGCAATTCACCACCGCCAACGACTACGCCAGCCGCGACCCCGGCATGGTGCAGATCTACGGCACCAACATGGCTGGTTCGGCCGCCGAGATCGCTGATACGGCAATTGCCGATGACCTGACACTGGTTTACGACGGCACCACGGGCATTCCGGCCTATTCGGAAGTTGGTGGTTCCGCAGTAACCGAGGGCCGCTACGAAACGGCGCCAGCGCAGTACTTCCCCGAGAGCGCCGAGTACGGTGCGTACGTGGTAATCATCACCGACCTGGTGCGCTACGAAGGCAATGCACCAACGAACTTCCAGTTCTCGGAAGTTGCCCTGCTGCAGGTGCCAGAACCCAGTACCCTGGCCCTGGTAGGCCTCGGTGGCCTTGGCCTGATTGGCCTGGCTCGCCGCCGCGTCGCCTAGGTTCAACTCACCCCCTTTGCGGCAACGCAACCAACAATGCCCGCTGCCGGCCGATTCCCCTACCCGGCAGCGGGCTTGTTGCGTTAACAGTCGTCTCGTGCCAAGGGCATCGCGATCACTCGGGTGCCGGCTCGTAATCGTCGCGGTTGGCTTCCCACCATTTGCGCAACGCCTGGTTCGCCTGCTGCCTGGATTGCTCCGTCCAGGGCGCGGCTGGATCACGATCGATGAGCTCCCACGGACTCTGCTCGAGCACCATGGCAATCGCCCGCAAGGCATTTTCACCAACGCTGTGGGCCCCATCGTGGTCGATCCAACGAGTGGGGCGGGAGTCGTCTAGCAAATCAAACAGTTTGGGCAGGTTCTGCCTGCTGGGCGTGAATCCAGCATGGACCATCTCGAACTCAGTGGTGATGCTGGCGTTGCCATCGTCCGAGGAGTTTTTCACCACCATCCGCCGCTCGGCCCTGCCCCAACTGCGAAGCACGTCGGCCAGCTCAGCGTCATCGGCCGGCTGCGGTGGCAACTCGAGGGCGGCCAATAGCGCGTCGACCTTCGCCGCCCGGTGCTGAGGATCGCCCTGGTCGAGGGTGGCCTTGGCCAGCTTGGCAGTCAGCTCGGCCGAGTAAGGTCGATCGTCCTGAGTGAGCATGTGGAAGAAATATCGATGCAAGTCGCGGCGAAACGCCACGTTTAGCGGCTCGACGGAATAGGTCTCGTGCTCGGCCTCCCAGTTTTCCTCGGCCTGCTCGAAACCTTCGAATTGTTCGGTGGGATCAAACGGCGTGGCCCCTTCCAACCAAGGCTGCATCCTCCAGTAGTCGCGGCACCGACTGTCGGCAATCGTGTAGCACAGCACATCTGCATCGCTGGCGCCGGCTCGCAGCAAAAAACAGACACCGAGCGTCGTGTTATTGCGAGGCAACTGCAAGTACCGCCACAGCGAAACACCTTGCTCGACGCCTTGCTTCATCGTATCCAGGTCGTCGGTCCGAATGTCGGCGAACCACTCGGCAAAGTCTTCGTCTGGCTCAAACGCAAACTCCACCGTGGCCTGCTCCAGCACGTTGTCCAGGTCCCGCTTGGTGAGTTGCCGGGTGAATACCTGCAGACGGTCGTCGGGCTTTACCAGATACCCCAGACTGATCAGCCAGCTTCCATCGGCCAGACGGAAGTGTGGTCCCGGCACAATGTACTTATAGATCATCTCTCCAGAGTCGGGCACCGTTTCCTGGATCCGCGAATACTGCATCGGCACCGCAGTCGACTCGGTTGCCGGATCCAATTGCTGCTGCACGTAGGCCGGGCCGACGAAGTACTCGCCACCAGCCACATCGGGCATGCCCAATGCGACCAGTTCGTCCACCAGCGATACGATCTTCTCGCGCTCGGCGGCCGGTATCGCCACGCCGTGCTCCGCCTGGACACCGGATGAAAGCGACAGAAACACCGCGGCGAGCAAGCCGCAGATAGTACAATGGGATGTCATCACCTGACCCTTCTTACTGAGCGGAAACGCTGTAGTGAGCAGTCCGCATTCTATGGCGGCCAGCCGCAACGACGCAACAACTTCACTTCACATGCCGAGCCCTCTTAGCTTTGCTTGTGCCCCGTGGCGCGACTCTGCTACGATCCGGCTTTCCGACACACACGGGGGGATCGCATGCGTACGATCAGGAACTTCGGCCGGAATCTGCAGTTCACCCCGGAGTTCTGCCTCACCCCGAGGTCCGTGGAGGAGTTGCTGACGATCCTCGCCGAGCACAAGGGAAAGCACATCCGCGCTATCGGAGCGCTACACTCCTGGAGCGAAGCCCCACGCGAAGAGGAAGTGGTGCTCGACCTGCGTCACCTGAATAGCGTGAGTGTAGAGCAGCGCGGCGACGAAACGTGGGCCATCATCGCGGCGGGCTGTCGCATCAAGCACGCGGTTGCCGTGCTCGACCGCCAGGGACTGTCATTGCCGACCTTGGGGCTAATCACCGAGCAGTCCATCGCCGGCGCTGCCGCCACCGGCACGCATGGTTCGGGGCGACACAGCATTTCTCACTACGTCGACGATGTGACCATCGCCCATTACGACCCCACCAGCGGCGCTCCGACCCTAACGCTGGTCTCGGAACCCGGCGACCTGCGCTCGGCACGTTGCAGCCTGGGTTGTTTGGGCATCGTGGTCTCGATAGGTATGCGCTGCCGCGACCAGTACCGGGTGGAGGAGCACTTTCAGTTGTTCGATCAGTTGCCACCGGTCATCGCGGCCGAGAGCGAATACCCGTTGCAGCAGTTCTACCTGATGCCACACGTGTGGAAGTATTTGGTGCAGCATCGTCGCGAGAGCAAGAGTCGCCGCTCGTATCTGGCGCCGCTATACCAGGTGTACTGGTTTCTGTGCGTCGACGTGGGGCTCCACCTGAACCTGCTGCTCCTGGCCCGGGTGCTCAAGGTTCGTCGGCTGATCGAGTTCTTCTATCGCCACGTGGCACTGAACACCGTGATCCGCAACTGGCGCGTTGTCGACAAATCGCCCCGAATCCTGACCATGGAACACGAGCTGTTCCGCCACATTGAGATTGAAGTGTTCGTCCGCAGCGATCGACTGGACGAAGCCCTGGGATTCGTAGAACAATTGCTGCAGTACGCGATGGGCGACACGGAGTTGCAGGAAGAATGGCTGACCGCCGCGCACAGGCTGGGCATCGCGGACGAGCTCCAGCGGCTGCATGGTGCGTACGTGCACCATTACCCCATTTGTGTTCGTAAGGTTCTGGCCGACGATACGGCCCTGTCGATGGCCAGCAGCGAGCAGCTGCCGTACTACGCGGTGAGTTTCATCGCCTACGCCAGGCCCAGCGATCGCGCGGGCTTCAGGCTCTTCGCCAAGGTGCTCGCCGAACTCACGGCGACGATGTTCGCCGCGCGGCCCCATTGGGGCAAGTTCTGCCCAGTCGACCACGAAACGGTCCGCCAACTGTACCCGCAACTCGAAGAGTTCCAAAGCTGCTGTCGCCGCTTCGATCCGGCAGGGGTGTTTACGAACGATTGGGCGCGGCGATTGATCTTCGGCGATAAGGAAATGCAGCCGAAGGCGACCTAACCGCCCGTGATCGCTAGCACCCCTGAAAAACGGGCTCGCCCCCCCTGCCCTGGGCCGACTGGGCGATGTTTCTGGCCGGTTGTACCATCTAGCGTTTCTGGCTGGCCGTGTTTATCATAAGAGGTTTTTCCGGACGGGTTTATCGCCAGCCGTATGAAACCAAAGCAGCCGATCGTCGTGCGGGGAGCGCGAACGCATAACTTGCGGGAGGTCGATCTCGATCTTGCGCGGGGCAAGCTCACCGTGTTCTGTGGCGTCTCGGGCAGCGGCAAGACCAGCATGGCCATCGACACGCTGCATGCCGAAGGCCAGCGGCGCTACATCGAGAGCTTCTCGGCCTACACCCGGCAGTTCCTCGAACAGCTCGATAAGCCGGACGCCGATCGCATCGATGGCGTGCCCCCGACGATTGCGGTCACCCAGCAAAACGGCAGCCGCTCGAACCGTACCACCGTGGCCACCACTACCGAGGTGGCCGACTACCTGCGGCTGCTCTTCGCCCGGGCCGGAACCGTACACTGCGTAAACTGCGGCAGCGTGGTCGACGAGCACTCGGCCGAGACCATCTCCGCCGAGTTGATGACACTACCTGCAGGCGCGCGGGTGATGATATGCTTCCTGCGCGAAGACCTGGCCGGAGAGGAAGCCGACGCCACGCTGGCCGATCTGCGCGAAGCTGGCTTTCTGCGCGTAATTGTCGGCGAACGTACCGCCACGGTCGATGAGCTTTCGGCTGCCGACTTCCAGGACCAGGCTGGCAGCCTGGTGGTGGTCGATCGCATTACGGCCGGCAACACCGAATCGAGCCGCGTGCAGGAGTCGATCGAAACGGCCCTCGGCGAAGGGCATGGCGAGTGCGCCGTGCTGTACGGCGACGAGTCGGGCGCGGTGACTATCGATGGCCGCACCTGGTCGCGGCTCGATTTCCGAACCGACCTGCACTGCGCGAAGTGCGACCTGTCGGCCGCCCGGCCCGAACCACGCCTGCTGGACTTCAACAGCCCGCTGGGGGCATGCACCGAGTGCGAGGGATTTGGCAGCGTGTCGGAGATCGACATGGCGAAGGTCGTGCCGGACGATACGAAGAGTCTGAAAGACGGGGCCGTCGCACCGTGGAACACGCCGGCCTACTCGCACGAACTGCAGGAATTGCTGGCCCTGGCCGACGACTACCAACTGCGTGTCGACGTGCCTTGGAATGGGCTAACAGACGCCGAACGGAACATTGTCGAACACGGTGTCAGCGAGCGCGACTTTGGCGGGCTCGACGGCTTCTTTCGCTGGCTGGAAAAACGCAAATACAAGATGCACCTACGGGTGTTCCTCAGCCGCTGGCGTTCGTACCGCGACTGTCCGACCTGCGGTGGGGCTCGACTGCGGCCCGAGGCGTTGGCCGTGAAGCTCGGCAGCTACAGTCTGGCCGACGTTTACGCGATGGAGATTCGCGACACGCTCTCCTGGCTCCGCTCGCTTCAGTTGGACGAAGCCAAGGCCGAGATCGCGCGGCCGATGCTGGCCGATGTCGTTCCCCGACTAGGCTATCTGGCCGAAGTAGGCGTCGATTACCTGACGCTCGGCCGCCCGCTGCGCACCTTGAGCACCGGCGAAGCGCAGCGCGTCGCCATGACTACCACGCTCGGCTCGGCGCTGGTCGACATGCTATACGTGCTGGACGAACCCACCAGCGGACTGCACCGCACCGACTCGCAGCGGCTGTTGGAGTCGATTCGCAAACTTCGCGATCGTGGCAACACAGTGCTGGTGGTCGAACACGACGAAACGCTGATCACCGGCGCGGACGAAGTGGTGGAGTTCGGCCCGCTGGCCGGTACCGAGGGAGGCGACATCGTCTTTCATGGCCCGCCTGCGGAACTCACCACTACCGAAGGCACGTTGACGGGCGATTGGCTCGCCGGACGCCGGCTCTTGGGCGACGCCTCGAATCGGCGACCTGCCGAAAACGGGATGCTGAAGCTCACCGGCGCCCGGAGTAATAATCTTCGGAACATCACGGTCGAGTTCCCGCTCGGCGTGTTCGCTGCCGTGACCGGGGTGAGCGGCGCCGGCAAGAGCACGCTGGTGCAGCAGACCGTGTATCCGGCGTTGCTAGAAGGATTGCACAAGTCGAACGGCAAACTCGACGAACCGCCCGGCGTGTACGACGAACTGATCGGCAGCGGTCAACTGGAGGACGTGGTGCTGGTCGACCAGTCGCCCGTGGCGCGTTCGCCGCGCTCGAACCCGGTGACCTACGTCAAGGCGTTCGACCCCATTCGCAACGTGTTCGCCGAGCAGCCCGAGGCCACTCTTCGTGGGCTCACGGCCAGCCACTTCAGCTTTAACGTCGAAGGCGGACGGTGCGAACGCTGTGGCGGAGCGGGACAAATTGAAGTCGACATGCAGTTCCTGGCCGACGTCTACATGACCTGCGGCGACTGCCAGGGGCGGCGTTATCGGCCCGAGGTGCTCGAAGTGCTGTACCGTGGGGTGCCGATCGACGAAGTGCTCGACATGACCGTGTACGACGCGTTCCGCTTCTTCCGCGGTCACCCCAAGCTGCAGGCGAAGCTCAAGTGCCTGTTGGACGTGGGGCTACACTACGTGCGACTCGGCCAACCGGCCAACACGCTCTCGGGCGGTGAGGCCCAGCGACTGAAGCTGGCCGGCTATCTTTCGGCCAAGCGCCGTGGCCGCACGCTGTTCATCCTCGACGAACCCTCCACCGGCCTGCACTTCTCGGACGTCGTGCAGTTGGTCGACTGCTTCGATGCCCTGATCGACGTGGGGCACTCGGTGCTGGTGGTGGAGCACAACGTGCCGCTGCTGCAAGCGGCTGATTACATCATCGATATCGGTCCCGGCGCAGCGGGCGACGGTGGCCGCGTGGTAGCCACCGGCACGCCCGAACAAGTTGCCGCGTGCGAGGAATCGGCCACCGGGCGAGTGCTCAAAGTGGCCCTCGAGCGGCAGGAACTGGCCATCGCCGAAGCCCGCCGTCAGGAGAGCGAGCTTGATTGAAGGCGCGAGTGTAAAATGCACGTCGGCCGACGTGGCGCTGGCCGTGCTGGTGGTGACGCCTATCGTTGCCGACGAAAGTGCAGCCCTGCCCCCTGTAACCGGCGCGGTTCGAGGTCCCTACAGCAACGCCTCACGAACCCTGCCGGCCGAGTTCAAGCTCCGGCCAAGCGGCGACGGCACGCTGACCACCAAGGTGGTCGATCCGTGCTACTCAACGAGCGAACTAAAAATGGAGTACGAGCTGGAGCTACAGATCGTGCAGAACGACAACCGCGTGAGCAAGTACAACACGCGATTTGAGCTGGCTCAGAAAGGCACGTAACCTGGCCGCGCTGGCCATGATTTTTGTTTTGCCACGCCCGAGGCGGCCATGGTACGATTCGGTCCCCATGTCTCACCACGACTCTAACGCCGGCCCGCTCGACCGCTATTCGCGGCAGGTGCGATTTGCGCCGCTCGGCGAACAGGGACAGCAGCGCTTGCTGGAGAGCACGGCGCTGGTGGTGGGCTGCGGGGCACTGGGCTCGGCCATCGCCAACACGCTGGTACGCTCGGGCGTAGGGCATGTGCGGATTGTCGATCGCGACTTCCTCGAACTCTCCAATCTGCAGCGGCAAGTGCTTTACGACGAAGCGGACGTGGCCGCCGGCCTGCCGAAGGCCATTGCCGCGGCGCGGAAGCTCGAGGCCATCAACTCCCAGGTCCAAGTCGAACCGATCGTGGGCGACGTGACCCACAAGAACATCGCCGACCTCGCCGAAGGATGCACCGCCATTGTCGATGGCACCGATAACTTCGAAGTGCGGTTCCTGCTGAACGACTATTCGCTGGCCAACGGCGTACCCTGGGTGTATGGCGGCGTGATCGGCAGCGAGGGACAGTGCATGACCATCGTGCCGGGCGAGACGGCCTGCCTGGCCTGCCTGTTGGCCGAACCGCCTCCGCCGGGTGTGACGCCCACCTGCGATACGGCGGGTGTGATAGGGCCGGCCGTGAACATGGTGGCCGCCGTGCAAGCGGCCGAAGCAATGAAACTGCTGAGTGGCAATACCACGGCCATCAGCCGCCGCCTCACCATTGTCGATCTGTGGCGCAACTCGCTGCGGCAGGTCGATCTCACCAAGCTCCAGGAGTCGGGCACCTGCCGGGCCTGCGGCCAGCGTGACTTCCCTTGGCTCGAAGGTCGCCGCGGCAGCAAGTCGGCCGTGCTATGTGGCCGCAACGCCGTGCAACTTCGCCCCGACGCCGAGCAGCAGCTCGACCTCCAAGCGATCGCCAAGTCGCTGGAAAGCGTGGCCGACGTCATGGTGAACGAGTTCCTGCTTCGCGCCGAAACCGAAAAATTTACCCTCACGCTTTTTCCCGATGGCCGGGCGATCATTGCAGGCACGGACGATATAGCGGCGGCTCGAAGCGTTTTTGCGCAGCTGGTGGGCGTCTAGCGCGCACCGCCCCAAGTTGCTCGGGTGGGAGTGTAGTCTTACAATCAGGTTGCTATAGGTTGTGCCCCGCTCCTCCCTTCTCCATCGCTGATGGCCATGTCTATCGCAAGGCAAGCTCTCCGACCCCAACTCGGGCTGCGTATGTCACTACTGCTAGTGGCCGGCTTTTGTGTAGTAGCAGCATGGCAGGCGGCGAGCTGGAAACTGGCCCGCCTCGAAGCCGAGAAAAATCAATTACAATTGCGCTACCTAAAATCAGGAATCGGAGGCGCTGTGCTTGATCCTGCGACTGGGAAAATTCACGGCGCGCATATGATGGGAACACAAGCAACGGCTTTTTATGGCCAGTACCGCAACCACCCTATTGTCTCGGCCACGGTATGCCTTCCAGTTTCTGAAGACATGGAGATCTTACCTCGCTTCGAAGGCTTGGAGGTACTGCAACTCGAAGCAGACGGCGACCATCCTCCGTTAGCGGAAACGGACTTGGAGCATCTCTCGAACTGCAAGAGCCTACGATCGCTTTTCATTCGTACGCCGCTCACAGAAGATGCCCTATCGGGACTGATGAATTCCAGTAGCCTGACATCCCTGGAGCTGTGCGATATGGAAATCTCCAGGCACATGTTGCTCGAACTCGAAAAGCTCCCAAGTCTGCAGAGTTTGACCATTAAGGCCAACCTTCCCGACGGCGCCGTGGAGCGACTCACCGCAGCTCTACCCAACTGCCAGATCATGATAGAGGGCCCTGAATCGGATCTAGTCGTTGGCGGCCCCGCCGATCCAGGTGGCTTTTAATCGCCGCCGGTACGCACGACCGACGCGAGACACCAAGCGTTGCTTCACACTCGCGGCCCGCAAACTTCCGCTCCTTTACCCACCTTGTGCTAGCAGCCGTTCGAATCTCCGCAAGTGTTAAGGTCTGCCGCCTGGGCAACCGATTCAGTCCTAAGACCCAAACTTCGATTGGCGGCGCGAATCCCGGCTTATCCTCAGCGCCGCTGCAGCTTCGACGGACTCGCTATGCCCACAATGGTATCGGATTCCACTCGCCTGGTTAAAGTCGTTGGCGAACAGCCGCCGCTCCGCCGTAAGTTGGTGGGGCGCGCGGGACCATGGCAATTGGTGCGCCAGGTGGCCGAGACCAACCTGGCTCGCCTGTACACCGCTCGGCCGGCCGACGCCAGCGAGTCGCAACCAGTCGCCTACATGGTGAAGATGCTTCGCAAGGAGTGGTGGCGCGACACCGCGGCTATCGAGATGTTCCGCCGCGAAGTCATGGTCGGCAGCAAGGTTTCGCACCCGCACGTGGTGCCAATCCTGTCGGCCAATGTGCGGCAACCACCGTTCTATGCAACGATGCCGCTATTGGAAGGCACGACGCTTCGCCAGCGACTCGACACCGGCTGGAAACCCACGCTCAGCGAAGTATTGTGGGTGGTGCGGCAGATGGCCGAGGGGCTGGCCGGATTGAACGATTCGGTTCGCATGGTCCACGGCGACATCAAGCCCGAGAACGTGATGCTCTCGAGCACCGGGCACGTCACGCTGATCGACCTGGGCTTCGCCCGCGGCGAAGGGGACGATCATGGCAACCTGGCCAAGGGCGTGATGGGCAGCTTCACCTACATCGCCCCCGAGGTGGTCACCAGCGCCTACTCGGCCAGCATCGCCAGCGACCAGTACAGCCTGGGCGTCGTGATGTACGAGTTGCTCTCGGGCCGACCACCTTTCACCAGCCAGGACCCGGCCGAGTTGATCGCCTTGCACCGTGGCGGCAAAGCCCCCTGCATTCGCAGCGTGTGCCCCGAGTTGCCCAAGCCGGTCGCGTCGATCGTCCACACGCTGCTGGGCAAAGACCCGCTGCGACGCGGGATGAGCTATCGCGAACTGATCGAGCGTCTGGTGCGACTCGAAATCGATACCTTCGTAATCCCCAAGAGTGCTTAGGGTTTGCTTGTAGCTGGATTCGCAAGAGTTCAGAGCGTTACCAGGTGACTCCGAAGTCTTGCGACTCCGGCTACGAAGTGCATTAGAGGGAGAGTTGGAATCAATCCACTACCGGTTCTTCCACACCATCCAGGAAGCCGTGCAGGCTGCGAGCGCGGAACGGTTGCTGGAGCTTCCGGACCGCCTTCGACTCGATCTGGCGGACGCGTTCGCGGGTGACGCTGAAGATCTTGCCAACCTCTTCCAGCGTGTAGCTGTAGCCATCGGCCAGGCCGTATCGCAGGCGGATGATCTCCCGTTCGCGGTACGAGAGTTCGCTCATCACGTCCTGCAGGCGATTCTTCAGGGCTTCGATGTGCGTGTCGTACAACGGGTCGTCGTCGCGACCTTCTTCCAGGAACTCGCCAAAGTAGTTGTCCTCGTGATCGCCCACCGGTTGGTCCAGCGACAGCGGCTGGCGGGTCATCTTTAGGATGCAGCGGGCATCGTCGAGCGGCATGTTCAGTTTCTCGGCCACCTCCTCCGGATTGGGCTCGCGGCCGTGCACCTGGAAGAAGTCCATCGCCACCGCACGAATTTTGCTCATCGTATCGATCATGTGCACCGGCAGACGAATGGTGCGGCTTTGGTCGGCGATGGCCCGGGTGATGGCTTGGCGAATCCACCACGTGGCGTAGGTCGAGAACTTGTAACCCCGGGCGTGTTCGAACTTGTCCACGGCACGCATCAAACCGGTGTTGCCTTCCTGAATCAGGTCGAGGAAGCTCAATCCGCGGTTGCGGTACCGCTTGGCGATCGAGACCACCAGTCGCAGGTTGGCAGCACTCAGACGCCGCTTGGCAGCATCGTAGACAGCGCGGCGTTCGACAGTGCGGGCTACCAGGTGGGCTAGCGTGGCGGGGCTTTCGTGCGTGATTCGCATCAGGTACCGCAGTTCGTGCTCCAACTCGATTCGGTAGGCATCGCCGTGAATGGTATCGGGCTCGGCCAGTTGCTGCTTGATGGTCGCCATGCGATGTCCGATCTGGTGCAGTTCGTCCATGATCGGTAGCAGCTTCTGCAGGCGGAGGTTCATCTCCTCCACCAGACGAATCACCTTATTGCGGCGGATAATCAGCTCTCGCCACGCCTCGCGACGTTCACGCAGGGGAACCGTGCGATTGATTGCCAGGGCGTAGTCGTGGCTGTTCATGGCCAACAGGGCACGGATCGTGTCGAGGTTCGGACCAATCCGCTTGAGAATTCGCTTCTTCTCCGCAGTGTTGGTCACCGAGATCTCGATGGTGCGATCGAGCCGTAGCTCGCCCCGCTGGACCTTCTCGAGCATGTCCGCCGCGGCTTGCAACACGTAGTCGTTGCACAACATGGTGCGACGGAACTTCAACCGGGCCGACTCGATCCGCTTAGCGGCGGCAATCTCCTGCTGGCGGTTGAGCATCGGAATCTCGCCCATCTGCATCAGGTACATCCGTACCGGATCGTCGATGTGCGATTCTCCTTCGTGATCGATTTCTTCAGCGTGAAACGCATCATCTTCGTGGTCGAGTTCATCGTCGACCTCGGAGCTTTGAATGTTCGAGGGGCGTCCAGCCTTACTCTTAGACTTGGCGGAGGTGGGGTGCGAGTGTCCGTTGCGGGGCTTGGCGGGCTTGGCGGCAGTGCGTGAGCGTGGCACGGCAGAATCCTTTGGCTCGGGGCGACGAGTAGCGAGAAAAGCTCTGACGCCTCTCATTGCACTCGCCGCGCCACGAACCACGCGGCTGGCCGACCCCTTGACCTCAAGTGCTTGCAGCAGCGAGACTTACGTCGAGAGGTATCGCCGCAACACCCGTTTCCGTCGGGCCACCGCCGTGGTGGTTTCACAACGGCACCGCCGGTGGACGTTGCCAATTCGCAACAACCCAGCCTGCTATTTCCCTATGCATTTAGCCTGTCTGCCACATGGATCGAGCAGCCAGACGCTCCGCCGCGTCCTGGCCGGGGTGCCCGATGCAGGAGTGCTGGTGCTGCCCGCCTCGCCCGCGCATCGTGACGGCGGCCAGTGGCTACTCGAAATGATGAAAGAGATCCGCCGCGAGCTGTTTCTGCAGCCCGAACTGCAGGTGCTGGCTTCCGTCGATCCGGCCGCGGTGGAACGCGTCACGCTGGAACTCGCGCGCGCGCTGTGCGAGTCGCACTGCGATGCCACCAGTGTGGCGCGGGTTCGCTCGGTCGCCAATTCGACCACCATCGTCGAATGGCTGGCCGCAGGCGAAACGCTCGCGGACCGCACCACGGGCGAGGAACTGAACGACGACGCCGTGCTGCAGGCGGCCTACGTCGAACTGGGAGCAGCGCCGGTGGTGGAAGCCAGCGAATCGTCGGCCAGCATCGTGGTATCCGCGCAGCTTTCGCCCGGTTCGCTGGTGTTGGCGGCCGCGTACGAGGGGTTGCCGCTCGACGCGCATGACTGGGACGGTCTGGCCACGGCAGTCACCCTGGGTAGGATGATCGAACAGCCGCGTCACGCCGCGCCACTGTGGCTGGAGGTCGACGATGGAGGCCATGCAATGCTGGTGGCACTGCCGACACTAGCCCCCGAAGCGCTCGACAAGCTCCTTGAACTGGAACGAAATGATCTCGCCACAGGTGCGGCGAATGCCGATGTAATCGTCGACCTCAGCAACGCCTGCTGGCAATCCTTAGAACTGGGCCACTTCGAACTGGTCGGGGTGAAGGGTAGTCCGCCAAGTGGTCGCTACGCCACGGAGCTGGTGTATTCGTTGGGCGATGACGAACACCAGCACCTCTGGCCGACGAGCGTTGCCAAAACGCTGGTAGACTGGGATTCGTCGGTTCACCCAGCGAGCGGGTGGTTGAAACGGAAACGATAGCCGAGAATATTCAGGGCAATCTACCGACCATTTATTTGGTTCATCACGAAGGTAATCCCCATGTCCAGCAGCACCGTTGAAGTGAAGATCACTCCGCCGGTGGGCACGATTGTGCTTTCCCGTCCCGAGGCCGCGAACGCCATCAACCGCGCCATGGTCGACGACCTGCGACAGGCGCTGGGTGACTTGTATCTCGAAAAGCAGGTTCGAGCGGTGATTCTCACGGGGGTGGGCGACGTGTTTTCGGCCGGGGTGGACATGGCGGAACTTGCCGCCGACCAGGCCCAGGCCGCCGACGATCCCGCCTGGCGTCACCAGCAGTGGGGCGAACAGGCCGACGACCTGGGCGACCTTATCGGAGAAATGCTGGCCTTTCCCAAGCCGATGATCGCGGCCGTGAACGGACCAGTCAGCGGCTTGGGCGTGGCTCTGCTGATGGCCAGCGACCTGATCCTGGCGTGCGACGCCGCCGAGTTGAGCGTGCCCGACGCGCGATACGGATTGGTGGCCGGCGTGGTAGCCCCGCTGTTGGCCTACCGCGCGGGAGCGGCCGCTGCGGCTCGCCTGGCCGTGGTGGGGCAAACGTTCGACGCGGCCGAAGCCCATCGCCTGGGCATCTATCACGAGCTGGTGAAGCATGACCTGCTGTGGGCCCGCGGCATGGAAGTGGGCCAGCAGTGCGCGGGCGCCGCGCCGCAGGCGGTGAACCTGACCAAACGCCTGCTCATGGAAACGGTGGGAGAGAAACTGCTGACCGACCTGGCCAGCGGAGCGATCGCCACGGCCACCGCCCGCACGACCGAGGCGGCGAGCGAAGGCTTGAAGGCTCACGCGGAAGGGCGGGAGCCGCAGTGGGAATAAACCGTCTGAGCGGGAGCGAAGTCGAGATGGCTGGCATCTCATCGGGGAAGGAGGAGGATCATGACGGGACGCCACGCCAATCCGGACGAGCATCCGCAGGCTGGTCGCCATGGCTTGAGCACACCAGGGGTACGCGTGCTGCTGGCAGTAACAGCCGTGATCGTTTTGGTTTTCTTGCTGGTCCCTGCAGCACCGGGCCCGCGAGTCCATCCAGAGTCTTGGGGTTGCCAGAATAATTTACGGCAACTGGCGGTTGCCTTGATCAACTACGAGTCCACTCGCGGAGAGTTCCCACCTGCTTATACGGTGGACGATGCGGGCAATCGACTGCACAGCTGGCGGAGCTTGCTCTTGCCTTATTTGGACCGTCCGGATCTGTGCGAGCGAATCGACTTCAAGAAGCCGTGGGATGATCCCGTGAATGCAGAGGTCCTTGCGGCGATGCCGGAAGTCTATCGGTGCCCCGGCTTGCCGGGCAGCGTCGACGCATCGATGACGACGTACTGCGTTGTCGTTGGACCCGAGTTCGTCTTTAAGGGTGCGGATGGCACTCGCGTCGACGACCTGCTCGATGGTGCCAATGAGACGTTGCTGGTCGTGGAAGTCTCTTCCGACCATGCTGTGCAGTGGATGTCGCCGGAAGATATCGACGAACAGACCATACTACAATTACTGCAGAACAAGAAAGTGACACATCCAGGAAGGTTGATTGCGGCCTACGCCGACGGGCGGATAGAATCGCTGCCTTTGGAACTGCAGGCCGACGAACTGCACGACTTGCTCACGATCGCGGGTGAAAAACAGGACACAGAGTGAAACCCCGTTGGGGTTTTGTGGTGTTGTGGCAACGGTTTCCCAGGGTGCGCTACGCGACCCTTCGCTTTGCTGTGATATGCCTTCGGCATATGTTGCTCGACGCGCACCCTGGCGTGCAAAAACACCCTACGCCGCAGGCGTTATACAACAGAGCGAAGGGTCGCGCAGCGCACCCTGGTATAATAGGATCCTTGTATCTCCTCACACTCCGACGGATTTTCACCGTGCCGCAATCTTTGGCCCAACTCTACATTCACCTAGTGTTTACTACAAACCAGCGAACCCCCTTTCTGGCAGATGCGGCGTTTCGTAATCACACCCATCGCTATCTGGCTGGAGTCTGCAAGAATCAAGGCTCTCCCGCAATCAGCATCGGCGGCACCGAGGATCACGTTCATACACTACTGCGACTGGGCAAGACAAGTAGTATTTCCGAATTGGTTCGCGAACTAAAACGAGACTCCTCGAAATGGATCAAAGAGGAAAATCCACAGCTGGAACATTTTCACTGGCAGCAAGGCTACGGAGCATTCTCGATCAGTCCTTCGCATGTAAACGCAATTAAGTCGTACATATCAACACAAGAGGAACATCACCGAAAAGAGTCTTTTCAGGACGAATTCCGACGCCTCTGCACGAAATACGGCGTCGAACTGGATGAGCGTTATGCTTGGGATTGATGTGAAACCCCATTGGGGTTTAATCGTTTGGTGGTAACCCTTCGCCAGGGTGCGCTGCGCGACCCTTCGCTTTGCTGTGGTATGCCTTCGGCATACATTACACAGCACGTGCCACATAGTCTGCGCTGACCCTACGCCGTAGGCGTTGTACAGCAGAGTGGAGGGTCGCAGAGCGCACCCTGGTACGGCGATTCTATACTTCTAGGCGGGCTTCGCCGCTGACTTAGCCCCGCCGGAGCGTGATCAGGTTTAATTCCGGTGGGCAGCCCCAGCGGATGGGCGACAGGCTGCTGGTACCAGGGCTAACGTGCATGACGGTGCCGCGGTCGGAGAATACGCCTTGGGTGTAACGGGTGCCATAAATGCTAGGGGTTAAGAGCGCCCCGAGGATCGGGAAGCGAACCTGGCCGCCATGGTTGTGTCCGGCCAGGGCTACATGGAATCCGTGTTGCTGTGTCCACGCAAAGTGATCGGGCGTGTGCAGCAGCGCCAGGCGGAGTTCGTCTTCGGAGCCCTCTCGCGGCCCAAGCTGCGATACATCGGGCACCGGCAGGAACCAAGGCGCTTCGTTGCCCGCGGCGACGAGCCGCCCGCCTGATAGCGGCAGTTCCACCACTCGGCCACCGACGTTCACAAAGCCGCACTGCTCGAGCCGCCGGCGAGTTTCTTCGAAGTCGCTCTTGGTATCGTGGTTGCCTACCACAAACAGGCGATGCTCGGTGGCCTCGAGTCGTGACAGGGAGTGGTCGATCCAGTCGAGGCAAGCGTCCTGCTCCACGATGTCGCCAGTCAGGGCCACCAGGTCAGGCTGCCATGCATTGGTGAGATCGACCATCTGATCGTAGTAGTCGCGAATGATGCGTCCCGACATGTGCAGGTCGGTAAGGTGAGCGATCTTCAGGCCCTCGAACCGTGGCGGTAGATCGGGCACCAGCAGGTCGAGTTCCACGCGGATCGGCGAGACGACCTGATTGCCGGGCAGACCACCCAGTAGTCGCGGGATGCCTGCCGCCAGCAGGTCGGTGGGCTCGCCCGCCACCAATTCGATGGGCGTCCGTCTCCGGCTAGCCACGCCGCCACGCCGCTCGCGGTGAAAGTAGCGAAAGGCGTTGTGCACAAAAGCAACGGCCGCCAGCGTGAGCGAAGCCCATCCCCAGAAGTCGGCCACCGAATGTGGCAACCGCGGCGCCAGGCTGGGATAATGCGGCCCGGCGGCGAACTGCGCAATCGGCCACAAACCGAAGCCGGCCAGCAACACGCACCCCAGCATCAAGACGTCGACAAACTTGCGATTCCAACCGTAAGCATGCGTGCGATTGACGATGGCCACCCAGAACACTGTGTGCCCCACGGCTGCGACGAGGAACAACAAGAGGCGGGCAAAAACCATGGAGACGAACGGCTGAGGTAGAACCGAAGACCGGGCGGATGGCCCAGGCCGAGAGAAGACCAGTTAGACAATCGGAACTACCGTTTGCTCCACGGCCTCGAGCAACTGATCGAGGCGGAACGGCTTGTACAGCACGTGCTTGAGCCCAGCCTGGCGGGCTTTGACGATGGAGTGCCCGGGGTCGTAGCCAAAACCAGTCATCAGAATCAGCGGCACCCGCTCGCTCATTTCGGCCAATTTCAACATCAGTTGGTGCCCCGACATATCGGGCAGGCGGATGTCGGAAATAATGGCGTCGTACTGCTGCGCCGTTCCGAGGTTACGCACCATGAACACCGCCTCGTTGCCGTCGTGGGCTGTCTCGACCACGCAGTGATAGCGATCCAACAGGGCATGGGCAGCACTGCGGACGCTCTCATCCTCGTCCACCACCAACACGCGTTTGCCAACCAATCCCGGACGCTGCTCGATGCGGGCCGCCGCCGGACGGGCCTCGATGGGGGCCATCGTCTGCCCCACCTTTTGGATCACCTGCTTGATGTCGCGGGCGTTCATCAGGATGCGTTGCAGGCGTTCGACCACGGCCGGTTCGTGGCCGATGTAGCGTTCCATCACATTGACCGCGTCGTTCAGGATATCGTCGACGGGGCGGGCGACAGCGCTATGGATGGCCTCGACGCTGGCGGCGGCGGTGTTGAGTTTCTCGGCGGCCAACAACTCAAGCGTGTTGAGCGCTACGGCCAGATCACGGCAGAACACCTCAACGAACTGCAAGTCGCTGGTGGTAAACGCCTTGACGTCGGGGCTCTCGACATTGAACGTGCCGATCACGTCGTCGTGCAGCATCAGTGGCACGGTCATCGAACTGCGGGCGTCCTGGCTCCCCTCGAGGTACAGACTGTCCTTGCTGGTGTCCTCGCACAGGTAGCTCTTCCCCGTAGCAGCCACCCAACCGGTAACACCGTTGCCTTCGGTCTGCGCCCACAGCGTGCGGGCTTCGGCCTCGGGCTTCATGCCGACGGCCAACAATGGCTTCAGCGCGCCGGTGGCCTGATCGAGCATGCGAATTTCGACCACATCGTACTGCAACACGTCTTCGGTGCAGTGCAGCACATTGTCCTTCAGCAGATCGATGCGGGCCATGAAGTCCATATCGGCCACATCGTCGGTGGTCAGGTCAGCCAACTCGATGCCGGCCTGATGAATGTTGGCGATCTTTTGCTGTTCGTGGTACTCGTCGGTGACGTCCCGCAGGGTGACGATCAGATGCTTCTGTGGGTCGGTGGTGTCGAACACCGGTGCGGCATGCACCCGGAAACAACGGTTGTCGCCACATCGCAGCGTGCTGGCGCTGGGGCGATCGGTAGTGAGGGCACGATTGAAGGGACAGAAGTCCGCGCCCAGGATCTCGGGGTCCCCCAGCACGCTGTACAGATTTTTGCCCACCAGGTCCTGCTCGCCCACCCATTCGCACAAGCGGCCATTGCTCCAGACGATCACATTCTCGCTGTTCAGCAGCACAACGCCATCGGGCATGCTTTGCAGAACGTGCTGATTCCGCATCACCCGCCCGGCATCGAACGCGGCGGAGAAATGCTCGGCATCGGCATAGACGCCGATGAATTCGCCACGGGCCAGTTCGGCCATTGCTCGAACAGGGGAGCCCACGCGGACTACGTCCACTTGATCGCCGAAGCGCTCCTGGATCGCGACAACCTGATCGTGGCTGCCTCCCAAGCAAAGTACCTGGGGTCGGGCCTCGGCGACGGTCGACTGTGGGTCTGTGGCAGGTTCGTTGGTGTCGTGCGCGTTATCGGGCACAATCGCTTCCCGCAGGGGGTGGGGTCGGATCGGGGAAACGGCGCAGGACGACATCGGGGGGTCGTCGTAGTCCTGCGTCAGTCGTTCGCCTGTGTTGCCCCCTCACGCCGTGAATTATACGTACTGGTTGCCTAACCAACAACCTTTGACAGCACGAGCGGGCGTTTCTTGATATCGGCAGGCTGTCGTCGGCCTCGCCCCCGCCCAGCCCTATTTCACCCGAATTTCTCCCCGTCTGTGCAGGCGCATCCCGACTGGGCTATACAACCCGTTCGGCTGGGGAGTACAACATCCGATTCGCCCCAGCCCTCAGGCGATAGCCATCTGGCCGAATCGCGACCCGCTCCGCCCCGCCTTCCCATTCTTCCTGCCATGACGCCCAATACGGCCCACCTGCGCAACGTTGCCATCATAGCCCACGTCGACCACGGCAAGACCAGCCTGGTAGACAAACTCATGTACCAATCGGGCTTGTACCGTTCCGAGGAGCTCGACCGCCGCGCCGGCGGACAGCACGGCCTGGTGATGGACACCGGCGATCTCGAGCGAGAACGGGGCATTACCATCCTCAGCAAGAACTGCGCCGTTACCTACCAGGCGTCCGACGGCGACACTTATCGCATCAACCTGATCGATACCCCCGGCCACGCCGACTTTGGTGGCGAGGTGGAACGCGTGCTGACCATGGCCGATGGGGCCCTACTGGTGGTCGACGCTTTCGAAGGCCCCATGCCGCAAACCCGATTTGTGCTGCAAAAGGCGCTGGCCTGCGGTTTGCGCCCGTTGGTGGTGGTGAACAAGGTCGATCGCCCCGACTCGCGACCCGACGAGGTGGTTTCCGAAGTATTCGACCTGTTGGCGGATCTTGGTGCAGACGACGAGGCGCTCGACTTCCAGACCGTCTATGCATCGGCCAAAGAGGGCTGGGCGGCCACTTCGCTGGACGACGACCGGCAGGACATGCGGGCCCTGTTCGAAGCGATCGTCGAGTGGGTTCCGCCGCCCCGGTATGCCGACGTCGAAGCCCCCACCCAGCTATTGGTAACCAGTATCGACTATTCCGACTACGTGGGTCGTATCGCGATTGGCCGCGTGTTCGGCGGAGCACTCGAAGCCCGACAGCGAGTCGCCGTGATCGACCGCCACGGCGAGAACACGCAGCAGCAGATTCTGCAACTGCTGTCGTTCCAGGGGCTGGATCGAACGGAAACGAAGCGCGTGGAGGCGGGCGACCTGTGTGCCGTGGTGGGACTCGATCCCATTAACATTGGCGACACCATCGCCGATGCCGCTCAGCCCGAAGCCCTGCCCGCGGTTACGGTAGACGAACCCACGCTGCACATGACGTTTCGGGTAAACGATGGCCCGTTTAGCGGTCGTGACGGAAAGTACCTGACCAGCCGCCAGATTGGCGACCGGCTGGAGCGCGAACTGCGCTCGAACGTCGCCCTGCGGGTGGAGCCGGGCGAGACCATGGAGCAATACCGGGTGAGTGGCCGCGGCCTGATGCACTTGGGCATCCTGATCGAGAACATGCGCCGCGAAGGGTTCGAGTTGTGTGTCGGCAAACCCCACGTCGTGCTGCGGAATGTGGATGGACACAAGGAGGAACCGATCGAGCTGCTGGTAATCGACGTCCCCGACGAGCACCAAAGCTCGGTGATGTCCCTGCTGGGCGACCGCCGGGCGGAACTGATCAAAATGGGCTACAAAACGGGCACCAGTGGCTTCGTGCACATGGAATTCTCCATTCCGGCGCGGGCCATGATCGGCCTTCGTAGCCGCCTGCTCACGGCCACCGCGGGAAATGCAGTGATCCACCACACCCTGCTGGGATACGAAACGATGCGCGGCGCCGTGCCGCACCGTCAGTCGGGTGTGTTGATCGCCAACGAACCAGGTCAGGTAACCGCTTACGCCTTGGATGGCCTGTACGATCGCGGTTCCTTCTTCGTCAAACCGGGCGACGACGTCTACGAAGGCCAGGTTGTTGGCGAAAACTGCAAGGCAGGCGACCTGGTCGTGAACGTGGTCCGTGGCAAGAAACTCACTAACATCCGCGCCGCCGGCAAGGACGATAACAGCCAAATCCGCCCGGTGCGCGAGATGTCGCTGGAAGCCTGCCTGGAATACATCGACGACGACGAGCTGGTGGAAGTTACCCCAAGCACGATACGCCTCCGCAAGATTCTGTTGAAGGAAACGGATCGCCGCCGCGAATCGCGGCGGGCAGCCAGCGTGTAGGCCCCCCGTCCGTCATCCCGCCGAGATGCGTCTCTGATCTGGCCGCCGGTAAGCCGGCCCATTCGTTACGACCCGCGTGTTCGCGCGCCGGGTTGCAGGCGAGACGTTGCATTCTGCCCAATTTGGCTTAGGCAGTTCCCAATGAGCTAGGGTTGAAGTGGAACTTTGTACCGCGTACGCGCTATGCGCGTGGTTCGCAGTGCTCCTGGTGGAGTACAAGCAGCGAGCCCAACCGTTGAGACTCTACGTTACCCGGGGACACAAAACCATGTTTGGCATCCGTTATTTGGCGATCAGTCGGAACCACCACGGCCGTCGAGGAGCCAGCCTGCTGGAAATTGCTGCCTGCATTGCAGCAGTTGCCGTCGGTGTCTGGTTGGGTGCTCGCTACCTGGATCTCAATCTGCACGCCGCGGCATACACCGCATTGACTGAAGCGGAAGTCATGGACCAGCTTCCCGAGGACTGGCGACTCGACCCTCCCGAGGGCATGGAACTTCCCACGGCGGAGGAAGAAGCGGAGGCCTTGAACGCCGAGTTGGAAGCACTGCGTCTGGATGTGACCAGCCTCACCAAAGCAGAAGCCGACATCGCGGCTGCCGCTGCCGAGGACGAGGCGACCGTCGACCTGCCGCCGGAGGTGCTGAAGCGTCGACAGCACACGCTGGCCTTTTGGTCGCAACTGGCAAGTATCCGCGAAGAAGTTGTTAGGTTGCAGGCGACGGCTGACAGAGCTTTGAACCAAGACAACATGTTCCGCGTGCTGGAGATCCGCCGCCGCGCCTACCAGTATGGCGCCAAGGCCGTGAAGGCCGCCATGAACGACAATGTCGATCCGCAGGCACTGCAGTTTGCCCACCAATTGGAGGGCTGGTACCAGCATGGCGCCGATCTGTACGGCGAGGCCATGACCGTGTGGCAAACGCAGCATGGCCCGTCGGGAGGACTCTCCACCGATCAGCTATTGGAACAGGTACAACAGCAGCACCACAACGAATCGCTGCTGATCCAACAGAAGAGCGATCGGCTCCGCGAAGTGCTCCTACGCCGGTATCAGGTGGCATTTCCCAGCATCGACGGGGCTCCGAATTCTCAGGACTAATCGCATCCGAATATCCGATTGCGCCTGCCATTTTGGCCCGATGCTAGCCGATCGGGGCCATTTTGGTTCGGTTGATGCGGGTATTAGCGACTCTCTGGCGGGTAGGAGATTTAGTTGGATTTGCGGAAGCGGCCCTTCCCGAAGGTTGATTGCATCGCCATCTGGCCCTAGGTAACATGGACCAAAGTACAGGGAACGTACGCAATGCCCCAGGACGGTAGGGCGAATCCGACCATCCAGCTAGATTAGAGAGTACCTTTCATGCGTTTGCGTTTCCTGCGTCACATGTTGCGAGTCGCTCTGGTTCTGTTCCTATGCGTGACTCTCTCGGTGAGTCCCGCTGCAGCCAGCCAATGGTTTGCCTCACGGTGGTGCTCTCCTTGCCCGCCGTGCTACGTGCAGCGCTGCAGCCCCGTGTATTACGACTGCGGTCCCTGTGTCACCTACAGCCCGTGCGGCAGTTGTGGTCCCGTGGTGGTCGAGAGTTCGAGCAACTGCGGCTGCGACTCGACCGTGGTTAGCTCTGGCGAAACGATCATTCAATCCGAAGGAGCTGTCACCCAGGGTGAGCCTACGGAAGCCCCCCCGCAGCCCGAAGATGCTCCCAGCACTTGGTCGGCCACTGATCCCGCCACCGACGTCGAGGTAAACAAGCCCGCTGATGAGGCAGAGGCTCCTGCCGAAGACACCATAGCGCCCACCTTGGCCGACGAGGCCCCTGCGCCGGCCGACGATGTTGCTCCCTTACCGGAGCCCGTCGTGGAAGAGCCCGCTGCCGAGGAAGACCTCTTCGGTGCCCAGCCGGCGGCTGAAGAACCTGCCGCTGCCGACGACATGTTCGGCGCTCAACCGGCCGCCGAAGAACCCGCTGCGGAAGAAGACCTGTTCGGTGCCCAGCCGGCGGCTGAAGAACCCGCCGCTGCTGACGACATGTTCGGCGCCCAACCGGCCGCCGAAGAGCCCGCCGCCGAAGAAGACCTGTTCGGTGCCCAACCGGCTGCTGAAGAACCTGCCGCTGACGAAGACATGTTCGGCGCTCAACCGGCCGCCGAAGAGCCCGCCGCGGAAGAAGACCTGTTCGGTGCCCAACCGGCTGCTGAAGAACCTGCCGCTGCTGAAGACATGTTCGGCGCTCAACCGGCCGCCGAAGAGCCCGCCGCCGAAGAAGACCTGTTTGGTGCCCAACCGGCTGCTGAAGAACCTGCCGCTGACGAAGACATGTTCGGCGCTCAACCGGCCGCCGAAGAGCCCGCCGCCGAAGAAGACCTGTTTGGTGCCCAACCGGCTGCTGAAGAACCTACCGCTGACGAAGACATGTTCGGCGCTCAACCGGCCGCCGAAGAGCCTGCCGCTGAAGAAAACCTGTTCGGTGGTGAAAGCTCCGACATGGAAGAGGCAGCCATGGACGACGAAACCAACCTGTTTGGTGCCGAGACCGACATCGACGAAGCCGCCGCGGACGACGACGCAGCCACCATGTTTGGTGAGCAGCCTGCCGCTGTGGAAGATGGTGGCAGCCTGTTCGGAAGCGAGCCCGCCGAGGACGAGTCGGCCGACGACGCAGGTGCCGACCTGTTCGGGGGCGAATCGGAGAGCGAAGAACCTGCCGCTGACGAACCAGCGGGTGACGAGGACGACCCCATGACGGACCTGTTCGGCCCCACCGGAGTGCTCGAGCAGCCTGGTGGCTTCGACAGCCTGGCCCTGCGTCACTGGGTCGACAGCACCGGCACCTACACGGTCGATGCTCGCCTGGTGGCCGTGCTGGATGGCCAAGTTCGGCTGCTGAAGGCCAATGGTCGCACGACCACCGTGCCATTCAGCCGACTGAGCGACGACGACCTGTCCTTCGTCAATGCCCAAGCCGCCGCTCGCAATGCGGAGGATATTGCTCGCACCGCCCAGCGTTAGACTGCTTGGCAAAACTGCAACACGAAACGAGGCGAAGCCGCGAGGACAGACTCGCGGCTTCGCTTTTTTGTCTACCAGGGCTGGTCGCCAAGCTACCACGGACCGTGGCGGTTGGGACTGTTCCAGTTGTTGTCAGGGCGTCCGCCGTAGCGCCACTCCAAGCCGAACGTTAGTGTGAAGTTCTGCATGCCCCGAGCTGAGTTTTGTCCCCAGGCAATGTAGTTCATGGCCTCCGCTCGCAAAGCCACCCAGCGACGCGTTTGGTACTTGATGCCCAGGCCGACGGGCGTGGTGAACAACGTATTATCTTCGCGGACGCCGAAGGGCGTAATGAAATCGATGTCGGTCAGCCCCACTCCAAATCGGTAGTAGGGCCGCACCCGCGAGTCGCCCCAGGGATAATAGAGCAGCGACAGATCGTAAAGCAGCAAGTTGTTGCTGGGCGTCGAGGTGCTGGGAACGGTGCTGTAGAACTCGGGCGTGGTCCACGCCACACGAAACTGGGTCCCCCAGTAATCGTCAAAGTCCCAGCCCAATTGCGCGGCTAGCAGCACGTCGTTGTTGCGTGAATTGTTGGAACTGACACTCTTGGTCATCACAAACCCGCCCGTTTCCAGGCCGAAAGAATACGGCCGATTGAGCCAGCTGGTACCCCGCAGCGGTTGCCCATGGCCGCTGGCGCGGCCGTGCCTGTTGGAGCTTCGAAACCGCAGGGCGTCGAAGAACGCCCGACACCAGCCACGATCGATCAGCACCTCGCCGCCTTCCCAGGCGGGATCGCACTCGGTTTCGTCGCAGGTGGTGCCGCACTCGGGGGCAAAATACTCAGGCGACTGGTCGCCCATGATGTGGGTATCGTCCGACAGGTCGTGCAGGACGTGCTCCTGGGCGCTAGTGTTGGCAGCCAGTCCAGCGCAGCAGTATGTGCACGCGATCAGCCAGGTCGCATTGCGAAACCAGAAATGCATGACGAGGTTCGTTGGGGCGAAGCCCAGGATAAGTACACATGCCGCGCGGCAGTGCCGGCGGAGGAAAAGCCGGCGGAGTATGACGAGCCCACGGATGCGTGTCAATGCAAACCGGGCCAGGTCCTCAACCGCAGTTGGGGGCCTGGCCCGGTGGTTTTTCGAGTTGTTCGCCTGCAGTGCTAGCGACTGCCGTCCGCCAGATTGGTGCTGGACTCGCTCGAGGCAGTCGACGTGCTCTCGGCGGGGGCGTCTTCAACCGGCGCCGGAGCGACGATGTTCGCGTAAGCCGTGCAAGCAGTACTGAACGTTTCGCCACGGTCGGTGTGAATGACAATCTGCTTCTTCAGGCGACCGTCTCTGTCACCCGCTTTGAAGGTCACCGCCACGACGTGCGTCGTGCGAGGCTCCTGATCGTACTCGCATTGGAAGCTGTCGTCACAATCAATCTTGGTGATCTGGAAGGGGGTCTTACCGCGAACAATGAGCTTCTTGGAGACCTCGTCGCCAGCGGTCACATCGCCCAGCACCCAATTTTCGGGCATCACCGAGATCTCCGGCATCACCCGACCTTCGATGTCGATCGGAATACGAGGGTTGTTTCCGTCGTTGGTGACCAGAGTCAGTTGATCCTTCAGGTATCCGGCCGGGGCGGTGTCCTTCAGGCGAACATTCAGGTCGTAGCGGGCCTGTCCGCCCTGGCGATACGACTCCTGCAGTTCCACTTCGTAGTATTCGCTGCTCTCGTTCGAGGCGACCACGTCCTTGATTTCCCAGCCACTATGGCCAGCGTAGCGGACGGACACCTTCTTCTCCTGCACCTCGCCCTGATCCACGGTGCCGAAGTTAATTCCGCCCGGCTCGAATACCACGTCGCCACGGATATTGCCGTGCACGCGCAACTGAACCTGGGCCGGGTACGGCTTGTCGATCGTCACGGTAAGCGTCGCACTGTGATACCCGGTGAAGGTGCGGGTATTGAATTTGGCGACGATGTAGGCCTTTTCGTAGGTCTTGATTTCCCCGTTTTCCACCGATGGCGTGGTGCAACCGCAACTCGAACGAACCCCGGTGATCCGGATATCCTCGACAAACTTGTTGGTTACTTCAAACTTGTAAACGGTGTCCGAGCCACGCGCCACGGTTCCGAAATCGTGGTCCAGGGTCTCAAACATCTTTTTGGGCCACTCTTGAGCATCGGCCACGGCCGATACCAGGCAGGCGCTCAAGACAGTGCCAACAATCGCGAAACTCTTACAGCGGCTCATAATCAACCCGATTTCTGCAAAATGTGTTGAGTGTCGGCAGTCAGCTTC
This sequence comes from Aeoliella straminimaris, assembly GCF_024054565.1. GTDB lineage: Bacteria > Planctomycetota > Planctomycetia > Pirellulales > Lacipirellulaceae > Aeoliella > Aeoliella straminimaris. The sequence goes on from NZ_JAMXLR010000026.1 coordinate 298,379, forward strand.
CGAATCCTTGGGCGTTTAATATGGCTGACTGTTCTTACCCCTCAACGGACGATCGCCCACACACGAGCTGGCCACTCCACGGCAAAATCCCTACCTTGGCTATGCCAAACATCGTACCGGCATTATATAGCTCTCGTGCGGATGCGGAGCAGGACTTGCGCCGGTTTTTTTCGATAATTCTTTGCGCATGCGGTGTTTTTTGGAAGAGCAAAATGGTTTGGGCGGACTAGGCACTCAAGTGCGACCCTAACACAAGCATGGCCGTTGCAATCGCCAAATTCGCTCGGCCGCAGGCCCTGCAGAACGCCCCCCCGGGCAACGTACCGTTAGGTCTGGTATCATCGGGGGCCAATCGTAACGATTATCCAACCTTCGCTATCCACGAAGTAAATCGCGTCATGCAGCCGTTCGACCAGGTCTCCATCGTTGGCGTGGGATTGCTCGGCGGTTCCGTCGCGCAAGCCATGCGCGAGCGTTCGCTCGCTAAGCAAGTCGTTGGCATTGGGCGCGATACGACCAAGCTGCAGAACTTGGTCGATAACGGCCTGCTCGATCGGGCCACCATCAATCTGGCGGACGGAGTGACCGAGTCGGACCTGGTGGTGATCTGCACGCCCGTCGATACCGTGGTGCCCAGCGTGCTGGAGACCGTCCGGAACGCCTCGGCAGGGTGCCTGATTACGGACGTTGGCAGCACCAAGGCCGAAATCGTGGACCAAGTGCACCAGGCCCTGGGCGACGAGCCGTGCCAATTTGTTGGCAGCCACCCGCTGGCAGGCCACCATCGCGGTGGGGCCGAATTCGCGCGAGCCGACCTGTTTCAGGGCCGTACCGTGGTGGTCACTCCCGACGAGCGGTCCAGCGCAGAAGCGGTCGAGCGGATTCAGGAATTCTGGCAGGAGCTTGGCAGCCATGTCGTGCTGCTCGCCCCCGACGATCACGATGCCGCATTGGCCGTGACCAGTCATCTGCCCCACGTGGTGGCTTCGGCCCTTGCGGCCGCGACGCCCGATGGGATACTCGATCTGGCGGCAACTGGTTGGCGCGACACCACCCGGGTGGCCGCCAGTAGCCCCGACCTGTGGCGGCAGATATTTCTGGCCAACCGCTCGCAGGTGCTGACCGCCTTGAATCAATTCGACCAACAACTGAATCTGATCCGCGACGCCATCGAGGCGGAAGACGGACCAGAACTTGAACGACTGCTCGCCGAAGGGAAGCGAATCCGAGATGCTGTGGGAAATTGACGTACTACCGCTGAAGGCCAACCTCGACCGCCCTGCCCAACGCCTGGTGCAAGAGGCCATGGAGTACGGCCTGGCCGACCAGTTTGCAGCCGCCAGCGGCCGAGCCTTCCTGCTTTCGGGCGATCACCTGGCCGATGCCGACGCCCTGCGTGTGGCCGACCAACTGCTGACCGATCATGTCGTGGAACAAGCCGTGGTCGCGCCGGTGGGCGACGCCAGGCTGGCCACCGCTCCCGCGTGGCTGGCAGGCGAAGTGCGTGTGGTGCACGTGCTGCCCAAGCCAGGGGTGATGGACCCAGTGGCCCTTAGCGCTCAATCGGCCATCGCCGATCTGGGCATCGAACCGCCCCTGGTTCGCACCTGCCACAAATACTGGCTCGCGGGCCTCGACGACCAGCAGGTCGCCACGCTGAGCAGTCGCCTACTGGCAAACGACGCCATCGAGCAAGTGATCGTCGGACCTCTGTCGCTGGACCACTTGGACGTAGGCCGACCGTACGAGTTCGAATTGCAGACCGTCGCGCTGGACCAACTGGACGACGATGGCCTGATGCAACTCAGCCGCCAGGGCCAGCTCTACCTGCAACTGGCCGAGATGCAGACCATACAAAAGTACTTCCGCGATCTCGGCCGGGCCCCCACCGACATCGAACTCGAGACCCTGGCCCAGACCTGGAGCGAGCACTGCAGCCACAAGACGCTCGCCGGCCGCATAAAGTACACCGGGCCCGATGGCGAGCGGCAGTTCGACAACATGCTGAAGGAGACCATCTTTGCCGCCACCCAGACGCTCCGCAAGCAATGGGGCGACGACGACTGGTGCGTTAGCGTGTTTGCCGACAATGCGGGCGTGGTAACGTTCGATGACGAGAATCACGTGGCCTTCAAGGTCGAAACGCACAATCACCCCTCTGCCCTGGAGCCTTACGGCGGAGCGAACACTGGCCTGGGTGGCGTGATTCGCGACATCCTGGGCACCGGACTCGGAGCCGAGCCGGTCTGCAGTACCGACGTGTTCTGCTTCGCCCCGCCCGACACCCCGGCCGATTCGCTTCCGCCGGGCGTCTTGCACCCGCGACGGGTGATGAAGGGTGTCGTGTCCGGCGTCCGCGATTACGGCAACCGGATGGGCATTCCCACAGTGAACGGTGCCGTGTACTTCGACCGCCGGTACCTGGGCAATCCGCTGGTGTACTGCGGCAACGTTGGCGTCATCCCGCACGACAAGGCGTTTGGGGCCCCGCAGCCAGGCGACTTCATCGTCGCCATTGGCGGTCGCACCGGCCGCGATGGCATTCATGGCGCGACGTTTTCCAGTGCCGAGCTAACCCACGAGAGCGAAGAACTCTCCGGTGGTGCCGTGCAGATCGGTAACGCCATCGAAGAGAAGATGGTGCAGGACGTGCTGCTGGCCGCTCGCGACCGCGGACTCTACACCTCGGTGACCGACTGTGGCGCCGGTGGATTCAGTAGCGCCGTGGGCGAGATGGGCGAGAAGATCGGCGCAGAAGTGTGGCTCGAGCGAGCTCCACTGAAGTACGAAGGCCTGTCGTACACCGAGATTTGGATCTCCGAGGCCCAGGAACGCATGGTGGTCTCGGTGCCTGAAGGCAATTGGTCGGAGCTCGAATCGCTCTGTGCATCCGAGGGGGTGGAAGCCACGGTCATTGGCAAGTTCGAACCCACCGGCCGGCTGGTGCTCAAGTACCATGGCCAAACCGTCTGCGACCTGGCGATGAGCGTACTGCACGATGGCCGTCCGCCCGTGATTCGCGAAGCCAACTACACCCCACCGGCCGCCACCCCATTCGAACTGCCCGAGCGCACGAGCTACAACGACGACCTGCTGAAGGTGCTCGGATCGCTGAACGTGGCCAGCAAAGAGTGGATCATCCGCCAGTACGATCACGAGGTGAAAGCCGGCAGTGTCGTCAAACCGCTGGTCGGCCGCGCGAGCGACGGCCCCAGCGACGCCGCAGTGGTTCGCCCCGTGCTGACCAACCAACGGGCGATCGTCATCTCGTGCGGCATGAATCCTCACTACGGCGACTTCGACACCTATCACATGGCCGCCAGCGCCATCGACGAAGCGATTCGCAACTGCGTGGCCGTGGGAGCCGATCCCCAGCGGATCGCCATCCTCGACAACTTCTGCTGGGGCGACTGCGAAAAGGCCGAGACACTCGGCTCGCTAGTTCGTGCCGCGATGGCCTGCCACGACCTTTCCCTGGAGCTGGGCACCCCGTTCATCAGCGGCAAAGACAGCCTGAACAACGAGTTCAGCTACTTCGACGCCGACGGCCGGAAGCAGACGATCGCCATCCCGCCCTCGCTGTTGATCAGTGCGATGGGACAAATGGACGACTGCAGCCAGGCAGTGACCATGGACCTCAAGGCCACCGGCAACCCGATCTACCTGGTTGGCGTTACCAAAAATGAACTGGGCGGATCGCACTTCACGCTCGTGAATGAACTCACCGGCGGGCAGGTGCCGACGGTCGATGCGGCAGCGGCCCGGGAGACGTTCACATCGATGCACACCGCCATCAAGTCGGGCGCCGTGCTCGCGTGCCACGACCTGTGCGAAGGTGGCCTGGCCGTGGCCGCGGCCGAAATGGCCTTCGCTGGCGGACTCGGCATGCAGCTGTCGCTCGATGCGATCGAGCTGGCCGAAGGCGGTGTGGCCGCCAAGCTGTTCAGTGAATCGAACACCCGCTTCCTGGTGGAAGTTGATGCGTCAAAAGCAGCCGAGTTCGAAAGCGCCATGGCAAACGTACCGTACGTCCAAATTGGCACGACAGTTTCCGACACTCGTCTGTCCATTGCCGCCGACGGAACGAACTTCGTCGATGCCGACATCGATGAACTCAAGTCCGCCTGGAAGTCGCCACTCGCCTGGTAACACGCATCCCAGAAGTCTTGCGAGTTCTGCTACCCCTAAAGCCTAATACCGATCAAGCAATGTCATCCCCCCGCGTCCTTGTACTTCGAGCCCCTGGCACCAACTGCGACAAAGAAACCGCGTTTGCGTTCGAGCAAGCAGGCGGCACGCCGCGCACCGCACACATCCGCGAGCTGCTGGGCAATCCTTCCTTGTTGGCCGAACATCAGGTGCTATGCATTCCTGGCGGCTTCAGCTACGGCGACGACATCGCATCGGGGCGGATTCTCGGCAACCAGCTCCGCGAGCAGTTGACCAACGCGCTGCAAGAGTTCCGCGCGTCGGACAAGCTGGTGCTCGGCATCTGCAACGGCTTTCAGGTGCTGATGAAGACCGGCCTGTTGGATATCGACGATGCCGAAGGTCCTCAAGCCACCCTGGCCTGGAACGACAGCGGCCGCTACGAAGCCCGCTGGGTGAACTTGAATGTCGAGCCCGGCAATTGCGTCTTCCTGCAGGGCATCGAAGACATTGTGCTCCCCGTGGCCCACGCCGAAGGCAAGTTCGTGGTCCGCGACCAGCAGACACTCGATTCGCTGGCTGGGGCCGGTCGACTGGTGCTCCGCTACACCGACTCCGCTGCGGACTCGGAGACGCTTTCGCTCGAACCCCAGGTCGACTATCCCGCCAACCCCAACGGCGCGTCGGCCGACATCGCCGGCATCTGCGACACCACGGGCCGGGTGCTGGGACTGATGCCCCACCCCGAGCGATTCCTGTTCGCCCATCAGCACCCAAACTGGACCAGCAAGGGTTTGAGCGGCGCCGGCGCTGGAGCCAAGCTGTTCGACAACGCCGTGGCTTATTTTAAGTAGCTCCCTGGCTTCAAGTAGGTGTCATGTAGCCGGAGTCGCAAGACTTCGGAAGCACGGACAGAACGCTCCAGAATCTTGCGCAAATCACGGTCTCGGGAGTTTTGCCACAACTCGTTGTTGGCCAATTGCGATTCGTAGGCCCAAAACTCCGGGTACTCAGGGCCCGTTCGAATGCGTAACTCCTTACCCAACAATGAGTTACAGCCTATAGAGGCTAAAAACCCCGGCGAGTTTTGTCCCAACGTTTCCCCCAGCTGCGAGATGACTTCGCAGAGTGGAGCCAGGATTCAACTCCCCACGCGCTGCCATCTGCCCTCCGCCCACCAAGTTGCCAAAGACCCCGCCGCGCATCAGCCGGTGGTTCTATTAGATCAGCTGGAGGGGTGAATTCTACGGCGAAGTTCTTACAGCGGACATTCTTGTGAGGTGGGTGCCACTACAGCCACGGAGCGGCGACAGCGCGTAGCCCGGGACGCAAGCCCCGGGTACTCGTTCGCAGTTCCACATAAGCCACGGAGTGGCGGCAGCGACTGAGGAATTGCTAAGGCGATGAACACCGCGGGGAGCTAGGCGGCACAAATGAGGTGCGTTTTGCTACAATCGAGGGCTGGCTCATCCACACTCGTTGTAGATAAGGCAGGATCGATCGAGGCTTATCCACATTCATTGCGTCTAATCACAACTTCGAGTGAAAAGCAAAATGTTGCAGAAAACCAAAGATTGGCTTGCCCTCCTCACTTGCCTCTTCGCCTTAGTTTCGAGCACGCAGGCCGAGGAAGCGGATTGCCCAAGTTCCGAAATCTCCGCCATCGAGGATCGGCTCGCCTTGCTGGAAAAGAACCCGGATACTCATCCGCTCATCTTGATGCGACTTCTCAAGTTCAAGAGCAACGATGGCCTGACAAAATACGAAGAGTTTCTGAAATCTTATCAGCCCATCCTTCGAGAGATGGGCGGTGAATTCCTATTCTTGGGTAGCGCCACTCCTTACAAATTGGATTATGAATCATCACATGAATTGTTCGGATTGAAGCACAATCCCTGGGATCTGCTTGTCATTGAACGATTCCGCTCACGTAAAGATCTTCGAAGGCTTGGGGACATGAAAGTCTACCAGCAAGCGGAGTCCGAGCTTCACGCCCATTTGGAGAATATTGCCATACACGCGCTCAACGGAACGCTACATGGCGGCAACGGTCGTAGCTCGGCCGATACTGTGGTCGCGCCCGAATTTCCGGACGGAGACGAGCTTTTTGAGATCAATCTTCTCCAGTTTAAGCCGAATGGTGGCGAGGTGAAATACTACAAGGAATACGCGAGGGAGGTCCTTCCCATGATTGGTCACGCTGGCGCCAAGGTGATCTACGGGCTCAAGGCGGAACTGATGTTGGTAGGGGAAGAGCGATACGATCGTGTTGTTCTCGTCATGTACCCATCAGAAAAGGCGTTTCATCAGATGGTGATGAGCGAGGCTTATCAAGCGATCTCGCCTAATCGTGAGGATGCCTTGGAGGTGGGGCATTTGTTTGGATTTAGGAATGCAGGGCGAAGACTGAAACGCATGCAACAAGAGTGACTGAATATTGGAGCGCCTGATCTTTCCAACCTCCGCCGGTCGAACAACGCAGAGTAGGCAAACCTCACCTGCCTCGAGTCGAATGACTTCCAGCTAAATGGCCCACCGAAGCCCTCTAGGGCCCCTGGAAACTCCCCGCGGTGCAGCTCACTTCGGCGAGATACTATTCCCCCAAAAGCCGCAACAACAAACAGCCCAGAACAATCTCGCTGCCGCCGATCCGTGGCTGAGGAGAATTTACCCTGGTGCGACGCATTGAGTCACCCAAAGCACTTTCTGGTAGCCGGAGTCGCACGTCTTCGGAGAACTCGCTGGGAAGGGCCGGAACTCTTGCGAGTCCAGCTACGGACTCGCAGCCGGCCGCGCCGCCGTCCTCTGCGGCCGTAGTACTTCGCGGATCATTACCGCATCGACGTCGGCCGTCGCTGGCCCGGTGAGGGCCAGCTTCACGTGAATCGTGCTCGCATCGTCGATGGTGCGAATCAGGCGGAACGGTTGCCAGCCCGTGGTCGCCCGGATCCGTAGCGCGAGTTGCTCGCCTCCCAGGTCGTCGACCACCATCAGCTCGCCCGACTGTCCACTGGCCACCATCACGCGGGCCCATCCCGTGATCTCGACGACGGTGCCCTTTCTGACTGGCACGTCGGGCGACGTGATCCAGACGACGGGCTTGGGATCCTCGTCCAGCACTCGGGCATCGCCCTGGTCGCGGGCCAAGAGCCTCAAGCAGGCCTGGCCATGTTTCGCCTGGGCGGGGACGAGTTGCACGCCGGTGTCGAGCATGGCTTCGGCATAGTTGGCATGAGTCCAGCCGGCGGTCTGGGCCTCGGTGAGATCCTCAAAATCGCCGCCCATCAGCAGGTTGTTCCCTCTTGGCAACGAGGCCAACGACTGATGCAAGGCGGCCTCGGTGGGCAGCAGTCGCAGTTCGCCTGCGGTCGGCATGCTGATGAATCCACCCGGCTGCAATTGCTTTTGAACGTGTCGACGCTCGGCGGCGGCCGTGTATCGCAGTTGCGTTGCCAGGTGAAAGGTCTGCGGATAGCGTTTGGCGGCCAGCAACTGATCGCATTGTTCGATGGCCCGCTTCAATGGGGTCACGCGGCCAGCGGCAATGTTGCCCCGCGGGTCGGACAGTTGGCTTTCCACGGTTTCCAATTCCAACAGGTCGGCCATCGCCAGCCCCCGCTCGGCCTGCGCGGCTTGCAGTGCGGTGTCGCCAAGGCGGCGTTGCACCGTGGCCAAGGTGCGGCTTTCGTTGGTCAGCAGCACCCAACCGCCCGCATCGGCCGCCGGTACCTGCACCTGGAAACCACCTGCCACCTGGCCGCTTCCCAATGGCAGCAGCCCAGCAGGCGTGAGCAGGTGGGCGCGGGCGGTTTGCGGCACGCTGGCCAGATTCAAGCTGGCGGTACCCAGTCGCTGGGGCGAGTCGGTCGGTTGCTCGGGCAGCATCACCAGACGCGAACGCCCCAATTGCCAGGCGGTCACCGCCACGTCCGAGTTGGATAGCTCGGCCGAAGGATCTCGCTTACCTGCCACGAGCCATGGTTCCACGAGCCGCAACTCTTGATTCAACAATCGCAGTTGATCCGCCAACCGCCGCGCTTCGGAACTGGTCGTACTGAGACGTTCGGGCGTGCAGACCACCAGCCCTCGACAACCGGCAGCCATGGCCGACAGGGCCGTGCGGCGAACGTCGCCCGGTTCGTGCCACCCGAGGTGGCTCGCTTTGGGGGCCAGCAACTCCGCTTGCCGGCGGGCGAGCGTGGTCCAACCGAGCGAGAGCTGTGTCCATGGCGAGCACCCCATCACGGGCAGCGGCTCGTCGCTCCGCGCCATGCTGCCAAGTGGTTGGTCTCGGACCAAGACGTCCGCCAGTTGAGCGTAGCGGCGATGGCGGTCGCGGGCGCCCACCAGGATGGGACGGGCGAGCCGATCGTTGCGGCGGACCTCCTCGGCCTGCGATGCAATGGCATCCATATCGAGCGCGTCGCAGTCGAGTCCCATCGACCAGGCGAGCACCGTTTGCCAGATGGTGTTCGGTTCGATCGTACTGAGTTTGTCGGCTGGCGGCGGCGGGCAGATGACCCACAGTTTCTCTTGCCGCGCGGCGTGGAGTTGGGCTTCGGTGGCGGTTTCGTCCAGCCACACGGCATTGAACCCCAACTCGGCCAGCAGTTCGAGACGCTCGCCACGGTACTGAATCACGCGCGGCACCAGTGGTTGTCCCGCCACGGCCAGGGTGTCGCCGTGACGGCGAACGTCGACCGGCTCGAATACCTCGTCGGCAGCCGTCGCGGCCGTACCGGGCGCTTGCAGCAGCGGTCCATCATTGTCGCCCCCCGCCAGTGGCGGAGCAAACACCGGTGTTTTGTCGGATGACTTTGCCGCAGCGGACTGGGTAACGACGCCTGCCACCTTCAAGTGGTCGACCTCCACCAGCGACTGGCCATTGCCGCCGGGCACCACCAGCACCACCCGTTCGATGTACGCTTCGCGCGGATCCACCTGGCGATTGGGATCGGTGCTCATGATGCGAGCTTGCCGCTCGGCCAACAGGGGCAGTCCTTCGATCCGCAGGTGCTGCCAGCGGCCCGTTTCCGAATAACGCAATCCGTGCACCAATGCCCGCAAGGGTTTGCCCGTGCGAGGATCGGTACTGCGGGGATAGGTGACTTCCGCAGCCACCTGCATCGAGGGCCGATTGCCACGCACCAGCACTTCGATGTTCACCTCGTCCAGCACCCGCAAACGGCCCACTTCGTGGGTCAGGTACGCGGCGTAACCGGCTGGGCAGGCGAGCACCACTCGCTCGGCGGTGATAGGGATTGCCACATCGGACGAGCGGGTCCGCCGTTGGTCCAGGATGCGGATATTGGCCGCCGGCTGCAGCTGCCAACTAGTCGCGGGGCCGCTAAATCCCTCCTCCAGCACGTTATCGGCCCTGGCCCCCGTGGCGACCAGCACCAGCACAACCGCCACCCCGGCCGCCCAACGCCATGCGTAATTTCGAGCGATTGTGGGGGCGGATGTCATGGCGCACCGATCTCGAGCCAGCAAACGGTCGGCAGGTGGCCCCAAATGTCCAGGGTGTTGCTTTAGCGAAACGTCCTGCAGAGGGGGGCCTTTGGCGACGTAAATCAGGCTTCTAGCAGGGTTTTCGCAACAGACCCAGAGCACTTTGAGGCGTTTGGGCAACACTGGCCCGGCGGCAAGAATCGCTGTGCCAACCCGTTGATGGTTCGTAAGTTGTTTGTGTATAATCGGTTGCGGGCGGTTCTCGCAGCCGCGGTGCGAAGGTGTGGCGCGCAGCGTGCATTGGTAGCAAGGTATACAACCCACCCAGGAGCTTACCTCAATGCCCGATCTGCAGCCCAAAACTACGACCACTAGCGAAGAAGTGCCCGCCGACGTTCGTCAGCTTGCCGAATTCATCCACAGTCTGCCCGAGAATTACTCCGAGCAAATCCTGCCCGTGCTCGATCGCGTGCTCGAAAGCACTAAACGCCGCCGGCGGATCCTCACCTTGGTTCAAGATGCCCTCGGCCAACTGCGGCTTGATATGAAGTACTTGATGTTCGACCTCGAGGCGACCCGCCGCGAGCGAGACGAGTACAAGGCCAAGTTGGAAGAAGAGTAGGCAACCGGAACCCATCTTCGCCAAGCCTTGTCCGGTTCTGGCGAATAATCCGTGCGACCCCGCACGATTTCCCTAGTGGTCAAGTCGTGTGGTCCCCTGGGGCTTTCGTGCTGTGTGAGTGCGGCCCCGAAGAAGATTCAGCAGAAGTGCCAGCGGGTTTTGGCTGCCCACCGCCAACACCGTGGCGAGGAACAGAATTAACGCGTTATGGCGACCGTTACCACCGCGGATCAACTGGCACAGTGCGCGATGGAGGTCGGTGTACTCGACCATCGCGACTTGCAGATTGTGCGCGGTGACCTCGGTACCCGAACCGTCGACCTGCACACCCTCTCGCAGGAACTCCTGCGGCGCAATCTGCTGACGCAATACCAGCTGGAACGTGTCATGAAGGGCCTCAAAGGTGGCTACTTCTATGGCAAGTACAAAGTGCTGTATTGCGTGGGAGCCGGAACGTTCGCCCGGGTGTTTCGCGCCGTGCACACCGATACCAAAGAGGTATTCGCCGTTAAAGTGCTCCGCAACCGGCACATGGCCGAGTACGCCGACGTCTTCCGTCGCGAAGGGGAACTGGGGGCCTCGCTCAAGCACCCCAACATCGTCCCCATCCACGAAGTGGTCTCGCGGCGCGATGCCCAGTACATCGTGATGGACTTCATCGAGGGGCGGAACCTTCGCGAGTTCACGCGAGTTCGCCGGGTGTTCGAACCGCTCGAAGCTGCGGGCATTCTCGATGGCATGCTTTCGGGACTCAACTACGCCTTTCAGCAGGGCGTGACGCATCGCGACTTGAAGATGTCCAACGTGCTGGTCTCCAGCGAAGGCGAAGCCAAGCTGCTCGACTTTGGCCTGGCGGCGCTCGAAAGCGAAGCCGGCGCCGACGCCGGGGTGAAGCGGACCGTGGAGTACGCCGCCCTGGAGCGGGCCACTGGGGTCCGCAAAGAAGATACGCGGAGCGACATTTTCTTCGCCGGTTGCATTTTCTACCACATGCTCAGTGGCCACTCGCCGTTGCCGGAAGGACGCGATCGAGGCAAACAACTGAGCAAGGCCACATTCGAGCAGATCCCGCCCATCGCGAAAGTCGCACCCAAGGTGCCGCCCACGTTCGCCAAGGTGATCAACCACGCTATCGAGCTAGACCCCAGCAAGCGTTACCAGACGCCGGCTGAGATGCTGGCCGAATTGAAGATCGCCGCTAAGCGACTCGCCGAGCGAGGCACCGGCCAGCAACCCAAGAACGAACTGGCCAGCAACGAAGGTCACGATGAAAGCGGCCAACCGCGCCGTCTGCTGGTGGTGGAGTCGAACGTCAAGATGCAGGACCTGCTGCGGGACCTATTCAAGCAGCATGGTTACCGAGTGCTCGTGGCAAGCGATCCCGACCGGGCGCTCGACCGCTTCTACATGGACGCCAGTTCGGCCGAAGTGGTGCTGTTCAGTACCGGCGACATCGGCCGCGCGGCCCTCGAAGGCTTCAATCGTTTTGGCCAAGAGAGCATCACCCGCGAAATCCCGGCCGTCCTGCTGGTGGACGAAGCCCGCAAAGAATGGGTAAAAGAAGCCGAAACCGCCGATCACCGCGCGGCGCTGGCGATGCCGGTAAAACAGCGGCAACTTCGCCAGGCCATCCAGTCGGTTCTGAGCCGACAAGCGGTGAACTAGTGGCAGCCCCCACGAAGTGCGTCGGAAGAATCACCGACCATGCTCTAAGCTAGCCCCTTGCCGCTATTCTGCGTGTTCGGGGGAAGATTCATCGAGACACAAGTCGGCTTCGGCGATTTCACCAAAGCGTCCGCGCACGGCATACCACAATCCGGGGACCCCGAAAGCTGCTAGGCCACAGAGGGCATTAAGAGCCGTCGCAGAAGAGCGACGACCGTCACCAATCCACTCACCCTCGATGATCATGTCGGCCAGGTACATTGCATAGCCTAGAAACACGATAGCTCCTACAAGACGCCAGCACCAACGAAACTTCACGGTGTCGTACAATCCGGCGAATACTAGGGCGGCAAGCAGTTCACACCCAAGAAGCACGATCCATCCGGAAACACTTGGTGGGCTGACCAGCAAGGGCATCAGCACAAGAAACGCCACAAGAAAAGGAGCAGTGCTCCAGAATATGAACCGGCTGGGAACCGTTGTCACTTGGTTTGCCACAACATGTTTCTCCCGCATTCGCGGCGCATCGCCCTTCCGACAGATCTCCAAGGGAACTATAGCTCCTAACCGAGTGGAATGACGCGGCGAAATCCTCCAGCCAGTTTCATGCAAGAGAAATCAGCAACTTACTTTTCTTTACGCCCAATCGCCTGCACCACCGAAGCCAGCCCCGTGTGGTAGGTGCCCTCGACCACCTCACGCTCAATTTCCTCAAGGTGCGTGAAGCTCAGCCCCGCCAGTTCGGTGCGGAGCGACTCGGCGGTTTGCATCGTGTCGGCGTTGTCTCCGCCGCCGGTGCCGTATTCTAGCTGTTTGGGGGTGTAAGCTTCGAGCAGAAACACGCCGCCCGGCTTGAGGGCTCGAACCACTTTGGCGTGCACCTCTCGGCGAACCGCCGAAGGCAGTGGGCAGAAAATTGACACGATGCCGTCCCATCGCTCGATGCCCAAATCGTACTCCGTCAGGTCGGCGGCAATGCATTGCAGTGGAACCTGCTGCTGGGTGGCAAGTCGGGCCGCTTTTCGCAACCCGATCTCCGATGCGTCGACGGCCGTCACCGCGTAACCTTGCCGGGCAAGGAACACGGCGTTGCGTCCTTCGCCCTCAGCGAGACTGAGCACCTTGCCTTGGGGAATCTCCGAGAACCGGGCCGCCAGGAAATCGTTGGGCTGGGTGCCGTAGATGTACTCGTCGGTGCTGTATCGTTCGTCCCACATGGTGTGTCCTGCGTCGGGGGTGAATGCTCCCGATTGTAGACGATGGACACCGCCTGCGGGAGAAAGAAAGGAGCGCCGCCAGTCAGGCACCACTAGTGAGAGTTCGGCAAGTGCTCGCCGTCGGAGAACACGAAGTTGGCCCACGACTTCATCCGCATCAAGACCTTGCGAACGACGGCTACCGGCTCCATGTATTCGCTGTACACGGCTACCTCGGCGCTGGAACCTGGGGGGACGTTGAACCCTTCGAACGCATTCTCGTCGAAATCGATCACTACGTTAATGCGACCGTCGCCCTGAACGCTGTCGGGGTCGACCAGGGTGCCCGAGGGTTGCAACTGCCCCAGGGCCACGGCGGCGCCAACAAGTCGCACCTTGCCCTTGAATACTCGCCCTGGAACCGCCGGGAATACGACTTCGGCCTCGGCTCCTTCTTGTATGCGCTGCGCGTTGTTTTGCAAAAACGAGGCTACAAACAGCTGCGAATCGTCGTGCTGAAACACCATCAATGGTTTCAACGGCAGTGGCACCGCCATCATGCCGGGACGCAAGAAGACCTGCAGCACAATGCCATCGGTCGGCGCCCGGACCACGGTTTGATCCAAATCGAACTGCGCTGCGACCAGTGCCGCCTGGGCGTTGGCGACATCGGTATGGACACCATCGATCAGCGAAGTGGTTTCCAGTTCCGCTCGTTTCAACTCCGCTTGCGCCATCCTGGCTTCGGCTTCTGCGGACAAGTAACTCTGTCGAGATTGCACAAACGCCGACTGCGATACGGCACCTGAGGCAACCAACTCCTTGTCGCGCTCGTAGGTATCTTTGGTCGCAGCCAGCAGCGACGCGGCTGCTTCATACGCTTGCTCCTGCATGTGCAAATTCTCGTCCAACTCTTCGACGCGCTGCTTTGCAGAAGCAAGTTGGGCGCGTTTCTGATCGACGGCAGCCTGAAACGGCGTGGGATCGATCTTGAATAACACGTCACCGGCCTTCACATGTTGCGCGTCCGACACCAACACTTCGGTCACATGCCCGCGGACTCCACTGACGATGGGGGTCGTAAGGTAGTAGTCACGGGCAACGCTGGTGTACGGATGGTTATAGTTCATCAGCAGCAACAGCGCGGCAAGGATCGCGACGCCGCCCAGTGCGGTGGTCAGCACCGTGTAGGCATTGACCGGCACCTTGAACACCTTGAACGCCACAATGGCGATCGCGGCGTACGTCATTAAGATCAGTAGATCCATTGACTCATTCCGATTGGCTGTCGTTCTCGTTGGTCGCGGGCGCGGAATCCAGTTTCGCCTCGAGTTCTGCAATACGATTTCGTAGCGTCTCTAGTTCCTGGCTATTTACGTCATTTGCCGGCTCGGAAGAAGGTCGGCCGGCATAGCCGCGTTTCGGATCGTAGGCGTATGCCCAGATCCACAGAAAAGGCCAAATGGCGTGCAGCGTGAATAGGCTGATCCAGCCGCCTGCCTCGATGGCATCCTGATGCGGATGGTTGCGAGCCTTGGCAATTCGGTGGGGAATCTCGTGAATCGCCACGAATCCATAGGCCAGAGTCAGCACCACAAACAGCATGACGACCAGGGCAAACCAGCTCAGAGCATCCACCATATACTCCCTACATCTTTGTATTGAGACCGGTTAGAGAAGGTCGCAGCCTGTGCCGAAGCAACCCGCAATAGAAAGTATAGCGGCCAAACTCTGGGGCTGGCAAACTACGGCAGAAGAAATCTCGCCACTGCGGAGGCCGAACAGGCGGACACTCCAAATGCGGCAGCGGCACCCATGGAGCCGACCGGGTAAACTCTGTATACAGCAAGCGGCCGGACGCAGCCACCGCCTCCAACCGCGTGATCCGTCGCTCAGCTATTCTTCTTTTCTTGAATCGCCAATTCCCGCTCCGCCACCCACTCCTCGCCAGCCGAGAAGGCGAGTCTCTGGTTGGGAAAGTCTCGCAGGTATGCGACGCGCAAGTTGCGATCGTTGATGATTCGCAAGTGGTACCGGGTTCGCTTGAAGGGCGCCGATGTCTCCATGGAGATCAGTTCGAACCGGTAATTACCAAATCTCCGCTGCCCATCATGCTGCATCCCCGGACGGCGTTGACGGCGGAACTTGCCCAACTCGCTGTGACGCGACGAAGACGAGTAGTACAGCGACATGGCCTGAGTTCCTGATCGTACGGGCGTGAAGAAGAGATGACTTCTTCAGTATGATCGGCACACTCGGTGGCCTCTATCCAGCAGGGCACGGAAAGCCATTGCTGCTAGCACCTGCCCATCCGTTGATGCGAACTGTGACGGTTACGCGCCCGCGCTAGGATTCCTCGCGAATACGCCACGCCAGTCGTCCGAGCAGGCGGTAGTAAGCACCCGCTGCGCCAACGATCGGCACGCTAGCTGCCAGCAGGGCGTAGGGTCCCATCCACGCCAAAAGCGCGACAGCAAGCACCATCACGGCGGCCATAGCGCCGCTGACTAGGTAGAACGTGGTCCAGGTACCCGAACACCTGCCGAGGCTGCCGAGCACCCCCGGCATGATGAGTGCGAACGGCGCGGAGGCCTCCAGCGTGGAGAGCTGCACGATGGGATACAGCAGCCAGCCGCTGACCAGCATGCCCCCCAACACCGCCCAGGAGGGTGCGCCGGAAACTTGCACCAGCAAATACCCGGGTGCCGTGGCGACCAGCCCGGCCACCATGATGTACAGTGCTTCGCCCAACCAGTCGATGGGATTGATGGTCGGCCAGGCGGTCATCTGATCGTTGCCTTCGGAACTCTCGGTAACGATCGTGATGGCCGTAGCCGCGCAACATGCGGAACACAACGCCGCCACGGCGCCGGCAGCACACAGCAGCGGCAGTCCGGCCACGGCTCCATAGGGACCGCCAGTAAAGATGATATTGAAGGCGAACACGGCCAAAGCGGCCGCCGCCGAGAACCAAGCGCTCAGCCCCAGCCAACGAGCGACCACTCCGGACGAGGCGAGGAACGCGCCCCAACCGGTGAGCAGTGGCAGCCGCGGCATTTGCGGTCGCGCTTTACGATTGGTCGCCACCCGCGACATCCGCTCTTCTTTTTCTTGCTCGCTCAGGCTATCGAATTCGTGCAACCGCGAGTAAATGGGCGGCGCCGAGGGCGTGGCCATCTCGGCGGTCACTTGGGGTGGCTCGATTTCCAGATCGGCCCCCAGATCCTTGGCCGCCGGCTTGGGCTTGCCCGGACGGACCCGCGTGCCGTGGTCGCAGTCGGGACAGATCGCCACCGAGCCCACCATCTCCGGCGGCACGTACTGCAACGTGCCACATAGTTCGCAGTGCACGGGGAGCATTTCTGCTTGGGAGGCCGCCAGCGTGACGCCCCAGGGCTGGTCGTCGCCCTCGTACAGTTCGTACTGATCGCCCAGCATGGCGGCCGGTACAGCTTGCTTGGTTTTCGGTTTCGGCGGTGGCAGCGTGGTCTCGGTGTAGCAGTCGGGACACTTCAGCGGTTGGCCCACCTGATCCAGACGCCCATACATCCGGGTACCACACAAGCGGCAATTTACGCCAACGTGCGTCACCTCGGGCGGCTGTTCCGCGACAACCACTTCGGGCTGAACGATCGGGGACACCGCTGCCGGCCCGCGAGCAATGGGCTGCACTTCGAACGGAGCCCGGCAGTGGGGGCACCGGGTCCGACGCCCCACGTGCTCGCCGCCAACACGAAATTTGGCCTGGCAGCCAGGGCACTGGGTGCGAATAGTCGCGTCGGTCGTCATGGCGAATCCGCAGCCTCGAGCGGGGGAGACGAAAAACATCGCAGCTTCGAGTATAACGGTTTCGTCAGCAAAAGTCGGTCTAATTCCCAAATTCCCCTGCGGTGGCTTGCCCATGTGGATGGATATCCACGGTCACGATTCAATTGCCGAACGGTTCGCCCGGACGCTGCGCGACGGGCGACTAGCCAGCACCTACCTGTTTGTGGGGCCGGGGGGCGTGGGCAAGCGGATGTTCGCCCGCCGATTGGCCAAGTGCCTGTTGTGCACCGGGACTCCGGCCACCGAACTGGAGGCCTGCGATCAGTGCGAGTCGTGCCAGTTGATGGACGCCGACAACCACCCCGATCTCCTGGAAGTGGGACTGCTGAAGGACAAGCGGACGCTGATCCTGGAGCAGTTTGTCGGCGACGACGAACATCGCAACCGTGCTGGTCTGTGCCACGATATCTCGCTGAAGCCCTATCTGGGCAGGCATCGCGTGGCGGTGATCGACTGCGCGGACACTTTCAACAACTCTACAGCCAACGCGCTGCTCAAGACCCTGGAAGAGCCACCCCCCCGGTCGGTGATCATACTGGTGGGCACCAGCGAAGCCCGCCAGCTATCTACCATCCGCTCGCGGTCGCAGATCGTGCGGTTCGCACCGCTCGAACCGGCAATGCTTGCGCAACTGTTAGTAGAAAATGAGTTGGTAGATAATACCCAAGTTGCCCAAACCGTATCGGAGTTGGCCGAAGGGAGTCTCGATCAGGCCGTGGCCATGGCCGACGAAGCGCTGTGGCAAGTGCACACCCGGGCCGTTGAATTGCTGAACCAGCCGGTGATCGATAGCGTGAAACTCGCTGTGATGGTGCATGATTACTCCAACTCGGCGGGCAAGGAAGCGGGTCCGCGGCGCACTGCACTGTTGCAGGTACTGGGCCTGGTGGCGCGGCACTACCGCCGCCACCTCCGCGCCGCCCCTGCCTCGCCCGAGGTGCCGCGGCTGCTGCGCCGCATCGATCGTTGCCTGGATGCGGAGTACCAAGTCGACCGGAACGTTCATTTGCAGACGGTCATTCAGGCTTGGGCGGACGATTTGGCGCGCTCCTGAGTGTGCAATGAGCCAATAGGGCGCGCGCGTTTTGCCATGCGTGCTAAAGTCGCTCATTCCCCACATTGACAGCGATTCAACGCGTGGGCTAGACTTCGACGTTGTTAAGCGTCGGGCGGCGTAAAACACCCAATTCCGCGCTTTCCCGACGTGCGTTGGATTGCACTCTTTGACCACAGGAGCGGTGACGCGGCACCGATGGTCGTATCGCATTTTGTCGTGTCACGGCTATCTCTCTATACGCTGACGCTGTACAGCGAAAGCCTCGCTGGCAGCTCGCGCGAGCTATACCTTCGTTTACCTTTTTAGTAGCCCCAGGGCTTAAAGGATTTGCATCATGGTCGACCCGAAACTCATCATCTATGTTGTCCCAGCGGTGGCTGTCGCCGCCCTGATCTACGCCATGGTCAGGGCGAAGTGGGTGCGCGATCAGGACGCCGGCGACGAGCGCATGAAACTCATTGGCGGCTGGGTAGCCGAAGGCGCCATGGCATTTCTATCCCGCGAGTACCGTTCGCTGGCCGTGTTCGTCGTGGCGGTGGCCATCCTGTTGGGAGTTACCAATCACTATGTCTCGGCCGATACTAACGCTTATATCGCCGCCTCATTCGTACTGGGTGCATTCTGCTCGGCGCTGGCCGGTTTCTTCGGAATGAAGACCGCCACGTCGGCCAACACCCGCACCGCCGCGGCCGCGCGCGGTGGCCTCAACACGGCGCTGCAAGTCGCCTTCGCCGGCGGCTCGGTGATGGGCCTGTGCGTGGTGGGACTGGCCCTGTTGGGGTTAGGCTCGTTGTTCTTCATCTTCACCCAGATGCACCCTGAGTCGCTCACCGGTGGCGCTCCTACGATGCTGGTGCTCAATACGCTTTCCGGTTTCTCACTGGGGGCCTCCTCCATCGCACTGTTTGCTCGCGTGGGGGGTGGCATCTTCACCAAGGCGGCCGACGTTGGTGCCGACCTGGTGGGTAAAGTCGAAGCCGGTATCCCTGAAGATCACCCGCTGAACCCTGCCACCATTGCCGACAACGTGGGCGACAACGTGGGCGACGTGGCCGGCATGGGTGCCGACCTGTTCGAATCGTACGTCGGTGCCTTGATCTCCAGCATGATTCTCGGCGCCGCCTGGTATACGGCGCTCGACGCGGTCGAGCCTGGCTCGGGCATGAATGCCGTTTACCTGCCTTTGGTCATCGCCGTGGTGGGCGCCGTCGCTTCGATCATTGGCTTCTTCTTCGTCACCACCGAAGAAGGGGGCGACCCGCAGAAAGGTCTGAACCGCGGCATGTTTGTTTCCGGCGGCCTGATGATCGTCGGCACGATTGGTGCGATCTACATGCTGATTCCTCATGCCGGAGTCCCTTTCGCCGATACCGTTATCAACCCCAATGCGACAGAAATTCTTGTCACCTGGAAGGGAGTGAGCCTGGCGGTGGTCGCCGGACTCGTGGCCGGCATTCTCGTGGGCATGATTACCGAGTGGTACACCGCCTGTAATCGCACGCCGGTCGAGACCATCGTCAACGCATCCAAGACGGGCCCTGCCACGACCATCATTCAGGGTGTGGCTGTTGGTATGAACTCCACGACCGCGCCGATCCTCGTGATTGGCGTCGCCATCCTGGTGGCATTCTGGTGTGCCGGACTGTACGGCATCGCGATGGCCGCCCTCGGCATGCTCTCCACGCTGGGCATTCAGTTGGCCACCGACGCCTACGGACCGATCGCCGACAACGCCGGTGGTATCGCCGAAATGGCGCAACTCGGTCGCGAGGTGCGTGCCCGCACCGACAAGCTCGACGCGGTGGGTAACACCACGGCCGCCATTGGCAAAGGTTTCGCCATTGGCTCGGCCGCCCTTACGGCCCTCAGCCTCACGGCGGCGTACCTCACCAAGATGAATGGCACCGTGGAGATCAACGCGGCGGACCCCTTCGTGCTGGTTGGACTGCTCATCGGCTGCATGCTGCCCTTCCGTTTCTCGGCCATGGCCATGGTGGCGGTAGGCAATGCTGCCCAGGACATGATCCAAGAAGTGCGACGCCAGTTCCGCGACATTGCCGAACTGCGGCCCGCGCTCGACGCCGCCCAGCGGGCCGAGAGCGAAGAACGCGATCCCACCGCGGAAGAAGCGGCCCTGATTGCCGCCGCCGATGGCAAAGCCGAGTACGCCCACTGTGTCGAGATCGCCACGGCAGCGGCCATCAAGCAGATGGTGGCCCCGGGCCTGCTGGCCGTGATTGTGCCCATCTTGGTGGGTCTCTACTCGCCCAATATGCTGGGTGGACTGCTGATAGGCGTGACCATCTCGGGCGTCTGCCTGGCGATTTTCCAGGCCAATTCCGGTGGTGCCTGGGACAACGCCAAGAAGCAGGTCAAGGACGAAGGTCACGCCAAGTGGGGCGACGACTTCGACGAAATGCACAAAGCCACCGTGACCGGCGATACTGTGGGCGACCCGTTCAAGGACACCTCGGGCCCGTCGATCAACATTCTGATCAAGCTGATCAGCGTGGTGGCCATGATCATCGCCCCGGTGCTTTATGCTCAGCATCACCGAACCGAAACCTCGCCCGATGCGTCTAGTGATGCACAGGCCCTGCAGCGGCCGGCGATTGTGGCCCCGCTGGACGACAGCCTGGCCACCCGGTAAAACGTTCGCATACTGCGTCCGACTCCCAAAAAAGGCTGGACTTTTCAGCTCGCCTTGGGCGACGTAGAATAGGACGCTTCGGTGCTGGCGGCAGAGGTCTGCCAGCACCCGCCAGGAGAGGTGGCTGAGTGGTCGAAAGCACCGGTTTGCTAAATCGGCGTACGGGTCATTCCGTACCGCAGGTTCGAATCCTGTCCTCTCCGCTGAGCACAAAGCCCTCGCAGTTGCTGCGAGGGTTTTGTCGTATCGGGAATCCGAAAACCCCGCTACGGGCTCGGGACGCGTTCTACTTGGCTGGCAGGAACCGCACCCTACTTCGCGTCTACGCCAGGCGTTTCTGGAATCGCATCACGCTGAGCCAGAGGACCGCAATGCAGCAGATCGAGAGGCCGACGATCCAGGGCACCAGGTCCAGCAGGTCGGCCCCGCGCAGTACGACGCCGCGGAGGATTTCGATGAAGTAGGTTACCGGGATAGCGAAGGTTACCAGGTAGATAGGTAGCGGCATCTCGCTGCGGGGGAACATGAACCCCGACAACAGCACCGACGGCAGCATGATGATGAAGGCGAACTGCATGGCCTCGAGCTGCGTTTTCGAAAGCGTCGAGACCAACAGCCCCAACCCTAACGAGCAGACCATGAACAACATGGCCAGTACCAACAGCAGGGCCAAGTTGCCGCTCACCGGGACGCCGAATACGTAGACCATCACGGTCAGCACCAGCAGCAGTTCGACGAATCCTATCATGGCGTAAGGCAACAGTTTGCCAAGCAGCAGGCCCATTCGGCCAACAGGTGTGACAAACAGTTGCTCGAGCGTGCCGAGTTCGCGCTCGCGTACGATGGCGAACGATGTAAGGAATAGCGTCACCAGTTGAAGTATGATCCCCACCAGGCCCGGCACAAAGAAGTGCGAGCTATCGAGGTCGGGATTGAAGAGCATCCGCGTACTAACATCGATTGGCAACACGCCCTCGCCGGTTTCGTTGCGAGCCGGTGCCACCTGCAGCGACTCTCCCTTCGCCCGGGCCATTTGGATCGAAAGGCTGAGGCCCAGCAGGTTTGCGGTGCTCTGGGCGGTGGTCGCCACCTGGGAGTCGCTGCCATCGATCAACACTTGCACCGAGGCCTGCTCGCCGCGGACCAGTCGATCGGAGTAGTCTGGCGGTATCCGCAGTCCCACCTTCGCCCGGCCGGAAGTGATGGCGCGGTGGAAGGAGTCCTCGTCTAGCACATGCTCCTCTAAGCGAAATCGGCGCGTATTGACGAACGATGAAGTCAGTTCGCGGGCGTGCTGTCGGCCGTCCATGTCGAACACCACCATCGGAATGTTCTCGATCTGCGTGTCGATGGCGTAGCCGAAAATCAGCGTTTGCATCACCGGAATGACCAACATGAAGAACAGCGTGCTCGGCTGTCGGCGAATGTGCACGAGTTCCTTGACGAGCACCGCTCCCAGTCCGGCCAAGGTTTTGCCCTTGACCGTTTTCGGAGGGGGCGGCGTTTCAGCCTCTAAAACCGGCTCGCTCTCGGCAGGTTCTGCTGCTGTTTCGGTCAGGTCGATCTCTTCGGGGGGCGTGGTGTCGCGTTCGGCGTTGGCGGTGAGGGTGACGAACACGTCCTCGAGCGACGGCGGAATCTCGCGGGCCCTGGTGTCGTTGCCTTCCAGGCCAAGGCGATCGATCAACTGCGGCGGACGCAAGCTTTCGTCGACCAGCACGTGAACTGTCTCGCCAAACAACGTGGCGTCGCGCACCCCGTGCATACCGCGCAACCCGGTGAGGTGCTCGGTGGCTTTCGGGATACGGAGTTCGTATCGCTTGGTCCCCTCGGGCGAGACCTGCGGCAACTGCTTCAGTTGATCGGGCTTACCGAGCACGAGCATCCGCGATAGATAGATGTACCCAACGTCGGTACACCGCTCGGCTTCGTCCATGTACTGGGTGGTGACCAACTGCGTGACGCCGCGACCCGACAGCTCGAACAACAGGTCCCACAAATGCCGGCGCGCCACGGGGTCGATGCCCGCGGTGGGTTCGTCGAGCATCAGGATTTCTGGATCGTGGATCAGGCTGCAGGCCAGGGCCAGGCGTTGTTTCCAACCACCGGAAAGATTTCCAGCAAGCTGATGCTCGTAGTCGCCAATCTCCGTCAGACCGAGTACGTAGGCCCGCCGCTCGGCCAACCGTTCGCCCTCCAGCCCGTAAACACGTCCGTAAAAGTCGAGGTTCTCTCGTACCGACAAGTCGGCGTATAAGCTGAATTTCTGCGACATGTAGCCCACACGGGGCTTGATGAGTTCCGACTCTTCGAGCGATCGATGTCCCAGGACGTAAGCCGCGCCACTGGTGGGTGGAAGGATGCCCAACAGCATGCGGATGATGGTCGATTTACCGCTGCCGTTGGGTCCCAAGAGGCCGAAGATAGCGCCCCGTTGCACCTGGAACGAGACGTCCTCGACCGCCACCACTTCGCCAAAATGGCGGGTTAGTCCGCGAACGTCGATGGCTGGGGCATCGCTGGCGGGTGGTTCGCTGGCGGGGCGATTCATCCGTCGTCCCCCGCCGGCTGTCCGGTAACGGGCTGCAGCCACACATCGGCCGTCATGCCAGGCCTCACCAGGTCGAGCTTGTCTTTGGGCAAGTCGACCTTAATGCGAAACACCTGCTTCGATCGTTCCTCGGGGGTTTGCACATTGTTGGGAGTGAACTCCGCCTGCCGCGAAATAAACGTGATGCGGCCCACCATGCGCTGGCCGGGCAGGCTATCGACCGTAATGGGTAGTTGCTCGCCCACTTGCAGTCCGACACGATTCTGCGGCACGTAGGCCCGCACCCAAAGGTGGCTCATGTCCATGATCGACAACACGGGGCCACCGGCCGGCGCCAGGTCGCCCTTCTGCAGATCGAGCGCCTCGACCACGCCATCGACCGGCGATTGAACGGTTAGCTCCTCTTTCTGTGCACGAACCACTTCCAGGGCAGCGGCCGCGGCGTCGCGGGCGGCCTTGGCGGCCTGCACCTCCTCTTTACGGCTGCCTTCCTGGGCCAGCATCCACGCCTGGCGGGCTTCTTCCACCTGCGCCACCGCTTCGCGGATTTCTTCCTCGCGCGTGCCCGCCAACAGCAGGTCCAACTCCTCCTGGCGAACATTGGCGAGCCCCTGCGCTACGTGAATCTGTTCGCTGGCTTCTTCAAACTCCTCGCGAGTGATGGAGTTGGAACTCAACAGCTCCTCGCGGCGTTCGAATTTCCGTTTGGCGAGTGACAACTCGGCCTGCGATACCTGCACGCGGGCCCGTGCAGCGTCGATCTCTTCCTGGCGCGGACCGGCACGGAGCTTGTCGAGTACGGCTTGCTGCCGCTCGAATCGCGCCTTTGCCTGAGCAATCTCCTGCGGCCGAAAGCCGTTGGCCAGGCGTTCGAACTCGGCCTGGCGGGTGGCGAGCTGCTCGATAGCCTCTCTTTCGCGCTCCAGCAGATCGTAGGGTTCGAGCTCGAACAGCGTCTGCCCCGCAGTGACTCGCTGACCTTCTTCGATATGCACCGCCGCGACGCGGCCGCCAACGCGCGAGCCCACCCGGATCTCATCTGCCTCGATGAAACCAGAGACATAGTCGACCGACGAACGGTACTGACTGTAGACCAGCAGCCCTGCGAGGGCCGCGACAATCAAGAACACTGCCACCAAGCGGGAAAACATCGCAGGTTATCAGGCGGTTGGAGTTGTAGTCGAAGGTGTCGCCCACTCCCATCAGCCTAACGTGCTGCACTACAGGCTGGAAGCCAGGAACCGGCGTTTGCTCAAGGTAGGCAACAATTCGCCGAACGTGTAGGCTGTGGCGTCGACACTGCTGGCCAGCACGATGTTGGAGATCTCGTCGTTGGCCACGTCGCCACCCTCGCTGCCGGCGCTATCCTGTCCATCCGGGTAGAACGACGGGTCGGTTTCGGTCACCTGGTAGGTACCCGGCAGCAGATTGGTGAACTGGTACGTACCATCGGCCGCCGTAGTGGTGGTCTGATTGACCGGCGCGGCAGTAAAGTCGATACCCGTAAGCGTGATCATCACGCCCGCAATGCCCTGCTCACCTGGATCGCGTACACCATCGTTGTTGGCATCGACGTACACAGCGCCAGAAATGGACGAGGGAGCCACGGCCACGATCGATTCGGAGGTGGCCGTATTGTTGGCGGGCGTCGTCTCGGTCTCGTCGGCGGTAACCGATGCCGAGTTAGTCAGCGTGCCAATAAACGTGTTGCTGACGGTTGCCGAGATCGTGACTTGCGTGCTTTCGCCGCTGGCCAACGTGCCCAGGTTATAGTTCAGCGTGGTACCGGTACTCGAATCACCTACCACGCTGTCGGGCATGGTCGATGAGCCGGTATCAAATGCCAAATTGGCGGGCAGCGTGTCGGTCAGCACGACGTTCGTAGCCGCGCTGGGACCGTTGTTGATCACCGTAACCGTGTAAACGATCGTATCGCCCGGTGCCACATCGGCGTCGCCGTCGTCGTCCACCTTGGTAACGGCTAGATCGATGGTCTCTTCGACCGTGGTCGCTGCCATGGCAGTGTTGTTGGAGGTGTCCGACTCGTCGGTAGCCGAGACGCTCGCCGTGTTGGTCAGAGTGCCCGTGGCGCTGGCGTCGACATCAACGTTAATCGTCACGGTGACTGTGGCGCCCGAGGCAATGTCGCCCAGGTTAGCAGTGACCTCTCCCGCTGAGTGGGATACCGCGCCCACCGTGGTGCTGCCCGAGTCGAACGTCACACCAGTGGGCAGCGTGTCAAGGAACGAGACACCGAACGCTGTGGAGGGTCCATTGTTGGTCACATCAATGGTGTAGACCAGCGATCCGTTGGACGACACCGCCGACAGGTCGACCTCTTTATCAATCACCAGATCGAAGCCATAGAAGCCGAAGTCGACGGTGAGGTTGGAATTCGCATCCGAGTCGCCGTCGTCGG
The DNA here is from genome assembly GCF_024054565.1 of Aeoliella straminimaris. Classification (GTDB taxonomy): domain Bacteria; phylum Planctomycetota; class Planctomycetia; order Pirellulales; family Lacipirellulaceae; genus Aeoliella; species Aeoliella straminimaris. The sequence continues at coordinate 323,967 of NZ_JAMXLR010000026.1, forward strand.
TAGGCTCGTCGTCGCCCACCAGCGTGATGGCCTGCGTCACCACGCCGAAGGTCGATAGGGCGTAACCGTTGTCATCGCCGTCCACGTCGTCGTCGGGATCGGGTGCAACGGTGGCCGTCTCGTTGCCGGTGGACGAGATCAATCCGGCCAGCGGTTCGCTTGCGCCGAATTCCGTTTCCGCAATCCGCAGTAGGTATTCTCCTGGCAGCAGGTCCTCGAACAGATAATTTCCATTAGAGTCCGTGGTTTCGGTGGCCAGCAGTGTGTCGACGCCATCGCTGTAGACCCCGTCGGTGTTGGTGTCTTCGTACAGCGAAACGACCACGTCTTCAATGCCCGCCTCACCGGTGTCGAACTCGCCATCGTTATCCAGATCGGCAAACACCTGGTCGCCCAGACTCATGCGATACAGTGCGGTGAAATCGGCGGTTTTGACCGTGTTGCCTACAACACCCACCATTTGCACGCGCGCGTCCAGGCCGCTGACGTCTGGATCCTGGAAGTCGAGCACCATCTCAATGGCGGTCACGTTACTGAAGTCGATGCCGGTGCCCTGGACGTTCTCGGTGAACGCCGTGAAGGGGACAACAATCTCCTCGTCCGCGTCGCCATCCAGCAGACCGTCCTGGTCGAGGATGCTGACGGTGGCTTCGGCCGTGTTGCCGCTGCCACTGGTAAGCCGCAAGACGACTTCGGCATCGGGTTTAGCATCGGCGCTGACGTTCAGCAGCATACCAAAGTTGCTGCCGCCATCGGAAAAGTCGAGGCTCAGCCCCGCCGGGTCCACCGCATCGCCGTCGCCATCGGCGCCGTCCCAGGTAACACGAGCAATGCCCTCGGTGCCGCTGCTCGACTCGAGACTCAAGATATTATCGCCGCCGAACATCGAGGTCAACGTCACGTTGCCTGTTGTCGTGGCGTTGACGTACAGGTCGCGTACTCCGCCAGCGTTGGCATTGGTTCCATCCGCGTCCGATGCGTCCGTCACACCGACCGCACCGCCCGACCGCATCACGGTTGCGGATTGGGCCGTAGAGAAATCGTCGATCGTCAGGGCCGTTACGCCCATCGCCTCGCTGGCGTTAAATGTCACCGTCTGCAGGTCGCCGCCCGCCAGGGTCTGCAAGTCGGACGAGGGCGTGATTTGTACGAAGTATGTGCCTTCGGTCAAACCGGTAAACGTGTACTCGCCACTGCCATCGGTCAGGGTGGGCGCACCGTACTGCGGATCGGTGGCGGCGTCGTCGAAGGTGCCATTGCCGTTGCCGTCGCGGTACAGCGTTACCGGCAACCCAACTACTACGGTGTCGTTTGCCGGGTTGCCGTCGTTCTGCAAGTCGTTGAGCACCGTACCCGAGATCTGGCCCAGGTCGGCAGCCAGCAGCTTACGGTCTTCCAAACGTTCGAAGTGGCACTTCATCGCAAAACTCTCCGTATGGAAGGAGTCGAACTACCGCTCTGACGCGGCCAGCATGGGATAAGTCAATGGCTGCTTGGGCATCGCCGCTCGGAGCGGGCGCAGCACTAACTATATCGCCAAACAGGCGGCGCGTAGTGGACCGACAACCGTCAGAATCGGCAAAATCAGCTGCCGGCAACGACAGCAGCGATAGCAGCCAGAACGGTGGAGAAGTTGGAGAATGCAGAGGAATCGAGAAGTTCGGCCCCCTGAGCCTGGCACCACTGCGCGCCGGCCAATTAGAACCGATAGTCGAGTCCAAGGTTCAAACCGTGGGCCAGCAGCGAAGTGTCGTCCCAACGGAAGCGGGGGCGTTCGGGCCCTACCACTGGTTCGACCACCGGCGGCAGCAGGTTGGGGTTCACGTCCAGATCGATGTGCTCGCCAGGTCGGGCGACGCTGCCCCAATAAATCAGGGTGTATCCCACAGTAGCCTTGAGCCGGGGGGTGATGCGGTAGCCAGCCGTCAATCCAATCTCAGGGATGGCGGTGAACTTGTCGCGGTCGTACTTGCCGATGTTGCTACGCAGCGCCAGCAGGCCTCCCTCTTCGGAGTACGAGTTGACCCCATCGCTGACCGTGGTGCCGCCATCGACGGTCACGCGTTGATGCGTATTGCCCAAGGCCACCTTGGACAAGAACTCCAGCGTCCAGCGCGTCGACTCCCATTCCCAGATAAAACCGACGTCGCCGCCGTGAAATTCGTTGTAGGTGTCGAAGCGGTCGTAGATGTCGAACGTGCCGGGACTGGCCGTGAGCAAGGAGTTGAGATCTTCTTGAATCAATACGCGTTCGTCGAGCTTGAAGAACCGATAGCCGGCGATCACATCAATACGCGACACGCTGCTGGGACCAACCGCTGGACCACAAGGACTGCAGGTGTTGCAGACGCCACCAATCTCCTTGCAGCAGATGGCCGCCCGCAGACGGAGGCCCGCACCGCCGAAATCGCTTCGCGTATCGACACTTACGGTGCCTTCGACCACATTGGGATACGACACCAACTCGGCGTCTTCGGCGGGCGGCAACACATCGCCAACGCCGTCGACCGGTACCATGTTGAAAAAGGGCCGAGCCAAGATGGGGGATCCCCCATCGCCCGTGGCGCTGAATCCGGTCGAAGCGGTTTCGAAGAAGAAGATGTCGCCTTCGATGGCCAAGTCGCGGTACTCGTTGAACCAGGTGCCCAACTGGAATCGCAAGCCGTCGCGGCTGCCACCCAGCACTTCGCCACCACCAAACAGGATCGAGGTCCCCTCTTCTCCCAGCACACCGGCCTCGCCCTGGGGCGTGCCAGCCGGGCTGGAAGTTACCAGCGGCGGAATGTTCATCCCGTCGATCCACCACAGCAGGTATTCGGCCCGGCCGTAGAAGCGTCCCCGGGCACCGCGGCAACAGCTAGGGTTGAAGCTGGTGTCGGGCGAAACGAAGTAGGGCGAGTAGGTCTGGCACTCGTTGCAAGCATTGCCACTGCCCCAGGCGTCGTAGCCGTTGATGTACCCACCGCCTGCTGGCATTCCGTACTGGTTCACGGTGCAGTTGGGGCAGTTGCCCGGCGCGGCGTTGCTGGTCATGCCGTATTGATCGACCACCACGGGGGCCACCTGGGCGGTGCGGTGTTGGGGCTGACTATTGTTGTTGATGCGCTGAGCCACCGGCTGCTGATGCTCGGCCTGCACCACGTCGAACTGCGGCGCGGCGTATTGCTGCGCGGCGGCTGTGATGGGCAGATTGAGTTGCGATGCCAGCAACGTGGTGCCGGTGTCGCTGCGCACGGTCACCCGTTCGCCTACGAACGACGCCAGATCGATACCAGGCGAAGACTCAACGTACCTCTGAACGCGGCCAAACTGGTCGGCCAGGGCGTACTCGCTGGTACCGTTGCTAGTATCGGGATTGCGGATCAACAGCGCCTGTTGCATCTGCGTCTGCGGCGGGGTATTCGCCGAGGGTGCAGGGTCCGCAGCTAAATCTGCCAGCGAACGAACAGGTTGGGCTCCTCCGCGCTGTGGCGACCAGGCCAGCGGTTGTGCGGTAACAAAACCTGTCGCTAGCAGCGCCACTGTCGCCATCATTGTACGAGCCAACGAAACGCGCAGCGTGCGCGAGCACACCTTATCCATGGAACAGCTCCCAGCAGATTAGTCGCCCACCACCATTCAGCGGCAAGACTTGAGGTTTAGCAAAAGTGAAAAGATTTCGAAGAAAAGTCCGCGGGCGAGCTTTTAGCACAACGCCCTGAGGCTCGCAACGCCAAAGCCGCACAATCACTACTACCGTTAAAGTCTGACAACCCAGGTGGTCGAATCAGAGCAGGGTGTGTAGTCCGTTACGCACGCTTTACGCCAGCACTTGTTGGCTGTTTCGAGCTCCAGTCGGTCCAATTGCATGTCGCCACGACTGCTAATCGTCGCCTATTTCACAGCCCTATCGCTGCTAGCGGTGGGGTGTAGTCCCACGTTTTACCGCCGCCAGGCCGACCGCCAGGCGGAGTGCCTGGTCAACCAGAAGGCAGTGCCAGCCGATGGTATCCCGGGCAGCTACAACATCGCGATCGATCCGCGGTCGCGCATGTTCGACCCATTCGACCCGGATGTTGAACCAATGCCTCCGGACGATCCCACGAGCGCCCAATACATGGAGTGCGTGGACGGCAAACGTGGTTCGGCCGAGTGGCGGAAACTGCCCAAGACCAGTTTTGTTGATAACCCGCGCTGGCAGCAGTACTTGCCGCGCAACGAAGAAGGCGACATCGCACTCGACCAGCAAGCCGCCATGGAGATGGCACTGCTGCAGTCGACCAGCTATCAGTCGCAACTGGAAGAACTCTACCTATCGGCCCTGGATGTGTCATTCGAGCGGTTCCGCTTCGACACCCAGTTCTTCGGCGGGTCGCAGATCGTCTATCGCACCGAAGGTTCAGGTCGTGGCGGCGACAGCACTTTGAACGTCTCGCCCTTCAGTTCGGCGGCCGGGCCCAGCATCGATAACAATCGGCTACGGGCCGAGACGCTAACAGCCACGGGTGGCGAATTCGTGGTCGGACTGGCCAACTCGCTGGTGTGGCAGTTCTCCGGTTCCGACAACTATACCGGCTCCACGCTGCTGGACTTCAGTCTGGTGCAACCCTTGCTGCGAGCCGGCGGCCGGGTGGTGGTGCTCGAGCGACTCACCATTGCCGAGCGAGCCCTGCTGGCAAACGTCCGCCAGATGGAACGCTATCGCCGCGGCTTTTACGCCGAGATCATCACGGGCCGCGATTCGGGTGGCGGTCCTTCGCGGCGAGGTGGCTTCTTCGGCGGCGCGGGTCTGGAAGGCTTCTCGGGCGTCGGCGGTGGTGGCTTCGGCCGCGTCGGTGGTTTTGGTGGGTTTGGCGGCGGTGGTGGCGGCGGGTTTACCGGCGGTGCTGGTGCTGCCCAGGCGGGGGGTTTCCTCGGCCTGCTGCAGGACCAACAGGAACTGCGTAACCAGCGGGCCAATGTGACGGCGCTAAAGGCCAGCGTGTCGCAGTTGCAGGCTACCTTCGAGGCGGGTCGCATCGATCGATTTCAAGTCGACCTGGCTCGCCAGGCGTTATTCCAAGCCCAGAGTCTGTTGCTGCAACAGGAAAATGCCTATCGCGCTTCACTCGAATCGTTTCAGACTGATATTGGCCTGCCACCCGAGTTGGCAGTCGCCATCCGGGATCCCTACCTCGACCGGTTCAATCTGTTGGATCCGGACCTGGAAGGCTTGAAATACGATGTGGCCAACGTGCTCGATACGCTTCGCGACCGCCGGCAACAACTGCTGGAAGCGGGGCCCGACGACGCGGCGCTGCGGGCCTTGGCTACCGAGGAACTGGAAGCAACGCATGAGGCCATCGACGATCTGGTGGCAGCCATTGCCGTGCGGCTCGAGGCCGTGAAAGAGGACTTCGTCAAGCTGGACGTGGCCCTGCCACAGCGGCGCGAATCGCTCGAGCAACTGGTCACGCGCCCGGAGGTGTTGCAGGCGGAAATCGACACCTCGCTGCTGAGCGTCGAGCACCTGAACGAGTACGTCGCCAACCGGCGGAGCGAACTGGTCCGCCTGCAGCAAGTGTTTGAAAAGACCCTGCAGGATCTGACGGAGCTGCCCGGCAGCGACACCAACGAAGATATCGAAGCACGCTTGCGAAACACGACCGAACTGCTGGGGCGCACCTCGGGCGAGTTGCTGGAGCTGTCGCTGCTGCAAGCCAGCGTGCGGCTCGAAACCGTGGCCATTAAGCCGATCGAGCTCCAGCCGGCTCAGGCCTTGGCCATTGCCAGCGCCCACCGCCGCGACTGGATGAACGCCCGGGCCAACCTGGTCGATACCTGGCGACTGATCAAGTTCAACGCCAACGAACTGGAAAGCAGCCTCGACCTGGTGGTGAACGGCGAGATTGGCAACGTGGGGCAGAACCCCTTCAACATCGAAGCGAGCAACAGCGCGCTGCAGTTTGGTCTTCGGTTCGATGCACCACTCACACGGCTGGCCGAACGCAACGTCTACCGCCAATCGCTAATCGAATATCAACAGGCTCGGCGCAGCTATTATCAGTATCGCGACCAAGTGTACTTGGGGCTCCGCAATCGGCTGCGGCAGATGCGTTTGGACGAGATCAACCTCGAGCTCCGCCGGGCGGCGGTCCAACTTGCGATTTCGCAGGTCGATTTAACGCAATTGCGTCTAAGCGAACCCCCTCAGCCAGGCGAGACCGCCGAACTGGGAAACACCACCGCTCGCGACTTGGTTCAATCGCTGTCGGATCTGCTGAACGTGCAAAACGACTTCCTGAGCGTATGGGTCGACTATGCGGTGCAGCAGGTCTCGCTGGAGTTCGATCTGGGCGTCATGGAAATCGATTCGCGGGGTATCCGCATCGATTCGCAGGTACCCTACTCCGCGTATCTCACCAATCTGCCCGTCTATCCCAGCGATCTGTACCCTGGCATGGGATGTGGTCCTCCGCTGGAGACCCGCGACGCGGGCGAAGTTCTGGAGGAAATCGAGCCGTTGTTGGACGAAATCGAGCAGCCGCTCGAGATGCTGCCAGCACCGGAGAGCGACGAGTAAAAGGGGAAGGTTTGACGCCCGACCGGTCTTTTTGGCGGTGTGTGGGGTTCAATATTGTTGGAGCAGAGTGGGGTCAAACGAGGTGGCGAGTTGCCGCCGATCCCCTATAATACAGTTCCCCCTTTTTCGTCCCACCTATCAGGCTTAAAGTCATGGTGCCTTCCAACGGCCAGCGTCCACCGCGCGGCCTTGTCCAAATCTTGCTCGTCGCTGTTCTCGCCATTGCAGCGATCGCCGGCGGTGTGCTCTGGTACCGCTCCACTACCACGAACGATGAAGCCTCGCATCTGGTGCTGCATGAAGTGGAGCGCGACGATTTCGAACTGTCCATCACCGAACGGGGTGAGTTGGAAGCCGCCGGTGTGACCGAAGTCCGCTCGGAGGTCAAAACCCAGAATCAGCCCGGTCTGGCGATCCTCCGCGTCGTGGAGGAAGGCGTCCACGTTAAAGCGGGCGATTTCCTGCTGGAGCTCGACTCCTCAGCTCTGGATGCCGAACGAACCACCCAGCAAAACGTGGTCAACCTGGCCGAAGCAACGGTGGTGGAGACCCGCAACCTGTACGAAACGGCTCTCATCGCCAAAGAAGAGTACATCCAGGGCACTTACATCCAGGAACGCACCACCATCGAAGGCGAGATCTTCGTGGCCGAGGAGAACCTGAACCGCGCCCGCGAGTACTACCAGTTCAGCCAAAAGCTGGCCGCCAAAGGTCACATCAACGAGCTGCAACTCGAGGCCGACAAGTTTGCCGTCGAGAAGTCGGAAAAAGAGCTGGAGGCCGCCAAGACCAAGCTGCACGTGCTGGATGACTACACCAGGCCCAAGATGATCAAGCAGCTCGATAGCGACATCGTCATTACCGAGGCCAAGTGGGGTTCGGCCAAGAAGAGCTACGAACTGGAACTCGAGACGCTGCAGGAAATCGAAGACCAGATCGCCAAGTGCACGATCTACGCCCCCAAAGACGGAGTGGTCATCTACAACAACGACCGCGATCGGCACGGCAACGAAGACTGGATTGTCGAGGAAGGTGCCGAGGTCCGCGAACGGCAGGTCATCTTCCGCCTGCCCGACTCGTCCGCCATGCGAGTCGAGCTGAAGGTAAACGAAGCCCTGGTGCAGTACGTCAAGGCGGGACTGCCGGCCACCGTGCGACCCATCGGCACGGACGGACTGGAGCTTCACGGTCAGGTCACCAGCGTGAGCCGTTACGCCGAGCCTGGCAACTGGCGAAAAGCAGACGTGAAAGAATACAAGGCCTACGTCTCGATCGAAGAGGAGTCCGACGGACTACGCTCGGGCATGACCGCTTCGGTCACGGTGAAGTGCGATTTTGTAGCCGATGCCATTCAGATTCCGGTCCAGTCGGTGCTGCCCCACGGCGACGACTTTTACTGCCTGGTTCGCAAGGCAGGCAAGTGGACACCCCAGAAGCTGAAGGTCGGCCCTACCAACACCGAGTTCTTCGTCATCGAACAAGGTGTCGACGAAGGCGACCTGGTGGCGATGAACCCGCGTCAGTACCTGGCCTCGGTGGAACTGCCGGAACTGCCTCCGACGAAACAAAAGGGGAATAGACTGCCCGGTCCGCCCACCACGGAGGAATCTGTAGCCGATTCGACCGAACCGGCCCAAACCACTCCCACTGCCGCGACCAAAGAAGATCAAACCGCCACCTGACGATTCACCAACTAGCGACGCCTCTTCAATTTCTCTCCGTAGGTAGTTTTCCTTCCGCCGTATGTTCACCTCCCGGCCCGCCACCGGTTCTCTCGCAGCCAGCATCCACAACCTGCACAAGCAGTACGTCCTGGGTGGCGAGACCGTGCACGCCCTGCGAGATGTTTCGTTCGACGTACCGCGGGGCGACTACATCTCGATCATGGGGCCATCGGGATCCGGCAAGAGCACCCTGCTGAACCTGCTGGGCTGTCTCGACACGCCCACCAGCGGCAACTTCTTTCTCGGCGACCTGGATGTCGCTGCCATCGACGACGACCATCGGGCCGAAGTTCGCTCGACGCTCATCGGCTTTGTGTTCCAATCGTTCTACCTGCTGCCAGCACTTACTGTGGTAGAGAACATCGAGGTCCCCCTGCTCTACAGCGGGCGGCTCGATCGTGAAGCACGCCAACGAGCAATCCACTTGGCCGAACAAGTGGGGCTGGGCTCGCGACTTGGCCACCGCCCCACGCAGCTCTCCGGTGGCCAACAACAGCGCGTCGCCATCGCCCGCAGTCTGGTGAACGATCCCCGGTTCCTGCTGGCCGACGAACCCACGGGAAATCTCGACTCGCAAACCACCACCGAAATCCTCGAGCTGTTGGACAATTTGAACAAAGAAGGACGGACCATCCTGCTGGTGACCCATGAACCCGAAGTGGCCGAGCACACGAAGCGCAAGATCGTACTGCGTGACGGCCGGGTTCAGATCGACGAGAGGATGCGCCCATGTTAGCCTGGTGGCGAACAATTCGGCTGAGCATCAAGGAGCTGATGCTGCACCCTCTCCGCTCGTCGCTCACGGTGCTGGGCATCTTTATTGGTGTCTCGAGCGTTATCTGGCTCTTGGCCATTGGCGAGGGCATCGGTCGCAAGGCGGAAGAGCAGATCGTCGATCTAGGCGCCCGAAATATCATCCTCAACACGGTGAAGCCATCGGGCGATCAGGCGGGCGAAGGTCTCTACGGCGTGACGCGGGAGGACTTTCGCCGGCTGAAAAACACGCTGGAGGGTCATCTGGAGCGCACCGTGCCCATCCGCGCACTGTCCAAGGAATTTGGCCGCGGTCCCCGCACAATGGAAGGCCGACTGGTAGGGACCACCGCCGGTTTTCTGGAAGTCATGCGGATGGACGTGGAGGAAGGGGGCCGCTTTTTCGCCCCAATCGACAGCATCGAAGAACGACCCTACTGCGTACTCGGCCCCGAAGCGCGTAACGAGCTGGTACCGTACGGTGACCCGATCGGCGCCACGGTTCGCATTGGCGATGAGTTCTACGAAGTCATCGGCGTGATGAAGCAGAAGAAATCGCACAGCTCGGACGAGAAGATCAAGACCGACGACTATTCGAAAGACATCTACATCCCCATCGAGACTTTCTGGCGCCGGATTGGGGATGTCATCATCACCACCGGTAGCGGGTTGTTCAAACGCGACATCGTCGAGGTCTCGCAAATCGTGCTCGAGGTGCAAGAACAAGACCAGGTACTGGAAATGGCTCAAGTGGTGCAAGACACCCTGGCGGCCGAGCACACAATGCCCGACTATACCATGACGGTGCCTTTCGAGCTGTTGGAACAAGCTCGCACCACACGACTGTTGTTCATTGTGTTCTTGGGCATGATCGCCGCCATCTCGCTGGTGGTAGGTGGCATCGGCATCATGAACATCATGTTGGCCACCGTGACCGAACGCACCCGCGAAATTGGCATCCGTCGCGCACTGGGCGCCAAACGGCACGATATCACCCGGCAGTTTCTCATTGAATCGATCGTGCTTTCCACCATCGGTGGCCTGCTGGGCATCGCCGCTGGGCTGACTTGCCCGCTGCTGGCCAGTCCGGTGCGGCGAACCTTGTTCTACCTATTCCCTTCGCAGATGGCAGCGTTGCCGGAGGAGATCCGCAATGTCGAACCCATGTTGGTGACGTGGTCGATACCTCTGTCGCTGGCCATTGCGGTCGCCGTCGGCGTGCTGTTTGGCGTCTATCCAGCCATGAAAGCCGCTCAATTGGACCCCATCGAGGCGCTCCGCCACGAGTAACCTGCAGTGCCCCCAGCCGGCGTCATTGTCTACATAAAACCAACTACTCGCCTCTGCTACGCGAGAAGTCAGGTTAGGGACGCGGTCGTTTTTATCGTACCGAGCGCACCAATCGTTAGTTTCCTGCCAGGCGGAGGCTGCATAATCGTTTCAGCCTGAACTACCAACGCGAGGATTCCGCAGAATGTGCGAAAAGGCACGGCACACAATCGACATATAGTATGCTTTCGGTACGCCAGGCCGCGCTAGTTGCAGTGAGCGCAACGACTTGGGCATTTCCTCTACGGCAATGCCTGACGCAAAACATGGGAGCCCTAAGATGAAAACCGACACCCTCGACAGGTACTCAAAGGTGCTAGATGTTCAAGACCTGGTGAGTCGATGTATGGGAAACATCGACTTTGCTTGCCGCGTGCTACAGATCCTGAGCGAACGCTGCGACAGCGACATGGAAGGCCTGGAGCAAGCCGCCGCCCAAAGCGACTTCGACCAGGTCTATCACATCTCACATCGACTCAAAGGCGCATTCGCTAACGCTTCGGCCAAGAACATGAGCCGACTGGCAGACGAAGTCTGCAGCGCATCGCGGGATAAGAACGAGAGCGACTCGCTAGAAAAGACCTGCAAACTGCGAGACGAGTGGGATGAGTTCATGGCCATGGTGCGCAGTGAACTGGACCAGGCAATCTAGGACCGCACACAACAAAACCAAAACTCAGCTGGCGCACAGACGATTGGCCGTCGTCCCCCGGCGCACACGGTATAACCCAATGACCAAAGTACTCGTAATTGACGACGATCCTGTTTCGGCAGAAATGCTCAGGGGCACGCTGGAACACTTCGGCTACGAAGTGCAATACGAGTGCGACGGCGTGGAAGGTTTCGAGCGGATACGTTCGGGTGAGTACAGCATCGTGATCTCCGACTGGGACATGCCCGGCATGCGAGGTGACGAATTGTGCCGGATGGTTCGCGATCGCCAATGGAGCGGCTACATCTATTTCATCCTGCTCACGTCGCACGGCGACATGGCGCATCTGGTCAGCGGATTGCGTTCGGGGGCCGATGACTTCCTGGTCAAGCCTTTCCATCCGGAAGAACTGCGGGTGCGTCTACGAACCGGCGAGCGTTTGCTCGCCATGGAGAGCCGCGACGTCCTGCTGTTCACGCTGGCCAAGCTCACCGAGTCGCGCGACAACGAAACCGGATTGCACCTGGAACGCATGCGCGAGTACGGTCGCGTGCTGACCGAGGAACTGTCGCTGTGGAAGGAGTTCAAGGACGAGGTCGATGGCGACTTCGTGCAGATGATGTACCTGACGTTGCCTCTGCACGACATCGGCAAGGTAGGTATCCCGGACAGCATTCTGCTGAAACCTGGCAAGCTGACGACCGAAGAATTCGAAGTCATGAAGCAGCACGCGGCGATCGGCGGAAACACGCTGGCTGCCGCCGTGGAAGTGAATCCCCACGCCAAATACCTGCAAATCGCCCGCGACATCGCCTACTACCACCACGAAAAGTGGGATGGCAGCGGCTACCCCTTTGGCCTGGCGGGCGACAATATTCCCCTGTGTGGGCGGATTACTGCTCTGGCCGACGTGTACGATGCGTTGACTTCCAAACGCGTGTACAAGGACAAGTTCTCCAACGACAAGGCCAAGTCGATCATTCTCGAGGGATCGGGCAGGCACTTCGACCCTCGCATCGTGGAAGCCTTTCTGGCAAACGAGGAACGCTTCCTCGAGATCTCGCGGCAGCTGGATAGCTCGCATGCCAAGGCCGAAGCCCCTCCGTTGGTGCCCGCCACGGTCTGAGCGCAGCGAGAGCTATCGCTGCTGGCATCCCTGGAGCTTCTTGTGGTGGATGCCGGAATCTCCAGTTTACCCAATCGTTACAACGCGATCGTCCGGTGCGATACGCACGTTCCGCACCCCAAACCACGTCAAGCCTTAATAGCTGAGTGGTCGATGCCTGATTCGCCCCCTGTGATGTTTGGCCAATTTCACCCTCGCCCGATCTGTAAAATACCGTGCAAAACCTTCTCTTTCGCGTTGGCTTGCTGCTGAGCCTCCTCGCCCTATTGAATGTTGTCACTCCACGTCGCGTCCTGGCGGATGGCGTATCGCTCGATGGGGTGTCGGCCGTGAGCATCGGCCGCGGCGGAACGAACCTCGGCTTCGCCGACAATGGATCGATGATCCATGATAACCCCGGAGCCATGGGACAAATGGACGCCGACGGGATGCTACAGATCGGCATTAACACCATGTTCTCGCAGTTCGACTATGGCGACTCGGACAACGTGCAGCACCGGTCGCAGAACCAGATGTATCCGCTGCCTGAGATCGCCTGGATCACGCGCCTCAATCCCCAGTGGACGGTCGGCTTCGGGCTCTATACGCCGACGGGATTTGGTTCCGTCTACAACCTGGATGGCCCTGCGCCGGTCGCCACCGGTCCCCAGCGTTACGAATCGTTCGGTTCGCTGACCAAAGTGCTGTTCGGCGCTTCATATACGCCGCTGAATCACGAGTACCTGTCGATCGGCGGCACGATTGGCCCCGGCATCTCGTTCCTCAACCTCGAAGGCCCTTACACTTTGCAGGGTCCCACGGCCGGTGGGTTGCCTGGCATACTCGACATGGGCATCGAAGGAGCTGGACTCACCTGGTCGGGCGGTATCTCTTGCCAGCTGACGCCCGATACGTCAGTAGGTTTCTCTTACCTCGGCGATGTGAAAGTGCAGGCCGATGGTCACGTGGCACTGAACACGCCGCTGGGCAGCACGCGGTACGAAACCGAAACCGAGATCAAGTGGCCCCGCACCGTCGGCGGCGGTGTACGGCACCAGGTCGATTGCCGTACCGTTGTGGCGGTGGATCTGCTGTGGACCAACTGGTCGGACGCGTTCGACCATATGGACCTGTACCTCAGCGACCCGTCGAACGCTGGCTACCCACCGAACGCCGTGGAGCGTTTTCCGCTCAACTGGCGTGATACGTTTTCTACGCGCGTGGGCATCGAGCGGATCGTGGCGCCAGGTCACACCGCGCGGGCGGGCTATGTCCATCACAACAGCGCGATCCCCAGCAGCACGATCACGCCCTGGATTCCCGCGGCCCTGGAGCACGCCTTCTCGTTGGGTTACGGCGTCGAATGGCGAAACTGGGACGTGAACTTCGCCTACATGTACTCGTTTGGGCCAACGGTGGAGGTCGGGACGAGTGACTTCGTTGGCGGCGATTTCGACAACAGCGTGCATCGAAATCGCACGCACTGCATGGCCATCAGCCTGACCCGTACGTTCGGCCCGGGCTGCAAATCATGCCGCTAGTGCAGGCGGAACTCCCCACTGCATAGCCAGTCGGCACCCGGCCTGCGCCGGATGCCGACTCGGTCGACCGAAGTCACCCGGCGAACATTAACGGGACGATTTCACATCGCTGCTGTTGGCAGTGCTTCCATTCGATTGGAAGTGCGGCATGAGCACAGGCCGCGACGGCGGGTGGTAGGTGACCTTGCGGTAGGTCTTCGGCACGTGATTCGTCGGTGCCGATGCACCAGCGACCGTGCAGAATTGGTAAATGGAGTAAACCGGATCGGCTGCCTCAGGGAAATAAAGGTCCGACGTCACCAGATCCAGGCACCGCAACCCGCATTCATCGATGAATTCTGCGGGCGTATCGCTTCCGAAAGTGAAGGGCTCGCCCAGCACCTGCATGCCCCGCATGAAGGCCTGTGTCGATTCGGAGAACGCCTCCGGATTGACCACCGGCTCGCGGTCCACCATGTCCAGCCACAGCAGGCTGTCGGGGTGGCTGAGCAACTGCTGCATGTCGCACAGAACGTTGGTGACCCCCTCGTCGTCGAAGTACATGCTCATGCCTTCCCAGATGACCAGCACGGGGTCCTCTTTGGGCAGGTGACCGTTCAGCGTCTCTGCCAGGCTCATGGTTCGCAGATCGATGGGCAGTTGGTGGCGCGTGATGCCGGCAGGATCCGCGATGCCCAACTGATCGAGTCGCGATTGACGCTCTTCGAGTGTCGTCGGAAAATCCAATTCGAAGAAGGTGGTGCCTTCGGGCAGTTGCAGGCGGAAGGGCCGCATGTCCCAACCGACACCCACGTTCACGATGTGGCGTCCCCCCGCTTCGACGAAGTTCGTCAGCACGTCGTCCAGGTGCCGGGTTCGGGCGGCCACCATGGGGCCCAGCTGCGGTGTTCGCTGACAAAATCGCGTGGCCACGGCCATGCCGTGTTGACCGGCCATATCCGCGGCGTAAGGATCCACGAACAGTGGGCCGCTTTCCTGAGCACGAACACCAGCGATCATCTCGGCCGACGAAGTAAGCTTTAGCGCGTAGAGCGAGTTTACCTTGCCCACATCGATTCCATTGGAGCGCAAGGCCGACGACTGCCTGGCGAAATAGGTGCAAATGCCTTCGGCGACAACTTCTTCGCCATTCATAAAATGCATGGTCAACGTCTCGATCACCGGCTTACCCGCCAGAAAGCGACGCTGGATCTTCTCGCGACGTTCGGCGTCGATCGACACTCGCACCCGCAAATCGGCGGTGCTGGGACGGATGTACTTCATCTCGGCCTTGATTAACCACATGGAGACCGATCGAGGCGAATCCACAGGATGCACGCCAATCACGGGCCAGCCCCAGAACAACGTCGCCAGGGCGGTACCACCGCTATAATCGGCCGACAGCAGAATAAGAGCGGCCTGATGCGTGAAATGCTGATTCGTCGAGGGGGGATTCAACGGCAATACCGTTTCGACTTCCCCCGGCTTAACCGATACAACCCTCCAGTCTACGAACTCGAGGACCGGTATCTGGTCGCGCATGTATCTGGTGACCATGGGGGGATCCATCCGCAGGGCTAGATCATCCTCCCACGATATCTCAAAAAGCGGTGACTTATTGTCAACCTTCACTTGGGCTTCCTTCATTGGAAAGGCTCCGTTCGCGGTGGGGTTCCACTGGTGATAACACTGCCGGTGCCCCCCGGCGACGAGTAGTCGTCCCGCGCGCTGAAACTTTCTCTTTGTGCGTGGGCTTTATCCTATTTATGAACGAACCAAAAGCCTAGGAAAAACTTGATTGCTTTTTGTCCAATGCGGTTAACCTCAGGTGTACGATTGACACAGACGTCACGGAATATCACGAGATCATCCCCTCACAATCGCTCAATCCAATTAATCCGAATCATCAGTGCGACCGTCAGGATTGAAATTCATGATTTTTTACGATGCACCTCGTAAGTGCTGAATCCTGATCTGGAGGTACAAAACGCGTCCCCCACGTGTGCGTAACCTACCATTTGGAAGCACTTTGCGCGTCTCTTCCACGGACGCCAGCGGCAACGGCGGCCAAGGTTCGTGTGAGTGCGTGGAATCCACTACTCGCCAACTGTTCACCGATGCCGAGCGACGCGAACCACCCCAGCGACGACGCACAACCGTCCGAACAGCGGACGATCGCGGAACGTTATGCGCTGATTAGTTGCCTTGGCCAAAGACAGGGGGCAACCTACTACCAGGCCCAAGACCGGAATACGGGCCAGAGTGTCACCGTCAAACTGGTGCCGGGTTCGCTGCTTTCGTCCTCGCTGGAGATGCGGCTGGAGTACGAGACTCGTTTGGCGGACAAGCTCGATTCGCCGCACGCGGAGCCTCGTCTGGAATTCGGCGCCGATGGTGGCGAGTTCTACCTGGTCAGCCCTCCCGCCGAAGGCGTGTCGCTCGACGAGTTGATCTCCAGACGCCCGATGAGCGTCGAGCAGACGATCGAAATCGGCCGGGGCATCCTGGTCGGTCTCCGCGACCTGCACGCAGCCAAGATGCTGCACCGCAATCTACGCCCCACCAACGTGATGCTCGCCGATAGGGACGATCTGTCGAGCGTGAAGCTGACCGACTACGGTTTGTGCCTGGCCGTGGAGCCCGATACGCCCCTGGCGCTGCAGCCATTGGACATCGCCCTGTACGCCTCGCCCGAGCAGGCCGGGTCGATCGATTTCGGCATGACCACCGCTTCGGACCTCTACAGTTTGGGAGTATTGCTGTTTCAATGCCTGGCCGGTCGGCCTCCGTTCGAGGGCGACACGGTAGGCACGGTGCTGTTCAAGCATCTGACCGAACCGGTGCCCGACCTGACGTCGGACGAAACCGAGATCCCCCTGGCGCTCGACAACTTCGTTCAACGATTGTTGCGCAAGGACCCGCGGGAGCGCTACCAAACGGCCGAAGCGGCACTGGCCGACCTGGCCGAAATTGCTTGGGCCGTGCTGTCGGGTGACACACATGCCGACATTGCCTTGGGAGCCAAAGATCGCCGGGTCACACTGATCGACCCCGCGTTCGTAGGGCGGTCCCAGCAAATGTCCGCTCTCGAACGGTCGATGGCCCAGGCTGCTTCGGGTAGCAAGGTCATGGCGCTGGTCGAGGGCTCATCGGGCGCCGGCAAGTCGCGTCTGTTGGCTGAGTTGCTCCGCGTGGCGTGCAAACGACGATACCGCGTGTTTCGGGGCCTTGGCGCCAGCGACGTCTCGTCGCGACCGTTTCGCCTGCTCGATGGCGTTGTCGAAGGGCTGGCTGCCGAAGTCAGAACGTGCCCCGAGTTACGCGATCGTCTGATCGAGTTGCTCGACGATCGTTTGCCCCGCGTCGTGGCAGCGTTGCCGGCGTTGTCCAAGCTGTTTGGCAGCGAGGCCGAAGGGGACGTTGCGCCGGACGAAACGGGTGAAGCGCGAACGATTGAAGCCCTGATTTTGTTCCTCGAAGCGCTTGGACGGCTGGATCGGCCAACCCTGGTGCTGCTGGACGACTGCCAGTGGGCAGACGAACTGACGGTCAAGTTCCTCAAACGGCTGGCCGCCAGCGATAGCAACCAGGCGGGGCGGACCTGCTCGTTGATGGTAGTGCTCTCGTTCCGCTCCGAGGAGATACCGGCCGATCACTTGCTCCGCGAGGTGGAAGTCGGCGAGGCCCTGAAGCTCGAACCCTTGGCAGACGACGAAATCTGCCAACTGGCTTTCTCGATGGCTGGTGCCCTGCCCTCTGAGGTTATCCAAACCGTCACACGACTATCCTCCGGCAGCCCCTTCATGGCAGCGGCCGTGCTGCGGGGACTAGTCGAATGTCAGGCCCTGAAGCCAACCGACACAGGCTGGTCCGTCGATCATGACGCGTTGGCGGATGCAGGCTCGTCGGACCAGGCGGGTACGTTTCTGGCGCGCCGCCTGCAGTTGCTGCCTGAGGATGCGTTGCACCTGTTGTCGGTGGGCGCCATCCTGGGCAAACAATTCGACCTGCACACGGCCCAGCAACTGGCTGGTATCGATCCGAACAAAGTGATCGAATCGCTGGAAGAAGCCAAAAATCGCCAGCTGGTATGGCTCCGCCCCAATGGCTCGGACTGCGTGTTCTTTCACGACAAGATTCGGTCGACCTTGCTGGAACAAATGCCTCAGGAACAACGCTACCGCCATCACCAGGTCGCGGCACGTTACTTCCTGGAAAATTCGCCCAAGCGAATCTCCGACATCGCCTACCACTTCGATGCCGGCAACGATGCGTCGGCTGCCTTTCCCTTTGCGGTGATGGCGGCCGAGGCGGCCCGCGCCCAGTACGCGTTGGAAGTTGCCGAGCAACAGTACCAGATCGCCATGCGCGGGGCGTCGAGCAACCGCGAGCAACTGCGCATCATGGAAGGCTTGGGCGACGTGCTGATGTTGCGGGGCCGGTACGAAGAGGCGCAGTACTGGCTCGAAAAAGCCGCGCCGCTGGCGGAGACAGGGTTTCCCCTGGCCGAGATTCGCAGCAAGATAGGCGAGCTGTATTTCAAGCGTGGCGACATGGCCACTGCCTACCAGAACTTCGAAACGGCCCTGCGTCTACAAGGCGAGTACGTACCGCGCTTCACGGCCGTGATGGTGCTCATCCTACTGTGGGAAGGCTTTGTGCAGGTGCTGCATACCTGCCTGCCCAAGCTATTCCTGCACCGGGTAAAGCGGCAGCCCAACGCCTCCGAGCAGCTGAACATGCATCTGCTCATCTACGTGGGCTACTGCTGCTGGTACTCGCGTCGGCAATTGCCCCTGCTGTGGTCGCACCTGCGCCACTTGAACATGGGCGAACGATTCCTGCCCAGCGAGGCCTTGGCCCATGCCTACTCGGGCCACGGGCCCGCGATGTCTCTGGTCGGATATTTCAGCCGCGGTATCCGGTACGCCGAGCGGTCGATTGAGATGCGGCGGGAACTGGGCAATACCTGGGGCACCGCTCAGTCGCTGGTGTTTCTGGGCATTACGTTATTTGCTGCGTCGCGATATCGCGAGTGTATCGAGAAAAGCCGCACCGCCATTCGCATCCTCGAGCGGATGGGCGACTACTGGCAAATTCACATGGCGCGATACCAGATTGCTGCGTCGCTCTACTTCCTGGGAGATGTCCGGGGAGCCATTGAAGAATCCAAAATCAACCGCAAGAGCGGACTCGAAACGGGCGATCACCAGGCCTCGGGCATCATTCTGGACGTCTGGGCCCGGGCCGCCATGGGACGGATACCCCGTGATATTGTCGAGCTCGAATCTCGCCGCGAACGCAGCGATGCGCAAGGCGCCTGCCAGGTGAAGCTGGCGCAAGGCATCTGCCGTCTTGCCGATGAGAAGTACGACGAAGCAATCGAACTGTTCGACCAGGCGACCGAGATCGCCGCCAAGGCGGGCGTGAAAAACGCCTACACGCTGCCACCGTTTGTGTGGGGTGCCACAGCGCTGCGGCGAAAGGCCGAAAAACTGGGATACGCTACCCCGTTCGAGCGTCGGCGGTGCCTGCGGCAGGGCGAGCGGCTTGCCCGCGAAGCCATCCATGCCGCGCGGATCTGTCGCAACGACCTGCCCCAAGCCTACCGCGAACTGGGACTCATCCAAGCCATGCAGGGACGCACCTGGCGGGCACGCTGGTCGCTGCACACGAGCACCCGCTATGCAGCTCGCTTGGGGCAGAAACTGCAGCGGGCAGAAACGCTTTCGGTCGCCGCGCGAATTGGTACCGAACTCGGCTGGCGAAGTGCAGCCAAGTATCGTCAGCAGGCGGCCGACCTGATGGCCGAACTGCAGCTTGGTACCGACGGAGCATCGCTGGCCGAAGGAGCGGGGGCGGAGGTCAACCTGTCGCTGGTCGATCGATTCGAAACGGTTCTCGACTCGGGGCGTTCCATCGCTTCGTCGCTGACTTCTGAAGCCATTCATCAGCAAGCCATCACGGCCGCCTTGCGACTGCTGCGTGGCGAGCAGTGTCATGTGCTGCCAGTGCTGGACGGCAGCGAGGTCGACTGGTCGAACTACGAGTGCGAAATCTGCGAAGCAACAGTGGAACTGGTCGACCGCGCGCTGGCCACCGGCAAAGCCGTACCCAGCGAAACATCCAACGCTACCAGCGATCCCGCTGCCAAGACGTTGGGCTCGGAACTGTGCGTACCGATTTTTGTCCGAGGTCGTGTTGTCTCGCTGCTGCATATCACTCACTCGGGCATCGAAGGTCTGTTTGCCGAGGACGAAGCTCGCCTGGCCGACTTCGTCGCCACGATCACGGGTGCGGCCTTGGAAAACGCCGAAGGCTTTGCCGAGCTGCAAGACTTGAACATTACCCTGGAGCAACGCGTCGCCGAGCGTACCGCCGCAGCTGAGTCGCGAGCAACGGAACTGGCCGTCTCGAACGCGGAACTCGAACGCACCGCCCATGAACTTCGCGAAGCCGAAGAGGAACTGCGGGCGGCGAAATTGGCAGCCGACCAGGCCAACGAGGCGAAGAGCCGCTTCCTGGCCACGATGAGCCACGAAATCCGCACCCCGATGAACGGCGTGCTGGGCATGACCGACCTGCTGCTCAACACGCCGCTCGATACGCAGCAACGCAACTACCTGGCCACCGTCAAGCAATCGGGTGGCGCCCTGTTGTCGCTGCTCAACGACATCCTCGACCTGTCGAAGGTGGAAGCGGGCCATATGGAACTCGAGTCCATCCCGTTCGACGTCCGCCAGGTGGCCACCGACGCCGCGCGACTTTTGGCAGTTTCCGCGTTCAGCAAGAACCTGGAACTGGTATGCCGGGTCGCACCCGATGTACCCGAGCGGCTGGTTGGCGATCCGAATCGAGTGCGACAGGTGCTGGTGAACCTGGTTAGCAATTCCATTAAGTTCACTTCCACTGGCCACGTGCTGGTGGATGTTACGTTGGAGTCGCGCGACGACCACCGCGCCGTGCTGAAGTTCTTGATTCAGGACACGGGCGTTGGCGTTGCCAAGGACAAGATCTACGACATTTTCCAGGCCTTCAAGCAAGAGGACAGCTCCACTACGAGAAAGTATGGTGGTACCGGCCTGGGACTGTCGATTACGCAGCAACTTACGCACCTGATGCATGGCGAGATCTGGTTAGAAAGCGAAGTGGGCGTCGGCAGCGACTTCCACTTGGTGCTACCGTTTGAGCTGCCGGTGGATGGCAGCAACGAGCCCAGCTTTGAGTCACTCCATGGCCTGCGAGTTCGGCTGCTGGCCGACCACAAGCTCACCGCCGATACGTACCGCGCGCTGCTAAGGCAGTGCGACGGGGCAATGGTCGCGCACGACGACGCTCAACCCGATGTGGTGCTGGTGGACGTTGCGGCCGACGACCTCAGCCAACTCGACAAAGTGGCCAAGAAGCTCAAGCGACTGATAGCTTCGGGCAAGCCGCTGGTGGTGATGCTGCCGGCCGGAAATGTCGAAGTGGTCGAGATGTGCCAGCAGCTCAAGATCCGGCACACTTCGATGAAACCGGTCAAGCGGGAGGAATTGGCTGCGGCCCTGCTGGCCACGACGGGCGAGGCGCCCAAGTCCGAACAACCGGCCGAGCTTCCCTCGACGGACACTCCTGGCGATGCTTCGCTCCACATTCTGGTAGCGGACGACAGTCCGGTGAATCAGGAAGTTGCCAGCGGGCTGCTCGACTTCCTGGGCCACCGCGTCACGACAGCCGATAATGGCCAGGATGCCGTCGACAAGTGGCAAGCCGACCAGTTCGACCTGGTACTGATGGATATCGAAATGCCGGAACTCGACGGCTTGTCCGCCACCCGGCGCATCCGCGACCTTGAACAACAATCGGATCGGCCGCATACACCCATTTTCGCCCTGTCAGCCCATGTCACCGACGACTTCGTTCAGGAATGCGAACAGGCCGGCATGGACGGCAATCTCACCAAGCCCATCGAACCGGGCAAGGTGAAAGAAGCCATCGATGCAGTGATCCGAACGCACCACCAGCAGACCACCAAGAGCTAACAGTCGAGCGCCACTTGCAGGTGTGCTATACGCCGTCGTAGCCGCTAACGGCGGCGGTAATGGTGGCCAGTTCCTCTTCGGTGAGTTCGACCGACCCGGCACCAGCATTGTCCGTCGCCTGCTGCGGGGTGCGAGCACCACAAAGCACATGCGAGCAACCAGGCTGGGCCAGAGTCCACGCCATCGTTACCTGGGCAAGCGACAGTCCATGTCGCTCGGCGATGGGCTGCATCGGGCTGAGCATCGCTTGCACCTTTCGCACGTTGTCTGGCTTGAACCGATCCTTGAAGCGGCGTTGGTCGCCCTCGGGATACTCGCGGTCCGGATCGATCTTGCCGGTGAGCAACCCTTGAGCCAACGGGCTGTAGGCCAGGAACGCAGTATCTTCCGCGTGGCACTTCGGCAAGTTGCTCTGCTCCTGCTCGCGGTCGAGCATCGAGTATTTCTCCTGGTCGACATCCAGTTGGCCCGCCGCCTGGTAAGCGTCCAACTCCGCGGGCGAAGCGTTCGACACACCAATCGCCCGAATCTTGCCTTCCTGCTTGAGTTCCTGCAGCACACCCATTTTCTCGGCAACGGGAACGCTGTCGTTCTGCCAGTGAGTCTGATACAGGTCGATCACGTCGGTCTGCAACCGCTTTAAGCTGCGTTCTACTTCTTCGCGAATGCCATCGGCACCGCCGTAAATGTAGACGTCGAAACTATCGTTCGATTCCTGTCCCGGCAGATCGAACATCTCGTCGGTGGTCGAGAACTTCTTTTCGGCACGCTGCTTCTGCTCGTCGGTCAGATCCCACCGCATTACGCACTTGGTGGCTAGCACCACGCGGTCGCGGCGGTCGGCGATGGCCTTGCCCACCACTTCTTCACTGCGGCCGAAGCCATAGACGGGCGCGGTATCGATCAACGTGCCACCCGCATCCAGGAAGGCGTGGATCGCTCGGATCGACTCCTGTTCGTCGGCGCCGCCCCAGGTCCAGCCGCCAATCGCCCAGGCTCCGAAAGCGATAACCGACGCGTCGATACCCGATTTACCCAGTGGTCGTGTCTTCATCGTAACTTTCTCTCACGTTCTCGCGGATGACAACAGTAGCTATGTTAGGCTTCGCGGATCAATACGAGCACATCGCGTGCCGGCACTTGGCAAACCATCCCCTCATCGGCCACGCTTCGCTCTTGATGTGTCTCGAGGGGCCATACCTGGTGGAATTCGGCAAACCGGCTCTTCTCGACGGGCAAAGTAACTTCCGTCGGCTTTTTGCCTGCGTTAAATACAACGACCGCCTCGGAATCGTTCAACTGTCGGCGGAAGGCGTACACTTCGCCCTTGGCGTGCAGCGACTCGAAACTGCCCACCCGCAACACCGCGTGCGACCGCCGCAGCGCGATGGCCCGCTGGTAGAACTTCAACAGGTCGTAATTCCACTGCGACTCGTCGTGCCAGGGAAACGCGCGGCGGCAATCGGGGTCGACGCCACCGGTTACCCCCACTTCATCGCCGTAGTAAATGCACGGCGCGCCGGGCATGGTCATCTGCAGCAATACACACAGCCGCAGCGCCGCTTCGTCCCGCGTGATCCACAGCGCCCGCGGCATGTCGTGGCTGTCGAGCATGTTCATCTGCGCGAAGTTGATCTCCCAGTCGTAGTTGCCGAACATCTGGTCGACCATCTTGCCGAACTTCTTCGCGTCGATCGACTTGAAAGTCAGGTCGGGATGGCTGAACTCGTCGCGAATCGTCTCGGCGGCAAAGAAACTCAGCGCTGGACTGGTAAACAAGTAGTTCATCACCGCGTCGAACTGGTCGCCAGCCAACCACCGCTTCGCCTCGTGCCAAATCTCACCGCATATGTAGGCGTCAGGATTTTCTCCCTTCACCACCTGCCGGAAGGTCCGCCAGAAGTCGTCGTCGTCGATTTCGCCTGGCACGTCGAGCCGCCAGCCGTCGATGCCAAACCGAATCCAGTGTCGAGCGACTTCGTACAGATGTTCGCGGACAGCCGGGTGGTCGGTGTTCAGCTTCGGCAAGGCCGGCAATCCCCACCAGGCGTCGTAGTTGGTCTTCTGCTTCTTGCTACTCGGATAGGGATGCAGCGGCCAATCGCGCACGTGAAACCAGTCGATATAGGGCGAATTGCCGCCATTTTCCAGGATGTGGTGGAACGCCCAGAAGCCGCGGCCCGTGTGATTGAACACCCCGTCGAGCACCACGCGGATGTCTCGCTCGTGGGCCTTGTCCAACAGCTCTCGCAAGGCGTCGTCGCCGCCCAGCAGCGGATCGACCTTAAAGTAGTCGTACGTGTGATAGCGATGGTTCGAGGCCGACTGAAAGATGGGCGTCAGGTACAGCGCCGTGACGCCCAGTTCTTCCAGGTAGGGCAGCTTGTCGACGATACCCAACAGGTCGCCCCCCTGAAAGCTATCGATCTTGGGCGGCGCGCCCCACTCCTGGAACTTCAGCCCCGGCAGGTGTTCAATCCGCGAACTCCGCGCGAAGCGATCGGGAAAAATCTGGTAAAACACCGCGTGCTTCACCCAGTCGGGCGTTTTGATCGGCTGCTCCGAAGGGGGCGGAGCGAGTTCGTGGGGCGGATGATCCTGCATATCGGCAACCCAGTAGTTGGATGTCGCAAAGTGGAGACGATCCAACTAGCAGAAAGGGGAATGCCATGTGTTGCAAGGGTGCCAAGCGAGATAGACTCAGTGGTGAAGAGTCATTCCTCAGTCGGCGAGCCTCCTTCGAAATGACACGGCAGGCTTAGCGCGGCACGATAGCGGCGAGCACAGCAGAACCAGCCCTAATACTACAATACTGCTCGGCTCCGGCACGGTAGCCGCTTGCACGGGACTAGCCAGCGACACCCCGAAGTTCAGCTTCCATGTCTCGTATTGGGCGGTGCCGATGACGCTCGAGTGCAGGTCGTTCGCCAGCGTGCCGGCCGGGGCGCCCAGGTTGTTACGCCACACGGTGTAGTCGGCAATATCGACCACGTCGTCACCGTTGTAGTCGCCTGGCAGGACGCCGCTCGATAGATAGTCGGTCAGCACGATGCGGTTCTCCAATTCCGCGCTGCCGATGCCGTAGTTCACGACGAACGACCCGCGGCCGTCCAGCGTGTCGAGTCGCTGGCCGGTAGTAATGTTGTCGAACAGTCCCGAGAAGCTGTCGGCCACCATAACGATGAATTTGGTGGAGGCATCCGGCGTGAACCCGTTGACCAACGTGATGTTGAGCAGTCCATCGACGATGGCGTCGCCGGTCACGTTCACCGAGTCGTAAGTGCCACCAAAGCTGGTGCCGCCGATGTCGATGGCTAGCTCGCCGCCCGACTGCTGGGTGTAGTTGCCATCGATCAGCGTGCCACCCGTCGGGTCGCCTGGAGCCAGCGTGAACGAGTTATTCACCAGGTTGCCGGCGAAACTGTCGACACTCAACCGTCCACCGCTGGTTTGCAGCGTGCCGCCGTGGGTGTGGTCGACGGCGATAGCTCGCAGCGTACCGCCGTTCAGCGTGACGGTGCCCGGCCCCCAGATGGTAAGGGTGCCGCCAATATCCACCAGCGCGTGATCGTTGTTCAGCCGAAGCTCGCCACTCGCCTCGGCCTCGGCCTCGTTTAGCGACCCGCCCACCGAGACGTGCCCTGTGGCCTGCAGCAAGCCCACGGAGCCCGCTTGCCCCTCGACACTCAAGAGACTGCTACCAATACCGACACCGATTTGCACGGTGTCGGCCGTAACCTCCCCCTGGTCGACTAGCAGCGACCCGAAACCGGCTACGCTCCCTAAACGGAGGTTACCCGCGATATCCCAGGTCGAGGGTTCCCGCCGGGTACTGGTGCCTTCCACCTTCGCAATAGCCAGCCGATCCAAGTTCACGGAGTCGGTCGAAACCTGACCACCTTGCAGAATGTCCAGGAACCCGCCGTTCAGACTGAACTGTCCAGCCTGCCAACTCGCAGGATTGCCTGAGCTGTCCTCTCCTTTGATGGTGATGCGGCTGTCTTTCCGGACCTGCACACTGCCGGACGACATTGTTGCACCATCAACAATGTTCACTGTGCCCTTGGCCAACTCACCTCCTGCAGTCAGAAAGCCAACATTGAAAGTACCGGTAGACAGAGTCGACGGCTCGCCGCCTGCCGCGGCGCCTTGGATATCGACCAACGAACCATCGGCCGCAACAACGGCTGCAACGTGAAGCGAGTCGGGCAGCACCTGACCGCCGTCGGCAATGGTGAGCGTTGCTGCTCCACCGCTATCGCCCACTCGCAGGCTGCCTGCCATTTGCCACCGCGAAGGCTCCCCCAGCGAACTGGTTCCACCAACAAAGGCCTGGGACCTTGTGGCGCCGGCCGCATCCAGCACACTTTGGAAGCTGCCTGAACTGGAAGTTGTCAGCTGCGCGCCGTTGAGTAGTGTTAGGTCGCTCGCCGTGGCGGTAAAGCCCCGCTCGATGTCGACATCCAGCAGGCTGCCTTGGGAGAGATCGCCCAGAGTGAGCGAACTGCTACTGATCGAAGCTGCGCCGGCCAGGCTGAAGAGATACTGGGGGTCGCCCCCGCCAACGGAGGTGAGGGTTAGGTCAACATTGTTCGCGATCGTAAGGTCGTTGGCCGTATGACTCGAGGCGAGGCCAATGTTGTAGGCCCCCGCGACGCCGATGATGAGATTGTTGGTGATCGGCGGTTCGGTGCCCGGCACCCAGTTGCCGGGGTCTTCATACAGGCCACCCAATGGTTGAACCCAGGAGGAGTTCTGGCCATGCGTCGCGCTCGGCAGCCAGACACTTACCAGCGTTGCGCCCAACAATAGGATTACACTGTGTAGCGGTCGCCAGGTGTTCATCGCAGAGTGCTCCTCAAGTCTCGTAAGCGCAAATTCCGAAGGTGCCAACACTACCATGCGGCCAAGCCGCCCCGATGCAGGGCTCGACAAAACTGGTGCAGCTCGGCCCGTGCTGATCCCCAATCTGCGCGAGCCGCTGAAGTTGTCCCTCGAGGGACAGGAAAAGTCTCGCCACATCGTATCACAACCGTGCATCGGCGATGCAAAATGACCGCCATGAGGTGGGGACTTTTCAAGCGGTCCACAGGGGGGGAATCGTCAATCTCTTGGCCGTTTGGTGGTAGGAATTTGACACTCCATTGGGGAAAATATGCATGGGAGACGTCGATTTTCGGCATCGAGCGACTTTCCCCACGCAGTTTGGGCCCACCCAGCAAACATGCGGGGAACAACGCACGCAGTTTTGGGCCCATGGAGATCGAAAAACCGCTACGAATCGCGGTGTTTTTTGGCCACCGCAGGAAAAAACTCGGGGAGTATTGGGCCCATGAATCGAATTGCCGTTTTGGGCAGACAAAACTCCCGGCGCGGATGCCGCGTACGGAGAGCTAGTCCATCGACTCCTCGAACGCGGCGCAACGAACAGCTAGTCAACCAACAGGGCGCAGGAATGCACGAGCAATCGAGATGCAAGAAACCTGGAATTTCGGTCCTAAAAAGCGGCCACTTCCGCTACCCAAACTTAGTGCATTCGTGCCACCGAGCGTGGTATCATGGGGTTGCCGAATTCTCGGCCCGCAGTTCGCCCTGTTAGGCGGGCAAAACAGCACACAGCCAACTGCCACCACGTACATAGAGAGCTAGTCGCATGTTCAATCGCCGTCAATTTCTGGCTACATCCGGTGCCGCCGCGTCCTTGGCCCTGGGAACCTCGTGGGCGACTGCCCAGAGGACTTCGCCAAACGAACAAATTGGCCTGGCAGTCATTGGACTGGGTGGCCGGGGTAGCGGATTGATGAACGTGTTTCGCCGATTCTCCGACGTGCGCATCGTGGCCCTGGCCGAACCCGATCAAGAGCGGCTGGCCAAAGCCGGCAAGAGTGTGCCCGACGCTGTGCAGACGCAGGACATGATGGATATCATCGATCGACCCGACGTCGATGCGGTGGTGATCGCCACGTCGAATCATTGGCACTGCCTGGCCGCCATTCGTGCCTGCAAGGCCGGCAAGGACGTGTACGTCGAAAAGCCCCTGGGCCACAACCTGTACGAGCAGGAGCAACTGGTCAAAGCGGCTCGCAAATACGACCGCATGGTACAGATGGGCACGCAGCAGCGTTCCAGCCCCATCCAAGCGCGGGCCAAGCAAGTGCTACACCAGGACAAGCTGATTGGCGACCTGCAACACGTGGTGGTGAGCCGCATTGGCGAGCGGAAGCCGATTGGCAAGCGAAGCGAACCGCTGCAGGTGGCCTCCACGGTGGACTACGATCAATGGATCGGCCCCGCGCCCGACCAGCCCATCTACCGCAACAACCTGCAGTACGATTGGCACTGGGACTGGAACACCGGTAACGGAGAGATGGGCAACTGGGGCGTTCACGTCCTGGACGACGCGCTGAACGTCGCCATGCTGGACAAGGCGGGCTTCCCCTCGGCGGTGCAGTCGGCCGGCATGCGGGCGGAATGGGACGATGCCGGCAATACGCCGAACACCCAAGTCGCCTACTTCGAGAACAGCGTGCTACCGATGTCGATGCTGCTGAGCAACATCGTACCGGCCGACCCATTGGTCGAGGGCGCCCACAACGATGGCTTCGGCACGGGCTACACCGTGTTTGGCGAAGGGGGTCGCTTGTGCGGCTCGCGTGGTCACTGGCGGGTATTCGACAACGACGGCAAGCTGATCGAGGAGCTCAAGGGTCCCGAAGGCATGGGTCGCCATCAACGCGATTTCCTGGACGCCGTGCGGACGCGCGACCAATCGAAATTGACCGCCGAAGTCGAACGTGGCCACATTTCCACCGCATGGTGCCAGCTTGCGAGCATCGCGGCCCTGGAAGGCGAAGCCAGCAGCAGCGGTCTGCAGAGCGATGCTGCCGGGCGCTGGTCGGACCTGGTGGAAGGCTACCAGGAGCAGATAAAGAACGTGAGCCCGAACGTCACGGCAACACCTCCCGGCCGAGTGGAAGTCGACTCGAAGACCGGCGCCGTCAAGCAATTGACCTCCGAGAACGCCCAGCAGTTGGTGCACCGCACCTACCGCACCAGCGAGTGGGCGGCCGAATTCGAGGTGTGAGCCACTACGACGCCGTGGCGCTGGCAAATTCCTTACGGAAGGGCTCGATGTCGAGCAACTCCATCGCCTGCGTGGCGGTCCGGGGAAGCGAGTAGTTGTCGACCGTGCTGGCGACGATCTTCTTGGATCGTCGTGGACTGAACAAAAGCTGCAGCGCAACACCCCACATGGGGATGACGCTCCAGTAGTCGTCGCGCGGACGGGTCAGTTCGTCCTGGCTGTCGGTGTACATCCCGCGGCGCAGGCGGAACTCGTAGATTTCCTTCAGCAACTCGCGCCGCGACGCGCCGTTGTAAGCCATCGATAGCAGGATCATGAAGAAGCTCTGGGTCCGTTGCCCTGGTGCAGCGTGGGGCAGCGGCTCCACCGCCTGGCCGGCTGACAGCCGTACGAGTTGCTCGCACAAGTTCACTCCCGACAACCAGGCGTTCACGGTTTCGCCAACGCGGGGATTGCACTCGATGTACTCGGGCCGCTGGGTCTCGTAGTCGTAGAAATAGTCGACGAACATCGCACCATGCCAGTCGAGGTGCGCGCCAAGCTGCTCGATGTGCTCGCGGACAATGGGGTGGTCGGCCCCGGTGCGCGCCGCCGACATACCACCCACGCCAAGCTGACGGGCATCGAACATGTGGCTGCCGATCATCTGCCCATGATCGAACACCGCCTGTACCGTGGCCTGGTTGCCCTTGGCCGGCTGCTGCACGAGCATTTCCACCGTGCCATCCAGGTTGCCATCGGCCCGCAGCAGCTCGATGCGGTGGGCAAGGTCTTCCTCGTCGACGATATGGAACACCCCCAGCCCCGCGGTACTGTGAGCCAGCTTGAGATAGAAGGGATAGCTCCAATTGTGTGCCAGATCGGCTTCGGTCCTGGCGAAGGCCGTTTGCGGATGGGGCAAACCGAGCGATTCGAGCGTGCGGGTGAAGTCGGCCTTGTCCTGCATCTGCCGCATGGCGTCGAAGTGCGGCAGCGCAACACCGGCCGCTTCGCCCACCACGTCGCGGAATTTGCTGAGCAGATAAACCTGCTCGTGAGTCGGCAGCACAACGTCGTAACGCTCGCGCTGCACCATGTCGGCCAGAAAGTGCAGGAACTCACCAGGATTCTTCGCAAAGTGGGGCGACTTATGCCAGCGGCGGACAAATCGCGAAAATCGGCACTGGCAAATCGGATCGGGGTCGATCACATCAATCACGTGCCGCCCGCCCAAGGCGTACAGCGACTGCCGGGCCGAGAGGCTGGTGCCCTCGGTCATCAAGATTTTGAGCGGCGTAGAGCCGGAGGTATCGCTGGCAGCCATATTTGAACTTCGAAGTCGCAGGAATACTTGGAATCGGCCAAAAACCTACCGATATTGAGGTCTGACGGCCTTTGGGGGCCGTAGATTCCGCTAATACTGTAATTAGAGTGTGACGGGTACACATTCGTCCCGGGAGAGAAAACCGCCCAATCGAGGCGATTGACTTGCCCAGGGAATCCACTTTATTTATTTTATCGTGTTCCTTTCCTGGTCCCACGAGCCCCCCATGTCCTCTCCAGCATCCACTCCCGACCTGACGCGCCGCGAGATGTACGCGGAGATTCGCAAGCTCTGCGCACCCGACAACTATACTAATTGGTTTGTGCTGCTAAGGGAGTACGCCGTGTACGCTGCGATCGTCGCGGCGTGCGTCTGGAGCACCCATCGCCTGTCGGCGGCTGGCTGGTCGTGGGGCTGGCAGGTGCCCATCTATGCGGTCACCATCTTCCTGATCGGTTTCTGGTCGCAGACCCGCCTGGCCACGCTGGTACACGAGTCGAGCCACTACCTGCTGTTCAAGAACCGTCTGTTGAACGACGTGATGGCCAACATATTCGTGGTGTTTCCCTTCTTCGGCAAGGTGGGCAACTACCGCATCGGGCACTGGGGACATCATCGTAATGTGAACGACCTGGAACACGATCCCGATTTGCTCCGCTTGCTCAAGCACCACCCGCGCGAATTTCCACTCACGAAGTGGCGGTTCCTGTGGGAATACGTACTGCTGCAGTTCTCCCCCCACAAGGCGTACAGCTATTTGAAGGGCCGGGCCGAGTACGTCACCTTCATGAAGGACGAGGACAATATCGTCGACCGTAGCCCGCTGTCACCGCGAGCGCTCAATATCATGCGCATCGCCTACTACGGCACACTGCTCGCCGTGCTGGCTTACTTCAATTTGTGGATCCCGTACTTCGTTTTTTGGCTGGTGCCACTGATCACGGTCTACCCTGCATCGCTCTTCCTCCGCGAGATCGCCCATCACGGCAACTTCCCCGACAATGGCGACTACACCAACAGTCGGGTGTACGAAGGACTGTGGCTCGAAAAGGCAATCTTCTTCCCGTTCGGCGAGTGGAATCACGTGCTGCATCACATGTTTCCGACCATCCCCTGGCACAAGATGCGGCAAGCCCACAACGTAATGATGCGATACCCGCCGTACCGCGACAACGTGGTGATTTGCGACGGTTTCATGTTCAAGGGGCACATGGGCAAGGAATATCCCACCGTGCTGGATGTGCTGTCAAAACCCTCGCACACCTATCTTCGCGGCACCGACCGCGAAACCTCCGAGATTCGCCGCTCCACGGCCGACGAAATCGGCACCACCGAGAAGCACATGGACAAAATGCTGGCGGGCGAATCGTGATTCGGCCGATGCGTGGGATGTCCCTTAGATATCCGTGCTGAGGTCTGAACCGTCATGAAAGTCAGCTTTCTGGGAGCCGGCGCCATCGGCTCGATGTTCGCCGCTTTGTTGCGCAAACACGCGCCCGAGCTCGACGTGCTGGTGGTCGTCCGCGGCGCTCATGGCCAGGCCATTTCCGAGCGGGGCGAGATCGAGATCGTCGGCCCCTGGGGTGAAGAGCGGGTGCCCATCGCCTGGTCGTTCGACCCACAGGACGTGGCCGGCTCCGACATCGTCTTCGTCACGGTCAAGTCGCAGGCCACCCAGGCTGCTCTCCAGCAGGCGCAAACGGCGCTCGGCGACGCCCTGGTGGTGTCGATCCAGAACGGCATCAACGACGCTCAGTACGGCGGCTTTGTCCCGCTCGAGCGACTGGTGATGGGGATGACTACCACCAACATGGCCGTGCTCGAACCAGGCCGCGTGAGCATGCAACTCGACGGCTGCACGCTGTTCGGACCGGCGACTGGCTCCAGCGGCACCACCGGCGCCCAGCAGGTGGTTGAGCTCTTGCGCCGCATCCAGGTATCGGGGCTGGACTTCGCCGTGGAGCGCAACGTGCTCGGCGTTCGTTACAACAAGCTTACCATCAACGCGCTAGGCTACGCATCTTGCCTATCTGCATCCAACTTCATCACCGAGGCGCTCGCCTATCGGCCATGGCGGTTGGGCGTCGGACGACCAATTGTAGAGGAATGTAGGAAGGTTTTTTCGGCAGGGGGGATCGAGATCACGAAGATTCCCGGCAGATCGGATCTTTCGCGGATTGTCAACTTGATGCATGCACTCAATATGCCGATACTAGGCAAAATGGTACAGATGGCCATTAAAGGAAAATTCGAACGGTCGCCGATCGTATTCTCCCTGTACCAAGACCTCAAAAAGGGGAAACCCACCGAAGTTGACCACATCAATGGTCAGATAGTTCGTTTGGCGGAGTCGGTAGGCACAACGGCACCCGTGAATGCGGAAATCGTGGCGATGACCCACGAGTTGGAGGAGAAGTCAGGCGACACGTTTTTTTCCCGACAGGACGTCATTGATCGTATCACGAAGTTGACAGCCATTTAGAAACCGCAACGATGGCGACAGCGTCCGCCACTATTCCTTATGAACCTGCTGGCAATGCAAGCCCCCATTCGCGAGGCCATCCTGCGCTACAAGTGCAGTCAGGTGAATCGATTCGTCGCTGGTGCACAACAGGGCCGCGCGACTCAGCTCGAACTGTTGCTGGAGAAGGTCGGCCGGGCTGCTAGCAGCGACTTCGGCAAGCGGTACGGATTCTCGTCGGTGCACGACGTCGCCAGCTTTCGTCGGCAGCTCCCCATCACGGGCTACGAAGACTATCGCTCGTTCATCGAACAAGTCATGCAGGGCAACATCGAGGCGATGTTCGCCCCCAAGACCCGCGTCTTAATGTTCGCCATGACCTCCGGTACCACCAGCGAGCCGAAGCGGCTTCCCGTAACAGATCGATTCTATAACGAGTACCGAAAAAGCTGGCAGCTCTGGGGCACGGGCGTCTATCGCGACCACCAGGACCTGCTGAAGCGTCAGTCGCTGCAGCTCTCCAGCGACTGGCAGCTCGAATCGACCCCCAGCGGCGCCCCAGTGGGCAATATCAGCGGTCTGGCCGCCACCAGTCGCCCCTTCTACATGAAGCGGATCTTCGCCCTGCCCTCCTGCGTCATCAAGATCCGCGACTTCGCTGCCAAGCACTACACCTCGCTTCGGCTTGGTATGGCCAGCGACAATGTCGGCATGCTGATTACGGCCAACCCCAGCACGCTGGTCGAACTCGCCCGCCGTGCGGACAACGAAGCCGAAGCACTCATCCGCGATGTCCACGACGGTGGCATCAGCGACGATTACGATGTGCCGTCGGAGATCATTTATGCACTCCGCAACAGGCTTCGACCCAACCCCAAGCGGGCGAGGCAACTGCAAACGATGCTCGACGATCGCGGCGCATTGTATCCGCGCGATTACTGGCCGCATCTGTCGGTCATTGCCACCTGGACCGGTGGTTCGGTGGGAGTGTACCTGCCCCAGCTGGAAGAGTTCTACGGCAACGTCACCATCCGCGACCATGGCATCTCGGCCAGCGAGGGGCGGATGTCGATCCCCCTGGCAGACGGCACGCCCGATGGTCTGCTCGACTACGCCCGGCACTATTTCGAATTCATCCCGGCCGAAGAGCATGGCAGCCACGACCCCACGGTGCTCGAAGCACACGAACTGCAGGAAGGACGCGACTACTTCATCTTGCTTACGACCTCGGGCGGACTTTATCGTTACGACATTCACGACGTCGTCCGCTGCACCGGATTCGTCGGCGAGATGCCGATGCTGCGATTCCTGAACAAGGGCCGGCACTTCTCCAGCATCACCGGCGAGAAGCTCAGCGAGCACCAGGTGGTAGTGGCCGTTACCAAGAGCTTCGAGGAGCTGAATCTGCCTCCCTGCACGTTCACGCTGGCCCCCACCATGGGCGCCAAACCCCGTTACGAATTGCTGCTGGAGTCTCCCGCCCATTTGCAGAAGGCCGTCAACCTGGCCCAACGGGTACAGCACAATCTGGCCGCGGTCAACGAAGAGTATTCGGACAAGTGTCGCAGCGGTCGGATCGAGGCCATCGTCATCCGCGAGATCCCCGCCGGCACCTGGGCGACGTTGCGTGCCCTGCGCAGTCGCGCGCGGGGAAACTTTGAAGAGTTCAAGCAGCCGCTACTGGTGGGCGATGTCGATTTCATCAACAAGCTGCCCTTGCCCGCCCAGACCATTACGTCCGCCCGCGCCGCCTCGTAATGGCGCAGCGCCGCGGCGATCGCCCTGGTGGCCATCGCCGTAGCGGAGAAGGAGCCTGTATCGTGTCTGAAAAAACGATTCTCGTCACCGGCGCCACCGGACTGGTCGGCAATTGCGTGGTTCGCAAGCTACACGACGCCGGCTATCGCGTACAAGCGATGGTCCGCCACGGCTCGAAGCGCGATGCACTCGAGAGCCTGGGCGTCGAACTGGTCGAAGGCGACCTGGCCGATGTCGAGACGTTGCCCGCAGTCGTGCAGAACGCCGAAGTCGTGGTGCACGCCGCGGCCCACATCGGCGATTGGGGGCCCGCCGAAAAGTACCGAGCCATCAATGTCGCTGCGCTGGAGCACTTGCTGAACGCCGCGATGCACACGGACAAGTTCGAGCGGTGGATTCAGATTAGCTCGCTCGGCGTCTATCCGGCGCAGCATCACTACGGCACCGACGAGACCACTCCCCCCAGCCTCAGCGGCCTCGATGGCTACACCCGGACCAAGGCCGAAGCCGAGGTGCTCATTCGCCAACATATCGAGGAGGATGGCCTGCGGGCCGTCATCCTGCGGCCAGGCTTCATCTATGGGCCTGGCGAGCGGCATTCGATACCGCGGGTGATGGAGAAGCTGGAAGACGGCACCATGAAGTTCATCGGTCCTGGCGATAAGCTGCTGAACAACACCTACGTCGGCAATCTGGCCGACGCCGTGCTGCTGGCCATCCAGAGCGAGGCCGCCATCGGCGAGACGTTCAACATCCGCGACGAGCGTCTGGTGACCCGCGAGGAGTACATCAACACCATCGCCGACTATCTGGACAAACCGCATCCGAAGCACGTGCCCGAATGGCTGGCGCGGCTGCTGGTGGGGCCGATCGAGCGATTCGCCAAGCGTCGCGGGGCCACCGAGGCTCCGCTGTTGACCCAGGCCCGGATCAAGTTCATGACACTCAATCTGGACTATTCCATCGCCAAGGCGAAGCGGGTGCTCGGCTACGAGCCGCAGGTCGACTTCCGCGAAGGCATTCTCGAAGCCCTCGACGACCTGACCGGCAAGCGAAGATCCGCCGACGAAGTCTCGGCCGCCAACTGACTTCATAGCTTGGCGTCCCTCATGCAAGTTCGCAAACTGTCGGCCTACATCCTACGAGTCGCGCTACGCAAGCCGTTTCGCCACGCTTCGGCCGAGCGGCACCATAGCGATAACATCGTGGTGCGATCGGAATTGACCGACGGAACCTTCGGCTGGGGCGAAGGCGTGCCTCGCGACTACGTGACTGGCGAGACGGCCGCAGGCGCGCTCGAGCAATTCGCCGCCACGCCGCTCGCCGAGCAAATAACCGGCGACGCGTCCAACTGGCACGATGTACTGGCGATGTGCGACCGGTTTCAGCCGGCCACCATGGTCGACGATCCCCGCGGCTGCTACGGCAACTCGCTGCGTTCGGCCGTGGAACTCAGCCTGCTGGATGCTTACGGAAAAGTGTTTGGTGAGCCAGTGAGCCGAGCCATCGAGACTTCTCTCACTGATCTGCCGAACGCCGAATCGCTGCTATCCAAGCGCGATCAGGTGCAATACAGCACCACCATCGATGCCGAGCATGGCCGCAAACTGTGGCGATCGGCCTTGAAAATGCGCGTGTATGGCTTCGCACAGTGCAAAGTGAAAGTCGGTGCAGACGCCGAATCGGACTCGCAGCGGATGCGCGTGATCCGTCGCTGGATTGGCCCGCGGGTCGACCTGCGGGTCGACGCCAACGAGGCCTGGCGGCCGGAAAACCTGGTGGCTCGTGCTGAAGGGCTCAAGCCGTTTGGGGTCACCTGCATCGAGCAGCCGATGCAGCATGAAGAGCTGGCCGCGCAGGCGGAATTACGCAGCCAGGTTGATACGCCCATCATGCTCGACGAGTCGCTTACCAGCCTGCACGATGCTCAGCAGGCGATCCACCTGGGGGCGTGCGACTTGTTCAACATCCGCATCTCCAAATGCGGTGGCGTACTCAACTCGATGCGGCTGGCGGCTCTTGCCCACGAGCATGGTCTCGGCTACCAACTAGGCTGCCATCCGGGCGAGACCGGCATCCTGTCGGCCGCCGGTCGCCATCTGGCCACCACGCTGGGTGGCATTCGCTACCTGGAAGGATCTTACGACCACCACGTGCTGGCCGAAGTGCCAACAACGCCGGACCACACGTTTGGCTACGGCGGCCGCGCCCCACGGCTCACCCTGCCGGGGCTGGGAGTGGAGCTCGCCGAATCATCAGTTGTCGCCCGACCTAAGCGCGACCACGTAGTCTCCTAACTCTCCTCACAATTCCACGCGAGTATGCGTCGATTTGGCGGATCCAACCAGATCCTGTTCGCCGAGACGCAGTTTGCGAGCTAGACTTTTCCGCAATGTCCACCAAGCCCGCCAGCATCGAAACCTACCGCGCGCCGGATGGCCAGTCGCTGACGCTGCGTCATTTCCCACCGGCGGTGGAACCCATTGGTTCAGTGGTGCTGCTACACGGCATCATCAGCCACTCCGGTTGGTATGGAGCGAGTGCCGAGTTCTTGGCCCAGCGGGGGTTCGACGTCTACGCCCTCGATCGCCGCGGTTCGGGGCTAAACATGGACCAGCGGGGCGACGTCGATAGTTGGCGGACCTGGGTCGCCGACATCGTGGCCATGTGCGAGCAACGACGGCAACACGGCCCCGTCGTGCTGTTGGGAATCAGTTGGGGTGGCAAGCTTGCCCCCGTGATCGCCCGTGAGCGCCCCGATCTGCTGGCCGGCATCGGTCTGATCTGCCCGGGAGTCTACGCCTTGCAACAACCGGGCTTGGCCAAGCGTTCGGCCTTGTCGGCCAGTGGCAAACTGGGGATCCACCAGCGACGAGTGACCATTCCGCTGGAAGATCCGGCCTTGTTCACCAACTCGCCCAAGTGGCAGGCTTTCGTCCGCGACGACCCGCTCACGCTACGCGAGATCACCATGCGGTTTGCCCGTGAAGACCACAAGATGACACGCTTCAGCCGCCAGTCGCCACAATTTATCCATACACCGACGCTGCTGGTGCTTGCCGGACGCGATCGGATCGTGAGGAACCAGCGAACGCGACGGTATCTGACCGAGTTCGCCTCGCAGGACAAAACCTTGCTGGAGTACCAGACGGCCGCCCATACGCTGGAGTTCGAACCCGATCCCTCGATGTTCTACGACGACCTGGCCGCCTGGGTCGCCCGCGTCATGCACCGGCAGAAGGTGTGAGAGCAAGTGGCGGGCTGGTATCATGGCCAGTTGTTACCGCCGCGCCACAAGTGAGTCGGTACGTCCCCCCTCTGACTTCCGACCCCTTACTTGCCCACCACACGTGCACCTACTGACCATCGAAACAACGTGCGACGAAACCGCCGCGGCGGTGATCACCGACGAGCTCAAAGTGCTCTCGTCGGTCGTGGCGTCGCAGGAAAATTTGCATCAACAGTTCGGCGGCGTGGTACCCGAGATCGCCTCACGGGCACACGTCGAAAAGATCCTGCCAGTGATCGATCAGACGCTGCGCAAGGCGGAGCTCACGCTCGGCGACCTCGATGCAGTGGCCGTGGCCAACACGCCGGGGCTGGCAGGTTCGCTGCTGGTGGGCCTGACGGCCGCTAAGAGCCTGTGCCTGGCCCTCGACATCCCACTGTTGGCAGTGAATCACCTGCAGGCACATGTATACGCCTGCCGGCTGGCGAGTGGTCGCGACGTGTTTCCTTGCATCGGATTAATCGTCAGCGGCGGACATTCGAACCTCTACCGCTGTAACGGCGCCACCGATTTCACACTGCTGGGCGGCACTATCGACGATGCCGCGGGTGAGGCATTCGACAAGGTGGCCAGCCTGCTGGGTCTGCCCTACCCTGGCGGCCCATCGATCGGCAAAGCCGCGGCGGCGGGCGATCCGGCGCGGTACCGCTTTCCACGCCCGCTGAAGGACGATCGCACGCGGCTCGACTTCAGCTTCAGTGGCCTCAAGACGGCCGTGCGATACCAGGTGCATGGCACCGGTAAGCTTTCGGACGCCGCGCAACTCGACGAGCAGACCATCGCCGACGTGGCTGCCGGATTTCAAGAAGCGGTGGTCGACTGCCTGGTGGCCAAGGCAGAATTGGCGCTGCAGCAGACCGGCTACAAGACGCTCTGCGTCGGCGGTGGCGTTGCGGCCAACGGCCGGTTGCGCGAACGACTTCAGCAGTCGTCCAGCGAAGGTGCTTACGAACTGCACATTCCGCCGATGAGCCTCTGCACCGATAACGCCGTGATGGGTGCGATTGCTATCGAGCGGCTCAAGGCTGGCAAGTTCGAGGACCTGAGCTTGGATGTGTTTCCTGGACTGGAACGTCCCTCCTAGAGTTTCTCGGACCTTCAACACGAAAGCGGCCCGGACATTGCTGCCCGGACCGCTTATCGCTGGGTCATTCACTCACGCCTAATGGCTTAGTAGCCGCGTTGGCACTTCGCGCAGTAGGGGCGAGCCTGCGGGGTGTAGGGCTGGTAGCTCTGCGTGCTCACAGGGCTGGTCGTCACAGCAGGCTTGGCAACCACGCGACGAACAGGCTTCTCGCCGGTGCGGTTCTTGGTGACCATCTTAGTCCATTTGTCGGTGTTGATCTCGCCCGAAGCCGAGTCGAG
Organism: Aeoliella straminimaris; assembly: GCF_024054565.1. GTDB lineage: Bacteria > Planctomycetota > Planctomycetia > Pirellulales > Lacipirellulaceae > Aeoliella > Aeoliella straminimaris. Next base: position 362,875 of record NZ_JAMXLR010000026.1, read on the forward strand.
GATCACCTTGCCCGACTTGTCGATGCAAGCGACGTAGGGGAAAGCCTTGGCGCCGAATGCCTCGGCAACCTTCGCACCGTACTTGGTCGAAGCGTCAACACGGCACAGATCGTAGTCGGCCAGGGCGCCCTTGGCGTCGTTGCTGATTACCTCGTCGTCCAGGCTTTTCTCAGCAACGCCTGGTTGATCGATCACCATCAGCATTGGACGGTCGTCGGACCGGGTCTGCTTCAGTGCGGTAGCGTAATCACTTTGCCACTGAGCAGCCGATGCGTTGACAGCCGAGAGACCGATGATGGCGGTGAAGATGGTGAAGTAGTGCAGCATGAAATACTCCTGTTGCTGTTCCTTACCGTCCAACGAGACGCAGAGCACAGAGGCGGGATCTACGAGACCCCAGAGTGCGATGCGAGTCGCGAGTTGGTAACAAAGATAGGTATGAACCTAAGACATGATTCCTCACCAGCCAGTGATGCTCATTGCGAGCAAGCGGGCACTAGGGCGAGGACGTTTCCGGCAGGTGGGAATTCCAGCGGGCGGGGGACATGGGGCGGGTTTGAATCGCAGTTGCCGGTGAAACAAAACCGCCAACCGCACCTCATAGATGCAAGGTTATGCCCGCTGGTTTACCCCGGTTCAAGGGGTAAGCTGGGGTAGGTTTGCCGAACATGCAAATTTAAGGGCCTCGACCGAGCCCCAACAGGCGCCGATTCGAGAAACGCCCAGCGGCAGGAAGTCCCTACCACCAAACGATTTGCCACTTCGGTCCCAGCACCAATGCCGGTCGTCGCCGGTGCGGCGAAAAAAAGTTGCCTCTGCGGCGATCCGTCTGCACCTCCCCGCCACACTAGGAGAAATACGGCAGATGGGGCAAATCGTGTCAACCGCAATTTCACGGCCGAAAATGCCCGGCTCCGTGCTTCGGTTAAGAATGCATGAAGGCCATTGATTGCTTTGCAAAGGCGGGTAGCTTGTAGGGTCAATCTTCCTGAGTGGCAGAGGCCTCCTGCTCTGCCACCACCGTTTCCATTCGGATACCGCAGATGCCATCCAATCGCCGCGCGTTCTTAAAGTCGTCCGCCGTGTTTGCCTTGGGCATGAGTGGCCTCAAGCACTATGTCGCCGCAGGTGAGCCCACGCTCGAAAGCCAGTACAGCCGCTTTGGCCAGATCGTCCCCGATCCGCACAACATCCTCAGCCTGCCAGCGGGCTTTGACTACCGAATTATCTCACACACTGGCGACCAGATGGACGACGGGCTACTGGTGCCGGACAAGCCAGATGGTATGGCCGCCTTCGCCGGCCCCAACGGCCTGACACTGTTGGTCCGCAACCACGAAATCGAACCCCGTCAGCAAGGTCCCTTTGGTTGGGGCAGTGAGCTCATCGACAAGATCGATCGCGAACTGCTATACGACCTTGGCGAAGAAGGCAAACCGTGCAACGCGGGCACCACGACCGTGGTGTACGACACGCGCAACCAGCGTGTCGTGCGACAGTACTTGAGCCTCTGCGGCACGATTCGCAACTGCGCAGGTGGACCGACTTCGCGGGGCACTTGGATTACGTGCGAAGAAGCGTGCGACGTGGTCGGCAAAAACAAGATCGACGATGGCCCCGAGATCACCTGTCAGCAGAATCATGGCTACAACTTCGAAGTGCCCGCCTCGGCCGACATTCGGCTAGCCCCCGCAATTCCACTCAAACAGATGGGACGCTTTCGTCACGAGGCCGTGGCCGAGGATCCTCACACCGGCATCGTCTACCAAACAGAGGACCTGGAAGACGGGCTGATCTATCGGTACCTGCCCAAGCGGCCGGGCGATCTGGCGGCGGGTGGCAAGCTGCAGGCGCTCGCGCTAATACACCTGTCGAGCGCCGACACGCGCAACTGGAACGGCGATTCCACCTTCACGCCCGGGCTGCGTCACGCCGTACGTTGGATCGACCTGGACGACGTCGAGTCGCCCAATGACGATTTGCGATACCAGGGGTTTGATGCCGGTGCGGCCCGCTTCGCCCGCGGCGAGGGCATGTGGTACGCGGACGGCGAAGTTTACTTTGCCTGCACCAACGGCGGCGCCGCCGAGTTGGGACAGATTTGGAAGTACACGCCCAGTCCGTCGGAGGGAATGCCCGGAGAAGTGGCCGATCGCGGCATGCTGGAGCTGTTCGTCGAGCCCAACGACTCCAACCTGGTGGCCAACGCCGACAATTTGACCTCCTCTCCCTGGGGCGATCTGATTGTCTGCGAGGACCGCGACGGCCAGGAGGTACGACTGGTGGGCGTGACGCCCGACGGGCATTGCTACACGTTCGCTCACAACCACGTTCATACGGAATTCTCGGGGGCAACCTTTTCTCCCGATGGAACCACCCTGTTCGTCAATCTGCAGCACAAGGGCATGACGCTGGCCATTACCGGGCCTTGGCCCCGCAGCGTTTAGGCCCGGCCGACCTCCACCTGCCGCGGGGGCTTGCCAAGGCGCGCACGGCTCGTCCGCTTCGAGTAGAATGAGTGCTGGTCATTTGATCCTGCATTCATGAAGGAAACGGGCGATGAAACGACGCGACTTTATCACCACCTCGGCCGCCATGGGCGCCGGAGTGCTTGCTCACGGCGCGGTTCAAGGTCAGGAGCAAAGCAGCGAGGCAAACTCCAGCGACAAGTTCAAGCTTCACTACGCGCCCCACTTTGGCATGTTCAGCCATCTGGCGGGTAACGATCCCATCGATCAGCTGAAGTTTGCTGCCGACCAGGGATTCACAGCCTGGGAAGACAACGGCATGAAGGGCAAGCCAGTTGAGTTACAGGAAAAGATCGCCAAGACGATGGATCAACTTGGCATGAAGATGGGCGTGTTCGTCGCCCACGGCAACTTCTCCAACAAGGCCTTTGTCACCCAGGACAAAGATGCCCGCGCGAAAGTGGTGCAGGAGATCAAAGACAGCGTGGAGGTTGCCAAACGAGTAAACGCCAAGTGGATGACGGTGGTGCCCGATGGCTACGTCACGAACAAGGAGTGGGGCTACCAAACGGCTAACTGCGTCGACTTACTGCGCGAATGCGCCGAAGTGCTGGAACCGCACGGTCTGGTGATGGTGCTGGAACCACTCAACTGGTGGACGAATCACCCGGGACTATTTCTGCATAAGATTCCGCAGGCGTACGAGATCTGCCGCGCGGTGAACAGCCCCAGCTGCAAGATCCTGTTCGATATCTACCACCAGCAGATCCAGGAAGGCAATCTCATTCCCAATATCGATATGGCCTGGAGCGAAATCGGATACTTCCAATGTGGCGACAACCCCGGCCGCAACGAACCCGGCACCGGCGAAATCAACTACCGGAACGTGTTTAAACACATTCATTCCAAGGGCTTTGAAGGCATCATGGGCATGGAACATGGCAAGAGCCTGCGCGGAATCGAAGGCGACCGAGAATTGATCGCCGCCTACCGGCGAGCGGACGATTTTTAGCGTTGCCGGCTGCGTCGCTTTGGCCGCCAATGGCTGTGCCGTCGGTGGAACCCCGTCACCCCCGCAAAAGGCCTTCAAAGCGATGAACACTCCCTACCATATTGGTCTGGCGTTCGGTCTGTTTGGTGCAGCGATGTTGGGAGGGGCACTCGGTTCTAAGAACGTGGCGGCCGCGCCGACCGCTCACGAGTACGAGCTCACGATGGAAGTCGCCCGCACCGCGATGCGGGGGTGGGAGTTGTTCGTCACGCATGTGCCCGCCGACCTGCAGCGGCACGGCCGATACACGGACACCGACCCGGCCATGCAGGGACGGAATTTCTGGTCCAATGGCATCTGGCCCAAGCTGGACCGCGACGGCAACGGCCATCACGAGACCCTGTTCGTGGTCCGCGATGGACGCCTGGTTTACTTTGGTAGCCTGGGATCCAAGGGCACCTTCGTCGATGTCGCGCGGGAGTTCTCCGCCTACAAGGATCGAAGCGTCCGCGAGTTCCACCAGGCAATGATGAAGCTGGCCCAGTTTCAAGCCGCCGAGTAGCGCCCCGTGGAGTTTTCCACTTCGGAGAGCCGAAAGTTTCACCTAGACGACGCCCGTGGCGCCCCGTGCCGTTGGGGAATTCTTCGCCATTTGTCGCACCTCCATCCGTAAATTCGTTAGCGATTGCCCGCCTCAGGGGACAGCTACGACTTCTCTTGCCACGCGTGGATCTGCGTAAAACCACGGCAATTTCAATATGCAACTTTGCGCCTAGAAATTGACCTGCGGATAGACGCCGCACCACGTGCGAAAACGCACATCAGTGCACATATCGCATGCCCACGAGAACTGCGCGCCGACCAACAAGCACGCGTACTGCATGACCTAGTGTCTATTTAGCAAACCTGCGGATGGACCTTTACATGAGTCGAAAGCCGCCGCGGAAACACGCTTTCAGTACGAGGTACTCCGGCATGGCATCGACATTCCTTGTGAAACGCAACCGCACTCGGCCCAGTCGCATCGCTCTGAAGGGCGATATCGGCATCGCCTCGGCCAGTGAGCTGCACGCGGCGCTCATGGAGTTGGCGGATGCGGACGTGTCGGTGAATGTCGACTGCAAAGACGCCACGCACCTGGACGGAGCAATCTGTCAATTGCTAATGGTGGCCCAACGCAGTTGGCCTGGTGGCACCGACCGCTTCAACCTGGTCAACACCTCCGCAGCGCTCGAGACGCATTTGATGCGTACCGGCGCAACGGAATCAACCATGGCCTGAGCCACGTTACGGATACCGTTCTTCTACATTCCAAGAACTCAGATTTCGCGACTCGATCATGCCCAAGACTGCCCTAGTTGTTGATGACTCGCGCTCGCTGCGTGGACTGGTCTGCGACACCCTTCAAGAAGCCGGCTACAAGGTCCTGCAATCGGCCAATGGTCAAGAGGCGCTGGAGACCGTGGCCAACCATCCAGTCGACTTCGTCATCACCGACGTCAACATGCCGGTGCTCGATGGTATCTCGCTGGTCAAACAACTGCGTACCCAACCGGCACTGCAATACGTTCCCATCCTGATTCTCACCACCGAGGCGACAGCCGCGATGAAGAACCGAGGCCGGCTGGCCGGGGCGACGGGATGGATGGTGAAACCTTTCAGCCCTTCACAACTGATCAACGTCGTATCTCGGATCGTCGCCTAAGGAGTATGCGCCGTGACCACAAACGTGAAAAACTATCGAGAAATCTTCTTCGAAGAAACCTTCGAGCATCTGGCGGAGGTGGAAGCCGGACTGCTCGGTCTCGAACACGACCCCGACGACTCGAGTCTGCTCGACCAGGTCTTCCGGGGAGTTCACTCCATCAAGGGGGGGGCTGCTACGTTTGGTATCGACTCGGTGGCCGACTTCTCCCATTCGCTGGAGAACCACCTCGATAAGCTTCGCACTGGCGAACGACGAAACGACACCGACTCGTCCGAGGCGTTGCTTCGTTCGGTCGACTGCTTGCGGGCACTAGTAGATGCGGCGCTGCAGGAGTCGGAGCCGGACGGCGAAACCTCCAAGAACATCGCCGAAATCACTCATACCCTTGCACAGTGCCATGGCACCGCGGCAGCCACGGACGCTGGCCCCCAACCGGCGCCGGCCAATACAAATCAGGCCGACACGCATACCACCACGACCTGGCGAATCGAGTTTGCGCCCGGACCGGACGCCTTCCAGAACGGGCTCGACCCAACGCTCATCTGGCGCGAGCTTGACGGTTTGGGCGAACTGAGCGTGCAACTGGACGACTCGCATCTTCCCAACCTGGCGGAGCTCGACCCCACCAGGTGTCACCTGGCCTGGCAGGCCACTTTGGTAACCGACCAATCTAAAGACGAAATCGAACAGGCGTTCTTTTTTCACGCCGACGATGCCGAGCTGGTGATCGAACCCGTCACCGCATCGCCTGCAAGAACCACGGCGCCAACCGAGGACTCCACCGCAGATTCGGCGCCTGCCAAACGGCAGACATTCGGCGACTGGTTGGTGCAACGTAGAGTTGTGTCTGCGTCGCAAATGCTCAAGGCGCTTGACCTGCAGTACAAGAACCGCATTCCCGTGGGCCAGCTTGCCCTGAGGGAAGGGGCAATGAACGTCGACCAGGTGTTCGAAACGCTCGAATGGGGATCGGTTAACGGCGAAAGGTTCGGCGAGACAGCCATTTCACGAGGCTTTCTCACCGCCGACGGACTCGCAAAACTGTTGGACTTGCAGGTTCACGAACTACCGTCGATCTGCGAAGAGCTAATCGCCGTGGGCGCAACCACGGCCGAGTTTTTGGAGCAAGAGCAGCACGCGTTTCGCGACGCGGGTGGAGTGATCCCGCCCGGCGAGGAGTTCACCACTCCCCCGCCCTGCAACGAGCCCATCGCTCACGCGGCGTCCCAGGCACCCGCTGACAAGCAGGCCAAGCCGGCTGTGAATCTGGAGATGCTCAAACAGAACAGCGAACTGATTGGCGACTTTCTCAGCGATTGCCGCGAGCATCTGGAAGAAGCCGAGCAGCAAGCGCTTCAGATGGAGGCCGACTCCACCTCCGAAGAACAGTTGCACGCCCTGTACCGCGCGTTCCACACCATCAAGGGGGTCGCGAGTTTTGTTGGCCTCACGCAGATCACCGAACTTGCCCACGCGGCGGAAGACGTGCTGAACATGGCCCGCGAAGGACAACTTTGTCTGACCGGCGAAGCCTTCGAACTGGTCCTCGCCAGCCTCGATAGCCTGCGGCGACTGGCCGACGGGGTGCCCGACCTGCTGGAGTGTGACGAATCGCCTCCGGCCGATGCCAATGCCCTGCAACTGATGTACAACCTGAAGGCCGTGGCCACAGGGCAACAACCGGCTGCCGCCAGCACGCCAGTGCCTGCTGCCCCAGCACCAGTCTGCGAGTCTACCGCGGCGCAGATGGAACCCACCAGAGCGTCAGAGCCCGTCGAGCCTGGCGTGCCGGCTCCCGTCGCCAGCGGATCCGATCCCGCCGACGCGTCGCCCGCCAGCAAGGCGAAGGCCCACAGTCACGACATGAAGGAAACGGTGCGCGTGGATCGCAGCCGGCTGGATCAACTGGTGGATATGATCGGCGAGTTGGTGATTGGCGAAGCGATGGTCCGCCAGGAGGTTGCCGAGCTGCAAGATGAAACCGAACTGGAATCGGTCGCCCAGTTGGGTCGCACCGTGCGGGAACTTCAGGAGATGAGCCTGTCGCTCCGCATGGTGCCCATCGCGGCGACCTTCCAGAAGATGCACCGCATCGTAAGAGACGTATCGCGGAAGCTCGGCAAACAGGTGAACTTCCAGGTTGAAGGAGAAGAGACCGAGCTGGACAAGACCATGGTCGACCAGCTCGGCGACCCGCTGATGCACATGGTGCGCAACGCGGTCGACCACGGCGTCGAAATGCCCAACGACCGAACCGCAGCTGGCAAACCGGCTGAAGGCAACGTCACGCTGCGTGCTTTCCTGCGGAACGGCAATTTCTACATCGAACTTGTCGACGACGGTCGCGGCCTGGATCGAGATCGAATATTGCAGAAGGCCGTGGAGCGGGGCGTCGTGCAACAGGCCGACTGCGAACAGATACCGGACGCCGAGGTGTGGATGCTGGTATTCGCCCCCGGCTTCTCGACCGCCGCCGTGGTAACCGACGTCTCGGGACGAGGGGTAGGAATGGACGTAGTGAAACGCGCCATCGAAGCCCTGAACGGCTCCATCGAGGTCGAAAGCGCTGCCGGACAAGGCAGTGTCTTCCGCGTCCGCCTGCCACTGACCATGGCCATCGTCGACGGACTGTCGGTGAGCCTGGGCAGCGAGACCTTTATCCTGCCGCTGGTCTCCGTGGTCGAGTCGGTGCGGCCACAGGTCCACGAGGTGAAGACGGTTGTCGGACGTGGTGAAGTGGTGCAGGTCCGCGAGGAGACCATCCCGCTGGTTCGCCTGCACCGCGTGTTCAACCGACCGGCCCGCGAACTCGACCCGACCCGCGCACTGGTGGTGATCGTCGAGTCCGACGGACGCCGCCTGGCAGTGCTGGTCGACGAACTGCAGGGACAGGTTCAAGCCGTGATGAAGAGCCTGGAAACCAACTACAACAAGGTGCCCGGCATCGCCGGCGCAACGATTCTGGGAAATGGCGAGGTGGCTTTCATCCTCGACGTACAAGGCATCGCAAAACTGCATGCCAATACTAGTTACGGTCGGGTGCCGGTTGGCAACTCGACTATTGAGATTGCTCGAGAAGAAAGTGAGTAAGCGACATGGCCGATAGTATGACGCTAAGCAACGCCCCTGATGCGGGTTTCGCGGCTGACGGCGAACAGTTCTTGACGTTTACCGTTCAAGAGGAGGAGTACGGCATCGACATCCTGCGGGTGCAGGAGATCAAAGGCTTCACTGCCGTGCGGCCCATTCCCAACGCCCCCGCATACGTCAAAGGAGTGATTAACCTGCGTGGAACCGTCGTGCCGATCGTCGATCTGCGCAGCCGCTTCGCCATGGACATCGAGGAATACACGCAGTTCACCGTAATTATTGTAGTCAGCGTCGGCGACAAGGTCGTCGGCTTGATTGTCGATGCCGTATCGGACGTCTTGAACATTCCCAAGGGAGAGGTCGTCGAAGCTCCGGAAATGGGAGGCGATGTCGACACGACGTTCTGCGCCGGCATGGCAAAAGTTGGCGAGAAGCTGGTCCTTCTGCTGAACATCGACAAGCTGGTAAACAACGAAGCCATGCAAAAACTCGAGGGTGCTGCCTAACAGTACGCTCTTCAAATTTCCCCACCCGCCAGCATGCCAGACGGGAACTCCAACATACATAAAGGTGCAAATCCATGGCGACAAAAAGCCATACCAAGTCTTGGTTCCGAAATACTAGTGCACGCGTCAAGCTGCTCGGCTCGTTTTTGATCGTTAGCGGTCTACTAAGTGCCGCCTGCATCGTGGCCGTCGTCAAGATGGGGGCCATCAACACCATGTTGAACGGTCTCTACGAGCGAGAACTTGTCGGTCTCTCCGCCTGCCAGCAGGCCACAATCAATCTGACCAAGGCGCAGTGCGCCGTTCGCAACGTTCTGCTCACGGACGATCCGAACCGGATGCGCGAACAAGACGAAGAATGCGAAAAGTTTCTTAGTGAGTTTGCGGACAATCTGCAAGTCGTAAAGGACACCACCAAGGACCCCCAGATCATCAAGCTGACCGCCGACGCCGACACAGCCTTTGCTGGCTACAAGCAGGCCGCTCGCGAAGTGAACGAGGCCTGCCTGCAGGCGGACAAGGAGAAGGCACAAGAAGTGGTTGTTCAGGCCCGCGATGTAGTCGCTACGGTCAACAAGGTGATGAACGACCTCTGCGAACGTAAGAAACAACTCGCGGCAAAATCGTACGAAGCCAGCAACGCGGCTTACTCGTTCGCCTTCCATCTGACGATTAGCTGCGTCGTCATTGGCTTCCTGGTCAGCATCGTTCTGGGATGGTGGATCTCTCGTTGGTTCACGAAGGCCTTGCTCGAAGTGGACCGCATCGCCCACACCCTGTCAGCCGCTTCCGAACAGTTGGCCTCGGCCAGCGAGGAACTGTCCAGCGGCGCCCAAGAACAGGCGAGCAGCCTGGAAGAGACGGCGGCCAGCCTGGAGGAGATTACTGGTACCGTTCAGCAGAACGCCGACAACGCGCAGCAGGCCAACCAGCTTTCGGCTGGCGCACGTGATGTTGCCGAGAAAGGTGGCGAAGTCACCCAGCGTGCCGTGTCGGGCATGAGTGAGATCAACTCCGCGTCGAACAAGATCGCGGACATTATCACCACCATCGACGAAATCGCGTTCCAGACCAACTTATTGGCCCTGAACGCCGCGGTGGAAGCCGCTCGCGCCGGGGAGCAGGGCCGGGGTTTCGCGGTCGTGGCCGGCGAAGTTCGCAACCTGGCCCAGCGGAGTGCTGGCGCCGCCAAGGAGATCAAGTCACTGATTCAGGACTCGGTGAACAAGGTCGAGGCTGGTTCGAGCCTGGTCAACCAGTCGGGTCAAACGTTGGACGAAATTGTCTCCAGCGTAAAACGCGTCACCGATATCGTCGGCGAGATCGCCGCGGCGTCGCGCGAACAAGCCACCGGTATCGAGCAAGTGAACCAGGCCATCACGCAGATGGATCAGGTTACGCAGAGCAATGCCTCGCAAACCGAAGAGCTATCGAGCACCGCCGAATCGCTCTCCGCTCAGGCCCGTTACCTGCAGGAAGTGGTGGCCCAGTTTAATCTGACCAAGAACCAGGCAGACGGATCTACGGCCCAAAGTCGCGGGCCCGCCAAGGCGCCGGCTGCATCAATGCCCAAACGTAGACCGGGACGAAACACATCGGTGCCGGTGGAACACTTCGGCTTCGACAGCCCCGCCGAACGCGAACTCCAGCCAGTCGGTGGCGGAGATGAAAACCTCGGCGATTTTGAAGAATTTTAACGGTCTGTAGTATTTACCTCCCCCAGCGAACGGCGGAATGCGGTTCGTTGGGGGAGTTTTTGAAATCCAAGGTTCTGAGCAGCGACGCACATGCAAACCGTGGGCAGTGACACCATTGATCTCTACAACATCGGCGACACCGAGTTCGGCACGTTGCGTGAAATGCTTTACCGCGAGACCGGGGTATCGCTGAGCGATTCGAAGCGCGCTTTGGTCTGCTCGAGGTTGGCCCGGCGTCTGCGTCACCTGCACTTGTCGTCCTATGCCGACTATATCGAGCATCTCTCCCAGCGAGACAGAGGCAGCGAACTACAGATGCTGGTTAACTGCCTCACCACGAACAAGACCGAGTTTCTCCGCGAGCCGCATCACTTCGACTTCCTGCGAGACGTGGTGATATCGGAAGCACGAAAACGAGCCGAGACCGGCGCACCGCGCCGTCTCCGCATCTGGAGTGCCGCCTGCTCGGAAGGCGACGAACCCTACACGATCGCCATGACACTGCTGGACAACCTGCCAAAGAACGAATCGTGGGACGTACGGATTCTCGCCAGCGACATCAACACCGAAGTGCTCAGCATCGCCCAGGCGGGTGAGTACCCGATGGAGAAGTTTGCGCCGCTGCCGGACGACTGGAAGAAGAAGTACGTACGCCGTGGCACAGGCAACCGCACGGGACTGGGAGCGGTCAGCCCGGAAGTCAAACAGCTTGTCACGTTTCGCCAAATCAATCTCATGGGACAGTGGTCTCACAAAGCGACGTTCGACGTGATCTTCTGTCGCAATGTCATCATCTACTTCGATCAGCCCACCCAGGAGCGATTGCTACAACGGCTAAGCGAACGCCTGAACAAGCACAGCTACCTGATGCTGGGTCATTCCGAGAGTTCCCCCTGGCTCACGCAATCGTTCGAGTCTCTGGGCAAGACCATCTTCCAGCGGCGAGGAACTGCGGGGGCAAGCCGACCGGCTGTGGCTCGCCCGACGCCTAAGCCCCAGGTGGTGGCTTCGGCGAAGCCCCCTCAACAGAAGCGGGCATCAGTGCAACAACCGCGCAGTTCACTGGTCCGCCCCGCAACCAATCTGCAAAGCCACAACATTCTGGCGGGCCAGACTTACGTGCTCAGGAAACCTGGCGAGATCACCACGGTGCTGGGCTCGTGCGTAGCGGTGTGCCTGTACGACCCGGAGTGCGGCATCGGAGGCATGAACCACTTCATGCTGCCATCGCAATCGGTCGACGCTGGCACCTCGGCGCGCTACGGCATCCATGCCATGGAATTGTTGATCACCAACATCATGAAGAGCGGCGGAGAACGCAGCCGCCTGGTTGCCAAAGCGTTCGGCGGCGCCAACTTGCTGCAGTTGAATTTCGGTGCCGAGCTAAGTGGCATCGGCAAACAGAACGTCGCCTTCGTACGCGACTTCCTGAAGACCGAAGAGATCCCACTGGTCTCCGAGAAGTTGGGCGGCGTACAGCCGTTGCGAATCTTCTTTCAACCCCATAACGGCCGGGTGATCGTGAAGACGCTGCGCAGTACGAAAGAAATTGCCAAGCGTGAAAACAGCTACCAACAGACTTCCGCCAAGAAAGCACGCAACACGGGGGAAGTCACGTTCTTCAACGAGCCCAGCGCAGCCGACATGCGGCGGTAAAGCCCCGAACACGTGCCATTCCATTCCACTGTTAGGTTAGAAATGCCCATCAAAGTCCTTATCGTCGACGACTCGGCGCTGATACGCCAGATCCTTTCCGACATCCTCGGCAGCGATCCCGATATCGAGGTCGTGGGTGTGGCTAGCGATCCACTCGTCGCCCGAGATAAGGTCAAGGCGTTGCACCCCGATGTGCTGACGCTGGATGTAGAAATGCCGAGAATGGATGGTTTGACATTCCTGGAAAAGCTGATGCGGGCGCGCCCGACTCCCGTGCTGATGGTCTCGTCGCTGACCGAGCGAAACTGTGACACCACGCTCAAGGCACTGGAACTAGGCGCCGTCGACTTCGTCACCAAACCGAAGTTGGACGTGCACGATGGCACTTTCGACCTGGCGGAGGAGATTCGCACCAAGGTAAAGGCCTGTGCTCAAGCGCGCTTCCAAGACAAGCGGAATCGACCTAACGTCACGCGGCCTCGACCTGCCAGCAGTGGGCCCGGTGGCGCCAGTGCACTGATCAAGAGTACCAATCAGGTGATTTGCATCGGCGCGTCGACCGGGGGAACCGAGGCCTTGCATGACGTGCTTACGTCGCTACCGGCCGATTCCCCCGGCACGCTGATCGTCCAGCACATGCCCCCCGGCTTTACGCGGGCATTCGCCAAACGCCTGGACAATGCCTGCCAGATTTCGGTGAAAGAAGCGGAAGACGGCGACCGAGTGCTACCCGGTCATGCTTTGTTGGCACCTGGTGGATTGCACATGGGAGTGTACCGCAGTGGCGCCAACTACGCAGTGAAGGTTGGTCATGGCGAACCTGTGAATCGCCACCGCCCTTCGGTGGATGTGCTGTTCCGCTCGGCCGCCAAGCACCTTGGCAGCAATGCCATCGGAGTCATCCTGACCGGCATGGGCAATGACGGTGCGGCGGGAATGCTGCAAATGCATCAGGCCGGCGCCCGAACCATGGCCCAGGACGAATCGACCTGCGTGGTGTTCGGCATGCCCAAGGAAGCGATCACGGCCGGTGGAGTCGACGAAGTGGTGCCACTCGACTGCGTGGCCGAACGCATGCTGGCCCTGGCTGCCGGTCAATTGCCAAGAACCGCTACTTCCCCTGCAACTTAGTAGCCTTGCATGGCGACCAGGTCCGTTGGATCGGTCGCAAACAGCACCAACCACGAATCATCAAGCACACGTGCTACGGCGGTGCCGAAACCACACTAAACATAAAAACTTCAACTCCCCCTCGAAAGGAGAGCACACCATGAGTTTCGGAAAGAAGATGTTAATTCTGGCAACGGCCGGTACGGTCGTTACCACCCTGGTGATGATTGCCGTCATCTGGACTCAACAATTCGCAGTCCAGGAGATCGTCCTGAAAGATACCGACGAGAAAGCGCGTTCGTCCTGCCAGAAAATGGCCGATCAACTAATGGAGTCATTGAAACTGGTGCATCGAAGCGAAATGGAACATGTCAATTCGGTGCTGTCCTTTACGGCCGAGACGTTCGACGAGCGCGAACTGACCCTCGCGGAGGAGAAGGTCACCTGGAACGCCATCAACCAATTCGACAAGTCTGAGCATCCAGTCGAACTTCCCAAGGTGCTGCTGGACGGCGAGTGGTTGGGACAGAACCAGACTTTCGACCAACCATCGAATTTCGTCGACGATGTGAGCGAAGTCGTCGACGGTGCTTGCACCATCTTCCAGCGCGTGAATGAAGCGGGAGATATGCTGCGTATCAGCACCAGCGTGAAGAAGACCAATGGAGAGCGTGCCGTGGGGACGTACATCCCGGCGGTCCACCCCGACGGTTCGCGCGACCCAGTGGTCAGCGCCCTGCTGAACGGTGACAGGTTCACAGGCCGAGCCTACGTCGTAAATGGGTGGTGGAGTACCGGCTATGCCCCCATCCGGGACCAGGACGACCGCGTCGTCGGAGCCATATTCTATGGCCGTCCCCAGTCATCCCTAACTGCCATCCGCGAACATGTCGAGTCGCTGGAACTGGGCAAGTCGGGCTACGTGTATGTCCTTCAAGGAAGCGGTACCGAGAAAGGCACCTATCTGATTTCCAAAGGAGGCACAAGTGACGGCAAGAACATCTACGACTCCCAGGATGCCAGTGGGAAGTACTTTATTCGCGAAGCGATCGATGTGGCCAAAGACCCCGCCAATGAAAAGTCGAGCATTGTCGAGTACTTCTGGCAAAACGAAGGAGAGCCAGAACCACGGTTGAAAATCGCCGCCGTCGATTTTTTCGAACCTTGGGACTGGATGGTTGGCGTTTCCGTCTACCAAGATGAATTCCGGCAAGCAGCTACGGCAATCGAAGCCGGCATGAACAAGATGACCATGATGGTGATCATCACCGGTATTGGCGTCACTCTGCTGGCCGGCGTCGCGTCGTTCATTGCAGTGCGACACCTGCTCAAGCCGCTCCGCGACGTGGACCAGGTGGCCTTGAACGTTGCCGAGGCATCCAATCAACTGGCCTCCGCCAGCGAACAACTCTCCAATGGCGCTCAAGAGTCGGCCTCGAGTCTCGAGGAAACGGCTGCCAGCCTGGAAGAGATTACCGCCACGGTTCGTCAGAACGCCGACAACGCCGACCAGGCCAACCAGTTGGCCCGGGGCTCACGGCAAAGCGCCGAGAACGGCGGCGCGGTGGTGTCCGATGCAGTCCGAGCGATGGACGAAATCGACAAGTCGTCGCGCAAGATCGCCGAAATCATCACCACTATCGACGAAATTGCCTTCCAAACCAATCTGCTGGCCCTCAACGCTGCGGTGGAAGCCGCCCGCGCCGGCGAGCAGGGGCGCGGTTTCGCCGTGGTTGCTGGAGAGGTGCGAAGCCTGGCCCAACGTTCGGCCACGGCGGCTCGCGAGATCAAGACGTTGATCGAGGACTCCGTTGGCAAGGTGAAGGCCGGCTCCGATCTGGTGAACAAGTCGGGCGACACGTTGCAAGAAATCGTTACCAGCGTCAAGCGAGTGACGGACATCGTTGCCGAAATTGCGGCGGCCTCCCAGGAGCAGACCACTGGTATCGAGCAGATCAACCGGGCGGTGACGCAACTGGATCACGTTACCCAAAGCAACGCTTCGCAAACCGAGGAGATGAGTGGTACGGCGACCGCCCTGTCGCGACTGAGCGGCCGCTTGCAGGAAGCCATCGCTCAGTTCAACCTGGGCAAACACGACTCTTCGGAACCGCATCAACTGCTGGAGTCGCCCGCACCGCGGGCCAAGAGCAGCAAGAAGCCTAGTAAGCCTGCCCCCGCCCCCCAGATGGAGGCTGCGACCTGGAAGGACGAGGCGCCCAAGGACGACTGGGACATGGTAGGTGCAGGAGCTGGCAGCGGTGAATTCGAAGAGTTCTGATTCACCGAGGTACGAAAGCTACTGCTGAAATGACAAACGGCCGTCGACGCCTGGAGGGTGTCGACGGCCGTTTGCTTGTTTTACGACAGCAGCTAGTCCGCCCGTTCTAGATGCCAAACATCTGTGTGTAGCTCGCGGCGTTGTTTACGCGGCCGCGATAGTATTGGTACTCGTAACCAGGCAGAGCGTAGTTATGGGCGTTCGAATACCGGGGTGGGCAATAGCGATAGGTAGGTTGGCTGGAGCGGTACGAGCGAGGTGTCCAGGCCGAAGCCGACTCCATCGACCCGAAGTGGATTGCCAGCCCCATAACGGCGATCAACATGAAACGCAGCATGACGAATCTCCTGGAGGCGAGAACAGATGACGAAAAGAAGCAAGGAGGGAGCGGGCCCGCGCCGACGCGTAGCGCGCCTGACTCCAGACTAATTGGAGCCCACTACGGTCGCAACAAAATGCCGTGCGCAGCATGCGCCAGCCCGCCGGAATACCAGGGTTTATTAAGGCATGGGTCGGGTCACACCGGTTTTGCCAGCTACGCCAGCAGCCTGCTCTAGCTGGCCTGGGCCGTTTGCCCCTCGCCTGGCGCTTCGATTCGTGGAATCTCAAACCCGGGGCGTTGCCTGCGGGCGAAGAATGTGGCCGCCTGGTCGTCGCCGGTGATCTGCTCGGCCTTAGGATCCCAGTTGATCTTGCGATTCAGGCGGGATGCTACGGACGAAAGATGGCAGATGTTCATGGCCTGGACATGGCTGAACACGTCCGACACTGGTTGACCACCTTCGCGGATGCAGCGGTAGAAGTTGCTCTTGTGACCTTCGTACGGCTTACCCTTGTAGAGCTTCTCGACGTCGGCGGTGGTGAACTCGCCCTCGTCCCATTTCTCTTCGATCGGCTTGCCGGTAATCTTGCCGCGATTGACGAAGATGCGACCCTTGGTGCCTTCGAAGAGGATGCCATTCTCGCCCCGACTGGTAACATGCAGCACCGTGCCATTGTCGTACTTGCAAACCACGTCGAAGTCGTGCGAGGTGTTGTACTTATTGTCGACCGTGGGATAGCCGTTCTCAAACGGCACGGGATGATTCGCATCGGTACCGTCGACTTCCACAGGGCCCTTGCCTTCGCCCTGCTGATCGAGCGCCCAGGTGGCGATGTCCACATGGTGCGCCCCCCAGTCGGTGAACTTTCCGCCGGAGTATTCGTACCACCAACGAAATTCGTAGTGGCACCGCTTTTCCATGTAGTCGGTCAATGGCGCCTGGCCAAGCCACATGTACCAGTCGAGGTCCGCCGGAGGCACCACCGCCTTGAACGGGCCACCCGTCGGACTGCCATTGATGCCGGCCGTAACCTTGGTGATGTCGCCCAGCAAACCCTTTTGCACCATATTCACCGCCCGCAAGAACAAATCCTTCTGACTGCGCTGCTGCGTCCCCACGGTGAATACCAGATCGGGATACTTCTTACAGGCGTTGCGAATCAGTTGGTTCTCTTCCAGCGTCAAGGTAAGCGGCTTCTGGCAGAACACGTGCTTCCCGGCCTGCAGAGCTTCGATGGCAATCTTCACGTGCCAGTGATCGGGCGTGACGATGCTCACCACGTCGATGTCGTCGCGGTCGAGCACCTTGCGATAGTCCTCATACATATCGGCTTTGCCTTTGCCGATATTGTCATCGTTCTTAGCTCGCCTGGCATGCCCCATGTCAACGTCGCATACAGCGACCACGTCGCCAAAGTGGGCATGTCCCCGTGCATCCCCGGTACCCATGCTGCCCACACCGATGCAACCGATATTCGGACGGTCGTTCTTCTCGTCGTTGGCAAACGCCTTCTGGTTCCACGCAAAGTAAGGTACGGCAGCAGCGGCAGCTGAAGTAGCCAAGAACTGGCGACGGGAGGTGGGCATGATGGATCTCGCCTGCGGGAATGGAACTCAGGAACGAATGCAAACCCTGAGTATATCGCGGTCGCGCGAGAAACTCAAAGTAGATTTCAGGAAACCGGAATTTGCTACCGCGGACTTTCCGCCCATGCAAAACAGCGAACCACACTCGGCTCGAAGGCTGTGGCAACGGCTCCGTAGCTGTTGGTCGACATCGTGAGATCGGCCAGCCAACATACCTCCAGGTCCGTGTTCCACTGCGAAGGCAATTCAAACTTGCAGAAATCAGATGTGACGGCAATCAATTCCAACGTGCGAACCGACGCCCCGAGCCCTAGTCCGGTGACTTTCACCGCCGCTTCCTTGCGAGTCCAGATTTGCAGGAAGTAGCCCAAAGCTCCATCGTCGTCCAGGGCGATAACGTCCATTTGTTCGTTGTCGGTAAAATGCTTACCAGCCAATCTCCGCAGGTTGCTGACGGAACGATGACGTTCGACATCCACCCCTACCGGCTGCTTGCCGATGACCAACACGCTCTCGTCGCCTGAATGAGACAAGTTGAATTCAAACGGTCGCCCCGGCAGAAAGGGCTTGCCCTTGGGCTCGTCATTGAACACCACGTCGCCCGGTTCGCAACCAAGATATCCGGCCAGCAGTTGTCGCTGCCCCCCATGCGAGGCGAGGAATCGCTGGCGAAGATCGGGAGTGGCCAGACGCTGATGCCGGGCTCGCTCGTTGGCATCCAGTTGCTCGAGCCACCGGTCCTGCAAGTCGTCGATCGTCCATCGCCAGAGGTGCAGTTCGCCTTCCCCCGGAACCGCTGGCATGTCGTCCGCGGAGACGGGGGTCGCATTGGCCAGCGAGAGTTCAATCAAGAGATTGCTCCCCCAGCTTCTGGAAGCTGATTGCAGATGAGCGACAGGGGCGCAGGCATCCTGGCTTCGCCGGCGCCCACTTCGCGACGTGGCGCGGGGTGCAGAAAGAAATGCCCCCCCGGAAACAACCGCATTTGAAATTGGGCCGAAGTCACTCCGCGCCATTCATTTAGCCGGTGAGGGCTTACTCCCACGTCGTTGGTGCCCCCAATGGCCAGGATGTCGATCGGCAGTGGCTCGCTCGGTTGGTAGTCGTAGGTTTCGATCATCTGGATGTCGGCCCGCAGCGCCGGCAGCACCATGGCCATTAATTCTGGGTGATTGCGCACCGCGTCGGGGATGCCGTCATAGCGGTCGGACACGGCTTCGATGAATTGATCGTCGGGCAAATGACCGATGGGCGATTTGGCGGGACCGCCTCGGGGTGCGCCACAAGCGGCCACCACTAACTTGGTGGGAGCAAACTGCGAAGTGTCGAGTAACCGCCGCGCAACTTCCAGCGCTACGTAACCTCCCAGGCTGTGACCAACAAATATCGATGGTAGCGGTGCCAGCGATGCCACCGCTTCGGCTGCGTCGTCGGCCAGTTTTGCCAAATCGGTGTATGCCGGCTCGGCCATACGATCTTCGCGACCTGGCAGCCGCATGGGCACCAGCGCCACGTCGTCCGGCAAGTACCGCGACCAGCGATAAAAAGCGGCTGCTCCGCCTCCGGCATGGGGAAAACAAAACAGCCTTCGCTTGGCCTGGGTGGACCGCGTTGTTGGCAGTAAAGGGTGGCGGGACACTCGAAACTTGGCTTTCGTTAGAACCTTGCAGCGGCAGCTTGCGTTGTAACACCCTGCGGCTTTCATCGTAGTAGAAGCCGTAACAGTCGTTGCCCGAACCCGGCCGGTGTCGGCATGCTGACCACCTTCAGCCAGGGCGGCAGAGCTGGAATAGGACCTGTAACCTTAGCGCCGACAAACATTTGCGCTAACGGCAGCACCGGCGATTTCGGCATCGCCAGGTTGGCAGTCTGTGCTGCCTATTGTGATTGTACGTTTTTTGCGAGGGTCTTACGCCGCCTGTTTTTTATACCTAAAATGGTCGTCTTGCCAGGGCAGGCGTTCCCCTGGCATGGGGAGCCCATTCGCTAGGAAGGCGGTGCTTCGGCGGGGGAAGGTCGGATCGCATCGAGAACGCATAATACTGCGGACCGATCGGTCTGAAGGGGCGACAAAGGCCAAGTTGGTATGCCCCGCAGCTTTGTTCCGATACCGAAAAAGAGTGCACCTTCGGCTGACGTTGCCTATCCTAGGTGGATAGCCGTTCGACATTCGAAGCCACCCGCCTAACATAAAATAACGATGCGGCCACTACGGACCGCATCCCCACGAATCAAACTATGGCATCCGTTATCCTGCAACGCGCTCGCACGCTCGAGACGATGGTTGACCTGCTCCGCCAACAGGCGGCCAGGTTCGGCGATCGCACGGCGTACGTTTATCTCGACGAGCAGAACGGCCAGCAGCCCATCAGCTTCCGCGAACTGGACCAGCGGGCTAAAGCCATTGCCAGTCGCCTGAGTGCGGAACTCGAACTCGGCGAACGCGTGCTGCTGGTTTACCCGGCGGGGCTCGAGTTCATCTCGGCCTTTTTCGGATGCTTGTATGCTGGCGTGGTGGCTGTGCCGGCCACCTATCCAAAGCCACGTCGCCCGCTGCCGCGGATGGCGAGCATCGCTCGCGACAGCGGGGCTCGCGTGGCCCTGACCACTCGGCAGACACTCGACACCGTTGATATGTCGCAGCAGGACGAGGTAGTGGCCGCCATGCACTGGATGGCCACCGACGAAGTACCGAGCAGCGAAGCGGACGACTGGAATCGGCCGGATATCGACGCCGAACAACTGGCCTTTCTGCAATACACCTCCGGCTCGACCAGCGATCCCAAGGGCGTGATGGTCAGCCACGGCAACCTGCTCGCTAACCTGGAGGCCATTCGTCAGTCGTTCGGCATCGAAGTCGATCTATCGGGCCGCGAGAAGATTGCCACCGGTGTGTTCTGGTTGCCCGCCTATCACGACATGGGCCTGATCGGCGGCATCCTCACTCCGTTGTACGTAGGCGGTCGCAGTGTCCTGATGGCGCCCGCGGCCTTCCTGCAAAAACCGATGCGGTGGCTGGAAGCAATCGACCACTACGAAGCCACCATCAGCGGCGCTCCGAACTTCGCCTACGAGTACTGCGTCAAGCGAACCAAACCCGAAGAGCGCGCGAAGCTCGATTTCTCCAACTGGCAGCTTGCCTTCTGCGGGGCCGAACCAATCCGGGCCGAGACGGTGCGCCAATTCACCGAGGCGTTTGCCGCCAGCCGGTTCCGGCCCGATGCGTTCTACCCGTGCTACGGGTTGGCCGAAAACACGTTGCTGGCCGCTGGCAGCGAACACCGTCGACCGCCGACCATTTTGCGGGTCGACCGCGCTGCCCTGGCCGAGGGCAACGTGGAGGTTGCCGTCAACGGAAGCAGCGACCACGTGCAGGAACTGGTTGGCTGCGGCACGGCCCCCGCCCAGCATCGTGTTGAAATCCTCCATCCACTCACCGGTCAGATGTGCCCCGAAGACGTGGTGGGCGAGATCGTGTTGCAGGGGCCCAGCGTGGCCAAGGGTTACTTCGGCCGCGCCGAAGAGATCAACCGCAACTTCCACGCCCGCGTGCGTGGTATTGAGGGCGAGTTCCTCAGCACAGGCGACCTGGGCTTCTTCCACCGCGGCGAATTGTTCGTCACCGGGCGGCTGAAGGACGTGATCATCATTCGCGGCCGCAATCACTATCCCCAGGACATCGAAGCCACCGCCGAATCGGCCCACCCTGCCCTGATGCCGGGTGCCGCGTTCAGCGTGACCGTGGGCGATGAGGAAAAACTGGTGGTGGTCAACCAGATCGACCGCCAATTCGACAAAAGCGAGTATTCCAACGTCATCAGCGTGATGCGTCAGGCGGTGGCCGAGCAGCACGAACTTGACGTGCACGCCGTGGTGCTCATCCGGCAATCGTCGCTGCCGGTTACTTCCAGCGGCAAGGTTCAGCGGTCGCTCACCCGCGACCAGTACATGGAGGGTAAACTGCGTGTCGTTCACGAATGGAAAGCCCCAGTCCGATCCGCCTCGTCCAACGGTCAAAAGCGAACAGAACAAAACGGGCAAGCTGCTCGCAGCAATCAACTCGTTGGCGACGTCTTTGGTGTCGAGCAAACAGCCGAGAGGATCGAGGCCTGGCTGGAAGAATGGCTGGTAGACCGCGTAGGACTCGACCCGGCCGACATCCACCGCGACAAGCCGTTTGCCGAGTTCGGTGTCGACTCGCTGACGGCCGTGGAACTGAGCCACGAGCTGGAAGAAGAATTCGGCGTGCCGCTACCGCCGATCGTGGCGTGGAACTATCCCACGCCCGCCGCCCTGTCGCGATACCTGGCCGAGCAATCCATCGGCCAGGACGACGAATCGCCAGCCGCCGTGGAAGAGCCGGAAGCACAAGCGGCCGACGAAGACCTCGAAGCACTGCTCGCCGAAATCGAGGGGATGAGCGACGAGGAAGCCCAGCGCATGCTGGACGGCGAATCGTAGTTCGAAGCGACCCGACTAATTCGCTATCGACTGTCGCACGTCGATTTTCAAATCCCTTACGTCTTTGGCACGTATATTTCTTGAAGGGCCGATCGCGTTTCTTGGCGCGACCCCAGTCAGCACCCCCTCGTATCGGACACCGTCAACCTCGTATCTCGCCGGACCGGAAAGCACACAGTCGCCATTAGGCAAGATGTCCTCCACGGTGGCCATGATGGTAGGAACCAACCTTTTCCCACCAGGGATTCGCCGCATTTCACTCGTGACCCCCGGATTCTGAATAGGACTCGCAAAGTACACCACCAAGGCATCGTTTTGGCGGATCAGTCGGAGGTCGCTGGGGCGCATTGGCGGTGCCAACCGCTCTTCCAACTTGGCAATCCGAGCCTGCAACTGCTCGGCCAGCGACTTCAGTTCGGCTAGCTCTGTACGCAGCGCCACGTGGTCCGCTGGCTGCTCGGCATGCAGAGCCCCAGCGGCCGTGAGTACGATCAGGCAGGTGCTGGCAACTAGTCGAATTCGAGACATAGCCAGGGGCCTCCAGGTCAAAATGGTGGATAAATAGCGCGGCGCAGGGTAGCAAACGCCCAGCGGGCCGAGCAACGTCAATCCGCCTGGTCGCCAGGTGGACAACCGGTCCGCCCCGGCTATCAAATCTGGAGGAATCTTGGCAAAATGCAGTGCCCCGAGGGCGTGGCGGCGCGCCCCTGACACCTTTGCTCGCCAACCTGTGGTGGACCTTCCTTGGGCACTTTCTCGATGCAAGACATCAAACTATTTAGCGGTACCGCGAACCCCGAACTCAGCAAGCAAATTGCCGACTATCTGGGCGTGCCGCTCGGCAAGGTGTCGCTCGGCCGGTTTCCCGACGGCGAGATCTCCTGCAAGATCGACGAAGACATCCGCGGCCGCGACATCTTCCTCATCCAGCCCACCTGCCCTCCGGTGAATGAGAACCTCATGGAACTGTTGATCATGATCGACAGTTGCTTGCGGGCGAGTGCCGAACGTATCACGGCCGTCATCCCCTACTACGGCTATGCCCGCCAGGACCGCAAGGACGAAGGCCGCGTGCCGATCACTGCCAAGTTGGTGGCGAACCTGATCACCCGGGCCGGCGCCGATCGTGTGCTGACCATGGACCTGCACGCCGCGCAGATTCAAGGCTTCTTCGACGTACCGGTCGATCACCTGTACGCCGCGCCCGTGCTGAACCAACACTTCCTGGACTCAGACATCGACCTCGACGAAATCGTGATCGTCAGTCCCGATGAAGGCAGCATCAAACGCGCCTTGGGGCACTCGAAGCGACTCGGTGGCGAAGTAGCGATCATCGACAAGCGCCGCACCAGCGCCGAAACCACCGTGCAGGCCAACCTGCTGGGCGGTGCCGTCGAAGGCAAAGTGGCCCTGTTGTTCGACGACATGATCTCCACCGCCGGCTCGATCTGCGGCGCCGCGCAAGTGCTGCACGACTTCGGCGCGAAAGAAATCCATGTTGGTATCACGCACGCGGTGTTCTGCGGCCCGGCACTCGACCGCTTGTCGAACGCTAACCTCACGAGCCTGGTATGCACCAACTCCATCCCGCTGAGCACCGAAGTCCGCGAGCGGCTGCCACAATTGGTCACGCTGCCAGTCGACCAACTCGTGGGCGACGCCATCAAGGCGATTCACCGGAACGAGTCGGTGAGTAAGTTGTTCCGGTAGCAGCAGGTTAAAGCTTCGATCCGCAGCGAATGGTCCCTCTAGCCGGACCGCCACGCGGTCCGCGAGAACCTCTCGAGACCAACGTTGTCCCAGACCGGAGCCGAGTGCCGCTCACTGTTTTGGGACCAGTTCTACGTTGCGAATCCGTGGTCCCAAAACTCCCACCGTTTTGGTTCCACCCTAGTGGTGAAAACCCTGGTTTTACTGGCCAAACCATGCGAAGGAGGGAACAGAATCCTCCGCGTTGTTCTCCGCATGTTCGGTGAGTTGTACCAATACTCGGCCAGTTGAACCAAAACTCTTCGGCCAGACGGCGAAGGGCAAGCCCGAGCCTCACCTGCTCAGCACGAACCAACAGCGCGCCCCTCCAGCGCAGCCCCCAGGCCTACAACTTACAGCCCAGAGCCTACAGCCCAATCCAAATTGCCAAACAGCCGAGCGAACCTATCGCCACCCCCACATTGGACCAGATCGCCGCGCGATTTCTACAGCGATTATTTTACACCGGCTGTTTTACCATCTACGACGCAAGGTCCCGGTAGTCGGACTGGCAAGAATTCGGACCACACGACTCGGCACTTTACTGGAGTTGAAGTTTCACATCGAGCAGCCGAGGGGGTGTATGATTTAAACATCGGCCCTTATTCGATTGGTGACCCCTCGGGGAGATGTACCCGTGAAGTACGCTAAAGTCGCATGCGTGAGTTTGCTGCTGTTTGCTGGCTGTTGGCTCTCAGGCCATGACTCGGTACGGGCTCAGGATGATCCGTCTGATGATAATTCGTTTGAGGCGCTTATCGACCAGATTTTCGACCGCTATTCCGTCGATGATTCGGATGCGCCCCCCGAAGCGGAAGTGCGACCTTTTCCAGGCAAGCTTTCCCGAGTGCTTGGTCATCAGCAAGTATTCGACAAGAGTCTTGCCGAGCGATTTGGAGTCTCAGGGCTATACAGCGATGCGAGAGAAGATTGGCCGGAGTCGCAGGTGATTTGGGCTTCGCCAGAGGTAGACAAGCTACAACGCTTGCTGGCGCAGCCACTGAAAAAGGAAGGCTTCCAGTTCAAGGATATGCCATTGTCGGAAGTGGCCGACTTCGTCAGAAAAGAGTACGGGCTTAAGGTACAGCTAGACCCTTCATCTTTCGATGACCTGGGGCTTTCAGAAGACGAAAAGCTCGATGCAAACTTGAGCGAGATGTCGCTAGGCGCGGCGCTGAAGCTCACGCTGCACGAGGTCGAATTAACTTACATTCTCGTGCACGATACGGTGGTGATTGCCAGTGAGGATGAATCTTTCGCCTGGCCTTTGGTCGGAATCTATCCTGTCGGCGACCTGCTCGAAGTAAAGCAGGGGGCTGCCTCTTCCGCCAAG
This sequence comes from Aeoliella straminimaris, assembly GCF_024054565.1. Lineage (GTDB taxonomy): Bacteria > Planctomycetota > Planctomycetia > Pirellulales > Lacipirellulaceae > Aeoliella > Aeoliella straminimaris. The sequence goes on from NZ_JAMXLR010000026.1 coordinate 387,834, forward strand.
ACACGGGGCCTTGCTCAATACCCGGAAGATATCGCTCATCTTATCGAGATTATCCAGGCCACCTGCTGTGTGGATGGCTGGGGAGGCGACGACGGATACATCGCAGCGATGCAGCCCAACTTGCTCATCGTCAGGCACCGCGAGGAAGTGCACCAGGAGATCCAAAATCTTCTCTCGGCGTTAAGGCTAGCCAGGCAACATCGGTTCGCGCTGCCTTTAGAGTCTCGGGAGAATGGCAAGCGTTCTGGGACTCGTGCCCAACGCAAGGAGAAGCCGAAACAAAGCAGCAAAGCTGTGGAAGGCGGTGGAGGTGGTTTCGGTGGGGGTGACGGTAGACTCGGCGGCGAAGATTTCGGCGGTGGCGGGGCGTTCTAGTAAGTTCGGCGAAGCTCTGGCTCAGTTGCCGTAACAGCACAAGCTCGTCGCGGCCTACGACGCTCCTTCGCGCCTTTGCGTGAGAAATCGCCCGTGCCGGACCTACGCGGGGGCTTGTTTCAGCCAGAGGTTGCTGTGCTCTTTCGTTCGGCCGTTTCTGAGCTTGGTCGGCGAGATTCCCACGTTTGCAATGCTGTTCTACCTGCAAAGCCAGATTCTTAGGTCGCCTAGGCTCCTTCCGGTTTACACGACTCGCCCCCACTCGTGCCGCCTTCCCCGGCGATTTCCCGGTCAAAACCACCCCAATACGGCCATCCGGCCCGCGGGGCCGGCCGATTCTACCCAGGCCGCCCAAAATGACCCGAAATTCACCTCGGGGACCGCTTGCAATCTCGGCCAAAACTCGCAAAATGAGGGATTCTGCCAATTCAATTCGGGCGGACCCTCTGGGCGGCAATCGCTGCATGCCCGGGAACGGGGCGGCCCGCTTGTGAGAACGCCAAGATGTCTGAAACACTGAACGTCAAGAAACGCGAGAAACTCGGCACACGGGCGAGCGACCGCCTCCGCTCCGAAGGCCTTTGCCCCGCCGTGCTGTATGGCCACAACGAGCCTTCGGTAAGCTTGGCCGTGCCGTACGAAGAGCTGTCGACCACGCTCCGCCACGGCGCTAAGATTGTGCAACTGGCCGGCGACGAAAAGGGCCAGGCGCTGCTGCAGGACCTGCAGTGGGACACTTTTGGCCGCTACGTGCTGCACGCCGACCTATTGCGGGTCGCGGCTGGCGAACGAGTACACGTTGAGATCCCCGTCGAAGCCAAGGGGCAGGCCCCCGGCGAAGACGAAGGCGGCATGATGACCTGGGTAAACCACTCGGTGGAAATCGAGGTCACGCCGGCGAACGTTCCTGAGAAGCTGCACATCGATCTGGCCAATGTCCACCTGGGCGACACCGTGACCGCTTCGGCCGTGATCGACCTGCCCGAGGGTGCGAAGCTGCTGACCGACGCCGATCGGGTGCTGCTGAATTGCGTCGCCCCGCTGGCCGAAGAGCCTGAGGAAGAAGAAGCCCTGGGCACCACCGGCGCCGAACCAGAATTGGTTGGCCAGAAGCCCGAGGACGAGGAAAGTTCGGAAGAATAACACACGCCACCCGGTTGGGAGAACCGACCAGTGGTTAGCGGGGATAGCTGACAACCATGAAGATGATCGTGGGGCTCGGCAACCCCGGCAAGAAGTACGACAACACGAGACACAACGTAGGATTTGAGTTAATCGGCGAACTGGCCAAACGCTGGCAAGCCGATAGGTTTCGCGACAAGCACCAGTCGCAATTGGCCGAGATCGCCCTGGCCGGCGAGAAGGTTCTGCTGGTGGCCCCGCAAACCTTTATGAACCTGTCCGGCGTTTCGGTTCGCTTGGCGGCCGACTTTTACAAGCTGCCACCCTCCGATTTGCTGGTAGTTTGCGACGACTTTAACCTGCCACTGGGCACGCTCCGCATGCGGACCAAGGGCTCGGCCGGCGGGCAAAATGGACTGGACAACATCATCCAGCAACTGGGCACCCAAGACTTTGCCCGGCTGCGAATCGGCATCGGACCGGTGCCGGAGCGGTGGAGTACAGTCGACTTCGTCCTGGGCAAGTTTGCCCGCGACGAACAGGAACTGGCCGACCAAACCATCCGCCGAACCGCCGATGCGGTAGAATGCTGGGTGCGGCAAGGTCCGACCGCCGCGATGAACCAGTTTAACTAAGATACCCAACGCCCCCACTGACTCCCCACGGAGACGCAAAATTGTCCACCCAAGTTTACGAAGGCCTGTTCCTCTTCGACGCCAATAAGTTTGCCCGCGACCAGCAGGGTCTTCCTGCCGAAGTTGAGCAAATGGTTGTCGATGGTGGCGGCGAGGTTGTCGTCAGTCGACTGTGGGAAGAACGCCGCTTGGCCTACCCGATCAAGGGCCAGCGGAAGGGCACCTACTGGCTGATTTACTTCCGCAGCCCCACGGACGCCATCACCCCGCTGAACCGCAAGTGCGAACTGCACGACGGCGTACTGCGTCAGCTGGTGCTGAAGATTCACCCCAGCCTGGTCGAGCCGATCCTGGCTCACGCCCAGGGCACCGGCCAGCCGGAAGAAGAGCCCTCCGAGGAAGAAGCCGGCGAACCGGTCGCCGCTGGAGCCGAATAATCCGCGGCCCAATCGCCGGTCGTTCCGCCAGCCGGGCAAACTGCTTGCTGGTCGAAAGTCGATCGGGTAGACTTGGCCCATCGGTTCAAATGTACAGATACTCCTTCCCCACGGACGAGGCACAGCATGGCAAGCTTTAATCGAGTGATTCTGGTCGGAAACCTGACCCGCGATCCCGAGCTGCGCTACCTGCCGAGCGGAACCGCGGTGGCCGAGATTGGCATGGCCGTCAACGAGCGGGTGAAGAAGAACGACCAGTGGACAGACGAGGTCAACTTCTTCGACGTCACCCTGTGGGGTCGCACCGCGGAAGTGGCCAACGAGTACCTGAGCAAGGGCTCGCCCCTGCTGATCGAAGGCCGCCTGAAGTACGACACTTGGGAGAAGGACGGCCAAAAGCGCTCGAAGGTGAAGATCATCGGCGAGAAGATGCAAATGCTCAGTGGTGGTGGTGGCGGAGGAGGCGGCGGCGGTGGCCGCAGTGCCCCCCAACGCCAGCCGGCCGCCAGCAAGTCAAGCGGCTCGGGCTACGACGACTACTCGTCCCCGCCCAGCATGCCTCCGGACGACGAAATCCCGTTCTAGGTGGCAAACCCCTCGAGTGGCAAACCCAGCCAAGCCAAAACAGAAGGTGTCCTGACGGGCCCTGCTTACAAGAAATACAACTGAACCCGCAACCGACCAACCAGCCATGCAAACCAAAGTCAAGCGTAAGAACAAGGGATTCAAGCGTCTTCCCACCGGCCCCCACGGTGGCGTTCAGCTGCTGTTGATCCAGTCGGTTCCCGACTTGGGTAAGCAGGGCGAAGTGGTTGAGGTAAAGCGTGGCTACGCACTGAATTATCTCATTCCTCAAGGCCTGGCAACCGTCGCTACCGAGCATCACCAACGGATGGTCGATAAGCATAAGGTCAAGCTACAGCAAATCGAGCTCGCCCGTCAGGCCGAGCTGCGAAGCTACGCTGCCGAAATCGCCAAGCAAAGCGTTACTATCGAGGCCAATGCCACCGAGGATGGCCATCTGTACGGTAGCGTTGGCGCCGCCGAGATTGTTGCCGCTCTGAAGAAGAACGACATCAATCTCCATGCCGATCAAATTCGTCTCGAAGGCGTCCTGAAGGAACTGGGCCTCTACACCGTGAAGGTCCGCCTCTCCTCTGCGGTCGAAGGCGAAGTGAAGGTGTGGGTGGTGCCGACCGTCGCCGCCGACGAGTAAAGAGCTTGCGGTCCGTCCCTTCCCGCCGGGCATACCCCTGGGGGGAGACATCTGGGTGAGGATCCGGGAAACGGGGACTGCTGTTATTTCCCCAAACAGTCGCAGGAAGGAGTGTGCGCTGTGGCAGACGAACGTCGTAAGGACTCGGGACGTGGCGGCAGAGACGACAGACCCAAGGACACCGAGGGCCTGCTCGACCGCAAGATGCCGCAGTCGCTCGAGGCCGAGCGCGGCGTGCTGGGCAGCCTGCTGATTCTGCCCGAAAAGTTCGACGAAGTCGCCCTCATCCTTCGCGCCGACGATTTCTACGACGACGCCCACTCGCGCATCTACGCCCGCTTCGTCGAGATGCACGAATCGGGCAAGCAGATCGATCCGATGCTGCTGCTGCAGTTCTTACGCGACTCGGGCGACCTCGATATGGTGGGTGGCTCGTCGTACATCGCCGAACTGGGCGAAGCGGTTCCCACAGCGGCTCACGCCGAGTACTACGCCAAGATCGTTCACGAAAAGGCAACGTTGCGGTCGCTGATCCACGCCAGTACGGACATCATTCGCGACTCGTACGATCCGACGATGGATCCCCGCGAGATGCTCAGCCGCGCCGAAGAGCGGGTGTTCGCCATCCTGGAGGAAAAGGGCAACGCCCAGGTCACTTCGATCCGAGAGGTGCTGCACGAAGCACTCGCCCGGATCGACGCCCGTATGAAGAACGATCACGCCCACGGTGGCGTTGAGACGGGCTTTACCGACTTCGACGAGATGACCGGTGGGCTGCATGCCAACGAACTGCTGATCCTGGCGGCCCGCCCCAGTATGGGCAAAACGGCCTTCGCGTTGAATATTGTCGAGCACGTGGCCGTCAACACTCAGGCGCCGACGCTGTTCGTCAGCCTTGAAATGTCGAAGCTCGAACTCGGCGACCGCTTGCTCTGCTCGCGGGCCAAGGTGAACGGCCACCGACTGCGTAACGGTCACATCAGCAAGGAAGAAAGCCAGCTGCTAATCCGCACCGCAAACGAGGTAAGCACCGCGCCGCTGTACATCGACGACACGCCCGGTCGCACGATGACGGAAATCTCGGCCGCGGCCCGAAGGCTCAAGCGCCGCCACGGGCTGTCGCTGATCGTGATCGACTACCTGCAGCTGATCGAGCCGGATAACTCGCGCGACCCGCGGCAGGAACAGGTCTCGAAGATCGCCCGCCGCTTGAAAGGGCTGGCCCGCGAACTCGCGGTGCCCGTGCTCTGCCTAGCGCAGCTTAACCGCCAGGTCGAATCGACCAAGGACAACAAGCCCGCGCTCAGCCACTTGCGTGAATCGGGAGCCATCGAGCAGGACGCCGACGTGGTGATGTTCGTACACCGCGAAGAGTACTACCAGACGAACGATGAGGACCGCGAACGCGTTCGCGGCGAAGCCGATTTGCTGGTTCGCAAACAGCGTAACGGTCCCACCGGCGACGTGAAACTCACCTGGCTGCACGACTTTACCCGCTTTACGAACGCCGCGCCGGCGCCCCACGAAGAGTTTTCGAGCTATGGGGGCGGCGACGAATTCTAAAACGCTTTCAAACCGTAAGCGGCTCGAAAGTAGTCTTTTGTGAGGACGCACAACTTTTCGTGCCCCTGGGCGTTGCAGTGCAAGCCATCGGGCGCGAGTAGCGAGTTCATATCTACGCACTGCAGTTGCGTGAACAAGTCGAGCACTCCTGCCTGGCACCGCCTGGCAACCGCCACCAGCGCACTGCTGTAATCTTCCGCATCGCGGAGCAGGTAGTGACTGTCGGTATCCAGATAGGGCGAGGTCCGCGATTCGTCGAAGGGATACCCCGTCATCACAACGGTTTCGGTGATCGCTTGGGCATTGGAGATAAGCTCTTGCATCGCCTCGCGAAAACGTGGTAGCGGTACAGCGTTCGGTGCCTCGGCAAAGCCTTGCCGGCGGCAATCGTTGAAGCCGGGATAAACCATAATCAGATGCGGCCGACGCCGGGCAGCTTCGGGGGCGATGCGGTCGATCAAGCTGCGTGTCTGCTCGCCCCAAATGCCAAGGTTGTACACGCGGTGTCTGTTGTCGATGGACTCATACCAGAGTCGAAACCGATTCACAAAGCCACCGGCTTCGTCGTCGGCGGTGCCGTAGATGGAACTGGAGCCGAAGAAAGCGATTCGCTTGGGCGTCATGAGAAGGGTCCTGGAGGGGAGGTAAGGTCACCTGCCATGATCGAAACACCGACACTTGCCAAAGTTACCGTCGCCGGCCAACTGCGAGGGCGTTGCCTCCGCGCGTGTGACCACCAAGTTCACGCTATCTTGAAGAGTTACGGGTCCGGTTTCCACCTCTGTTCGATCCCAACTCCGACTAGAATCGCTTGCGAGTGAATGCAGGTTTGCAGGCCTGCGGATGCGAGTCCGACTTGACCCTCTGGGTGCTGCGACGTAAACTTGCATAAAGTTGCAAATACACAACTTCCGATATCAATACAATGAACCGAGCGGAACGAGCCAAGTACGAGACGCGGACCAAGGTGCTCAAGGCGCTAGCGCATCCGGCTCGGTTGAAGCTGGTCGATGTGCTCGCCGAGCAGGATGAAGTGTGCGTTTGTGAGCTGACCGAGGTGATTGGCATGGACATGTCGACTGTCTCGCGGCACCTCTCGCAACTCAAGAATGCTGGCATCGTCGAAAGCGACAAGCGGGGTCAGATGGTGTTTTACCGCTTGCGGGTGAAGTGCCTGAAGAGCCTGTTTAGCTGCATCGAGTCGGTAGTGAAGTGCAACGTCGACCAACAACTGAAGGTACTGTCGTAGCCGCTGCGTGGGGCGGCGTTTTTATTTGGTTAGATAGTTGCAAATTCATGCAAGTATACAAGCTGGTGCGTGACGATGAATCGGGAATGGAAGATCTTCGCGGCGTTTCTAGGCGTCTTTCTGTTCGCCTACTTCGTACCGCTGGCGACGCCGCAGTTCACCCCCCAGACGGATCCACTGGCGGCCAAGATCACGGGAGCCATTGTCGAGGCCTTCCTGCTGCTGCAGTGGTACGCTCGCAACCATACGCTCGCCTGTGTGGTACCGGCCCTGTTTATCGCTGGGGCGATCACCACGTTTCTGTCCAAAGAGTCGGTACTCAAGCACCTGGGGCCGAAGGCCAACAAGGTCGAGTCGTACTCGGTGGCTTCGGTCTCGGGCACGGTGCTGGCTGTCTGTTCGTGCAGCGTGCTGCCAATGTTCGCCGGCATCTACCGAATAGGCGCCGGTCTGGGGCCAGCCGCCTGCTTCCTCTACGCCGGTCCGGCCATCAATGTGCTCGCGATCTTTCTCACGGCCCGCGTCCTGGGTTGGGAGTTAGGCGTCGCCCGCGTGGTGGGCGCCATGGTGTTCGGCGTGATCATCGGCCTAGTCATGGCAGTACTGTTTCGCCGCAGCGAGGACGAGCGAACCGAAATTACGATGGCCCAGCCCGATCCTCCGGCGGCGAGCCGGCCCCTCTGGCAGAACACCTCGCTGCTGGCGGCGATGCTCGCCTTTCTGGTGTTCAGCGATTGGTTCAACCCGGGCGATAAAGTCGTCCAGTTAGCGGACGGGCAACAAATCGAGGCCACGCTGCAATACGAGACAGAGAACAGCTTCGACCTGCGACTCCAACAGGCCGCCTTGGGCCACCAGGCGTCGGAAGTGGTTCGGGTGGCCAAGACCCAAGTGGCCAGCATCGAAGACGTCGATAACTGGGTTACTCGCGTCTATCACTATCGTTGGTACCTGGCCGGTGCGATGGGCGTGCTGGTGGCGGTGATGAGCCTCGCATGGCTCGATCGCGACGACTTCGCCGAGTGGATGGGCAACACCTGGGAGTTCTCCAAGCTGTTGGTGCCGTTGCTGTTCGGTGGTGTCTTCGTCGTTGGCTTCTTGGGCGCTCTGATCCCCGAAAAGCAGGTTGCCGCCCTGGTGGGCGACAACAGTTTGCTGTCGAACCTAATCGCCTCGGTGGTGGGCTGCCTGTTTTACTTCGCCACGCTGACCGAAGTTCCCATCCTCGAAGCGTTGATGCGAAACGGAATGCACAACGGGCCGGCACTGGCCTTGCTACTGGCAGGGCCTGCGCTGTCGTTGCCAAGCATTCTCGTCATCCGCAGTGTTGTCGGCAACGCGAAGACGGCTGTCTTCGTGCTGCTGGTCGTGGTGATGGCGACCATCGCGGGGGCAAGCTTCGGAACACTCTATCCCACGGCGACAACCACGACCAATCAGGTCGCTACCGCCGCTGCTACCACAACCATCCCTTAGGAGGTTCACAAGATGATCACCATTCAAGTGCTGGGCACGGGCTGCAAGAAGTGCGTTTCGCTGAAAGAAAATGTCGAAGCGGCCGTCCAACAACTGGGCGTCGAAGCGGACGTGCAGAAGGTGGCTGACATCAACGAGATCGTGAAGTTCGGTGTCATGTCGACGCCTGCACTGGCCGTCAACGGCGAGGTGAAGATCGTTGGCAAAGTGGCTACGCCCGAGGAAATCATAGCCGTCCTGCCGCACTGACCGACAACTTCACTAACGGGAGTCTTACTCATGTCCCATCCCTCGATTGGTTTCATTGGTGGCGGCCGCATTGCTCGTATCCTGCTCGGCGGTTGGCATTGTGTCGGCAAACAACTCTCGCAGGTCGTTGTCTGCGAACCGGACAAGGCGGCCTTCGCCACGCTGCAGTCTGCAGCCCCGTATGGCACTCTGGTCCAGGGCACAGCCGCGCAGGCGGCGCAGCAACCGATTGTGTTTCTCGCTGTTCATCCGCCACAGGTTGCCGACGTTGCTTCGTCGGTCGCGGGCGCGCTAGGTACCGACACCATCGTGGTGTCGCTTGCTCCCAAAGTTACCATTTCGAAGCTACAAGACGTGTTGGGAGGATTCGAACGGCTAGCGAGGCTCATTCCAAATGCTCCATCGCTGGTCGGCAACGGCTTTAACCCGATCGCCTGGAGCAACGCGTTGAAAGACACCGATCGCAAGACGATTCGCGACCTGATGAGGCCGTTGGGCGAACTTCCGGAAGTAGCGGAGGAAAAGCTCGAGGCCTACGCCATCGTCGCCGCCATGGGGCCTACCTATCTGTGGCCGCAATGGCTGGAACTGGAGTCGCTCGCTAGTGAGTTTGGTTTGCAGCCAGACGAAGCCCGTCGAGCGCTAAAGGCCATGACGGTGGGCGCCGTCGACATGCTAACCTCGTCGCACCTGACGTCCGACGAGGTAATGAGTCTGATACCTGTGAAACCGCTGGGCAGGTTCGAACCGGTACTCCGCACGGCCTATCGCACGAACTTGACGGCCCTGTATGAAAAAATACACCCCTAACTCCGGAAGCGATGGTAAGGATGAACGCCAAGAATTGGATCGCTGGAGCACTGCTGATCTTTGTCGCCTCGTCGGTTGTGATACTCGTGGGACGCGAGTTTCGGAAGTCGCCCGTGGACGAGGCACCCCTGGGTGCCGAGCAACAGCCGGATAACGCCCTGGTCGTGTACTACTTCCATGGAGAAACGCGTTGTCCAACCTGCATGAGCATCGAGAGTTTCTCTCACGAAGCGGTCGAGTCGGCGTTCGCCGACGAATTGGCCGAGGACCGGATGCAATGGAAGGTTGTGAACTACGAACAGCCCGCGAACTCACACTTCGTGACGGACTACGAGATTGTTTCGCCGACGGTGGTGCTGGTGCGCCGGGTGGATGGCAAGGTAGCCGATTGGCGAAACCTGGTTCGGGTGTGGGAACTGGTGGGCGACCGCGATGCGTTTACCGAGTACGTACAATCCGAAACCCGCTCGATGCTGGGCTCCTGATCGGAACAGCACCGGACATCTCCAACAAGGAAGCAACCATGACGACAGCAACAATCATCTCCGCCGTGCTGGTTCTGAGCAGCGTGGTGGCCACGCCAAACTCGGCTCCCGAAACCGAACGCCCACAGCCTGCTGACCATCAGGTGGTGGCCATCTACTTTCATCGCACTCAGCGTTGCCCAACCTGCAAGCGGATCGGCACGTTATCGCAGGAGGCAGTGACCAAAGGCTTCGCGAAAGAGGCCAAGTCGGGTGTCGTTGATTTCCAGCTGGTTGATTTCCAAAACAAGAAGAACACCAAGCTGGCGGAAACTTACGGTATTCAATCGCCGACGTTGGTGCTGCTCAACCGGTTTGAGGGGGAGACGGTTTGCTGGACCAAGATGCCCAAGGTCTGGCAACTGGTCGGCAAGCCCGCTGCGTTCCGTGCGTACGTCCAGGAAGGGGTTGCCCTCTACCTGAAGCAAACCAGGAAAGACGCTGAGAAGTCGGCGGAGAAGAAGCAATGACCCAGTGGTGGTTAGCGGCCGGTTCGGCCCTTTGGCTCGGCGTGTTGACCTCGATCAGCCCTTGCCCCTTGGCCACCAACATCGCCGCCATCAGCTACATCGGCCGCCGCGTCGACAACCCACGCCGCGTGCTGCTAGCCGGGTTGCTGTACACGATAGGACGAGTTGTCGCGTACGTGGGGCTGGCGCTGCTGCTGGTTGGCACTGCCCTGTCGGTGCCTGGCGTTTCGCTCTTCCTGCAAAAGTACATGCACCTGCTGCTGGGGCCCACGCTGATTCTGGTCGGCATGCTGCTCGTCGGCCTGATCGAAATCAACCTCGGCGGCGGGGGGATCTCGGAGTCGGCCAGACAGCGCATCGACCGGCTGGGAATCTGGGGAGCGCTGGTGCTGGGCGTTCTGTTCGCGTTAGCATTTTGTCCCACCTCGGCGGCCCTGTTCTTCGGCAACGTGATGGCCTCGCTATCGGCTGGTTCGATCGTGCTGCTGCCGGTGCTATATGGTGTTGGTACCGCTTTGCCGGTCATCGGATTCGCGGCCTTGATCGCCGTTGGTTCCAAGAAGCTGGGCGAGGCGTTCCAGGCGGTGAGCAAGACCGAACGTTGGGCCCGGTTGATAACCGGAGGAGTGGTACTGCTTGTCGGCTGCTACCTGACGCTGCAGGCGTTGCTGTAGAACGCCGGAAACGCGACTAGCCCGTGTAAAAAACGTGCAAGAAAGTCGCCGTAGATATCGGGCAAGCGTGTGATCTAATGAACGGTGCCGCGCGGGCTGCGTGCAGGTGCTGAAGGTCCGCCAGCCAATTGAGCCGACGGCACTAGCCGCGGGTGAGCAGGTGTTTGCTGGGGCTTGCGGAGTTCGTCCCTAGGCACCCGGCGCGGCGTAACAGTAGGCCGGCCACCCCGGCCGGCACCGGGACGTACTCGATCGGTCTGAAGCTCGAACTCTCAACTATCTTGAGTACCCAGCGGCGCTGCTGGATGGCATCGACTATTCACGAACCTGCGCAGGACGATATGTCCGACGCGGGGTTTGATGACTCCAAAACTACTGAGGTGAGCTGCACCGACTGCAGATAGGAAGTTCCGTAACTGAAAGAGGTTGTGACAACCGACGCGAGTTTGGATGCCTGCGAAAATGCGGCAGCAGAGCCCCGTCGGCGGTAGCTGGAGCAAGCTTCGCGACGTACGTCAAAGGCCCCTTTCGCTGGCAACCTGTTCGATTCTGCATTACTCGCCGAATCTCGATAGGCGGGCTCGCAAACCTTGTAGTAGGCTGGAGTTGCGCCGTCAATGGAGCAGACTGCTTAATGGTATAGGCAGTGTTTTCTGTCCATTTATTGTTAACCGGCTCCAACTCGTCCGCGATGCTGCAATGACGTCGACTCACTTCCCGAGATTGGCATTTTTACCGAATACGCGTGAAAAGCTGCCAAGATTTCCTTCGCGACGTCGAATCACAAATTGATCAAATGGCGTCCGCTGATCATTCCCCCCCGCGCCACGCCGCACATGCTTATACTGGAAAGGAAACAACCAACGATGCACAATCTGTGGGGAATCGCAATAACAATAGTCGGTCTGCTGATGTTTCTTGGAGGCCTCACGAAGACCGAGTTCTTTGTGTATCGCAGCTGCCCGGTCACGAATTCTATTGGGTGACCGTGTGCACTCGTTCTACATCGTTGCTGGGTTGATGGTGGCAATTTTCGGTGTCCTTGTTGCACTTGGAATCACGCATCGATAGTTCCGGAGATTCCCGGCATGGAACCGGAAGTGAGAGACGTTGCCTTCATCAGTCATCAATGCAGATCGCACAACCATCGCATGCACCGGAGCGGCGGTGGCTAGCGGACCTTTAGAGCAACATTAACTCCCGCTGACCGGTGATGCGGGTCATTCGACTTCAGTTTTTCCCGGAGATTGTGGAGATGACGATGAGTACTTTCAAGAATCAGCTTCGTGGTTGCGTTTTGGCTTCCTCTGTGTTGGCCTTTGCCATTTCGATACCCGGTTGTGGCACGAAGACTACGCCCCCTGGCGCGGATATCATCCGCCAGACGGCTCCAGGCATGAACATTACTTTCCTTCGATGGAAGCAAGGGCTAACGGTACTGTTCGTCGATGACGTCGAAGGGGGGCACAATGCTGGCGGAACGGGTTCAACGGAAAACCCTGTATACACCGCGACAGTGGCTGCGGGGTCTCCGGAAACGGGAGGGTACAAATGCGTGCTTGAAACGAAGGATGGCAAAACGGCGATCTGCCGAATCAATGGAAAAGGCTACGATCTGTCAAACGGCACGCTGTTTGTTATCAAAGCCAAAGGGGAAGAAATCGAGTTACATCAGTTAAAGCGGGATCTAACGACCATTCCCTTTGATGTCAAGAAATGTAAAGAGCCAATCCAAAAAGACGCGGAGATTCGGGAGCTGTTGGAACTCGGCGAATTGCCCAAATAGAATCCGAACAAACCGTTGCACACGGAGCCGCGGGCCGCGCAGGATCTGAAATCATTGTCGTTCGCCGCGGCGCGGTTACCGGGGACGTTAGGGTGCAACGGTGGGCATTGGGCAGGTCGCCGGCAGGCCTCTAATTAACAGCGGTGTGCCCAACCTCTGTCTCTTCGCGTGTCACCCAACTCCAGTCGGTCTACATCACCTCGGCAACTTAGCGGCCGCCATTTAGGGTACTTCAGTGCGTTCGACGTGACACACCGAACGCACCCAACCGCACCGCCGAGCCTGTGCGGCGGCGATGCGAGCCTCTGCCGCGTTCGCCTGCGATTCCTAGCGGCCTCGTGTAAACAAATCGCCGTTGAAATCACAAACACGTGTGATCCAATAGAGTTGCGGCAGTTTGTGGCCGTTCGCTCCGCGACCGAGCGTTGGTAGCGTAGGCTGATTCGCGGGAGCAAATCGCCACCAACGGGGTTTTGGGCCAACTCGGGTGGCCCAAAAAACCTGCGGGGAACAACGCAGCGGGTTTTGTCGCACCCCCTACATGGTTAGGCCGAGAAAAACAGAGGTTTCTGCAACCGAGGGCGACCAAAACTCGGGGAGTTTTGGGCCCATGAATGCAAGCTGGGGGATTGGAGCTGGGGGATTGGAGTTGGGGAAAACGGCCCCGCAGCTGGAGCGGCTACTTTAGCTTGGCCACCTGGGCCAAGGCTTCGTCGTTGCCAGCCACCAGCAGGGTGTCCGAATCGTTGAGCTTGTGGTCCGGATCGGGAGCGGCCAGCGTGCTACCCGTCAGGTAGTCGTGCAGGGCGACAATCGTCAGGGCGTACTTCTGGCGAATGTTCAACTCGCGAATGGTCTGGCCGATCCAACTGTCGGGCACGCTCATTTCCTGGATGCTGAAGTCGGGGCCCAGCTTGGTGTAGTTCAGCAGCCCCGGACCACCGAGTTGGGCTGCCAGTTCGATGGCGGTGTCGTACTCCGGAAAGATCGTATGTCCAACTCCCAGCCGTTCCATGACGCGGGCATGTTCCTTGGAGACCACCTTCACATAGATGTCGCCGATCTTCAGTTCCAGCAAAGCCATCGAGGCCAGCACACAGGCCGTGATGTCGTCGCCCAGCGAAACGACGGCCGCATCCGTTTGGTGCGCGCCAAGCTGCTTGAGGATTTCGATGTCCGTGGCATCGCCAACGACGGCCCGGGCCAACTGATTGCCAACTCGGTCGACCAGCGTTCCGTCGCGATCAATCGCAATGACATCGTGGCCGTTCTCGGCGAGCGACAGTCCCACGGCGGTGCCGAAGTTGCCCAAACCTACGATCAGAAAGCGTTTCATTCGATTCTACAGAGTGATGGAGTAGAGAGGTTTAGCCCACGATGACGTCTTCGTGGGTATAGCGAAAATCGCGGCTTTGGGCAAACCGCCGCCGCAGCAAAGCCGCCAGGGACAGGGGACCAACCCGGCCCACAAACATCAGCAGGATAATGACCCAACAAGCGTGCACCGAAAGGTGCGTGGTAACCCCCATCGACAGCCCCACGGTGTTCAGCGCGCTAACGACCTCGAAGGCCTCGGCAAGGAAGCCGTCGTTTTGATTGAGCAGATCGCCGATGCCTGCCAGCAGGAAGATGCCCGCGACGATGATCATTCCACCAATCACCAGCAGCCCCACGGCCCGCTGCACGGTTTCCTCGGGGATCGATCGTTCGGCAAAGGTAACGGATGTCCGGGATCGCAACCGCGACCAGGCTAGCAAACCGATGATCGCGAACGACGTGGTCTTGAATCCCCCGGCCGTGGAGCCAGGCGATCCACCGATCATCATTAGCAGAATCGTGAGGAAGTTGGAACTGTTGGACATCGAACGATAGTCGACCGTGTTGAACCCCGCCGTTCGGGGCGTGATGCTCATGAACAGTCCGTTGGTCAGCCGATCGAGATACGCCAGTTTGTTGAGTCCCTCATTCCACTCGAACATGAGAAACAGCAACCACCCCGCCAGCGTGAGAAACAGCGAACTGGAGAGTACCAGTTTCGTGTGCAGCGAGAGGGCCCGTCGCTCCTTGCGAGGCTGACGCCAGCGCCGGGCGAGTTCTTCCATGACTACGAACCCGAGTCCGCCGACGATGATCAGCGACGAGATGATGAGCAGCGTAACGGGAGATTCGGCAAACTGCACCAACGAATCGGTGTAGATGGAGAACCCGGCGTTACAGAAGGCACTGACGGAGTGGAAGATTGCCGGCCACAGGGCGTGCCCCCAACCGAGCTTGGGTCCCCACGTGAGATACAACAGCACGGCACCGATGGCCTCGAACGTGAGCGTGAATCGAACCACAGCCAGGATAAGTGCCCGAGGACTGATTTCGGATAGCGAAGGTGGTACCACGACAGAGGCCTCGGACCGCAGCGACAGCCGGCCCCCCAGGGCGAAGATCACCATGCTTGCGAGCGTCATCATGCCGATCCCGCCAATCTGGATCAGCAGCAGCAAGAATGCCTGTCCGCCGAAGGTGAAGTTGCTACCGGTGTCGACCACAATGAGCCCCGTGACACAAACGGCGCTGGTGGCCGTGAAGACGGCATCGGTCCAGCCGAGCGGGTCGCCCGTGTAGATGCCCGGCAGCAACTTCAATCCTAAGGTGCCCAGCAGGATGAGCAACGCGAAGGAGCCAACGAACACCTCCATGGCACGAAGGGTCTGCCACCGGCGTGATAGCAGATCCATGAACTTCCGCCACGGCCCAGTGGGAGTAGGCTGGGGCGAGCGGTCTTTGAAGTCGGGCGGCACGTGAGCAATCCTGCGGAAACAGCCAAGGCGGGAAGTCAAACTGACAGGCACTTGTTGCTATCACACGACTTTCCCACGCTTGGGCAGTCTGGGCAAGGTACGGGGCGCCCTGCCCGCACCAGCCTAAGAGAACTCGGCACACCTGGTTGGAGGAAATGACCCAATTCCAAAGCAAATCGGCGGTAGTTTGAGCATTGGTCGCCCTAGCGGTATTGCCGGGGTTGGCGGATTTAGGTATCCCTTGCCACCCCTGCGGGGACGATGCAGGCGCCAACGTGCGCGGTAGGCACCGTCGTTCCCTTGCAGCAGTCGATCTCCTCTGGACGAGTCTTCTCGAATGAGCACTCAAAACGAACAAATTACATTGCCATTCAACTCGCTATTTCAGCACTCGAAACGTGTGCTGAAGCAGGCATTGATGGTGTTCGCAGCGACCCTCCCTCTTGGTCTGCCGGCGGCAGGACAAGGGAATATGAGTGCCGGCGACCTGGCTGGCAGCTTGTTTGGACGCGAGGAAAAACCATCCGCTAGCGCGGGCGGTCCGTCGCTTTCATCCACCAGCGATCCGGTGACGGATATCCGTATTGAAGGGGCCCGTACCGTTCCTAAGGTGAAAGTACTCTCGCAACTACAGACGCGCATCGGCCGCCCGTACGATCCACAACTCGTGCAGCGTGACGTGAAGAAACTGTTCGACCTGCCGTGGTTCGTGAACGTGGAAACATACACCGACCGCAGCGAAGACGGCCTGGTGGTGATCTTCAAGGTGGTGGAACGCCCCACTATTCGCATCGTGCAGTACCTGGGCAACAAGAGCATCAAGGATGCAAAGCTGAGCAAAGAGACCGGCCTGGAAGAAGGGGGAGCCTTGAGCCCCTATCAGGTGGAAGAAGGTCGCAGCCGGATCGCCCAACTGTACAAGGACAACGGGTTCAACCGCGTGCAGGTTCAGGTGGTGGAGGGACTGCAGACTGGCGACCAGGCCGTGGTTTACTCCATTAACGAAGGCCCCCAACAAAAGGTGTCGAAGGTGCGTTTCGAGGGCAACCTGTTTGCCACCGACGGCCAGTTGAAGACGAAAATCAGCACCAAGCCGGGCATGTTCTTCGGCTTGTTCAAGGGCTACCTCGACCAGAATGGTGTGGAATCCGATCGGGTTCGCTTGACCGACTATTACCGGCGGTTTGGGTTCTTTCAAGCATCCGTGGAACCCATCATCGAATGGAACGACGACGACACCAAGGCCACGATTCGCTGGATTATCAGCGAGGGACCGCAATCGAGCGTGCGAAACGTATCGTTTCTTGGCAATAACCTGTTCGCCACCAAGGATTTGCAGGCAGGCCTGAAATTGCATGGTGCGCAGACCTTCGAACGTGATCGGCTAACCGGCGACGTCGAGTGGCTCAAGGAACTCTATGGCAGCCGGGGATACGTGTTCGCCGACATCAAGGCGGACGTCCGTTATCTGGACGAACCTGGCAAAGTGGATCTGGTCTACAGCATTGACGAGGGCAAGCAGTTCCGCGTGGGACGGGTGTTCGTGCACATCGGTGGCGACAATCCGCACACCAAGATCAGCACGGCGCTCAACCGTCTGTCGATCAAACCTGGACAGATCATGGACATTCGGGAAGTGCGAGCCAGCGAACGACGCCTGCAGGCCAGCAGCCTGTTCCACGCCGACGCGGCACGGAACATCTATCCCAAGATCTCGTTCCGCATTCCTGAAAAGAACGACGAAATGCTGGCATCTGGTGACCAGCCAATGGTCCGAGGGCAGAGTCCTCCAGAACCAGCCCCCGCTTTTGACGCCGTGCCGGGACAGCCGGGCACCTACGAAGTCGAACGGCCCAACTATCCGATGGATGTCGACAAGGATATGGAGGTGCACCTGTATTTCGATCGCGACCTGAAGCCGATTGCCCCCCCTGCCCCACAACCCGCGGTGCCGCAGTCGCAGCCCCAAGTGCATGTCGTACGGAAACCGGCCATCGAAAGCTACTACGCCAAACGCCCGGCCACGAATACGGCCTACCAAGAACTGAACGTGAAATCGGCCAATCCTTATCAGCCACGCCCGGTGTTGCTTCCACCTTCGCTGGACAGCAAGCCCGTGTATCGCGGACAGAACGCGACCATGGGCTGGGGTGCAGGCGGAGTGGCCACGCCTCGTAGCGCGTCGGACGTGTTGTCTGACGTGGGAGGCCAGGCCGTTCGGCCCACTTCGCCCGCCACGGCACCGGTGCGAGACGCGAGCGTGCAGCAGACACAGTATGTGAATGAGATTCCCCCGCCCGGTATTCCCGCTCAACAAACCCTGCCCTCGCCGCAGTTACCTCCGGCCGAGTCGATTACCCCCTACCCCGCCGATCAGATGATCGTGCCGGGTGCAAATGGGCTGCCGAGCTACACCAATCCGGAGGTCGACGTGTTTGTCGACCTGCAGGAAACGCAAACCGGCCGCTTCCTGTTGGGTGTTGGAATCAACTCGAATGCCGGCGTGGTGGGACAGATCATGCTGGACGAGCGCAACTTCGACTGGCGACGCCCTCCGCGTAGTTGGCAGGACATCGTCGACGGCACCGCATGGCGTGGTGGCGGTCAACGCTTCCGCCTCGAGGCCGCCCCCGGTTCGCAAGTGCAGCGTTATCTGGCCAGCTTCCAGGAGCCCTTCTTCCTGGGCACCAACGTCAGCTTGAGCTTGTCGGGTTCGTACTACGACCGCCGGTATACCGACTGGGACGAGCAACGACTCGGTGGCCGGATCGGTTGGGGTTACCAATGGGTGCAGAGCGACGTCTCGACCAACTTCACCTACCGGGCGGAGAACGTCAACATTCGCAACCCATCCAACCCCGCGGAACCACAACTGGCCGAAGTGTTGGGCGACAACATCCTGCATGGTTTCAAAGCGTCTATTATCAACGACACTCGCGACAGCGCCTTCCTGGCGACGCAGGGCCATTACATGGAGATCTACGGCGAGCAGGTCATTGGCACATTCGACTACCCGCGCGTGGGTGTCGACTTCAAGAAGTACTTCCTCGTCCGCGAACGGGCCGACCACTCGGGACGCCATGTCGTGAGCCTGGTCACCAAGGTCGACGTCACGGGTAGCGACACTCCCATCTACGATAACTTCTTTGCCGGTGGTTTTTCCACCTTGCGTGGTTTCGACTTCCGTGGTGCTTCGCCCGTGTCGAACGGCGTGGAGGTTGGTGGTGAGTTCAGCTGGCTGAACTCCGCCGAGTACATGTTCCCCATCACGGCGGACGACATGCTGCATGGCGTGGTGTTCTGCGACTTCGGTACGGTGGAGCCCAAAGTAGAAATCAACGACTTCCGCGTCTCGCCCGGTTTCGGTCTTCGCATCACGGTGCCAGCCATGGGCCCGGCGCCGATCGCGCTCGACTTTGCGTTCCCGGTCGCCAAAGCCCCCACCGACGACACGCAGGTGTTCAGCTTTAGCGTCGGCTTCCTGCGGTAAGCTCTCGCGGATGCGGTGGACGAGACCGTGTGCCTTGATTCAATGCTCTACCAGCGATAGTGCCATTCGGTCCAACCATCCGTGTAAGTGCGATGGATCTCTGGACCGGGCGTGAAATACTCCGCGCCGAACCAGCCCCAGCGGTACGGTTGGGGAGTGCACGTTGGACGGTACGTCGGATCCGACGGATAGGCGAGCGGCCCGGCGTAGTTGGCCGGTTGAACCGACTGCGGCGTAGCGCTGCGCTGTGGAGCTACAGCACGCTGCGGACTAGCCGGACGCTTCGAGAAAACGGTACCCGGCAGCGTGATATTATGCTGCGGAGTGGCCACACGCTGTGGGGCAACAGCCAGGGCCGCCGTGTTGCTCAATGCCACCAGACAAGCCAGCGTGAGAAGACGTTTCATTCGATCTGCTTCCTTGCAAACAGGCGAGCGTCACTCCATGGGGGTTGGCGCCGCGTCGAACGGTACCGCTGGGGCGCCGTCGTAGTAGTAGCCACCACCGTTGAAGTAGGGGGTAACGCCCAGCTCAACGTTGGGTGGTCCGTACAGGTTGCCAAAGTAGGGGGCGTAGCTCCCTCCCCAGCGCATGCGATAGTAGTCCAAGTGATAAGGGTACGGCCGCTGAAAGTAGCTGCCCGATACTTGTGGAACGTTGTACTGTGCTGGTCGGTGCTTGCGGTGTCGATCGCGTTGATAAGGTCGATCGGGCTTATGCATACCGCCATGGTGATCGCCAACGTGACCACCCATCGGCGGACCTCCCGCTGGTTGGTACGACGGTCCCTGGCGATAGCGTTGATACGTGGGTGCCTGACCGTGGGCCGAGCCCCAACATGCCAGCGCCAGCACCGCTACCGACAGGGTTGCCATTGATGTAGGTATGAAAAGTCGAGGCACGTCGCCCTACCTTTGTTGTTCGGAAGTTTCTATTCGCTACTCCATGCTAGGCAGGGAAATTCTTAACCGTCAAGAAAAATAGGACCTCTGCGGGTTGTAGGGGATATCTGCCGCCTCGCAGTCGGATTGTCCGCTGGTCCGGCCCCCCCAGCCCGTGGAAGCAAGCCGCCAGTATTGGGACAACTCCCCAATCCCCCAGGTTGCATTCGTGGTCCCAAAACTCCACCGTTTTGGTCCCCCCCGAATGGTAAGACTCCTTGTTTTCTAGGTGTTCTACATGGCGGGGTGGGGCAAAACTCTCCGCGTTGTTCTCCGCACGTTGTGCCAGTTGTCCCAATACTCCGCAGTTGGACCAAAACTGTAGCCAGGGGGTGGGGTGGGGCCTGCGATGCGACAGCCGCCTGCACACCGCGCCGCATCCCCATTGGATCACACCGACTCGCCACTTCAACGGTGATAATTTTACAGCGACGATTACGTCGTTTTGCGGCCCGCCCGTTGGCTATCTGCCAGAAAACATGACGGCGAAGATTGACATAGGCCAAATGTGGCAATATATTCACACGTGTTAACTGATTGCCACTTAACTTCTCCCGCTCCATCGGTATGGCAAAGACTGAAGTCAACACCAGCGATCTCGGACGCCGCGAGCGTCAGATCATGGATGCCGTCCATCGGCTTGGGGAGGCATCCGTCAGCGAGGTTCGCGACGAGATTCCCGCCCCGCCCAGCTACTCGTCGGTCCGCACAATGGTGCGTCTGCTGGAATCGAAGGGGCTGCTCACCCACCGGCAGTGTGGCAAACGCTACGTCTACCGTGCCACACAATCGCGCGATCAGGCCAGCAGGTCGGCGCTTCGGCATCTGCTCGAGACCTTCTTCAAAGGTTCGGCTACCGAGGCGGTGGCTGCGATTCTCGACGCCGAAAGTGTCGGAGAAGACGAACTAAAACGAATCGAGTCCATCGTCCGGAAAGCACGCCAAGAGGGGAAATAGCATGCCATCCTTGTAAGCGCTATCGAATTACCTGGATGACTCATTTCTCAACCTACTGTTCGATCTCACGGTCAAGGCGACCTTGATTCTGATCGTCGCCATGTTGGCCGTCAGGGCGCTGCGTCGATCGTCTGCTGCCGTTCGGCACGCCGTGCTAACGTCGGCCTTGTTGTCGACCGTCGCCCTGCCATTGCTTTCGCAAGTGCTGCCTCGCCTCGAAGTGCCCACGCCGGTGGTCTTCTCTCAACCGAAAGTGCCCACCGAGTCACCACCGGTCCAATTGGAGCCCGAATCTAACTACCAACCTACCGAGATTGCAAACGACGCCACGGATGACGCGGCCAACCAAACGACTTCGCCCGTAGCGGGCATTACGAGCGCTTCCCTAGAAGCACCCGTCAGCCAGGCAGCCTCCGCCCACACGATTCGCCTCGCGCATGTGGCGTCGGCCGTGTGGATGGTGGGAATGCTTTCGTTGTTGGTGGTAATCGTTGTGGGCGAAGTGGGAGCACTGCGATTAAGACGTACCAGCAACGCATTGCCCGAGGGCGAGTGGAGCCAGAGCCTCGCCGAAATCAGCGGGCAGCACCGGCCAATGCGTCGGGTCGTCTTGCTTGAGAACTCGACGATTCAAGTACCCATGACCTGCGGTACGCTGCGCCCAGCGATTCTGATCCCCGCCGGATTTCATGCCACGGCTGACGAGCGACGTCGTATCCTGCTGCACGAGATGGCGCATGTCGTACGTTTCGACGTTGCCCTGCAGACGCTTGGCCGACTGGCGTGTGCGCTGTATTGGTTCCATCCGCTGGCCTGGTGGTGCTTGAGGCAGATGCATCGCGAACGCGAACAGGCTTGCGACGATTGGGTCGTGCGGTCAGGAGAGCGGGCAACAGAGTATGCCGATCAGCTGATTGCCCTGGCAAAGCGCAACCTCACCGAGCGACCACTACCCGCGGCGGTGGGAATCGTCCGCCGTGGCAATCTCGAAAAGCGAGTCCACGCCATGCTCAACAGCGACTGCAGTCACGCAGCCATGGGGCGGGTGCGTGGTACGCTGCTGGTGGCCCTGTGTCTTTGTGTTGTAGCGTCACTGGCCGTCCTTCAGCCCCGGCCAACGATTGCTGCGGGTCCAGACGATTCTGCACCGCAAAACACTCAAGAAGAATCTGCCGATCAAGCCGACGCATCAAAGCACGACCCCACCAAGACGGATAGTTACACGTTCCCCATCCGCATGACGGGATTGGCCTTAGATGAGGCCGGCAACCCCATTGCGGGGGCGACCGTCTATGTCTCTTCACAGCGTGTGCTTTGGGCCGGCAAACGTATCGCCGAGACCACTACCGACGAAAGCGGAAGATACACGTTCGAAGAGATTGAGCTTCCGATCACACGCGCGGACACCAACCACGGCCGCGACCATGGTGGGTTTTTGGTGTTTGGTACCGCCCAGGGGTACGGCTTTGCCTGGCGACCGCTGAAATGGTTCTATCCGAGTCCCCAGCCTGGACGTTCCAGTTACGTGGATCCGGCAGGGGACGAACCCAGTCAATTCTACGTAGATGACAAGATCGAACTCGACCTGACCTTCCCTGCAGCGGCTACGATTCGCGGTACGATTGTCGATGGGAATGGCGAGCCGATTCCCAAAACAAAGCTTGCCATCTGGGACGCCGAACGCATTCCGCTAGATGCCTATGGCTCGCGTCGGCCGGGCTCCGACCGGCAACCGTTCAGGATAATGGCCAGCGACGGATTCGAACTGCTCAACGCCGATGTGCCGCCAGAGATGTGGATAACCCACAGCGATGCAGAAGGTCGCTTCGAATTCACCGGCGCGCCCAGCGGCCGTCGATTTCGAGTTAAGGTGCAACCGCCAGGGTTTCCGTCGCGGATGGTCTGGTTCACCACGCGAGCAGGTTTGGAAGAAAGCTACGGCGACCGTCGGCTGTACGATGCCTCGCAGGACATTCGTTTGACCTTCGAGAACTCGGTGAAAGTTCCCATCCAAGTGGTCTACGCCGATACCGGGCAGCCAGCACCGAAGGCGTTTGTCAACGCGAATAACAAGCTAGCCAGCGCGCTGGACACAACCGACGAACAAGGGCGGGTCACCTTGGGCGTGCCACCTGGCGAATACCGCCTGCACATTCTGCCGGAATATGGCACCCCGTACCTGGAGACAAACACTAACTTCACACTGGGCGACGAACCACCTGCAGCGCCCATCGTGGTCGAACTGCCTGCCGCCGCGCAGGTGGAGGTTCAGGTCGTCGATAAAGACACCGGCCAAGGCATCGAGAACGTCGACTTCTGGAGCCGGGACTCCGACGATCAGCGAGAATTGCACTACACGACCGCCTGGGAAGTCGCCACGCGGATCGTTCACCGCGACCGCCTGCGAACCGACGACACGGGCACACTCCAAGCATTATTTGAGCCCGGAACACACCGCATCGGCGTCGCCTGGCAATCGTATCCCGATGACTATCAGCCGGGCAGCTACCAGGGAAAAGAGATTGAATGCAAACCTGGCGAGAAGCTGAAGGTTGTCTTTGAGCTCGAGCGAAAGCGATCCAACTAGGGCACCCCGGGCATGCGATTGGTGCGACGCTGCTGCGTATCGGTCCGAATAGGATCGAAATCGACCGCTGCCATTCACGAAGGCTCCGGCAAAACTAGAGTGCCGCGAGGCGATAGCATGCACCTCTGGTGTGCGCTCGTGCTAATTTTCTAGGCATCGCACACGGTGATCCGAAGGCTATCGGCTGCCTTTTTCTCCTCAACCCGTTCCGATGAGCGAAGTTCGGGATGCGGGCGACTAGTGGCGCATGCTTTGCAACGGTGTGGAGTGTGATGCGACTTTACCATGGTCGTTGTGCTGCCACACTACGTGATGGCTGGGTCTGCAGGCGAGATTCTATGCGATTAGGAACCTTTGGAGAATATGCGGAAGCTAAGTCTAACCACCTTTATCTTGATCGGCTTGGTACTGGGAGTGTTGACCGGCGTGTTCGTTGGCGAGCGGGCTGAGATTCTCGACCCCATTGGCAACGGCTTCATTCGCCTGCTACAGATGGCCGTGCTGCCGTACTTCATCGTGGCGTTGCCGCTCGGGTTTGGACGCCTGAGCTATGAGGAGGCCAAGCTGACCGGTGCCCGCCTTGCCCTGTTTTCGGTAGTGCTGTGGGCGCTGGCGATAGGCTTAGTGGTGCTGCTGCCGCTGATGTTTCCGCAGCTCCAGTCGGCCAGTTTTTTCAGCCACTCGATGGTCGAGCCGGCCGAGGAAGTGGACTTCGTCGAGTTGTACATCCCAGCCAACCCTTTTAGCAGCTTAAGCCAGGCCGTGATTCCCGGCGTGGTGGTGTTTGGCGTCGCGCTAGGCATTGCCTTGATCGGTGTGCCGAACAAGCAGCAACTGCTCACCGTGCTCGATAGCCTGGCCAACGCGTTGGGCAGGATCACCGGCTTCGTGGTCAAGTTGACACCGATCGGCGTATTCGCCCTGGCCGCCAGCGCGGCGGGCACGATGACGCTGGAGGACCTGAGTCGACTGCAGGTCTATCTGGTCGCGTACACGATCGGCGCGATGCTACTCGCCTTCTGGCTGGTGCCGATGCTCGTGGCGTCGCTCACTCCGTTTAGCTACGGCGACGTGCTCCGCGCTACGCGCGATCCGTTGGTCACCGGATTTACGACCGGCAACCTACTGGTGGTGCTTGCCATGTTGGCCGACAACTGCAAACAACTGTTCAAGGACCAAGAAGAGCGGAGTCGCCGCCACGCCGAATCGGTGGTCGACGTGGCCCTGCCCATCGCCTTTACGTTTCCCAACCTGGGGGTCGTACTGCTGCTGTTGTTCATCCCGTTCGCGGGTTGGTTCACCGGTTCGCCAGTGGCCCTGAGCGACTACCCGAAGCTCAGTGTGCTGGGGTTTTTCAGTTTCTTTGGCAGCGTCGAAATCGGCCTGCCCTTCGTGCTGCAACAGCTACGCATCCCCACCGACATGTTCCGCCTGCATGTGGTTACGCTGGTTTATATTGGCCGGTTGGCAACGCTGCTGGCCGTGATGCACCTGGCGGGGCTGGCCATCTTGAGCGCCGCGGGCAATGCCGGCTGGCTCCGCTTTCGCCCCAAGGGGCTGGCCACGTTTGCGGTTGCCTCGACACTGCTACTGGCCGTGAGCATCGGCGGCGGTCGGTGGATGCTGCGATCGACCGTCGATCAAGTTTACTCCAAAGACCGCGTGCTCACCGGCATGAGGACGGCCAAATACACACCCAACGGCGGCGTTCATCGCGAACCACCCGAGCCTATCGAAGGCACCGACCAGGCGAGCCCGCTCGACCTGGTGCGGCAACGGGGCGAGCTTCGCGTCGGCTACGATCCTGAAGGGTTGCCCTTCAGCTTCTTTAACGACCGCGGCGAGCTGGTAGGCCTCGACATCGAGATGACTCAAGCCCTGGCCGAGGAACTGGGAGTCAAGGCCGTTTACTACCCCTACGACAAACAAGCCATGGCCGAAAGCCTGAATGGCCATCGTCAATACGACCTGCTGGTGGGAGGTCTGTTCGCCACGACGCGACGCGTCGAAAAGATGCGTTTCAGCGATCCGTATCTCGATCTGCACCTCTCGCTGCTCGTGCCCGACCACCGCAAGGAGGAGTTCTCAAGCCTGAAAAACCTGCGCCGCAAAGGACCGCTTCGCATCGGGGTGCTCGAGCGGCCCTATTTCGGTGCACGCATTCAGCAATCGGCCCCCAACGCCGAAATAGTACTGCTCAACTCGCCGCGCCCGTTCTTTGAAGGCGAGTCCGACCTCGACGCCCTGGTGATGAGCGCCGAAGCGGGCAGTGCCTGGACCCTGCTGTACCCCAACTACACCGTGGTGATGCCGAGCGACGCGCAACTTACCGTGAGCGTTGGCTATCCGATGCCACTGGATGGAAGTCGGCTGGAAAACGTGGTGAGTCGCTGGATTGATCTGAAACGAAAAGACGGCACCATCACCGCACTGTACGACCACTGGATCGAAGGCAAATCCGCTCAGGACAATGGTCCCCGGTGGAACGTGCTGACCGATGTCCTGGGATGGGGCCAGGTTACTCCGGCCGACGAAGCCATTCAGACCAGTCAGGCGGCCGGATCTTCGTATCCGGCAACCAGGTGAAGTTGCCGGCCGGAGTTACTGCGATCCTGTCGCAACTTCTAGCTGTGGTGCTCCTCCGGTAAACCTACGCGTTGTGTTCGATACATTCGCTTGGTGTCCACAATCGCCGAGCCTTGACGCAGGTTTAGCATAGGCTAAAATTCAAACTAGATGGGAGAATAGAAATTCTCCGGCACAGCGGTGAACCATACCGCAGTCTGGCCAATGTAGAACGAACGACCATGAACCATGCACTGCCAGTCGTTGCTAGTTTGATAGCGATGGCCGTGGTGTTCTGGCCGCGATACGGTCTGTGGGCGCGGTGGCAGCTCGCTCAAGAACTGGCCCGCCGCATTCGCCGTGAAGATGCCTTGAAGCACTTGATTAAGAGCGAGGCCAACGGTCGCGTGGCGACGCTGAATAGTCTGGCTGGCGCGCTGCAAATATCGGCCGCGAACGCCGCCAGCCTGTTGGAAGAGTTGGAAGAGCGCGAACTGGTGACTTTCGAAGATGGCCGCCCACTTCTGCGGCCGGCGGGACGCGCAATGGCTTTGCACGTGGTCCGCGCCCACCGACTGTGGGAAAGTTACCTTGCCGAGCAAACCGGCGTGCCCGAGTTGGAATGGCACCCGCGTGCCGAGGAGCGAGAGCATTTACTCACCCCCGAAGAGGCCGACGCGCTCGCGGCCAGGCTGGGACATCCCACGCGCGATCCGCACGGCGACGTGATTCCGCCGCCCCACGGTGACCTGGAAGGCGATCCGGGCCAGTCGCTCAACACCGCCGCACCGCAGACGCCCGTACTGATCACGCATATCGAGGACGAGCCCGATACCGTTTACCGCCAGTTGGTCGCCTTGGGATTGCGGCCCGGGATGCGGGCGTTTGTGATTGAGAAGACCCCTTCGCGGGTTCGTTTCTGGGTGGATGGCAACGAACAGATCCTGGCACCCATCCTCGCGCAGAATGTGTTTGTGCGACCGCTGCCGGAGTTCCGCACCGAAGACCTGGTGGAGGAGGAATTTCTGTCCGGCCTGAAGCCTCAAGCAAGGACGCGAGTGATCGGCCTGTCGCCTGCCTGTCGCGGGCAGGAGCGCCGCCGATTGTTGGACCTGGGATTTGTGCCGGGCACCGTGGTTGAAGTGGAGATGATCAGCCCCGCCGGCGACCCCACGGCCTATCGCGTACGAGGCACCATCGTGGCGCTGCGTCGCGAACAGGCGAATCTCATCCGCGTGAGCTCCAAAGAGGCGAGCGACCGATGAGTTCCGCCCATCCACCATCGCCCACCGAAAACGTTGCCACTGCACCTGTAGTGGATGCCTGCGCGTCGTGCAGCGTGTATCGTGCCGCCAACCTGAAGAAGTTGGGCGTGGCGATGGAGGACTGGGACTTCGTGGTCGCCCTGGCCGGCAATCCCAACACCGGCAAGAGCACCGTGTTCAACGCACTGACGGGCCTGCGCCAGCACACCGGCAATTGGCCGGGCAAGACCGTGGCCCGCGCCGAAGGCGGTTATGCCTACGGTGACCATCGCTTCAAGCTAGTCGATCTGCCAGGCACCTACTCGCTGCTGTCGACCAGTCTCGATGAACAGATCGCCCGCGACTTTATCCTATTCGGCCAACCGGACGTAACGGTGATCGTAGCCGACGCTACGCGGCTGGAGCGCAACCTGAATCTCGTGCTGCAGATACTCGAGATTACCGATCGCGCGGTCGTGTGTCTTAACCTGATGGACGAGGCCCGTCGGCATGGCATCACCGTGGACGATCGCCAACTCGCCCGCGACCTGGGGGTACCGGTCGTCCCGGCATCGGCCCGCTTCGGACGAGGGCTGCCGGAGTTGCTGCAAGCCATTAACGAAGTGGCCACCGGCCAGGTAGTCTGCCGCCCGCAGCGACTGGAAACCGTGCCGGCTGCTATTCGACCCGCATTAACGGCGGTGGTTGGCGAACTCGAGGCAGCCTACCCCAACCTGCCCAATCCGCGGTGGGTCGCGCTGCGACTTCTGAGCGGCGACGAATCGATGGTCGACGCACTCCGTGGCGGGCAACTCGGTACGCTGCATTCCCTGGCCACCACCGAATCGAACAAGGAATAGCACCCGACGCCCGCCATGCCCCCCTCCCCTTCCCAGCCCGCATCGCAATCCGACCAGATCCTGGCAGCCGCCAAGCAGTGGCGACAGCAGATTCCGGGCGATTTGCACGAGCACGTCGTCGAGGCCATCTACGGCCAGGCGGCGCGGATTGCGGAGCGTTCGGTATCGAGCCCCAGCCAGGCGGCGCGGCCCACGTTCGATCGCTCGCTCGATCACATTCTGACGAGCAAGCTATGGGGCTTCCCGATCATGATCCTGCTATTTGCGGTGATGTTCTGGATCACCATCACGGGGGCGAACATCCCGTCAGCATGGCTCTCGTGGCTGCTGATCGATCAGGGTCACTCGTGGCTCAGGGGCATCTTCCAAAGCGTTGGTTCGCCGGAGTGGCTAACCGGGTTTGTCGTCGACGGTATGTACCTCGCCACGGCGTGGGTGGTGAGCGTGATGCTGCCGCCGATGGCCATCTTCTTCCCGCTATTTACGCTGCTGGAAGACTTCGGCTACCTGCCGCGAGTGGCGTTCAACCTCGACCGGCTGTTCAAGGTCTCCGGCGGGCATGGCAAGCAGGCGATGACCACCATGATGGGCTTTGGCTGCAATGCTGCCGGAGTGGTGGCCACGCGGATTATCGACAGCCCCCGCGAACGACTGCTGGCGATCATCACTAACAACTTTGCGCTGTGTAATGGCCGGTGGCCAACACAGTTTCTGATCGCCACGGTGTTCCTCGGTTCGCTGGTCCCGGCAGTGCTGGCCGGCCTGGTGGCGGCCGCCGCGGTGACCAGCGTGGCGATGCTGGGCGTACTGCTGACATTCCTGGTGAGCTGGGGACTATCTCGCACCCTGCTGAAGGGCGAGGTCAGCACGTTCAGCCTCGAGTTGCCACCGTACCGGCCACCTCGATTCTGGCAAACGCTCTACACGTCGCTTATCGATCGTACGCTCTTTGTGCTGTGGCGGGCCGTCGTGTTTGCCCTGCCGGCGGGTGCGGTGATCTGGCTGGTCGCCAACGTCTACGTTGGCGGAGAGAGCCTGGCCGAGCATTTCATCCGCGTTGCCGACCCGTTGGGACTGTTCATTGGGCTCAACGGGGTGATTTTGCTGGCCTACGTGATTGCCATTCCAGCCAACGAGATCGTCATCCCCACGGTGCTGATGCTCACGGTGATGACCACCGGCCTGCAGGACGTGGGGGCCGGCACGGGCGTGATGTTCGAACTGCAGTCGGGCGACGCCGTGGGGCAACTATTAACCGCTGGCGGCTGGACCACGCTGACGGCCGTCAATCTGATGCTCTTCAGCCTGCTGCACAACCCCTGTAGCACCACCATCTATACCATCTATCGAGAAACCGGCAGCGCAAAGTGGACGATGGTTTCCACGCTGTTGCCACTGGCATTGGGCTTTGTGGTGTGTGCGCTCACCGCCTGGGGATGGCGGCTCCTGAGTGTTGCCCCGGGCTGATCTGCCCATCCCCGAGTTTGGCTCGTTACTCGTGCGAGTCGCTTTCGTTCTTCAGCGTCCGCGCCAGCAGCGATTCATAAATGGGTCTGCTGCCAAGTAGCTGGGCGGTGATACTTGCCACAATGCACGTGATGGTCAGGGGCACCAGCAGTCCGAAACTCGAGGTCAGCTCGGCCACCAGCACAATGCCGGTCAGCGGCGCCCGCACCGTGGCGGCAAACAGTCCCCCCATGGCCGCCAGGGCGAATGCCGCGGGGTACGTCACCAGGTGGGGCAGCAAATCCTGGGTCGCCGCTCCGAAGCACATTCCAATCAAGGCGCCGATGGCTAGCATCGGCGCAAAGATGCCTCCCGGGACTCCGGAGCTATAGCTCAGAAACGTCATCGCACAGCGAATCAACAACAGCCCCAACAGCAGCCCGATATGGACCTTGCTGGCAAACACTGACTGCACCAGTGCGTCGCCCCCGCCCACAGCGCCTGGCGAGAGTAACATCAGCGCGCCGGCCACGCCGCCCAACAGTGTCGCATAGACGAACGTCGTACGGGAACTGCATCGATCAAACACGCGGAGGCAGGCCAGCAGCGTGGCGTTGAACCCCATGCCGCAGACGCCCAGCAGGATGCCCAGCCCAATGAAGATGGGCAGAAACTCGAAGATTTCCCCTGGGGACTTCACCACTTCCGCCAACGATCGCTTCAGGTCGATGGGGAGCAGCGGCCCGATGCCGAACACCTGGTCGTCGACCACCTGGGCCGTCACCGAGGCAATGGCCACGGCGTGGATAGAAACAAACGTGTAGCGGAAGCGACCCCGCATCTCTTCGATGACGAACAGAATGCTGGCCAGCGGAGCGCCAAACGCCACGCTGAGACCAGCCGCGGCGCCCGATGCGAGCAGAATATGCAACGTGGCAGGGCTAACCTTGGCCTTCTCGCCAATCATCTTGCCCACGCACCCGCCAAGGTGCACTGTCGGTCCCTCGCGGCCCAGCACCAACCCGGCGCCGATTGCCAACACGCCGCCCACGA
The DNA here is from genome assembly GCF_024054565.1 of Aeoliella straminimaris. GTDB lineage: Bacteria > Planctomycetota > Planctomycetia > Pirellulales > Lacipirellulaceae > Aeoliella > Aeoliella straminimaris. Next base: position 418,355 of record NZ_JAMXLR010000026.1, read on the forward strand.
ACTTGACGGGCATTACGTACAGCCAGCGCATGGGGCGGAGGCCGGATACGGTGCCTTCAATCTCTTGGATGCCACTGCCGGCGGCTTCGGGCGCGAATCGGCGGACCAGCCAGAAGGCGATTGCCGTCATGGCCGCCCCGGACAAAGCGGCCACCAGAACGCCCACCAACTGCTGATCGGCAAACCTGGCAGCCAGGGCGGCGTGAAAGGCAAACGCCTGCTCCAGGCAGTAGTGAAATGCCGCACCCAGCGCCCCTGCCGTCAGTCCAACAACGAAGGCAAACAAAAACGTCTTAAGCGCTTTCGTCTCACTGCGTTGCCGAATCTGCTCGGTACTTGCCATTACCCATTCGCGTTTCGGCGGTCGAGTTGACTACACCTCTTCGACAACTGCTCCAAACAGCAGTTTGCGGTCGCGGGGATCTTCCAGGCCGGCGGCCATCTTCTTGAGGGCCTCGGTTTCGATCTGACGAACGCGTTCGCGGGTAAGGCTCAGCTGCTCGCCGATTTCCTTGAGCGTCTTGGGCTCGTGACCTTCCAGGCCAAACCGCATCTTCAGCACGGTCGCTTCGCGGGTGTCCATCGTCTTGAGCATCTGCATCACATGATACAGGCTATCTGACTCGACTAGCGTGTCGTCCGGCGTGCGTTGCCGCTCGTCCATCACCAGGTCGCCCAGGCTCCAACCGGCTTCGGCCTGGTCGGTCTGCGGCGTGGCGTTATAGATTTTGATCGCCTTTTTGATGATCGGCAGCTTCTTCTTCGGCAGCCCCAGGACGCGTGCAATTTCCTCCGGCGTGGGCGTCCGATCGAGTTCCTCGGTCAGCCGCGCGGTCGCCCGCCGCCATTTCGACAGCAACTCGACCATGTAGGCCGGGATGCGAATCGTCTTGCCAGTGTTGATCAAAGCCCGTTTGATGGACTGCTTGATCCAGTAGCTGGCGTAGGTGCTGAACCGCGTGCCCATGGCGGGGTCGAACCCCTCCACGGCGCGGAGCAGGCCGAGGTTCCCCTCTTCAATCAGGTCCTGCAGGCTCAGGCCCTTACCGGAGTAACCTCGAGCGATATTCACCACCAGTCGCAAGTTCGCGCGGACCATTCGGTCGCGGGCGGAAACGTCACCATCGCCAATGCGGACGGCGAGTTCCTTCTCTTCCTTCGCGCTCAGGAGGGCGGTTTCGTTGATTTCGCGCAGGTACGTTTCCAGCGGAGTTTGCACCGACGAACTGGCTTTGCGCTTCTTCGTGGAGGGCATGGCAGGTACGGATCGATTGGGGGGAGTGCACGTAGCGCGGCGCGGGTTCGGGAGGGCGACGGCTCGCAATACACGTAACGGGGGGCGGATACCAAGTTTATCGACCCCGAGTGTCAGGAATCTGCAAAGCCTTACCTACTTCGTAGGCTGCGCCGGTTGTGCGTGCAGCGCCGGCGCTACCGACAACAACACCCACCCTGTGTAGTGGTATCGCGCAACAAAAACGCGGCGGTGCGAACCATCGGTTCGCACCGCCGCGGTGGGAGGTGTCACATTCGTTGTCACCGGCAGGGGGCCGGTTTGGAAGGCTTAGGCCTGTTCTTCGCCTTCGGCCGGAGCTTCGGCTTCTGTGGACTCTTCGGCGGCCGCTTCGGCAGCCTCATCCGTGGCAGCCTTGAACAGCGGACCGGAGTCGCCACCGATACCACCCTTCAACTCTTTGCCGTCGGAAGAACGATTTTCGGCCAGTTCGGCTTCGATCTCGTCCTGCTCGGCCCACTCGACTCGCTTGCGCGACAAGCCGATCTTGCGGTCGTCGATATCGACGCGAAGCACCTTCACTTCGATCTCGTCGCCCACGTTCACCAGGTCCGAGGGATTCTCGACCTTGTGATCGGCCAGTTCCGAGATGTGCAGCAAGCCTTCCAGACCATCTTCCAAGCCGACGAACACGCCGAAGTTGGTGATCTTGGTCACTTTGCCGGTCACGAGCTGACCAGGCTGGTAACGATCGGGAATGTCGGTGGCCCAGGGATCTTCGTCCAGTTGCTTGAGGCCCAGGGCGATACGGCGACGCTCCTGATCGACCGACAGCACCTTGCACTCGATTTCCTGGCCCTTCTCGACCACTTCGCTGGGATGCCCGATCTTGCGGGTCCACGACATGTCGCTGACGTGCAGCAGGCCGTCGATGCCCTCTTCGATCTCGATAAAGGCACCGTAGTTCGTAAGATTGCGAACCTTGCCTTGGACCATCGCACCGGTGGGGTACCGCTCGATGACTTTGTCCCAGGGATTCTCCTGGGTCTGCTTCATACCCAGCGAGATTTCCTGCTTCTCTTCGTTGATGCCCAGTACCACGACTTCCACTTCGTCGTCGATCTGCACCAATTCGCTGGGGTGGTTGATGCGCTTGGTCCACGACATCTCGCTGATGTGCACCAGACCTTCGATGCCGTCTTCCAGCTTGACGAACGCACCGTAGCTCATCACGTTGACCACGACACCCTTGACCTTCGAGTTCACGGGGTACTTGGTCGCCACATCGTCCCACGGGCTCGGCTCTTTCTGCTTCAGGCCGAGGGCGATCTTTTCCTTCTCGTAGTCGATGTTGAGGATCATCACCTCGATTTCGTCGTCGATCTTCACCATCTCCGACGGGTGGTTGATGCGGCCCCAGCTCATGTCGGTGATGTGCAACAGACCGTCGATTCCGCCCAGGTCGACGAACGCACCGAAGTCGGCCAGGTTCTTGACCACACCCTTCCGGATCTGACCAACTTCCAGCTCCTTGAGCAGCTCGGTCTTCTTCTTGGCCCGTTCGGCTTCGATCAGGCTGCGGCGGCTGACCACGATGTTGCGACGGGTCTCGTCGATCTTCAGCACCATGCAGTCGATGGTCTGGCCGATGTACTCGCCAATGTCGTGCGGGCGGCGAATGTCGACCTGGCTGGCTGGCAGGAAGACGTTCACGCCAATGTTCACGAGCAGACCGCCCTTGATCTTACGTTCCACCAGGCCCGACACGACGTCGCCCTCGTGGACCTTCGACATCACCTCGATCCACTTCTCAATCTTCTCAGCCTTGCGCTTGCTGAGCACGATCATGCCGCGGTCGTCGTGGCGGCCGGCAACGTCCTCGACGTCTTCGACCAAGACGCGGACCGTATTCCCGATTTCGGGGGGTTCGTCGGCAACGTCACCCGTTTCTTCGTCTTCCTCCCACTCACTGCGGGGCACCATGCCCTCGCTCTTGTAGCCTACGTCGACGATGACAAACTCGTCGTCCACGCGGACGATCTTGCCTTCGACGATCTGTTCCGGCGAGATATCGACATCATCCTCGAGCATCTCCGGCGGAAGCTCTTCCATCAGCCCGATGCCGATGTCCTCGTTCCACTCTTCTTCCGAAACGTCAAATTCACGAATTAGATTACGGTTGACCATGAAAAACCCATTCGGCGGCAGCTTGGGGGGGAGTGCCCGGGCGAGAGTTTGCGGGGCGGGGGGGAGGAAAAGCGGCCGTCGACCTACAGAAACGGGTGCCACCAAAACGCCGGGCCCGTGCCTACCACGGTCCAAGGAAACAGCGTCTCGATAAGCTCGCCATCCTACCAAATCCGCACATCAGTGACAACTTGGGATAGGCCCCTTTTCCGCTGGTTTCGGGCGGAACCATGCGGTTAGGTGACACGCCCCAGAGCGCCAGGTACAATTGCTCTTTCTGCCCAAGTACCCCATTTCCCTGCTGACAGAGGAGTTCTACACAATGCGAGACGCCGTTTGGAAAATTTGGGCCTACGGCCTGGCCGCCGTGCTGGCCACCGTGGTGCTGGGCGGGCAACTGCTGGCCGAGGATACCCCCTCCGAAAAAGTAGACGAGGAAGAAGGGTGGATCAGCCTGTTCAACGGCAAAGATCTCACCGGCTGGAAAGTGAACGAGAATCCCGAAACCTTCAAGGTCGAGGACGGCGAGATCGTCGTCAACGGCAACCGTGCCCACCTGTTCTATGTCGGCGACGTGGAAGACCACGACTTCAAGAACTTCGAATGGAAGTGCGAAGTGATGACCAAGCCGAATTCGAACTCCGGCATGTACTTCCACACCAAGTACCAGGACGGTGGCTGGCCCGAGAAGGGCTACGAAGTGCAGGTAAACGCCACACACGGCGACCCGAAGAAGACCGGTGGCCTGTACGCCGTGAAGGACGTGATGAACAAGGCCCCTCACAAAGATAACGAGTGGTTCACCCAGCACGTGATCGTCAAGGGCAACCACGTTATTGTCAAAGTGAACGGCAAGGTCACCACCGACTACACCGAACCGGAAGACGTGGATCGTGCCGACGGATTCAAGGGCCGCGTGCTCTCGTCCGGCACCTTCGCCCTGCAGGGCCACGACCCCGGCAGCGAAGTGCACTTCCGCAAGATTCTGGTCAAACCGCTGGACGACTAGTCGACTAGTCGATTGTCTATCGCCAAAAGCTGCGAAACGCCCGGAGATTCGAATCGAGCCTCCGGGCGTTTCCGTTTCCGGCTCTTGGATATTCCCCCAACTTAGAGGATTCAGAAAATGTTGCGTGCTCGCTTGTGGGCTGTTGCGTTGCTTTTGTGCTCGGTGTGTTGCCTGACGCAGGCCGCCGACGAATCGTCGGACTGGCAGGTGCTGTTCGATGGCACGTCGCTCGACGCCTGGCGGGGCTACAACGGAAAAGACGACTCCGTGCCCGCTGGTTGGAAGATCGAAGACGGCGTGCTGACCCGCGCCAGCCAGGCAGGCGACTTGATCACCAAGCAGCAGTACGAGAACTGCGAACTGGTATTCGACTGGAAGATCAGCGAAGGCGGCAACAGCGGCGTCATCTACTACGCCCAGGAGACCGACGGCCCCTCCTACAACACCGGCCCCGAGTACCAGGTGCTCGACAACGAAGGATGGAACCTCGAGCCAACTGCCAGCACCGCAGCCGGGGCACTGTATGGCCTGTACCCACCAGCCAAAGACGTGGTGAAACCAGCCGGCGAGTGGAACACCGCCCGCATCGTGCTCGATGGCAACCATGTGGAGCATTGGCTTAATGGCACGAAGGTGGCCGACGCCGAGATTGGCAGCGACGACTGGAACCGTCGTGTCAAAGGCACCAAGTTCGAAGCCTGGCAGGACTTCGCCAAAAAGACCAAGGGCCACATCGCCCTGCAGGACCACGACCACCAGGTGTGGTTCCGCAATATCAAGGTCCGTCCGCTGGCAGCCAAAAAGTCTGCATCCGCCGACCGGCCGCTTCGCATCCTGCTGGTCACCCAAAGCGGCGGCTTTCAGCATTCCACCATCACTCGCAAGGCGAACGCTCTTTCGCACACCGAGCGGATCATGACCGAGCTGGGCATTCGCAGCGGACTGTTCCGCATGGACTGCACCAAGGACGTTGAAAACGACTTCAAGCCGGAGCTGATCAAGAACTACGACATCGTCATGTTCTACACCACCGGCAAGATGTATGGCGACGAGCAAAAGCTGCCGATTGCCAAAGACGACCTCGATTGGTTCCTCAACACCTGGCTCAAGGAGGAAGGTCATGCCTTCCTGGGCGTCCACTCTGCAGCCGACACCTATGAGGACTACGAGCCCTACTGGGACATGATTGGCGGTAGCTTCAACGGTCACCCCTGGACCGCCAACGCCACCGTGACTCTCAAGGTGCACGACCAGTCGCACCCGGCCGCCGCACCATGGGGCGAGGGCGTCACGCTGAAGGACGAGATCTATCAGTTCAGCCACTGGCAGCCCGAGAAGGTCCGCGTGCTGATGAGCCTCGACATGGAGAAGACCGACCTCAAGAAGCCGTACCATGTGCCCGTGCTGTGGGTCAAAGAGTACGGCAACGGCCGCGTCATGCACATGAGCCTGGGCCACCGCGAAGACGTGTGGGAAAACCCCACGTATCAAGAGTCGCTGCTCGGCGGCATCCGCTGGCTCACCGGCCAGGTGGACGGCGACGCCACGCCGAACCCTGAGGTGGACGCCAAGGAGAACGAGCTGGCCAAAGCGGCCGCCAAGGGGTAATGCGACACCACCGTCGCCAGACGGTGGAAACCTCTCCAAGCTCCAAGGGTGGCTGGGGTCGAACCCAGCCACCCAACCAGATTCATCCCGGCCGCCGTTTTGGGCCAACTCTCTTTTGGGCCAACAGTTTTGGGCCAACTCTGGGGGATCTATATCCATGGGCCCAAAACTCCCACCGTTTTGTCCTCCCCGGATTTCATTTACCCCTTGTTTTTCAGGGTCGACAGCAATCGCCCAGGGACAAAACCCATCGCGTTGTTCTCCGCATGTCCCCGAGTTGGCCCATTATTCATCGAGCCGATAGTGGCCATTCGCTCCGCGAATGAGCGCCTCCGGCATTACGCTCGTTCGCGGAGCGAACGGCCACTAACGACCGCCGGCCTACCTCTGACAGCCCACAGCCTCTAGCCATTCCGATTGCCAAAGATCCCCGGCAAGTACATACTGCCGCACCTCTATTGGATCAAACTGGCGGGCTAGTTCAATGACGATTATTTTACACTCACGTTTTTTGCTGAGCCGTCGGTTGAACGCCGATCGGGCCGGGTAAAATAACCACAGAGCACACGGAGAGCACTGAGATGGATTTCACCCTCCCACTAGTGGGAGGGTCGGACGGCCCACGGCCGGGGAGGGGAGCAACGGGGACACATGCTTATTCGATTTATAGCAACACACCTAGCTCTCCAAAGGCTTCTGCAAATACTCAAGCTTGCAGCTAAGCAACCAACGCAGCCATAGAAAAGAAGCCGAGATCACGATACCCACCGCGAAGTCCGCCAGCAATAACGCCGTGTGGAACGGATGGTGATTGCTGGAGTAAGCGAATGGCCAGCCGGCGAAGACAGTCCGAGTTTCCAGCCAATTTGGATGTGCATACCATATTACGCAGAAAGCGATCGCTGCGATCGAACTCCATTTTGTATAGTACATCATACTCGGACGGCGTGACATTGATGGCAACAGCATTGCGGACGCTAGCCAACCTATGGCAAATGCGATACCGGCAACGTCTCGAATGAACCACGTCCACACCTGAGACAAGCCCACTTGGCGTGAATCTACTGCAATGGTGCCAATGAGAAGAACGAGGATTGTATACAGAGCTGCAAATACGCTTAGCTTGATCTTGCTGGGACGTTTCATTTGCCACGCTAACACCGCAATTGGGAGCAGGAATGCAGACGCATAGGAAAATAGTCGAATCCATTTCCCAGCGCCCAGGGAGAGTGCCTCCGCGAGATGAAGCTTCTCGAATGAAGTCCCAGTGAATGAAGTGGCGTTATCGAAGTCGGCCTGGGTAAAGCCACGTTCAGAAGGCCAGTAACGCTCCAAGCTCTTGCCAAACTTGCTATCGGGACCTGGAGAAATGATTTGAAAGCCTGCTGGTGCAACGAAACCACCGTCATCCATCCGATATGGAACAGCTATATCGGAAGTATCGCCAGGATTGGGTGAAAACGCAGTGTGGTAGTTATCTGAATCAAAATAGACGTATGGTACATCTGTATCCGGAGGACAATACTCCCAGAAACCGTCACAATCGCGATCGATGAGTCGATGCGGCTCAAAGAAAAACCAGGATGGGGCAGAGGAGAAGTCACCAGAGCTAAAGCGGGAGGCCAGCGTGGCAACTTCTCCCGGGTTTGAAGTCGTCTTGAAAGACAAGCCGCTGAGGAAGAACACCAAAGCCTCTGACTGATCCATCTGGCTCCAATCAATCCCGTCCTTTTGCACCCATGCTTGACCGCTAGCTTTGCTGACGAATTCTACATAGTCTTGTATCGCGCCGTGTGGATCAGAGTTGGACACACAAGGAGGGTAAGCAAGATAGCGGACCTTGTACTCCAGGATTGCTTCTTCTAGCTCGGCAAGCTCCGTCCGAGTTTCATGATCTCTAATTCTGTACGTATCTGCATTGCAGATTCCGGTTGTAAGAGCGAGGACAACAACCACAATCCTGAACCGTCCAGAAAAACGCTGGCGTGATGGCCGGCTTCTGCAATAGATCGTATCCGTGTACATTCACAAAGCGAAGGATTAGGGGTCCTAAGGTGTTGATAAGTTTGCCGGAAACACTGCGTATTCGAGTGACTGCATGATCCGGTTTAAATTTCTTTATACAGTTAGCTACGTTGGTTGCCAGCATCAATTCGTCATGTTGCAGGATTTGACTGAAGCAGGAGCAATGGGGACACCTACCTAGCACTGGTGCTGAGCAAACCAACTACACTGCGTAGGTTTAAATCTGGGAACTACTTTGGCCCACTCGCAGCATCGCGAGATAG
>NZ_JAMXLR010000027.1 GCF_024054565.1 Aeoliella straminimaris
CAGAATTGCTCCGATCGGCTAAGCTTTGCTCACCATTAATCGGAGGGCAAGGATGCTCGATTCAACCTATTCGATGCGTTTTGCGGAGCTGATGGATCGGCTCTCGGTCCGTTTTTCTCGACGTGACTTGTGGCGGCAGGCAGAGTCCTACCTGCAAGGTTTGCTATCGCAGGTGCAGCGAAAGAATAGTTGGCAGCTTGCCGAAGCCACGGGCGCTGAAACTCCGCATGGATTTCAACGCCTGCTCGGTCGCGCGCGATGGAATGCCGAGGCTGTCCGCGATGACCTTCAAGCCTACGTCGCCGAGCACTTGAACGATCCGCAAGGCGTGCTCGTCGTCGATGAAACCGGCTTCTTGAAAAAGGGAGACAAGTCGGCCGGAGTATCCCGACAGTATTCTGGAACAGCTGGTCGCATCGAGAATTGCCAGATCGGCGTCTTCATGGCGTACCGCAGTCGGCACGGACACGCTTTGGTCGACCGTGAACTCTATCTTCCACGGTGCTGGACCGAAGACCGCCAGCGATGCGATGAGGCCGGGATTCCAGAAGAAGCCAGTTTCGCTACCAAGCCAGAACTCGCTCGTCGCATGCTGCGACGGGCTTTTGATTCAGATCTCCAAGCAAGCTGGGTGACCGCCGATGAGATCTACGGGCGTGACGCTTCGCTGCGAAAACTGCTAGAAAAACAGGGCCTGGGCTATGTCGTCGCGGTCTCCTGTCAGCAACACCTGTTTCTGAACGGTGGCCGTGCTCGGGTGGACCAGCATGTCCAAGGAATTTCCCCGCGGCAGTGGAAGGAGCTTAGTTGTGGTGCGGGGAGTAAGGGCCTCCGGTACTATCAATGGGCGTTTGTCCCTTTCGGCACGCCCACGGAACACGGCTTTCGCAGAGGCCTGTTGGTGCGACGATCGTTGAAGGATCCTGAAGAGCTGGCATACTATTTTACGCATGCCCCCAAGGGAACTACTTTAAAGAAGTTGGTTCAAGTGGCCGGTTGCCGCTGGGCCATTGAAGAGTGCTTTGAACAGACCAAACAGGAGGCCGGACTGGACGAATACGAAGTCCGCAGTTGGACCGGTTGGTATCGGCATATCACCTTGTCGATGTTCGCCCACGCCTTCTTGTCAGTGGTGCGAGCGAAAAGCAACTCGCCGGCGATGAAAAAAAGAACCTTGCAGCCGAGCTGATTCCGCTCACCGTCCCTGAAGTGCGACGACTTCTGGGAAAGCTGGTATGGGAACATCAGCCCCCTCCCCACCGGGTACTCGCCTGGTCGACATGGAGAAGAAAACACCAAGCAATTGCTCGAAAATGCCACTACAAAGCCCGTGGACACCCGATGGTG
>NZ_JAMXLR010000028.1 GCF_024054565.1 Aeoliella straminimaris
CAGCTCAACGCGTCGCTGGCGACTGCTGTGCGTTCTTGAGGATCTGCCTCAGCCGGCTGACCACTTCGGGATGCTGGTCGTAGAGGTTCTGTGTCTCACCGAGATCGTTGGCCAGGTTGTAGAGTTGGCCCCGCGGTCCGTCAGGCGCCGGTTCGACCTTGCTGGGGCGGGAGAAGCCGCCCGAGCCCAATCCGTCAATCAATTTCCAAGGACCTTCGCGTACCGACATCAATCCCGCCGACGATTCCATCACCAGCGAAGTACGTACGGGATTCGAAGACTCTCTGCCAAGCAAAGCCGGTGAAAAATCAAAGCTATCGGGCCCCTCATCGGTCGCCAGTTCGTCGCCGACGATGCTCGCCAGCGTGGCCAATAGATCGGTAAAGCAGACCATCTGATCGCTCGTCGAGCCTGCCGCCACTCTGCCCGGCCAGCGGACGATAAACGGCATGCGGTGGCCGGCCTCCCAGGCATCGCCCTTCATGCCCCGCAGGTCGCCGGCACTATCGTGCTGCCACTTGCGCACATCGCGGTCGTACCACACCGGACCATTGTCGGAACTGAAGATGACCAACGTCTCCTCGGCCATGCCCGCCGTGTCCAGCGCCTCGAGCACGCGGCCGATCATCGCGTCGACCATCTGCATGAAGTCGCCGTATAGGCCGACCTCGCTCTGGCCGGCAAAGTCGGGCGAGGGCAGCCACGGAGTGTGTGGCGAGGGCAGCGCCAGGTACAGCATCAGCGGCTGTTGCGTGTCGCCTGCTGATGCTGCGCGGTGGTGACTCTCGATGATCGATATGGCTTCGTCCGTGAACTTCGGCAGCACCTCTTCCAGTTGCATGTTCTCGGCAATCTTGCCACGACGCCAGAACCGGCCTTGGATGGGCGACCAACCTTCACTCTGGTTCGCCTCGATCGGCACCGTGGGCGGCTCTACCGCCAGTCGATCGCGAATGTAGAAGTACGGCGGAATGTCGGTTGATGCACGAATGCCAAAAAACGAATCGAAACCCACATCCACGGGGCCGCCCGGCCAGGGCTGGCTGTAGGCCCGCTGGTCAAAACCCAGGTGCCACTTTCCCACCATGGCCGTACGATAGCCGTGCTCCTTCAGCAACGAAGCAATGGTGGTTCGCGACGGCTCGATCACGGCCTCCGTGGGCCACCGCGCGACGTTCGTGCGAAATGGGTACCTGCCGGTCATCAGGCCATAACGTGAGACGTGGCACAATGGACCGGCGGCGTGGGCGTCGAGGAATCGCATTCCCTCACGCGCTAGCGAATCAATATTGGGCGTGGCGATGCGCGAGTCGGGGTTGTAGCACCCCGGATCTCCATACCCCATGTCGTCGACCAGAACGATCAACACGTTCGGTCGATTCTTTGCGTCAGCCGCAATCACAGCCTGTGCGTTGGCAGCTAGAACGGCCGCCGTGAAAGCGATCTGGAAAAGTACGTCGCGTCTGGAAGCTCGAACCATTGTTTCGTCGAAGGGGCCACTGTGACTGGGCCGTTCTACTCGCGCCGACACTTGCGCTACGGTAACAGAACGCCTTGGAAGGTTCAGCTTAACACGGAGCCAAGTCAGCAGCAAAGCAACGCCACGAACTCGATGCTAAAGGCCCAGACGGGCGGATTTGCTTTACGGCACACTAAGGTGCCCGACTACTCATCGCATCGAAATAGCGCCTGCACCAGAAGATCGCGCCGCCCAGGCTGCCCAACAATAGCGTGGCCATGGTCGATGGTTCTGGAACGGCAATCTGCGAGAATCCTCCGCCTGGCGCGTCAGTCGATACGGAAATCGCACCGGTGGAATCGAAGTCCGATCGCGCGGCAGTTTCGAAGGCACCGGCCGCGTAGACACTCGTATCGAGCCGCAACTCGATGGCGAACTTGTCGCCTGGATTCAAGATGGCGGCGTTTTCGTTCTGATCGGTGATGTCGATGCGGCGACCTTGGTTGTTGAAGTCCCCTGGGTTGAAGCTAGTGAAGTTGCTCGGCATCCAATCGCCACCGGTGGTGAGCATGCTGAGACTCGTCGTGGCCGCCACGTCCAGCAACGCATCTCCCATGAACAGCGACGTGGTACCGCCCTCCGTGTGCAACAGCGCGGCAAACACGACGCCTGACGTGACATTGCCCAGTGCATCGGTGAAGTAGTTTCCTCCAGCTAGATCACCGTCGATGTGCACGTCGATGTCCAGGTCCACCGGGCCCGTGCCGGTTACCTCGTACTGCGTGATCATGCGAGCGTGGCTGGTGGCAGCCAGATCTCCGCCGCCATGGGTGTTGGGCGCGACACCACTGATCTCGCTGAAGCCGCGCACGAGCGGTCCACCGAGTGCCTCGGACGACAGCGCAGTGCCAGTGGAGAGCGCCAAGTTCAACGTCGGGTTCAGCGGCACGATGGCGTACTGCTGCGCGAACGCGGCATCGGTGACCGGCAAGCTGGGAATGACCACCGTTTCCCACTTGGCGGTGGCATCGGCCTCGTTCAACGGCAGTGGCAGCGCAAGTGCAGTGGAAGAACCGACCTGAGCTACCGCCAACACAGCACAGGCAATGCCAGCACTCGTCATCGAAACAAGCGGTCTAGATGTTTTGGCGTGAATCCCTCGCATTGGATCTACTCCCTGCTGACAGAACGAACTCGCCGCGCGGTACGTATGCTCCGGCGCTCTCAATCAGCCAATCAAGAAGTGCGCGGAGCAACCGCCACAATCGATGGAAAATGGGAGAATAATCGGCAAACGCCCAATAACGCTCGACTACTCGTCCGCGGATGAAAATGCCGCCTGCTCCAGTGGCGGAACGCCCGTCGAGGGATAAGTTTCCGGCGGCTGCAACACGCCCTCCGGCACGGCGACATCCAGGTTGCTGTACGGCGAAGGCACTACCGTTTCCTCCGTAGTGCCCGGCGGCGGAGGAGGCGGCAGGCGGAATTCGCCCAATCGCTCGTTAAACTCCCCATCCGAGTAGTTGGAGTAATCCTGGTAATTGCTGCTAAACCATGAGAATCCAACACTGAAGAACAGGAAATCTTCGCCCCGGTCCTGGTTGGTGAACCAATAGCTGACCGAGGTCGTCAGCCGCCGCCGATGATCGATCCAAAAGTGCATGCCCACTTCGGGAAAGGCCGCCACCACGAACTCGTGCTTTGTGTCGAATATCGCCGCAGCAATGGCTTCTTCTTCCTCGTCGAAAATCGTGTACTCGCGTTGTTCGCCGCCGGCCCATCCCGCGTATGCGCCCACCCCAGCGAAGGGAGCCAGGCGGCTGGGCACCTGCGCTCGCATACTGGTCAACAGTCCCAGCGAAACGGGCCGCTTGCCCTCTTCGTGCAGCAAGCCGGATAGACCGATCCGCTGTTCGAGCCAGGGTTCGGTGTAGCGGAAGCCGCCGATGTCGAACCCGCCCGCGAACGGTTCGTCGCGACCAGCGAACGAGACGTACGCCCCGTGCTTGCCCGCCACATGCCGAGCATCAACCGCTTGCTTGACGGTCTTCAGCGGATCGTCCGTGTGCTCGGGATACTTCCGGCGATAGTCGGCGTCGCGCTTTGCCCATCGCGAGCCCCGGCAGCCAGTCAGGCAAACCGCCACCGTGAGCAGGATGAACAGAGCGAGTCGCATTGTTGGACAACGTGAAGAGCTTGGAGAAGAGGCGCGGGAGTCTACAATCCTTTGCGCCTGCCCGCTAGGCTATCCTCGGCGACGAGAGAAATCCCCACCGCCATTGCCCATTCGGTTTGGGCGAGCGGGGGAGCTCTGGCAAGCTGTGTCGACCGTATTGCCCCAGAGCTAGGAACTTCCTGGCGAAAACTTTCTGAAAGCTCGCGCAGGCCCGCAGGCAGGTGTCTATTTACCTAAGTCATTTTCTTACAACAGCTTAAGTGCTTCACAATTCCTTCATGCTAGCTTTGCCATCGCTTCACACGTCGCCACAACCTGTTGTGTGCTAGCGACTTAGGGAATACAAAGAATTGGATTGACGACCGGCGGTGAGCGCGTATGATTTGGCCTTCAGTCACCCAAATGTTGTAGGGATTAGGGCATCGGATACAATATATTGGGTCGATAACAGGAAAAGCCCCGGTAAGTGCCGGGATTTGAGGCTTCGCCACCAAGATGTAGTGGGGCCTCGCGATAAGTCAGGACGGAGATTGGTGTTAAGCCAGGTGACCTCCAGATTGGCGACCTCGTTGGCCGAATAAATGGCTGCGGGAGTTGTGTACAAATGTTCCGTACGGCGGTATGCTCGTACTCTGCACTTGGACGCCCCTCCCCAACGGACATGGATGCCCCGTTTTCTCGCTTTGCAGAATAGGAGATTCTCTCAATGGCTACTGTCGATACCGGTTTGTCGTCTCCCGCCGCCTCGTCCGCTCCCAAGCGTTTTCATGGCCGGCTGAAGATCGATGCGACCTTCTGCCCCCCAGAAACCGGCGAAGGGGCCACCCCCGATGTGTTCGACACCGTCAATTGGGAGGTTCGCACCTCGCAGATTAAGGGCGAGAACGGCGAAGTGCTGTTCGAGCAGGACAACTGCGAAGTGCCCAGTTTCTGGAGCCAGTTGGCCACCAACGTCATCTGCAGCAAGTACTTCTACGGCGAAGTTGGCACCGAAGAGCGTGAGTACAGCGTCCGGCAGCTGGTGCACCGCGTCACGCGGACCATCACCGACTGGGGCCTGGAAGACGGTTACTTCGCCTCGGCCGCCGATGGCGAGCGGTTCTACCGCGACCTGTCGTGGCTCTGCCTGCACCAGCACGGTGCGTTCAACTCGCCAGTGTGGTTTAACGTCGGCCTGTACCACCAGTACGGCGTGCGTGGCGACAAGTGCAACTGGCGTTGGGATCCCACCACGCAAGATGTGGTGCAGCCCGACAATCCTTACGAATACCCCCAAGGTTCGGCCTGCTTCATTCAGCACGTGTCCGACAACATGGAAGACATCATGCGGCTGGCCACCAGCGAGGCCATGCTGTTCAAGTTCGGTTCCGGCACCGGCACCGACCTCTCCACGCTCCGCAGCAAGCGCGAGAAGCTTTCCGGCGGCGGCATTCCTTCCGGCCCGCTCTCCTTCATGCGGGTGTACGACCAAATTGCCGCGGTGGTAAAGAGCGGCGGCAAGACCCGCCGCGCCGCCAAGATGCAGTCCATCAAGGTCTGGCATCCGGACGTGATGGAGTTCATCGAGTGCAAATGGAACGAGGAAAAGAAGGCTCAGACCCTGATTGCCAGCGGCAAGTACGAAGCCAACTTTAACGGCGAAGCGTACAGCTCGGTGATGTTCCAGAACGCCAACTTGTCGATCCGCGTTACCGACGACTTCATGCAAGCGGTGGAGAAAGACGAGAAGTGGACCACTCGCTGGGTGACCGACAACACCACCGAGGGCCCCACTTATCAGGCTCGCGAGGTGCTGAATCGGATGGCCGATTGTGCCTGGCACTGTGGCGACCCCGGTGTGCAGTACGACACCACGATCAACACCTGGCACACCTGCCCCAACAGTGGCCGCATCAATGCTTCGAACCCTTGCAGCGAGTACATGTTCCTCGACGACACGGCCTGCAACCTTTCGAGCATCAACCTGATGAAGTTCCGGCAGAAGGACGGCACGTTCGACTGCGATCGCTTCATGGCCGCTTGCCGGTTGTTCTTTATCGCCCAGGAAATTCTGGTCGACCACGCCAGCTATCCCACGCCACACATCGCTCGCAACAGTCATCTGTTCCGTCCGCTGGGTCTGGGTTACTCGAACCTCGGCGCGCTGTTGATGTCTGGCGGCAAGGGTTACGACTCCGACGTAGGCCGTGGCACCTGTGGCGCCATCACCGCCATGCTGCACGGGGCTGCCAACCTGACCAGCGCCGAGCTGGCCGAGGCCGTGGGCACGTTCGACTGCTACGAGGAGAACGCCCAGCCGATGAACCGCGTGATGCAGATGCACCGCGACCAGGTCGACAAGATCGACACAGCCTGCCCCGACTACCTGGTCGGTGCCGCCCGCACGGTGTGGGACGAAGTGCTGGCCGCCGGCGCGGTGCATGGTTTCCGCAACGCCCAGGCCACGGTGCTGGCCCCCACCGGTACCATCAGCTTCATGATGGACTGCGACACGACCGGCATCGAGCCCGACATCGCGTTGGTGAAGTACAAGCAGCTTGCCGGTGGCGGCATGCTGAAGATCGTCAACCGCACGGTGCCGCTGGCCCTGGAGACGCTGGGCTACAGCCAGCCGCAGATCGAGTCGATCCTCGCCCACATCGATCGCGAGGATACCATCGAAGGGGCGGTCGACCTGGAGGAAGAGCACCTGCCGATCTTCGACTGTGCGTTCACCCCGTCGGGTGGTACGCGGAGCATTCCTTGGAAGGCCCACATCAGCATGATGGCCGCCGCGCAGCCGTTCCTCTCCGGAGCGATCAGCAAGACGGTCAACATGCCGCGTGACACCACCACCGAAGACATCGCCGAGGCGTACTACGACGGTTGGCGGCTGGGTCTGAAGGCCCTGGCCATCTACCGCGATGGTTCGAAGGACAGCCAGCCGCTGAACACCAAGCGGAACGATCCGAAGGCCATGGAAGAGGCCGCCATCGGCAAGCCTCGCCGCGAACGCCTGCCCGACACCCGCGACAGCAAAACGCACAAGTTCAGCGTCGCCGGCCACGAAGGGTACATCACCGTTGGCATGTTCCCCGATGGCCGTCCGGGTGAGTTGTTCATCACCATGGCCAAAGAGGGTTCGACGATCGGCGGCCTGATGGACGCCTTCGGCACCAGCGTGTCGATGAGCCTGCAGTACGGCGTGCCGCTCGAGGATTACGTGCGAAAGTTCTCCCACATGCGATTCGAGCCGCAGGGTTACACCAAGAACCCCGACATTCGCATCGCCAAGAGCCTGATCGACTACATCTTCCGTTGGCTCGGCAATGAATTCCTGCCTGGATACAGGGAAGCCACAAATGGCTCCGCGCCGGGTGACAGCGACGCGGGCGGGAAGCTTGCCGGGGCCAGCAGTAAGGATGACAGTCCCACCGAGATCAAGCCCGTCGCCAAGAAGGATGGCGGGCAAGCTGCGGGCACTGAGGCCCAAACCGTCGAGAGCACCAAAGCCAACGGTCTCGCCAATGGTCATACCAACGGTGGTTCGTCTAATGGCAATGGCTCTGCCAAGGCCATGACCGAACTGAGCGCCAAGCTGCTCGAGCGAGCCGGTGCGGTGATGCCCGACGACCTCGAGGCCCACAGCACCCGCAGCGAACAGTTCGCCGGTTTCCAGACCGACGCCCCCGCTTGCGAAAACTGCGGCAGCATCACTGTCCGCAACGGCAACTGCTACCTGTGCCACAACTGTGGCAACAGCATGGGATGTAGCTGAGAGGCGATCGGCTAGATATGAGCCTACGAAGATTCATGGAGGTCTAGGTTAGTATGTCGTCAGTATCGTCGGATATGCTCTCGCAACTATGGATTCAGCACGTCGAATCAACACGTGCCGTGCTGGACAACCACTTGCGTCGTCTTCCTAACGATCCAACGGCACAGCAGGAGTTCGAGAGATTCAAAAAGCTTCCAACTCCAGCGAATCACATGAAATACCTGCAACGACTTTCAGTTTCGTCGGCACTGGCAGCGTCATGGAATCGAAGGCGAGCCGCCAGCCCCTAACCCCTCCCACCACGGGCTGCTGGTAACAGGATGTGTGGGGCATCAAGGACGCCCGCCAGCAGCCGTTTAAAACTCAATCGATGCCCCCCTGAACGCATCGCCCGATGGTCGCACTGGAGGTGACTTGAGGGCGGTGCGTTTTTTTTGTGCCCATAAAGTCACGACCGTTGGTCGCGGAGAGACTTGGCCCACGAATTTCGTGAATGACAATTGCAGCTCCGAAGGAGCGAAACATGCCAGCCCGGGGCAAGCACCGGCGAGGCACGAGCCGAAGCGCCGCCCCGGGTTTGGAAGCAATCTCATCCTTCGGCTGAGCGAGCGATGATCCATCGGCCGGAGCGTGGCCGAGGCCGAAAGTGAACCGGGGTTTGCTGTCCCAGGTCTCTTTAGTTGTTAGTCGCGGACCGCGTGGCGGTCCGGCTGGGGAGGAGACGATCCCGCCAAGATTCCCTCAAGCACGTCGAATGCCCCTGTTGTACGATCCTCCGCGCCGCCAAATGAGTGGAAGCTATGATGCCCGACGTCAAACCACCCTGCAGCGAATCGTCCAGCACCACTGCGAAGCCGCTGCGGTACAGTGTCCGCTGGTTGCTGGGCTTAATCACCATTGTGGCCATGATCGCCACGGTGTTTCACTGGATTCCCTTCGCCTGGTGGTATGTGGTGGGTGCGTCCGTCTGGTTATTGGCCGAGCTCGCCAGCATGGCCTACGATTCTTACCGCGGAATCGCTCGGGCGTTGGGGACGGAGGATCTCGACGAATAAATGCCCGCGCCCCGGCATCTGCAACCGGGGTTCGTAGCGTCGAAGTCTTTGCTGGCGTTGTTCTCTACAGTTCTAGATCCGTCCATTGCGGCTGGACCGCCCTGCCCTACTACGGTTGTGTTACGATAGCAGGCAGCCCCACTGTCGTTGATCCCGCGATCAACGGCCAACGAGCCTTCCCTCCGCGGACTGGTCTGATGCAGCTACTCACTTCCATCCTCACTGCAACACTTCTTTGCACCTGTAGCTTCCTCCAAGCTCAGAACCCTGATCTACAGCAGCAAGCGACCGCGGCCATGAAGCGCGCCGGCGACTTCTATCACCAGCAGGTCGCGTCGCATGGCGGATACGTGTACTTCTACTCGCTCGACCTTGAGCAGCGGTGGGGCGAAGGCCAGGCCACCAAGGATCAAATCTGGGTGCAGCCGCCGGGGACACCGACCGTGGGGTTGGCGTTCCTCCGCGCCTACGAGGCCACGGGCGACGACGACTACTTGCAGGCGGCCACCGCGGCGGCCGAGGCCCTGGTGTACGGACAGCTCGAGTCGGGCGGGTGGACCAACTGTGTCGACTTCGATCCCCACGGCGCTCGTACGGCCGACTATCGCAATGGTCGTGGCCGCGGCAAGAATAACTCGTCGCTCGACGACGGCCAGACACAGTCGGCAATTCGCCTATTGGTAGCAGTCGACAAGGCCCACGACTTCCAGCATGACGCGATCCATGAGTCGGCCCAAATCGCGCTCGACGCGCTGCTCGACGCGCAGTTTCCTAATGGGGCGTTCCCCCAAGTCTGGACGGGGCCGGTCGAGCCGCAGCCGATCGTGCCGGCGAGCTATCCAGACTACGATTGGCGCACTGAGGGCCGCATCAAAGAGTACTGGAACATGTACACGCTGAACGACAACGTCTGCGGCTACGTCGCCCGGGCGCTGATCGATGCCCATCGGGTGTATGGCGACGAGCGTTATCTCGACGCGCTCCGCAAGCTGGGCGATTTTCTGATACTCGCGCAGATGCCCGAACCTCAGCCCGGGTGGGCACAGCAGTACAATTACCAGATGCAGCCGATCTGGGCCCGCAAGTTCGAACCCCCGGCCATCGCCGGCGACGAGTCGCAGGAAGCGATCGAGACACTGTTATTGATCACCGAAGCGACGGGCGATCCCAAGTACGTGAAGCCTATCTCCCGGGCACTCGCATACCTTGATCGCTCGCGACAGCCCGACGGCCGGCTGGCGCGGTACTACGAGCTCCAGACCAACGAGCCTCTCTACATGACGCGAAGCAGCAAACAATACGAGTTGACCTACGACGACACCAACCTGCCCGACCACTATGGCTGGAAGATCGAATCGCAGTTGAAGCGACTGAGTAACGGATTCAGCATCTTGCGAGTTTACGAAGCAATGCAGGGCATCGACCGTCCGAAGCCAAAATGGGGCAGGAATACACCGGTAACAGAAGACGCCGTCCAGCAGATCCTTGCCGATCTCGACGAGCAAGGCCGCTGGGTCAGCACGCACGACGGCCAGCGGCTGGTCGGTCAGCCGAAGATACCGCTGGGGGGCGAGTACCTGTCGAGCGAACGCTTCAGCGAAAACCTGACAACCTTGAGCGAGTACCTGCAGACGCTGAAGAAGAGAGAAACGGTGAGATGAATGCGGTAAGGTCGAGTTTCTGGCAGCTAAGCCCGAGGCTTGCGCCTGCGGCTCACCTAAGTGCCGAGGCCAGACTTCTGCCCCCCTGCCCCGGTACCCGAATCTGACAAATTCTCTGTGCGGATCGGCCCACCGGAGCTCCGAGTCGGTAGAGAAGGCTTGACGGGCGTTGCTGCAAAAAACATACTCGAATTTGCGTGCCAAGGCATCTCCAGACGACTGCCCAGGAACTGGGCCTTCGGCGCCGCGACTGCCCCTGCCTGCGTCAGTGTATGCGCAGTCGCGAAGGTTTCGGTTCCGGCCGAACCCCCGTGAGTCGTCCTGTTTCTATTAGATGAGTGACCTTGGCCATGATTACTACGTCTCGAAGTCTACCCCGTCTTTCCGTTGCCGTGCTCGCGGTGGCAGCATGCCTCGCCCACACGGCCTCCGCCGAAACGGACTACGCCAAACTGGCGAGCCCGTTGATCGGTACCGACTCGGAATTCCGCTTCTCGAACGGCAACACCTACCCAGCCGTGGCGGCGCCGTTCGGCATGACCTTCTGGACCCCCCGTACCGGAGATGAAACCGGCTGGATCTATCAATACGGCAAGGACAAGCTTCGTGGCTTCCACGCCACGCATCAGCCGAGCCCCTGGATGGGCGACTACGGCAACTTTGGCATCATGCCTTTTGTGGATGGACCAACCGGCGGGGCGCTGCCTTCGTCGAAGTTCTCGCACGACACCGAGGAATCGAAGCCGTACTACTACGGCGTAACGCTCGAAGACACCGACATCCGCGCCGAGATGACCGCCACGACGCGGTGCGCCGCGATGCGTTTCACCTATCCCCAGGGCGCCAACGCCTGGGTGCACTTCGATGCCTACGGGGCGACCGACTTCGACGTGGATGAGGACAAGGGCGAGATCCGCGCCACGGGACGATTCAACCGCGGCGGTGTGGAGGGCGACTTTGGTTGCCGGTTCCTGGCCAAGTTCAACTGCAAAATCGCCGACGTCGAACGCTCGGGCGACCGCCACTGGATCGCCGTGAAGCTCGATCTGGGCGATAAGACCACGGCCGATCTGGTCGTCGGCAGCTCGTTCATCAGCTTCGACCAGGCTCAAGTGAACCTGGATCGCGAAATCGACGACAAGTCGTTCGACCAGGTAGTGGCCGACGCTAAGGCGGAATGGAATAAGCGGCTCTCGGTCATCGACATCGAAGGCGCCACCGACGAGCAGATGGTTACGTTCTACTCCAACATGTACCGGGCGCTGCTCTTCCCCCGCATCCTTTACGAGTTCGATGCCAATGGCGAGATGGTGCACTACAGTCCTTACTCGGGCAAGGTCGAACCCGGCGAGATGTACGCCGACAACGGTTTCTGGGACACCTTCCGCGCGGTCTATCCGCTGCTGAGCGTGGTCGATCCCGAGATCAACGCCTCGATGGTTCGTGGCTGGATTAACGCCTACAAGGAAGGTGGTTGGTTCCCCAAGTGGGCGAGCCCCGGTTACCGCGACTGCATGATCGGCACGCACGTCGAAAGCGTGGTCGCCGACGCCCTGTGTAAGGGCATCACCGACTTCGACCTGCAAGCTGCGGCCGACGCGTCGATCAAGGACGCCACCGAGTTCAGCGACAACGGTGCCTACGGCCGTAAGGGTCTGCGTGAGTACATCAACCTGGGTTACGTCGCAAGCGACCGCACCGGCGAGGCCACCGCGCGAACGCTGGAATTCGCCTACGACGATTGGTGCGCCGCCCAGGTGTGCAAGGCGGCCGGTCGCGACGACGTGGTTCCGATGCTGCTGGAGCGGGCTCAGAACTACCACAACGTGTTCGATCCCGAGGTCGGTTTCATGCGTGGCCGCGAGGCTAGCGGCAAATGGCGGCCCGACTTCAAGGCCGACGAATGGGGCGGCCCGTTCACCGAGGGCAGTTCCTGGCACTATAGCTGGAGCGTGTTGCATGACTTGCCCGGCTTGATCCAGTTGATGGGTGGCGATCAGGCCTTTGTCGACAAGCTCGACGCCATGCTGGCGGCCGAGCCAACGTTCGACGTCGGTCACTACGGTGGCGTGATTCACGAGATGACCGAAATGGTCGCCTGCAACATGGGCCAGTACGCCCACGGCAACCAACCGGTGCACCACGTGCTGTACCTGTATAACTTCGGCGGCCAGCCCTGGAAGACGGCCGCCCCCGTCCGCAAAGCGGTCGACACGCTGTACGGCGCCGGCCCCGATGGATACTGCGGCGACGAAGACAACGGTCAGATGTCGGCCTGGTACGTGTTCAGCACGTTGGGTTTCTATCCGGTTTGCCCCGGCAAGCCTGGTTACGTGTTGGGAAGTCCGCGGTTCGCCAAAGCGACGATCCACCTGCAGAATGGCAAGGACTTTGTCATCGAAGCCGACGGCAACTCCGACGAGGCCATTCACATTCAAAGCATGACGCTCGATGGCAAGCCTGTAACGCGATCGTGGATTTCGCATAACGACATCACCTCGGGCGGCGTGCTGAAGCTCGAGATGGGCAAGGAGCCGAACAAAGAGTGGGGCAACGACCCCGCCGATCGCCCGTTCGGCGACTTTGCTGAGTAAACCGACCGATCGCGTCCCGCGCGGCAGGATCCGCGCGGGACGATCGATCCTATTTCGCTCTTTTCAAGGTGGACAATCCGAATGAATCTCAAAACCCTGCCGATTCTCCTGGCGTTCTTGTTGATGGGCGTCGCCGATGCGATGGGACCTTTGTCCGAAGCGGTCGGAAAGAACTACCAGCTCTCCACGGTGGTCGCCACGCTGATGGCTTCTGCAGTGTTCATCGCGTTTGCCGTGTTCAGTGTCCCGGGCGGATGGCTGGCGGCGAGAATCGGCAAGAAGAAAGTGTTGCTACTCGGCCTGGGACTCAACACGCTGGCCGTCGCGGTGCCTGCCTTCACCACCCCGCCCTACGCCCTGCTGCTGGTGTGTGTGTTCTTTCTGGGCGTCGGTACCACCTTCCTGCAGGTGGCCGGAAACCCGATCATGCGCGACGTTAGTGCCGAGGGCAAATACAGCCGCAACCTTGCCCTGGCTCAGGGCTTCAAGGGGGTTGGTAGCGTTAGCGCGAACTACCTGCCCGTGCTGGTTGGCTCCATTGGCGTGCTGGCGGTCATGGGTTGGCGAGGTGCGTTCCCCATTTACTTTGGCCTGATGGCCATCGCCTTCGTGCTAGTGGCCATGATGCACATCGACGAAACCAAAGCGGACGAACCGCCCGGAATTGGCGAATCGTTGGCCCTGCTGAAGAACCCCGTGTTCGCCCTCGCGGTGCTCGGCATCTTCCTGTACGTGGGGTCCGAAGTCTGCATGGCGACATTCCTCAAACCCACCCTGGAAGCATTCGATATGTCTCCCGACCGAGCCAAGCTGCTCGGCACCGTGATGTTCTTTGGCTTCCTGGCGTTCGGCCGTATCGTTGCCGGTTCCATCAATATCAACCCGCATTTGTTCTTCCGGCTCTCCGCCCTGCTCGGCCTGGCAGGCAGTGGGTTGGTGATGACCGGCGACCAGACGCTTACCCTGATCGGCGTCGTGCTGGGCGGGCTAGGTTTCGCCAACATCTGGCCAATGCTGTTCTCCATCACGGTGGAAGAAAAGCCCGAACGGGCCAGCGAACTCAGCGGTCTGATGTGCATGGCCATCGCCGGTGGCGCATTGGTACCCCAGGTGATGGCAAAGTTGATCGACAATGGCATGGCCCACTCGCTGGCATTCATCGTGCCGGTGATCTGCTTCGTCTACCTCACGATCCTTTCGTTCCGCAGCAAACCCAAACCGGCCGCCTAACACCCGGCCGCTCTCCCAAGGCGATAATCCATGGACACAAAGAACGACCAAACGGTGGTCCTCACGCTCGACGCCGGGGGCACCAACTTTTCCTTTGCCGCCCTCCGTGGTGGCAAGCAGGTGGGCGAGTCGGTAGTGCTGCCGGCTGAGGCCAACGATCGCGACCGCAGCCTGGCGAACATGTTCGCCGGTTTCCAACAGGTGGCCGATCAGGCGGGCGGCCCGGCGCGGGCCATCAGCTTTGCCTTCCCCGGCCCGGCCGACTATCGTCGCGGCGTGCTGTACAACGTCGGCAACCTGCCGGCCTATGCCGGTGGGGTGCCGCTGGCCGACATCCTGTCGGAGAAATTTGGCATCCCGGTCTTCATTAATAACGATGGCGACCTGTTCGCCCTGGGCGAGGCCACCGCCGGCCTGCTGCCCGAAGTGAACGCCAAGCTCGAGGCCTCCGGCAGCCTGCAGCGTTACCGCAACCTGATCGGCCTGACGCTCGGCACCGGCTTTGGCGGCGGCATCGTGCTCGAAGGCAAGCTGCTGCAAGGCGACAACTCGATGACGGGCGAGGTGTGGCTGCTCAGGCATGGTCTCGCACCGAACGTGAATGCCGAAGAGGGCGTCAGCATTCGTGCCGTAACCGGTGCGTACGCGGAAGCGGCTTCCGATCCGCAGGCCAGCGAGCGCACGCCGCACGACATTGCTCGCATCGCTCAAGGGGAACTCGAAGGCGACGCGGCGGCCGCCCGCGAGGCGTATGCCCGGCTCGGCCGCGTGCTGGGCGACGCCATAGCGAACCTGGTCACCTTGCTCGACGGCATGGTGGTGATCGGTGGCGGCCTGTCCAAATCGCACGAGCTGTTCATGCCGGCGCTGCTGGAAATGGTCAACAGCCCCTTCTCCGACCAGCCCGGTGCGCAGCCGCGGCTGGTGCAACACGTGTACAACCTGGAAGATCCGGCCGACGCCGAAGCGTTCTACAAACCGGCGCCGCTCTCCGCCAGCGGCGAGCCCGAGTACCTGCCCCGCACGGCCGTGGGCATCTCGCGACTCGGCGCCAACGAGGCCGTCGGCCTGGGCGCCTATGCCGTGGCAGTCGCGGCGCTGGAAACTTCGAACACCTAAACGCACTCCAAGAGTCAATCTTAGCCGTAATACGAGGCATCACGATGAACACCCTTCGCATCACAATGTTGGCAGTTCTCCTTGTCGCGCTCACCGCCCTGCCCTCTCAGCTCGTCGCCCAGGAGACCAAGTTCGAGTCGAAGCGACCGCCGGAAAGCGAGCGGTGCTTCACCAGCCCGACGATCGAGAAGACCATCGCCGACGTGAAAGGTCGCATCGCCGACTCTGAGCTCGCCTGGATGTTCGAGAACTGCTATCCCAACACCCTCGACACGACCGTCGACTACGAGGTGATCGACGGCAAGCCCGACACGTTCATCATCACCGGCGATATCGACGCCATGTGGCTGCGTGATTCCACGGCTCAGGTCTGGCCCTACATGCCGTACATCAAGCAGGACGAGAAGCTCCGCAAGCTGGTCGAGGGCCTGGTTCGCCGGCAGACCAAGTGCGTGCTGCTCGATCCGTACGCCAACGCGTTCTACAAGGACATGACCCGCGAGTCGCACTGGAAAGACGATCGCCCCACCCCCATCGACGGGGTGCACGAGCGGAAGTGGGAGATCGATTCGCTGTGCTACACGATTCGCCTGGCCAACGAGTACTACCAACTGACGGGCGATGCCTCGATCTTCGATGAGGATTGGCAGCGAGGCGCGAAGAAGATCGTCGAAACCTTCCGCACCGAGCAGCGCAAGAATGGCACTCCGTTTCGGTTCATCCGCAAGACCGACCGCATGCTCGACGCCCCGCCGTTCGATGGCACCGGTCGCCCGGTCGAGCCGGTGGGCCTGATCGCTTCGGCCTTCCGCCCCAGCGACGACAGCACGCTGTTCCCGTTCCTCATCCCCTCGAACCTGTTCGCCGTGCAGTCGCTCGGTCAGATGGAGACCATCTTCCGCGACGTGGTGGGCGATGAGGAGTTTGCCGACGAGTGCCAGGCGTTGGCCGATGAGGTGCAGACGGCCATCAACAAGTACGCCAAGGTGAATCACCTCGACTTCGGCGAGATCTACGCCTACGAAGTCGATGGCCATGGCAACAAAGTGTTCTGGGACGACGCCAACGTGCCGAGCCTGATGTCGCTAGCGTACCTCGGCGTGCACAAGCCGACCGACCCCATCTACATGCGGACGCGAAAGTTCCTGTTGAGCGAGAACAACCCGTACTACTTCCGCGGCACCGCCGCCGAAGGACAGGCGAGCCCGCACACCGGCAAAGTCCGCATCTGGCCGATGGGTATCATCCTGCGGGCGATGACCAGCACCTCGGACGACGAGATCACGCAGTGCCTGACGATGCTGAAAAACACGCACGCCGGCACCGGCTTCATGCACGAAGCCTTCAACAAAGACGACCCGCAGGACTACACCCGCGACTGGTTCGCCTGGGCCAACACGCTGTTTGGCGAGCTGATCGTGAAGGTCGACACCGAACGCCCGGAACTGCTCAAGCAACCGCTGGAATAGCAGCTTGCCGCACTCCGACAGTGGAGCGGGAGCCCGGTACCCCGCTTCACTGCTCGAGCATCGCGTCAAACCAGTTTTTCGAACTCGATTGTTTGTTCATCTGCCGGTACGGCACCAGCGTCGAGTCGTAGTACGCGCGGAAGTACTCGAAGTTGCTGTTGTAGCGGGTCATGCCAGGGCGGTCGAAACGCTCCTGGTATTCGTCGAACGTCCCCAGATCGTCGGTAATCCAGTTGTAGTAGGTATCGCGGCCGTGCGGGCTCTTGGGCAGGGGGTTCTCGACAAAGAACTCGCGCGTCCGCTCCAGGGCCTCGAACTCGAGCTTCACGCAACCGTTGGCGTATCCCTCGCCGTCGATGCTGCCATCCAGGGCCTCATGCATCAGCTTCTCGAAGCCATCGGCGTTGCCCAGGTTGTGCAGCTCGAAAACCACCATGGTCCACTTGTCGACCGGCGTCGCGTCGCTGCCGCCGGTGATCGACACGTACGGCGGGTAACCATGATAGGGCGAAGCATGCTCGGCCGGCCGGCCGCTCTGCGGCGAGTTGCCATTCCAATACACACGCTGGCCGAAATGGTCGCCGTTGAAGGCCTCGATCACCCAGCCGTATACCGGATGCGAAGCATCGATCACGCCCCGCATGTCGGGCCGGTCGTCCAACAGTTGGGCCAGTTGCCGCTCGCCGAAGGTGGTAATGACCGGCTTGGCCACCACGGTTGGCACCGGTTGCGACCGAGGCGTGGCTGCCAACTCCGACGCGACGGGCGATGTGGGGGCCGACTCCGACGCAGCAATCGGTGTGGCAGTCGACTCCGCCTCGCGACACCCGGCCGCCGCCAGGGTCGACGCCACCGCGATGAGCACGCCACAACTACCCCTGCGCAAAAGAACTTGCGAAAACAGCATCCTCAATTCCCCAACAGTAAGAACAACTATCGCCTGATGTAAGCTTATTCGCTGCGGCACCAAGATGCAAAGCGTTTCGTCACAAGGTCGAGGGTTGGGGAATACTCAGGGAAAACTGGCAGCCCCGCTAGGGAGCCGGATATGCGGGGCGCGAGCGCTAATTGCGAAGTAAACCGCCTCCGCAAACGGCGAGGCCGCGGGGCGAGTGGTCCTCGGCGTGTCTTGCTTGGGCAGGATAGATACTGAGTCTACCTTGCTGAGATGACGTACACCGCCGGGAGTGAGAAAAGGCCGAAGCGACTGAGGTTGGGCACACCGCGGGGAGTTGGAGAGGTGTACAAGCCGCCAAACGTCACCGTTCACTGGTCCGCGGCGAACGACATTGATTTCAATTACCGCGCGACCTGCGGCTGCGTGTGGAACGGTTCGTTGTGCAGCACCTTGCGCATCAGATACACCCGACATCAGCCGTGCAATGAGTTAGCCAAGTGCCAACCCGACACCGCAGTGGGACGCAAACACCGCTCCGATTGTTATGCCTGGGAGAACAGTGCCTTTAGGGCTCAAGTCGATATTCAATCCAGGTACTCTGTAGCTTATTTCAACAGCAGTTATCGGCAGAGTGATGTCGCCGAGAAACCCTTCAGCTTTGGGAATGCGACGGGCGAATTCCCGAGCGCCATCGATTTCGTAGAATTCGATTCGCATTCGCTCCCCGGTTGGATATTCGATTTTCAAAGATCTTGCGGATGGAGGGCATTCAATATCTTCTTCCCCGCCAACGTTAAACCATTCATTGTCGCGCATATACGCTCTTTGCTCTCCTGAATTGCCCAGCAGCGTAAAATTGAGCAGCAAGTAATCCTTTGGATCGCGATTGAACCAGATGATCGGTATTTCACGAATTTGGAGTACTACCGCTGTTTCGAAGTAGAAGCCGCCTCCGATCACGGCCAGGATTCGATTTCGCATCCAATTGAATTTACCGACGACCTGCGACGCGTTGCCTTTTCCTGATTCTTTGAAGCTGCGAAGCTGCTCAATAGTGAATGCTCCGTTGTCAGCTTGAATATGGTGTTCCCGACAAAGAGCGATCATACCATTCGGATCATGATGTTGTTTCTCTTTCCATGGAGGGTCGAAGTGATGCCACTCCAGGTACGGGAGCCCACAACCTTGAACAGGGCATCCAAACCCGATTTCGTCTCGAAGTTGTTTTCTGACTGCAGTCGGTGGCTTTCGGTCCATTCAATTGCCTATCAGTAACCTATCTAGCGACAGAACGGTTGCCGTCACCGGGCCGCCGGAGAACACTCTCCATTGGCAAACCGCGCGGTCGGCGGCTCCGTGTGCACGGCATTGTTATCGGGCGATTTGCGTTGACAGTTGATCATCCACCATAGTTCGATTTGAACCACGAGCCTGATTCTTGTTGCACAAGCAAGCCGGAGAATTTCGACCGCGAGAAATCAACCACATTTGATATTTCAGTGTGTTTTGCAACCGACAAGTCAAAGTCGCACGTTACGGTATTGTAGTCCGATTCGTCATCTTGGTCGACGTTGTATCTCAGCAACCAGTCACACGAAGTCGGGAATACGGCAATCCGGACGTCGAAATCGTCATCCCGTGAGTCGAACAATGTACGGTCAGTTTGGATCGCCGATCGCAGCACGTCCCACGATGTCGGTTTTGAATCGACAATGAATCCGTCATGTTCGTGCCAGTCGTGAAACAATTCGATGGCCGGATATTTCGACGAAAGTTCGATGATTGCAGAAGTAAGAATCTCGCGGAGCTGAGCGAGGGTCAATTCATCGTCGTTGTGAACACACGATCCATCGAACGGTGCCATTGAACTATCGAGACGGTTTTGCAGGTCTGGAGTCATTCAAGCCCGCTAACAATAAATTTACAGAAACAAATCTGCCTAACCCATTAAGCAGTCGGCTCCATTGTCGGAGTAACACCAGGTGCCTGCAAGGTTTGCGAGCCAGACGGGGGAGAATCGGCGAAATATACAGAATTGAACACGTTGCCAGCGAAAGGGGACTTCGACGTACGTTGCCAAGTTTCCTTCAGCTACCGCCGACGGTGCTCTCCTACCACATTTGCACACCCATCTAACCCGCCGAGGTTGTCACAACCGCTGTCAGAACGGGGCGACTCTACGGCACGTCGGTGCAGCTCGACTCGGCAGATTGGGGAATACAGCAAAATGCAGAGGGTATACTCCTCGGGGAGTTGCGCGACCGTCTGAACCAGCGCAGGACGCTTTGGCCGAGGAAGTCTCAGCGGCGCAATCCCCTTCAGCCGAATCGAAAAGCCCGGAACTACTTTGGCACATGGTGCCTGGTAGCGGTGGGCGTATCACGCTTGGGAAGGCTTCTCGGCGGCGGATTCTGGATGCTGGTTCTTGGTGTTTCGGTAGGAGAGCGCTGTTACAGACGCTAGGGCCGCGGAAACTAGAATTGCGAATGCCAAGTTGGGAAGAATCGAGCCCGCAAAGTAAGTTGATTCCGTAGGAGAATCTCCGATACGAATCCACTCGGCGAGCAACCAGGGAAAACCTGCAGTGACGCGCTTGGCATTGCCAAACGGCGTCACGAAACCTCCGAGGTTCATTGCCATGAAGAGTGCCATCATGCCAATAAACCAACGCTTGAAGATTCGCTGCGACATACCGGAGCCCGCCCCACTTGCTATCAATTGGAAGATCCCCAACAAGCATTTGCTTCGTGGGGTAGCGTCAACATAGCAGCTCGAGGGCGGACTTAGCAAAACGACCGTGGTCTCAGTTCGCTTCAAGCACCACCGTCGAGGGTTGGGTGTCGACTAACACCCCGTTCCTGGTGCTTCGGCGCCTGATTGACTAACTCGCGAATGTAAAAAAGTCGCCGTAGATATCACGCGGCCGCGTGATCTAATGAAGTTGCGCCAGTTCGTAGCTACTGTCGCCAGACGGTGGATGCCATGCCGAAGACGTTGGCAATCGTGATCGCCATGCGTGGTTGCGACGGCCTCCACGCTCTGGCGAGCGTAGCTACGGCGCTCGTGGGGCGGAGCGACGGACCACCCTCGGGGTTTTGTCCCCACGGACAAAAAACATGCGGGGAACAACGCGCGGGGTTATGTCGCACCCGGTGGTGACTTGGGCCTGGAAAACAAGGGGTTTCGCCACTTGGGGGGGTGGCAAAACCACTGGAGTTTTGGGCCCATGAATCTAAATGGGGGGGTAGTTGTGGAACAACTTGGGCGCGGGGGATAAACCGCGAGGGCAAAGGGACTGGGGCTCCCCGCGCAACCTACGGGAGAGGGTGCAGGCCTTCGTGGCGGATCTTCCAGGTGCCGTCTTGGGGGAAGCCCGGTAGCGGGGTGTCGCAGTCGTCCCAGCCGGCCACCATCAGGGCGACGGCCGACAGAAACGATCCGTTGGCGGGGAGGTACGTGGCGATCTCGTGCCGGCGAGCGCCGGGGGTGTCGTCCAGACGCCGGGCCTGATCGGAACGCTGAGGACAATGCCCCGTGGCGTAATAGATGTTGTTCGGGCCGTCGCGCAGCAGGATCTCCACCGCGTCCTCGGGGCGGCCGAGGCGGGTCGCAGTCATGGCGATCATCGGGTAGTCCCATCCCCAGATCTTGGTTTCCCAATCCCACTCCGCAAGCACGGCATCGAGGGTCCGGTTCATGGTCGCACGATTCACCATCGGCCCGCCCGGCAGCACGCCCAGCGGCGCGAGCATCGTCGGGTGGTCGTGGCGGCTGTCGAGATTGTCCCAAGTGTCGGGGTGCGAACCGAGCGCTACGTACTTGCCATCCTGTTGCGGTAGCGGCGCCAGGTTGGTGATCACATGGTCCCACTGCTCGTTGCGTGGCAATCCTTGCCGAGTGCGCCACTGCTGCGCGGTTTCGAGCGCCCAACGCCAGTACGCCAGTTCGAAGGACGGGTTCTGACTGGTCGCTCGGTCGTAGATCTCCTGAGCAATCCAGAGCGGCGGGCCAAGCACGTAGGCGTCCTGCTCCTGGTCGTAGTGAACCATTGAAACCAGGCACTCGGCCGTGGCGAACACGAGCGGACTGTAGCGGTCGAGCGTTTCGCGATTGGGAGTGTTTCGATAAAGAAGTTCGGCGAGGTACACAGGATGCGGTTGATTCCACACAATGAGCGGATTGCCACCGGGACTTTCGCGGCCATCGGGACCTACCATCTTGGCCCAGCGAGCCCCCTCGAGCCCCCGGCTCTGGGCCAGTTGGCGCGCGGTGGGCAAGTGGTCGATGTACCACCGCAGGTTCTTGGCGAGCAGTTGGTCGTGCCCCCACAGCGCGAAGTGCGCGGTATGCCACCAGATCATCTCGGTGTGATGCTTGCCATACCACGTGGCACAGGTCAGACCCGTCTCCTGCGGTGGAACCTCGCCCGCGCACTGGACGCCTTCGAGATAGCGGGACAGAACGATCCGCTGTTCCAACTTCGCTGCACGAGGATCGGAGCTACCGGCAAAATCGACCGCACCGCCCTGCGTCCAGTAGTCGCGCCAGTGCTCGGCGGCCGCCTGCAAAGTAGCATCGAAACTGGGAAGCTCCGTCGGCAACGGATCGGGAGCAAACGACACCGTGAACTCGAGCTCCCCATCGCTTGCTTCGAGCACCATGGCGTGGGGCCCGCTATGCTTGGCCTGAGCGTCCCCCACCCAGGCAAGTGTGCAGTGGTAGACCAGCGAGTCTCGCTGCCGCTTGAGGTCGAGACGCTGCTCGGATTGATGCAGCGTGCGCGTCGAGTGGCTGTCGGGCTGCGACCAAGCGAGCGCTGGCGTGTTCTTTACGCTGGCATCGTGGCCGAGAGGGAAGGCGAGTTTCACGGCCAACTTGCCCTCCGCCAAAAGAGGAGAGTTCACTCGCACAGCGATCAGGTCCAACTCGGGATGACACGTGGTCATGACACGAACCGGCTCGCCACGCAGCTTGAACTCGCTGGCGATCACGCCGCGCCACAGGTCGAGCGTTTGCTCGACGTCGGTAATCTCGGACCGGGTGATGGCAGTTCCATCGGCGTGCACAAAAGCGAGTTGCCCAAGAGGATGAATCCGGGGATTGCGTCGCAGCCACTGCCCGGCTTGGTGATCAGCGTTGGTAGGATAGCCGACGACTCGGCCGTCGGCCTCGACATAGTCCTCAAAGGCGTCGGCAAGTTGGTAGCCCTGGGGGTTGGGCTCGGTGTACCACGCCCAGCGGCTGAGCGTCTCGACCGGCACGCCATGGCGATGGTAGTCGTTGGCCAAGGTTTGCAGCCCGGTGACATCGGTCGAGAAGGCAAAGCCGCCGTTGCCCACCGTGACCGGCGCGTTCATGTCGACCGTTTGCAGCACAGGATTGTGCCGCGTCACCACAGCCTGGCGATCGATCGGCTCAGCGCGAGCGACTCCGCAGAGCAGCAAGACGACTATCGGCGCGGTGACGAACTTCGCAGGCATGGTTGTCCTAAGGAACCGGAGGAGTGGCAGAAGTCTTCGAATTGCGAACCGGGCGCCAGTCGTCGTCGCCGCGAAGCACATTCAACTTGCTCAAGCGATCTGCTTCCTTGGCGTCTATCGGCATGGCCCACTGCACTCGCTGGTCGGCGTCTGCCCCTGGCCCAGTGCTTTGGAACTCGCCATAGCGGACGGTCGCTTCGCGCGAGGTGTCGCCCCAGTTGTGCCACCCCTGAGGGCGAACAACCTCGGACATCTCGGTGCTCAAGAACACGGTCATCGCATGCGGCCGCCAGGGCCGACCCAGGTAGACCTGCGTCCCTTCTTCCCCAGTGATACGGCAATGATGAAAGACAAATCCAAAGGGTTGTGCGGGCGGGGTCGACGCGGCGGTGATGTAGCCATCCCGGCGACAGTGGACGTGGCAGTTCTCGAACCAGGCAGTCGCTCCCCCGAAGATGAAATCGACATGACCTTCGATCAGGCAATCCTCGAAGTAAACTCGGCCACGATTCAGAAAGAGGGTATCCTGCCAGCCCAAGAACCGGCAGTTACGGAAGATGAGTTTGTCGCCATCGGTGCGCAGGGCGAGGGCCTGGCCCACCGGACCGGCGCGGTTTTCGATGGTGAGATTTTCAATCTCGAATCCGTCGCCGTCGATCTGCAGCGTCGGCGTGCGAAACGTACCAATCGGCTCGCCATCGGGACCCGGCATGTTGGCGTGCAGCTTGCCAGTGAGAATGGTCGTGGCGGCGTCTTCGCCCACCAGACGCAGGTAGCCACGCTCGCGCTGCACGTAAACTCGCTCGTCGTAGGTACCCGGCTTCACCTGGATAACCCAAGGAGGTCCCGACGGACGGAACGGAGCAGCGTAGATGGCCGCCTGGATAGTGGTGAAATCGCCACTACCATCGGCCGCCACCACAGCGTCGGACTCCTCCGGTGGACCGGACTGGGCCACCGCCGGCATGACGCAGCAAGTCAACAGAATTGCAAGCACTGGAAAGCTGGAGCGTACGATCATGACGTGTTGAGTTTGGATTCGGAGGCGATATTAAGGTTCAATTCAGAGTCGCTCGCCGAGCCACGTGAGCAGCTTGTTCTTGTAACCTTCGTCGAAACGGTCCCATTCGCTCTGGCGATGCGGGGCTCCTTCAATCTTATAGACCTCGCATGGCACGTCCCACTTATTTCCCTCGATCTTGTGCTGAATGTGGAGCGATTGTTGAAAAGAAACACTCCGATCTTCCGTGCCATGAATCAGAAGGATCGGCGGCATGCCGGGGTAAAGGTGGTTGATGGGCGACGCCTTGTAGAGCCGCAACAGGACGTTCTCCAGCGGCTGGTCGTCGGTTACGTTCATCAGATCCCGCAGCGCCTTGCTGGCGCCACCGCGGCGACCGAAGTCCTCCAGAAAATCGGTGGTGGGGGCCAATCCGACGAGCGCCTTGAGACGGTGGGGATCTCGATCGTGGATGGCGGCCAGAAAGGCCAGCTGCCCGCCGGCCGAGTAGCCCAGGATGCCGATTCGATCGGGGTCGCCACCATACTGCCGGATGTGCTGCTTGGTCCACGCGACCGCGTCTTCGACATCCTTAAGGCAGGCAGGCCAGCGATGCTGCGGGCTCAGGCGGTAGTCGATGGATACATAGAGATAACCACCCTGGGTGAGCGTCTTGAGCACCGGCTGAATCATGGTCTTGCGGTCGCCACTTCCCCAACCCCCACCATGCACGACGATCACCACGGGGAGCAGGGCATCTTCCGTGGCGGCGGGCTTCGACTCGGGTGTGACAACGTCCAGCAGAAGCTTCTCGTCGCCGACGCGTTTGTATTCGACAGTGGCTGTCTGGGGTTCAGCGAACACTGCAGTCGACGAAAGCAGCAGGAGAAGCAGCCACACAGTGAACGACCGCCGCAGGATCTGGCTATCTGTAGCTTCGAGAAAATCGCTCACGATCTAGGTCCTCCGCTGCTGATAGAGACACGGCCGGTGCGACTTCGCCATTCTACATTTCATCGACTGTCAGGGAGACTAATGCCAATCTCCTGCCAGCATTTTAACCGCGGTGGCAGGGCAGGAGGCTGTCATGGCGATACGACCGGTGCCCACCAGAAGGACGGCAGCCACGAGGGCTGCGAGTTGGGCAGGCGGCTCGGGCACCGAGAGACGCCTCTGAGCGAGCGCGGGCCGTCCCGAATCGGTGGCTCCAAACCGTTCTCGCCAATAGAGGTAATCGGCCTTGTCCACTATCGTGGGGGAAACCTCTTCGTTCATCAGCGAATTGCCTCCCAGGTGGTTGCGCCAGACGTTGTAGTCGACCAAGCTGACAATGCCGTCGTTGTTGTAGTCGCCCGCTACGCCACTTGGTCCCACGTACCGTCCCGCTTGATAGTTGTTCAATACCTGGGCGTCGCTCAATACACCAGTGTGTACTCGGACATCCGCGAGATAACCATCGAACGGATCGGCGTCGTCGGGGCGTCCCTTGCCGACTTGCAGCTTCGTGTTGGAGGAAACATTCGGCGCGGGACTCATGGTGACCGTCGTGTCGAGCACACCGTTGACGTAGCCCTTCAGGTTGGTGCCATCGTAGACATAAGCCACGTGGGTCCAGCTGGTCGTCAGCGGATCGGTGGCCCAACCAAAATCGTTGCCGTACCATCCCGAGTAAAACCCATTGGAGTTGTGCTCGTCGTAACGAAATGCCCGCAGTGCCGTACCATCGCGAGGATCGGTAGCGCCCCAGGCGACGACTCCATTCGAACCATTGCTAGGATTGTTCGAGTTGGCGTACAGCCAGGCTTCGATGCTGACCGTTGCATTGCCACCAAAGAAGCCGACGTCGAGGGCAGATGTGAGGGCATTGCCCGTTTCGTTGGCAACGTGGAGGCTTCTGACGCCCTCGATCACTCCAACATTGAGTGTGCCGCCGCCAGAGGTCGAAAAGTCGCCAGTTGTTCTGCCCGTGGTGTCCTGGTTGACCCAAGTTGTCGAGTTCTCATCCAGATCCACGGCACGCAGATCCACGACCAGTTCGCCCGCCGTTACGAGCACGGCCTGGACCGGTGTGGCCAGTGCAGCGAACGCGACCACGAAACCACAAAGGGGCAGCCGCCGTCCCCGGTGCAGCACCAGCAAGGAGCCAACTGCAATTGTCAGCAGCAGCGCGGCCGGAGGTTCGGGCACGGCAATCGAGCCTGCCGGCCCGGCATATTCCAGCCACAACGTGTTGCCGATGACCTGCGTCGCAAAGCCGGGAGAGATAGACTGGAAGTCGCCTTGAATCGAAGTGGCCGTAAGAATTTCGAACATTGTGCCGGGCGAGAGATCGACCGTCCCGATAGTCGCTACGTCGAGGTCGCCTCCAAGCATCGCGATGCCACCGACCACGAACTGATCGGCCGTCGTGCTGCTGGCAATGTCGACCTGCAGGCCACCCGAGAGAATCGACAGGTCACCATCGATGGTGGTCGTACCCAGGGCATCCTGGCCGGCGAGCAGAAGCCCACCTTCGACCAGCAAGTCGAATTCAATACTGTCGGCATCCAGCGCGCCACCGGTAAATTCAAAGACTCCATTATCCTGCTTGGTAAGCGCCGGAGTGCGAAGGGTCCCGGCATGCAAGCTGTAGGTTCCGAGCCCGATATTCACGCCGCCGTTGAGCACACGGAGCTCACCACCGTGCTGCGAAATGCGGCTGCTGGCGAGGTCGATGTCGACCTGGTCGGTCACTTCGAGCCAGCCGCTGGTGATGTAAAGGCGGCCGTTTCCGTTCCGACCCGACGACATTTGCAGCGTGCCAGCCTTTTGGCCAACGGCGTCGACGAAAGCCGCCGCATCGACAATGCTTACTGTATCTACCCGCGATGGCTCCCAGTCGTTGCTCCAACGCTTCCAGTCGGCATACCGGCCAATGCCAGTGAACTCGATCGTTCCAATCGCGGGAAAGGCAGCCACGTCGTTCAGGTATTCCTCCAGGTCGGTATAGCCATCGTAGTCGAAGTCCCCATTGTTGTTGGTCACCAGCGGATTGGTTCCATGCTTCACTTCCCATTCGTCGGGCATGCCGTCGCGGTCGGTGTCGATGGGGGCCGACACGCCACCCAGGGTGGGGTAGCCAGCATTCTCGACGGGCAGTTGGTTTTCGTGACTGATCCTCGAGCCGGTGCGGTTGATAACGTTTTGCTGCACGAGTTGGTCGACTTCATCCCGGTCCCACGGGGTTGCTCCAAACTCCTCGAGCACTCGATCGTAGGCCGCCGCGGGATTGGCCGATTGCCGGATCTCCGGCGCGGAAAACGGCGTGGTCACCCAGTTGTACGCGCTGCTGACGACCGATTGATCGGACATCGCCTGGGAGCGACTGTAAGTTATTGGGTCCGCGGCGCTGTCTCCGTCCCTGTCCAAGGCGTTGGTGCCGTAGTACAAGTCGTAGTTGTAATCGCGACCTCCCGTCATCATCGGGCGTCCCGACGAGATGTAGGTGTTGCCATCGAAATTCGCCCTCCAGTGCGGAGTGACTTCGTTCTGCGAATCCCCAGCGATGAAGCCGTTGTGATAGTTGTAAACGACATTGTCCCGCCAGTCGATCAGTTGGGCGCGGGCTTTTGGGTTGCGAGTGTCGTTGTGGGCATACAGGTTGTGGTGAAAGGAAAGATTGCCTGCGTTCTGAATCAGTGAACCGGCGGAGTGATCTTCCAACCCGTAAGAAACGGTGCTGTATTGCAGGGTGAAGTCGCTTGCACCAACCGAAAAGTTTTCGTCGTAGCTGAAGCCAGCGGAGATGTGGTCGTAAATTACCCGCTCGGCGTCCGTGTTCGCGCCAGCGGCATCGACTCGCCCCACATCTTTGCCAGGGCGAAAACGCATGTGACGGATGACAATGTCGTCGCCACCCACGGAAAACTGGTGGCCACGTATTCCAATACCTCCCGGAGCCGTTTGCCCGGCGATGGTAATGTTCTTCTTATTGCTGTTGATGCCCAGCTTGCTGTTGATGTTGATCCAGCCGCCCACGTCAAAGACAATTGTCCGGCCACCACTGGGGGAGTTGTCGATGCCGTAACGCAGGCTGCCACTACCGGAATCGCCCAAGTTGGTCACATGGTACACATCGCCGCCGCGGCCGCCATTGGCGTACGCGCCGAAGCCCTCGGCCTGCGGGAAGGCCTTCATCTGGGCGAAGGCCGCGGGAGCCATGCAGACGACCGCCGCCATCAAGGACAGCGCTGGCACGGTGAGCGAAAACGACCTGCTTAGGCGGGCGAATTGGGCCAATTGAGACAATGCGGGGAACATGGATAGCAATCAACTTATCGTAGGAGGGAGGGCAGTCGCAGCGACTTTCGATCCTTCGTTGGTCGTTCGTTTATGCACCTGAAAGCTGTGGAAGTCTGCGTGCGACTCGTCGCCGGTGCAGACGATGCCGACCTTGGCGCCAATCCATTTGCCGGCCGTTGCCTGGAACGAACCGCCAAGTGAGGTGAAGGATTGCCCGTCGCCGCTGTAGGAGAACAGGCACGTGGCGTCGCCGTGCACTTCGACTCGCAACCACACCACACTCTCGTCGCTGGACGAGGCGTCTGGCAGCACAACCAACTCGTCGGACGCGTCGCTTTGTACTCGTTGCACTTGCAGTCGATCTCCCTGCCTCGAAACGAGCAGTCCGGCATAGGTTGCTCCAACCACGACCAACCCAGCACTTACGGAGGTACCGTCCTGTGGCAGCGAAAGGTGCGTGGTGGCCGTAAACTGCTGACAGGGGAACTTTTGCAGCAGCAAGTGCGGGGCATCCGACAACCTGCCCCCGGAAGCCGGTTGTGCGAACAGGCGAAGGCGTCCAGGCTCCGCGTCTAGCGAATACCAATCGTCATGATGGTTGGCGTGCCACTGCCATTGAAGGCCCAGAGTCGGCGTATCGAAGTTGTCCGTATCTTGCAGGAGCACGGGCGACGCCTTCTGTTCGAACGCGGGGACCGGATGCTCCGAGACCGGCTCGCCAACGCCATGCTCGTCCTGTTCGAGCCCCATCAGCGGCCACCCATCCTGCCATTTGACGGGTTGCAGATGGGTGATCCGTCCGTACGGCCCGGCATCCTGAAAATGGACAAACCACCACTGACCGTTTGGGGTATCGACCAGCGCCCCCTGGTGCGGACCATTCACAGCCGAGGTGCCCTGCGCGAGAACGATACGGTCTTCGTACGGGCCGAAAACCGCGCGCGACCGCAGAGCCACCTGCCAACCTTCCTCTACCCCGCCCGCAGGCGCAAGGATGTAGTACCAGCCATCTTTCTTGAGAAACTTGGGTCCTTCGATGATGGGATGCTTTTCTGGCTGCTCGAAGACCACCTGTCCTTCGCCCATCAACTGCGACGCGTCGGGAGCCATCGGCACCACCTGCAAGCGGTGGCGAATTCCCGAACGCGAATGGGCAAAGGCGTGCACCAGATAGGCATTGCCATCGTCATCCCACAGCGGGCAAGGGTCGATCAGCCCCACGCCTTCCTGCAGCAAGTGAGGCGGTGACCAACGGCCGCGCGGATCGATGGCCGTAGTGACATAGATACCTTCGTCCGGCATAGGAAAGAAGATCCAGAACCGGCCATCGTGATGACGAATCGCCGGGGCCCATACTCCGCAGCCATGCTGGACCTGCTGGTAGCGTTCCGAAGGGAGATTCCGGACGGCGTGGTTGATGATTTGCCAATGAATCAGATCGCGCGAATGCAGTACCGGCAGCCCCGGCGTGCAGTTGAAGCTCGAGGCGGTTAGATAAAAGTCGTCGCCGTGCCGGACGACATCGGGATCGGAATAGTCGGCACAGATAATCGGATTGCGATATCGCGCGGCGGCTGGCGACCACAGTTTACTCGAGTCGAAATGCTTATGCGCTCGCTTGGTGGTCGGAGTTGGGCGATCGGTGCTCACTGTGATGCCCCTCCACCGATTCGCGGAACAAGAATCTGAATGGCGAGCAACGACAGCAAGTACATCCCCGAGAAGTACGCGAAGACATAGACGTAGCTGCCGGTAGTCTCCAAGATGTAGCCGGTGAAGCCGTTAACAAAACCACCGGTAAAATAGGAGACAAAACCGCCCAGGCCCACCACGGAACTAATCGCGTCCTTCGGCATGGTATCGGAGACAACACTAAACAGATTGGCCGACCACCCTTGGTGAGCTGAGCCGGCAACCCCCACGATCAGAACAGCCATCCAGACCGATGCCACAAATGGCGCGAGAAACACGGGAACGACCGCGATCGCACAAATCAACAAAGTCGTCTTGCGAGCCAGATTGATACTGAGGCCACGATCCAATAGTTTCTGTGCGAGCCAGCCACCGACCACACCACCGCCCATCGCGATCGCAAAGAACACGGCGGTCCAAAAACCGGTTTGTTCGAGTTCCAGATGAAAGTTCTTCTGCAGGAAGTCGGGGATGAAGAACTGGTAGAAGCCCCAGGCCGGCCCCGCAAGAATGCTGGCGAGCACATAAGCCCAGACGGCTCGATGGCCAAGCAGCGATACCCAAGGACGACTGGGGGCAGCCTCTTCCTCTATCGGTTGCCCGTCGCGAATGTACTCGAGTTCCGAGGGCGACACACGCGGACAGTTCTCAGGAGCATCGTATATCCTCCACCAGGCGACCACCCACAGGAATCCCAAGGCACCCGTCATATAGAAAGTCATCTCCCAGCCGACCAGACTGAATATCCAAGGCACGGCGATCGGGCAGACGATGGCCCCCACATTGCTGCCGGTGTTGAACCAGCCGGTTGCCAGTGCTCGCTCTTTGACAGGAAACCACTCGGCCACGGTCTTGATGGCGGCGGGAAAATTGCACCCCTGCGCGAGACCGAGAACGATCCTCGCCGTGACGAATCCTGCGACTGTCATGGGAATGGTCAGAGTGGCCCAGACCACGCTCTCCTCGGCCCAGGAGAATGCAGGGTACGTCATGCGAAACTGCTCATTGACTCCGATCAGTCCACACAGACCGTGAGCCATCGCGGCAAGGCTCCAGATGGATACGAATATCGGCAGGCCTCGGCTGACTCCGAGTCGGTCCATCAGCCGACCGCCAAACAAGTATCCAAACGCATAGGCAAAAGAGAATCCTGCGGCGATGTAACCGTAGTCGGTTTCGCTCCAGCCCAGCTCCTCACTCAGCGGAGCCTTCAGGATGCCGATCGTCAGACGATGCAAGTAATTCACGACGACCGAGAAGAATAGCAGCGCGCAGATCACCCACCGGAAGTTACTGGCCGGTCGTGTAGTGGGTTGTCCGTCTTGCGACATCGTGCTTTCCTGCTGCGAATCGAACTTCAGCGCCGACGATAGGCGTCTTTGCTCACTTCGTCACTGCTGACAATAGGGTTTTCGGCCGACTGCAAATCGCAATTTTCGACGAGAATGTCACTGGTCTTGGCTCCCCGCAATTGCAGAAACACTTTAGTGTCTGCGGAGGCGGGAGAATTCTTAATCGTGACGTTCGACGCATGGTCGAGTTCGAAAACCGGTCCTTTTGCGGGACGCACGCTCACCCGGTCAAACACCAGATCCTGTGCATGGCTGACCTGAACACCGCGGTCGGACGAAACGTCGACATTGCGGAACACCAGCCCGCGGATGGGAGACGTATCCATACCACGAACCAGAATGGCACAGGGGGCACCGCTCCCGATGATGTTCTCGAACAGCATGTTCCGGAAGACAGGCGGCTGGGAGTTCTGCAGCTCGGAGCGATCTGCTCCGTAATCCATGTTCAGTATCACCACCTCGCGCTGCATGTCTTTGACGCGCAGGTTGCGGGCGTAGATGTGCTCGACCACTCCGCCCCGATCCGCACGCGATTTGATACGAATGGCGCGGTCGGTCCCCTCGAACTCGCAGTCCTCCATGTAGACATTGCGGACGCTGCCAGACATCTCGCTGCCGATGACCAAGCCCCCGTGCCCGCGTTTGCTGGTGCAGTTCCGCATGATGACGTTCTCGGTGGGGCGACCGACCCGCCAGCCATCCTGGTTGTAGCCCGACTTGAGGACAACGCAATCGTCGCCAGTGTCGAATGTGCAATTCTCGATCAACATGTCCCGGCAGGAATCGGGATCGATGCCGTCGTTATTGGGTCCATCGGTCTCGACGTGCACCCCGCGAATGGTCGTGTTGCGGCAATAGATGGGATGGATGGTCCAGTTGGGACCGCTGCCAATGGTGAAGTCCTCTAGCAAGACGTTAGTGCAGTCGACGAAGCTCAGAAAGCTGGGGCGAATGGCATCGTTGGGAGTCCCGAACACCCGCTCGTCGACCGGCACTCCCGCGGCTCCCATCTCGAAGCCGCGGTTCGTCTCTCGCGACTTCCAGTCCCACCATTTCTCTGCGTTGCCGTCCAGCTTGCCGGGCCCCGTCACGGCGATGTTGGTGCAGTTGCGGGCATAGATCAGTGGCGAGTAGTTGTAGAGTTCAATACCACCGACTCGTACCAGCACGACCGGCAAGTAGTCGTCGAATTCATCGCTAAAGATGACCTCTGAACCTTCGGAAAGGTATAGTTCGACGTTGCTTTGCAGATGAATGGGACCGGTCAGGAATTTGCCGGCCGGCACCACGACGCGTCCTCCTCCGGCCGCAGCGCAAGCAGCCACGGCCTCGCGAAACGCTGGCGTGCACTTCTGCTGCCCGCCAGGCTGGGCACCAAAATCGGTGATGGGAAAGTCGCGTTCGGGAAACGTCGGCGGGACGATCCGCTTCAAGATGTCTGGCACGGCCTGCCACGCGGTATCACCATCGAGCTGTGCCATTGCAACGTCAGCATCTGCCTGAGCCGGCGAGGCCGACTGTTCGGCACCGACTGGGCTGCAGAAGACGCCAAACGCAACTAGGGCAACCGCCAACGAGCGAAGATTAATGGAGCAGCACCGGCTGCGACCGACCAGCAACGCGCCCAGCAGCACGAGCAGGATCCACGTGGCAGGCTCGGGAACCGCCATCGTCGCTTGGCTGGCAAACATGCTTGCCGCAGTTTGCCCGAAGTTGGCCTTCCACACAGCGTAGTCGCCAACGTCGACGCCGGGCAGTCCATCGCCGTTGCCGCTGAGGACCACTTCGTCGCCGCCTAGGTTATTGCGCCATACGCTGTAGTCGGATAGATCGACCCGGCCATCGTCGTTGAAGTCTCCGGGAAGTGTATCCATGGTGAACAGCACGACGTCGTTTCCATCCCCTCCCGCATACGTGATGTACAGGTTCTCGCCAAAGTTGCCCA
Organism: Aeoliella straminimaris; assembly: GCF_024054565.1. GTDB lineage: Bacteria > Planctomycetota > Planctomycetia > Pirellulales > Lacipirellulaceae > Aeoliella > Aeoliella straminimaris. The sequence continues at coordinate 33,169 of NZ_JAMXLR010000028.1, forward strand.
CCAGACTGCCTTCGCCCAGACCGTCGAACTGCTCTGACAAAGCGCCAGCAACGTCCACAATCTCAGCAGCGAATCCGGCGCCGAGTGTCAGGCCATCCAGCAGTGATAGGGCGAGCGTTCCGCCGAGCTGCGCATCGCCCGTGACGATCAATTGGTCGTGGGTCTCCGCCGCCAGCTCGATGGCCAGGGTTCCGGCGTTGATCGTCAGGTTGCCGGCAACTTCGGTGATGCCTGGGCTGCTGCCCGGAGCAATAGTGCCGCCGTCGTTCACCAGGTCGAACTGCACCGTTTCGGCCGCGAGAGTTCCTCCCGTGAAGGAAAAGACGCTGCCCTCCTGCTTACTCAACACCGGCACGGCTAGCAAACCGCCAGTGAGCTGCAGCGCGGCACTGGAGTTGGCATCTCCACCAATGACCAGTTGGTCGGCGACCTGCAACCAGCCATCCGACACTACCAACTCGGCCACGTCGCCGGCATCCGGGGCAATGGTCAGGGTGCCGGCGTGTTGGCCCACCGAGTCGACGGTCACCTGGCCGCTAACAATCTCCGCCGAGTCGAGCCGCGAAGGTTGCCACTTGGTGAACGTACCGACCGGCACGGTCTGGCTGATGCCCCAATTAACAATCTCTGCATATCGGCCGGTACCTCCAAGCCACCCTATGGTCGTAGGGGCCGGAAATGCTGCCAGGTCGTTCAAGTACTCTTCCAGGTTGTTATAGCCGTCCGAGTCGAAGTCGCCGGCGTTATCAGCAATCGTGGGGTTGAGCCCATGGGCGGTTTCCCATTCATCCGCCATGCCATCGCCATCGCCGTCGAAATCAGCAGGGCGCTGCGAGATTCCATAGATGGGATGACCTTCGGCGTCGTACGAGTAGTCGGGATCCTGCGGCGCGTCGGTGATGTTGTTGAGCATGGCGCCGGTGCCATTGCGGACATCGTCTGTCAGGCGTTGGTCGATGGGGTCGCGATCCCACCACTGCGCACCAACGTAGTCGAGCACCTGATTCACCGCATCGTCGGCGCTCTGGACGTGCCCGCTGGCCACATTGAAGGGGGTCTGCGTAAGAATGTCCGCCGTGCCAGAGAACTGCGGACCGGCGAAGGCGAACAGGCTACCATCGATGGTTCCGTTCCGGTTCATGTCCACCCGATTGCCATTCTGGTGGTAGATCTGAGTTTGCGTATCGGGGCTGTAGAACACGGGATCGCCGGCCCGGGTGTTGCGACCGGCGATGTAGTAGTTGGAAAGGTAGTTGGTGCGACTCGGCTTCTCGAACGAGTACCCCGCCCGCCCCGACCAGTTGTAGATCACATTGTTGGAGAAGTTGAGGACTGCGCCGGTACCATTCTCGCTTCCCAACCTCGGGTTACGAGATCGGTTGTGGAGATAGAGATTGTGGTGATAGCTCAGCAGGGCGTCGTCGACCTCGCTGGAAATGAGCGAACCGTACGAATGGTCGTTATAGTTGAGTCCCTCGCCAAGGATGCTGTATTGAACGGTGGTGTTTACCGCGGCATCAGTAGTCGACAGTCCCTCGTCGTCGGCCCACGAGACGGAAATATGGTCGATAATCGAATTCTGCAGATTGTTCGAAATGCCGTCGTTGGTCAGCACGCCGGGACGGCTTTGATCCTGGCCGGGGCGTATCTTCACATGGCGGAAGATCCAGTTGTCGCCACTTAGTTTTGCGCCTTGCCCCACGATGGTGATACCCCGTCCGGGAGCCGTCTGTCCCGCGACTGTAATGTTCGATTTGCCGGAACGGAGCCACGTGTGGGTGCTTTGGTGAACATCGGCGATCAGGTCAATTGTGCCTCCCACATCGAACACGATAGTCCGACCGGCCGCCGGCGCGGTGGCCAGCCCGTACCGTAAGCTGCCCGGAATGGTGCCATCGTGATCGTCTTGCAGGTTCGTGACATGATACACATCGCCCCCGCGTCCGCCGCTGGCATTCGCACCCGGACCTTCGGCTCCAGGGAAAGCGGGAATCGACTGCGCCGAGGCAGGTAGAGCAAGAAAGCAAACCGACAGGAGGATGCTAAGGTGGTTCGTCTTTGTGTTCATCATCGGCAAGCAGTTGTTAGTTTCCCGCGACGACTTACCGCGAGAGCTCCGAACTCTGCGAGCCGAGGGAGTACCCAAGCGGCAGCAGCGGCGGCGTGCTGCCCACAATGCCGCCGCTGCACCGCTGGCTGGTGACAAGTTGCCCGTAGACCGGTAGGCCTGTAAGGCAGCGATGTTCGCCAGCGACGAAATGTCGCAACTGTCACTTCAAGTTATGTGGTTCTTTACCCTGCAAGGTCTCGCGACTGCAACGGGAGACGAGCACCGCGATATCTTCAATTACTCCGTGATTCTTGGTCCGTGCGTATTCCCATTCGAACATCGCACGAACCAGGTGAGACAAGAGTGTCATGTCCAGCAGGCTGGCAACACACGAGCGACCGTTGGCGAAAAGTGAGAAGACACAAGCAACACGAGGCGAACCGGCGGCACCCTGGTCGAGGCACCGAATCCGCCCTCTTTCTTGCAGTCTAAGCAAATGCGAGGAACCTGCCAGTGCAGATTCTCGCAAAAACTACTCCGTTTACGCAGCCAATCCGCCGGAGTGATGGCGGGTCCGTGCACCACTCCTGCTCCTTTTGGCGGTAAATTTCAGGCATTCGAGCCACAATCGCTGGGCGTGGTGGTTAACCACTGGAGAGTCGGCGGCGGAAATCGCGTGGCGATTCGCCAAATTCCGCTCGAAAGGCCTTGGCCAGCTGATTAGACGATGTGTACCCACAGCGGGTGGCGATCGTATTGATGGAAGTTCGCTTTTCCGAACTCAGCAGCGACTTGGCGTGCAGCAGGCGCCGGCGACGAATGTAGTGAAATGGGCTCTCACCCAGCATCTCCTGAAAGGCGTACTCCAGCCACCGCCGCGAGACATCGATGTGCCGGCACACCTCGGCAACGGTGATCGGTTGCTCGATGTTAGCCCGCAAGAAACGCAACACACTTTGCAGTCGTTCGTCTTGCACGGCAACGGCATCGGTCGATTCTCTAGCCACCAGCCCCACCGGCGGGACGACAACGTCTTCTTCCTTTGCCATTTGACCGCGTAACAGGCGATCGAGGATCCGCGCCGCCTCGTAGCCTTCTTTCACGCTATCGCGGGCAATACTACTGATCGTGGGATGGTAGTGCTCGCAGATGATCTGCTGATCGTCCACGCCCAGCACCGCGACCTGTTCTGGCACCTCGACACCAAGTTGCTGACAAGAGTTCATCAGTTGTCGCGCCCTGGCATCCGACGTGGCGAACACCCCAACCGGCTTGGGGAGCTTACGCAGCCAGGCAGTCAGCGCCTTGTGTTCGCGCAGCCAGCCCGTCCCGCGGATGACGAACGTTGGAGCGGCAAGGTAAGACACGGGTTCCAGTCCATGCTCGGCCAGTCGGTTCGCAAAGGCACCGAATCGCTGCTTGGAGTACTCCGTGTCCTCCAGACCGAAGAACGCCAGATTCTCGTAGCCCCGCTCCAGGAAATGCTCGGCAGCCAGTTCCCCAATAGTAACGTTGTCGACCATCGCCCGAGGAACCGGCGACTTTGGCAACGCGCTGGAGATGTTCACCACCGGTAAATGGAACCGCTTCGCGCACCTGGCCTCGGCAGACGAGTTCAATGCAGCAATCACCCCATCGCCATGCCAGCCAACCAGTTGACTGATACTGATACTGTTCGACTCGGGGGCGAGCATGTAGGACCACTGCCGCTGGTGTTCTGCGGCGTAGCTGAGAATTCCCTCGATAAAGACCTCCTGAGGGGAACCCAAGGGAAAAGCGAACGCGATTTCGAGAAACTTCTTAGCCAAGCGGGCCTCCAAATACCGCGTAAGCGGGGAAAAGTCTGCCAGAAAGACGAGGGCGTCGACGAATACCGGCGCCGGCTGGCATGGCACCGTTGATCGACGCGAGGTGTCTTCAAAGCACGCTACCACCATCATAACTCGATGATAACCATCGCAGCGGCCGACCGATATAGCTGGTCACTTTGCTGCAATGCAGTGGTATCGGAGGTCGCGGAACCGAACGTTGCCGTGCTGCCTCACGCGTCAGACGGTGATGGCTTTGCGGAGATAAGTGACCGTATTGGCGTACATCACGAACGCGACCAGCGCACCGAGCATTCCCAAAATCGCTAGCCAACCAAGAAATTCACCCTGTGTGGGAGGCGCAAAAGGCCCCATCGCGCCGACCGCTATCGCGATGGTCGACAGTACACCAACAATCAGAGCTCGCATTGCCCGAGCGGCGATATCGGGTCGCTCGATATACTGGGCCACTTTCCGTAGAAACAGCAGGAAGCAAGTGACCGAGCCAACGTTCGCCAGGGCCTGGCCAATGGCCCCCACCGTAGCCAGCATCCCTACGACGGTGGCAATGGTACCCAACACCATCGCCAACAGGCACACGACCTCCAATACAACGGCCGAAATGGCAAATGGTCTCGCACCAGACTCGGCCGGCACGGCAATGCAGAAAATCTGTCCAACTAGCATCACAACCGAGAAAACCAAAACGGCCAATCCAAGTAGTGCCACTAATTCGATTCGCGAAGCCCCCAGGGAGAACATCAACAAAGGTGCCAGCACCGCGACGCACAGCAACATCCCACAGATTCCAATGTAAACCAGCGTCAGACCAAGCTTCACTTTGCGAAGCGCTTCGGGCTGCTCGGCAGCCCAGACCACTTCGGGACGTGCGACGGCATCTGTCTGCGGTGAGGCAAAGGGATTCGAAGAATCGGACATGGGGATTGCGGTCGCTGGGGGGGAGCGCACTACGCCGAGGGGCCATCCGTCGGCATTTCTGGTTCTGTGAGAGTTTCCAGTTTACCAAGCTCACGGCGAACCACCAGCAGTTGCCCGGCAAAATAGGTATAAACGATTGTCAGGAGTAGGACGCTGGTCCGTTCGATGAACAAGTCTGGATCGACCATCCTTCGAATCGTGTCGCCGGCCGTTGCCACGAACCCCGTCACCAAACACAGTCCGAGTGCAACTGCGCTGGCCAGTCCGAGCCGCTCTAGCCGTGGCACTACCGAGGTTTGTCCGGCACGAACGGCGTAAAAATACAGAAAGACCCAAAACAAGGCGAGCGATGGCAAAAAGACGTAGAGTGCCAAGTTCAGAAGGCTGGGAGTATTGTCAGGTAGCCAATCCTGCAGTTCCGCCATGGTTGCCAGTTGCAGAGTAGCGGCCAGCATCGTGTATCGCACTACCCGGTACCGCGGTGGTACGTAGATGCTCAGAAGGTAGCCGATCAGCAAAGCCCCACCTGCCAGCCAGCGTAAGCGATTTATCCACCGGAGTAGCAGGAAGCTCCCACTCGTGGGAATTTCAAGACCGAAAAAGGCGTCCAGCAACAGGAGGGTCATCCACAACGACGCGACTGCGGCGCCCACGGCAACCAGCAGTAGTGACCATTGGAGTGACCACCGGTAGTCGCCCACCGAGGCTTCGCTGTTGGGGGCTGTCTCGCCTCGATCGGCCGTTGCTGGCGACTCGCTTCTCCCTCCGGGATGCGGCCGACGGCCTGCCCCCGTATCTCCAGACTCTAATCGAGCCAATCCTGGGCTTCGAGTCGCTCGGGCACGTACACTTCAGTCACGTAGCTGATGTCCTTGGAGATGAGCGATTCGACTTCGAGCTTGAAGTCGTTCTTCAGCATCCGCTGGATCTCGGTCTGCCAGGGGCGTTTTTTCTCGAACCACGGGTACTTGGCGATCTGCTTCGCTCGTTTTTTGTCGGAGTCGGAAAGGGAGATCTTCACGCTGTCGGACAGGTCACACCGATCGAAATCGATACTGCGAAGCCCCAGATACTTGGCGTCCGGGATCGCCATACGCTGCGACTCGAACGCCAGGTTAATCGAACCTTGCTTGAGCACGCTGTAGATGTAGTACCCCCAGGGGTCGTTATCGAGCACGCAGTAGACGGGCAGTTTCAGCTCGTTGTGCATGCGGTGGAGCAAACGCCGCACGCCCCGCGGTGGCTGCCCGGCGCCGTGGGTGAGGATGCAGTTGTGGGTTTCCCAGAAGCGGTCCTCGTTGAACCGCTGCCAGACCGTACCTTTTTCGACATGCAGGATAAACTTGGCGTCGCACTTCTTGCGGTCGAGCTGAATGACTTCCGGCTCGACGATCGAGGGAATAGCGTAGCCACCGGAGCCCATGCGGCTGCAGTCGATGGTGTCGCCACGGTCGATGACGGTGATGTTGCCGACCATCGCGCCACGATTTTCGGCATAGAGGTGCAGCTCCTCGCGAATCGAATCGAGCAGCACCTCGACGTCTTCGATGATGGTGTCGCACTCATTCTGATCGTCAAATGTATTTTCTTTGGTCTTCTCGATGGTGTGTTTGAGCATGTAGAACATACCCCGGAGGCTCGTCGTCTTGCCCTGGTCGATCAACTGCTTGCAGCCGCTGGCCACGAGCATGGTCCGCATGTAGGCCTTGGCCTGGGAGAGGTCGAACAGCTGGCGGCGGTTCTTGCTGTTGCCCATCTCGATGATCCGCTTGCGGGCACTATAGCGGACATTCGACAGCGTGCGGCTGGGGATATCGACGTAGGGATCGCGTCGGCCCTTGGCCGCCTTCACCACACCATCAGCCAGGCCGGTAATGGAGGAGAGGGTCTTCTTGTCGCGGGTCGAGAGCTTGACGGGCGCCTTGTTAGCGGTCGGTCGAACGGGGCGTTTCTTGGCCATGGATAGATAGATTGCTTTGACAGGATAACGGGACGATCAAAATTTACGGGATGTGGTTGCACAGAGCCGTGCTTGTTGTGGCTTACGAGTCGATCCCGCAGATCTCGTAATCCTGTCGTGGTTCACTCTTCTTCGTATTCCTCTTCCTCTCCCTCGTCGACCTTCTCCACTCGGTTGATGGCCGCCTCGTGCTCAGCAGGGTCGACGATCAGAACATTGTCGCCTAGGTCCAGTTCCTTGGGGTCTTCCTCGATGGGGCGGCCGCGGTCGTCGAGTTTCATGTCGGCGTCGGCGGTCACCTTCTTGGCTACCTTCAAGAGCTCTTCGTACAAATCGTCCTGCCCGACTCCGTTGATCGAGCTCACGGCGCCCGACACTTCTTTGAGGTACCGCATGAAGATCTCGCGACGATCGCTCTGCTGGCGGACCTTCATCCTCCGGCGGAGGAACATGCCCAGTTTGCGGCCTACGGCTTGCAGGCCGAGGCGGATCTCTTTCTGGATCTCGGGGTAGCTGGCGATGGCCTCTTTGCTCTCGCTGGTGAATGGCACCCACACGCTGGCGATGTGCACCATGATGCTTACGGGCCCCTTGGGCAGGGCGCCCCGCGACTGGCTGAGACCGTACCCCCGCCAGTTGGTGCCGACCACCGTCTGCGTGACGGCGCAGGCCGCCTGCTGAAACTGCAGCGGCACCCGGTTGGCGTACCGCATCACTTCCATCTGCTGGCCTTCGGCAACGTTGATGTTCTTCATCGCGTCGAACAGCCGCTCGCGTTCCTTGGGCTTCAGGCCGCTGGGGGCTTGCCGGGTTTTCAGGGCGGCAGCCTTGACGATCTTATCGGCGCCTTCGCCCCCCAGGCCGTTGAAAGTATGGATGAGGAACTGCCGCACGGTGCGGGTGTCGGTCTCCTCCAGCAGTTCGATCAATAGGTCCATCGTTACGTTTTGCGTGGGGGCACTACCACCGTAGGCCAGCCCAACTTCGATCTGGAACGGATTGCCACGATACACTGACGGGGGGCGCGTAGCCGCGGCGTAGAACTCGCCTGGTACCACTTGATGCAGCCCCTTGAGGATCAGGTCCTCGCCGATCGGGCAGATACAGTCGGTAGCCGGCGGCGAGATCTTGGTGGTTTGAATCGCCTGGAAAATGGCGTCGGCGTGCGTGCGATCCAGCTTGCGAACTCCCACGCGAGGTTTCACCTTCGCACCTTCGCACAGCTTGCGGGCAACGGCCGGAGTGACGCGGGAAAACTTGGACCGCAGGAACTCGCTGATCGACATCGGATCCGACTCTTCGATCATCTGCGCAAGCCGACCAACCTCCACGCCGTAGGGGTGAGGTTTGATTTCCTTCGGCTCCGGGGGCAGCACATCCGCGCTGCGGTTGTATTCGTACTCGTAGTCTTCCGGATCGACATAGTGCAGCGTAATGTGCGGGTTGGCGATGGCTGTCTGTTGCAGGTACTCGTCCACGCTGCCCCGGCCACGAACGAACTTGGCCTCGAGTTCAATGGTCACCCGGGTACCGTGCCGCTGGTCGACCCACTCGATGCCATGCTTCTCGATGACCTTCGCACCTTTTTCGCCAGGCGGAATGTCGACACCATCGCCCCGGCCGTTGAGGATCTTTGGCTCGTTCTTTTTGGTGTCGATCTGGATCTCATAGTAGTGCGCCGGCTTGCGGGGCGAGACCTTCGAGATGATCTTCACTGGCTTACCGGTGGTCTGCACGCCATACATGCCGGCGGCCGAGATGCCGATGCCTTGCTGGCCGCGACTTTGGCGGAGACGGTGGAACTTCGAGCCGTACAGCAGCTTGCCAAAGATCAGTGGGATCTGCTTTTTGAGAATACCAGGTCCATTGTCCTGAATGCCGACCTTGTACCGGCCATTGCCAGTCTGCTGAATGTGGACCCAGATCTCCGGGAGGATGCCAGCTTCCTCGCAGGCATCGAGCGAGTTGTCGACCGCCTCCTTCACAGTGGTGAGCAGCGCCTTGCGGGGATTGTCGAATCCCAGCAGGTGGCGGTTCTTGGCGAAGAACTCGCTGACCGAGATCTCCTTCTGATTGGCCGCCATGGACTTGGCGTCGCTCCGCCGTCTTGATTTGCGCACCGCGGTGCCGTTGGCGGCTGCCGTGCCATTGGTTGCGCTTTCGCCAGCCTGTGAGGTCGCAGGTTTCTTCTTTCGAGAAGTCGTCTTAGCCAAGGCAAATTGCTCCGGAGATGCAGACTCATTCGAGGTGGGTACCGATATGCGATCGGCAATCGCCGCGGCGTGATCCCAGCCGCAGAGTCCGAGTAGGGATTGGGGCCGCCGTGTTAAACCTTGCCGGCCATGCCGATTATAGCGGCCTTGGAGCACGTCTCCCACCCGAGTCGCGAGCGTCAAACTTGCACGATGTGTTCAACTGTTACAGCTGGCAAATAAAGATTCACCCACCGGGCCGCTACTGTCCGATTCCTTGCCGTACAGAGCGAGGTGTAATGCTTTGCTCGGAAAACCGATAGACCCCTTGCGATTCCCCACCGCCGGTCGATGTGGCACCAACCCCTAGCGTGCCGACCCCGCGCATCGACACCCCCCGCGGCGGCCCCCTTTCCCAGAGCCCGACAACCCGCTTGGGTTCCAGAACCCGGAAGAGGAGCACGCCATCATGCGCTGCCTGAAACAACTTGTGTACACGGCTGTCGTCGCCGCCATTGCCTGGCAAAGCCTGCCAGTCAGCAGCTACACCGCAGATGCCGAGTACGGCTGGAATGGCCGTCGGCGGATCAGCTATCAGCACTCCAAGGACCTGTTTTACAACCAGTACGTAGGTCCCGGCCCGGGGCGTGCGGCTGCCGAGATGTACACGTCGCCGCTGCCCGTGCCGGAGCACGTGGGCCACATGTACAACACGTACCAGCCGTTCTATCCCAACGAGTACCTCTACCACCACACTCGTTCGTACTACAACTACAATCGCGGTGCGGGGTGGACACGGACCAATGCTCGTTACGGCACGAGCCATTGCTGGTTCTGCCGGGACATCTTCAGCGGAACCGCCAACCTGGTCGACTGGGACGCCGTGCTGCACTGCTGCCCGTAGTTCCTAGCCAGGGAGACTGGTGGCCGGCTGCAACGCGGTCGGCAGGTTCTCACAACGCACTAACCAAATACGGAGCCCCCGCTCATGTCCAAGCTCAGTTCCTTCGCCGTACTGGCCGTGGCGTTTGTTGCCACGAGCGTGGCGGCCAACACAGCTAGCGCCATGGATCCCTATCTATGGCCCAACAACCGTGCACGGCTCTATCCCTGGCACGGCAACTATGCTCATTCGTCGTACGGCGCGCCGGTTGCCATGGTGGTCCCCCCCACCGCCAACCTGCAGACCGACTGGGGTTGGGGCGTCGGCAGCTCGCGGATCTCGCGGATCGACCACCAGTTTGGTCGCGACTATCCAGGCCCAGGTCCGTTCGGCGGCGGATTCATGATGACTCCGCGCTGGCCGCACGACACCACCAACTTCGGCGTGTACAACGTCCGGGGCCCCTGGTAGGCGCGAATTGAGAGCGTTCGCAAACGAGCGAAGCCGCAAGCAACCGCTTGCGGCTTCGATTCGTTTTGCATTCTACATCGCCAGCCCGCTACGCGGACTGCGTCGCGAAGGGCTTAGCCCCCGCAGACGTCGCACGGCTCGATCGGCACTTTGACCATCACGGTCTTGGGAACGCGGATCGTCCGGGTGTAGGGAACCTGCTTCTGCACCGTGTGCGGAACCTGCACCTTTTCGACCTTGGTTACCAGCTTGCAGACCTGCACGGTGTAAGGTTCGACCTTTTCTTCGCGAACCATGCGGCAGGTGGTCACGGGCACTTCGCGGACGCGTTCTTCGCAAACCATACGGCAAACCCGCACGGGCACTTGCTTCTCCACGCGTTCAACCACCTGACGGCAAGTCTGGTAAGGCACCGTGCGGACGCGTTCCTCGGTCACCATGCGACACACCTGCACGGGCACTTCGCGGACCCGCTCTTCGGTCACCATTCGGGTAACTTGCACGGGCACTTTCTCCACGATCTGCTCGGGTACGTACTGCGTCACGGGGGTTTGCACGGTCACCAAATTCGGTCGCCAAACCTGCTGCACCACAGGCTGCGGCGGAGCCGTCTGGGTGACCCAACCCAATCCTGGGCGAGTCGTCTGGACCACGCCGGTCGCCGGATTCACGGTTTGCGTGGGCGGAACCCAGCGAAGTCGCGGTCCCGTGGTCGCACCGGGCTGGACTCCAACCACCTGGTTCACGTAGCAACCCTGGTCGACAACCTGCGTCTGGCAAGTAGTCACCGGGCGCATCACCGTGCGGCATTGCTGCCGCTCCTGGGTTTCGGTAACCGGTCGCTGCACGCAGTAGCGTTCCTGCCGGGTTTGGGTTTCCACGACCGGACGCTGCACCGTATAGCGTTCTTCACGCTGATGGGTCTCGACGATGTTCCGCACGCGGTTGTAACTGGCGTCGCGGTACTGGGTCTCGTAAACGGGACGTTGCACCGTGTACCGTTCTTGCCGGGTGGAGGTCTCGCGAACCGGCTTCAGCACGGCGTATCGCCGTTCGCGTTGCTGGGTTTCGTACACCGGCACCTGGCGGGTAATCTCCCGCTCTTCGTAGGCGGTTTCGCACACCGTACGATAGCAGGTGATCTGCTTCTCCTCGTAAATGGTCTGGCACTCCAGACGGTAAGTCTGTCCACAACAGGCGCTGCATCCGTCTTGCGCACTCGCCGGGGCGACGGGCAGCGAACCCGCGACCACTACACCCGCCAGCAGGCATCGTAATTGTTTTGAAACGGTCATCTGTTTATCCACCCAACACAATGGCTGCCGCTGTTGGCGGCCAGCTCGATTTCTTGTCACGTCCGTGTGTTGTCGCCGCCCGGGGAGTTCCTCGCGGAATCCCGCCAGCAAGCGATAACCCACACACCGACTTCCTCCACTCGGCGTGCAACGGCTAAAATGCGGTCTGCTGTTCTCCACAGACTTGGCTAGAGAAGTGTGCCACGCAAATGGTTGCACGGCAAATTAATTCCGACCGCTATAGCTGCTAGCAAGTCAGAAAGTTTCAACCCTAATTGCACTTCCGTCACCAAAAAAGTTTCAAGTCACTCTAATTGTGGGGCGACACCCTATCGCTCAGCAAGCTACAAACATCGGGTGCTAGCGGGAATTTCCAACGTCAACACCATGCAATCGATCTAATCGCTACAGTTTGAAACCTCGGCAACTCCTGTCATTCGTCAACTTTCGCTAACTGCTACCACCAACTTCCAAGCATACGACTAAGCCACCAGCCGCCTCACGGCGGCCGCTCGCCCCGGTTGAAGTATGAAGCTGCTTGATCTCACGCTCGATTCGCCCGCCGAGAATGTCGCGCTCGACGAAGCGCTGCTCGAAGCCTGCCTGGCGGGAGAGTACCCCCATGGTGTGTTGCGTCTGTGGGAATCCCCCTCGCCGATGGTTGTGGTCGGGCGTGGGTCGCACCTCGAACTGGAAGTGAACCAGGACGCCTGCGGCGCTGCGGGGGTTCCCGTGCTGCGGCGGGCCAGCGGCGGACTTTCCATTGTGGCCGGTCCCGGCTGCTTGATGTATGCCGTGGTCGATCCTGGACATCTTGCCGGCAAGGTCAACATCGATGTGGTCCACCAGCACGTGCTCGATACACTGGTCGCCGGCCTGCAGGGTGCCGGTTTGGCCGTGGTCCGGGCCGGTACGAGCGACCTGGTGATCGAGTCGCCCGAGGGACTGCTCCGCAAGGTTTCTGGCAACAGTCTGCGGGTTACCCGAGGTGGCTTCTTGTACCACGGCACACTGCTGTACGACTTTGAACTCCCGCTCATCACTCGGTACCTCCGCCAGCCGCCGCGTTCGCCCGACTATCGTGCCGGGCGTTCTCACGGCGAATTTGTGGCCAATATGCCCATCGGACGCCAGGCGCTGGCCCAAGCCATTGCCGAGGCGTGGCAGGCGCGAGAGAATTTAGAGAGCTGGCCGCGAGCTCGTACCCAGGAACTGATGCGGACTCGCTACGCCACGGACCAGTGGAACCAGAGCCGCTAACTATTCCCCAACCACCACCAGCGCCCCGCCGGCGCCGACCATGTATCGATACCACTTGCTGCAAATGCTCGATCGCTACCTGGCGTTCTATCCCGACGAGCAGGCGACCGTCACTCGCATCGTCGAACTGGTCGAGGATCACTCCGATTGTTTCGAGCGGACCTGCCGACCTGGGCATATCACCGGTTCGGCGTGGGTTGTTTCCACCGATCATCGCCAGGTGGCCCTGATGCATCACCGTAAGCTCGACCGCTGGCTGCAGCCGGGTGGTCACGCCGATGGCGATGGGGACGTCGTTAACGTGGCCTGGCGAGAAGCCACCGAGGAGCTGGGGCTTAACCGCCTCACCATGGTACAGACGGGCAATGTGCTGGTGCCGTTGGATGTGGACGTGCACGACATTCCGCCGCGGCACGACGCGCAGGGCAATCTCGTGGAGGACGCTCACCAACATTACGATATTCGCTTCCTGTTCATTGCCGGCGATCAGCAGCTCGAAGTGAGCGACGAATCGCACGATGTGCAGTGGTTCGACGAAGCGGGAGTGCGTGCCCTGACCGACGAGCAGAGCGTGATCCGGCTGCTGGAGAAAGCCCTGCACTGGTTGTCGTAACCGGTTCGTCACGATCGCGCCGGTCCCCCCAATCGTTACCACCAGACCGGCCCTGAGTTCGACCCGCTTTACCGAGCCGTGAAATCCATTGAAAACCTGTTCTTTTCGCCTATCCTGCAAGCTGGCGCTCGTATGCCACTTCGTTGTCCCTGCGTAAACCCACGTCGATGAGCGAATTCCTCTTTCGATACGACCAGCCTTCGCCCATCACCTGGGCCTACCTGTCGGGGCTGTTGATCGTTGCGCTCTTCTTCAAGTTCAATCGCATCTTCAGCATCCGCAATCTCGACCTGTTCTTGCTGCTCATGCTGGGACCGGGGCTGTTGAGCGTCCGTCAGGGCATCGAAAACGGCTCGCCCAGCAGCGAACTGTTTGGTTACTGGTGGCTATTTGGCGTCAATGCGGTCCTGTTGGTACGGGCCCTATGGGACTCGGCCATGATTCGCAGGCCGCTGCTCGATCCCAATATGAACGCCTCGGGGCTGCTATTCCTGGCGGTTTCGTTGTTCATGTTCTTGATGGCCAACATCATCAACGGAGCCTCCGAGGAGGACGATCTGCACTCCGCCCAAAGGGCGCAATTGCTTAGCCATCGCAAGGCGTCGAGCGTCGAGCAAATCTCACTCGAAACGCACGGGCCCGGTTTTCCGCTGCTGTTCTCGTTGCCAGCGATTCCCACTTCGCGGGTGTTGGGCGACCGCGGCTCCGAGCCCGTCGAAGTGCCAGGCGCCGACAATGCTGAAGTGGCAACCGACGGCGAACCTCCGGCCGAAGCAACCTCCGACGACGCGGCTACCGACGAGTACGCCTTCACCACCGGGCAGGTGGTCACGGCCAAGGTAGCCGCCATCCTCAGCCAGTTGATGATCGTGCTGGGGGTCGTACTCATCGGGGCTCGTCACTTCGAGAACTTCACCATGGGCTGCGCTGCGGCCATGCTGTACTTGTTCCTCCCTTACACGGCCATGTACACGGGCAACGTCACGCACCTGCTGCCCGCGGCACTGCTGGTGTGGGCCGTGTACAACTATCGTTTGCCGATGCTTTCCGGTGTACTGTTGGGACTGGCATTCGGCACCATCTACTATCCGGTGTTTCTGCTGCCGGTGTGGATCAGCTTCTACTGGCGGCGAGGCATGTGGCGGTTCCTCATTGGCATTGGCATCGCGCTTTCGGTGCTGATCATCACCCAGATCGCCACCAGCTCCGATATGGCGATGTTCGGTTCGCGGATGCAACAGATGTTCGGCATCCACTGGCCGCAGTCGAAGAACCTCTCCGGCGCTTGGGAGTACTGGAACCCCGTGTTCCGCTGGCCCATCCTGGCAACGTTCCTCGGCATGAGCCTGCTGACATTGCCACTGTGGCCACAACCCAAGACATTGGCGTCGCTCCTGTCCTGCTCGGCGGCCGTGATGCTGGGCGTGCAGTTCTGGCATGCCCATTCCGGCGGCCTGGCCCTGGCCTGGTACCTGCCGTTGTTCCTGCTGATGGTGTTCCGTCCGAACCTCGAAGATCGCACCGCGGTGAACGTGGTTCGTTGACGACGTTCGGCATCGATGGGGCTCTGCGCGCTCATTTCTCCTGCGATGGGCTTTCCGTCTGCACGTGCTTCAGCAGCCAGGGCCGGACAAACCACGCGACCAGCACCACGATGGCGAAGCACACCAGCGAGGCCACGTTGTTGAAGTACAGTCGCACAACAAGTGCTCCTGCTGTGATCGAGGCCGCGACGCACCCCAGGCCGGTCAGCAGCCGCACTCCCGCGCCGCGATAGCAGGCCAGTCCGTTCACGACGGCAAACGTAACCAAGAAAGCCAGGCTGGCCGCTTCGACCAGCGACGACAGCGTGCCGAACGTGGCCAACACGGCCGACGCCAGGCCCAGTCCGATCACCGCCCGGTCCGGCACGTTGGCGCGATTGCGATGATCGAGCACCGCGGGCAGTTCCTGGTTCTGGGCTACCAAATGTGCGAGCCGCGCCGTGGCAAACAATGTGGAGTTAATGGCCGAGCCGGTCGAGAACGCGGCGGCAATGGTCACTATCACCAGGCCCGTCATCCCGAAAGCCTGCTCGCCAGCAATACTCAGCGAAACTTCCTTCTCTGCGATAATCTTGTCGGCGCCAATCAGCATGGCTACGCCCAGCGCTACGGCCACATAGACCGCAATCACCACAACGATCGCGCTGAGCGTCGCTCGTGGCAACGTGCGATTGGGATCACGAATGTCGTCGTAGTCGTAAGCCAGCAGTTGAAAACCTTCGTACGCCATGAAGATGGTAGCAGCGCCAAACAGCGCCGAGGTGTAGCTTCCCCCGTCGGTGCCACGCGACAAAGCGGCCACGTCCCACTGCATCAGGCCGAACGTGGCCAACCCCAACAGCACAGCCAACTTGAACCACACCAGGAAGATTTCCACGCCGCCCGCCTCGCCAGCGCCGCGCAAGTTCAGCACGATGAACACCCCCAGGATGGCCAGCGCCGCGACCCTGGGCATCCAGGGTCCGAAATCGAACACGTGGCCCAGGTACTCGCCGAACGTAAACGCGTAGACCGCGTTGGTCAGCACGTAGCCGACGATCAACACCCAACTCGTCGCGCCGGCCATCGAGTTGGCGTGCACTTCACGCAGAAAGGTAAACGCGCCGCCCCCTTCGCCGTAGCTCTCGGCCAGCTTCACGTAGCTGTAACCCGATACCAGGGCGACCAGGCCCGCCACGACGAAGCTCAACCACGCCAGCGGCCCGGCTACCTCGATGACGACCCCCAGTGTGGAAAAGATCCCACCTCCCACCATGCCCCCCACGGCCATCGCCCAGGTGGCTTGAAAGCTCAGTTTTCCTTGCTCCGAATCCGACATGGCTGCGTGCATTCCCTCCAGGGATGTCTGCAATTACCTGCAGTACGGACCGCCCCGAGGTTGGCATCCCGTCGACTTGGCCTGCCGAGCACCAACCACTGGGCAAATCGCACCGCACACTTGGAGAACGAATCGCGTGCAAACTTCATTCCATGGGGGCATGACCACACTCTCCTGAGCCCACCCCAGCCGGCCGGTGCCCTCACGCCTTCGTCCCCACCGGTCGCAGCGCCCCAAGTTTTTCCACAACTACCCCCCCATTTAGATTCATGGGCCCAAAACTCCACTGGTTTTGCCGCCTCCCAAGTGGCGAAACCCCTTGTTTTCCAGGCCCAAGTCGCCACCGGGTGCGACATAACCCCGCGCGTTGTTCCCCGCATGTTTTTTGTCCGTGGGGACAAAACCCGGAGGGTGGTCCGTCGCTCCGCGACACTAGCGCGTAGCTACGCTCGCCAGAGCGTGGAGTCCTAAGCAAGGACGTATGGCGATCGCAATTGCCAACGTCGTCGGCATGGCATCCACCGCCTGGCGACGGTAGCTACGAACTGGCGCAACTTCATTAGATCACACCCCCGCGTGATAACTACGGCGACTTTTTTACATTCGCGATTTGGTGGAACCCGATGCGGCTTCGCCGATTGGCGGTTCGCCCCACGCCAGGTCACTTCTCTTCCGCTGGCACTTCCACCTGGAAGAAGCAGGCGTAGAGCACCGGCAGCAGCACCATGGTCAGCACCGTGCCGAAGGCCAGGCCGAACATGATAGTCACGGCCATCGCAACCCAAAAGACATCTTGCAGCAGGGGGATGACACCCAGCACGGTAGTGCCGGCGGCCAGCAATACGGGGCGCAAGCGACTCTTGGCGGCGGCGAGCACCGCGTGGTAGTCGCTCTTGCCTTCGGCCTTTTCGATGTTGATCTGGTCCAGCAGCACGATGGCGTTCTTGATCATCATGCCGGCCAGGCTCATCGCGCCCAACAGCGCCAGGAAGCCAAAGGGTTGCCCCGTCGACAGCAAACCGACCACCACGCCAATCATGGCGAAGGGAATGGTGCACAGAATGATCAGCGGCGGCCGGAATCCGTCGAACAGACCCACCAGCACCAGAGCCACGATCACCACCGCTGGCACCACACCCGGGATGAGCGACTTCTGCGAGTCGCGGGCGCTTTCGTATTCGCCACCCCACTCCAAATTGTAGCCTGGCGGCAACTCAATCGCTTCCACGGCGGCTGCAATATCGCCCTGCAGCAGCGAGGCGGGCACGCCATCGGCCGTGCGGGCCTGGATGGTAATGGTGCGGCGGCGGTCACGGCGCCAGATGATGCCCTCGTCCCACTCCACATCGATTTTAGAAACCGGCTGCGCGAGCGGCACCGTATCGGTGGAGTTCGTGGGGTGCACCTGCAGCGTGCCGAGCGCGCCGATGAACTGCCGCGACTCGTCGGGCGTGTTGCGCACCAGGATCGGCAGCAGCTTGTCTCCCTCGCGATACTGTCCCACCGGCAAACCGTCGAACGCCCGTTTGGTGGCCCGGCCGACGTTCTCGCGGCTGACCCTGGCCCACCGGGCTCGCTCCTGATCGTAGTTGACGACCACCTTTTTCTCGAACTGCCGCCAGTCGGTCTGTACCACCTCGGTGTAGGGGCTCTTGTCGAACACGGACACGACCTGGTCGGCTAGCCCGCGAAGTTCGTTGATGTCGGCCACGGCAGGACCACTGAGCCGCGCTTCGACCGTCCAGGTCTTGCATGGCCCCAAGCCGTATCGCCGCACGATGGTCTGCGCTTCGGGCACGTTGGCTTCCGCCCATTGGTCGAGCTCGGGCACCAACTGATTCAGGGCCTGGAGGTCGCGAACGTTCACAATCAGTTGGGCGTAGCACGAGTACTGTTTCTCGGGCTCCACCGGCAGGTAGAACCGCGGCGGGCCCTGCCCGATGAAACTGCTGACGGCCGTCACCCGTTCGTCGCCCAGTAGCTGCTGCTCGATGCGCTCGAGGTCGGCGGCAACCGTCTCGATGCGAGTGCCTTGCGGCGCCCAGTAGTCGACCATGATTTGCAGGCGGGCCGAGTCGGGGAAGAACGTGCGGTCGATCGATCCGAAAAAGAACAGGGCCACGCACAATAGCGCCGCCATGCCACCCACGACCAGCCAGCGAAACTGCATGGCGGTCCTCAGCAACCGGCCAAACGCCTGGTAGAACTTGCCATCGTAGGGATCGCGGTCGGCGCTGGTATCGGTCTTGGGCTGCGGCAACATCCACATGCACATCAGCGGCGTGATGGTCACCGATAGCAGCCAACTCAACAGCAGCGCCACGGCTACCACTTGAAACAGCGACGCGCAGTACTCGCCGGCGCTCTCGTCCGAGGCGTAGATGGGATAGAAAGCCATCCCGGCGATCGCCGTTGCCCCCAGCAGTGGCAGCGAGGGCAGTGTGGCAGCTTCAATGGCGGCCTTCTTACGATCCATCCCCTGCTGGATACGAACCAGGATGCCGTCGGCCACCACGATGGCGTTATCGACCATCATGCCCATGGCGATGATCAGCGCGCCGAGCGACATCCGCTGCAGATCGATGCCCCATAACGCCATGACCAGAAACGACCCCAGAATGACGAATACCAGCCCGCACAGCCCTACCACCATGGCAGTGCTGAACCCCATGGCGATCCACAACACCACCAGCACGATGATCACCGCCTCGGCCAGGCTGATCATGAAGTCGTCGATCGACTCGCTCACCAGGTCCGACTGCCAGGAGATGCGATGCGGTTCGATGCCAACGGGCAGTTGCTCTTCGAGTTCGTGCAGTCGCTGGTCGATCGCGCGGCCCAGGTCGACAATGTTAGCGCCCGGTATGTTGGCAATCGCGATGCCGATGGCGGGCTGGCCATTGTACCGCATCATATTGGCGGCAGGATCCTTGTAACCGCGGCGGACCTCTCCGATGTCGCCGATGCGGATGATCTCGTCGGTAGCCTTCAGACCTTGCGTCAGGTTCACGGTGCCAGCGACGGTCAGATCGGCGATTTCCTCGGGCGAGCGAAACGCGCCGGTCTGCTCGATCCGCAGCCGCTCGTGCGGCAGATTCAGCGCCCCCGAGTCGACCACCGCGTTCTGACTGGCGAGCGTGGCGTGGACCTGTTCCATGGTAATGCCGACTTGCGAAAGCTGCGAGTCTTGCACATCGATGTAGATGCATTGAGGCTGCACGCCCCACAGCTCGACCCGGGCCACGCCCGGCACCAGGCTGAGCTCCTTCTTGAGCAAGTCGACGTGGGATTCGAGTTCCGCATCGGTAAAGGCATTGTCACGGGTCACCGCCAGCAGGAAGCCGTACACGTCGCCAAAGTCGTCGACCACCTGTGGCGTCCCCGCCCCCGGCGGAAGCTGGCCGCGAACGTCGTCGACCTTGTTGCGCAACTGGTTCCAAATGGCGGGCAGCTCTTTGGAGTCGTAGCTCGGCTTGATCTCGATCTGCACGATGGAACTGCCGGGCCGCGACAGGCTTTTGACATACTTCAGTTGGGCGAGTTCCTGGATAGCAATCTCGATGCGATCGGTAACCTCCAGTTCCACCTCCGCAGCGCTGGCACCGGGATAGCTGGTGACGATGGTCGCGCTTTTCACGGTGAACTCGGGGTCTTCGAGCTGCCCCAGGTTGAAGTAGGACAATGCCCCGGCTACCAGCAGGGTAAACGTGGTGAAACTGGTGACCGTGGGCTTGTTGACGGCAACGCTAGCGATACTCATTTGGCGGCCACCTCGTAGGCGGTGAGCTGGATCCGCACCTTCTGACCTTCTTCGATCTGATAGACCCCCGCCGTGGCGACGATCTCTTGCGACTTCAGGCCGCTGGTGATTTGCAGCCCGCGGCTGGTAAGTTTGCCGACGCTCACATCACGGAGCTGCGCCGTACCCGTCTTTCCATCGCTCGTTTCAATCACCCAAACGTGCGATTGCTGGTCGTCGCCTTCGAACACGGCCGTCTCGGGCACTTCGATCGCGACTTCGCCGCTGCCGGTATCGAGCTGCACCTTGCCGGTCACGCGACCGGTCATGCCTGGCAGGATCTCCATGCCCTCGGGCTGATCCATGATCAAAGTTACCGGGTAGGTTCGCGTGGAGCGTGTGGCTTCGGTGCCAACTTCTTTCACCGTAGCGGGTAGCGGCTTGCCGGGCAGCGCATCGAACTCGCAGGTGATGTCGGTCACGTGCGGCACCAGCGAGATCGAGCCTTCCGGCACGTTGACGATAATTTCGATGCGGCTGGTATCGACGATCCGGACGATTGGTTCCTTGGCTTGCACGTTCTCGTAATTCTCGACGTACTTGGCGACCACCGTGCCGGCGAAGGGCGCCTTGAGCTTCGTGTACGATAGGTCGGCTTGTGCCAGTTCGTTAGCCGCCTTTAATGCGTCGACCTGCCCCTGCTTGGCATCGAGATCTTCCTTGCGAGTGGTCTCGGCGATCGCCAATTCCTTCTCGGCCTCGGTGAATTCGGCCTCGGCCAGTTGTTTGGCTTCCAAGTAGCGATCGTAGTCGCTCTTGGATATGGTGCGCGAAGCCAATAGCGGTTCGGCCCGCTGGAACTCGTTGGTCGCGGTCCGCTTCTTGGCCTCCGCCTTGTTGCGGGCCGCGATGAGCCGCTCGACTTCCTCCTGCCGAGCCCCCGCCTTCATGGCGGTGAGCTCCGCCGTGGCGGCCTTCAGGTCGGCATTGGTTCGATCCACTTCATACTGGAACTGGGTGGGATCGATCTCGGCCACGACGTCCCCCTCCGCGACCTTGGAACCAATATCGACGCGGAAGCGGGTCAGCGGCCCCGAAATGCGAAACGCCAGGTCGACTTCCTGCGTGGCTTTCGCGCGGCCCGGCAGATAGCCACTGTGGAAGGCCTCGATGTCGTTCAGACGCACTGCCCGAACGGGCCGGATCACTTCGGCCGGCGGGGGCGGCTTTTTACAGCCAATGGTTGTCAACAGCACCGCAGCACCAATGAGCCCCAGACCAACACTCCGAAAAACAGCCATCACCACACCTCGGCACGAGCAAATCGAAAAGTGGTGCCCCCCCAAGAGAGCGACCTTCCCCAAGTTACCCGACCGAGAGGGCGATGCCTACCTCATGCACGAGCGGGCAATGAATTGACGCAGGTCCAGATTCGCGAACGCCGTTGATCGACATTGGCGTGATGGTTCGATCCAGCCAAACAACCAGCACTCGGTGGCGTCGATCATTCAGCCAGCGCGGCCTTCAGTGCGGTGCGTATGTCGGGGCAGGCGAACTCGAAGCCCTCGCCCGTGAGTCGCGTGGGATAGATCCGCGCGCCGCCCAGCAGCAGTTCGTCGGCCATCTCGCTACCAACCATCAAACGCACGGCGAAGGCGGGAGTGCGCATCACGGTGGGACGATGCAGTAGCTCGCCCAGTGTTTGAGTGAACTCGCGATTCGTCACGGGGTTGGGCGCCGTGGCGTTGACCGCGCCGTGCAGCGGGTCGTGGTCCAGGGCAAACTGAATCGCGGAGACCACGTCGGCGAGCGCTACCCAGCTCATGTATTGATCGCCCGAGCCCAAGGTGCCGCCGGCCCCCATGCGGAATGGCGTGAGCATCTTGGAGAGCGCTCCCCCTTCGCTGCTGAGCACCACGCCGATGCGTATCTGGCACACCCGAATGCCCGACTCCCATGCGGGCTGCGTGGCGGTTTCCCAGTCGCGACACACGTCGGCCAGGTAGCCCTTGCCGCCAGGCGAGGTCTCGTCGATGCGTTCGTCGCCCCGTACACCGTAATAGCCAATGGCCGAAGCGTTTACGTGAACGCGGGGCTTTTTTTCGAATCCTGCCAGGGTCTCGCACAACAGCCGTGTGCTTTTAACGCGGCTTTCGCGAATCTTCTGTTTGTATTCGTCGGTCCAGCGGTGCTCGGCCAGGCCGGCACCCCCAAGATGCACCGTGGCGTCGACGCCCTGCAGTGCGTCGGTATCGATCTCGCCTGCCGAGGGCTTCCAGTAGATCTCGCGATCTGGATCTTTGACCGGTCGGCGGACCAGTCGCTTGACGGTGTGGCCATCGAGTTCGAGCGCGGTGCACAGGGCCGAACCAATTAAACCCGATGCCCCGCCGATGGCAATCACTTGCGAAGGATGGTTGATCATGGAGTGTCGCTCGCTTGATAGCCGTGCGTGTTTACCGCAGCGACTCTGTCCAGGGCGCCTGCAGGTGACAGTATAAGTAGTATGGTCTGGGCGGCTAGTACTTCGCAACGCCGTATTCAGAGTCAGGCGGAAGCAACTGGGCGCGGATTTGCTCGATAACACCCGCAGATGGCGCAATCGGCGCACATTGCAAGCCGAGCTCGCCAAGCAAGATTAGCGAGTTGTCGACCCCGTAGCGGCAAAATCGGTCCGCTGCACCGGGCGACGATCGCTTGCACAGCGGAAACCCACGTTGCTCGCCGTGTGGTGAGGCGGGGCATGCCCGCGGGCGGATACGGCCAACTCGCTGCCCGCCCCGCCGGTGCTTAGCCACGATCCACCGCGCAAGACGCGAGCCTCGCCACTGAGCGGGCCGGTAGGATTCTGCTTGGGACTGGCAAAGTAGTAGTCGGCCGCGTACCAATCGTGACACCAGCACCACACGTTGCCGGCCATGTCGTACAGTCCGAAGCGATTGGGCGGATACTGGGCCACTGGGGCCAGTCCGCGAAAGCCGTCATGGCCGAGGTCCTGCTGCGGAAAGCGGCCCTGCCAGAAGTTGGCTTGTGGCATCGAGCCATGCAGTTGATCGCCCCAGGCGTACGTGCTCTCCATCAAACCGCCGCGCGCCGCCACTTCGTACTCGGCTTCACTCAACAGACGCTTGCCAGCCCAACGGGCGTAGGCCACCGCGTCGTCCCAACTGACATGCACGACGGGCAGGTCGCCCCGCGCGGCCAGCGTGCTGAGCGGTCCCTCGGGTGCGTCCCACTGCGCGCCGTTGACCTCCAGCCATTCGTGGCGGTCGAGGTCGAAGACCAGCGACGAGCCGCGCCGCTCGGCCGTGGTTCGATAGTCGGTCGCCGCGACGAACTGGGCGAACTGATCGTTGGTCACCGGGCGGATATCCACCCAGAAGGCGTCGAGGTCGACTTCATGTTCCGGTTTGCGATCGAGCTGGCTGCTGTTGGAACTGCCGACCAGGGCGTGCGACGAGGCGATGCGGACCATGCCAGCTTGCTCGACTAAGGGCGGATCGCCGGCGGCTGCCACTTCGATGGGCGTAGCCGGATCGATGGGTCCATGCCACCAAAAGAACATTGCCCGCCCCGCCGCCCACATGCCAATCGGCAAGGGCGCCACCAGCACGATGAGCACGATGGTCCAAAAGCGGTTTTGCATGTGAAAAGCGTCCTGCTTTCGGCTGTTAGCAATCAGCAAGAAGGTGCGATACCGCCTTCAATCGGAACATTGGCATTGAGCATTCGAATTGGGGCGCTCACCGTCGTTTGTCTTTATAGTACTTGCTGAGCTTCTGCAGCTCCCGTCGTTCGCTGGACGAGAGGCTGTCCTGGCCCGAGGCAGCGATCTTCTCCAACAGCTGATCCAGCCGCAGTTTTTTCTTGTCTTCTTGGTTTTCGGGCCGGTGCACTTTCAACTTCGGTCGCCGCTTGAGACTGGGCATCTTCGCACCGGTTGGCAGGTAGTTCATCAGCCGGATGCCCGACTTGTAGTACAGGTAGGCGAACAGGAAGCCGCCCAAGTGTGCGGTGAAGGCCACTCCTCCGCCGCCGCCAAATGCTCCCAGCATGTCCGAACCCACGATGAACACGCCCAACACCCAGGCCGGCATCGGGATGAAGAACATGAACAGGATCGTAACGCGTGGATACAAAATGATGAACAGCAGCAGTACGGCGGAGACGCCGCCCGAGGCCCCAATCACCGTGGCCTGCTGCCCCGCGATAAGCACCGTGAGGCTCCAGAACAGCCCGGCGAAGACAATCGACGCCAAATAGAAGGCGAGAAACTCCTTGCCGCCATAACGGTCTTCGACCATCCGACCGAACATCCACAGCACAAACATGTTGCCGGCGATGTGCCACAGTTTCCATGGATCGTGCAAGAATCCGTAAGTCAACAACCCCCATGGCGCGAACAACCAATCCGAGTGCAGGGCAAACAACTGGTCGAACCAGGAACCTGGCGGTGGAGCACGAAACACAAGTTGCACGACGAACACGATGGCCGTGACGATGACGATTTTCACCGTTACCGACTGCACACCGCCAAAGTGCAGGCCTGGTTGGTCGCGATAGCCGTAACCATCGTCGTACCCGTAGCGTCCGTAATCGCGGTCGTTGATGCCCATGAGGCCTTTGATCGAAAGAATGCTAGCAAATCGTCTGCGGCGGGGACGCCGCTGGGGGTGCCACCATATCTTACGTCACGAACCACATAAAGAGCAGCCGCGCCGCGCGGCGGCCTAACCCCGCTATTCGGGTAGGCGAAGGGTGCGGGAAGGACGTGAAGGGGGCCGATTTCACCGCTATTCGATGCTGGAGCCCATGTCGCGGGCCAGATCGCTGTTCTGCTGCAGAAGATCCGACAGCAGGGCCTGGGCGTTGGAGAGTTGGGTTTCGACCTGCGACTGGTGGGCCTGGATGGCCTGGCGGTCGCGTGAGGTGCCGGCCACATCCTGACGCAGTTTGCCCTGCTCCGCCTCGTGCATCGATTGCACTTTGCGGGCGCTGGTCAGCGCCTGGTTGAGCAACTTGTTGTCTTCGACCAGTGCGTTGTGGTCGGCTTCCATTTGCGTGTAGCGCTTCGAGAATTCCTGGAACAGCAGGTTGTAATCTCGCAGCGTACGGCTGTACTTGAACTGGGTGCTCGCATTCCAGTCGTCGGGCAACACGAGTTCGCCGTCCGTGTTGTAACCGACCTTGTTGAAGTCTTCGTCGCCTGGTTGCGCGGGCCCACCATGACGAAGGTACTCTTCCACCGATTCGGAAGGTAGCAGTTGCTGGAGTTGTTCATCCGTGGTGCCGGCCAGAATCTCCAAAATACCCTCTGGGTGCTGGTCGACGGGCATGTTCTCGTACATGATCCAAGGCCCGCGGGTCTTCTGCAATCGCTCCATTGCCCGCTGATCGAACTGCGAAGCCGGTTGCACCTGGATTTGCTGATCGCCGGTGTTGGTCACCCGGAAGTCGCCGATGTACTGCGGTCCATTCTGGTTGCGCGGCTGAGCGTCGCCCTGTTCGAAGACGTACAGAATGGTGTCGTTGGCAATGCCGTGAGGCGAAGGCGCTGGAATGCTCAGCGTAAAGGTAACCGTGGCGGGATCGACGTTCTCAATGCTAACGTCGCGCCATACCCGCCCCCGCACCCGGGAGACCATACCCAAGTCGTGGGCCAGGTCGCGGACACTGAGCATGCGTGGCACGTCGTCCTCGCTGCTGGTCTCGGACATTTGCACGGGTATCTCGGCCCCCTCGAGTTGGCCGATGATCTGCTGGTTCTCGGTGCCGAACTTCAGGGCCGCGACTTGCGGTTCGAGCTGCTCGATCTGCCTCTGATTCTTCGCATTGGCTTCGCCATACAGTCGCTGGATGCGGAACACCTCGCCGGCCAGGATGAAGAACGCCAGGGAGAGCAGAAACACCGTCTCGGTGAGCAGCACATGCGACCAGTGCCAGTACTTCGAGCAGAAGTAGCACGCCACGAACGACAACACCAGCAGCAGGCCTAGTACGAGTAACGTAATCATCGACTAACGAATCCTTGCTGCAATACGAGCGACGACGCCAGACACGGAACTTGGCGTCGAGGTGATGTGAAGTTGGGTAAACTGCCTGTATCGATGATAAATGGGCCCGCCGGTGCGGTCAACTAATCCGAGCGGTTCCTGCCGGTCGTAAGTACCGCGTGCAGCGGCATTTAGGCAAACCGCGGCCGCACAACCGGCAGAACCCGTACGCGGGGCCACTCGGGCGATGCCGGAACGCCCAATGCTTCGGTGCCGAAATTCGTGAATATTGCGTTGCCATCGGGCACTGCGCCGGCTGAGTCGACAGCGGCTCACCCGGCACCGCGGTTCCGGCACTGCGGTTTCTACGGAACAAAAAGCTTGCCTGTTCCGTACACTCTCGTGGAGGAAATCGCAGCTATTGTTTCCGGCATCGGGGCCCCGCAGGCGGTTGCACCAAAGATCTGCTAAATTGGTGCGAATGCTAAAAAAGTGGCCCCAACAGGGGCTTTTCGCGCACTTCCGTAAGTACCGGGCAGGGAACTCTCAGGCCCGGCTCTGCGTCCAATTCTCAAACACAACTGGTTTGTATCCTTGGCCGACCAGCACACCGACGCCGAATGTATTGCTAAAGCTCGCCAGGGCGAGCGTGCGGCGTTCGACACGCTTGTGCTAAGGTACCAGGACCGACTGTTCAACACCCTTGCGCGGCTAATGGGCTCGTCCGACGACGCCCTGGATATCGCCCAGGACGCCTTCGTGCAGGCCTACGTAAAGCTCGACACGTTCAAGGAAACAGCCGCCTTTTACACGTGGCTGTACCGCATTGCGTTTAACCTGGCGATGAGTCATGGGCGAAAACGGCGGCCACTCACAATCATGGACACAGACGATACAACCCGTAACATTGAACCGGCCAGCACGGCAGTCTCGCCCAGCGAGCCCCTGGAATCGGCCGAACGAGTGGCGGGGGTGCAAGCTGCGATCCACGATTTGGCAGACGAACATCGCCAGGTGGTGGTGCTGCGGGAATTGGAAGGATGCGACTATGAACAGATCGCCGACATACTAGAAATACCCATCGGCACCGTACGCAGCCGCCTGTTCCGCGCCCGCGCCTGCTTGAAAGAGAAACTAGCAACCATGGTGGATTAGGTGACGGCTTCTTTCCGACGAGGCGCAATCTCGTCGGTCAGGGACTTCGGCTCCGCACGATCGGACCAGCCGATCGAAATTCCACCGATTGAAACGCCATACCCTCAACGCCCCGCTTTCCCGTGTCCCAGACCCCTTTCCAACCCGACGACGAGCTGCTGAGCGCCTACATCGATGGCGAACTGTCGGCCGATGAGCTGCGCGCGGTGGAAGAGTGGATTGCCACCGACCCAGCGGCGCAGGCTCTGGTGGAAGAACTGCGGAATGTCTCGAACACGGTGCAGTCGCTACCCCGCACGGCGGTGCCCGCCGAATGGACCGCCCAACTCGCGCAGCGGCTCGACGAAGCCACGAGCAGTAAGACGTCGTTGGGGGCGAAGCACGAAGAGAACGGCCAGGCCGGCGGTATAGCCAGCTTGCCCATTGGTCGCAGCAAACGCGGCTGGTGGTGGTCGGCCGCAGCCATTGCAGCAGCCGTGGCGGTGATGGCCATGCTGCCGCAAGCCAACCTGAATGACCAGGTGGCAAAGAACACGCCCACTACCAAAGCACCCGCGGCGGGAAGCGAACTTGCCAGGGCGCCGATGCTCGAAGGCACGGAAGGCGAACGGATGACCATGTCGGCGCCTCCCAGCGACGGGGCGGCAGCTCCTTCGCTAGACGCACTAGCTACAGAAGATCTGTCAGCCGATATGCCAACACCTCCAGAATTCGCACCGGAAGCGACGCCCGAAAGAGCCGACTTCGCACGCATGGCCGAGGCGCCCCTGGCGGCTACGGCCGAGCCGACAGCGCCCGTCGAGCCCGTCGACAACACCTACCTGATTGTCTGGTGTGAGGTACCGCCCGAGACGCTCCGCCAGCGCGAAATCAACAACGTGCTGGGCGACAACGGCATACAGATCGACGATCGCACCGAAAGCTGGTTGGCAGCGGCCGAACCGGTGCGTCAGCAGATCGCCATGCGTAACCGCATCGCCGTCGAAAACAGCAGCGGCCCACGAGGTCGCGTACGGTCGGTCGAAGGCACCGCCAGTCGCGAGTCGGCGGCCGCATCAACGCGAAGCTTTGCTCCCGCCGAAGCCACAGGTCGGAGCGCCAGCCCACCCCTGGCCGGCCGCAATCAACCCACCACGTCGGACGCCGGTGTGGGGCAAGAAAACGACCTCGACGAACGTGACCGCGACAACAAGCAACAAGACGAAGAAGCCGATGCGGAAGCGGACGAGAGCGTCGAGATCGAAGGCGAGACCATTCTGGTCGACGCCACGGCCGACCAGATTGCCAGCTGCCTGGCTGCCATGCAGAACGATCCGGGCAACTACGCATCGATTACCGTCGAACCGGTGAGCAAACAGGCTATCGCCGAACAATTAATCCAGAATCGCCGGGGGGGCGCTGCCGCGGGCCGTGCCGGACTTTCGTTGCGGATGGGGGTGCAAGACGGCGAGCAGAATGCCGACGACGCTGCCACCGTCGACTTGGCCGATTCCATGGAAGGGAAAGTCGCCATGGAAGCACAAGCCGCCAACGAGGCGGAAATCAGTCAGCAGGTAACGGAACTTCAGGTGCAGCGGCCGCAGGCCCGTCGCCTGCAGCGTCCCAAAGACTGGTACTACTACAACACGGCTCCGCAGGACGATCAGCAAGGCATTCCGCTGCCGGTCTACCAGGATGCCAACAGCAAGGTCGCGGCCGAGGACAAGACCTTAGCCAATGGCAAAACAGCGAAACTCGAAGAATTGAACCGGCTGGTCAAACAACAACAGCAAGTGCGGCCGCAGCAGTCACTGCAAGCGCCACTTAAAGAACAGCAGCCCGTGCAGGTGCTGTTCGTACTGCGTAACTCCCGTCTGTCCAATCCGGCCCTCTCGGCCGGTCCCGCCACGGCGAGCGAAATCGCGCCGGCCGAAGCCATGGAGGCCAGCCCTGCCCCCGCCAGCGAATCGCCGTAAGGCTGTTTTTGCGGTTAGCACTAGCCCGGCGAGTGTGGCGGCGACCACCCTTTGGATGGTCTTAAGCTGTAGACCAGTCTACATTGGCGTCGATGATTCGAGGGATCGGGGACGCCCCCCGGCTCGCTAGTATCCATTCAAGGCTGGAGAACATTCCGCATGGCTGACGTGAAAATTCGTATGCGCCCCAACGGGCCGTTTGTGGTCGAGGGACCTTTCGAGCTGACCGACTCGGAGGGCAACAAGTTCGACATCCCGGCCGATAAGCCGGCCATCGCCCTGTGCCGGTGCGGCGAATCGGCCAAGCGTCCGTTCTGCGACGGATCCCATAAAGGATGTGGTTTCGACTCCGACGAGCGGGCTGCGTCCTGACACCTGGCAAGAGGCGAGCGACGATGGTTTTTCGCTGGTCGTCGCTCGCCACTGGCCACCGGTCGCCAGCGATCAACACCTTTTCCACCGTGCGGAATGCAGTGAGAAAAAACTGCGGGCGCACGATCCTAACGGTTGTCACGCACGTATCGCGCGCGGCGCGAGATTCTCGCCGCGAAGTTGCTAGCAACTATCTGTGCGCGGCCTCCGCAAGCGTGCTAGAATCGCCGCCCCGTCGCTTGCTGAACGAGTGCAAGCGGCCCCGATTCGACTACTCCCTCACGAGTGCGCAGGAGGCATCCATGGCCCAGGACGAAACCACCCAGGAACCCACGACCAACACCGCCGGCCAGGTGGACGACGCCTCGCGGCCGTTCGTCGGCAAGTGGCACACGCTGGTCAGCACCACCAACTGGGAGAAGGGCCGCATCATCAACGAGTGGCGCTCCGCCAAGCAGAAGGCGGGTGAAGAGGTCAGCGAATACTCGGACGAAGCCTGGGCCTCGCTGGTGGGCGAGGTGACCAGTCAGCACGTCGGCCGGTTGCGACGCGTGTTCGAAAAGTATGGCGAAACCTACACCCAGTACGAAGGCCTGTACTGGAGCCACTTCCACGCCGCGCTCGACTGGGACGACGCCGAAATCTGGCTCGAAGGTGCCCTGCAAAAGGGGTGGTCGATCTCGCAAATGCGCAAGGCTCGCGACAAAGCCCACGGCACCTCCGAAGACGACTCGGACGTCTCGATGTCGAAGGTGGCGAAGGACGAGCTCGATGCCTCTTCGGGCGGCGAACTGGCTACCGTGGTCGACCCCGATGACGAGGACGGTGAATCCGCCTCATCCGGTGAGCCCAATGAAAGGGCCGAACACGACGACGAGTCGGAGGCCCCTTTCGACGAGGAGACTTCCGCCCCGGGCATGCCCGCCGCGCCCAAGCATCGGCCCTTCGAGTCGCTCAAAGAACTTCCGGACGACCTGGCCGACGCCTTCGAAGCAATGAAGCTGGCCATCCTGGCCCACAAGCTGTCGAACTGGGAAGACGTTTCCAGGGATGACGTGCTGGCCTCGCTCGATGCCCTGAAGGCGCTAGCGGTGGCTCCTTCGGAGTGAGATTCTGGCCCGCGAACGGATGCCAGTTCACGTGCGTTTATTGGTGTCCATTCGTAGGTTTCAATTCGCCGCGCATCTTCGCGACTTCGCAGCGAATTACTCCCCCACCACACTCATCCCCAAATAGATCGCCAGCGCCGCGCCGGACAGCGCCACCAGAACCGAGATCCATAGGCTGAGCCTGGGCCAGTGTCGCGTGGGGGGAAATGAACCCTGAAACTCCTTGACGAAGTGCTGGTGCTGCCAGGCGGCCAGGGCGATCATCGCAGTGCCTAGCAGGATGAACGCGATGCCGATAATCGATGAGGCCAGCGGGTTGCCTCCTTCGACCTGGCCACGGATCATTCGCAGGAACATACCGAACTTCGCCACCAGAAACCCCAGCCCGATGACCGCAATGCCGCTACGCAGCCAGGCCAGCAGCGTCCGCTCGGCCGCCAGGTAGACTCGTGGATCGGATGAGTCGCTCACGTGCTGGCTTCCTTCGCTGGCTGACTGGTTTCCCACGTCGAACGCCCCAGGCGATATACGACGTGCTCCCGTAAAGGACTCTCCTCGGGCACGGCGGGATGGTCGAATTGCTCGCCATTGTACTGCATCCCGATCCGCTGCATCACACGCTGCGATCGTTGGTTGATTGTGGCCGTGTACGAGACAATCTCGTCGAGGTGTAGCTCCTCGAACCCCACTCGCAGCGCCGCGCGAGCTGCCTCGGTGGCGAAACCTTGCCCCCAGTATTCCGGCAGCAATCGCCAGCCGATCTCGACGCAGGGACTAATCGGCACAGGCGGATTGGGGCGATTCAGCCCGACGAACCCGATGAACGGCGCGACACCCCGCACCTCGACAGCCCAGAAACCCCATCCCTGCTCTTCAATGCGGCCGCGGAGCTTCTCTGCGAGCGCATCGCTCTTGTCGCGATCGAGCAACCAGGGAAAGTACTCCATCGCCACCGGATCGCCATTGAGTCGAGCAAACGGCTCGTAGTCGCCAGCCCGCCACTGGCGAAGCAGCAATCGCTCGGTTAACGGTTCGATTCGTGACGGCATGGAGCAGGCACTCGCCAGGGCTAGGTTCCGCTGCGGAGCTTCGCCCGTTGCTCCTGCAGCGCGCGAATGTGCTCCAGGCTGTCGCGGGGCGTGGCGTTGATCAGCTTACGGGTGTAGTCCTCTTTCGGCACGGCATAGATGTTGTCGCTAGGGCCAAACTCGACGATCTTCCCCGCGTTCATCACCGCCATCATGTCGGCCATGAACTT
The DNA here is from genome assembly GCF_024054565.1 of Aeoliella straminimaris. GTDB lineage: Bacteria > Planctomycetota > Planctomycetia > Pirellulales > Lacipirellulaceae > Aeoliella > Aeoliella straminimaris. Next base: position 65,083 of record NZ_JAMXLR010000028.1, read on the forward strand.
CACCACCGACAGGTCGTGGCTGATGAAGATGTAGGTCAGACCGCGATCCTCTTGCAGCTTCTTCAGCAGGTTCAGCACCTGCGCCTGCACGGAGACGTCAAGCGCCGAGACCGACTCGTCGCAGATGATGAAGTCGGGCTCAACGGCCAGCGCCCGAGCGATGGAAATCCGCTGCCGCTGCCCGCCGCTGAACTCGTGCGGGTAACGTCGCAGGTGCTCTGGCTTCAGGTCGACTTCTTCCAGTAGCGCGGCAGCCTTGTCGCGGCGTTCGGCTTTGCTCTTGGCCAGGTTGTGGATAACCATCGGTTCGGTGAGGGTCGACTCGATGGTCATCCGCGGGTTCAACGAACCGTACGGGTCCTGGAAAATGATCTGCATGTTCCGCCGCATCGCCCGCATCTCGCCGCCGCGAAGGGCGAATACGTCGCGGCCCTCGTACAACACGTGGCCGCCCGTGGCGTTCACGAGTCGCAGGATCGCCCGGCCGGTGGTGGTCTTGCCACACCCGCTTTCGCCCACCAGCCCCAGCGTCTGTCCGCGATAAACGTTAAAGCTCACCCCGTCCACGGCCTTCACGTGATCGACCACGCGTGAAAAGACACCTTTGCGAACAGGAAAGTGCACCTCGAGGTCTTTCACCTCTAACAACGGCTTCGCGTCGTCCGGCACCATGGTGGAGTCGGGCGAGTGATGACCTTCTTCCCAAGGATGCCCCATGGCGGCCAGTTCATCGCGCGGATGCAGCAGTCGCCCGCGACCGTGGGTCATCAGTTGCTGGAGCCGCACGTCGTCGAGCTTCTTCTCGATGATCTTCACGTCCGGACCGTCGGGCGTTTCGATCGGTTCCGACTCCATGAAGTCGCTCACGGTCGGCAGCAGGCGATACTTCGTATCGAGCCGCGGCCGGCAGGCGAGCAAACCCTTGGTGTACGGGTGCTGAGGGTTCTCGAAAATCTGCAGCACGTCGCCGTATTCGACCATCTTGCCGCGGTACATCACCAGCACGTCGTCGGCAATCTCGGCGATCACCCCCAGGTCGTGCGTGATGAACAGGATGCTCATCCCGCGGGTGTCGCGCAGACGCCGCAAGATGTCGAGAATCTGCGACTGTATCGTCACGTCCAGCGCTGTGGTTGGCTCGTCGGCAATCAACAGCTGCGGATTGCAGGAGAGCGCCATGGCGATCATCACCCGCTGCTTCTGCCCTCCCGACATCTGGTGTGGATAATAGTCGACGCGGAGTTCGGGCTCGGGGATGCCGACTTCGCGGAACAAGTCGACGGTCTTCTTGCGTGCTTCGTCTTTCGACGTCTTCTGGTGCAGCACGATCGCCTCGGCCACCTGATCGCCCACCGTGAACACGGGGTTCAGCGAAGTCATCGGCTCCTGAAAAATCATGCTGATGTCTTTGCCGCGGATGTCGCGCATCTCGGGCTCGGGCAGCCTCACCAGGTCCTTGCCCAGGAACGAAATGCTGCCCGACTCGATCTCGGCCGAGGTCGCGAGGAGCTGCATGATCGACAGCGACGTGACACTCTTGCCCGAGCCGCTCTCGCCCACGATGCCGAGCGTATGCCCCCGCTCGACACGAAACGACACGTCGTTCACCGCCCGCACGGTGCCTTCCTCGGTGTGGAAGTAGGTGCGAAGGTTCTGGATATCAATAACAGGAGGGGCGGTGCTCATAAAGTAACCACGGATTTCACGGATAACACGGATGGAGTGTTAGAGATGCTAGGCGACGACTCGTTTCCACTCCAATTTGGCGAACTTGAAGTTCAAAAGAAGCGCCAGCCTGCACCCCGTAATGGCCAAGTACCCTGTCATTTGGGCCAAATGGGCGTCATTGAAAGTGGAGACAACTTTGGGGTCTGCAATGACGGATTCATCAACAATGAGGTCGGGAACTAGCGTCCCAACATTCTCACCTCGATAATGCACTGGGAACCTGCGTTGTTGCTCAATGGTGTGCCCTCGGTGTTGGAGTTCCAATACCAACGCATTCTCATAGACTTTTTCGTCGAGTCCTGGCTTCAGTTCGTTGAGTACTGTCATGGCAGCGCCAATGATACTGCGGGAAAGCTGTTCGTGAATCAGTTTTGACACGTCGGAGTCTCGTTTACCTGGTGTAAGTAGATCCGTGACATCCGTGTAATCCGTGGTTCTCCGTCAATCGTCGCTGCGTAGTCGGGGGTCGGTGGCTTCCTGCAGGCCTTCGCCAATCAAGTTGTAGGCCAGCACGGTGAAGAAGATGGCCAGGCCGGGGAAGACGATCAGCCACCAGGTTTGTTGGATGGTATCGCGTCCCTCGCGGAGGATGGTGCCCCAACTGGGGTTGGGGGGCGGGGTGCCGAAGCCGAGGAGCGACAGGCCGCTTTCGAGCAAAACGGCCGAGGCGATGCCGAACGTGATCGGCACCAACACCGGCGCCAGGCCATTGCGAAGGATGTGCTTGAACACGATTCGCAGTTGGCTGGCTCCCAGGCTCTTGGCCGCGGCGACGTAGTCCGATTGCTTCAGGCGGAGGAACTCGGCCCGGGTAAGGCGGGCGATGCCGGTCCACCGCGTCAGGCCGATCACTGCCATGATGTGCCAGATAGTGGCTTTCTCTACGATCGCCAACAGTGCCAGGATCAACACCAGTGCAGGGATGCAGAGCACTACCTCGATCAGCCGGCTGATAATGATGTCGGTCCATCCCCCGAAGTAACCGGCAATCGCCCCGAAAGTGATGCCCACCGTCGCGGCGATGCCCATCGAGACGAAACCAACCAATAGCGCGATGCGGGTGCCGTGCACCATCATGGCGAAGACGTCTTTGCCCTGCTGGTTCGTGCCGAACCAGTTGTAGCGACTTGGACTGCCGTCGGCGCCGGTGGGGTTCTCAGGCTGGCCAGGCCACTCCTCGCCGCCAACACGGCGAAAGGGATCCTGGTACACCAGCGGCCAGATCACCCAACTATCGGGGTCCTTCTCCTTGAACTTCGCAGGCGTGTACCGTTTGCGGAAGCGATCTTTCTGGAAGATCGGGTTCTCCCACTTCGGGTTGAAGTAGCCCATCGCAGGAAAGTAGAGATGGCCCTTGTACTTACACATCACCGGCTTGGTGCCCGCGATGGCGGGGGCAAAGATGGCCACCAAGGCCATGAACACGACGTACACCAGCGCCAGCATGCCGCCCGGACGACGGCGGAATCGGACCCATGTCTCCCGCCAGAAGCCGGGCGACTTCGGCGCGGGTTTGGGTGGATCGGGTGCCTTTTTATCGTCTGCCATGGCGTGCGGGTCAGGAGTAAGTAACGCGGGGATCGACCACCGAATACAACATGTCGGCCAACAACTGCCCGGCCAGCGTCAGCACGCTGAACATCAACGTCAGGCCCATAATGGTGGGATAATCCCGCTCGTTGAGTGCTTCGAAGAACAAGGTCCCCATGCCGGGCCAGCTAAAAATCATCTCCAGGATGATCGCGCCGCTCAGCAGGCTGGGGAGCGTCAAACCGACAAGCGTCACGAGAGGAATGAGCGTGTTACGGAACGCATGCTTGACCAGGATCGACCGCTCAGTGAGCCCTTTGGCTTTGGCCGTGCGGATGTAGTCCTGTCGGATGACCTCCTGCATGTTCGACTTAATGAACCGCGAGTAGTACGCCAGCGAGCCATAGGTAAAGCAGATGACCGGCAACAGGGCGTGCAGGAAGATGTCCCATGCTTGGCCCATCGCCGACAAGTCGGCGTAGTCTATCGACTTCATGCCACGCAGCGGCAGCCATTCGAGCTTCACTGCAAACAGTATCTGCAAGTACAGGGCGGCCACAAACGAGGGGAGCGAGTAAAGCATGTAGAGCAGCATGCTCACAGTGCGTTCGGCAATCGTGTTACTCCGCGCGGTGGACCACAGCCCCAGCGGAATCGACAACACATAAGTCAGCACCAGCGACGAAACCGTCAGCAACAAGGTGGGGCCGATCCGTCGCCCAATCAGCCGCACTACCGGCTCCTTGCGCGAGAGGCTGTTGCCCAAGTCGAACCGCGCCACCTTGCTGGCCCAATCCAAGTATCCCAGCGGCCACGGTTTGTCGAGGCCATACGCCTTCTCCAGGCGTTTCTGGTCCGCCTCGCTCATCTGCATGCTGGGATCGCCGACGGCCTGCACAATCGTGAGCGGCGTGCCCGGCATCATACGGATCAGCGCGTACACCAGGAAGGTGATGAGCACCAGCGTGATGGCGCCCACGAACAACCGACGGATGAAGTAGTGAATCATGTCAGCGGAACAGCTGGATGGCCGTGGTCCAAATTGCTACTTCGTCTTCCAAATGCCATTGATGCCCGGGCTCACACCATAGGGATCACGCGGGCTGAAATTGAACCCGCGAATGCTCTGATTCAAGCCGAACAGCGTGGGGCGATAGAACAACCACATGTAGGCCTGTTCGTTCCAGAGAATATCGTGAATTTCGGCATAGTACTCAGCCCGCTTCTGGCGATCAAACTCGGCCTGCGCCAGCTCGAAAAGCTCGTCTACCCGCGGATTGGAGTACTGCCCATAATTGCGGCCCCCCCCGGTCTTGAAGATGTTGTCGAGCGTCGAAGGATCGGTACCGGTGCCCCACCCTGCGATGGTGGCATCGAACTGATGCTTGAGCGACTTGTCTTGCAGCACGGTAAATTCGGTTGGTTTGACGTCCACCTGAATGCCGATCTGATCGAGGTTCGACTTCAATAGCGTACAAACCTTGATAGAGTTCGGCGTGGTCGAGCTGAGTAGCGTGAAGCGGAAAGGCACCAGTCGGCCGTTAATCTCCTTGTCGCGGACGCCGTCGCCGTCGCTGTCGTCCCAGCCAGCTTCGTCCAGCAAGTCTTCGGCGGCGTCGAGATCGCGTTGGTAAGCTTCGGGCTTATCCGAAGCCATCCAGCCGGTGGGATGGAACGGCCCCAAGCCCGCCGGGGCAAGGTCGTAGAAGATGCTAGAGAGCATCTCTTGATGGTCGAACGCCAAAGCGATCGCCTGACGAACCTTGGGATCTTGGAAATAGGGCCGTTTGACGTTCCACACAATGTGGAACTCGGTCCACTCCATGCCTCGCACCTTGGTGTTCTTGTCGTAGAAGTCCTGGCTATCGGTTTGGGTGAGCCACTGCTCGGCGCTCAGACGGCAGTCGTCGATGTCACCCGCCTTCAACGACAACAACGCCGTGTTGGGATCGATGATCACTTCGCAACGAATCTCTTTGAAGTACGGCCGAGGACGAATCTCTTTGCCGTCCTTCTGCCAGTAATCGTCGCGGCGGGTGAGAATGATGTTCTGACCACGCGAGCGTGACTTGTATTCATAGGGACCGCAAGTGACCGGCTTGTTGAGGAACTTCAAGTGGTACTGGCTGGTCTCCATCGTGGGGTCGTCGTCCACACTGTCTTTGTAGATGTGCTCGGGCACGATCGGAAAGACCAGGTTCTCGTCATTCGAGGCTAGTGCCTGCTTGTGGAAGATTACCAACGTGTGATCGTCGTACGCCTCGACCCACCGCAATTTGTCCGTACCTGAACGCACCGCAGGAATGGTCACACGGGGATTCATGATCGTTTGAAAAGAGAAGACAAAGTCGTGCGCCGTGACTGGTTCGCCATCAGACCACGCAAGGTCGTCCCGCAGAACGAACTTGTCCATCAGCTTGTCTTCGCTCGTCTGCCAAGAATCGATGAACTGCCTCATGCCGAACTTCTCAAAATCGGCATCGAAGCCAATCAGCGAGATGCCGGTAAGTTCGAGCAACTCCATCTCGACCGATGCACTGATCATCAGCGGGTTGAGGCTCTTCAGGTCGCCGCTTAGGTGGTGTACCCAGGTAGCATCCCAGTCGACCTGGTCGTCGCTCTCGGGAAGCTGCCGCATGACGCTGTAGATCTTCTCGTTGGCTTCTTCCGAATCGTTCTTTAGCGCCATCGCTTCCTCGGCGGAAACCAGGGGCGGGTGATCCTTCAAACGCTCCCGCAACAGATCGCGGCCGTAAGCCACTTTGCGGTCTTGCCAATTGGCCGAGGCGTCGAGTTCCTCCAGACTAGGAGGATCGTACTCTTCGAGCGGCTCGAAGATCTCCTTGTTCTCCGTGGTGTGACCTTCGGAGTCGCCCTCGTCCGTCGCGGTGTTGTCCGCTGATGTGCTGGGGGTCGACCTCATGCACCCCCCGGTCGCCACGAGAACTACAACAAGAAGTGCCAGCACCCCGCTCCAAGGGCACCAGCGGGCCAAACCTATCCGAGCATCACGCGTCATCATCACATCCGCGGGAAAGAGGCAAAATGTCCGCGGCCAAAGTAGGCCAGTTCAAATTGGAACGGCTGTGAGATGCCCTAAGCCTTTTGGGGGCTAGAGCCTCGGATGCCGCCTGATTCGCCGTTCCAAGCCGTCATGCTAACAGTTTCGGCGAATTCTGGTCAATGCGCATGCACCGCCCAGCCTGCCCAGGTTCGGCAGGCCCTACTCGACGATGTAGCTGAAGTCGCTGATGAAGACCTCCGATACCCGCAGTTCCGGCACCGCGCGGCGGAGACGCAAATAGATCCTGCGGCGCAATGCGTGCAGGGTCGGGTCTTCGAACGCGGTGGACGGCACCAGCCGGGCCGAGGTGATCACCTGGTTGCGGACACGGTGCTGCCGCGAACCCCACGCCTGCTCGAATTGTGGCAGGTCCTCCTCGGACACTTCGACCCACACGGTGAAATCAAGTGTCACCTTCTCGCGTTCGACAGGATGAAAGTTCTTGATGCGGAAGTCGCCCAGCTTGAAGGCATGCCGCTGGGGCATGGTGGGCTGCTCTTGCGAGCCGGCGCTAGCGGCCTTGTCCGCCTTGTCGACCTGCTGGTCCGCAGCCGTGGCCGGGTACGCAGCCGACAGCAGGGCCACCAGCAGCAGTGCCAACCAGCCACGATGTGGCCCGGCGAATTCTCTGTTGGTTGTTGCGGATGTCACAGTCGTTTCACCTGCGGGTTGGCAATGTGGATACGTTCGAGATGCGCCGAGCCGATGTACGGCTTGAGCGAGTCGGCCAAGTGGGTCTTGAGCGTGGTCATCGTGGGGTCCAGCAGGTCTTCGATCGACGTATTACGGCACGTCTCGATCACCGTGTCGCGGAACCTTCCTTCCAGCCGCTCGTAGTTGCTGCGGAGCGTGCCCTCGTTCTCCGGCAACACCGCGGCGTATAGGCGAAACTCAATCTGCACTTGAGTGGCAGCAATCGGGCTGTCGCTGGTCGGTTCAACCGGAATCGGGATGACGTACTCCCCCAGTTCGATCGTAACCAGGTCCTCCAGGGCGGGGAGGCGTTCAAATCGTTCGATGGGCGAGAGTCCTTCGTCGCCACAACCTCCGAGCGCAGCGCACAGCACCGCTGTGGCGATCGTCAAATCGCGGCGGCGCGGCGGCAAGTTAGCGCAAGGATACTTCATCATCCAAGCATAGAACGCCGCTGAGTGGCTGCTGCGGTGGATCGCCGCGAGTGAAATTTTGCCCCACCGGTAATCCGCTTGTAGCGAATGCAACGAATGCGTCGACCAGTGACGGGGCGGCCAGCGGCGACAACCAAGGGATTCGCTGCCTGGGGGCCACAGGATGAACCATTCTTGAGTAGCACTCGCCGGGCACTGGCCCCGGAGGGATATTTCGCTGGCCAAATGGTCCCCCGCACTACTCCGATGAACTGCAAGCACCTAGTCCTGTTGAGCGTTATCGGCTGCCTGGCGACTGCCGGTTGCTACGACGGCAAGCGTCTGGTCGAGGCCGCGCGCAACCAGGCGATACGCACTCGGCTGGACGAAGTCGACCTGGGCGAGTACCGCACTACCCTGCCTCGCTACGACGCCGACAGTTCGGCGATGGAGATCGTAGTCGAACTGTACGGCACCGCGATCCGCTACAAGATTCCCGACGTAGAAAAAACCATCGAGCAAGACGACTATCGCCTCCGCCAGGCGGTGATCATCGCCCTGCGACGGACGACGGCCGCGGAGATTGCCGACCCGCACCTCACCACGTTCCGCGAGCGTCTGCTGACAGTGGTCAACGCCGAACTGGGCGAAACGCCCATCGAATCGCTGGGATTCCGCACGGTGCGGTTCATTCCGCTTTAGCGGCCTGCGTTACTGAAACGGAAAAGCCGCTTGCGACTCGCTCGGGCCGCCACTGCGAAGCCTGGTTGGGGGGGCAATCCAGCGGGTGGCCGTTTCGGTCAGGCGAAGCAAGCCGTGAGCGGATTTGGCTTCGATCTGCTCGATCCAAAACTGTCGGGGCCGGCCAGTGCTGGCGTTGAGGTGCACCCCCACGCGGACTTTGCCATGGCGGAAGCCCTGCTCGGCCAGGCGGCGGTGCGTGTAGCCCACCAGTTCAGACCGAGACATACGTGGCAGTTGCGAAAAGCGATTGGCGTCCTCGAGCACCTGGTCCAGGCGTTGCTCGGCCCGCACAAATAGCAGCACGTGCGCCAACAGCACCAGCCAAGCGGCAATGGCCACCAGGGCCGCCGCTCCGCGCAACACCCACCACGTACCGCGAACGGGCAGGTCGGAGGCCACCGGAGAAGCATAAGGCGAGGACATACCTTCCAGGCTAATCAGGCCTGGGCAGGTTGGCAAATTGCCAGCAAATCGGCTACTCGTCCCACTCAACCACGACGTTGGGCAGCATCTCCTTGATCTTTTCAACGCCGTCTTCGGTGATGTACGTGAAACCGGCCGAGATGCGGTTCAAGGTCTTGAGCTCGCCCAGGGCTACCAACCCTTCGTCGCCGACCTCGCATCCCTTAATGGAAAGCGTGGTCAGCTTGGGGAACTTGGCGATGGTCTCCATGCCCTGGTCATCGACCATCGTCTCTTCGACACTCAGGAACAGCAGGTTCAGGTCCTTCAGCGCCTCCAAGCCATCGTTGGTGACGCGGGTGTTCCACAGATTGAGCCACACGAGTTCGTCTTTGCCCTTGAGCGCGGCAAGGCTTTCGTCGCCGACGCCAGTCTCGCTGAGGTCCAACTTTCGCAGCATCTTGCAACCCTGCAGGTGCTTGAGCCCCGAACCGTTTACGTAGGTGCCGCGAAGGTTCAAATGACGAAGCTTGGTCATGCCCGACAGGTGCTGGAGGGCTTCATCCGAAATGGTGGTCCGCATCAAGTCGAGATCGTCCATCCCCGAGATACCCGCCAGCTTGGCGACCCCTTCGTTAGTGATTGAGGTATCCTGCAGCACCAGGCCCTTGAGCCTGGGCAATTCGGCCAAGGCCGCGAGGCCGCGATCAGTCACACCCGAACTGCGAAGCTTGACGGCGGCCAGCGTCTTGATGCTGGCCAGGCTCTGGACCCCTTCGTCCGACACTGGGCAGCCGCGGAGGTCGAGCAGGCGCAACTTGGGAGACCCCACCAGGTTGGCCAGCCCCTCATCGCCGATGCGATTGAAGAGCAGGTACAGGTAGGTGAGCTCGGGCATCTCGGCAAAGTTTTTGAGACACTCGTCGGTCATCTGGGTGGTCCGCTCGAGATTGAGCGACTTGAGCTTGGGCAGCTGCTTGAGCTTGGCCAGACCGGCGTCGGTGACGCTGGTGTTGCGGAGCGACAAATCGGTGAGATTCTCGAATTTGACGATCGTATCGAGGGCGGCGTCCGTGATATTGGCCCCCCACAGCTTGAGCGTGGTGAGCTTCGTGGCGCCCAGCAGCGGCAACAGATCCGAGTCGCCCACGGGGCGTTCGTCCAGGTCGATCACCACGATATCCCCAGCGGCATTCACGGTCACTTTGGCCAGCAGGCTCCGGGCGTGCTCGGCGGCCGGATTGTCGGCTACGGCCGTGGTTTGACCAAAAGCCGGCGAAAGTGTGCAAAAACCGGCCAGTAGAGTACACAGGGCAAACAGGAATGGGGTAAGGCGCATTGGGGTACCAACCAATCGGGTGACAAAGGGGTCAGACTTCAGAAAGTGAGTCGTGGCGGGTCCTTTGTTATACACAGAATCTTGGCAAGTTGCGAGCAACCGGTGGGTTGGCCGCGTACGGTAGATAGGCGGCCGGTGGGTCGGGATTCCTGCCTATCTTGCCAGGGAGTTTTGTATCCGGCGCAGTTTTTGGATAGAATGCTTAGCGGCAATCCCCCGGATTGCGTCTCGCCGGAGGTCCACTCCACTGCCCCACCCGGACCCTCCCAACACGCGTGATTTTTTCCTTATTCTTCCCTGAGGAGTTGAGAGACAATGCGAAGCAAACAAAACCGACGCGACTTCCTGCGGACAAGCGCCGCAGCGGGGGCAGGCTATTGGGCGCTGGGCGGTATCGCCACGGCTCAAAGCAAGTCGCCTAACGAACAACTGCAGGTCGCCGGCGTGGGGGTTGGTGGCAAGGGTGACGGCGACGTGAAGAATGCTTCACGCAGCGGAAAGTTGGTTGCCCTCTGCGATACCGACAGCCGTGTGCTCGAGGGCATGGAAAGCGTAATGAAAACCGGCAACACGTTTGCCGACTTCCGCGAGATGCTCGACTCGATGGGTGACCAGATCGACGTCGTTACCGTGTCGACACCCGACCACATGCACGCTCCGATTGCCGCCGCTGCGATGAAGGCCGGCAAGCATGTCTATTGCCAGAAGCCGCTTACCCGCACCATCTGGGAAGCGCGTCGCTTGCAAGAGATCGCCAAAGAGATGGACGTTGTCACGCAAATGGGCAACCAGTACACCTGCTTCAATCCCATGCGTAAGGCTGCCTACCAGATCAAGGCTGGCAACCTTGGCAACGTGAAGGAAGTGCACGTCTGGACCAATCGTCCGGTATGGCCGCAAGGTGGTCCTCGCCCCGAACCGGCAGAAGTTCCTGAGAACCTCAGCTGGGACCTCTGGTTGGGTGTGGCTCCCAAGCGCCCGTACGCCCCCGACGCCTACCACGACTTCAAGTGGCGTGGCTGGTGGGACTTTGGCACCGGTGCCCTGGGTGACATGGCTTGCCATACATGCAACCTGCCGTACATGGGGCTCACGATGCGTGACCCGGTTTCGGTGGAGGCTACCACATCGGGCCACAATGGCGACAGCTATCCCGAATGGTCGACCATCAAGTTCGAGTTCCCGGAACTCAATGGTCGTGCCCCCTTCACGCTGTACTGGTACGACGGTGGCAAGAAGCCGGACAACGCGTTGTTCACCGATTTTAAGATGAAGAACGACGACGGCACTCCTGCCCCGAGTTCCACCGGCGCGCTGATTGTTGGCGACAAGGCCAAGATGTATGCCGCCGGCGACTACGCCGAAAAGGGCATCGAGATCTTCGGTGCGGACGAAATGGACGTCGATTACCCGCGTGCACGCGGTGGTGGCGATCTGGCTCACAATCGTGAGTTCTTCGCCGGTATCCGTGATCGGTCGAAGAAGCCGATGTCCAACATCGTCGACTACAGCGGACCGCTCACCGAGACCATCCTGCTCGGTAACCTTTCCGTGTGGAAGGGTGGCGAGAAGGTGCTGTGGGACGCCAAGACCATGACGCCGCTGAACGACGAGTCGCTGATGAAGATCGTCAAGCCAGATTACCAGAACGGCTACGAATTGATCTAACGGCTTGTTGAACACAGTCTAGTAAACCGAACCCGGCCTTCACTTTGGTGGAGGCCGGGTTTTTTTGTACGCAGAACGGAATGCATGCCGATGGGATCTTGGTTGTCGGATCAAAGTAGGCTCTGCTTCGCGTCATTTCGAAGGAGACCTCTTTGATTGCGGCCAACGGAAGGCATTCCATCAAGCGATTGGCGGTACTTTCCCACTGTTCCGCGCGGTAGAATGCTGGCATGGACCTCGTAGCACTTTCCAACTGGTCGGGCACGAAAGAAGACCTGTTCGACCGGCTGACACATGAATTGGCCCAAGCTGGCCGGTGGCATGAACTGTTCGAAGCGCGGTTGATCGAAGCCCGCTCGCGTCTGGGGCTGTCGCTCACCGACTCGCCGCCCTTGGATGAGTTGCCCGAGCCGGCCCGGACCACGCTCGAAAACGACTACACGGCTGCCTGCCGCGAAGTGGGGGGACTGCTGCTCGACGCCGGGAGGCTGCGCGAGGCGTGGCGGTACCTGCGGCCTGCCGGCGAAAAACGCACGATGCATGCCGCGCTAGGACAAGTGGTGCCTAACGACGAAAACATCGAACAGCTGATTGAACTGGCCCTGTACGAGGGCATCGATGTCGAACGGGGCTACGGCTGGATGCTAGGGCACCTGGGCACCTGCAACGCCATCACGACACTCGAAGGGCTCGCTCCGCAGTTGCCACCGGCCAGCCTGGCGGCTTGCTCGGCCGTGCTGGTGCGGCACCTCGATCGCGAGTTGCGGGAGAACCTCCGCGGGCACATCGCCCAACAGGAGTCCACCTCGCCCCCGGTCACCGCCAGCGTTGGCGAACTGATGTCCGGTCGCGAGTGGTTGTTCGAGTCGCAGGCTTCGCATGTCGACGCTTCGCACCTGGCGGCCGCGGTTCGCTTCGCCCGTGTGCTGAAACATCCGGCCGTGGTGGAGGTGGCTTTGGGGCTGACCGAGTACGGTCGGCGTCTCGACCCGGCGCTGCAGTACGAAGGCGATTCCCCCTTCGAACAGCTCTACCCGGCTCACCGTCTGTTCTTCCTGGCCACGCTGGGCCGGGACGTTGCCGAGGCCATCGAGTACTTCCGCCAGCAGTTCGACCAGCAGGGCGACAGCCAACTGGCGGGAACCGCCCCCCTGGAAACGTTGATGGTGGTGCTGGAGCGGACGGGCCACGCGGCCGAAGCAATGGAGCTTTACGAGCAATCGGCACCTGCGGACGTACAGCTATCGCCGTTCGCTCCGCGATTGGTCGAACTGGCCGCGAAGTGCAGCGGTTGGGAACACTACGAGGCGATCCTCCGTCAGCGCGACGACCCCGTGGGTATCGCCATCGGGCTGCTGGCTCGTCAGAAATCTCGCGAGCAGGACTAATTAGCTGCGCTGCGAATAACGGTGCAGGTTAGTTCGGCGGCTGCGAATGAGAAGCTTCGGGCCGCGGCGGAGGCGGACCGAAACCGTCCCGCTCGTGTGGTGGTGGACCAAGCCGATCGCCTGGAGGTCCTTCCGGACCATGTCGTTCGCCACCGTCGCGTCCGTCTCGATCTCCACGCTGCCGTTCACCGCGATCGCGTGGACCTCGATTATCGGGTCCTCGATCCTCTCGCCCTCGGTCATTGGGTCCGCGATCGCCTGGTCCGCGTCCGCCCCATCTTCCACGGCCGAAGCCGGGCATCATCTCTTTGAAGCCGCCCCGCATGCCCTCTTCGCCCAGAAACTCCTCGACATATAACTGCTCGAGCTTTTCAAGCATCTCTTCGCGAGGCATGGCCAGCAATTGCTGGCGAGTCTCGTCGGTGAGATCGCCATTGATGAAAAACTCCTCGAGCGTTGCCACATCCGGGTTCCGCTGGCCCCGCGAGGCTTCGAACAACCACCCTGTTAACAACCGTGTCTTACCGAGTGGCTTATCTTTGGGCACATTCTGCAACTTTTCTTGAGTCTTCTCATCGAGCGACTCGATCAAGCGGTCTTCGATGGCCTGCTGATACTTGGAAAAATCCTGCCCTAAGAATTCGCTATGGCCGGTCGCCGAAATGAACATCGTCAACTGCACTGGCCGACGTGGACTCGACTTGCTGCAGCTATTCAGACCTTTAATCCAGCGCTGCTCAAATCGCTGGTCGTAGTCATCTTCATCGGGCAGCGACTCGATCATGGCCTGCCGCAATTGCTGCATCTGGGAATCGCCGCCAATCTCGTCCACCGCGGCTCGCAATGCAGCGGCATCCGCCGGAGACAGATGGAAAAAGTCGTCGCGAATGGAGCGATCGCGTATACGCTTCAGTTCGGCGATCCGCTCCGGGGCATCCTTGATTCTCAATTGCGCCTGTTCCATTTCGTCCTGTTGCGACAACCATGCATAATAGGCCAACAGCACCCGCTGCATGCGGTCGGCGTCCTTGTCGGCGGCCAGCGTGGTGTGCCAACGATTCAACTCGTCGCGCATTTCAGGAGCAAAGCTCTGGAAGCGGCGATGCTTGCTGGCCAGATCGGCCTGCTCTTTGCTCGAAAGGCTGTTCACGAACTGACGTCGCTCGTTGTAGCTGGCCGAGCTCACGAGGGCCAACTGCTGGGCTTCGCCTTCCACCTGCCCGCCCCACTCGTCCACCAACCAATCCCCCGCCTCGGCGTCCAGCAGCCGTAGAAACTCGATATCACGGACCTCGGAGTACGCGTCGAGTTCCAGGATCACTGGCAGGTTGGTGTACAGCTCGCGATTGCGATTGGGCGTGAGCACCAGCAAGGCGATGAAGCCCACCAAAGCAGCGGCGGCCGTCATTGCGGCGGTCTTCAGCCAGCGATTCCGCCGCCGAATCGGCAGCATCGCGGTTTCGTGCTCGAGTTCCTTTTTGGCCTCGACGGTCGCCATCTCGATGGTTGTGCGAGTAAAGCTATCGTCCACCGTTACCCGCGGCAGCCCATCCAGCGCATTCCACACGCGGTCGAACTTCTGCAGTTCGCTACGAGCGTGCTCATCCGACTGAATGCGCGACTCGACCGCCTCGCTGTCGGTGGCCGAAAGCTCGCCATCCAGATACGCCACCAGCTCTTCGCTCAGGTGCTCGTCGGATTGTTTACCAGGGTTACTCATGGGTAACTGTTGGCCACAGGCCAACGGCTAACGGAGGATCAGTTTCTTGAGTGCTGAACGCGAACGGCCTTCAGCCTCAAACCTTCAGGGCTTCCCCTTGTTCCAAATAGGGTTCCAGTACTTCTCGCAGGTTGGCTCGAGCGCGGGACAGGAGCGACTTGATCGCTTGGGGAGTCATGTCCATGATCTCGCCAATCTCGGCGTAACTCAGTTGTTCGAATTTTGCCAATAGCACAGCCATTCGCTGCCGCTCGTTGAGCGTTTCGATGGCCAGCCGCACCACTTCCGACATCTCCGTTTTGTCGAGCTGGCGCGTTGGCATCAGTCCGCTGGCCGCCAGGGCCGTGTGTTCGATGGGATTGGCGCCCGAGCCGTCCGGCGACACGGGGGTAACATTCACCTCTTTGCGACGCGACAGGGTCCGCAGGGCGTTGGAAGCTACGTTGTTGGTAATGGTGAACAGCCAGGTCGAGAACTTCGAGGCGGGGACATATCGCTTGCGGGCACGGTACACCCGCAGGAAGACGTCCTGCGCCAGGTCTTCGGCCATGTCTCGCCGACCCACCAGGTGCGCTAGCACCCCCACCACGCGGCCTTGGTACCGCCGCATCAGTTCCTCGAACGCATGCGCATCGTCCGCCGCCACGCGCAGCATCAGCCGCACGTCCGGATCCGCTTGCGTGTAGCGATCGATAGTGGCCTGGCTGACGGTCAAAAAAATTTCTCGGCGACAACTCCCGCGTGGACCCGCAGTGCAGGCCCCCGGCTCGAAATTTGTAGTTAACGATACTTACCAGTTTATCCGCTCGGCCAGTCCAGGACCAACAGAGGATGCTATGTAGGAAGAAACCCCGCCCTTGCGGGGAGGTTCTGGAACAGGATAGCGATGACTCCTCACCTCCCCGGGGCGGGTGCCCACGATCTGGGGGCTTGGTGGAGCCAGTAATAGCGGGAATTGGTACATCTGTTGCATTGCGGTGTTTCCTATCCTCGTAACCAATCGCCTCCCACATTCCGCAGAGAAGACGGAGAAATCCGATGATTCAGAGGAACTACCTGGTGCTGTACCTGTATCTGGCCATTGCTGGCTTGCTGCTGGCGGCCATCGCCCCTCGCCCCAGCGATGGCCAGGAAACCGGCCAGCGGTCTGCTAGCGACCAAATCGACGGTCAGGGCGCCACTGCGAGTGGAGCGAACGACACCTCCTCCCAGCTTTCCCAATTGCTCACCAAAATTGAAAGGCTAGAGCAAAAGGTCGACAAGCTGAGCGCTGCACCCTCGGAGTTTTCCCGCGTCACGGTGCGCGTGGTCGATCCCCAGGGGCGTCCCCAGCAGGGGTACGAAGTGAAGCTCGAATCGAAGGGCGAGGTGCGGCGCGCCACGGCGCGAGGCGTGAGCGACGCCGACGGGCTGGCGCTCGATCGCCAGCTCCCCTACGGCGATTACACACTACACGCATCGAACGATCGATGGCGATACTCCGCCCGGGTCCGCGACGTGACCATCGAAGTGGGCAGCCCGCTGGAGCTGAACATCGTCGCGCCGGCAGCGGAGGAGACCTGCGAAATCCGCCTGAGCTGCAATCTCTCGATCGACGACTTCCGCGGGCTTCCTTTCGGTGAGCATTGGGTGGTCGAAGAGCGCACCTCGCACACTCACGCGGCGCCAGAGCCCGGTGAATCGACTGACGATTGGCAAACCTTCCCCACCGTAGGAGACGGCATCGAGCGGGTGGCGGCAAAGGTGCAGCTGGCCGTGTCGCAAGTGGTCGAACAGCCCAATGGCGATAAATGGACTTGGAAATGGGACGACGCGGAGGGTGAGGATCTATCGTCGAAGGCCTATCTGGTCAGCAGCGAGAGTATCCACGTGATGAAAGACAACCGCAGGAATCAGATGACCCGAATCGAGCAGAAGGCCGACTACTTTTCGAAGCTGATCAAGGACTCGGACGACTGGCAAGAGAGAAGAGAATGCCTGGGCTACGCACCCCTGACTCTCGAACAAGGTCAACAGCCGCCAACCACGATTACGCTTCCCGCGGGAGTGATCGACGTCGAAATCGTCGATCTGTATGGTCGCCCCACTCCCGCGGTGGTGGAGATCATCGCTGCCAATGAATCGAAGAACAACAAGAGCCTGCAGGCCGCGGACGAGATCTGGCTCGAAGCCAGCATTCACGACTCGTCCGAGTGGTGGCAACAAGCCTTGGATGAAACTTGGGGCGACAAAGCCGAGACCCAGGTCGAGCTGGGACCTGGGGAAACGCAAACGATTGTCGTGGGGCACCAAGCCGACTGAAGACTACAGCAGGCTGTCCAACAGCAACCGCATCTTGCGCATCTCGCCGTGGTGGTCGACGCCTTCGCTGGGGGTGATGTGCACGCACAGCGCTCGGCTGTACTTTTCCTTACCCAGTTGCTGCACCAGCCGGCCATAGTCGACCTCGCCTTGGCCAACGCGAACCTGCAGTTCATTCTTGGTGGTGTCGCGAAGATGAACGTGCTGGGTGTACTTCAGCACCTTGTCGTAGTTGCGTCCCTGGTTGGGGCCAGCGATGTAGTGGCTGGGGTCGAGCGCCAGGGCCAGGCCTTTGACGTTGTCGCAAATCACCGCGGCCGTGTCGGGGTCCTGGGTCATGCAGCCGATGGTTGTCTTCATGGCCACAACCGCTCCCTCGAGCGAAGCGATGGCTACCATGCTCTTAAGCCGCTCGATCTCCTCGTTGAACGGAGTGCCCAGTTCCGAGGAAGGAACCACCATGGTGACCACCTTGATGGCCTTGGCCAGCTTGCAGCAGGCGGCGAACTGCTTGTAGTAGTCGTCGCCGGTGGCCTGGATGTCGATCGACAGCGCGGCGATGTGCATGCGGTGCGTGTCGCCACAGGTCTGCACGGCACGGTCCAGATCGGCCAGCACCTCGCTGGGTTTCATCCAGCCGTCGGTTTCATGCAGGGTCAGTTCGACCGCCGTGTACTCGAGGTCGACCAACTGTTGTAGCACCTCGCGCGGGCCAAGTTCGGGAAAACACTCGGTGGAAGCACAGATAAACACGTTGCCAGTCCTTTGTCGCCAGTGCAGTGTTGCCCCTCGGGGCAGAGGCGGTCGAAGCCGCCGGTCAACGGGCCTACTGTACCTGTTTGCCGTCACAATTGGCAACACCCATCGCTTGGCGGGCACGCTTTGTCTGCCGCCCCACGCGCCCTAGAATAGTGAGTCGCCGCGGGGACGTGCTAGCGGATCCCGCCGCCGGAGGTGTTTCTCCGCCCGCTTTCCCTGCCCCCGAGGTCTATCCATGTCGACTGCCGAGCCCACGCCCAACTCGCCCCAGATCGTCATTCAACAGAAAGAAAGCCTGTTTGGCCGGTACGGAAAATTCCTGGTCGCCGCCCTGGTGTTCTGCATTCTGGTCATTGTCAGCATGCGAGCCGCCTACGACAGCTACTTTAACCTCACTCCAGGGCCCACCGAGAAGTTCCTGGATGGCGATCAGGATGCCGTCGAGAAGATCGCCGTGATCGACATCTCGGGCACTATTTCCGAGGCGGATACGTTTGTCAAAGAGCAGATCGACCGGGTGCGGAAAGACGAAAACGTGGTGGGTGTTGTGCTGCGGATCAACTCCCCCGGCGGCACCGTCACCTACAGCGACTACCTGCACCACAAACTGCGTGAGTTGGCCGAGGGTACCAGCCGCGAAGGTAAGGGCCATGGAAAGAAGCTCGATATCGTGGTCAGCATGGGCAGCGTCTGCGCCAGCGGCGGGTACTATCTGGCTTCGGCCGTGGGCAACACCAAGGACAGTATCTACGCCGAACCTGCCACCATCACCGGTTCGATTGGCGTGATCATCCCGCACTACGACTTCTCGGAACTGCTGGGCGAATGGCACATCAAGGACGACTCGATCATGAGTGCTCCGCTGAAGGACATGGGCAGCCCCACCAAGAAGATGACACCCGAAGAGCGGGAGATCTTCCAGACGCTGGTCGACGAGATGCTGGCCGAGTTCAAGAAGAAGATCCAAGAGGGCCGGCCCGCGTTCCAGGCGAACCCCGAAGATCTGGATGCCGTGGCCACCGGCCAGGTGTTTACCGCCCAGCAAGCCGAAGAGCTGGGCCTGGTAGACAAGATCGGCTTCATCGAAGACGCCCTGGATCGCGCCGCGGTGCTAGCTGGCAAGAAAGACAGGAATGGAGTCCGCTGCGTAAAATACGAAAAGCCTCCGGTTTCGTTAAGCACCTTACTTGGTTCGGCCAGCGCCGCGGAAAAACCAGCCATCGACCTATCGTCGCTCAACGAACTGGCTTCGCCCAAGGCTTACTACTTGTACACCTGGGTGCCGGGCATCACGGAGTGAAGGCGGGCCGAGCGGTTGACCACCGTAGCTACCGTCGCCAGACGGTGGAATACTGCAGCAAACTAAAATCCTCGCTCTGGCGAGCGTAGCTACGAGCACCCCACACCATGCCCCCTCATTTGCTCGACGATATCGACGGCCAGCTCGCTGAGTGGTGTGCTGCGCGGAAGGTACCGAAGTTCCGTGTGAAGCAAATTCGGCGGTGGTTGTTCGAAGGCCGGGCGGGCGACTTTAATCAGATGAGCGACTTGCCACAGGCGATGCGCGGCGAGCTGGCCGAGTCGTTCGCGCTGTGGACCAGCACCATCGCCCGACACACCACGGCGGACGACGGCACCGAGAAGCTGCTGCTATCGCTCGCCGGCGGTGGCCAGATCGAGTGTGTGCTGTTACGCGACAAAGTGCGCCGCACGCTCTGCATCAGCACGCAGGTCGGTTGCGGCATGGGCTGCGTGTTCTGCGCCAGCGGCCTGGACGGCGTCGATCGCAATCTCACGACCGGCGAGATCCTCGAGCAAGTGCTGCTCTTGCAGCGGTTGCTCGATCCGCAAGAGCGTCTTAGCCATATCGTGGTGATGGGCATGGGCGAGCCGCTGGCCAACCTGCCGGCGCTGCTGCCCGCCCTGGACTATATCGCCCGTGAGGACGGTCTCGGCATCAGCCATCGGCGAATCACCGTCTCGACGGTCGGCCTGCCGAAGCAAATCCGCCGCTTGGCCGATCTCGATACACGCTATCGCCTGGCCATTTCACTGCATGCACCGAACGATGAACTGCGCAATCAAATCGTACCGGTAAACGAGAAGATGCCGCTGGGCGAGATCCTGGACGCGGCCGACTACTACTTCGAACGAAGTGGCCGACGTTTGACGTTCGAATACGTGCTGCTGGCCAAGCTAAACGACCGGCCTGAGCACGCCCACCAACTGGTGAAGCTACTCGCGGGGCGGACCGCCCTGGTGAACGTGATTCCCTACAACCCCGTGGCCGGCCTGCCCTACGGCACGCCTTCTTCTGAAGCGCAGCAGACCTTTCGCAGCATCCTGGAAGCGGGCGGCCTGGCCGTGCGGTTCCGCCATCGCAAGGGCGACAAAATCAACGCCGCGTGTGGCCAGTTGCGACGCAGTTCGAATCTGACGGACATCGCAAGTCCGTGATCCAGCTCCTTCGTTCCCACGCGATGCGTGGGAACGACTACGCGAGATACGTGCGCATGAAAAGTCCGAGCCGCGCCCGCGGGTGAGGTGGGCACGACTCGGAGCAAAGGTACCGCCTGATTGTGATTGGTTAGCTACGTCCGTTTACTTTCCATCGTTCTCCTGAGCTCGCTCGAGGAGCTGTTCTTGCAGTTGTCGCATCTGCTGCTCCATCTGCTCCATTCGCTGATGCATGTCTTCGGGCATTTGCGAGCGGAACTGGAACTGCTGGGCGCCGTTCGGTCCGGCCTTCAGCATTCCTTCGACCATGGGCTGAAGATCTTGGGGAAGTTCTTTGAGCGATTCAGGATCGTCGCCCTCGATTTCCCACTTCTCTTCTCCACGCTGTACTGTAATACGAGCCGGGCCATCGCCGCTACGCTCGATTTGCACGGACACGTTGCCAGGCATTTGGTTCAGGTCGAAACCAGGACCGCCGAACATACGAAGCTGCCCGCCCTGCGGCATCTGACGCAAGCGGTCGAACATCTGGCGCTCGGCGCCATCGAGCTGCGGCAGTGTCGGATCGATTTCGGGCTGCGCAACTTCGTCCGGACGAGGACGTTCGGCCGGTGTGACCGACACGGTCTGGGGGTGATTGTGGCGAATCACGTCGATAGTAAACTCGGTCATCTGATCGCCCGAGTGCTCTTCCACCACGTTGATCAGGTCGTCCAGTTCATGCAGTTCCTTGCCATCGGCGGCTAGCAGGATGTCGTAGGGCTCCAGGCCAGCTTCGTCGGCGGGGCTGCCGTCGAATACCATCTGCACCACGAGGCCAACGCCGTCGGGCAAGTCGACGTGCGAGCGGAGGGCGGCGTCCACCTTTTCGGCCGCGACACCAATGTAGTAGGGCGAAGCCGGGCGACGCTGACGCGCCAGGTCGTCGGGGTTGCCAGGCAGCAGCCAGGGACGCAACTGCCCGCGGAACATTTCACGCCGGGGGTTCAATTCGCCGGGAAGCGGGTCCTTGCCCAGAGCAGCTTCAGGGCCAACCTGAATCACGGTGCCTTCGTCCGGAGCGTCCCCCGCCGAGTCCTTCGCCAACGACGCGTTGAGAACCATGCCAGCCGCCAGCAGTCCACCAGCGGCGCTGATCGCCACCTTCTGCCAAGCAAAATTCATCGTCTCCACTCCTGGATAAAAAAATGCGACCCTCGCGTTCAACGCCGGAAACCAAGTGACGACCCACAGTGAAGGGAACTACCGTCTCTCGATTGGCGCGCGAGGGTCCTTGGGAAGGAAAAAGGTTGAGTTCCAGCCGACACGGCCGGCCCATGGGCAGATTGGGCCGGCTGGTCGGTTATTCAGGTGCCATCCAGCTGATTAAAGCTCACCTGAATCTCTGTACGCAGGGCGACGGAAAGAGGTTCACGCCGGAGAAAATTCTGCCGCTGCGGGATCAAAACGCCGCTCGCGAGGCTGTCGCGACAGGAAAATCCAGAGCGCCACGGCCGCTGCTAGCAGCACCAGGCTCACATTTTGGGAAATACTAAGCCCGGTCCCCATGAAAGACGACTCGTCGATACGGATTCGCTCAAGCAGAAATCGTGCCACTGGATAAATAGTGATCAGCAGGGCGAAAACTTCGCCGTCGCGGCGGCGGAATGGGTAGTAGCTCCACAGCAGCCAAGCCAGCAGCCCGGCATTGATGGCGCTGTACAACTGCGTGGGATGCACGCCCAGGCTGCGGGGCGGCAATGCCCGGGCCGGCAAAACCACTTCCGGCTTGCCCTCGATCTTCACGGGCAGCGAACGCTCCTTGGCCAGCGCTGTACTAAGCACCTCGGCCACCACTTGTTCGTTGGTCGCTTTGGCACCAGCCAGCCGCTCGACCACGTCGCCCACTTCGATGCCGGCGGTAGCGGCCGCGCTGTCGGGCAGGATCTGCAGGACCTTTACCTGCTCCTCTTTTTCGGCCAAATGCATGCCGTAGAATTCGCCGCCCGCCACCTGGGCCGAGTACGGCGGGCTGAAGCCCAACGAACCTTCCTGGGGAAACGTCACCGCCCAATGCACGTCGGCCACTCCGCCAAAGCAGCAACCATTCAGCAAACAGCCAATACGGCCGAAGGCGAGCCCCACCACCAAGCTGGGCGCCACCAGATCGGCCATCGCCAGCGTTGGCAAACGATGGCGCCGCACAAACCACAAAAATGCAAGGGTGGCCCCAAACAAGGCACCGTACACTACAAGCCCCCCCTTGGCGTACTTCAAGGCTTCGATAAACGCCTTGTGCGGTGGCAACGGAGCGTACAGTGGCTCCCAGTACTCAATGACGTAGAACACCCGCCCGCCGACGATGCCGGCCACGAACATCCAAAACGCCAGCGAGAACAGCAGATCGGGATTCAGCCCCGCCTGTCGCATGCGCACGTAAGCCAGGGCCAGCCCCGACACGCCGGCGGCAATCAGCATCACGCCATACCCGCGAATGGGGAACCCGTCGGGAAACACCCACGGCAGCACAAAGATGGCGCCGGCCAACAGGGCCAACACCGGCAGCCCGACCAGCACGTCCTGCAGGCCGCCTTCGCGTTTCAGCGAGCGTGCGGCCCACACTGCCGTGGCGATTACCAGCAGCGCCAGCAATATTCCAAACCCAAACAGCGGCACACCAAACAGGTGAGTCGGAACATGGAACAGAGTGGAACACATAGGCGGCGACGAAGGTTCAAGGCCGTTGGGAAGCGACCAATTCTTGAAGGACCAATGACCAATATTGGCATCCCGACATTGGTCGTGGGATATTCGACATGGGGCTTTGCAGCCAGCAAGCTGACAGACCTTCTAACCGATCTGCATGTTGTCGATCAATCGCGTTTGGCCAACCCGCGCGGCCATCAGCACCACGGTGGGCCCCCTGATGGACTCCACTGGCTCGACGGTGCCAGCACGCACGAAGGCGATGTAATCGAGGTCGATACCACCCACTTCGGCCAGAAGCGACTCGATTGCCTGCTGCAGCGTGGCGACCTGCCGCTCGCCGTGGTCGACCATTTGTCGCGCCAACTGCATGCTAGCATGCAGCGCCGTGGCCCGGCGGCGCTGATCGTCGTCGAGATAGGCATTCCGCGAACTCATGGCCAAGCCGTCCGATTCGCGCACCGTGGGGCAGACCACCAACTTAGTGGGCACATTCAGGTCGCGAATCATCTGCCCCACGACCAACGTTTGCTGATAGTCCTTCTGACCAAAGAAGGCCGCATTGGCCGGCACCAGCGTTAGCAGCTTCAACACCACCGTGGCCACGCCGGAAAAATGCGTTGGCCGCCGCTCGCCTTCGTAAGGCAGCGCCACGCTGCCAACGTTGATGGAAGTCTCGAACCCCTGGGGGTACATCTCCTCGACCGCCGGGGCGAACACATAGTCGCAGCCGTGCTGGGATAGCTTGGCTGCGTCGGAGTCCAGATCGCGAGGATACCGTTCGTAGTCCTCGTGCGGCGCGAATTGCGTGGGGTTCACAAACACTGTGACGATCACCACGTCGCACTGCTGATGCGCTGCGTCCACCAGACTCAGGTGCCCTTGGTGCAACGCGCCCATGGTGGGCACGACACCGACCCGCCGTCCGTCGCGCTGCGCATCGCGCACCACCTGGCGAATGCCCTCGCCCGCGTGAACGATGGTGGGGGAAACAGTTGTAGACATGACCGGCCTGCTAAACCTGCGAATGCGACGAATTCGACGTCAACCGACCTTCGCTGCGGCTTGACGAATTGTCTGTGCATTCTACCCGCTGGTGTCCTCGCGACCCAGGTCGGGCCACACGCACCGCAGCGCCGCCCGGGTGTCGAATAGGGCATCCTCGCGGCAGGTAGATGGCAGGGTGAGCGTCGGAATACCGCTAACCAGGCGGTCGCTCGGCAAACCGAGATGAATCGCCAAACGCGGCTTTTCCAAAGTGGACGGTTGGCCAACAGCCACCAATATCTGATGCTGCTCTTCGCGTGCCACCTGCACACCGGGCGCCGTCCGCCGCAGTTGTCGGGCGTGCCAGTCCCGATCGTGCGGCATGGCCCCGTACAACAAAATAGCGTCGTCCCCTTCGTGCAACCGCTTGGCAAGATCTGCCAATGTGACATCCAGTGTCGGGTGTCGCCATTGCCCGGCAATCTCCACAGCCGGGTCCAACATGAATGGACGATAGCTCATCCGCGGGTGAGGCACCTCCAACAGGGGCGACTGAACCACCCGGTCTTCGATCAACAAGATATCCAAGTCGAGGGTCCGCGGCCCCCAATGTTCGTCGCGAAGTCGACCAAAGTCGTGCTCGATGGCGTGCAACGCAGTCAGCAACTGGCGAGGCGAACAATCCACCTGCAGCTTGGCCACCGCGTTGGTGAAACCACCCTGCCCTACCGGGCCTCCAATAGGCTCGGTGGAATGCAACGAGCTTGCCTTCAGCAGAGCAAAATTCGCCGTCTGGTCGAGCCGCTCGATCGCCTGCTGCACCGAGTCTCGGCTGTCGCCTAGATTCGAGCCAAGGGCGACGAGTACCTGAGGCATAACGGAGCCGGTCTTAGCAGAGCTTCAAGCAAAGCCGGCTGGTGCGCCGTAGGTACACCAGCCGGAAGGATATAAGAAAATTGGGGAGGGTATCCTGAGCCCACGACAGGTGCCGTCATCAGTCGATCCATCGGTCGAGCTCCCCTGTATTGTTCGGTGCGTTGTGAAAACACAACGAGGGGGAGTACGCTTGAAACACATGGCAGCTCGAGTCTTTCGAGCAGCACCCGCCAGAACAAGTCGCCGCCAAAAAGCTAGCACCTATCTATGTGGCCCAGGCTGCACAAGCAACAGCCCCGACTGCTATCGCCTTGGGCGCGCACACCCAGCCAATAGCGAAATGGTCAACCCGTCAACAACGGGCAACCGCAGAGAGTTCCAACTCAGCGGCCAATAGGTATTGGAGACTTGCCCCGGATAAGCCACCACCACCCTGCGGGCAGAGACAACTATCAGTGTGTTTCAATCGCAGTTTGCGGAAGACAGATATCGAATCAATCAAAGGATGCAAACTCTAGTTCGTGTCCACCGCGATTTGCTATTGTGCGAAGTCAAACGGAATTGTCAACAACCCAAAATGACTATTTGTTTCCGATCTAGTTTTCCACACTCCAACGAACATCTTATACACCATTGAGCACTCGTGGGTATCGAAATCCTTCCCTTTGTTTTCTTCTTTCCAGGGCGTGGTTCCAGTCGACCTACTGACTTACAATACGTTCTTGTCGACATCGATCAATGACTCACTCACTCGCTTCGTGGATTGGGCAACTCGCCATTGATCCAAACCCGGCGGAACCAACCCATGCCTGATTCCGATCGCAACTTTGCCGGTCTTCGCGTTGCTTCCTTTGAAAGCAGACGCGCCGACGATATCGCGCGGATGATCGAGCGGGCCGGTGGCCTGTCGCTAGTGAGCCCCTCCATGCGCGAGGTTCCGCTGCCCGACTCGCGCGCGGCCATTGAGTTTGCCAACCGCTTGATTACGGGCCAAATCGACGTATTTGTGCTGCTCACTGGCGTGGGCACGCGACATTTCGTCAGCGCTGTCGAACGGCATGTTGGACGCCAACGATTGATCGATGCGCTCAGCGATATGACCACCGTCGTCCGCGGCCCCAAACCTACCGCCGCACTCAAAGAACTCGGCATTTCGCCTTCTGTTCGAGTACCCGAGCCAAACACTTGGCGCGAACTACTCACCACACTCGACACCGAATTGCCAGTGGCCAACTTGGTGGTTGGCGTGCAGGAGTACGGCACGAGCAACCCGAGTTTAATTGCCGGCCTGGAAGCGCGCGGCGCCAAGGTCGATCAACTGCAAGTCTACACCTGGGACTTCCCCGAAGACGTCGCGCCCTTGGAAGCAAATGTGCGCCGGTTGGCCGCAGGCGAACTCGACGTTGCCATGTTCACCTCCGCCAATCAGGTTCACAACGTGATGAAGTTGGCGGACGACCTGTCACTTTCCGAAGAGGTCCAGATTAGAGCACGACAGATGATAATTGCTTCCATCGGACCGACGTGCAGCGACGCGCTTCGCGAACACGCGCTACCGGTGGACTTCGAAGCTTCGCCTCCCAAGATGGGCATCCTGGTCAATCACGCCGCGAAAGCCGCGCACGAAGTACTCGAGCGCAAGCGGCGCATCGCAAAGCTATCAACGCTAGCACCGCCCAGCGAAACTACAGCGAAGCCGTACGACCAGAGCGCGTTCATGAAGGCGTGCCGCCGCGAACCTACCGACTACACGCCGGTGTGGCTCATGCGACAAGCGGGCCGCTACATGGCCGAGTACCGCGAGGTCCGCGCAAAGCTGAGCTTCCTCGAACTGTGTCGCAACCCTCAGCTGTGCAGCGAAGTGATGTGCACGGCCGTCGAATTCCTGGGTGTCGACGCGGCGATCATCTTCTCGGACCTGCTGCCGATCCTCGAACCGATGGGCCTGGAGCTCGAGTTTGCCAAGGGCGACGGCCCCGTGATTCACAACCCCGTCCGCGAAGCGGCCGATGTTGACCGCGTGATCGATCTGGAAAGCGCCGACTCGCTGCATTACGTGATCGAAACCGTCAGGCAGACCCGCGCCGACCTGCCCGACCACCTGCCGCTCATCGGTTTTGCTGGTGCACCGTTTACGCTGGCCAGCTACGCCATCGAGGGTGGAGCGAGCCGCAATTACCTGCACACCAAGACGCTCATGTACCGCGACCGCGGTGCGTGGGACGCCCTGATGGGTCGGCTCTCCCGCTCGGTGGCCGTGTACCTGAACGCCCAGATTGCCGCCGGCGCGCAAGTGGTGCAGTTGTTCGATAGTTGGGTCGGCTGCCTGGGCCCGGGCGACTACAACACGTTCGTCGCGCCGCACGTCAAAGGGCTCATCGAGTCCCTCACGCCCGGCGTGCCCGTGATACACTTTGGAACCGGCAACCCGGAGCTACTTGTGCCGATGTCCGAAGCCGGCGGCCATGTGGTGGGCGTCGACTGGCGAATCGACCTCGACCAGGCGTGGCGACGCATCGGCTATGATCGCGCGGTGCAAGGCAACCTAGACCCGCTGGTGCTGCTGGCCGACCGCGACACGCTCCGCGCGCGGACGCAACTGGTACTCGACCAGGCCGCCGGCCGCCCAGGACACATTTTCAATCTCGGCCACGGCATCATCCCACAGACTCCGCCGGATAATGCGAAGACGCTGGTGGAGTTGGTGCATGAGTTGAGTGCGCGGTGAGGCGGTTTGTGGCGTAAGCTTCTAGCTTGCGATTCTTGGTGTAAGCTAGAAGCCTGCGATCCCCAAGTATCACTCACCTGAACAAACTACGGCAAGCAGGATGCTTACCCCACAACAAAAAAGCCGACCGTCACCCTGGGCAGCGAAGTCCTGTCTTTATTGTTCGTGTGCCCATGGCAGCTTTACTTTCGGCGGGTTGACAGGGCATCCTGGTCTTGGTTGGCCCGTCGCTGGGCAAACTCCCTATGTTTCGTCCCCAAGAGTAATTTTTCGATGGCAGTCCGCATGACAGCCTCGTCAGTCTCGCTCTGAGCAGTTAGAAACTGCAACAGGAGCGCATCTTCGTCTTCCGGATCATTGCACAAGATTTCATTGACCGCGTCCTTAGCTGCGGCAGTGTCCTGCAGGACGAGGAGGCAGCAGGCTCGGGTAACTTGTGCTTTCCTGGGGTCGAATGAGAAGAAACTGCTACGACATTGCAGGGCCGATTCCATATCATTGATCGCTTCTCGGTAGCGGCTCTGGAATAACCGCGTGCGTCCACGGTTATAGTAGGCATGCGGTTCGTCAGACGCGAACTCTAAGGCCATCGTGTATTCGCCGTCTGCTTCTTCAAATTCGCGATCCAAGGCCAGTGCATTTCCCAACACAAAGTGGGCAAAATACTCATACTTGCTTTGCATTCCAATCAGCTTTCTCGCAACTCGACATGCTTCTTCCTGTCGGCCCAGCGCCCCTAAGGCCAAGGCCTCGATGGCGATTCTCTTTGGAGACTGGGGCATTGTGTCCTTCAACTTCAATGCATCCTCCAAGGCTTCCGCAGGCTTGCCGATTGCATAGTTCCCCCACGCACGCTCTAGGAGCACCGCCGAGAACTGTGGTAGCTGTGGGAACTTCTCCACCCATATTGAGAGCACCTGGGTCGCTTCCTGATAACGACCACATCGACAGCAGAGAGCGCCGAGATTCGTGTAGGCCTTTGGAAATTCACTATCGGCGGCGATGGCTGCCCTGAAGGCCTCATACGCTTGCTCGGGTTGTTGAGTATGTAGGTAACATACTCCTAGCGCATTCAATGACTTCGCATCGTTAGGTTCCAGTCGTACTGCCTCTTCAAGAAGTCTGAGGGCATCACCATAGCAACCTTCATCAAGGCAATTACAGCCTTGGGCATAAGGGGTGCTCTCGCAATCCTGCGTTGCTGAATCTCCCATTGCTGCATTTAGACTGAACAGTTGCAGCGCCAAAAGCAGCGCAACGCAGCGAAGGACACGTCGAACGGGGAACTGTACGCTCTGCTCATATAGGAATACGTAGCCCACGGACTGCCAAGATAGAACCATTCTTCTGCCTTTTGGTGCTTTGAAGGTGTGCTGGATGCGCCGGCAGGATACCAATATCTCTCCAATCGAACCTACCCCAATATGCCTCGAGCCCCGACTGAAACGGCACGCTTAATCCTAGGAACATTTTTCAAACAAAAAAAACGACCGGCCCTCTTTCGAGCGCCGGTCGGCTTTGGTCGTTTCGGTCTTGGGCGAGTCGTTCGCCGGGTGCCCCGAATGGTTTGGCGTGCGACTCGCACTATTCTCCCATCTTCAGCAGCTGTCCGAACTGCTTGATCGACTGGGCGTTAACTTTCAGGCCTTTGTGGACCGAAAGGTGGTTGTTGCTCTTCGCAAACTTCGAGGGGCTCGGGCCGGGGAAGCCAACTTGAGGTTGGGGCTGGGAGAACTTCTGCGTCGGGGGATTGAAAGGGGCCGACTTCGGAGTGATGGGGCCGATGCCGCCACCGCCACCAAAGAACTTCGAGCGGTAAACCACCGCACCGCTGTGCACGTCGCGGATGGCCAGTGTGACGCTTCCACCCTGGTACATCGCCTGGGTGAGGGCCTGGTTCCACGCACCGTGGTAGGTGAGCGGCATGCCGTTGAGCGTCAGAATCGTGTCGCCGGGCTCCAGGCCCAGTTCGCGGGCGATGCCGTGGCAGTTAATGTGGGTAACTCGCTCGCCATAGCCGTTGATGTTGTAGCTCTGGAAGCCAAACTTTGGCAGGAAAACGGGTTGGCCAACAGGCGGCTGAATGGCCGGGGCTACATTCCCGCCAACCAGGTACGCTTTCGGCTTGGCCGAAGCGTCCAAGGCGAGCAGTGCGGCGATGGTCAAAGCAAACGCGGTGGCGAGGATGGTCGAGCGGATCATGGCAGGGTCTCCAGTTCAGGATGTTGCGGGCAGTGGTCTCCGGCTTGGCCGGACATGCCAGACCATTAAGGCAACCACAGTGCCA
Source organism: Aeoliella straminimaris (assembly GCF_024054565.1). Taxonomy (GTDB): domain Bacteria; phylum Planctomycetota; class Planctomycetia; order Pirellulales; family Lacipirellulaceae; genus Aeoliella; species Aeoliella straminimaris. Next base: position 94,852 of record NZ_JAMXLR010000028.1, read on the forward strand.
GCAATGCTGAACTGGAAACAAGAATCACCGCAAGGCTTTGCGATAAAACGACTTGCGAAAAACAAACGAATTGGCATGCGCCGCTTTTTTGACGCAAGACACACCTCAAGCGCACTCAACTTGACTGCGCCGCCATCCACTCTGAGACCCGCAAACCCTCGTTCTAGGCGGGGCGATTGAAGAACCGATACGCCACGAGCACTTCGTACAGGTCGGCAGGGATGGTCACTTCGTCGTTGGCAAAATCATGCAGCCAGGTACGACGGTTGAAGTACGCGTCGGCCAGCAGCGGAATGATCTCCTCGGCCGGCAGAGTCACCGAGCCTTGCCCGCCAAGACGATTTTCACCGGCATCGGGCGTATTCTCGGTGTCGGGTCCGTGATAGACTCGCAGTCGTGTGGCGTTCATCGGCGTGATCCTTCACAACATCAATGGGGGGAGAAGAGAGCCAGAATCGTTCCGGCTCGTTCTTCATCGGGATGACGACCGTGGCAGGTTTAATGCATATGGCAAAATGAAACGCTTTTGCGGTAATCTGCCTTCGCAACCGCTTGCGCTGCTGTCGCCATTTCTTGACAGCCTGGGTCCAGGCAATCCACAATGCCCGGAAGCGCATACGACTGATAGCATCGCCACACAATTGCGCGACAGGTACTGATGGGCACCTTGTTGATTGAATCCACCTGCTAGCATAATTGAACCATCACCCGGTCACGTTAAGAAGTTAAGTTGACGACACCTCTCCCGAAACCTGTTTCGAGCCCGCTTCCAGCGCGGCTCCCAGGTGGCTCATCGAGGCGACAAGCGTCGATTGCTTGACGCAAGGCTTTTCATGGATTCACCGCTTGTAATCGACTTTGCTCGGGTAGCTCGTAAGACGAAGCTCCCCGCTGATCAGGTGCGCGCCACGGTCGAGTTGCTCGACAGCGGCAACACCATTCCATTCATCACGCGGTATCGTCGCGACCAGACGGGAGGGCTCGACGAAGAACAGATCGAGCAGATCCGCGCGGCGGCCGATGAACTGCGTCAGCTCGAAGCTCGCAAGGGAACCATCCTGCGCTCGCTCGAAACGCAGAACAAGCTGACCCAAGAACTGCGCAAGCAAGTCGAGTCGGCCGAGACGCTGCGGCGACTGGAAGACTTGTACCTGCCGTTCAAGCCGAAGAAGCAGTCGCTGGCTTCAAAGGCACGCGAGCAAGGCCTGGAACCGCTGGCGGACGAAATCCAGAACGAGATTTCGTCGGCCATGGATCTGGATGCCCGAGCCGCCGACTTCGTGAACGAAGACAAAGGCATCAAAGAGGCAGCACTGGCCCTGGTGGGCGCCGGACACATCCTGGCCGAGCGATTCAGCGAATCGGTCGAGTTGCGGCAACGCGTTCGCAAATTGTTCCGCAAGACGGCCAAGCTTACCTCGACCAAGATATCCGACGACCACAAGAAGAATCCGCTGTTTAAGGACTACTTCGAGTACCACGAGCCCGTCACCAAGGTGCCGCCGCATCGGGTGCTGGCCATCAACCGGGGCGAGAAGGCCAAGGTGCTGCGGGTGGGCATCGAGTCGGACACCGCCGCCATCGAAGAGCAGGCCATCGAGCTGATGGTGCGCCCCGACCACACGCATGCCGAGTTCCTGAAAGGTTGTGTGCGGGACTCGCTAGAGCGACTGGTGATTCCCTCGCTGGAGCGGGAAACCCGTCGCGAACTGACCGACAAGGCCGAAACGCACGCCGTGGAGGTGTTTGCCCGCAACCTGAAGGCGCTGCTGCTGCAGCCGCCCGTACCGGGCCGGCGAGTGCTGGCGATCGATCCGGGCTACAAGAACGGTTGCAAGCTGGCGATGATCGACGAGCACGGCAACCTGATGGCGCTGGGGCTGGTGAACATCACCGGCTCGGAGGAAAAGACGGCCGAAGCTCGCGGGCAGCTGCTCGACGTGATTCGCGAGCACTCGCCCAACGTGATCGCTATCGGCAACGGATCGGCCTGCCGGCCGACTGAGAACATGGTGAGCGACCTGCTCTCCACCGATCTGGCCGACACCGAGATTCAATACGTGATCGTCAACGAGGCGGGCGCCAGCGTGTACTCCACCAGCGCCATCGGCCGCGAGGAGTTCCCCGAATGCGAGGCGATCGACCGCAGTGCGATCTCCATCGGTCGCCGGCTGCAGGATCCGCTAAGCGAGCTGGTGAAGATCGACCCGGCGAGCATTGGCGTGGGGCTATACCAACACGATGCCAAACCCGCACACCTGAAAGATACGCTCGAACAGACGGTGCAGTCGTGCGTGAGTTTTGTGGGGGTCGACGTCAACACGGCCAGCTCTGCCCTGCTGCGAAACGTGGCCGGGCTCAACCAACTGGTAGCGCGGCGGATCCTCGAGTATCGTACCGAACACGGTCCGTTCAAGTCGCGCGCCTCGCTGCGGGACGTGAAAGGTCTGGGCGACGCCACGTTCGTGCAGGCGGCGGGGTTCCTTAAAGTCGAGGAAGGCGAAAACCCGCTCGATGCCACGTGGGTGCATCCCGAGAGTTACGACGCCGCGACGCGGCTGCTGGCCGAGCTTGGTATCGAGCTGGAGCAAGTCGGCAAACCAGGATGGGCTGACTCCTTCGCCGAAGCGCTGAAGGATCGCGATCGTACAGAGCTGGCCACCAAGCTGGAACTGGGCGAGCACGCCTTGGGGCAACTAATCGAAGCACTCGAGCGCCCCGGCCGCGACCTGCGTGCCGATCTGGCCCCGCCGGTGTTCCGCCGCGACGTGGTGAAGCTGGACGATCTGGCGGTTGGCATGCAACTGCGTGGCACCGTGCTGAATGTGGTGGACTTCGGCGCGTTTGTCGACGTAGGGCTCTCCGACAGCGGTCTGGTGCACGTCAGCCAACTGCAGAACGACTACGTTCGCGATCCGCACGAAGTGGTGGCCGTCGGCGATCAAGTCGACTGCTGGGTAACAGCCATTGACACCGATCGTCGCCGCGTGGCGCTCACCATGATCGAGCCAGGCACCGAGCGGCCCAAACCCGAGAAGGGATCGCGTCGGAAACCTCGTCGGCGCGCAAAACCAGCCGCCAAGGAAGGGGAACAGACGGCCGCGAAAAGCGAAGGTCAGCGGCCACCGCGGCAGAAGCGTGAAGATCGAGGCGGCCGCGGCAATCGGGGCGGCAAACGGGGCCAACGCGGCAAACGGCCCGAACGCACCCAGGACCGGCATGGCGCGTACGAGAAACGCGCAAAACGCAAGGTGGTTCCCCTCACCAAAGAGATGGAAGAAGGCAAGGAAGCGATGCGTAGCTTCAGCGACCTGCTGCAATTCGTGCAGAAAAAAGAGCAGGATAAGCCCGGCGAAGGCGGACAGAAGAACTAACGCGGCTAGGCGTCGACTGCGCCAGTGCGTAGAATTGTCCTCTGTAGACCAACCGCTGAATGCTGACCGCCGAGTGCCTTTCGCCATGGATTTTCGCAAACGCCTCCAACTCGCTGCCGACCGAGGAATGCGCACGCGCAGCGAGCGCGAGAAAAAGGAGGCGGCCGAGGCCTATACCGAGGAAGAGTATCGCCGGCTGCACTCGAACTATCGCCTGGAACTTTCCGACCACATCGAGGCCTGCCTAGGGCAGTTGGCCGACAACTTTCCCGGCTTCAAGTACGAAACACTTGTGGGCGAGACGGGCTGGGGTGGCGCCGTAAGCCGCGACGACTTGGAAATCGACGCCGGCAAGCGACGCAACGCCTACAGCCGACTGCAGGTGCTGGTTGGCACATTCAACACTTACCACGTGCTGGAGATCTCTGCCAAAGGTGCCGTGCGTAACAAAGAGAACTTCAACCGCCAGCACTATGCCAAACTGGATGACGCCGATCTGGACGATTTTCGCCAACTGATCGAACGTTGGGTGCTCGACTACGCCGAGCACTACGCGGCGGGCTAATAGCCCGCACGCCAACTGACGAGTTGCGGCTCGTCGGAAGAATTCACCACAGGCTCGGGGGGGCCTTCACATGACCGACACCGGCATCGACTGCGAAGCGGATTACCGCCTCACTCTGAGATTGTTGCTTGTCGCGGCGACTATCTACGGCAATTCAGGTCTGTCTGTAGGCGACCTTGACCAACAGAATGTTCGGATCGAGCGAACGCCCACCGCACGGCTGGTATTTGGGCTCCCCCTGACCGGGCTGGTCTCGACCGTTACGACTGGCACGGCACATGCTTTGAGGCTGCTTGGAGGAAGACCGGTAGAGTTGAGATTCTGAGTTGGGCTCCTCGGTGACATCGAGCCTGTGAGCTACGCTTGGGCGTATAGAGGGGGGACATACCATGGATTATTCCACGCTGGAAATTGCGGGGGCCCAGGCCGTTGAGCTCCTGGAGTTGAAACGCGTCTGCTACAGCAGTAGCGGCATGTATCCATTCCTGATTGGAGACTCCGACGACCTGACGCGCCTGCAACTGGTCGGCGACTTCGAGAACCGAAGTCCCGGCGAAATCATCCACAGCTCAGCAGCCGTCGACCTGTCGCTGTGGATGGCCAGGCGACAGGAAGAGGAAGAGCTGTACGATTTCGACCCGGCCAAGGTACTCGGCACCTGGCCCGCCAGTCGGGTCGTCCGCGATTCGATTACGGTGCATCGCGATGACTTGACGAACAAGGCGAAACCCCGGGTGCAAATGGGGCTCGCGACGATCGACCAGCCTTGGCACCTGCCCGCGGTGTTGAGGTTCGGCAACTGGAACGACTGCCCCGATGCGGTGGTGCATTGCGCATTTTTACAGCATTGGCAACGCGAATTTGGTGCTGAGATTGCTTGCGCGTCGAGCCATACACTGGAATGCATCGTCAGCCGCCCTCCCCTGGATCAAGACGCCGCGCTCCACCTGGCGTGGGAGCAATTCTGGTATTGTGAGAATATCGTCCACGAGGAATACCAGACGATATCGAACCTGGCCGCCGCGCTGCTGGGCGCAAACTACTGGTATTTCTGGTGGGATTAGCGCGTACTGCTTGACCAATCACGCCCCCACCACACGATGAATCCTTACCAGGCCCCCCGCACGCAGTCGAAAACGGCGGCCGAGCAGCGGCGGTGGCCGTTCGACATTTGCAGGCAGGTGGGACTCTATCTGCAGCTACTCTCCGGCATCGGCGTAGCCTGGATGCTTGTTTCCTGGTTTCGCTCCGGAAACCTGGAACTCGATCTGCTCTCGCTCGTCTTACTGTGGTCGGCGTTCGGGCTAAGGCGGCAAAGCTGGGCAGCCAGGCAGGCGGCCATCGTGGTGCTCTCGCTCATGGTGTTGGTCAGCATCGGCCTGGCGTGTACCGCCGCGGTGCTGGGAACCGACAACGTGGAGCTGACCGTTGGAGTGGAGATCGAATCGCCCCGGTTGTGGCAGCTGTTGTTGTTCACGGCCGGCGTGCTGGCACTGACCGGTCCACCGCTGTATCTGCTGCTCACCCGCCAAGCCCGGCGAGAATGCTTGTATCGGTCGCCGCGACTGCAATACGGCGACTACAACTCGGACGATTCCTCCTGAGCTACAGGGCAACTGCTGATGAAACGCCTCCGTCTGGCCGCCACACTACTGCTGGGCATTGCCACCGCGTTGCTGCTCGCCATGTGGGTACGCAGCTACTGGTCGGCCGACCGTTTGGAAGGTTGGACACCGGGCGGCGAGTCGCTCATTGTCGCCAGCAAGCAAGGCTGCGTGGCCACGATGGCGTTTCAGTGGAAGGGTCCGGCCGACGACTGGCGCTGGCAACTCAAGAGCACCGAAGTCGACGCCACCGATTCGTTTCCTGCTCACGACATGTCCGAACATTCCAGCCGCGGCGGCTTCGACGAACTCGACTACACCGTGTACGTCGTCTCCCCGCCGATGGAGCGGGCGGGCGGCGTGATCATGGGCGGCGAGGCCTACTGGCTTCGCGGCCAAGGCGTGATCGTACCCTACTGGTCGCTGGCGCTGGTGGGTGTCGCACTGACCCTCGCTACCCGCTGGCGCGGACGTTTCACCGTTCGCGGCCTGCTGATCCTGCTGGGCGTGGTTGCCGTATTGCTGGTGGGAGTGAAATTCTTGCTGACCGCCGAGCCCGTGGATGTGGACGATGTGCCCCTACCGTGAGCAAGCGTTCAACCGCGGCATCGCCTCACCGCCAACCGCCAGTGCCACACGCGCTCACGCTTCCGGCTTGCGGAACACCAGCAGGTAGTTCTCCTTCAGCCCCTTGAGTTTCGGCTCGTCGGCCAGCTCAAAACCGGTGGAGAGGATCTCCTGCGTAAACACATCCTTACCGGCCCGCACGTGCCCCAGGGTCCATTCGGAACTCACCCCTTCTTCGCGCACAAAGTCGACCACCACCAGCCGCCCACCAGGACGCAACGCCTTGTAGATGGAAGCAACCGTCTTCTCCGGGTGCTCGAAGTGGTGGTAGGTATCGCATACGTAAGCCAGGTCGATCGATTCGGCCGGCAGGTTCACCGAGTCCTCATCGCACAGCACCGGCGTGATGTTGTTGATGCCGGCCGCCTGCGCGCGGTTGGCGATGTGCTGGACAAAGTTCGACGAGATGTCCACGGCGAACACCCAGCCCTCGTCACCCACGGCACTCGAAAACAGCACGGTGAACAAACCACTCCCGGCGCCAACGTCGGCCACGCGCATCCCCGGCTGCAAGTCGAGCGCCGCGAGAATCTCGTTACGAGCTTCGTACGCTTCGCGGCCATCGCGCTCGAATCGCTTGGCCCACTCCTCGGGATTCATCTTCGGATCAAGAAACTTGTCATTGATCCCTTCGGGCAGCGCCACGGCCGCCGGTTGAGCGAACGCAGGCACACAAGTCATCGTAACTACAGCAAACAACAGCAAGAAAGTTCGGCACATGGCTGATTGAACGGTTAGGACAATGGAAGTGAATCGGCAAGAGCCCCATTAGAGCAAACCCAACGCCGCGGTGCACCCATTTCATCCGCGCGCAAATTCCCCGTAGCCACCGTCGCCAGACGGTGGCCCTAACCACAAACGCCGCAGGGTGCCTGGGGTCGAGTTCCACGAGCCCCCAGCAAACAGCCCACAATCAACTGAGCGAAGACTCTCGCGGACCGCGTGGCGGCCCGGCTATTTCAGCTCGCTGGTTTTGGGACAACTTCCGGGATCTAAATTCGTGGGCCCAAAACTCCCTGGTGATTTGGTCGGCGACGGCTGGCAAACCGCTGCTTTTTCCGACGTTTGTAACGACTCCGAAGAGTTTGTCCCCCCGCGTTGTTCCCCGCATGGTTCAGAGGCCGGTTCAGAAGTTGACTCAGCGCGTTGTTTCCTGATCACCCCAATCAAGTCGTCGCGAAATTTCTGCAGCGCCTCCCAATCGACCACCAGGCCGGGCGCCGGTTGTTTGCCGTACCGCGCCGGGTTGAGCTTCTCCAGATTCCTGGCCGACTGCTGCCACGTCTGCCCGCGCGGCGGAACCCACTTCGGCGGCACCACTGGCCCATCCATCGGCGGCAACGTCTCCGGTTTAGTCTCAGGCGAGGCTACGGGAGGATTTGGTGCGGCATCGTTGGAAGAGGCATGGGCGGAGTCCGTCGCGTCATCGCTGGTGGCAAAATCGCTGGTCCTTTCACCCGGCGCATAATCGCGCGGCCACCACGCAGGTTCGTAGGGCGGCAGGGTATCTCCCGGCTTCGCCGCCAGCTCCGGCACCAGGTTCACGAACGCCTGATCGATCTTCCGGCCGAGGTAGGCCTCGTCCTCCCGAAACACGGCCGCACACAGCACCGCATCTTTCACCTGCCCGGCGAGCTTCACCAGTTCCACGCGCGTAAGCGTCACTTTATCAGCCGCATTGGCCGCATCCCGTCGCGCTTGCCGCTCCAAACGCCGTTTCTCCTGCCGATCGAGCAACCACGCCGCCGCCCGCCAATGCGTGTCCGCCTTCCGCTGGATGGCTTGTAGCGGTTTGAGCTGCACCGCCATCTCCGCACGCCGCACGCGGAGGTCAAAATCCTCATCAACCGTGCGCTCCCGCTTAATCGTCTTCCGATCGCACCCCACGTAGCGAGCAATGCTCGCCATGCTCATCCCGGCCGATAACAGCGCGATGATTTCGCCCTTCTTCACATCGTCCAACACTCGTGGTCGTGCCATTTTTCGGTTCTCCAGCCCTTGGGGGAAATAAACATGCGTACAGTACGCACCGCATCCCCGTTATACCCCGCGGAGTGTAAAAAAATGAGCGTAAACCAAGCCAAAACGCCGAGTTTTCACGTGGACACATTCTCCCTCGTTCCCACGCTCCGCGTGGGAATACCTGCCCGACCGCTCCGCGGTCATTGATTCCCCGCATCGCAGGCCGCAACAAGTCGTACGGTGGGTGGTTCCGTCGGCGGCGACAACCTGTCGTGGCGAGAACTTCTACCCGCCGATGGGTTCACCCACCATGGCATGGACCACACGCACAACGGTGGGTGAACCTGCCGGTCGTGAGAACCAAGGCATCGCAACGCTAGATCCGGCAGAACCACCCACCCTGCGTTCTCGGGACATCGCTTGATGGCAGGTTACAACACGGGCGAAGTCGCGTGGCACACAGAACAATAGTGACTGACCAGTGCCACCCGTCCGATCAAGATGCCGTTGTTTGCAGGGACTGAGCGGCAACTGGCTCTATTGACCGCTCGGGATAAAACCGATGGCCCGGCATGCAAACTTGAAGTCTTAGCAGCTTTCGCCAGCTCAGACTTGGGTTGATCGATTTGCTATGCCGATCTATTTCCCGCGACCAGCGCTTGTTTCGGACGTCTTATCACTAAAACCAATCCTGCGAGCAACAAACCTGCACCAAAACCTGCGAAATAGGTCGAAGCCCAGCTAGCGAAATCGTACCACCGGGCTCTGATCTTTTCGGTATGATACGAAACAACAGGCTCCCAGCCGAAGTACCAGGCATAAGTTCCATCGGATATCGCTTTCCGTAATTCGTCGCTCATCACTGGGTACGATTTGAAATGCTCGGGTTTCAACGGCACCCGGATACCGTCCCGTGGTTGGAAGCGAAAATGATCCACGGCCATCTTTTTTAGGTTATCGGCGTGGTTGATACGCTCTTGAGCGCGACTCAACGCGGTTTTCCCCTGTTGCTCGTCGGTGTTCCCATTCAGCTTGCCCGCCAATGGCTCCTTGATCGGGGAGATGAATTCCGGGGTTTGGTCGGGTGTATCAGCATGAAGAAGTGTGGCGAATTGCTCGCTGTCAACGTACCTGACCGAGCCGTCCCCAAATGCAACGTATCCTCCCGACTCGGGGCAAACGTAGTGATACCCGAGGACGATGTCCGCAGCATTAGGCTTAAGCTGTCTCATCGCGGGAATGGGCGCCAACGTGGCGTTGCTGAGGTACTGGAAGCCGTAGTGGCCGCCTATCCCGCCTGCCAACATGGCTCCCCCCAGTACGGTTAGTGTTAGGCGTACACCTTTGCTGGACGTGCCTGCGAGCATTCCCAACAAGACGCAAGAGAAGACTACGCAGCCTACGGTGATGTAGTCGTACAACGTATTCCAATCGCGGAACGCGTCGACGTTATTGCGACCGATCGCCATCGCCATCCAGCCAACTACCCCGACGGCTGCAACGAGCAATAAAACGCAGACAGCACGCACCAATAGTCGCATGTCTTGACTCAATTCCTCATCCCTTTCAACTCGGCGACGTTCGTCCAAAGCAATTACTGACGGACATCCGCAAGAAGTTCGATGCACCAAGGCTAACGTTTAGGATAACCCGGCCCACAAACGAGTTTAAGTATAGTCGAGCGAGCTTAATAGGCGTCAGCAAATGCACGCGCGGGTGCCACTCTACGCCGCCGCAGTGACGGCACATCCGCAGAGATCATTGAACAGAAGGTAACGAAGGAAACAAAGAATGCAGGAAAGATCGATGCGGCTCTTGGGGCGTTGCTTGATGGCAGGTCAAAACGCGGTCAGTGCCCGTGGCACCCGGCGTCAACCTCGACAGGAAACGATGAATGTCTTTGACCAGTTGCACGACCTGCAGTACACGCGAACCTTCTTGTGCCACCGCATGGCCCATCCACCGAGTGGGACTACGAGTATCAAACCTAACCAGCCGAGAATCCCAACGGAGACAACCGTTAGCGTGACGAGAAACGCAACCGTGCTCCATCGGTAGCGTCTGGGATATAAACGCGGATACAGAATATCGCTAAACCTGCGATTGCAACTTGGACATGATCGTGGCAGGTCGATATATCGATACACCCGGCGTTCTGGTTCTGTAGCTGGCGATTCTGCTGCCGCAACCGGAGGGCTACAGGAGTCGCCAGAGGCGTTGCCTTTCTGGACGGGTGCTTGCCGACACGAGGGACATACGCCGTCCTTTGTAGGAACAACTCGCATCCCACAATTTGGGCATTCAATGACCTGCATTCCGATCCTCAAGCACAGCGTACTTCAAGGCGTGCAGTTCCGGGAAGTTAAATAGGGTGCATTGAATATAACCTGCACCGTCGGTCAATTGTGCGTATTGGCTCTGACCGATGGC
>NZ_JAMXLR010000029.1 GCF_024054565.1 Aeoliella straminimaris
CATAAGTGATCCGCTTAGACTTCCAACGGCCCTTTGAGCGTCTCTTCGACGCTCTTGCGAACTAACTCATCGACGTGCCCACGAATCTAAGCTTCGTCGACCCTTACCATGCTTCCGCTTTCGGCACTTCCAGCTAAACTCGCCATCGTGGCAGTCTCCTTCGCTTGGTGGATTGAATCTCTACAACTCAATTCCTACCAAGCAGGAGTTGCCCAAACAATCTGCGCAATATCATGGACGTTATCCAGCAGTTTTGGGTTGCCATTTCATGAGATGTGCTGCTAAAGAGCTATTCAGCGATACTGATGACGGCCGTAACCTCCGTCATTACTTTACCTCGGCCATGCTCAGGTTCTTTTACCTGAGCCTCACCGTGGACGGAGTAGGTAGCGCCCGGCGTGTCGGGGGCGTCAGGCTGTGGACTCCATTGTACCGGGACGTCGCTAACCTGGCCTGTGGTCAGATCGAGGCTGCGAACCGTTGCCGGCAGTTTCGGTGTCTGGCCCTGAGTCGTGGCGACGAAGACGCGATCCTCGACCACGTTTTTGGCAAATGCGTCATTCCATGCCTTAAATGAAGCACGCAGTGTCCCGTTTTCGCCGCGGCCGATGCCGAACACGCGCGTGCCCGCCCAGGGCCAGACACCGGTACCAACGTTGTTTGGCACGTCGTTAATCGTCTTCATGAGATCAATCGTGTCATCACCCTGCGACTGTATGCTGTACTCGAACCCTACCGGGTGGTTGAGATTCGCGATGGCCGGCTGGACCGTGCCGCGAAACTTGGGTGAGCATTCGGCGATGTTGAGCTTAACGTGCGGCAGTGCCCGAGAGATCTCGACTAGGTTACGCTGCAGGGTGTCGTAGCTGCCGTGCCAGTCGGGGTAATAGGAGACGCCGACGCGATCGACCATGCCGCCGCGAGCCTCCAACTCCTCGTTGAGCGTGCCGACGAGTGACATTACGCGCTCGAATACATCCTCCGTGTCGAGCGCAATCATCTTATCATCATTGCGCTCGAAGACGTTAAAGGCAAAGTGCAGCTGCGTATCGATGTCGGTACCATGCTCGGCGTTGATCTCTTGAACAGCTCGACTGCCGGCATCGATGAGCACGGCGAGATTACGGACGGACTCGAGAAACTCGGCGTACGCCGGCGAATCGGTGTCCCCATTAGCCTGTTCGTACTTGATCCACTTCACACCACCGCCGGGCGCTGCCTTGTGCCGGCCGGATGAGTAGTAGTGATGGTGGTCCACGTACGGCGTGATCAGGTCGTACTCTCTACCCCACATCATGCCATTGGTTACCTCATTCCCGATCGCCACTATGCTCGGCGTCGTGTCCTGCTCTATCAGACGCTCAAGAAAGTCATACGTATAGTCGTGCGTCGCTTGCTGTAACTCCTCAAAGCTCAGGTCGGCCCACGAGTAAGGCTTCGGCTGGTTCTGAGGGTCGGACCAACTATCGGAGTAGTGTAGGTCGATCGCCAAGTCCTGTCCTGCGCCAATCACCGACTTGGCAACGTGGAGGGTGTTCGCCGGCGAGCAGTTGCCCGGATGGTCGACCGGTTCACCATTCCATTCGCTTCGCGGATCGTTCCAAACGCGCAGTCGGATGATGTCCCAGCCGAGGTCTTTCGTCAGGCCGAAGAAGTTGGCGCCGGACTCGACAGACCCAGCATCGCTGTGCCGACCGCCGCGGATCCCAACGATCGGCGGCTTGTTGCCAGCGTTGTAGTGATAGGCGGTGTCATCGCCCCCCTGTTCGGAAGTGTCGGAGCCGTTCTGGAGGTCTACGCGGAGGTAATTGATTACTTCCATCTCCCGAACGGCGCCCGGTTGGTCGCCCGACAATTCGAGACGGATGTAGCGAAGACCGGGATGAGAGAACAGGTCGGTGAAAATGCCACCGCGGTCGCCGTTGGCGGTATGGTCAGCGAGGGTGCGCCATGTGCGGCCATCGGACGAGCCCTGTAAGCGGTAGCGGTACACGCTCTTGTGGTCGGCGAAGTAGAGTCGTACTTTGTGCACAGCGTCGTACGTGCCACCGAGGTCGACCAGGAGGTGAGCCTTGCCCTGAGTTGGCATCCACATTGTATTCTTGTCGCCGTCGAGTACCGCCGAAGCGTCCCCCGACTCGGCCGATGCCGACACCCAACTCTTCGGTGCCAGATTGCTTTCGGCGGGGTCGTAGGTCGCGGTGCCCTCGAGGCCATGCGAGGTGTCGGCGAATGCGATCGCCATGGAAAGCGCCAAGAGCAGCGGTCGTGTCGAACGCGTCAGAGTATGGAATGAACGCATCGATCCTCCTGTAGAAGGGGCAGAGTGATAACGCGATGAAATTGAGACGAATCCAGCGGTCTAAATATGGCTCATGACGCAGTCAAAGTCTAAAGTTGTCACGACAGTCGCCGGTCAGGGTATTTCTCGCACCTATCGGTACTGGGTGGCGTGGGATGGAGGATTGTGTTGGCGCTTTCGCCCTTCTAATCGAGGAGAGACTACCTTACATACCCATCACGCAGGAAGTTTACTGGCACGACTACGGCCCATTTCCGATTCACTTACCAGCGACGGTATGGCACTCTGAAGCACAGTGGCCACCAAACAGCGGCAGCGCTAATCGGCCAAGACCAATGCGACATCATCCACCCTGCAGAATGAATCAGCTTTGCCATCCGCCAAGAACCCGACCGTCACCTTGTTGTCTGAAACCTGAATTCCATCGACGCGGATAGTTTTCCACTCGGAGTTCTCGCCGCTGATCTCAGTCGAGTACTTGTTGCCTGCCGATTTGGCGTACAATTCTAACTTCTCGAAGCCAGCGCTATTCTTCACCTTGGCGGTAAGCGTATAGACTCCGTTTTCGAACTGCACATAAGGGGACGATGCAATCTCCTGTTGGACCCTCCGGGTGAAGTCGACTTTGTCGCTGATGTTTAAGCTTCTTTCTCCAATCACCCGTTGACGGTCCTCGGTGCTGTTCTCGTAGTTTAGCATGGGGGAATCGCGATTGAGGGAGATCTCTGTTCCTTTGATTACGATCGTCTCCCAACCCAGAAGCCTCTCTTGTCTGGGCTTATTAGCGCTGGGCATCGCCTTTCGGTCGGCCTCGAAACTGGCGTTCTTCACCCAGTTATTGTTATCCGCCACCGACCATTTACCGGTCTCCGCGTTGAGGTTCCACGAACTCAGAGAGTTAAAGTACGGTTCCTCGCCGTCAAAGGAAAGCGGACACCATTGGTTGTAGCCCAGGCCGTTTCCGGCGAAAGCGGCCCAGCGATCTCCACAGTAAACGACGGTGTCCTGCTTAGTTCCCTTAATGGTGAAGAAAAATCCGGTCTGGGTGACGTGGGCATAATCATCCTCCGCACCCTTCAGTCTCTTCATGTTGTTTTCAGGCCGGTAAGGCCCGCGGATATCGTCGGCCACCAGGTAGTAGGGATAGGAGGAATCCCAGCCGTACAGGAGCGAGGCGGCCAAGTAGTACTTGCCCTTGTACTTAAACATGCAGTTCCCCTCGCGTCCGGCGCCCCGGTAGACCTGTGTGCAGTCGAGCAGGTCAATCTTGTCCCCCTTGAGGCCGATCTCCGAAATGTAGATCTTATTGCGCCCCTTGCCATAACTGTATACGAGATAAGACTTTCCTGTTTCCTCATCAGTGAACACTGTTTGATCGCCGGTGTTTGGAGTGCCGATGGTATCGGTCATGTCCTTGCGTTGATGCCACTCGAACGGTCCCGTCGGCTGATCAGCCACAGCAAACAGTATTCCGGCACCATACTGAATGATCATCACGTACTTTTCAGCGTCCTCGATATAGGCCACTCCAAGGCGTCCCATCCAGGGCCAGCCGCGTGCCCCGCCGTTTTTTCTGGACTCTGCCCGGGTCAGTGCATCGCCCTCGGACTTCCAATTAACGAAGTCCGTGGAGCTGTAGCAGGTCACAGAATTGAAGGTGTTTCCTCGATTGAAGGTAACTGAAGGGTCTTTCCGATAACGTTCTGCCTGGTCATAGCGAACGCCGTACCAGTAGTATTTCTCCTCGTTTGTCGCAGGGTCCTTGAACTTAAATATTCCACCACCCTGGCTGTAGATTGGCTTTCCGTTTTCAGTGTCCCAAAAGTCATCGTTTTTGATGTTGTGCGACTGGGAATAGGCCATGGTCCCGCAGAGCGTGGCCATCAGGCCCAGAAGCACAGTGGTCCTAGGGGTAGGGGAGCTTGTGATCGTTTTCATAAGGTTCACCATGTTTTCAATGATGGTCGTAGAATGGAGACAACTAGTAAGCCGACTCGGCGGCGAGACGATTGACATCGCTTTAAGCAAACCAATCAGGGCAGCTCGGGACATCAGCAGGAGTCAAGGACGTTATTCCTTATTGGCCTCCGACGATGCCCGCCATTGGTCTTAGGCACGCCCTGGCTGCAAAGCTCGCAAGCGACAACTTTTGTGATTAGCGGAAGCATGTCGCACTCGTTACAGGACAGCATTGGGGCCGGAACCGTCTCGTAGCTGTGGTGAGTAGAAGTTCATGTGAAGTAACGAACCAGTATTCAACCTACTGTTCACTCCCTTGCAGGTTCTCGAACAGATGTTGGGACGCGTAAATCTTGTACTTGTTGATTTTGCCGGAGCTGTCGCCGTCGGGCGGCAAGTACCGTAGTGTGTTGAACGTTTCCACCTTGCCGAGATCGATGACGATGTGGTGAGGATGAGGCGGATTACGTCCTACACCACGATGCTGTGTATGCCAGTAGGTGATCGGTTGCTCGTCAAGTATGTTGCCAGCGCCCGCGGGCTCGGCCAACAGCTCTTCGCTGTCCGCATAGATGACTTCCCAGCCGTTTCGGTCGATGCTTCTGCCGTCGGTGTCCAATAGATGGATTTCAGCAATCGAGGCGTGATTGTCGTTTGAATGTGAACTGAGTGACTCGATACAGAGGTATCGGGCAGTGACCTGATCATCGAAGGTCACCGTCTGGGCGACGTCTTTGTTCTCAAAGTGCCCTTGGGCAACGACTTGCTGATCCGAAACTTCGAGGTTTTCACCCGGCTTACGAATATAAGCCAAGCTGGGATCCAGTTTGAGGCCGTAAATAATATCGGTCACTCCTCGAAGCGTGTTATGCCCGGTGGGTTCGATGTCCATGACCACAACCTCGTTTCGCCCCTGCTTGAGCCAACAGCCCGGCAGGTAGAGAGTGTATTGCGGACCGATCTGCCAGTAGCGTCCCAGGTTAACGCCATTCACCCAAACCATGCCCTTGCCCCAGCCCCGCATGTCGAGCAGCGTGTCCCCCATTTCGTCTATCGTAAATTGGCCGTGATAGAAAACCGGCAGTGGTGAAGGCTTGGCTGGCTCCGGGGAGAATTCGACATGTGCGATATCATCGAGTTCCAAGGGAAAACTGTAAACTTGCCAACCGAGCACGGGCCTGCCGTCCAGCGTCACTTCCCCCAGCCCCTTGCGATCACTCATCAACTCGCGGGAGTAATTCAAATGGCCCATGTTCTCAAGCAAGATATCGAGCTCAACCTGGCCTGCGGGTAGAGCGATACGCGTCTTACTTTGCTTGTAGCGACGATCGAGTGTGGCGACACGCCGGTTGTTGACGATGACGATGGCCCGATCTTTGAGTGCGCTGAACTCGAGCCAGGCTTGTTTTGCCTGGGGCAATTGAAGCGTCGTGCGATAGATTGCCAGACCTTGAGTCTGATCCAGAGCTTCCAGATAGGGGGGGTGTCCGGAGGCGACAGGTTTGCCCATGAGTTGTTCTAAGGAGGCTGTCTGCGAGAGGGTAAATTGGGGCACCTCGATGCGTTTGATGGGCGTCGGAGGGTCAGGCAGATCGTAGTCATCCGGCAGATAGGGCTTGATGGCGTCACGGAAGATGTTGAACTTCTCATTCAAGCGACCGATCTCGTCGATGGGAGAATCATAGTCATAGCTGGTGGTATCAGCCGTATAGGATCGAGACGACCAATTGGCCCCGGAAGTGAAGCCGAAATTGGTACCTCCATGCAGCATGTACACATTAAAGGAGATATCGTTATCGAGCATCCATTCGATTTCTCGAATAAAGCGATCGAGTCCTCGGGTATTGTGCCTGTCTCCCCAATGATCGAACCAACCGACCCAAAACTCACCACTCATTTTGGGCATCCCCGGATACCGCTGTTCCAGGAACCGAAACGACCGTTCAGCACCACCGCCGAAGTTCATGGTTGTGTAAACGCCATCGATATGTGCCGTCTCAATGGTGCGTCCATTGGCCCAATCGCAGCGGATGAACATGGTATCGAACCCAGCTCCAATCAATTGCTGATGGATGGCACGGTTGTATTGTTTATCGTCCTCATTGTCAGGTCGGCCAAACTGACCATACTCATTCTCAACCTGAATCTGAAGAATCGGACCGCCATGATTAACCTGCAATTCCACCAATTGCTCGCCCAACGCCTCGAAATAGCGTTTAGTAGCAGCCAGGAAACGAGGATCATTTGTCCGAACCTGCATGTCGGGTTCTTTTAACAACCAAGCCGGCATGCCACCAAAGTCCCACTCGGAGCAAACATAGGGGCCGGGCCGGACAATCACCCACATGCCCTCTTCCTGACAGATACGTACAAACTCGGCCACATCGAGATTACCGGTGAAATCGAATTGGCCGGGTTTCTTCTCGTGGGCATTCCAGAAGACATAGGTACCGATACAGTTAAACCCCATGGCTTTGGCCTTTTGAATTCGATCGCGCCAATAGGCCCTCGGCACACGGGGATAGTGGATGGAACCGGAGATGATTACTGCTGGTTCGCCGTCGAAGGTGAACCTCCCATCTTTCGCACCAAATTCCGGCTGACTTTGCCCTGCGGGATTGGGGCGCGGGGGGAGGAAAAGAGTCTGGGCATGCGCGGTGACTGCGATACCACTCAGAAGCATGAGCGTTAGCAGAAATCTGGGCATATTAAATTGCTCTATGCTCATGACATACTCCTATAAAGTCTTGGCAAAACGCTTTGTCAGTGATCATGCCATCGCCTCCGTTGCGCTTGCGACGTGGTAGCAATTACATAACTGCAAAAACAGGGTTTTTGTTGGCATTGTTAAGTGGTGATGGGCAGTTCGAACAAATCTGTTCCTGCAGCATCTGCCTTTTCGGCTGCGTTTGAAGTCGGCCGAGGCTTGGGCAAGTGGACTCGTTCATTGGGAAACGGTGATCGACAACGTCGCCGGCTCCATTCCTTCCGCGCGGACGGTCACTTGAATCGGGCTAACCTCACCTTGTTTCGATCGCACAATGAGCATCGCCTTGCCATTGAAAAGAGGATGACGGTTGTCTTGGAAGGAATCGAGCGACAGCTGGTCTCCATTGCTGACTGCCGCAAGTTCTCCTCCGCCGGAGACTTGGAATGTGAGTATGTCATTGGCCAGCGGAGCGACATTGCCTTCGGCGTCAACTGCTTCAACGAGAATGAAAGACAAGTCCTCGCCCGTCGGCAGCAATTCGGTGCGATCTGGCGTAAGCCTTAGAGAGGTTGGGGGGCCTGCCGTCCGCATCACACTCTCGCCAATCTTGGCTCCGTCCTTGTAGGCAACTACCTTGAGTTCGCCAGGCTCGTAGATCACATCGTTCCAACGCAGGCGATACTTATAAGTGACGTCATAGTACTCAGGTTCGTAGCGAGCCGAGTAAATCTTCAACTCTTTCACATCCGCTGTGGATTTGTCGGAGAGGTCGGTGAACTCGACACGGACAAATCGAGCTTGAACATTCTGGTCGGTCAAGTCGTAGGTGGCGCGCGGACCTCCTGCACGTCTTCCCCAGCCTCGAGATCCAGCAGTACGCGGTTCGATGTTGGCTATGGTACTCCAATCCGTTCCGTCTCGAGAAACACGAATCGCATAACCAGCGTCGCCCACGGAATCACCAAGGGCAAGGTCGATCTGTTCCACGGGCTGCACCTCTTGTAGGTCCACTTGTACCCAGGGAGTGCCGCCAGAATCTGTGTGGCGCCAAGCGGTATCGTCATCACCATCCACCGCGGCTTCTGCGCTCGCTCCGTCGCTCGTCATCGTCGGCTTTGCGGCCGCCAGGTTTGTCGGCTTGGGAGGCACGACACCCTTGGTTCGCCGCCCGAGCGATCTTCCGTTCAGAAATAGCTCTGCGGAGTCGCCATTGGTGTAGACAAAGACGGGCGTCTTCTTGCCAATCCGGTCCGGCCAGTTCCAATGCGGAAGAATGTGTATTGTTTTGGCGTTCGGTCGCCAGTGGCTGCGGTATAGGTGGTACCGGTCTTTGGGTATTCCGGCAAGGTCGACGATGCCAAAGTAGGAGCTCCGAGCATCTCGACGATTTGGGGTTGGCTCGCCCAGGTAGTCGAAGCCGGTCCAAACAAACTCACCTCCAACGAAGCGATCGTCCTCCATCAGTTGAAACTCGCAATCGGGAATGTCCGACCACGATGTGGCGCTTAGATCGTATGAGCTAACATGGCCCGTCCCGCCCGGGTAGTCGGTCTTGTTGTTTGCGAGCGGGAATGCGTAGTGCCCGCGCGTGGAAACAGTCGATGCCGACTCGCTGTAGAGAATAGGGTTATTCGGATAGGCCTCCCGGTACCGAGCGTAGCGCCGCCCGTAGTTCCAGCCGGTCAGGTCGAGCGGGTCGTAAACGGGATATCGCACCGTGTTTGGCGTGTGGCAACCGATGCCCACCGGCCGCGTGTCGTCGAGTTGCCGGATACAAGTGCGCATGCCTTCCAGTCGGCCGAACGACATGCCATCGCCGCGTTCATCCACCGAGGTGCCGATTTCGTTGCCGACTGACCAGATGAACACGCAAGGATGGTTGCGGTCTCGCCTGACAAAGTTGTCAAGTTGTCTGACTGCCATGGGTAGCACGTTTTCGGGGCCAGCCAAGTTGTCGGCTGTGGCGTTCCATTTATCGAAGCATTCGTCCCAGACGAAAATCCCCATGCGGTCGCACAACTCTAGCACCTCGGGGGCGGGGGCATTGTGACTTGTCCGTACCGCGTTCACGCCCATTTCTTGCATAATCTGAAGTTGGCGCTCCATAGCGCGTTGGTTAAAGGCCGCCCCCAAAGCCCCGAGGTCGTGATGCAGGTTCACGCCCTTCAGCTGCACGCGTTCGCCGTTCAGGAAAAAGCCGCGGTCGGGATCAAAAGAGAAGGTCCGGATTCCAAAAGTAACGGTCTCGCCATCCACGACCTCGCCGCTGCTACGGACGATCGTTTCCGCAGTGTAGAGATTTGGATGCTCCAGGTCCCAGCGGGCGGGGGCATCTACGAACATCTGCTGGTCAACCTCGACCGTACCTTCGGCGGGCGCGATGCCGCGTTTCTCGCCTGTCGCGACCACATTCCCCTCTGGATCACGGATCGTAACTGCGACATCGAGTTCGCGATCCGACGAACTGTGATTATCGACGGTGGACCGCACGCGGACGGTTGCTCGCCAGTCGCTTACCGAAGGCGTGGTGACGAACGTTCCCCAGTGCGCGATGTGCAACGGATTCGCGATCGTCATTCGCACCTTGCGATAGATGCCAGCGCCGGGATACCAGCGTGAACCATGGCGACGAGTGTCCACCTCCACGGCGACGACGTTTTCCTCGCCGAAACGGATGTGCGGGGTAGCGTCCACCCGAAATGACATGTAGCCGTAGTCCCATTGCCCAGCCAGTTCTCCATTGATGTAGACCTTGGGGAACGCCATCACGCCGTCGAAGTCGAGGTACACACGCCGGTCCGAGCCGGCCTCGACTGTGAATTTCTTCCGATACCAGCCGACGCCCGTCCAGGGCAGCTTTCCGGTCGATCCTGAGGCGCTCTCATCGAAAGGTCCGCTAATCGCCCAGTCGTGCGGGATACGCACCGACTCCCAGGTAGAATCGTCAAACTGCAAATCGCGCGCGACATCAGGTTGCTCGCCTTTGGCGAACTTCCAATCGTGGTTAAAATCTCTGACTGCGCCTTGCACTGGCAAGATACCAGATGCTAATGCTATGAAGCCGACAGTCGCCGTGACAGCTTGATTAAGCACAGTCCGAGTGATCATTTGAATGAACATTGTCTGCATCCGTAGAAGGCGATTGATTTGACAGCATCCGTTTTCTCTGACGTCGTGAAACATGATGGACACCGATAGCGATGAAACCTATCCGTACGATAATTGGTAACGTTGTTGAATTCATCCAGGCCGACTGAACAGACTGGCTGTGAGGGTTCACAGGTTTGCAAATTATGCGAGCCGAAGAGCGAGAATAATGCGACAATAAACACCCTGTTTTAGCAGGGTACCGCTGTGCTTTATTCATCGAACATTCTGTACGCCTTGCTGAGGAATGCCGGATATACCGGCTCATTGTTATACATGTTTATGTAGAACAGCGCGATCAAGTCATGCTCCGGATCAACGATGTATTGTGTTCCCATCATGCCGCCCCAGGCAAATGCAGAGTTTGATACTTCGGGAACGGGCTTCTTTTGCTCGTTGTAAAGTTCGAAGCCCAGCCCGAATTGAAAACCATCGCCACCGGCGTTCCTCTTGGGCAAACGATTGACTGTTGTCATTAACTTGACGGTTTCCGGTTTCAGGATGCGACACCCGTTGAACTCGCCCTTGTTCAGGAGCATCTGGCAGAACTTGGCGTAATCTTCAATTGGGCCGTTGAGGCCGATGGCGCCTTCGCAATAAGTCTGCTCCTTACTGACCGTGCCCTCGCTGTAAATGGTTGATGCAAGCTCTAGCCGGCCGTCGCTAACTCGGTAGGGCTTGACGAAGCGGCGGAGCGCGTCCGGTTCGTAATACCAATCCGTGTCGTCCATGCCGAGCGGTTCAAGAACGGTCTGCTTGACGTATTCACGCAACGGTTTGCCCGAGATGCGTTCGATCATGTATCCCAACATGTTCGTACTGATGTGGTAGCTCCATTCGGTCCCGGGATCAAAGCCGAGCGGGTACTTTGTCAACGGAAGCATCTCGTCCTTGAGGTACTTGGAGTCGCGATTGCCCCCGCCGCTGTGTTGTCCGCTTGGCGAGTTTCCAGGCATCTGTCCTCCAACTCGGGGCGGACTACCGGCCTGCTGCCTTTCTATCCGGCGAATTTGTCCGACTAGTCCTGCGTTGAGTCCAGAGCTATGTGAAAGCAGGTGCGCAAATGTCATAGGAGCGACGACGGGCCTTGTCTCGTACGAGCCGTCCTCGTGAACCTTCGTAACAACTTGATCGGGAATTTCTGGGAAGTACTTCGAAACAGGGTCGTCGACGTTGACCAATCCACGCTCGACTAAGGTCAAGAACGCGACGGACACAATGGCTTTTGTTTGCGAGAATAAGACGTAGTAATCATCTGTCGTTGCGGGGGTTTGGTTCTCGATGTCTTTCCAACCGAACGCCTTGTTGTAAACCACCTGCCCGTCCTTGGCGACGAATCCGACAACGCAGCTTACCTTCTTGTCATTGACGAACGACTGGAGCAGGGCATCCATGTCTGCGATCTTATCGGTGCTTACTCCGGCGGCTTCCAGGTCGACATCATGGGCAAATTGTTGCGGAGTGGCGGCTTGAGTTTGTTCGAGGCCGAAAAGGCAGATCGCCATCGCGACAGTCACGGCGGCAGTGCAGTAAGCTTTGTTCATCATGGTTCTTTCGGGAAATTGTCAGTTGGCCGCTGCACAAACCTGACGAGGTTCGATGTGTTTCTGGGATGTTTGGCGATCAGTCGTTCAGCACCATGAATTGGAATAGCGAATACCCGCTGGGGGCAGGCGTCGCGGCGCCACGTCCGCGCCTGCCGAAACCCCGCCCGCGGGAGCGAACTGGGGCTGGCGCAGTCGCAACCATCTGTACGTAGCGAGCCGTTTTCTGATCGAAGCTCACATCCGTCACCGTTCCTGATGAACCCTGCGTCGTGCTGTAAACATCCGACCAGTTTTGGCCGTCCGTCGAAGTCTGGATTTTGAAATCCTTCGCTGCATTGACGTTCCATTTAAGGATCACGCGATCCATTTCCATCGGAGCACCAAGATCCACCCGGATCCACTGGTTGTCGTCGACGTCGCTTTGCCAATAGGACTGGTTGTAATCGCGCCATGATGTGGATTGCAGGACACTTTGCGCGGTATGGTCGCCGGATTCAGAGGACGCCGTCGCGGTTTTGCCCAAGGCTAGATTGCGCTCGGGATCAAACGGCCGCCAAGTCCCTTTGCGCAGATCGATATCCCAATCCTGATAGTAGTTGACAATCGGTTTGTCGCCATCGAATTCCATCGGAAGCCACACATAGTCGCCATTGCGCCCGGTGGGGAGGTCCTTGGTCCAGCGGTCACCGGCGAACATGTAAACGGTCCCTTTCGTTCCCTTGATGGGGAAAACAAAGTCGACCTGCGTGTCCCAGGAATTTTCCGAGCCGGGGGTCTCCAGTGGTTCGGCGGGCGACCACGGACCGACGATGTCCGTTGCCTTGTAGTACTTCGTGCCGGAGGATGCAATCCAATCCGTGAGCGAGGTCCCGTAGTAATAAATCCCATTGCGTTTGAAGATGTGCGGTGCTTCGCGGCTTCCGATGTCCCACAGGTGGATCCGCTTTTCGAGTTTCAGGTAGTCGGGGCTCAGTAAATAGATTCCATGCTGAGCGTTCGTGCCGACGGCCCACGAAACGTAGCACAGATAGGCCTTGCCGTCGTCGTCCTGAAAGACCGACATGTCGCCCATCAATGCTTCGTCCACCAGCGTCTGCTCCTGAAAGGTGAATGGCCCTTCCGGCGTGTCGGCCGTCGCGATGCTAAAATGCGCTCCGTTGCCGTCATATTTCATGAACATCACATATTGGCCGGTCCTGGGGTTGCGCAACACGTCGATACGGTTGGCGTCCACGTCGTGCCGTAACACAACACCGTGGTTCGTCCAGTTCACGAGATCGGGCGAGGTGTAGCAATATTGTTCGCGGAAGCCGCGCTGATTGCCACCATACCAGTAGTAGAGCTTGTCGAATCGGCACAGGCACCCGCTGCGTGTCAGGATGCGGTCGCCGTTCTGATCAGTCCAGTAGAAGTCGTTGTGGATCGTCTGAAAACCGGCTGGCGTCGCCATCTCCAGATTCCGGGCGTCGCTGTCGCCTTCGTGGTAGGCGGTCTCCTGGGGAACTGTAATCTCATCCGAATCGCCATCTTCCTGCAGGCTAACCTTGAAATTCTTTGCCTTCCTCGTCCAACCTGGAAACCCCTCCGGGGGTTCATCCGCGAGAAATATGGCCGCATTTTGATCCTGGCCCTTTAGCTGCCAGTCGAGCCATGCTAGAGCAATGCGAGAAAAAGAACCGCCGTGTTCCTCTGCGAACGTACCCATGTGGCCACCCTCGAGAAGATTGGCAAACGCCACGGGCACGTCAGCGATATTTTGATAGTCTTTTTCTGCATTGGATGTGGCTACGTCGGACGGGCCGCCGACAATGTAAACGATCGGGCCATGGAGATCGCTCAGCGACTCTTTGCTCGCGCCGGCCATCGACATTTCGCCCATGCCTGAGTTGAACATCATATAGGTCTTGATTCGGGAGTCGGCAGCAACCGCCAGTATTTGGGCTCCGCCGCACGACTGGCCTCCCGAGGCAATTTTGCTGAGGTCGACCCGCTCGTGATACGAGCTCGACTCATCGGAATTCTGAGCGGCGATCCAATCGATCGCATCGGTGAGCATCGTTGCTTCCGTGCGACCGCCACGACGTTCGCCCGATGTCATTTTCAGGGCACCGATTGCGATGACGACGTATCCATGTGACGCGATTTCCGAAAGGACCTTCTCGTGGGTAATCGAGGAATCGGAGCAACCGCCGTTGGCGAATACGATGATGGGCAGCTTGCCTTCTTGCCGGAACGCCGCGTCAAGATCCCGGGGGCGGTAGACCGTGTGAGTGGGAAGCGTCTTCTCGGCCGCAGCAATAGCTTTGTAGGGACCACTGCCACCACCATCGACGACCTTTTCCCTCGTTACCTGGGCCTGACTAATAACGCTGGTGGTCAAAAAAAGAAGAACGGCGACCAAGATTCTTACGGTCGATTTCATCAAGGTTCTCCTTGGAGACTAAATGGGATGGGCATCAAGTGGTTTTGTAACTGATGTGGACTGAATTGATGCAACTGTCTCTGTCATTATTTCGCACTGTTTCCAGTCCAAGGCATGGTCCCTGCCCGTTGCAGAGACCGGCTTTGAAATCCGGCACAATGCGGCCTAGCAGGCCCGATTGGCGGAGGGAGCTCCATCGACCGGACTTGTTTGGATTGGAACGATCGGCAAGATCACACGAGAGGGATGCGCCGGATCACGATAAACCGTCACCTCGGGCGCAGGTTCAATTCGACGTGTTCCACGACCGGCAAAACTGATCGCCAGCTGGATTTTATGACCTGCTTTTATGATCATCGAGATTGGCTGGATTGAGAATGACAGCTCCGTTGGTTCGCCGGGAACCAACGGGGTCACGTCCGATTCGATGAAACGATGATAAGGCAAGCCAAGGTTGTCGTAGGGCGGCTCAGCCAGTTTTCTCATCGAGGCGCGGAGCTGCCCCTGCACGTTGTACGAGGTGACGGTTCCATCGGGCGCGACATCCTGGATCGTCGCGACAAAATCACCGTCGTCGGCCGTGGAGGATACCCAAAGCTTGATTTCAGGATGACCGGTAATCTGGATGTCCTCGTCCAGCGGTGCCGTTTCATAGATCAGCGCTCCAGAGGGCTTTTCGGTGCCCGGCCTGAAGTCGTATGTCACCTCGGTTTCATCTTTTCCGGGCTGCTCGGGCTCCTTTGTGCTGAGCAACCCCTCGCCGAGATAGAACTCGACCCTTTTTTCCTCAGGCAGTGGCCAGGCATCAGCCGAGCGCCATTCGCTACCTTCCGGAGCGTTGTAGGTGAAAAAGTAGACCGGGTCCTCGTCCATGATTCCGTTGTCGATACCCTTGAGCCAATAGTCGAAAAAGCGGAGTTCTTCGATTACGATATCAAAGCCAGTCAGTTCTTTAGGTGTGAGACAATCACAATGCCCACCTGGGCTGATAATCAGCTTGGTTGGAAGGGTGAAATTATTGATCGCGAAGAATGGGCCAGGCTTGGTCGCGCCTTCGTCCCAGTTCACCGCCATGTACATGGCGATTCCAGAGGCGTTAATTTCATCCAAGTAGGTCGATGGACTGCTCTTGATCCACCATTGCCCGACCGCGTCATCCGTGAAGAACTTGGAGTAGCTGTCGCGGAATGGGATCTGGCCCCCGCTCTCGACGGTGCCCGCATGATCGGTTAACGCTGCTTTTAGCAAGCTGCCATCTGTATCGCTGTCCACTGGTGCCGCCATCGCATCCCTTCGTTCTTGCGGCAATGGTTGACCGGGTGGCGTTGCGCGGGGATCTCTTACATTGGAGATCCCACCGGGTACACGAAAGTCATAAACATCAAATTCGAAGCTCATCGGGAAGATCGCTTTCAGATGCGGAGGCGCGGTCGTGGCCGCCTGCATCTGGCTGCCACCTGTTGCCGAACACCCCCACATTCCGATGTTGCCGTTGCTCCATGACTGCTGTGCAAGCCATTCTGTTATGTCGTACGCATCGTAACGCGCCGCACTGAGCCATTCTCCGCGATTGTAGCCCTCGTTGTGACCGAAGGAAGCGAACAGTCCACGAAAATCAACTGTTGCGACAACGTATCCATATTTGATCAACCGGCTGGCCGTACCGGCATAGTGATCAACGGTCAGGTTTTCTTTGCTGTTGCCGTTGTACCGGCGGTTGTATGGCGTATGCATCCATAGAACCGGCAACGGAGTCTCGACAACCTCTCCAGTAGTTTTGTCTTTTGGACGGCAAATATCGATGGCCAGCTTAGTCCCATCTCTCATCGTCACATACTGGGAACTGATGGCAAAGTCATCGGCATAAATCGGCTGGCTGTAGCCAATGTATCTGCCTGGCGCGGAGATCCGATCCCCTGAGTCGTCACCCGCCGCAACGGTTGCGACCGTAGGCAGCAGGATTAGCAGGCTCAGAGTTAGCGTACACGTTTGAAGGACTTGTTTAATCCTCATAGCAAATTTCTTGGAAAGGACCTTTTGCTTGATGGCTGGTATTTTTTGCGACTTCCGTGAAAGCGGTTGGCCAGTGCGTTAACCGACTTACTCATTGGATGTGGCTTGTCCCGGCGGCGGAAACTGCATGGCCGCGTTATCTACGACAAGAACCCAGCCGGCGACGCTAGAGTCGGGCGGTGTAAATTCGCGTGAGGCGGTTTTGTCAAAGTCGTCGATTCGAGTCGCTTCGCCAGTGCGAGTGTCGTACCAGTAGGCGGTAAGCGTGGCTCCGGAGAGTCTTGCCAGGTCGATCTCTACCGTTTGGTCGCCGGGCAGGTAAACGAACGCGTAGGAGTCGTCATCAGCTCGACAGGCCTGCACACGCCTGGTGGCGCGGCGGCTATTTTCCGAGAGGATCAGGGATTGATCGGGAACGCGTTCTAGCATCGGGCGTGATTCGACAAGGCGTCGGAGGTATTGCATCTGAGAAGCGCCGGGCAAGTCGAGTGACTTCTCGAAAGTCAGCTTTGCAGCCCAACCGGGCAAGGGACGGCGCTGGGTTTCATCCCAGAATTCATACACCTCGCCACAACCATAGGTATGTCCGGCAGCTCCGGCGAACACGGCTAAGTAGGCCGAGCGACGGATGTCTTCGGCCTGAATCCGGCGGGCATTCGGATCGTCGCGGATGAGTCGATCAGTGATGTTCTCATAGGCCGGTTCGGAATCCAGCGTGGGTTTCACGGGACTCTTGGCAAAGTCGTCGGCGACGAGTTGATAATTGGTGGTCTCGATAAAATGTCCCGACTGGATGAAGTTGAAGTCCAGCCAGTCGGAGTCATGGAACCAGAACGACGAACTTTGCCGCCCTGTCGGATGGTAGGTTATGAGAATATCGTCGGTGCCAGCTCCTTCGATCAGGCCGGCGGCCATGGCATCGCTGAGCTCGCGTGTATCCCGCCCGGGCCAATCGCCGCCCAGTACCCAAAAGATGGGGCGATGGCCGTAGCGTTGACCTAGAAACTTGCAGTAGGCTCTCATCTTCTCCGGATCGAGTAGCGTGTCGCCGTGACGGTCAGTATTGCGGATGTAGCCTTTGATCCAGACCGGCAGAATCGCCATGTGGAGACCGTGACGCTCGGCCTTGTCGATGATCGCATCGACATTCTTGAAGTAGGCTTCGTTTATTTGCGAGGGGTCGTCGTCGATAAAAGGCAACTCACCGTCGGGGTTGCGCCGTCGCAGGCCGTTCCACAGGACGATGCACCCCTGCACAACGTTGAAACCTTTTTCTGCACGATCGGCAAAGTACTGATCGACTTGTTCTGGCGAAGCTTGATTGAAAATGCTCCAAGCGGTGTCGCCCAGCCAGAAAAACGGCGTGCCATCGGCCTGGACAAAATATCGTTGGCTATCGGCGATTCGGATCTGTTGCAGCGGCTGAGCGATCAACGGCGGCGCAAACGCCAAGAGCAAGAATGCGACAGCCGTTTGACTCGAATGCTTATTCATGGCAATGACTCCTGCGACCGATGCGATTGCTATTGTAGTCGGGTTTGCCCGTCAGCACGGCGGATTGGCAGCGCGTATTTCTCAAGGGCATGAATGATCGGCAATACGTGACCGTCGGCGTCGAAGTAGCCTCGGCCTCGCATCATCGGCTCCCACCAGAAGACGCCGCGGCCTAGCCCGTTGGGCGTGTTCACCACAATTTCGTTGACCGCTTCGAGCCATTGGCGTTGCCCCGAAGGGGTTTCAGGAAAAGGCGGTCGGACATCTTCGAAATAGCGGCTCGGACGGAAGTGGTAGCCGGTCTCAACCACGATAATGGGCTTGTTATACCGCAGAGCCGCGGCATGCAGATTGGCCCGCAAGTCCATCAGCGTGCCGTGCGACCAGGGATAGAATGACAAGCCGATGACGTCGTACTCGACGCCGTGTCGCTTCATTCGATCGTAGAAACCGCGCGTCAGGGACACATCGCCACCATGATCGACGTGAATCATGATCTCAATGGGCTGGTCGCCGGCGGCTTCGCGAATGCCTTTGACACCGGCCTTGAGATAATCGGCTACATTGGACCAGTTGGAAGGCTTGTCCTGTTCTGGGCAGAGTCTACCGTCCGGCCAGAGAAAGCCGTTGCCGATTTCATTGCCGACCTGCACCATGTCTGGCATGGCATCGGCGTTTCGCAGAGCAGTCAAAGTATCGCGGCAGAATTCGTAGACGGCCTGCACTCGCTGCTCGTGCTCCATGTCTTCCCACAGGCTGGGGGTTGGCTGCGTTGTAGGATTGGCCCAGCCATTGGAAAACATCAAATCGAGATGGAACTTCATGCCATGCTGTTTGAGCGCCTGCCCTGAAGCAATGACGTATTCCAGGGTCTGCGGAAGCCGTCGCACTGGGGCATTACACAGATGAACTCGCCCCCAGTTGTATCCATGATCGCGGAAAATACTCAAAGGAGGTTTGACTTCGTCGGCATCCCGATATTCGCCTCCCCGATCAACGCTGCTCTTCACGAACGAAACGTCGACGCCAAAGGCGTATTCGTTGCCATAGGGAAGGCCTTCACCACAAGTTGGGCTCGCAATTAGGCACAGCAACACTGCGACTTGTGCGGCGCAAACGCGAAGAGGTGTAATATGCATACGCCATTTCCCTTATTGCTTATTCTGTAGCGTCGACAGGAATTCCGTCAGCACTTCCACGGTACGGTCCAACTGGTCGTGGTGCAGGTTATGTCCGGCGTTGTCGATGTGAACGAGCTTGACTTTTGGCATCTCGGCTACAGTCTCCTGGTGGGCTTCGCGAGCCTCGGGCGACGCGTCGGCTTTCAGAATCAGAACCGGCACGGGGATCTTTGCCAGCGAATCGCCGGTTCTCATCGATCCCGACATCACCGCAAACATCTCCGGAGTGTAGGCGCCGTGATACTGCTTCTTCGATAACGCCCAAGCTTGATGGTCCACGATATCCCACTTGGGGTGCCGACGCTGGCTGGTCGCCACCAGGTCTTCGAAGCTGTAATTGTTCTGCGCCACCAGGGACTCAGGCGAACCGAACATATTGACAGAAAGATTGTCTGGGCCCGAGGATTCACTGGGCTGCGTTTGGGACGGTCGGTTGCGCTCTGCATTTGGTGCTCGGCCACCTCGTGGAGGGCTTTCGCCACGCTCTGCTGAACCACGGCGGCCTCGACCTCTTCCCGCACCGGGGCCGCCGATGCCGGCGTCGAGCACAATGACCGCACTGGCCAGCTCAGGATATTCACCGCCGACACGGATTACCGTGGCCCCACCCATGGAATGCCCCATCAGGATTGGCTTTCCAATTCCCATCACTTCAGTGAACTCCACCACGTCTTTGATGAGTGTGTCCCCATCGTCAGTTGCGGAGATCGGATCCGACAAGCCGTGAGAGCGGGTATCCAGCATGTAGATGTCGTAGTCGTCCTGCAGCTCCAGGGCAAGATTCGTCCAGCAGAGGCCGTTGTCTGTCACCCCATGCACCATGACGATTACTGGCTTCTCAGGTGCGGGGACGGCGCGGTAGTAGTGCAGACGCGCACCGTTGGCGTATGCGTAGCCGTCGGACCAGCCCTCCGGAACTCCCGGAGCTGATGCAATGGATGCCTCAAGCGGTAGTAAGAGCAGACCCAGCGTCAGTAGGATGAGACTTATTGTTTGCAGCTTCATTCATGCGCTCCCTGTTTTGTCGGTTCTCAAAGTCCAAGCCATTGAAGCCCCTGAGAACAATTGATGAAAACTTCTTTGAGCCCCCGAGTAAGTGATCTAGTCCCCAGGGTCCGGAGTTGGTGAGGGCAATTCGACGCTTGGCCACCCATCCTCATCCCATGTGAGAGGCCGGATGGCGTACTGGGATACCCCGTTCATGGCACCATTGTAAAAGTGCATCCCGAGATAGTGCTTGTCTGCCTCCTGCCAAATCCCCGGGTGGCCGGGGCCGACAAAGTTGCCTTCGGTTTCAAGTAAGAGGGTGCCGCCGCCCAGGGTCATGTCTTTGTCCTCCTGGTCGAGATAGGGACCGGTAATCTTCTTGCTGCGACCCACCCGAATGTTGTAGGTGCTGCGAGTTCCCCGGCAGCAAATGCCCCAGTTCAAGAACAGGTAGTAGTAGCCGTCGTGATGGTAGATGTGTGGGGCCTCGATCGAGTCGTAATCGGCCAAAGTCGTGACGGGCGAGTCCGGTGCGATGCGTGTCCCTGTATCGGGGTCGAGTTCGACCAGCTGAATCCCATTCCAGAATGACCCAAACGACATCCATAGCTTGCCTTCTTGGTCCACGACTACGCCGGGATCGATGGCGTTGTAGTTGCAAGAGGGATCGGACTTGATGACCAATCGAGGCTCGGTCCAGGAGTACTCTGGGTCGTCAGGGTCGAGAGTTTTGTTGGTGGTGACACCGATGGCAGAAGTGTTGGCCCCAAAGGTAGAAACGGAAAAGAACAGCAAGTACTTATCCTTGTGGAAAAGTACATCGGGCGCCCAGTACCCTGTGCCACGATTCTTGGGTACGGCTTCGGTCTGCCAGGCCGGAGGTTTGGTAAGCACGGCTGGACCACGATTCCAGGTCTTAAGGTCCTGGGATGTGTAACTGGGCACACCGCGACCGGTGCAGAATATCCAATAGGTATCTTTGCATTTGACGATCGTAGATGGATCATGGACCCAGATGCCGCGAGATCCCAGTTGCTCTAATTCGACCTTTTCCGCTTGAGTCATTTCTCGAGGTTGAAAGCGACGGCGGGGCTGCGCCTGTCCTTCTGGGGTCGCGATCATCAATAGTAGCAATGCCAAGCACAAAGCCGCCTCTGCAGGTCTGATCATTCTTTCCGCCTCATGGATTGAATCCGAAAAACCTAGCAACTCGAATTGTCATTTGAAGTTTTTCGTTTCAACTTTCCATTCAGGATCGTTGTTAAGCTTGCTGTCCTCGCCGAGAAACCACGCGGAAGCATCTTCCTTGCCCTTGAGTTGCCAATCGAGCCAGGCCAGTGCGACGCTGGTGAACTTTCCACCGTGGGGGCGTGCGAAGGTGCCGCCGTGGCCGACATTGAGGTTGGTCATGACGATTGGCACATGGCTAACGCGTGAAAAGTCGTCCATGGCATTGTTGTAGGCAATATCCGAGGGGCCACCCATGATGTAGAGCACTGGAGCATGAAACTTCTTAAGCACCTCTTTGGATAGCGCCGGCATCGCGGCCATTGGTGAAGGCTCTGGGAGTACTCCACTGTTGCAGATAATCGAGGTAGAGATTCTTGGATCGGCCGAGATCTCGATGGCCTGGAGACCGCCACACGACATCCCCATGGCCGCGACTTTTGAGACGTCCACCTTGCCGAAATAGACGCTTTCGGTCGCCTCGTTCTGGGCCACAATCCAGTCGAGGGCGGTAAGAAGCTGGCTCGATCGGGTCATCTGACGAGAACTCTCATCACGGTTCTCGATCTGGTCGAGCAGCCCGATAGCAAGAACCACGTACCCATGTGAAGTGATTTCATTGAGGAAGTTCTTGTGCTCCTGGGTTGTATTGGCGCAGGCGCCGTTCCCCCACAACAGGATGGGCAGTTTCTGGTCAGCACCGAAGGCCGACAGATCACGGGGGCGGTAGATGGTCATTCCGGGCAGGGTCCGATCCTCGGTGACTACCGCCGGGTATGGTCCTGTCCCGCCGTCTTCGACGATAACCCAAGGCGACTTGGACTGGACCGCTGAGCTGGTAGGCGTGTGCTCTGTTGATGTCGGCGGCTTCAGATGCTTGGCGAAGAACTCTTCGAGCGCCGGATCGGTTACGTCCAAGCTTTCGGCGTACGCCACGCCGTGTCCGTCGCCGTCGATCTTCAGGTACTTGATGTCGGCACCTGCGGCCTTCATCTTCTCGACGAAGTCTTCGGTCAGTTCAGGCCGGACGATTCTGTCTTGCCCGCCCTGGATCAAAAACAGCGGCGGGTGCTCTCCAGAGATATACCCGATGGGCCACCACTCGGTTTTGGCCATCGGCACGTCGCGCCCCAGTTCAGTTGGCGGCGAACCGGCTGCCGCCACATTGACGCGGCTGGAGTATTCGTCCCACCCGCCATCGCCTTCCAGCCCAGCCGACTTGGGCACCATGGCAAGCATCAGTGCCAGGTGCGCGCCCGCAGAATGGCCGTAAGCGCCAACTCGATCGGGATCGACTTTGTACTCTTCGGCGTGGGCACGGAGCCAGCGCACCGCGCACTTCACATCCTCGATACAGGCCGGAAACGGCGCTTCGCCTGTCAGTCGATACTCCACATTGATCGTGACGTAACCCTTCTTGGCGTAGTCGGTCATCATCTTCTGATAAACGTCCACTTCCTTCTCGCCCGCCCTCCAGCCACCGCCGTGCACGATCACCAGCGCGGGCCGCAGTTTGTCGGTCTCTGCCGTGGGCATGGCGAGGTCGAGCCGCCACGCTTTGCTGTCGCCCTCGCGGTAGGCGATGTCCCTGATCACGTCGATCGTATCATGCTCTGGTGTCTCGCGGCTTACGGTACCCGCAGGCGAAGAGGCGCTGCCGCGAGCAGCTGCCGGATCCCGAAAGAGCGCTGCCGCGAACTCATTGAGATAGCCCCGCCAGTTTCTCCACCAGTGGGCGCCCTCAGTCTCTTTCCACGTCACATCGAAGTCATGGTTGCGTAATACTTCTACGGTGTTGCGGGACGTTTCAATCAGAAAATCGTCGCGTCCCGTAGCGAACCACAGCAATTCTAGACCATCCTTCAAAGAGGGATCATTTAGCGCCGTCGCATACCGCTCTTCCCATGAAGGTCCCCGGCGCCCTCCTCGACGGTCGTTGGCACCGCCCAGGCCGAAGACACCCGAACTAAACACGCCGATGTAGCCAAAGTCCGACAGGTTGGAAAATGCAATGTTTAAGGTTTGTCCTCCGCCCATGGAAAGACCGGCAATGGCACGGTGTGACCGGTCGGTATGGACGCGATAGTTCTTCTCAATCGTGGGGCGGATATCCTGGGCAAACTCGTCCTCGAAAGAGCCCCCGTTGGAGTTGGGCACCCCTGCACGGGTAACATGTCCATCGGGCATTACGACGACCATGGGAACCGCCTCACCCGAAGCAATCATATTGTCCAGAATGGTGTTGGCCCGACCGATGGTGGACCAGGAGTCATCACTGTCGGTTGAGCCATGCAGCAAGTAGAAGACCGGATACTTTTCTTGGTTATTTTCATACCCCGGCGGCGTATAAACGTGCATGCGGCGGAATTTACCAAGAACTTTGGAGTAATAGGTAACTTCAGCCAAGGCTCCATGCGGCACATCCCGTACGTCTTGAATGTCCAACCCCGGCATATGGACTAGGCTGAAGACAGTCCCGTTGGCCTCACTGGTCCCACGAGCGCGTGGATCGCCGACGCTTACGCCATCGACGTTGAAACGGTAGCGCATGGTAATGGGCGGGTCCACTGGGCCATACGTAAGACTCCAAACGCCTTGGTCGTTCTTGTCCATTTCACCGGTCGGCGGCATACCGCCAAGATCGGGACTTTCCAGTCTGACCGCCTCGGCCTGCGGAGCGTGTAGCCGAAACACTACTTTTCCCTCCGTCAAAATCTCCGGCGAAACGATCTCTGGTCCGCGACCTCCGCTCGGTTGTGCCTGCCCCATCTGGCCCATCGCCAATAGTACACCGATGGCCAATATCGCCCTGCTGGATGCCACGTTCATGACGAGCTCCTAAATTGTGCATACTGTTTATTTCTAAAAGTGTTCTGCGCTGAATGCCATCGCCACATGCCCTCGGTGATGTGTTGGAGGTAGGCGAACGCCTGTTTGTTCTCACCTGCATTAGCGATAGCCAGCAACCTAGCCTAAACGTACTTGGCAATCACTAAATGGCATTTTCCACCCTTCCGAGTGATGAGCATCCAGGGCGGGCGATGCCCTCTCGGTATAATTGGGCCGATGGCCCCGCCCTCAATATGCAGCAATACCCGCAGCCAGATAGAACCGTGATCGGCCAACGGGTCGACTGCGTGTGCCAGTGCGTCAATACATAAACGCAGCGCGCAGCGATCTATCCATTTGCCGAATCACTCTCGCGTGACGAGCAATCTAGTACGTGTACGTATTATTTGCAAGTTTGAGGGTAGCAATCTCCTGGTCCGGATGCAATCATTTGTTCCAGGAGATCACGAAAAGCGTTTCGGTCTCGGTCCTGCAAGATGTGGCGTCGATCGGTCACGTGTGTGTGGATAAATTCCGTGGCCCAGTAGGGTAAGAACCCCGAACGCGAAGAAAGGTATCGAAGGTTGGACCAAGATTGCCAATGCGGGCGGAAGCACGGGCCAATTGTCCCCCAAACGCACGGTTGTGGGTGCCGGTATCAGGTAAGTTTTGCGAAGGAGCTTGCTTGTTTCTGTCTGCCAATCTGGCTAACGTAATTCTCTTTGAGATTTTTCGACTATGATTCTCTAAATAGAGCCGTCGAGCGGCGGTTTCGAATGGTGGCTTGCTGCATTTCTTGTCACCTGAAAACTTCGTTCTTGTCTAACGTCCTTTCGGAGGTCGATTCGCTACAGAGCGTATTAGGCACTCCTCTTTTCTTCTGCACTAACCTGAAAGTAGTCCGAAATGATAGGTAGACTTCGCCTTGCGATGATTCTTATGGTTTCGTTCACGCTGCCACTAGCGGCCTTAATCCTCGCGCAGCAAGCAACGAAAGATCCCAAAAGTGCGGCGCCAGCGCGTCCGCAAGGGCCGTGCGATGTCTATGCGGATGACGACTGTCCCTGTGCGGCGGCACACAGTACCACCCGCGCGCTCTACGCCTCATACAATGGACCGCTCTACCAGGTCATGCGGCAATCGGACGGAGAGACGCTCGACATTGGCGTGGTACAGCCAAACGCGTCGCCTGTTCCCGATCCGGGCGGCTACGCCGACGCAGCTGCACAAGACAAGTTCTGCGCGGACACGGTCTGCTGGATTACCAAGCTGTACGATCAGTCGGGCAACGAGAATCACTTGACACAGGCCCCACGTGGATTCTTCAGCGGCCCCGCGATGGGCGGGTTCAATAATCTCCCAATTGCGGACATGGCCCCGGTCACAATTATGGGCCACAAGGTTTATGGCATCTTCATCGAGCCAGGCATGGGACTGCGGTGGAACGATGCAAAGGGCACTGCAGTCGACGACCAAGCCGAGGGGCAATATTGGGTGATCAATGGTCACCACTACAATTCAGGGTGTTGCTTCGATTACGGTAACGGCGAGACTGACAGTCGCGACGACGGCGACGGTACCATGGAAACCACTTACTACGGCAATGCCGGCGCTTGGTACCGAGGTCAACCACCCGGGCCGTGGATCATGACCGACCAGGAGAATAATCTTGTGGGCTGTGTCAATCCGGACCCTCGAGACAAGTTCTGCGCGGACCTGCCTTCGATTACATGGAGGTTCGTCACGGCAACTGCGGATGGCGAGCCACACCACTGGAGGACCATGGGTGGCGACGCTCAGCAGGGAGACCTCCAGGTCATGTTCGACGGTCCTCGAATCAAGAACGACCGCAACAGTTACGACCCCATGCGGAAGCAGGGCGCCGTGCTGCTTGGCAACGGTGGCGACAACAGCAACGCCTCGCAGGGCACATTCTACGAAGCAGCGATGACGGCCCCGGGCACTTTCCCGTCGAATGAAGCAAACCAACGCATCCAGGCTAACATTGTGGCGGCCAAGTATGACGTTGCGCCGGTTACCATCGCCCCCGCCTCCGCAAACGATACACCGCCCGGCCTGCAGACTTTCTCGCCCGGTTCATCACAGGAAACCACCGTTGCTTTCACCAATACGACTGGATCCGCCGCGGATAACGTGGAGCTCGCTGTCACCACGCCGGAGGGGTGGACTGCCACGCTGAAGGGCACGTCCGACGCCTCAAAGAAGTTCTCTGATTCGGTAGCGCCGGGCGAGGTGGTCAGGGCCACGTTCACGGTGACCTCCGGCAAGTCGGGTTTCAATGGTGACCTGATCGGTGTTGCGACCTGGAAGCAGGCCAGCAATGGCCAGGACCGCAGGGAGATTGCGGCGGAGAAGGTCCGCAACGTTAGCCCGATCAAGATCAACGAGTTCGCCATCGGCACGGGCTCCCCCGAGAATTCGACGAACTCGTTCATTGAACTCTTCAACTCAGGCAGTTCTCCGGTCGACATATCTGGATGGACCCTTACTGAGCACGCGACCCAGCAGCCTATTTTCTCGACGATCGACATTCCCGCAGGTACGACGCTGTCAGCCGGCGAGTTCTACCTGTTTGGTCTGTCGCATTCCGGACTCGCGACATCTGCCCGCGCCGGGGATGAAACCCTCTATCTCCGAAGCACCACCGGCATGTCAGTGGGCGACACCATCGAGATCGGAGAGGGCTCGTCGAAGGAGCTGCGGAAAATCGCGAGCGTCGGGTCAGCGGCCGGCGCCGAACCGTCCCGTCGCAGGTTCTTCGGCGGCTCCGGCGAGCGCGGCCCCACGACTCTCTGGCAGCCGCTGCCGGATGGCCCCGTAGTGACAGTTCCCGTTGGTTCAAACAATGTTCCGGTCACGAGCGTGGAGGGTTTTGAGGTTGGCCAGAAAATGGGGATCGGATACGGTGCTGAATACCCCGCCGTTGCACACGCAATTGAGAGGTACGAGGTTGTGACCATCACCGAGGTTGGCAAGCCTGGCACACAGGCTTGGCTGGCCGGCGACGCGAAAGCCGGGGACACCAACATCAAGGTCTCTTCTGTTGAGAACATCACCGCTGGCGACAAAATCCGGCTAGACATCGATAGTGTCGGTCATGGGATTGAGACCGTCAAAGTGAAGAGCGTCGGCACGGCCGCAAGTCGCCGGCCTTTCGACGGCCCCATGCCTGAGGAGTTCCAGGGCACGGGGCTCGAACTCGAAACCCCGCTCAAGTTCGAGCACTCCGCCAACATGCCGTTCAGTGTGCGGGGCACCGGCATCAGCTTCGAACCGGCCACGCAGTTCGAACACTCCAGCAATGAGCCGGTGCTGCCCCTCGGAACTGGTGTCACACTAGACCGGCCACTGGAGCAAGATCACGAAATCAACGCTGTCGTGCGAGACCGGAACGTCACCGATGCAGGCTACCAAGGTTCTTCCGAGCCCGACCAGCGGTTCGGTGGTCCCGCCCTATCAAGCCAAGGCGGAACGATGGTACTTCGCAATGACAACGGCCTGGTGGTTGATAGCCTGAACTACGGCGGCCTCATCGATCCCTGGGCCGCCGAAGGCTACCAAGCGGCTTCTGGCGCGGGGGCCAATGGCTGTAGCGTCCGCACGCCGGACGCAGGCGGGCGGGGCTTCGGACGTTTTGCACCGGGTGGGGATTCGGCGAACATAAGCGCGGGACGATACCCCGATGGCGCCGACACCGATAGCAACTGTGAGGACTTTTTACTACAGACCTCGACCTCGCTGGTTCTCGCAGCCTCTGCGGATGACGAGAGCATTAAAGTCAGCAGCGTCGCGAATCTTGCAGAGGGACAGGAACTCATCGTCGGGATGGGCGAGAATCAGGAAGCCGTCCGCATCGCGTCGGTCGGTACGGCGGGCGGCACGAAGCTTGCCGCGGACGCGGAGGTCGGCTCGACGACGCTTTCGATCGCCAACGCGGCAGGGTTCGAAACCGGCCAAGCGATTACCATCGGCAGCGAAGAAAGTCGTGAAAAAGTCATCATTGCTTCGATTGATCGCGGGCGATTCCGCGGCTTTGGTCGGCCTGGAGGTGGCCCGCGCCCCATCACGGTGAATATCGCGGCCCCACTTCAGAACGCATATAGTGAAGGCGACGAAGTCTCCGGAAGCGGCATCCGCCTTTCCACCTCGCTTAACAAGGCACACGCCGCAGGCGCCCCGGTCGCTACTAGTATGCCCACCCCGGGAAAGCCTAACGTCTATTTCAGGAACGTCGACTGAGCGCAACCGCGTCGCCAATCCGAAAGTGCATGGTCCGGCATCGTACACCGGTGCACGTGGGGCATCGGCTTGCCGCTCGCGCCACATAACCATTGTCTGGACCTGATGGCAACGAGGACATTGTGATCGCCGCCGAACAAGACAAGCGTTGCTCTGATTCATCGTGGCCACTGTGGCGATCGGCAATAAGTTCATTTTGTGCCGTCGCGCTAATATTGTCTGTCTATTTGAGCTGGCGGCATCTAACGGGCGTCGAGGCCATTGGGTGCGGTGCCGGTAGCACATGCGAACAGGTGCTTAGTAGCCGGTGGTCAACCGTGGGAGGACTCGTACCGGTTAGCGGCCTCGCTATGGGATTGTACTCCGTAATGCTGGTGGCGAGTTTTTATGCTGGGCCCGCCACGCCTGAGCAAGAACGGAGACTGGCTTGGTCCGTGATGCTTACACTGGTCGGCGCCATTGCAGGAAGCGCACTGTGGTTTGTCACGCTACAAGCTTGGGTCATTGGGACCTACTGTCCGTTTTGCATGGCTACGCACGTGGTTGGCCTGCTTGTCGCGGTGCTGGTGATTGGACAGGCCCGCAGGCAGCTGCAGGGAGCCCCTGCAGGCACCAATCTGCCACCCCGCTGGCTTGGGAAGCCAGTAGTGTTCCCACTGTTGGGGCTGGCCTTAGCCGGAGGGCTGGCTGCTACTCAAGCCTTCCAGACGCTGCCTGGCGTCGTCGTTGCAGGTGAAACGGCGGACGGCGACGCTAACACGGAAGAGCTACTTCCGCCATTGATCGGAAGACCCGACGCTCCTGTCATCGTGACGCTACTGTTCGACTACCAGTGCCGCCACTGCCAGCAAATGCACTTCATTCTCAATGAGGCGGTGCAGAGGCTTGAAGGCGAGCTGGCAATAGCGCTGCGGCCTGCGCCGCTCAGCACGCAATGTAACTCGTTCGTCCCTCGCGACGTTGAGCAATTCGAAGGCTCTTGCGAGCTGGCAAAGATAAGTCTGGCTGTGTGGCTTGCCGATGAGCAAGCCCATGCTGAATTCCACCAGTGGATGTTCACTTTCGACACGGGCGCCCGTTGGCAGCCTCGCAGCCTTTCGACGGCTCATGAAAAAGCAATCGCGTTGGTGGGTGAGGCGGCAATGGAATCTGCGCTAGGCGATCCTTGGATCCAACGTTGCCTTGATTCGTCGGTGCAAAGGTACGGCGCCGCTGGCGGCGGACCAATCCCAAAACTTGTCTACGGCTCGCGCTGGGTAACGGCTAGCCCGACCGACGCGGATGCGTTACTCGCCGTACTCCGAGAGCAACTTTCAGCGCCACTCCCCTAACTCGAGGGCGGCGCGATCTTCCCGACGGCTTGTTAGTCAAGCAACTTTTTTTCGCAACATGGCTGCAGTCGTCGCCTTGAGGCAAGTGTCTGAGAGAGTCGTCCTTGGTGTTCATCTATGAGTAGATAAAAGGGATGTTGGAGACGAGGTGGTCTGGTACGAATGCCCTGAGCCCTTCCGTAAGTTATTCTTCAAAATGGGGAGTGTAGGCGGAAGTTGTCCCGTGACAAGTTTTCCTATCTGCAGCGGCGCTAGCAGCTCGCGGGAAGCGATAGGGGGGAATCGTGGCGGCTAGAGTCTGAGCAGTGCGCAGAATGTTCTTTTCCGTAGTGCATCACTCACTACACCGTTGGCAGCCAAGATTTACTGATAGACGCTGAAGAACGCTGATAGCTGTATAAACATTAACTCCGGCCAACGGTGTAGTCAAACGGCGCAACCGCTTACGTTCAAGTAGGTTAGGCCAAACCGAACGTGCAGGCTCATCGCCTCGAGGTCGTCGGTTCGAATCCGGCCCCCGCCACTTTTAAGTTGTTTGCCGGCATAGGTTTGCGTCTCCTGGCAATTGCGTCTCACAGGGCCGATGCGTCGCCCTTTAAGCCTCCGCTAAGTGCCTTCTCTCGGACGCCGTCGGGCACCACTTCGAACCGATGAACTCCGAGGCGACGTGCCTCGCGTACGTCGGTTGGCCGTTGTGTGCAGAAGGCTCCTTGCTTACACGCACTGGATGGCGACATCTGAGGTCGACGTCTCGTTATGGTCGTGGTAGGCCGGTCTTCGATGTAGCAATTTGGAAAGGCTGGAGCGTGATGCATTTCCGGGGCCGTTGTCGACGGACAAGAGGGCGGG
>NZ_JAMXLR010000002.1 GCF_024054565.1 Aeoliella straminimaris
AAACAAGTGCCTTCTGTTACCTTCCGACGTTCGGAAATGCGGCGTTTTCCAAGTTGCCACAACGGTACGTACCGTAGTGGGTCCTTTCAGGAGAACCCGTACCATGCCGCAACTGGCGAATTCTCTCCCCGAGTACCGCAAGCACAAAGCGTCCGGCCAGGCCGTGACCACGATCGGCGGCAAAGACTTTTACCTCGGCCCCCACGGGACAGTTGCCTGCAAGAAGGAGTACGACCGCGTTATTGCGGAGTATCTCGCCTCTGGACGTTCCCCGGTGTTCGGTAAGCCCGCCCTGGTTCTGACCATCGCGCAGCTCGCTGTGGCCTACGTAAGGCACGCCAAGAGCTACTTTGGGACAGCTCCCACCAGTGAATACCAACGCATTAGGCTGCAAAGGTCTTCGCCACCGCCAGCAGTTGACGGAGAACCTTAGAGACAGAGATGGTCCAACCTCGTTCGCTAAGCCAACGCAAAAAAGTTGGTCGCCGTGAACTGCCAGCGATCATCCGCGATGTCGCGCACCCACTGAGCGCCTTCACCGCGAAGTCTTTTTTAGGTCATAATCTGATTGTTGTCGATAACCATCGACCAGAATCGAGCGGTCGGGAAATATGGAGACGATGGCATGACCGCTATTTTCAATGCCGGATTCTTCAACCACGGCGCGCAGCGTGCAGTAGTGAATCTTTGCGATGTCCTTGTAGGAGTTCTTGTGTGAATGGCCCTGAAAAACCGCGAGAACCTTGCCTGAATCTTCAAGTACACTTCTCACTTCCATCGCATTCTTGACAAAGTAAGAGCCGTTGCCGTCAAGTCTTTGGTGAACAAATACAACAACTGGCAAGAACGTCGACTTCAAGTCATTTTGCAACCACTTTATCTGGTGTGGTGGGACATTGGCGTCGGTCCAGTCAAAATTGTTCCGGCCGTAGCTGACCCCATCGTGACGATAGCAGGCGTCCAGAATGACGAAGTGTATGTCGCCGCGGTCGAAAGAGTAGTACGCCTTTTTAGCGCCCGAAGTATTCAGGAATTCTTTCTTTGACAAGGTGGCAACACAGTGATTCCCCAATACGTAATGCCGATCTCCGGTAAACTTCGCAAAGTGCTCGTTCGCCTTACGAAGCCAACCGAGCTCGGTGTCGACATCATCGGCGGCATCAATGAAGTCACCCAACTCGACGGCGAAGTCCGCTTTGCTGTCATTGAACTGTCTTACCGCATCGTCGATTTTGTTGAGCGATTCCCGGTAGTACCGCGATCCAACGTGTGCTTTAGCTGCGTAGTGACAATCAGTAAGCAGACCAAAACAGATTGAAGGAGTCGATGCTTCCTGTGCAGCCAGAAGCTCTCGGGGCGCCTTAACACTCATTCCACAGCTAGTTAGTGCCAATGCGCCTTTATATAGAAACGATCTTCGAGTATCCATAAACCTTTCCCTTTACAGGTTGGGGCGCCGGCCCAAGCAGTTCTGGTGCCGAGTGCGCCAGGTAGACATGGAGACGAATGCTGTTGATCGCCTGAGACATCGAATTCGTATCTGTCTTTTGGGAATGTGATTGGTAATTGCGATGCGGCTCGCAATTGGCGATCAGATGGGTATCTTAAGTAAGCAACCGATGAACGACGTGGGCTTCTTCCACGCCAGTAAGGCGGAAATCGAGCCCCTGAAACTTGTAGGTGAACCGCGAATGGTCGATTCCGAGCATGTGTAACATCGTGGCGTGAAAATCTCGCACATGGACCGGGTCTTCTACAGCGTTGTAACCAAAGTCGTCGGTGGCTCCATAAGCAGTGCCGCCGGGTAGACCACCACCGGCAAGCCACAACGAGAAGCCCTTTATGTGGTGGTCGCGACCGCTTCCCTGTGCCATCGGCGTACGCCCAAACTCCCCACCCCATACAACTAAGGTGTCGTCCAGCATTCCTCGTTGCCGCAGGTCCTTCACCAGAGCGGTCGTACCCTGATCCACGAGCTTGCCGGTGACGGCTGCCCCCTTCTTCATCCCACTATGGTGATCCCATCCGCGGTGGTAAAGTTGGATGAAACGAACTCCTCGCTCGGCCAGTCGACGTGCCAGGAGGCAATTGCTGGCGAACGTGCCATCGCCGGGCCTGCAACCATACATGTCGATGATATGCTTTGGTTCGCCGGACAAGTCCGTTAGTTCGGGAATCGAAGCCTGCATCTGAAAGGCCATTTCGTAGCCCTTGATACGAGTGGCGACTTCGGTGTCGTCGAGTTCAAGATTGCGGACGCGGTTGATATCGTTCACTGCCTGAACGATGTCACGCTGCTGCTCACGGCCGACTCCAGCGGGATTGTTTACGTAGTGGACCGGACTGCCGGTGGATTGCATTTGCACTCCTTGAAAACGACTGGGCAGGAAACCGGAGTGCCATTGTCGCGAACTAATTGGTTGGCTTTGCCCTCCTCCCTCGCTGGTCAAGACAATAAAGCCGGGCAGGTCCTGAGTTTCGGCCCCCAGGCCGTAGAGCACCCACGAGCCCATGGAGGGTCGGCCACTGATCGCGGTACCTGTATTAAAGAAAGTGTGCGCCGGATCGTGGTTGATTTGTCCGGTGTACATCGATTTGACGACACAAATTTCGTCTGCAATCTCGGCCATATTGGGGAAGATGGTCGACATCTGCAATCCGCTCCGGCCTCGTCGAACGAAGGGATGTTGCGGCCCCATGACCTTCAACTCTTGCCCTTGCAGTTGGGCAATCGGCTGGCCCTCAGTCAGTGAGGCTGGCATCGGCTGGCCATCGAACTTTGCCAGCATCGGCTTATGGTCGAATGTCTCCAGATGGCTTGGT
Source organism: Aeoliella straminimaris (assembly GCF_024054565.1). Classification (GTDB taxonomy): domain Bacteria; phylum Planctomycetota; class Planctomycetia; order Pirellulales; family Lacipirellulaceae; genus Aeoliella; species Aeoliella straminimaris. Next base: position 2,824 of record NZ_JAMXLR010000002.1, read on the forward strand.
CCACCAGCCATGCAGAGGTGGATCACACGCTTGATCCGCGGAGGGTGGTGCCTGACTGAAGATCTGTCTGATTCTGATCGGGAGTCCGCAGCGCGAACGAGTCCCGGCTCCAGCAAGGACGCCAATGCAATTGATCCCAGCCCCGTGCGTCTGAGAAACGTACGACGGGCAATGTGCTCTTGGTGGTTCAGCATGCAACTACTCCAATTCATAGTCCAGGCATGCGCTAGTAACGCACAATAGTTTCATTCAAGTTGAGCAGAGCCCGAGCGACACTGGTCCACGCCGCTAGCTCAGATATTTCCAGCTCAGTAGCAACGGGGGCGTTGCCCGTTGAAACCAGCTCCTTGGCTTGCTCAACGTGTTCACGGTAGTGCGCTAGGTGTGCGTCGTGCAAATCTTGCAACCTATCCACAATCGGCTCCTCGGGCTCACGGGAGATGACATTGCGGTACGCCCAAACAATGCGATCGTCCGTGCTATTTCCACCTTCACGCATAATGCGGGCCGCAAACACCCGGGCCGCCTCGACAAAAGTGGGGTCATTCAGCAAGGTGAGAGCTTGCAGCGGCGTATTGGACCGGGCGCGAGCAGCGGTACATTCTTCGCGGCTAGGGGCGTCGAACGCTTTTAGCATTGGATGCAAAAAGGTGCGTTGCCAATGAACGTACACCCCGCGGCGGTACTGATCGTCGCCTGGATCGGCGACATAGGTGCGTTTGGGAAAGTTCAGTTGGGCATAGTATCCAGCGGGTTGATACGGCTCCACGCTACTGCCTCCGACTTGCTCCACCAGCAGTCCGCTGACGGCCAGCGCATTGTCACGTACCATTTCAGCGGGCAGCGGAAAACGCCCCTGCCTCGCCAGCCAATGATTGCCCGGGTCGCTTAGCTGCAAATGCTCAGAAGCTCGCGAAGAGCGACGGTAGGCATTCGTGGTGACAATTGACCGCAGAAGGTGCTTAACGTCCCAGCCTGACTGAACGAACTCCACTGCCAGCCAATCCAGCAGGTCGGGATGAGAAGGATAAGTTCCTTGGCCGCCGAGATCGTCGACACTGCTGCAGATACCTCGACCGAACATCAGGTACCACAGGCGATTGGCCATGGTACGGGACGTGAGCACATTGTCCGGTTCACACAGCCAATTCGCAAAATCGAGTCGGTTCGCCCGGCGAGGTCCGGTTTGCAATTCGCCCAGAAACTCTGGTATGGCGGGCTCCACGATTTCGCCCGAATCGTCCATCCAGTTTCCTCGTGGCAGGATGCGAATCGTACGCGGAGATACTGCTTCGGAGACGACGGTGGTGGTAGCCGAGTGCTCGATGTCGTTGCGCTGGGCCTGCAGGCGGGCGATATTGTTGTCCAGCTCTTTTATCGGAGCCGTTTGGGACAAGTAGTGCTTACGCAGCCGATTGGCTTGCTCCGTGGTTCGCTCGCTGGGATCGAGAGACAAGGCCTGCTCTACATGAGCAGGAAGGGTGAATATGTCGCTCCACCCCGCTTGGTCCCAGTAGACTTGCCCTCCGAATTGAGTAAATGCCATTCCTTTGACGCTGTCGCCCGGCTCGAGGCCTACTCGTTCGGCGTCGACCTGCAAGCGAACCCACTGGCCTTTCTCTGGTAAATCTCCCAAGCGTTGATAGCCAGCCCAATTCTCAGACCTCCTGCCATAGGAAATCGCATCGGATCCCCACACCGCCCGGTGGTTCCAGGAACCGTCGTTGAATTGCAGCATGATCGCTGCAGGCGGGTCTTCTGGGTCGAGGTACACCCACGCAAAGAACCGCGTACCTCGCGAAACGACGGCTCTCGATGTGGCATCGTCAAAGAAATGCTGCATTTGTCCGGCGGATCGCTGCACGCGAGATAGGCGTTGGCTATGAACGGGCCCCTCATCATCAGTGATATAGTGCCACTCACCCTCCAATTTCGCACCGATCAATTCCTGGTCGTCCACCCATACGGTCGCCGTTTCCCTGGCTTCGCGCAATCGTGCTCGGGCGATTGTCTCCCAGGCAGACTGGCCTGGCAGCGCTTGCTCTTCAAGAGGCGCACGGCGAGACTCGAAAACTGCAATTTCGCGATCAATCTCTGCGAGCTGCTCTAGCTCTGCTTCGGTCGGAACGGGAATCTGGGGTGGGCGACTCCTGGCCTCGTACTTGCCTTGTTCCTTGAGGTCGGCAAAGAATGCTCCCAAAGAGTAGAAATCTCGCAACGTATATGGATCGTACTTGTGATCGTGACACTGCGCGCAACCCATTGTGGCGCCCATGAAAACCTGCGAGACGTTGCGGACTCGATCGGCGAAGTAAATGGCTAAGTATTCTTTGGGTTGAGCTCCTCCCTCTTCGGTGGTTTGATTAAGCCGGTTGTAGCCGGAGGCAACTTGCTGGTCCAGTGAGGCATTGGGTAGTAGATCGCCAGCCAGTTGTTCTCGGATAAACTGGGAGTAAGGCGTGTTTGCATTGAAAGAATTGATAACGTAGTCGCGATAAGGGGTTTGCGAGACATTCTGATCGCCGTGATAGCCCACCGTATCGGCGTATCGTACTAGGTCGAGCCAGTAGATGGCCATCCGCTCGCCAAAGCGAGGTGACTCCAAGAGACGATCAACAAGCTTTTCGTAGGCATCCGGTGAACGGTCGTGGACGAAGCTGTCAACTTCCGCCGCTGTGGGCGGCATACCGGTCAGGTCGAATGACAATCTGCGAATTAACGTAATTCGGTCGGCCTCTGATACTGGCTCGATACCATCCGCTCTCATCTGGGCTTCAATAAACGAATCGATCGCTTCAGCCACCGACTTTGGTTTGGAGTTGCCGGGAACTGCAGGGCGAACGAGCGGCTTGTAGGCCCAATGGGGCTCGTAGTTGGCACCCTCTTTCACCCAACGTCGCAGCAGAGCACGCTGCTCGTCATCCAGTGGATTGTGGGCGTCAGTGGGTGGCATCACCTCATCGGCATCCGTCGAATCGATGCGACGAACCAGTTCGCTCTCCTCAGGGCTGCCAGGAACTATGGCTCCCCAGTCTTCCACAGCCGATTCCCGCGAGTCGAGGCGCAAGTCCGTGTCGCCGTCACTCGCGGCTGGACCATGACAGGCAAAACACTTGTCCGATAGGATCGGGCGTATATCGCGATTAAACCGGAGAGCTTGCTCAGCACCTAGGGCATGGCCTACCGAGAGTGCGACGAACAAGCAACTCAGGCGAAAAACGGGCTGAATAGATATCAATCCGAAAGCTCTCTTATGAACTGGGTAAAAAATGACCGCTTGACCTAAGGGTGCCCCGTTGTTGGCGAATTCAGTACGCGTTCCGCTCCTATTCAATCGATTCTGTGTCCACCACATCGACTCTCCCATCAAGGTTTACATCCCCGGGCATCAATGAGCCGACGTCTCCGACTCCAAGAACGTTGTCGAGACCAAACTTAGCTTTGGTGAGTGCAGAATCATTATCGTCGAGCACTCTATCCAATGTTGGATTCATCCACATAGCCCCTCCATTTGCAGAGGCCCCCATAAATATCTTACCTGCTGGCCCGTGCAGCTTAAACTCGGCGTCCTAGTTCGATGGCCAGGCAGGGAGTAATTGAATTCTATCTCCATCGACTTGAAGAATCATCTTGTGCGGGGCAGTGTTGGCCAAGCCGGGGTGATCCTGATCGGGCAGCCAATCGAAATTCGGCCCGTAAAACGCAGAAAAGCGACTGCAAGGATCGATTGCCACGTAGCGGAAAATTATTTGCTGCTTAGCCTCCTTTGTTAAGCCCAGTAATGCTGCCTGGTTCACCTCGGCAGACAAACCATTGTTATTCTTGTGACAGCGATTGTGGTAGGTGTCGATGCCCAAATGAAGGACGTTTTTGTCGACGAATTAGGATCAAACCGACCGTGGCCAATCCCAGCAGGGTGATCGCAGTCGGCTCTGGAACGGTGGTTCCGCCTGCAAGCAGCCCGAAGTCTAAGCCGCTAACACTACCGTTGGCGAGCAGTTCGTTATGCAAGATCAGAGCATCGTCCAGCGAAGTCCGACCATCGAGATTCAGGTCGCCTTGGCCCCATGTGTTCCAGTCGCCAGCGGTTATCAATCCGTTATGTGCCGATTGGAAGAGGTTTTCGGACAACCAACCAGCCACGAATGCGCTGACGTCGTCCGATCCAACGGGCCCGGTACCGTCGCCGCTTACCTCACTGTCCCGATTGACGTCGCCAGCCAGCAGGGTGCCCATTCGAGCGGGATCGGTATCGATGGCGTTCTTGATCCACTCGTTGTCCGCAAACAGGCTGAAGGTTCCGTAGTCTTCGCCGTTGCTCGGGTTTCCCGTGGTGCCCATCTCGTTGTCGCCGAAGACATACATTTCCAAGTCGTCAATGGCACCGGTGAAGTAATTGTCAACCTCGGGAAGTTCACGGAACTCCAAGTGCCATTCATCGCTGCGACCGCGTGCAATTCACCTAACGTTTTCGAGACAGTGGTTACATCG
>NZ_JAMXLR010000030.1 GCF_024054565.1 Aeoliella straminimaris
CCAATCGCCGTCGGCAGCGGCGTCCGGTTTCAGCGCGTAAGGGCAATGCCGTGCACGAATTAGAGCCAGTCGTGGTGCAGGGATGTAGATGGGTGTCCCCATTTGCGCACCATTTGCGCATTGGACCTTGCAAGCGCAATGCACTCAGGCGTGGTCAGCGTATTCCGTAGGAATGTTCCGCATTTGTGCGTTCATATCCCACTGCACAGGCTTATCCTTCTCATTGAACCATTTACCACCGGCTGAAACCCACTGGCGGCGATAAAGACGGCAGCTTTCGGGAGTAATATCCTCATAACCGAATTCGACTCCACAACAGGGACAAATGTCGAAAGATGGTGTCGCACCATCAGTTCCCCACGGCGGCTCGTCAAATTGTAAACCACAGATTCGACATGTTCGGAATGCTGAATTCATTGGGCGTTCCAGTAATCCATATTCGTAGGATAACCATGAACCGCTGGATCCGTAGGGTGCCACTCTACGCCGTTAACCCTTTCTCTCTGGTAAAAAAGAGGTCTCGATGTAACAGCGAGTTTCGGCCATCCTTTCAGTTGAACCAAGGAAGGGGGGCCATCTCTTACCCGAAGGGAATCGGGCATGTCACATCGAGACACTCAAGTACGGTTGAATCTAGTTTGCCTGCGGCAATGCTTGCGTTGGTTGCTCGCGGGGATCGACTGGCGGTCCATTACTTTCCGCGACGATTGCAGATGGACGCCCAAGTCGCTGGTTTCCGCGGCGCTCTGCTGGGCTTGGTCAGAGGAACAGACGCTGGGGGAGCGGTTCCACACGGTTCGTAGGATAATCCTCCGCCTCGAGAAAGAGCAACAGCAACTGGCCACTTCGTACCAGGCATTCACAAAAATCCTTCGCCGCTGGACCACGCCACTTGCCTCGTTGCTGCAGCCGGTCCTGCAACAGCGAATGCAAGCGGCGCTGGCGGATTATTGGCTCATCGCGGGATACCTCGTGTTCGCCGTCGATGGCAGTCGTATCGAATTGCCTCGCACCCGCTCGCACGAACAAGCCTACTCGACGATTCGCCACCCACGGCGGGG
>NZ_JAMXLR010000031.1 GCF_024054565.1 Aeoliella straminimaris
CCAGTGGGACGTAGTGCTTGTGCCTCCGTTTGATCCTTCTTGGTTCAAAGCGATTGGGTCGGTCTGCGACTCGATGAAGTGAGATGGCCTTGAGTAGATGTTCGTAGAGTATTTCTCTGGTGGAGGCGTCGTGTTTTCCAACGGTCGCGATGATAGGACGGAATGCTTCCAGCGTTTGCAGAGCTCCCTTAAAGCTGATCGTGCGGGGCAAGAAGCCATACTTCGTCGCCGCTTGAGCCATGACGGTGCGGATGAGATTGTAGGCGAGCGCGTGAACCCAGATTTCTTTCCGCACCAGCTCGGGAGTCTTGCAGCGCAGGCACTCCATTCCCATTTCCGACTTAACGGTTCTGAGATCCAATTCGTTGTTCCACCTCTGGCGATAGAGATCGGCCAAGTCTTCTTTCGTGTACTTCAGCGAATCAAGCAGGTTGGTCACGATGACGACTTGCTTCGTGCGAAATCCCGGCGTTGTGATGTACACGCGTGCTTCACGAACGGTCACATACCGGGGCATCGCCCGTTGAGCAGCACGCCCCACTCCACGGATCTGCGGCTTTGGCCAGCGTACGAGGTGGTCGTCTTTGCCCAAACTTGTGCCTTTGCGAAAATCCGCTTTCCGCAGCGCCTTGTTGAGCCTGGTGACGAAATGAACGTCGCGCTCGTTCAGCTCGTAGAAGTTGCGCCAGTTGCACATCAAACAGTCGGCCAGGACGACGTCTCCCTGGGAAAACAAGCTCGCAAGCTGCCGAAACAGCGTGACTTCGCCCTGTCCTTTACCGGCGTAGCGGGCAGTTGCCAGATCGAGGATCACGCCGCACGAAAGGGAGAAGACCGCCGCTACGCGGGCCAATGGCAACCCCTCCTTCTGATTGAAGGTGAGTGGATAGGCGGCGCGATTCTCCGCCGTGTCTGGCATTAGTGTGGTCGTGCCGTCGAACATATAGACGTGATGACCTTTCCAAAGCCATTTCTGTTCCGCCTGGTCTTCAAGCCTTCGACCAATCAAACGGGCCATGTTCGCCACGAAGTCCACGGGTAGACGCTTCCTTGCCTGGCAGTAAGCGCCGGTTTTTAAGGAGCACGCACGTTGTCCCTGTGAGAGGCGATACGCGAGAAAGCGGGCGACAGCGCCGCGACAGGAATGATCGGCGCTGAGGACTTGGCCCAAGAACACCCAGAGCGTCATCAAGGGCGTATAGATGCGGTCATTCCAGGCTACCTCAATCTCCGCCAAGGTTCGTAAAATGGCTTCTTGCGAAAGCAGATCAGCAAACGGCAATTCGCCTTCCTGTAAGAACTGCCGCCTGAGAAATCGAACTTGCCGACGAGTACGGACCGAATTACAAAGTGCCATAAGAAGGCCTCCTTGCTACGGATGGGTTTTTGCACACAAAAACCATCTGAGCAACGGAGGCCTTTTCTGACGACATCACTTCTCAATCAGCAAGCAAGCATTGCTGCGATAGCGACGCTTAGTGTTTGCTGCAGAAAAGCTTA
>NZ_JAMXLR010000032.1 GCF_024054565.1 Aeoliella straminimaris
CCATGCGTTAAGATTCTTGTGGGGTGCCAAGGCCGAATCCCGGCGAATGGCATGGCTCTTGAAGCCGTCTAAGTGAATGGGATCGACCGTAATACGATTAATGGTGCCGAAGTAGATCACATCGACCTGCTCGTGATACCGAATAGATGCTTGGAGCCCCCGCAAAATCATTCCACAAGTCTCTTGACAAAGGCTTCCTCATAGATGCCATTCGTCGTCACACCGCTGCCAGTTCGGGATCTTGCGAACTGAACGAAGATGGTCCAACACCAGCAAGTTGCGCCTCTGACGAACTTGCAGAGGTCCTGTCCGAGATCGGACACCTCTGCGCCTTAGAAAAATCTCTTCCAGCGGTCGGACGATGCAACCACCTGCAGTTCGAGACTGGCCAAATTGCGAGAGGTGACTTGGCTGTTGCAATCTGTGGTTTCGCCGAGGTCGCTTAAATCCAAAGATCCGGCTACTTCTTTGGTCTTGGTTAGTATGAGACCTCCGAAGATTTGTTGGCCGACTTATGCATGAAACTGACTTTTGAGCAGGTGTTAGAACGTAGAGCAACCCACCGATGCATTTGCAATTGGTCAGTGATGTTCTGGCATCGACTAAAACTAACTTGACATACATACCTTGTGTAACATAATATACGAGACATGGCAAGTAAAGAGTTTTCTTCCGACCTCGTGCGAAGCTGTGCCGACATGGTAATTCTCACCCTACTTGGCGAGAAACCGATGCACGGCTACGACATTCTCGTTTCCATGGGCGACCTTGGCGACGGGCAGTTTCGCATCAAACAGGGCACGCTTTATCCGCTGCTCTATCGCCTCGAGCGAGAAGGTTGGATTACGGCAAAATGGCAAGAGCCACCAAGCGGCAAAAAACGCAAAGTTTACAGACTCACTGCGGAGGGCAAACGCATACAACAGCAACGTGCCGGGCAGTGGCAGCGATTTACCAAGTCGATCAACGCGATTATGAAAGACTGCTCCAATGGCTAACTTAATTTCTGAAAGACTGCATCAGTATTTTGAAGAACTGGAAGCCTCGCTCAATCTTTCTGAACCGCATACACGAACCATCGTCGACGAGGTTCGCGCGGACGTAGTAACACGCATCGCCGCGCAAACGTCCGAGGGGCAAACGGAAGAAGATGCGGTAAAGCGAATACTGGAAGAACTCGGCACACCGCGTGAATTGGCCAATAGCATTCGTAGTACTGTGCCGCCTTGGGGTACTCCCGCGTTCATTTACACGCGTTATCTACTCAGCGGTTTATTGGTGCTGCTCTCGCTTTGGGTCACCTGGAATATCCGTTCGACGGAATGGGGATTTTCCACGCTGCGGATTGTCGCCATCACGAGCATCTTTCTACCGATTTTCCTGCTGACCTGGCCGGGTATTGTGTGGCGAAAGAACTGGATGTTCAGTTTCATCTCGACTGTGGTAGCGTTCGCCTTCGTTATGCTGGCGCTGGCCGTCGGATCGGAAAGCGCCCAGCCAGCGATATCCCTCGATTTACCTCCGGCGACCGCTGTCGAAGCATTGCACCCGGGTGATCCAAGCTACAGCACCGTGCAGCCTGTGGCTTACTTCGTACTCGCAATCTTTGCGGCATTAACCGTCTACCTTCTCACGATGCTACAGCGTCGGCAACAACTGCTTCTCACAGCGACAGTACCACTATTTGTCTTGCTGGCCATCGAACTGCCTTTTTTCATCGAAGAATACCGTTTTGAAGAGAATGTCGAGGCGATCGACTCGCAGCTGGAACTCTATCTTGCTAATCACGATGAACTACCCTCGCAGGATAAGTACACCGAGCTTTCGAAAACTTGGGATGTCGACCAGCAAATACTCTTTCATCCAGTCGGCGACAGACGAACGTACTCGTTGTTTCTCAGCCGGCCATTGCAGTCGAACTCCTCGATATGTTTCGACAGCGAGAATGGCTGGTTTTGGGTCAATGACTAGCTGATACAAACTAAGAACACTGCCTCGTTAGCTAACCGCTGCACCCTAACTTTCTTTGGACCTTCAGTTTCCTATTGTGCTTTGAAATGATACAGCTTTTACTCAACAATCACAGTTCTTGTAACGAGTCACCGAAACAGGATAGCGTGCGAAGCTTGGGCGTTTTACATCTTGATGACAATGGCTGTTTATTCGATACACCGAACCGCTAAATAATTGGCAAGATCAACAGTCTGCGGCGATAAGCTGCTGCCATGATAGAAGTTCCGTAGGGGAGCAGAGTTGTGAACGCTTGCGATATACGTCCGTACATAAAACAACACCGTCCGTGAGATACTATGCTGCGCTGTGCCGCAGAATTCTTGTTCTATATGACAAAAAGGGAGAAACATGAAACTCGCAATCTTGACCGTGGTCACAATGCTGATCTCAGCGGGCGCTACGATAGCTGAAGATGCTAGACCGCCATATTCGGATCTCGGAGATCGAAAGTCGGCCGTTCCGGATTTCTCGAAAGGTATGCCGGATGTAAATCTGGTAGGCAAGCTGAAGATCAAAGGCCAAGAGACTTTTAGTTTTAAGACAGCTCTTAACACTGGGGATTTCTCCATCAAGCTGAGCAATTTCCTCGGAGCGGGATGGCGTAAGCGAACACTCAATCCAGAGGAGATGAGCCTCGCAGCCAGCATGGGCCAGATTGCAAATGCAGAGGCCAATCTTTCCGTATACGAGAATGCCAAGATTCCCGGCGTCGATATTCGGGTCATTCATCTCAAGGATAAGGAGGGGAAGGCGGAATCTCGCGTCGAGATTCATGTGCTGCGGTCCGGTCCTCTGGTCAGGGATTTTGGCTCTTCCATGTCCCCAGATGGCACCAAGCGGTTGGAAGTGATTCGGCGTGATGGGGATCTTGTGGATTTTGAGGTGTTCGATGCCGCCAGTGGTAACAAACTTGCAAGCGATTCCATTGGTTGGTCTGCGATGCGATGGTTCCTGTATTGGGAGACTCCCTCAAGGCTGTGGGGCTACGGAAGTGATATTCAATACTTCAAGCTGTTTGAGTTTAGGGCCGACGGAACCGTAGTGGAAACGGACGTTGATGAGTCGATGTTTGTTCCGTCCGTTGTTTGGGACAATCTGCCTTCCTCGTTACAAAAGAAATACACGGCAGAAGAAGACGATGCTGACGAACCCGCTACCGACCCCAAGTCAAAGTCGGAAGGCAAAGAAGAAACTAAGCCATAACCGGAGGTGCTCTCCCAGTAGCGGGAGACAGGTCTCGACGTCATGCGAGGCTAAGCGTGTTCTAAATCCGCAGTCGACGCTGCTAAGGTCGATACATCACCGTAGGTTTGGGCGATCTCCGAGTTGCAGAAGATGGACCAACTGCGGCCAGTTAGGCCTCCTCCGAACT
>NZ_JAMXLR010000033.1 GCF_024054565.1 Aeoliella straminimaris
CCATGCGTTAAGATTCTTGTGGGGTGCCAAGGCCGAATCCCGGCGAATGGCATGGCTCTTGAAGCCGTCTAAGTGAATGGGATCGACCGTAATACGATTAATGGTGCCGAAGTAGATCACATCGACCTGCTCGTGATACCGAATAGATGCTTGGAGCCCCCGCAAAATCATTCCACAAGTCTCTTGACAAAGGCTTCCTCATAGATGCCATTCGTCGTGACGACCTCTGCACGAATCCGGGATTGTCCGTTGAATGATCCATTGCCCCCACCAAGTTGGTAGACACAGGACTATTAGCACATGGAGCCAGCGGTTGTCCTAGGGCCGGGGACAACAACGGACTGCGGCGCCGGCCCTTCTGTCCGCACTTCATCCACTGAAAGCTATCGTGAAGCGGCCCGCTCTGCCTCGGGCAGCTTGTACTATGCTTCGATAACAGCCGGCAGGGAAGCAGATGAGGGCGGAATCTGCGTTAACTGCGCTCAATTCTGCGCCGCGGGCCTTGAACGCTGGCGTTACCCTCTTGTTTTATGAGGATCGTACGAGTCCCTGGCGGACTCCGACCTTTAGCTTACTGATTATGAGTCAATCAGTGACCTCGACAAATCCCGTGGAATACGGCGATTCTGAGCAGTGCGCAGCTCTGGGCGCAGCAGTTGGGAACGACCAAGGCCCGATCGCCCCCGATCTAGCCCTCGTTGTTGATCAGTGGACAGAGTTGCCCGAGGCTGTACGTGCGGGGATCACAACTATGGTTCGGACATCGGTTGCGATGGCGCGAGAGGCTCAGTAGAGACTTGCCGCCCCAGAGGCGCCGTCTCTACCTAGAGGATTACTCAATCAGCAAGCCTGTCAAACACTGGCGACCCGATGATGGTACCGATAGTGGCCTTTGGTGGGCTAACAAGCGTCACCAACTTGACTACACTTTCCTGGCCCCGAACTGCCGTCGGTGAAAACGACCGCTGCGCTTAAGGCCAAATCTTAAGTCCGCGAGGATGATGCACCCGCCAGCAGGAAGAAAATCGCGAAATGTGCGTCGGTCGGTCTCACCTCAGTCAATTGCCGGTCCGCGAAACAAACCAAGAATGCCTGTAATCCTACACCTATTGCCGGGCTCTCAATGGACATCACGCCAGGCCCGAAAAGGTGGTTATAATCGGCCTCATGGCCGACGTCACTCAAATCTTGTCGCAGATCGAGCAGGGCAACCAAAGCGCTGCCGAGCAGCTGCTGCCGCTGGTCTACGATGAGTTGCGAAATCTGGCCGCCGCCAAGATGGCGCAGGAGAAGCCAGGGCAAACCTTGCAGGCAACGGCGCTGGTTCACGATGCGTACATTCGATTGGTGGATGGCAATCAGGATCAGCATTGGGAATCGCGCGGACACTTTTTCGCTGCAGCTGCTGAAGCCATGCGTCGAATCCTCGTGGATGCCGCGCGGAAGAAGCAAGCAATAAAGCATGGTGGCGATAGGAAGCGCGAACCCATATCGTCGATTTTACAGGAAGGTGTGGGTCCCAATACCAGTCTTCTGGATATTGATGAGGCTGTGGCCAAGCTCGAAGATACGCATCCGCTGGCGGCGAGTGTCGTAAAACTGCGGTATTTCTGCGGAATGACCATTTCACAGACCGCGGAGTGCCTGGGCGTATCTCATGCAACTGTCGAACGGCACTGGACTTACGCGCGAGCTCGATTGCACGCTGAGTTGTTCAGCAACGAGTAGCGGGCGGTTGCCGACTGTTTTTTCTTTTCTCTCTTTTTCGATGAGGGACTTTCTAGCCCTAATTCGCATTGGTAGGTAGAGGATCAGTGACCATGTCAGACTCATCTCCCAACGAAATCGAACTTTTCGCGGCCGCTGCAACCTTGCAGCCGGAGGAGAGGTCAGCGTACTTGGACGCTGCCTGTGGCGAGGACCAAGAGCTACGGTCTCGAATCTACGGCTACCTTGAGGCTCACGAACAAGCGGGCCCACTTGATGCAGTGCCGCCGGGGCTGGCGGCAACAATGCAGCAGTTTGCGACCCAGAATGAAATTGGCTCCCAAATCGGCCCTTACAAAATCCGCGAGCAAATTGGCGAAGGGGGCATGGGGGTGGTCTATGTGGCCGAACAGATGGAGCCGGTGCGACGCAAGGTCGCTCTGAAGATCATTAAGCCTGGCATGGGCAGCAGAGACGTGGTGGGCCGTTTCGAGAGTGAACGGCAAGCGCTCGCGATGATGGATCATCCCAGCATTGCCAAGGTGTATGACGGAGGCGCCACTGATTCTGGTCAACCCTATTTCGTCATGGAACTGGTACCAGGTCTTTCGATCACGGACTACTGCAATGAGCAACGACTTTCCACTGAGGAGCGGCTGAAGCTATTCGCCCTGGTTTGCCGAGCGGTGCAACACGCCCATCAGAAGGGAGTGATTCATCGCGATCTGAAACCCTCAAATATTATTGTCTCGAGCATTGATGACGCACCGGCTCCCAAAGTCATTGATTTTGGCGTGGCGAAGGCAATCAGCCATGATCCGGCGAATCAGACTGTCTACACGCAACACGCGCAGATGATCGGCACGCCTCTCTACATGAGCCCCGAACAGGCGCAGCTAGGAGTGGTGGATGTCGACATTCGTAGTGATGTCTATTCGCTTGGAGTGCTGCTCTACGAATTGCTCACTGGCCGTACGCCGTTCGACAGCGATACACTGAAGCAAGTTGGTTTCGACGAAATGCGTCGCATAATTCGCGAAGAAGATCCGAAGCGCCCGAGCGAGTTGGTTAGCACCCTCAACGACAAGGCTATGTCGACGGTCACCAACAACCGGCAAACCGACCAAAATTGCCTGCGTACGAGTCTTCGCGGCGACCTTGATTGGGTTGTTTTGAAGGCGCTCGAAAAGGACCGCAACCGGCGTTACCAGTCGGCCAGCGACATGGCCGCCGACGTTGAGCGGTTTCTGTTGAATCAGCCTATCGCAGCTCGGCCGCCCTCGGTGTCGTATCAATTGAAGAAGTATGCGCAGCGACATGCAGCACGGCTCGTTCCAGCTGCTGTGGTCGCAGGGGTCTTGTTGGTTGGGCTAGCCTTTGCAATTTCCGCAGCGATTCGCGAACGTGCAGAGAAGGACCAAATGTCGCTGGAGACAGCGCGCCGGCTTTACGTGACTCAGATGCAACAGGCAGCAGCAGCTTGGGAGGAAAACGACTACGGCGCGCTCGAGTCTTTGCTCCAACGGACCACACCTCAGCCGGGGACCGACAAGTCTGACTTCCGCGGCTGGGAGTGGCGGTTCTTGAACCAGCAGGCGGGTCGTCCCTTCGTCGAAGCTCCGGACAGGTATATCTCACAGGCCGCTTGGCGACCGGGCAGTCACCAGATAGCGGTTTGCACGAAGGCTGCAGACGGGGGGACATCAGTTGAGTTGTGGAACGTCAATAGCCATACCCCCAATCGCGAGATTACTGCGCTGCCTGAGACGAACTTGGGGCAGGTTTGCGGGTTGCGTTGGTCTCGCGATGGGGAGCGGCTTGCAATTGGCGACTATCAAGGCCGTGTTGTTGTCATATCGGTAGAGACCGGCGAGCGACTGTTTGATCGAAACGCTTTCGAAGCGGGCAGAGACGTGGGCCATGTGGAGGCGTTCGATCTCTCACCAGCGGGTGAGCGACTGGCAGTATCCAGTTTCAATGGGGATCACCGACTATGGAGGATTGAAGAGCCAGAATTGCTTTTCGAGGCGCACGATGCAACTTGGCCGAACGTAAGCAGCGTTGCCTTTTCCCCTGATGGCAAAACAGTCGCGATCGCTGCAAGGTTTGGTTCATTGCGTCTCTGGGACATTCAAACAGAAACTATTGTAAGAGAATTCGAGCAACTGGACCTGGGGAGTGAGAATTTAATCGCATGGAGCCCCAGCGGAGATTGCTTCGTGGTCACGGCGAATCGAGAAGTTGCTGTCTTTGACCCGAAGGAATCGGCTCCGGTGGCTAGATTTCCGCACCGCCCCGCGCGGAGTGTTGCGTGGATCGACGAGAACAGGCTGGCTTCGGCGGGCGCGGACCATGCGGTTCGGCTCTGGGACGTGTCGAGCGGGGTCGAGACACGCACTCTCTATCTGGGCTCCGAACCGACCAACATCTTCGGCGTCAGCAGCGATGGCTCCTTGTTAGCCACGAAGACGCGAGGCCGATTGCGAGTCCTTCGTGTCGATGAGGCGGGCGGGCTCCAATCCTTGAATGCAACAGCTGAATCAACGACGGGTTGCCTGCATGTTCGGTGGAGTGCCAATGGTCGACTATTGGCCACTTCAACCAACGGGGGATCAATGCCAGAAGAGTGCAATCCAGTGGTTCGGGTTTTCGACCCCTACGGTGGAGTCGTGATGGAGCACGCCGTCGGTGCGAATCACTGGATTGCCTGGAGCAGCGACGATCTATTATCCGTATCTGACTCGCGCGGCAAGCTTTACTCGATCGACATCAAACGGCGTGAACTCGACGAGATACGCACTTTGGCGACCAACTCTAAGCCCGATGGCGTGCTGCTGGCCTTGAACCCACAGCGGGGCGTCTTCGCAGCTTTTGGGGACACCTCCCAAGACGCCGCTCGTGACAAGCTGCTGATAAGGGAAATAAACACCTGTAAGCTCCTCGACGAGATTGACCTCGATCCTGGTTGGGGGCATAGCATGCAATGGAGCCCAGATCACCGCTACCTCGCTGTAGTCCACTCCATAGGGGGCTGGAGGCTCGGCATTCTCGTCTACGATCTTGACTCACGCGAGCATCGTCTTCGCGTACTGGATAATACGGCTAGGCCGACTTCCGTTTCTTGGGACCCGACAAGTAGCGAGGTGGTGGTCGGTCGGTGGGACGGGATCGTTCAGCTATTCGACGCCAAGTCGCTCAGGTACCGAGTACAACTCCAAGGGCACCGCGGGCCGGTTTATTCGACAGCCTGGTCGCCGGACGGCACGCGTGTCGCGACTGGGAGCGGCGATGGGACGCTGAGGATCTGGGACGCTAATCACGGGGATCATGTCGCCGTGTTCCATCTGCCAAACGAACCTAACATTTTATCAATCGACTGGTCACCGGATGGGCGGACGTTGGCCATCGGCGACAGCACGGGTGCGATCTACCTGCTTGAAGCCAGCGAAGGCAAAAACGGAGACGACACCACTCATAAGTGAACGAATGACTGGCGGCCGCATTACGCGGAACGTCGGACTTCACGCTCATCGGGGGCGAGATGACCGAGCGCTCAGCCTGCGCGACCGGTCGAGTTATTTTACTTTTCAGCAGGCCAAACGAGAGGAAAGGAAGATGTTGCGAAATCCCTATGCCATCGTCGCGATCGTTACGGCCGCCTCACTGATGTCTTTACTGGTCGGCCAAATCTCGAAGGCCGGTCAGGTGAGCGGTGGCGGAGTCGTGATAGATCCCGATGACCCAAGTATCACCGGTCGTTTTGGGATAAGTGCGCAAAAATCGGCTGGCGGGACAGCCAAGGGCGAGATTCAGTGGGTGAGAAAGATTGACGGCCAAATAAGCGCCATCTCTCATGTGAGAGTCGACTGCATACTATTGCTGGATTCGAATACCGCGCTCGTCGGAGGCACAGTCGTACTCGACTCCGATCCCAGTTACATCGGCACCACTGCCATAGTAGGCATACGGGACAACGGCCAAGGACTGTCGGCGCTGCCCGACGAACGGACCTCGATCCTGTACAGTCTTGAGGCTGGATTTGAACTCGATTGCGACACCGTAGCCTTCTTAATCTCAAATGGAGTAATCGATGTGGAAGATTTCTTACAGCCCGTTAAATCGGGCAATTTCCAGGTGAGTCCTTAATGCGGGGCACGCAACTAGTGCGTGTCCAGCGAGATTGAGTCTTGAGAATTGACTTGTCAATTAGCAGAGACGTTGTTCGTTGAACGTTTCAAGCCCCCTATTCGCAGAGGAGCAAACCGATGCGTAAAGCTTTCACACTCGTCGAAGTATTGGTGGCTATTGCCATTATCGGAGTGCTAGTGGCATTGCTCTTGCCTGCCGTTCAGGCCGCTCGCGAGTCGGCACGGCTATCCGAATGCAAGAACAACCTCAAACAGATCGCGCTCAGTCAGCTCGATCCGGGCACGATGCCACCCGAGTGGCAAACCGCAGAAGGGACGTACTACGAGAGCACGGAGGTGCGTGCGGGCCGCTACCCAAAGTGCCCGTCCGCTCATCGATTGCGGGACACCGAGTACAAACCGGAACCCTATTTCAACGATACGGTCGGCGCGATGATGTCGTCTCCTGGCTATCAAGTCGATTTCAGCGATCAGCCCCAGGTGCAAAACTTTGGAAGTGACTACTCACCCACCTCAAAGATTCGCTTCTATGATCCTGCTTGTGGTGGAGGAATGAACGGTAACTTTTATGGCTGGTCCACCTATATTTCCGACTACAAAGGTTGGGAAAAACTCACAGATGGCCTTTCGACGACACTGATGTTTGTTGAGCGGGCTGGCCTCCCAACTTACTACGAAACGCTCCCACACCATGGATCGCATAATCGCGAACCAAATACTGACGTCGCCTTTGTGACCTTTTGGGGCGTATTCCAACCGCTGTCATGGGTCAATATTCCTTGGCGTCCCTCACAAGGCCTAGAAATCAATCGTGCAAACACCACGGAAATGTACAGTTTCCATCGAGGTATCTGTGTGGCGATGTGTGACGGGTCGGTACACTTCAAAGCGGAAGGCGTCGACCCGAGGGTGATGCTGGCGCTCTTCACCGCGCAGGGTGAAGAGATTGTCTCCGGCGACAGGGCGAGTGGTGAGTGCGAGCCCAAGTGGACTCCGCGTTTCTGACGCGACTTGTCGCATCCTCTCCCTAAATGCCGCGTACGACGCCCGCCGCCAGATCCTGCGTTCTGTACGCACCCACCATCGAATTATTCAAGTTTCCAATAGTCGAACATAGGGAATCGCGCCATGTGCTATCTCATCTACAAGCTAAGGCGAGGGATAAGCGTGGTTGCTATCTCAATGCCATTTCTCCTTTGGTCCACACAAGTCGCGAGCGCCGAAACGATACTTGTCGATGACTTCGATGGCGATCTCTCGGAGTGGACGCTGTTCGACACAACCGTCGGGCAAGACTGGGGGCCAGCGATCACGGAGATCAATGGGAAGGACGAACTCTGGCTGGCGAGTAGAAGGCCGATTCCAGCGAAAAAAATGGGGCTTGTGGGAGGTGTGTGGGATGCGGGAATTAGTGATTCGACATACACCAATGGCACCTATCGTGCGCGAGTACGGATCGAAGGTGAAAACACGCGTGCCGGCATCTCAATGCGGGTAACTGGGGCACTCGCGACGGGATTCAATACCTATAATTTTGAGGTGCAACCAAGTCGGTTGTCGGGACGTATTGTAATCGCGAGACTCGAAGGCCTCGGCGCGGTGGATAGTGTACTGGCTAGCGAATCAATACCACTCGATGAAGAGATTTTCCTGCAAGCGTCTGCGATAGGAGACCAGTTGGCGTTTAAAGTGTGGTCGGCCGACGAGACGGAGCCAGCAGAGCCGCAGCTCACATGGACAGACAGCGAGTATCCGACCGGCACGCTGGGCTTGTATGCGTACCGCGAGAGTGGCCAAGGCGGCGGATTTGTATTAGGTGGAGAGGTGTCAGCCGTATTCGACGACCTCACCTTTACCACGCCAACTTCAACCGCGAGAATAATTCCCGAACCCGCAACGGCGTTGGTGCTAGTCGTAGCCATTGCTTTCGCATTCGTGTTACGGCAATTATCACGGCATCGATCATTCCGTACTTCCCTTGCAGTAGTCTCTCTCTGCCTTCTATTCAATCTCAATGCGAGGCAAGCTGCGTCGCAAGTCTCGTTGAACCTTGGCAGTTTCAACGTGAGCAGTACCGATCCAAACGCCGTTCCGAAGCCACTGCAGATCCCAGCAGGAAAGTACAATGCGTATTCGGTAACGCTCGACTTTTCGAGCGTGCAAGGCGATCCTTGGTCGGAAGAAGCCATCTGGGCTATTGCAGATGGCGCAGTTGGTGGGGTGCATACCACCGTTTATAACGATCCTGGAACGTCGGATTCTGCTAGACGTGACGGCCTGCCGGTTACACTACACTGGTCGGGAATGCTGGACTTGCCAATCACGGGAGCCACCGATCTGTCATTTGTGCCCTTTCAAACCGTAGAATTCAACGGAGTGACTTTTGTAGCTAATTGGGCTAACACCCTCTTGGAGCTAAGTTACGTCCAGCCTCCTGCGCTTCCGACACTTACTGCTCACCTGGGAGTTGTGAGTGATCCCTTTGTGCCGTTTACTATCGATTCATTTGGATCCGAGTTTGATACAGAAATCGCTATCTATTCCGAGACCGGCAAGGTCATCCGGCACAACGACGACGCGAACGGCATCGAGCAAAGCGAGATCGATGTCTACAACGGACTTCCTCCAGGTGATTACGTTGCTGCACTTGCGGGTTTCAATTCGATTTTCGAAGACGACTATGCAGTAATCTCTGGGACCTCTGGCGGTGGGTATAATGTGAGTTTGACGGGACACGCAATATCGGGGATCTTGCCGGCCGATGCGACGGCCTTCTTTGGGTTTTCCATTGCCGAAGTGACGCTGCCGGGCGACTACAACAACGACGGCACGGTCGATCTGGCGGACTACACCGTCTGGCGGAACAATTTGGGTGCTAACTCGGGCACGTTGCTGAACGACCCCACCCCTGGCGTCATCGGCACCGCACAATACGCTACCTGGAAATCCAATTTTGGTGCTACCTTGCCACCACCAGCATCGCCGTCCATCGCAACGGTCCCGGAGCCAAGTACTTCGATATTGCTTACACTGTTTGCTTTGGGGATCTCCTATCGATGCCACGGGGCGAGACGCTGTTTAACGAGTAGGTTCCTCCCTGCGAACTCGCGGAGGAGTGTACACTGCTGCAAGTTTGCGTGAGGTCCAACTCCGGTCGGGTGGACCACCCGACTTGAGTTAACAGAAGCTGCGAACTACAGAGGAGTCCTTCGAGATTGTCTACCGCTGCGCCTGGGCTTCACTTCTATTCAGGTTCGATGCCGTGCTCACGCAAGAACTCCTCTGCCATCTGCTGGATCTTTCGCTCACGGTAATCGTAGAACGCGTGGACAATCCTGTCGTCATTAACTGACTTCTTCCATCCACTGATGGAGCCGGAATAGGCGATTCGTGCCCTTGAATGGTCTTCCAGATTCTCAGTCCAATCTGAATCCAGGAATTCCCGCAGAAGCTCGTGATGGTCACCGTGATCAAGACCTGGAATCTCAAGGTATTGGTGGGGAAAGGCGTTAACACGTTCGCGAATGGTGCTGTTCTCCTCGGGAGAAATGCCTGCCTCCATTTAAGCATCTTCGTCGTTCTCATAGACCCATTCGACCTCCCCCGATTCTAGGTCAAGGTAAGTAGAGATTGGACAGACATCTTGAAAGTCCACGTCTCTTTCAAACGCCATGCTGAACATCGTCTGATCAATGACTACCCGTCGCAAGTGCGAGTGTCCCATTTTCGCTTTACTCCCGACTCGGCGAATAAATCCCGAACGATAAGACATTAGGTTACTATCTCACGTTTCACGCGTCGTCCCATACTCGTTCGTTTCCATCCCAATCTCCGCCAAGCACGTATTCCATCCATTTGTTGAAGAAGTCGATCATCTCTTGCTGTGGATAGTGAAGAGACTGCTCCTCTTCGAGAGCACGTTTCGCGGCCGCCGCCAACGCATCCTCTTCTTCTGGTGTCGCGTGAGAAAGATAGGCCATGATATGACTCATCGCTGCTTCGCTCGCGTCGTCAGAATCTTCTAAGCTCTCTTCGACTTCCATTTCTTGGCAATCGATGTACGCCACAGCATAAACAAGTGCATCGGCAATGGAGTTCACTGCAATTACCTCGCAATTTAGTTTCGTAGGATGACAATTTGTTGAAACGGGATTGTACTAACTTCGGAGGCGTGTTGTCACAACTCCCATCGTCTGCAATTCCCCGCATGCACTGCGGCTGAGGCTGTACCAGTGTCAGTAACTCATGCGGCTGAGGTACTATCGGCGGCGACACCTCCGCAGCTATGCCGGGAGGCGCCGCCGCGGCCGGATGCTACGCTTGGCGGAACCTTCGCCGGCAGCACGGACACTCACCGTCGAAACCGTGTATCAGCGCGGTGAACGCCGTAGGCTGCGGCAGCGACATAATCGCCTTGAATGCGAGCGGGTCGCGATGGGCGTAATGCCGGTACGTCACGCCACCGACAGAATGCCCGAGGATCTCGATGGACGACTCCGGCATGTGCTCGTCGTAGTACGTCGCGCAAGTTTTTCGAAGATCTTTTAGAACCCAGAGCTTCTCCTCGCCCGTTTCCACATCTTGCTTCGGTTTAACCCCGGCCAGGGCGCAAAGCCGTTGGAACTGTGCGTTTGGGCGCGAGGTGCCGCAGTGGAACACTGGCTGGTCAGGCTCGATGGTTTCAGGTCGGAGACTCTTGAGGTGGACTTTCACGACCCTATTCATCGGTCGATAGAACTGCTTCTTGGTCTTCACCCGACGGTAGTACAGCCAACCGTAGCGTGAGTCCTTGCCTTGGCCGTTCGGTGGCTCGGGACGCCAACAGACATGCCTCCACAGGATAGGCTCGTGGAAGGATGCAGTCTTGAACACCGTTCCGGTGTCGACGCCGTAGTTGAAGAACACGACCAGCGCCGCCCGCCAGTAGTGGCCCACCGTTAGCGGTTGCTTCCAACCCCTCGGCCGCTCCAGCTCGTAGGTGGCGAAGTAGAGGGCGTCTAGGTCCGCCTTCGTCAGATAGTGGCGACCGGCCACATCGCGTTGCGGCTTTGGCTTGGGGAGCCGTGGCAGTTTCTCCAGGAGGTCCTGCTCCCAGGCCCAAGAGAGGATTGCCCTCAGGTTCTCGCGGGACTTGTTGGCTGTACGCCCCGCGTTCGACCCACCGTCTGCTGCGGCTTTCTCATGGACCCAGTCTAGAAAGTCGCGCAGGTGAACCCTGCCGATCTGGTCAACGTCGACTCCTTTCCCCCAAGTGGTCCACTTGGTGACAGTGCCCCGGTACTCCTTGCACGTGCCGGACGAGAGCTTCTTGGCGGCCAGATACTTGGCGGCGACGGACTCAAAGCTGATGGACATAGTGACGGCTCCCGGCCGTCGGCACACGCCTCCGTCCCAGGTTCCACCAGCCGATGGCCACGATCGGCGTCCTGCTGAACCTCCTGTCGCTCTGGTGATTTGACCAGGCAGCCTACGCTAGCTGCACAGATGACCCCATTGTAGTCGAGAAAATGGCGAAGTGTGCGAGTTGGAGAGTGGGCTAACTTGCTGAGACTGATGCATCCGCGGCGCCCTAGTGCGACCGCAAACTGCCGGCGGTGCCGCGAACTCAGCAGCAAATCGCTCGGACTACTGAGTGCCTGAGTCCGCCTCTCTGTATGCTATACTCGGCTCTATGGCCGACGTCACTCAAATCTTGTCGCAGATTGAGCAGGGTGATCCCTCCGCTGCCGAGCAACTGCTGCCACTAGTCTACGACGAACTCCGCATGCTGGCGGCTGCGAGGCTAACACACGAGAAACCGGGGCAGACCTTGCAGGCCACCGCTTTGGTGCACGAGGCATATCTACGACTGCTCGGGCCTGATGCAGACCACCGCCAAGATTGGAATGGGCGAGGCCACTTTTTCGCTGCGGCTGCCCAGGCGATGCGGCGTATACTCATCAACCAGGCACGCGACAGGGCGAGATTTAAACGGGGTGGCGGGCTCAAGAAACTAGACCTCGACAGTGTTCAATTCGCTATGGAGACGCCAAGTGACGAATTGCTAACGATTGACGAGGCAATCGAACAACTCGAACTGCATAACCCCGCTTGCGCGAAAGTCGTAAACTTACGTTTCTTTGCTGGTCTGTCCACGAACGAGACAGCAGCTGCCATGGAGATTTCAGCGAGCACGGTGAAGCGCCATTGGGCTTATGCACGGGCCTGGCTGTATGATGCGTTGAGTCAGGACGAAGATTCTGGGTCCGCATAATTTCTTTCATAAAACTTGAAGAACTTTGACCCACTCTAGCCGTCAACGGGGCACTGTATAGTGAGGCACGAAACATAGGAGCTCAGCTGTGGCTATCGATACTCCCGACATTCAGGCTATTTTTGACGAAGCCATCGCCTGCGAATCCAATGAGCAGCGGTCCCAATTCCTAGACGACGCCTGTGGCCACAATTCTCAGGTAAGACATAGAGTGGAAGCGCTTTTGCGGGCTCATCGAGAAGCGGGTGGATTCTTCGGAGGACCAGAGGGAGCTACAGAGTACCAGCCAGTCTCCGAGCGCCCTGGCGATACCATCGGCCTTTACAAGCTGCTCCAACAAATCGGCGAAGGGGGTATGGGCGTGGTCTACATGGCCGAGCAGACCGAGCCCATTGAGAGACGAGTCGCCCTGAAGATCATCAAGCCCGGCATGGATACCCGACAGGTGATCGCCCGCTTTGAGGCCGAGCGGCAAGCGCTGGCGATGATGGACCATCCGAATATCTCCAAGGTGTTTGATGCCGGCGTAACCGACACCGGGCGGCCGTACTTCGTGATGGAATTGGTGAAGGGCACTCCAATCATTCAGTATTGCGACGAACACAAGATTCCATCCCGCGAACGATTAGAGCTATTTATTCCTGTTTGCCAGGCCATTCAGCATGCGCACCAAAAGGGCATCATTCACCGCGACATCAAGCCCTCGAACGTGTTGGTAGCTCACTACGATGACACGGCAGTTCCGAAGGTGATCGACTTTGGGGTGGCCAAGGCGGTCGATCACCGGCTGACCGAGAAAACGATGTTCACCGAGTTCGGTCAAGTGCTGGGGACATTTGAATACATGAGCCCCGAGCAGGCCAAGCTGAACCAGTGGGATGTCGACACCCGGACTGACGTTTATTCGTTGGGGGTGCTGCTCTATGAGTTGCTGGCGGGCGAAGTTCCCTTCGACCGCCAGCGGCTCCGCAGTGCGGCCATCGACGAGCTATTGCGAATCATTCGCGAAGAAGATCCCCCGCGTCCCAGCACCCGCGTGAGCAGCAGCCAGTCGCTGCCGACGATCGCCGCCAATCGCAAGACCGAGCCGAAGAAGCTCAGCACGCTTATTCACGGCGAGCTCGACTGGATCGTGATGAAGGCGCTGGAGAAGGAACGCACCCGACGGTACGACACGGCCAGCAAGTTCGCCGAAGACGTTGAACACTACCTGAACAACGAAGCGGTGGAGGCGTGCCCGCCGTCGGCAGCATATCGTTTCCGCAAGTTTGTCCGGCGGAATAGGCCCGTTATCGGAACTTTGGTCGCTGTGGCAGCAGCCCTGGTGATTGGCGCAAGTGTGGCCGTCTGGCAGGCGATCGAAGCGGACATTGAACGTGATCGGGCTATTGTTGCCGAACGAGCTGCTGAGGAAGAGGCTCGCCGCGCCAACGAAGAAGCTGCGCGAGCGGACAAGGAAGCGAACAGGGCCGTTGCCGAAGCCAACAGAGCCGAAAGGCAACTTGCTCGAGCGGAGGAGGTAAAGCAACTTGTCTCTGACATGCTTAACGGTGCAGCGCCCGCGGTGACGCTGGGCGCCGACCCGACGGTTCTCATCAAGATTCTCGACGAAACTGCCGAGCGCCTCGAGGCCGGGGAAATTGAGGACGAGGTGGTGGCGGCGGAGCTGCACTGGATCGTTGGCCGCGTCTACAGCGACCTGGGCCGGGACGAAGACGCGCTGGAGCATTTCAAGACCGCGGTGGAGGATTATCGACGCCTGAAGCCCAATCACATCGACCGCGCCAATGTACTTGGCCAACTTGGCAACGTTTACCGTCAACTCACCCGATACAGCGAAGCGGAAGAACGCATTTCCGAAGCGCTGCGCCTTAGCCGCACGCACGACGAACGAAGTATCTTTACCGCGGGCACTATGGGCGACTTGGCCACCACCTGGTATTGCCAGGGCAAGTATCAGCAAGCCGAACAAATGTTTCTCGACGCATTGGATATTCTCAACGAACACGTCCAGGAAGGAAAAGAGCGAAGTTTGCTTAAGAACCACCTCAACAATCTTGGGAATATCTACCTCGACATGCATCGGTATGAGGACGCCAGGCAGCGGTACCAGGAAGCGCTGGACAGCATGACTGACGTGGCTGCGGGAGATCCCGATCGGCTGTCTACCCTGGGCAATCTGGCCATTGCCGTCGGGAAATTAGGTGACTTGGAAGAGGCGGAAAGCATACGGAAGGAGGTCCTGGCGGAATATGAAAGAATCGTGGACGAATCCCATCCGTCGCGCCTTGCGGCTAAACACAACTTGGCGAGCTCCTACGACAATCGTGCAAAGAGGACCGGTAACGCGGAGTTACGCAAGCGTGCTAAACGCATGTATCGGGAAATCATCGATGTTCGCGACGCAAGCGGCAATACGCCGCACAGTGTCTATCCGGTTATCAACGCTAAGTCCAACCTTGCGGGGATGCTTGGTGAGGACGGCGATTTTTCGCAGGCGGCGGAGTTACAAGAAGAGGTGATCGATGAGCTGGTGCGCAACAAAGATCCAATGGTGTATCGATATCGTCTCGGATTGGCGCAGGTTTACTTCAGCTGGGGTCAGGCGACGCAGGATCCAGAGTTGCTGGAGAAAGCCCGGCAAATCCTGGAAGGCGTACTAGCATTGGAATCCGGCGGCCAGGCGATTGAACTATCGACGGACGACCGTACAACCGCAAAGCGGTTGCTTGTCGCCGTACTGGGGCAATCGCTCGAGGACGATGAGGCGCTTGAACAAGTCGATCAAATCGTAAAGGAACTGCAGGAAGAACAGGTCGGTACGCAGAAGGAGCGCCAGCTCAATACAGTAATGATCGCCGTCAACTATCAGAAAGCGTGGATGCACCATCAACGCGATGAGTATGCCGAAGCCGCAGAAATTTACAGCGAACTGGTCCAGGTGATGGAGGGCAACCCGGACATCAAGCCCCAATGGCGGCTCGGCACCAATGCCAATCTTGGCTTTCTATTGCTGCGGTCGGAGAAGTACAAGGAAGCGCGGAGCGTGCTTGAACCCTGTCTGGTAAAGATGCGTGTTGAGCTGCCGGAAGAACATGAATTCACGGAGAACGTCATCCGCTGGATCGCCGAAACCTACGAAAACCTGGAACTGCACGACATGGCGCGGCAGCGTTACGCCGAAGCGCTCGACTTGCAGGTGGGCCGGTTTTACGACGACGGTAACCCTGCAACGCTGAATCACTTGGCATGGCAACTCTTGACGCATCAATACCGAGAGCTTCGCGACCCAAAACGGGCATTGCCGCTCGCTCAGCGCGCCTGCAACAAAGCTCGCCAACAACCGAGCGATGAACTTTGTGACTACCTGGACACGCTAGCGCTTGCCCAATACGAAACAGGCAATACTGTGGCGGCGGTCGACACCCAGCGCGAGGCAATCGAACTCTTACCATCGACGCGAGTCGCCGATCGAGTGAAATATGTGGAGCGATTGGCCGAGTACGAGGCAGCCCTCCGTGATCAAACAGAACCAGCATCGGACGACTAGTGAAGCGAACCTGTGATTTGAATATCGACTACCTTCGGTAGTCAGAGCGACGAGAAAAAATCCGGCCGGTGAGCGCGAGGCGCCAACCACACCTCACCGGCCGGCGCCGGATACCCTCGCGCACGGCCTGCGCGCGGTCGGGCGACGGCTTTATTATTTTACTGCGGGCCACCTGAGAGGTGAATCTAATGAGAACGACAACATTATCGACCGCCGCATTGATGGCTTGCGCAAGTTTCTGTGCCGTGGCCAGCGCGCAAAGCTTTATCGGCCTGGGCGAACTGACCGGGGGACCTTACTCAAGTCGTGCATCCGGGCTGTCAGGCGACGGACAATACGTGGTTGGGAGCAGTCTGATTACCGATAATGAAACCGAAGCTTTCCTGTGGACGGAAAGTACGGGCATAGTTGACTTGGGCATGCCGCCCGGCAGCGACACCAGCACGGCGAATGCAGTAAGCAACGATGGCGACACCGTGGCAGGATTTCACGGCGCCAACCTCTCAGCAACCAATCCCGCCCGCGCTATGCTATGGACCACTGGCGGTGGACCTACGGACTTCGATCCGTTCCCCGCAAACGCTGACGTCCGTGGCGCAGGTGATCTCTCGGCGGACGGAACAACTGTCGTTGGGACATATCGTCGCGGGTTTCAGGGCGCAGACGCAGCGTATCATTGGGACGGTAGTACGCTCACTACGATCGAAGACCCGAATCTTGAAGACTTTACCAATGGCACTTCTGTTTCGGCCGATGGACGCGTGGTCGCAGGAAGCATCGCCATACTCAACTTCCCGAATCCACTTATTCGCGATTCCTTCATCTGGACTGCCGATGACGGGATTACCCGACTCGGGTTCTTGCCGGGTGCTACTAACAACAGTAGTGCTAACGGAATATCAGCTGATGGTAACGTCGTGGTGGGCAGCAGCGATAACGCAGCAGGAGACAACGAAGCGTATCGCTGGACCGAAGCCGATGGCATGGTGGGCCTGGGCGATTTACCCGGAGGTGACTTCGACAGCAGAGCGGCCGACACGACAGCCGACGGCAGCATCGTTGTGGGGCGAAGCAATGTGTTGGGTGGGTTTCTCTCGTCGGCATTCGACCCCTTCATTTGGGACGAAACGGGCGGCATGCGGAATCTTGTAGACGTGCTGACCGACGACTTTGGTTTAGGTTCGGAACTAGCCGGCTGGAACCTGACCGAAGCGACCGCGATCTCTGACGACGGCAGAGTGATCGTCGGCAACGGCTTCAATCCCGATGGGAATTCCGAAGCCTGGCGGGCGGTGCTGGTGCCGGAGCCGAGTGCTGCGGTGTTGGGCATGCTCGCTCTGATTGGCCTTGGCCTTCTACGCACAAGCTGTACACGATCGATAAATCCGCTCGGTAAACGCGATGCGGCAAGACTTTCAGTCGCCTTCTTCCTCGTTAGCTTCGGCTTATGTGCTCCCGCCTCAGCGCAAAGCTTCATGGGCTTGGGTGACCTTGCCGGAGGGGATTTCCAAAGCTCCGCACTGGGCCTCTCTGCGGACGGACAAGTAGTAACCGGCAGCAGCGATACCACCAGTGGCCTAGAGGCTTTTCGTTGGTCCGAGGGCACCGGCATAGTTGGCTTGGGAGTGCCCGCGGGCAACGACAGCTCGGTTGGTTTCTCAGCGACTACTGACGGCGCAATCATATTAGGACGGCTCTTTCCTACGACAGGCTCGATCGTTCCCTTTACGTGGACCGACGCCGATGGCATCGAAAACTTTGATCCATTCCCAACGGGAGCCGTTGACAAGTTCGCGAACGACATCGATTCAGATGGGAACACAATTGTCGGATCTTATCGATCCGCCTCACGCCAACCCAACATCGCGTATCACTGGAATGGGGGCGTCCTCACCCCAATTTCCAATTCAGGGGTTGCGAATGGTGTGTCTGCAGATGGGGCGGTTGTGGTGGGCAAGAATCTGGTCAATCCAAATGGACCACTTCCGTTAATCGACGAGGCATTCGTCTGGAACGCGGCGGATGGCAACGTGGGTCTCGGTTATCTACCGGGTGGCTCCTTGGACAGCATCGCCACCAGCATCTCGGCGGATGGACTGGTGGTTGTTGGCAGAAGCGACAGCTCAAGCGGTTCTAGTGAAGCCTTTCGCTGGACTCTCGGCGACGGCATGACAGGCTTGGGCGACCTGCCGGGCGGCGATTTCAACAGCGCGGCCTCTGACGCTTCGGCCGATGGTAGAGTCATCGTCGGGCGGGGCACGACGGCCGACGGCAGCACCCCGTTCATCTGGGACGCGTCGAATGGCATGCGTGACCTAACCGATGTCTTGATCAACGACTTCGGTCTGGGCGATGAATTGGTCGGCTGGGACTTGGGTGGAGCTGAAGCAATCTCCAACGATGGCAGAGTGATCATCGGCAGAGGTATCAACCCCGACGGCAACTTCGAGGCGTGGCGGGCAGTGATGGTGCCAGAGCCAAGTACGGCGATTTTAGGGGCCGTGACATGCCTAGGGCTTTTGCTGCGAAGAACCCGCCGTGAGGCCTGAGGTTGGTCAGTACAACGCACTTGCCACAGGCGATGCATTTGTCGCCTCGGGGCACGCGTTCCCAACTGACGGCGGTCGCGCCACCGCCGTCAGTTGGCGAGGTTCGTAATTGAAGTCGGGTGGACCAGCCGCTGCGCCTTAGCTCGCCAAGCTAAGTACAGAGGTCTTCTTCGAGATTCTACACCGCTGCGCGCTGGGAGAATCCCTTCCAGCTAGCGGGTGATGCAACCTCAGTCAGTTGGCAAGTCCCTATACTCAGTAAAGCGTGTGCCACCTTAGTAGGTAATCACTTTTGGGAAGAGGGAGATGCACGGCCACACTTGAGAGAGCCGCCATCCATGTCACGGTGTCGTTTTCGGCAGGCAGCTAGCAAAGTGACGTTGAAGCCACGGAAGGCGCGCACTCTACAGATGCATACGGCGAACCCAAGTGACCAAAGTCACGCCCGTTCAATCCGGTCAGACTGTTTAACAAGGCGGTTGATGCTATGCGATTCAAGCCCGGCGATCTTGATGTGTAGGCCAAGGGTTCGAAGTGACCGCACGCATCCGTGAATGCATGCAGATCTGCCGCTTGCTATCGAATCGCTCTCAGTCCAACAATTCAATCTCGCCTGGTCGCCACGTCTTGTTGATCCATGGCTCCAGCGGCCCATACATGCGCAGAATGCAGAACCAACTCTTGTCGGGCAAAGTAGCGAGCCAGTTGCCTTCCTTACCCTTGGGTGCTTCAGGTCCGAAATAGACGTCGTAGGAGCCGTCGGCGTTCTTCTCCATGCCTTCGGTCAGGCTGCCGACGGTCGGGAACAGCTGACTGGTCTGAAGTTGGCAACGAGTCTGAGTGTCGTAAAGCGTGACGGCCCAGAAGTTGTTGACCGGCACGTTGGGCGGCAGATGCAACCTGTAGGTCTTGGATCCGTCGAAGGGCTGATTGTTCTGATCCAGGAACGCCAAGGCATAGTCGGAGCCGGCTCCGACATGGGTTGTCGCCATCGCGGGGGTAACACCACCGGCGTTGTAGTAAAACAGCACCCGCGCATCGAGATTCATGATCCCGTCCGCTTCGAATGCCGTATTCCGATTCGCGTAAGCGGTCACCCACTGGCTCTTCGAATCGGGATAGATCTTCACGCCATCGATGCGTGGGTCGTAGGTGATGGAACGCCCGGCGGCATTGCCGAGGGTCGCCGCTTCGGTCAGCAATTTCTTCATCCTGTCGTCAGGATTGAAGGGCTGTCCTTTGACGATCCCAATGCTGGCCATGTAGCCGCGAACCTCGGGACTCACCGCTTCGACCGGTTCCGACTGCACGATATTGTTCAGGATTTCGAAGTACTCCAACGTACTCGGGAAGATCGTGCTGAACGATCTCCCGGACATATTGACGAGCTCGGTGGGGGCCGGATTTGCGGCATCTTTCAGCGGATAGACCTTCAGGCCAGACCTGAAGTTCTCGACGGCTGCTTCCAGCCCGTCCTTTACTGAGCCACGCAGGAAAAGAAAGTTCCGATTTGTGGACGGCCGCATGACGAAATACCCGTCCGGAATCTCGCCCTCGTAGCCGGGAGGAATAACGAGGTATTTTCCGCCCTTGCCCTTGTCGGGCCCTGTCACCCCCATGTTTCCGACAAAGCGTTGCCAGGCATCGTCGAGGAACCCGAGCATACCCGGCGGGATTTCGATAACCGTCGGGCCGTCGTTGGCCAGATCCGTGGGCGCATAGGCATACATCGTGGAGGTATTGGACGTGATGACCGGCGTCCGGGAATCCATCATCTGTTCCCAGATGGCGATCTTATTCGGCGCGTCGGCCCCTTGCTCGGCCATGCCGGCGAGGACGCTGTAGATCGCGACGGCGCCGACGTTGTCGAGGTAGACTCCGAGCGCTCGCGAACGGGTCAGGTAGTCATAGACTTTGTCGTTGGTCTCGCCGATTGGCACGCCATCGAAGAACTCCAGCTCGCCGGCAACGGTCTCGACCTTGTCCGGGATGGAGGCGGCTTTGGTCTTCGCGGCTTCGCGTGCCGGGTCGTCCTGACCGTAGGCGGTCGCCATGGTGAGCGCGCCCATGAGTGCTAGAGTAACGATGTTCGGTTTCATGATTTCCTCTGAATGGTGTTTGGTTCTTTGTTCTCTAGGTCATTTCACCAGTTCGATCTCGCCCGGACGCCAGGTTTTGTCAAACCATGGCTCGAGCGGGCCGTATAGCCGGAGGCAGCCGAACCAGCCCTTTCCGGGCACGGTGTCGATCCAGTTGGCTGCCTTGCCCTCGGGAGCCTCTGGGCCGAAGTAGAGGTCGACCGAACCATCGGCGTTCTCGATGAGTTGATCGCGCTTGTTGTTCTTGCTGGGGAAGGGCTGACTGGTCTGGAGCTCGGAGCGTGTCTGCGGATCGTAGACGACGACCGACCAGAAATTCTTGGCCGGAACATCCGCCGGAATGCGGAGCTTGTAGTTCTTCGAGCCGTCAATTGGATTTCCGTCTTCGTCGACGTACACGAGCGCGTATTGCGAACCTTTGCCGACCATTTCCAGTGCCATTGCGGGCGTATTCACCGTGGCGATGTAGAAGAAGTAGGTGCGGGCGTCGAGATCGCGGCCCGCAAGCCCGTTGCCATCGAGCCAGCGATAGTCGCCGCCGATAAAGGCGGTCGTCCAGTGGCCGTTTTCGTAGATGTTGGCGCGTGGATCACGGTTGCGGAAAGCGATCGCGCGGGCGGTACCGTTGGCAATGGCCACCGCGTCGGTCAGGATCTTCTTCATCCGTTCGTCAGGGGCGAATTCCTTGCCTTTGACAATGCCGATGGAGGCGGCGATGCCGCGGAGTTCCGGGTCGATGAATTCGACGGGTTCCCGTTGGATGACGGTGTTCAGTTCCTCGTAGAACTCGTCGTTATTGGCGTGAATCGTATTGAAATACTCTCTCGAGGAGTTGATGAATTCCATGGCCGGAGGATCGTCGGACTTGCTCAGAGGATAGATTTTGACGCCGTCCTTGAACATCTTCACGGCGGCGTCGGTCTTGCCGTCGACGAGGAACCCGCGAAGCGGCACCCAGTTCACATAGGACGGCGAATGGGCGATGTAGTAGTCGCCTCCGTCCTTTTTGTCCTTGGGCAACTCGCCCTCATAGCCGGGAGGCACTATGAGATACTTCCCGCCCTTGCCCTGGTCGGGCCCGGGAATCCCCATGTCGATGACGAAACGGAAGAAGGCGTCGTCACAGGTGCCTGGTCCGCAGCCGGGTGGGACTTCGACCACGGTCGGTCCGTCTTTTTCAAGGTCGAGAAAGCCGATGCAATAGACGGTGTCGGTGTTGCCGGTGAGGAACAAGGGATTGGAATCCATCAAGTCCTCGAAGAGAAGCACTTGATTGCATTCGGTCGCTCCTCGGGAGATCTGACCCTGGCGCAGTCCTTCGATGGAAGTGGCGGGAATGAAATTTAGGAAGGTCTCGACCGCGCGGAGCTTGTCGAGGTTGTCATAGAGCTTTTGCGTGGTATCGGCATCGGGGATTCCATCGACAAAGTTCAGCGTTCCGATGCTGGTCTCTACCTTGTCGGGAGTCATGATTTCCGCGGGGATCTTATGGTTATAGCCCGGTGTGTTCTGCGCGAAGACAGAACCGCATGTCATGGCGAGGGCGGCCGCTATTGTGGTTGCAGTTTTCATGGGATGGATTCTGGTTTCGTTTTAAGTTAGGTGGTTGACATTCGTTGCTGAATGCGTGTGCCGGATCGAGTGATACGGCACGCGTGGTTCAGAAACGAAGGGCAGATTATTCTGTCTTCACGATTCCCGGTGGCTTCCAGCTGCCTTTGCCCGGAGGAAGGACGGACGGATCTTCGGTCTTCGGCCAGTAGAGGCGCATCACCAAATAGACGGTGTCGTTGGGCGCTGGGAGCCAGTTGGCCTCCAGGTCGCCACCGGGGTTGTCTTTCTGGATGTAGAGGGTGAGGGATCCGTCTTCGCCCTTCTTCATATTCGGAATCATCGGTGAGTTGATGAGGTAGCGGTTGATCGGATTTTCGATCAGATACTGGCTCTTTCCATCATACATGGTGACCGACCAGAAGGCGTTCACCGGCGGGTATTGGCCCGCAGGGAAGGTGATGGTGTAGTTGTTCTTGCTGCAATCGAGGGTCTCGCCCTTGCCGTCCACGCGGGTTAACGGGTAAACGGCCTCGGCGGCGCTGTTGCCATAGAGGCCGGCCTTGGCCGTGCCGGCACGTGCGAGCCAGTCGCCGTTGTAGTGGGCTTCGTCACCTGGAAGGGATCCGACTTGCCAGCCATTGACGTCGGTCATGCCCGAGGCCAGGAAGGTGCTGATTTTTTCGTCACCGGCCTTCATGCCTTCGACGATGGCTTTTTGGTGCTCTGGCGAAAGATCCTTGAGGTTGAAGGTTTTGTTAGGCCCGATGCCGATGGTCGCGAGCTTGGCACGGATGTCCTTGTCCATGTCAGATTCCGGAACGTATTCGAGCGCAGTGTCGAGGTAGCTCCAGAAGTTCTCCTTGATGCCGGCGGTGGTGGCCGGAGTGAAGTCGATCGCCGGAGCGGCGGCGGGAGCGGGTTGCTTAAGGAAGGCGGAAAGCGGCTCCACCTTGTAGCCGTCCTGCACCTTGATCACGTTCGGCATGTCTTCAGGGTTGAACAGCTGGGTGCGGTAAACGACGATGGAGAACGGCGTGCTGGAAGTGAAGAGTTCCTTGATGCCTTCCGGTTTTTCGCCTTTCCAATCGGGTCCGACGACCATGTAGCTGCCGGGATCGTTGCCGGTGGCGCGGCTGCCAATGTAGCCGTAGTTGTAAGTATTGCCGTCGCACATCATGACGGCATAGTAGCGATCTTTTTCGATCGCAGGCACGGTCAGGACGATCGGTTCGGCGCGGAGGTCGAGCCAGACGAACGAATAGGGGGTGTCGCTATTCGGCGTGATGACCGCCGTGTCCTTGTAGGTGTAGACGCGCGGCTCGTTCTTGATCTGGTTGAACGGGGCCTTGAACTGGCTGCTTTCCTTGTCGACGGCGTATTCGTACATCACGGCGTAGTTCATCACGATTGGCAGGCCGTAAATAAAGCCCTCCTCCGCGATGGTTTTGGTTTCTGCTGGGGAGGGAGCCGTCGATATGTCGGCGGCGTTTGCGCTCTTCTGGTCACACGCAGTCAACGCGAGCGCGACGGATGCGAGAGTAGCGTAGGCGATGGTGTATGGTTTCATGCTGGGCTCGAGAGTATGAATGAGAGTTTGCTGATTCAAGTCCACTAGCTTGAATTTACTAGCCGATCTAAGGCGGCTTCTGCCGGTCAAGTTAAGAGTCGAGATGAGTACGAGATCGCCCGCAGTCGATCTGCTCTGGGGAATAGGCAATCGCCGTCGCTCGGATCTCAAGTATAGCTCCCTTTTCTCCCAGCGGACATTAGCTTAGAACCCCGGCGTTCCGGACATTTTTTACCGTTAGTCCGTTGGAGGCAGTTCTTTGCGAACCGCAGACTGCGGAGGGCACCTCCTCAGCTAGAAACGGAGTATAGCTTTCGTCGTGATCTTGCTACCGCCGCCGGTTCGCAAGCTCTCAGAAGCACAGCGGATGGACCAGTTTCAGCAAGTTAGCGGCTTGGCTAAGCCGTAGAGGTGACCGACCGGCGGCGACACCTCTGCAGCTAGGCCGGGAGGCGCCGCCCTGGTCGGATTTTCTACGCCTGGCGGAATCTGCGGCGGCAGCACGGACACTCGCCGTCGAAACCGTGCATCAGCGCGGTGAACGCCGTTGGCTGCGGCAGCGACATGATCGCCTTGAACGCGAGCGGGTCGCGATGGGCGTAGTGTCGGTACGTGACGCCGCCCACGGAATGCCCGAGGATTTCGATGGAAGACTCCGGCATGTGCTCGTCGTAATAGGTCGCGCAGGTCTTCCGCAGGTCCTTCAGGACCCACTTCTTTTCCTCGCCCGTCTCCACGTCATGCTTCGGTTTGACCCCGGCCAAGACGCAGAGCCGCTGGAACTGCGCGTTCGGACGTGAGGTGCCGCAGTGGAACACCGGCTGATCCGGCTCAACCACGTTCGGTCGGAGGCTCTTGAGATGCACCTTTACCACTCGATTCATCGGACGATAGAACTGCTTCTTCGTTTTCACGCGTCGGTAGTACAGCCAGCCGTAACGTGAGTCTTTACCTTGGCCATTCGGCGGCTCAAGTCGCCAGCAGATGTGACGCCACAAAACGGGCTCGTGGAAAGATGCCGACTTGAAGACTGTCCCGGTGTCGACGCCGTAGTTGAAGAAAACAACCAGGGCCGCGCGCCAATAGTGGCCGACGGTCAACGGTTGCTTCCAGCCCCTCGGCCGTTCTAATTCGTACGTTGCGAAGTAGAGGGCGTTCAAGTCCGCCTTCGTGAGGTAGTGACGTCCGGCAACGTCACGCTGCGGCTTCGGTTTGGGCAGCCTTGGCAGCTTCTCCAGGAAATCCTGCTCCCAGGCCCAGGACAGGATCGCCCTCAGGTTCTCGCGGGATTTGTTGGCCGTGCGCCCGGCATTCGACCCGCCGTCCGCGGCTGCCTTCTCATGGACCCAGTCCAGGAAGTCGCGCAGGTGAACCCTGCCGATCTGGTCAACGTCGACTCCTTTCCCCCAGGCGGTCCACTTGGTGACGGTGCCCCGGTATTCCTTGCAGGTGCCGGACGAAAGTTTCTTGGCGGCCAGGTACTTGGCGGCGACGGACTCAAAGCTGTGAGACATGGTGACGGCTCCAGACCGTCGGCACATGCTTCCGTCCCAGGTTCCACCAGCCGATGGCCATAACCGGCCTCCTGCTGAACTTCCTGTCACTCTGTGATGAGGTCAGGCAGCATACGCTAGCTGCACAGATGACCTCATTTTAGTCAAGAAATCGGCCAGGTGTGCGATTTGGCCATTGGGCTAATCTGCGTCGGCCGATGCAACCGCCGTCGGTTGGCCGATCTGCGAGGCGGCTGAGGTGAGCTGCACCGAGGTGACCTGCGGGTCTGGCCGAAAGTACCTAAGTGTGTCACGCCTGGGAACCGAGCAGCAGTCCAAAGTGCGACTTTCAGCGCTGGCTGAAGAATCGAAAAACGGGTAACGAATTCAAGCCGCGTTACGAAGAACGGAAGATGGAAGCGAAGGAGCTTAAAGGTCGCTTACTCTCGGGCATCCTTCGTGCGAAGTGTTGTTTTGGAGACCAACAGGAATAACGACCACAATGCGATAGTTAATCCGTACTCAACCAAGAGGCGCCCCGCATCGACCATTGCCGGGAGAATTATCTCACCGTTCGACCCTACCGATATTCTCTCTTGATAGAGATCTTTGGAAAACACAAACCGTCGAGATGCCCATAATGGGAATCCGGAAGGCACGCTTACGGCCCTTGATGTAGAGGCCCGGGATTGGTAGGCAAATCGAGGTGGAAACAACGATACAGCTATAAGCACGCCAATTGCAAAGAACGCGGATCTTCTGAATGTCGGCGACATGGAAATCCCCAATTCAAAACACGTCCAGCACAGTCTCGAAAGAACCGCGCAATTTCCTTTAACTTCAACTCATACTACCAGAATTGAGGCTGTTTTTGAACCCGATGGTGTTTAGCAATTTGTAAAAGGTCGCAATAGAAAGAGTCTCTCGCAAAGTGTCGAGCCAGCGGCGGTGGCCGATTCTCGCTGGGCCACACCCTCCGTGGCATCGACTGATCTGTCCAAGACATCATCATCTGCATGCTACCTGCTTGGCCAGGATTCTTCATGAAGCCGCCACGCAATAGGTACTCTACATGGCAACGCTGACTGCAACTTGATTCAATCCAACCATCCGCAAGTTTTATCAACATCTGTTGGCAAACGGGAAAGAGAAAAAAGTTGCGTTGGTTGCCGCGATGCGCAAGTTTTTAACGATTCTCAACACGCTCATCAAGAAGGATGAGCTATGGAAAAATCCGGCATGAAAGAAAACGAGCGTTTGACCAACAAATGATCAAACGCTCTTGTGCATCATTGACGCACTCGGCCTTGGATATCCCTCGCGAGGTTGCGTCTCCGCAGAGCCACGCTCCGTTTCTCCAGGCAACGACGAGTATACTCCTCTGTGCTTCATTGAACACTCGCCATGCCTCAAAAATCTCGGGGGTTTGGGGGCTGGCCCCCAAGATATAGTGGCAAGATTTCGACTTGCCTATTGACTCCATTTAAGACCGTCGCTCTGCACTTATCTGGTGCCGGATTTCCGCCATAAAAGAGCTCGCCCTGCAAAATGTCCTCTTCCTCGGAGACATCGACGCCTTGCTGGCGGCGCAGATATTGCACGTCGTTCACCTGCCGCACCGTGACAAAAAGCCAGGGACTCCTTCCTGGGCGAGCACTCATTTCCACTTGCAAAGTCCCGCTGACTATTCTGAACTTCTCGTTGATCGATTCCTCGCCCTGGACTTCACTGTACTTTGCCAGCAGAGTCGGCAGCTTTCTCAGCGAATAGGCGGGCCAAGCTTTGGACACGGCGAAGAGCGCGGCCGTCTCAAATACCTCGGGCGGCGTATCGGGCTCGGTCACCATGATCACGCATCTGGGGTCTAGCACGGTGGGCGTTCCGACACCGTAGTCGTTCCCCGGCAGCAGCATACTAACTCCCCATTCCTTCATTGGCTTACCCACCACTATTGTCTTTAGGAATCGCTGCAAATCGTCGTCGATAACATCTACCCACTTTTGGTGCAGCCGCCGCCGTTCCAAAGAATCACGCCGGCGCGATCCTTCTAGCTCGGCTAACTCGCCTCGATGCAGGAGACTTTGAGCCCACAGTCCCCCAACCAAACCGACGATAGTCACCAAAAGCACAAGTTCGCGAAGAGACAGACGAAGCCAGCGGCGTACGCTTGAGCCCATGTTGCACCTCGGCCGTCGAAACGAATAGAAAGTGATAGACGCCTTAAGTACTGTTGCAGCGTGATTTTCAATAGTCTAGCGACTCTTCGCTGGCCATGCTATCGACTCATGTACCCGGCGACTGGCTATCGGATATAGGGACACCGCCATACCTTACGCGGAGTTTGTACCTGCTTCGGCTAGAAAAACCAGAAGGTTAAGCCGTCATTTTCGTCGCGGCCAACTGGCTGCGGAGCGACAAAGATCTGGAAAGTCATGACGTGATTTCCCGCAAACACTTTCGCGTAACGATTGCCGTCACCTGAGATGGACGATTGGTTTTCGATTTGCTAAACCGCGCAAGCCGTCCTCAGGTGCACGGCCTGGTTTGCTGCCTCGGCTAAGAATCAGTGTGCGCATGGGTACCTCCAACTAAAGCAAGTACTAATAAACATTCTGTCGTGTCGTGCTCATCGATAGGGACGCCAACCTTGCCCAGTGGCGATTAGCCCGATCCCCGCAACGAACGCGAGGAGAAACAAATTGGCCCCTTTGGGAATCTGCCAGTTATTGTTGATCGCAATACCGAAGTAGCCGACCACACCAACTAAGACCAGTAAGCCCCCAATAATGGTGATCGGTATTGATCGATCGGCACCTGCCGAGGGTGTGCGGTCGGTCAACGCCGCCTTCCGTTTCTTCTCGTGCAGCTTCGAGTACAGAAGCCATGCGGCGATCTGCGGTAATGCTATCAACAGAATGAACCCGTAAGCGAATACAAAGAATTTCCATTCTGGCCACTTGCCCGTCAAATAGCTCAACCAGACGAGGAAGAGTCCCGGAAGCAACAGCGCCGCGACAGAAATGACGATGGTCAGCCGTCCAAAGTTCTTGTCGCTCCACCGCCACAGGCGCGTTAGGCGCGTCAAAGCTCTTGCGCGCACAGGCTCGTCCGCCAGAAATCGATCCAGGTCCTCGGACAATTCTGCGGCGGATGCGTAGCGAGCGAGTGGCTTCTTTTCAAGGCACTTTAGACACACTGAGTCTATATCCTTTGGTATCGATGTATTGAGTCGTCGGGGTGAAACGGGCTCCTGTTCAATCACCTGCAGTAGCGTATCGACGGAGTTGTCTGCTTGGTGAGGGGGGCGACCGGTCAGCAGCACGTATAGGATTGCGCCCAGTGCGTAGACGTCCGATCGTGCATCGACCTCGCTTGTGCGCCCGGCAGCCTGTTCAGGCGACATGTAGGCGGGTGTGCCAAGTATTTGACCCGTAGCGGTGAGTTCGCTATCGCCATCAACCCGCTTTGCCAAACCAAAGTCTGTCACCTTGGGATCGCCGTTGGTGTCAATTAGAACGTTGCCGGGCTTCAGATCGCGATGGATGACGCCCCGCTCGTGGGCGTAAGCCACGGCTTCAGCAATCTTCTTCACGTAGTGAGCCGCTTCTCGCGGTGGTAGCGGACCCTCACGAAGCCTGTCGGCCAGGCTGCCGCCATCCACATAGGCCATGGAGAGATAGTGCTGGTCCTTGTGCTCGCCCACTTCGTAGATCGGTACGATGCCTGGGTGGTCGAGTTGGGCCGCGGCTTCCGCTTCAACATGGAAGCGCTCGATCTCCTGTGCCCCAGCCATCTGCCCTGCGAGGATCAACTTTAAGGCGACGATCCTGTTGAGGCTTACTTGCCGGGCCTTGTAGACGACCCCCATCCCACCGCGTGCAACTTCCTCTAAGAGTTCGTAGTCGCCAAGGTACCGAATCCTCTCTCCCGGCCGTGGCGAAGCATGAGTTGGCCGATCGGAATCAACCGTCGGCGCTTCGGGATCCGATTTCGGCAGGTCGCCCTCGGGGACCGATTCCTCAAGCCCTACGGCCATCAGGCATTTGGGGCACAATCCCCCAGGGACGTTGGATGGCAGTGCGGCGTTACATTTCGGACAAGTTGCGTATTCGGTCACCTCGAAGCTCCTTTGGGTTGGCCCTCTACCTTCTTCTGACGGAAGCGAGTGCAAAGGTGACAAAGAATTTTTCCGTTTTTTCACTACTCGAATACGGCAAACAGGCTGCGGATCTCGTCATCGACTTCCCCTCGGTTGACGACAGTTTGCTCAATTTCTTCTCGTAACAGTTCTCGATACCGTTTGCGGATGCGTGAGGCCGATTTCTTGGCCGCTGACTCCGTCATTCCCAATTTCTCCGCCGCGGCTGCGTAGGTGCCACCGGAGTGATCGCCGACCAGATAGCATCGTAATGCCTCAAATTGATCCGCTTTGCCAGCGCGGTCGAATTCACACTCGAGACGCTCCATGATTTGCGATAGCAGCGTCATGGCCCAGTGCCGGTCGTAGATTTGTTCGGGAGTTAGCCCGCCGGTGAGACCAATATCGAGTGACGATTCTGCCGCAGCAAAGTCGAGCGACAGCGGTGCTTTGCCGGCACCCCGTTTCTGCGCGCGTCCCTTTTCCCTTTCCTTGGACAAGAAGTTCTTGAAAGCCGTTAGCAAGAAAGCGCGAAATCGCCCGCGGTTCGGGTCTGCGGTGCCAACATAATTCTTCTCCAGCAGCTCAGCAAAGAAGGCCTGAGTTAAATCCTGGGCTTCCGCTTGGTCTGCAACCCGTCGTCGCACGTAACTGTACAGCGGCAGCCAATAATTCTCGCACAGCACCGCTAAGGCCTCACGTGCCTGTCGATGCTCGACGTCGCCCGCGGTGAGCACGATGCTCCAGTGCGTGGTGGCAAATTCGTGCGGGTGGGCTGGTTTGGAATCAGAAGAGTTGCTGGCGTCCATCCCGACATTGTAACACCTCAGAAAATAATACGTTCCCTTGTATTAGCACGCTCTAGCGACGAACAATTGGTATCGGCGGGAGCCACAAGGTCTTCGATTTGCATTGAACGTGGCGGCTCGATAGCCGCCAAACGGGTTCTCGAGAACAGGTCGGCCTCGCCGCGCAAACTGCGTATGTATTCAAGCCCGCCGCCGGAAATGCTAGATAGCTGGTGCAGCGGTGGCGAGACCGCCGTCAAATTACCGGATCTCGAACTGAACGCGGTTGGACCAGCTTCAGCAAGTTGCGCCGGCCCGGAACTTGCTGAGGTCGTGTCCGCGATTTGACACCGCTGCGCCGAAGCCCTCCGGCCAACTGAGCGAGGGTGATGCACCCGCCGCGAGTTTGAGAGTCGGCGAAATGCAGTCGGTCGGGGCGACCTCAGCAGGAGATGGGCGGTTTCAGCTGGCCCCAGGCACCTTATGGCATTTGTTATAATCGGCCGTATGGCCGAAGTGACCGAAATCCTGTCCCAGATCGAGCAAGGTGATCCTGCGGCGGCGGACCAGCTGTTGCCACTAGTGTACGACGAGCTGCGAAAGCTAGCCGCCGCGCGCCTTTCTCACGAAAAACCGGGCCAGACGCTGCAGGCCACGGCCCTCGTGCATGA
Organism: Aeoliella straminimaris; assembly: GCF_024054565.1. GTDB lineage: Bacteria > Planctomycetota > Planctomycetia > Pirellulales > Lacipirellulaceae > Aeoliella > Aeoliella straminimaris. The sequence goes on from NZ_JAMXLR010000033.1 coordinate 30,518, forward strand.
GGCGTACTTGCGACTTGTCGATGGCACGAATTCCACCCAATGGAACGGCCGAAGTCACTTCTTTGCCGCGGCTGCTGAGGCGATGCGTCGTTTGTTGGTCGAACAGGCACGCAGGAAACAGTGCCTCAAACGCGGGGGACATTTCGAGCGGGAAGTCTTCGACGATCACCACCTTGCTGCACCGAATACCTCTGTTGATCTACTCGCCCTGAATGAAGCTTTAGCCGTCTTTGGGGAACGCGAACCGCGCAAGGCGGAACTTGTCAAACTGCGATATTTCGCCGGCCTCACAATTGCTCAGGCTGCCGAAGTGTTGGGGATCTCTGAGTCGACTGCCGACGCGGACTGGGCTTATGCGAAGTCGTGGCTGCGTCTGCACTTAGAGCAATAGTGACCCGTGCCGAGAATTGAATCTCCACTATATTTCAGAGAAATCTCCATTCTGATCGGGGAATTCTCTGCCCAATCTCGCACTGACACTTTGAGGGGTAAGTCATGGTGCAAGAAAAAAATCACGAGCAAGCCGTCTTCGAAGAGGCCAGGAATCTCGATTCCGCTGCTGATCGCGACGCTTATCTAAGCGAGATATGCGGCGAGGACCAGGAATTTAGATCTCGCGTCGAAGATCTGCTGCGAGTTTACGACGAGGACACTACTTTTTTAGAGTCTCCTCCCGAAGCCTGTATCCTCGACAGATCCATCGCCGAGCAACCGGGCGACACGATCGGCCCGTACAAGCTGTTGCAGCAGATCGGCGAGGGGGGCATGGGCGTGGTTTATATGGCCGAGCAGACCGCGCCGGTCGAACGGCGGGTAGCGCTGAAGATCATCAAGCCGGGTATGGATACCCGTCAGGTGATCGCCCGTTTCGAGGCCGAGCGTCAGGCGCTAGCCATGATGGACCATCCCAATATTGCCAAGGTGCTTGAGGCAGGCACGACGGCAGCGGGCCTCCCCTACTTCGTAATGGAGCTGGTGAAAGGAGTGCCCATCACCGAGTACTGCGACCAGCAACAGCTCGATCCCCGGCAGCGATTAGAGCTATTTATTCCCGTCTGCCAAGCTGTGCAACACGCCCACCAGAAGGGCATCATCCATCGCGATATCAAGCCGTCCAACGTGCTGGTAGCCCGTTACGATGGCCAAGCAATACCCAAGATCATCGATTTCGGCGTCGCCAAGGCTACTCAACAACGGCTGACGGAAAAGACGCTATTTACCGAGTTTGGTCAGGTCGTCGGGACTATGGAGTATATGAGTCCCGAGCAGGCCGAATTCAATCAGATGGACATCGATACTCGCACTGATATCTACTCACTTGGAGTGCTTTTGTATGAGCTTCTGGCTGGTGAGACACCATTCGAACGCGAGCGACTCCGCAGCGCGGCCTTTGACGAAATGCTGCGGATCATCCGCGAAGATGAACCTCCCCGCCCAAGCGTGAAATTGAGTACGAGCCAGTCTCTTGCATCGATCGCGGCCGATCGCCAATTGGAACCGAGCAAGCTAGGCGCACTAGTACGTGGCGAGTTGGACTGGATTGTGATGAAGGCGATTGAGAAAGATCGCGCGCGGCGGTACGAGACAGCGAGCGACCTTGCCGAGGATGTGCAACGTTACCTCAGCGACGAACCAGTCGAAGCCTGCCCTCCGTCCAGTATTTACCTCGTCGGTAAGTTCACCCGCCGTAATCGAGGGTGGCTCTCGACAACTGCTGTTGTATTGCTAATTGCGTTTGTCGGATTAGGGGCCAGTACCTATCTGATCGCCCAGGAACGCGACGCAGCCGAAGAGTCGGCTCGGCGAGAAGCGATTGCCGCCGAAGAAGCCGATCGAGAGCGCCAACGGGCCGAACAAAACCTGCGTCAATCACGCGCAGCGGTTGACCGGCTCTTTACACGGGCTGCTGAGGAACTGGTCAATGTACCGCACATGACCGAGGTGCGCCGAGCACTGCTGGAAGATGCAGCCGAGTTCTATGAAGGCTTCTTACAGCAAAAGAGCGCCGATCCAGAGATTCGAAAAGAGACAGCCCTTGCCTATCAACGCCTCGGGTTCGCCTACGAGTTTCTTGGGCGATATGGGGACGCCGTAGCGGCGACGCAAAAGGCTGCGTCAATGTATGAGCAGCTCGCCGACGAATTTCCGGCAGCGCCCGATTACCGTATCCGGCTCGCGGATAGTCTCAATGAACTGGCAGTTAGGTTGCGTCGCAGCGGCCATCCCAATGAATCGGTCGCGATGATACGGCGATCCTTACAGGTCGCCGAACGGCTGGCGAGCGAGCATCCCACGGTTGTCCGGTATCGTCGAAAGGCGGCGCGACTGCCAGTGGACGCCGCCAATCAGGGGGGACCATGGCCTGCGACGATTCCGGAACGCGTGGACCTCTGCCGCCTTTCGCTGGCACGTTGGCTGCAGTTTCGCGAGGACTTTCCACACTTGAAGATGAACCCCTGGGAGGAGGGGCATTCGCATCACTGGCTGGCCAGCAATCTGATGAAGATCGGCGAGTACGAGGAGGCCGAGCAGCACCTGCGGCTCTCTCGAGACATTCGCCAGCAACTGTTGGATAGGTTCCCGAACGACGCATGGGCAAGGGCGCGTCTAGGCCATGTTGAGATATATCTGGCCCAAGCGCTGCTCCACCGCGGGGCCGCGCCGGAGGCGGAACAGAATCTCCGCTCGGCGATTGAAGGTCTGGGGCGCCTGAAAGATGACTTTCCCGACGTTGACCTATATCGCAAACACATGAGTCTTGCGCTACGTGTTCTTGCTGAAGTCCTAATCGCCCAAGGCCGGCTCGAGGAGGCCGAGGACGCCTATCTTGGCAAGATCGCCCAGCAGACGAAACGCCCTGGAGACGATGCTATCGCCAAGCGAGAAACCGCCTGGACGTTCTACGATCTGGGGCTGCTCCAGCACTACCAGGGAAAGACCCAGGCCGCAGCCGACTCGTTCCGCCTTGCGTTCGAAGGCTTTGAAAGCGCGTTAAGCAAATCACCAGGTACGTCCCACCAAGATCTCGCCAAGAGCGCCCTGCGTTGGACGCGCGTTGCTTGCCCGATGTCACCGTTCCGCGCTGCCGAGACGTCGATCACGTATTCCAACGAGGCCCTGCAGAGGGCCCCCGAGTCGCCCGACTACTGGAACTCGCTCGGCATCGGGCACTACCGCGCCGGTGATTTCGACGAGGCGATCACTGCGCTTGACCGATCGATCGAGTTTGGGGGCGAGGACGACATGAGCAACTACTACTTCCTGGCAATGGCCCATTGGCGGCGCGGCGAGCAGGACGAAGCCCGCCAGTCGTATGGTCGCGGAGTGGAGAAGCAAGAAGCGGCAGGTATCACGACGCTATCGAACTTGGAACTGGCCAGCTTTCGTCGCGAGGCCGAAGAAGTGCTCGGCATCGACGCGAACGCGGTCGATCAGTCATCGACCAACGCAGAGGTGCGTTAATCAACTGTGAACAATTCGTTTCAATCTATTCCGTTTTTCGACAACGAGACTGATTCCGATAACCGAAGTGCAGTTTCAAAAACCCGGTCGGTGAGCCAGTAGCGCCAACCACCACTCACCGACCGGTGCCGCATACCCCAGCGCACGGTCCGCGCGCCCAGGGCGATGGATTTCTTATTGTAACGCGGGCAGAAAAGGGAATATCGCTATGGTTCTTTCCAATCTCACATTTCGCTCGATGTATTATGGCAAACGTCTATCGGTCTTTGCCGCCGTGATCGCGGTCGCTCTTACAAGCTCATCGGTATTCGGAATTCAGATCAACATTAGTCTCGACTCGAATACGAGCGAGAATCCTAGCTGGGATCAAACTGGAAGTTTGCTTCGCAACACGTTCTTAGCTGCGGCGGACATTTGGGAAGACTTGCTGCCCGGACCGGGGACTTTTGACGTCGACGTAGAATGGGATGACGACATTGGGTCTAATACGCTGGGATTGTGGACAGAATATCCGCTTGCTGACAACACGATCGAAATCAATCCGAACTTCGACTGGTATTATGACTCATCTCCTTCGAACCACAGCGAATTTAACTTCACGACAAAGAATCCGGCAACGAGCGGTGCATCATCCTATTTTGGGGGACAGTGGTTATATGGCGACCTTAGTGCTAGCGAACGGTCCTCATGGTTCACCGGCGCTCCACCCAGCGTGATGGAAGTAGGCTACCGAGGCTACGCAACCTCTCCTTCCCGTCAGAATCAGTTTGACTTATTAAGCGTAGTTCTTCACGAATTGGGACACGAACTTGGCGTCAATACTGGAGAAGGTCCGTACGAGGCTCAACCGTCATGGATTGGCAACTTTTCGGCCGGCTTCAATGGTCCGTCCGGCGACGGTGGGCACCTCGCTGCGCTGACTACGCTTATGACGCCAATAACTCCCCCTGGAACACGAGTATTGCCGTCGGCTGTTGACGTTTTTGCAGTTGCGGACGTACTCAACTTCACGGCAGCAGGCATCGACCTCGATCGCAAAGAGTATGTTGCCGGCTCTGGTTTGTGGAGTAATGGAATTGGGTGGATCGGCGGAACCTTTCCAGACGGCGACGACGATGCATTTATCCGATCTCCAACCGCAAATCCCACAGTCGATCTATCGGCAAATGCCTCCGCACGAAATCTCTTTGTCGGTCAGGGCGATAATCTGTCGACAAACAGTCATTCTTTGTTTGTAAGCAATACCGTGACCGCCAACGGCCTCGATACAGACATATTCGTAGATACAGGAGGATTGTTGGACACAAACAATCTGTTTGTTCAGAATCAGGCCGAGCTTCAAGTCTTGGGTGGGTCAATCGATGCTTTCACGCTCATCACTCGGCCCGATACTCTCTTGTTAGGAAATGGAGGGAGCGGAAATGCAGGAGGCGTCCATATTCGAAGCGTTCTCATCAACGATGGAACGATTCGGGCAACCAACGGACTTACGCTTTCCTTCACAACAAGTGTTCCCTCCAGTTCTACCGTTTGGAACCTGGACGGAACCGGTGAGGATGGCGTTCTCGATGCACGAAGCGGCAATATTAGCTTTCCACAAGGCCGACTTACGGATGCATTCAATGGCACGATGATGGTTGGGGCAGCACGTACGCTCTACATCGACAATACGGTCAATATTGAAACGGGAGGTCTTGTCTCCTTGCAAGGCGGAACTAGTTTATCCACAGCTGCCGTGTTTCGGTCATCGTCGGGGCTCTATCTGCATGCGGACACCGATTTGGAGATATCGGGATTCGCGCAGATCGATGGGAATTTTGGAACCTCAGGCGATGTCACGGTAGAAGATTCTGGAAACTTGGAGATTACTGGTCCAGGGAGCAACGTCGATGGGCACATTGAACTGGGTGATTCAGCGGATCTGGATATTGCATCGAGTTTTGCGTCCTGGGGAGGTACCTACAATTTGGGTAGTGGTTCGCTACTAAACATTCAAGGATCGATGGAATTTGCAGGGAACGGTTCATTTGCGGGCCAGGGTAGGGTCCGCTTGCAGGGCGATACTCGATTCTTTGGTGGAACGTACTCCACCGCTGGTGTGGTCGAACAGATTGGAAACGCTCTCGTCGACAGTTCTTCGCCAACAATTCTGAATGGCAATGGCACTTGGGATCTGGATGGCAACAGTGGAGATACTGTCTGGACCGTTAATAGCGATCTCACGCTCAACGTGTCGAGAATCGAAACAGGATCAGGCACTCAGATCTTCAATGGGCGTATCGATTTGAACGGCAGTGGCACAACCATGACAGTAAATACGTCAACGGCGTGGACCTTGGATGGCAGGTTGGATTTGGACGACGGTACCGTGCTTGCCGGTTCGGCGCAGATGAACGTCACTGGCACGGTCAACGCGGAGACGAGCAGGATTACTGCGCCGGTTGCGTTCAAATCGGGTACCTCGGTGGTGATAGGCGCAGGTGACGTACTGCAGCTTGACGGCACAACCAATTACGAAGGCGGAGCCTATCGGGGCGGGACCATTCAGCAAGACGGCACGGCGAACGTGACCGCAAACACCACCCTCGGTATAAATGTTTATCAAATGCCGCCCATTGCCGGGCCCCCAGCAACAACCTATTGGCTCGATGAATTCGACTGGGACGGATCCGTGGGCGGATCGGCCGTTACCAACATCGCCTCAGGGGTCACGTTCATCATCAATGCCGTTCAAATTGACGGCATTCCGACCACCGACGGCTACGATGGGACTCTAAACATCAACGGTGGCACGTTGCTCGTGAATACCGGAACTCGAACCGTGATTCCCCTCCCGCCAAATGCTTCTGCTCCTCCCGTCATCTCTCCAACTCCCTGGCTGCTGGATGGAACGATGAATCTGCAGGGCATTGGCGGAAACAGCGCCGTTGTCAGTTCGCAGTACGGCTCTCCGCTACACATTCATGGGGTTGTGACTGCTCTTGGAGGGAACACAGCCATGTCGGGCATGGCGGTGATTCTCGAACAAGATGCGAGGATCAATGTAGAAAACGGAGCAACTTTAAGCACGGGACTCAACGCGCAGGGGATGATCGAAGTACAATCGGGCGGTGTATTACGTCTTAATTCGTCGAGCACGTTGCAGTCGGCCGTACGGATGACAATCGATGGCACGGCGGAGTTTACAAGTAACGCAACTTTCCAAGGTGGCACCTACCAGGGCACTGGAACATTGAGCTTGCAGGGAAACGCCAACATTTCTCAAGACACCGTACTGGGTGTAAACTCGCGATTCGAGACGGGGAGCAACACACAGATTGCTGCGGGGCAAGAATTGCAGCTGAGTAACGACGCGGTAGTCGAAGAGAACGCTGTTATCCAAGGCGATGGCGCCCTCCACAATTTAATTGGCTCACACTTGGCGTTGCGAGATGGTGCGGTGATATCCGCGCAGCTTATCAACCAAGGAACCATGTCTCCGGGATCGTCACCGGGAACTGCGATGGTAGAGGATTTGGAACTTGGAGAGACAAGTGTTGTCGAAATGGAGATCAATGGCCTAGCAGTTGACCGCATTATTGGGAACGTCCAGCTGGGTGGCAGGCTAGATATTTTTGTCAACAATCCGGCGCCTGGCGTGGCGTACAACATCTTTAAGGGCGAGATAACGGGCATGTTCGACGATGTGAGCGATGGCAGTCGGATCGCGACGGCAGACGGGAAAGGTTCTTTCGTTTTCGATTGCAATGGAAGTACTTGTTCACTCTCCGAATATGTCGCGTCACCGATGTTGGCCGGTGACTACAACAACGACGGCATTGTGAACATTGCCGACTACCCTGTCTTTCGAGACATGCTTGGCGCCACCGGCATCGGCCTGGCGGCGGACGGCAATGGTGACGGCCTCATCTCGGTGCTCGACTACGACGTGTGGAAAGGCAACTTCGGCAAGACCAGCACTTCAAGTGCTGGCTATGGGCACCAACTGACGGTACCCGAGCCGGCGGCTGTAACCTCGTTGCTCTTGGCAATAGCAATCATTGGTTTGCCTTCGATGCGTTGCCGCTGTTCTCGCTGACACGGTTCCTGCGCTCTCGAGACTTTGAAAGATTATTTCTGACCACAAATTCTAAACATGGAGACTTCGCCATGACTCAACATGAACTTCAGAGCAACACGCGCCGCCGGACGGTTGCCCACGCTTCTCGGCGAACTGCATTTACGGTGGTTGAATTAGTTGTAACAGTCAGTTTAGTTGCAATGCTGTTGACTCTAACCACTCCAGCAGTTCACGATGCGAACCGAAACGCACAGCAATTACAGCTTGAGAATAAGTTACTTAATTTAACGCGTTTATTGGAAGGTTACCGCGCTACGCATCCTAGCAATCGCATCCCAACTCTCGCAGCATTTGTGGAGTGGTACCGCAATCTAGAGCCCACTGAGTTTGATAACAACTACCAATGGGAGGAGGGTAGCGAGGTCATCGAAATTCGAAAATACGACTATTGCGTCGAAGTAAGGTCGATTGATTACGATGGCTTTGTACTCTGCCTGGTTCCCAAACCACCCTACCGAACCGGTTACTTTCTGCTGTGTATCGACCAGGATGGCCATACAGTTGAAGAGCGCTCCGACGAAGAGGGTGAGCGAATCTACCGCGAACGCATGCGGAGAGCGCGGTGGCGAGTCTACCAGGGGCTAGGAGACCTGATTGCCAACTCAAACGGACCAGTAGAAGCGTCGGCAGTGCTTCCCTACCTGGAACTCACGGAGAACAACTATCAAAACGCCAAGCAACTCGACAGCGATGACGATGAATTCGTTGGTTTCGTCGAGTTTGAGGCATTCATGGCGCCCAAAGAAGACGATCCCAAGAGCCTCGCGATCGTGCGTGATACCTATCGCGATGTGTTCGCGATCTGCCGTTTTGATGACGATAATATCATGCCCGGCATCTCTGTTGTCGACTTCGCAAGTGATGCGGCGGACGTTTTCAGTGCGGAGTCCCTTGCCATCCCGATTGACCAGTCCGTGGCAAAGGAGGGCGTCGCTTTCTCGCTATACGTGAAGTTGCGATCCGCGGAGGAAGCGCGGTTTGATGGGGACCTGCATTCTTGCGAAGAGTCCGTTCAGTCGTTTCGCAACGAACTCGCAGCTCAGTCTGACAAATCAATTAGTTCGGCTGACGCATTGATGTTCGATTATCTCGCAAGCGTGCTGTGTCCGGAAGCACTGCCACAGGAAGTAGATGTGCCGTGAGAGCGAAGCACAACCTGCTAAATACGAGTGCGGCGAAGGTCAAATCGGAGCATGGAACTGCGAGTCTCGTCCTATGTCTGTTCACAAGGCACCGAGAGGGCCACGATGCATATTAGAAGTAGCATGAAGGCGATGGCACCATTCAACCAATGGACAACACAATGCTTGATCGGAGGGTGTCTAGTTCTGACAATCCCCATGACGCCGGTTTCAGCCCAGGTCGCCAAGAAATGGTTTGGCACGGGTGTTCCGACCTATTTTCACCTGCCCGAGAACTGGGACCCGGCGGGAACGCCTGGACCACTCGATGACGTGGAATTCAACCTTCAGGCTCAGTACGAAGTATTGTGGAACTCGCAAACGATGTCAGCTGCTCCGAGCATCGGGACGTTACGAATTGACCGTGATGACGTGTTGTTTCTAAATGACGAGCCTACCCAAGTGTGGGAACTTATCGTGAATGGATCGGGCGGGGCAGGTAGCTTCACAGACGTCGAGGTCACAGGCGCGAGCGGTGGCGACACTTTCTTGTTCTTGGCTGGTATTCGACTTCGCAGCCTTGGAGGTGCCCAAGTCGACCAGTTAGGCTACTTGCTCATTGATGGCACTTTGCCCTATTCGTCTGAATTTGTTGTGGAGGGCAGCGTTGGCTTTTGCAACGACGGTTACGTAGCGGCAACATCCGGAGGCCAAATCACGAGCACATTCAGTTACATCGGCTACGCCGACGGGACTGAAGCTGTTGCAATTGTCGACGGCACCGACGGCAACGGAACCCCTTCCGGATGGCACACATCGCAAACGCTAATCGTCGGACGCGAAGGGAATGCGACGATGGAAGTCACGAACGGTGGCTACGTGAGCAGCAATTTTGCTGCGATTGCATCAATGGAAGAGACTACCAGTCAAGTATCCGTAAGTGGCGTAAGCCAGGGCGGCTCGAGCTCTACCTGGGAAAACGATGGCAATATCCATGTGGGCAACTTTGGCAAAGGTGTGCTCACGATTTCCAATGGAGGAGTAGTTTCCGACGATGTCGGCTTTATTGGCTACCACCCTGGGAGTATGGGCGAGGTTGTCGTAAGCGGCGTAGGGTCATTGTGGCACAACCGTGTCAATGCCGATGTCGGCGAGTTCGGCAGTGGCAGTCTGCTAATCGAGGAGGGAGGCCGTGTGGAGAACATTCACGGGTTCATTGGCTACGAAACGGGTTCCAGTGGCGAAGTGGTAATTCATGGAGCAGGATCAACCTGGGCCAATACAGGCAATGTGGTAATTGGCGGCAATAACGACAGCGCAGCCGGACCTGGGACTTTAAATGTGTATGACCAGGGGCGACTGGAAGTGGGAGGCGTGCTGAAAATATGGAGCACAAGCGCTGTCACTCTCGACGGTGGCAGTATTGTGACCAACTCGTTCGATAATTCAAATGGCGGGCTGTTTAACTTTGTCACCGGTTCGCTAACTGTAAACTCTGGAGTAGAAATCGGTGTTGGGACGGGCTTATCGCAAAACTTGGTGCTTACTGAAAACCGTCAATTGACGACACCTGCCGTAACCACAATTGCCCCTTTTCATTCGGTGACTATAGACGGAGGTGTTCTCAGGACCGGCGCGCTCGATATCCAAGGCACGCTGAACTTCAACAGTGGAACACTGGAGATCACCGGTGCGAGCGGACTCACAGTCGGCACCGACGGGCCCCTCGGCTCTACGGTTTCGCTAACCACTGGTCAACAATTGGTGGTGACCAATATGATTGCTGTTAACTTCGGTGCAACGTTTGCGCTCAACGGCGGCAGTGTTTCAGCCAGCTTGATCGACAATACCGGACGCCTCTCTGGAGCCGGAACGATCGCGGGAACTCTTCAAAACAACGTTGACGGCGAAGTAGAAATTCTCTCAGGGCGACAATTGCATTTTGCTGGCTCTTTCTCCAATTTCGGCGAGGTAAACAACTTTGGCGGTCAAGTCCGCTTCGACGGACAGTTCATAAACAACGACACCGGTAACAACGATACGGGCTTCGTTGCTGGCCGGGGTCAGTTTATCGCCGACGGCGGCTGGACCAACCAGGGCGCGATGGCGTTTAGCGCAGGTCTTACCGATGTAAAAGGGGACGTCTTCAACGACATTGGCGGCCGCATCGTTACCAGTGGCGGAGCGACCACGACCTTCTTTGACGACGTCACCCACAACGGCGACGAGATCCGAACCGCCGCCGGGAGCAACACGGTGTTCCTCGGTGCCGCCACTGGTTCGGGGCCTTACACCGGTACCGGCACCGTCTACTTCGAAGGCGACCTGCGGCCGGGGAACAGCCCAAGCACAATCCAAATGGACGGGGACGTCGTTTTCGGAAATTCTCTGACTTCGGAGTTTGAAATTGGGGGCTTGAGTAATGGAGAGTTAGACCAACTTGGGGTCGCAGGGACTGCCGTTCTGGATGGCACACTGCAAGTGTCCCTGCTCGCGCCTTTTGACCCGCAGTTGGGAGACGTGTTCGACATCCTACTTGCAGCTGAGGGCGTAGCAGGCAAATTCAGCAGCGCACAACTGCCCGACCTGGGCTCGCTACTCGCGATGGACGTGTTCTATGACACCAACGCGGTAACATTGGCGGTCGTACCGGTCCTAGCCGGCGACTACAACGCCGATGGTAAAGTCAATATCGCCGACTACACGATATGGCGAAACCTGCTGGGCGAAACGGGACTTGGCCTCTCGGCCGATGGGAACCGCGACGGAGTCGTATCTTTGATGGACTACGACGGTGTGGAAAACGAACTTCGGTGCCACGCTGCCGCTGCCTGGCTCGCTCGTGGAACAAGTTGGCCGATCAGCGGTGCCCGAACCACCGTCGTTCACAATTGTAATATTTGCATTAGTCTGTGTGACCTTGTTTGTGTACAGACCACAGACGATGTGTAGATGTTCTTCGACTCATGTGCTCTTGGTTACACGCCCGAAAGTATTCCGGATAAACACAAGTCGAGGTAGTAGGTGTGGCTCGCTCAATCACTGAATGCAGGAGACACATGATGTCGAACAGGATCAGGCGATGTGGATACGAATTGATTCCTACCAGGCGATTCAATCTCGAGACGCTAGAATCGCGGATGGCACTATCGGCAACTGCTGGGGAATTGGACCTTTCTTTCAATGCGGACTCCGAGTTTGGCCCACGCCCCGGGCTAGTAACCACAGACTTCGGAGGAGAGGCGGATGTTGCTCACGACCTAGTGGTTAACTCAGCCGCCGACAAGCTGATCGTGGTTGGCGAGAGTGATAGTGACTTTGCAATTGCCCAGTACGACGCGGCTACCGGTGTATTGGACGAGCAGTTCGGAGCCGAATCTAACGGTCTTGCTACAACGCCCATTGGTGTCGACACGGCGGACGCGGCCTATGGAGTCGCGCTGCAGTCGGACGGCGACATCGTGGTCGTTGGAAAGACAACGGAACTCGATGCGGAGTTGAACCCAGTCGAGCGCATCGCGCTGGCCCGCTACCTGTCGAACGGCACGCTGGATTCGACGTTCGGCACAGGTGGCATCGTCGTCACCCCGCTAGAGGTCTCGCCCTTCGGCAAATCGTCGGTCGCTAGCGCCGTGGTTATTCAGTCAATGAGCGAAGAGAAGATTCTGATCTCCGGCTATCTGGGAGGGCGCTGGGTTGTTGGTCGCTACGACGCGGACGGAACGCTTGACGAATCGTTCGCCAACACGGGCTTTCATGTGACGCCGATCGTCGACCCACTCGAGCCTTTGCTGGGTGCCACCGATCTGCTGGTGCAGCCGGATGGACGAATCGTTTACACGGCGACCGGAACCGGATGGGTTCACGTCGTACGATTGACCGCGGGAGGCGAGTGGGACAACTCGTTCTCACAGGACGGTCTGGCCCAACTCACCCTACCCGAGGGAGCGGCCACCACCCGGGCCCTGGCGCGTCAGGCCGACGGAAAGCTGGTGGTCGCGGGAGACGTGGCCGGCGAATTCGTCGCCCTGCGTTTCAATACCGACGGCTCGCTCGACGACGGCAGCCCGAACGACTCGACACCAGGAGACATGTTTGGTGGGGGAGGAAGGTCGGTCGTCGACTTTGGGCTGGACGACGTAGCCTATGACGTGCTGATTCAGCCCATCACTCAGCAGGTCATCCTGATTGGTGAAAGCCGAAGCGACGCGAGCCGATCGCATGGAGCCATCGCTCGCTTGAACGCCGACGGGACCATCGATCAAACATTTGGCGAAATGGGACGCGTCACCACTCAGTTCTACGACACCCTCGGCCCACAATCGAACGACGCGGCGCGGTCGGCGGCCATCCACTACGACTCGCGAGACAACCATAAGCTCCTGACGACCGGCGGTGCGGAGTTCTTGGATTCGACCACACCCGACTCCAATTTCGGCCTCGCGCGGTACATCATTAACTCGCTGCCGGCCGCCAAGGACACCTACTTCCGAACGACCCGCGACCTATCCTTACAAATATTGCTGGAGGGAACCGACTTCGAATCGACTGACTTGATCTTCGATGTCATCACCCCGCCGCAACATGGCATGTTGGGTAGCTTGCTGCCCGGCGCTGCGATGGCCGGAAGCCCGAATACCGACTCGTCCACGGTGCTCTACACGCCCGATGATGGGTTCGTCGGCTTGGACCGATTCACGTTTGTCGTAACCGACGAAACGGGTGCGACGTCCCTGTTGGCTACGGCGTACGTAGTCGTCGATCTACAGCCCCGACCACCGATCTTGGGCTGCGGAACCACATGGGACGGCGAGTTTGATCTGGAGTGGTTCCAGCGCGGATTCAACGATCAGGGGCAGCCAGCAACCAACTGGCAAGGCGACAGCATTCCGGGCGAAGACTCCGGCGGCGCGGCTTGCATCTTCAACACCGACAGCGAAACGGTGCACTACAAACCGGTACTTGCCTCAGTGCAACCTATTCAGTCGGTTTTCGCGCTCGAGCCACTGCACATCGACGGTTTGATGGAAATCGAAGACCTTTCGATCGTCCAATCCCCATTGACGCTGGGGCGATTGAACAACGACGAAATCATCCTCACAGGCTCGGGCGATCTCTACGTTACCCCTTCGCCCCCCGACCCACTCACCGCGGACGAAAATGGTCTCCCCAAGCTGAGCCGACTCGTCTGGCAAGGTGGACGAATCTATGGTGACGCCGACAACCTCCGCCCACTGGTCGTCGCGGAGGAGGGTCTATCGTTTCCCGTGGCAAGTCAAAGAAGCTTACGAAGCCGCACCCTGGTGCTGGGGGGCACCTCGTCTTACAGCGGTGGCGAACTAGTCATGGACTACAATGCCCACATCGTGAACGCGGGCGTGCTCAACGCGTCGGGCAACGGAAACATATTCGCCATCAGCTCGCCGATCGGTACCCCCGACGAGTTCCTGCAGGACTTTCAGAACCTGGGCGAATTTAAGGTAGTTGGCTCGTTCAACATGGGCACCCGGTTCGAGAATTTCGCGCAGGTATCCGTCCGCGACAACGGCAGCCTGACCATCGGTGGAGAGTTCCTCAAGAATCTGGATGTCGCTACGGGAGAGTTCAGCGGTGGAAGCTGGTACATCGATGGGACACTCAACATCAACGTCGGCGCGAGCATTGTCTCGAACCATGCCGACATGACGCTCGCCGCGAACGGACAAATTCGCCGCTTGGCAGGAGCGGGCAACGCGCTGTCGGAGATTGCTGAGAACTTCAACAAGTTCACGCTCGAGCGGGGTGCAAATCTCACCACCACCACTGCGTTTACCAACAGTGGCGAACTGGTGGTGGGACGCGCGGGGGCGAGCGCGAGCGAAGACCCGCTCAACCTGCTGACGATCGGCGGCAACTACTACCAGCCCGCCAGCGGCACCCTGATCATCTACGAAGACGGTCAACTGGTAGTTCAAGGGACCGCAATCTTCGAATCGGGCGGCGGTCTCAGCGGACAGGGACGCATCACCGCCACCACCCTGGAGAACCGCGGCACCATCGCCCCCGGCAATTCGCCCGGCGTGTTGGTGGTCGATTCCTCCTTCTCACAAACCGCTGAGGGAAGACTCGAAATCGAGCTAGGAGCCACCGAGAGCGACCAACTGATCGTCCATGGCGAGGTGACGCTCGATGGCCAACTCGCCGTCTCCATCATCGAAGAACCCGGCCTGCAGGTGAACGACGCATTCGTCATTGTCGATAACAACGGCGACGCCACAGTGACCGGCAGCTTTATCAACTTACTCGAGGGCACCTCGTTCGAACTGGGGCGATACACCTTGGAGATCAGCTATCAGGCGGGCGACGGAAACAACATCGGCCTGACCATCACCGACATCGCCCCCGCCCATCCGGGCGACTTCAACTACGACGGCACCGTCAACCTGGCCGACTACGTGGTGTGGCGAAACAATCTTGGAAGTGCTGATGAATCGGCAATTTACAACAACGGAGATGGTATCAACGGTATCGACACTGCGGACTACCAAGTGTGGAAGAACAACTTTGGGAAAACGTATGTACTACCAGCTACGAACTTGAATTCGCTGGCAACTTCTGAACTGGAAGGAACTGGCGGCACATCGAGTCCTGCAGCCGACGCAGCCTTTGCAGGGTACAATTCGCCGGAGCGTTCTGCGTATGCTTCTCGATCATCAAATCATGTCTCAAGATCGACGTCGAGCGGCACCAATGACCAGCCATCGCTGCTCCTGCTGTTGAGACAGCAAGTGAACGATGGCGAAGATTCACAGCCGGTGGACTACAAATCCGCTAGCGATGAGCCGCCACCAGAAACCGCGATGGCAACTTTCGAGTCTTCGCTGGCTGCGGTTCTTGGAGACTGGCAGTAAGATCCAATTTCCCGGGGGCCGGTTTAGACGGCACTATTCCATAAAGCGTGGCCCAATCCCTCTCCTGCAACCGGGGGTAAAACTGGCCACCTCCCCCAGCTTAGTCTCCACCTTCGCCCGAATCGCCGAGGTGTTCAGCCATTCAGGCTTGAGAATTGCGTAGTCGATGCGATGATCTCTCATTGCCAGGCAAAACAGCTGCCGGTGTCGCCCGGTGCTGGAATCATCTCACTGCGAGGCTTCCAAGGTGTTGTCGACCACCGCAGGAAATGACATCGCCAGGCCGCAGCGATCACCTTCACCTCGCTCAGTTTCAATTTGAAGTTCGGCACAGCGGCTGGACCATCCGACAGGAGTTGCGCTCGAAGCTAACGCGCAGCGGTCTCCTCCGAGATTTGACACCTCGGCGGCTTCACGGAAGGTCACCGAGCTGGCGGTCGATTTATCCGCCTGCACGAAGAATCTGAGAAGCTCGCGTCGGTGTAGCCACCTCAGCCACTTTGGCGGACCAAGACTTCCGCTTCGCCACGGCCTTACTACCACCACAGTCAATTGTGAGACCGGAGCCGAACGTCGGCTATAATCGAGGTCATGGCCGACGTCACGGAAATCGTGCCCCAGATCCAGCAGGGAGATCCCTCGGCTGCCGATCAGTTACTGCCGGTGGTTTATGACGAGTTGCGCAAGCTGGCTGCAGTCCCTTGCCCGCCGGTGCTCGACCGCACCATCGCCAAGATCCCAGCCCGCACGGCCTCGGGTAGCTCCGCCCATCGCTCGACGACGAGGGCCAGATCGGGGTCGTTTGGGGCCGAACCTGCGCCAACTGCGCCGCATTCTGCGCCGCGGGCATCGGGAATCGACGTTTTCCCCTCGTTTCGCGAGGGTGGTTCGAGTCCCTCCCGGACTACTTGGGGGTCACCCGCGTCGACACGAACGCGGGGGATTTGCGCCGCTATAGGCTCCTGTTCGCCGCCCAAATGATTGAGAAGAAAGTGACGGGATTGCTTCACGGTGGGCGGGCTGTGCCGGCGTCCACCAAGGCTTGAGCCACCGTCTCATCACGGGTAATTTGACTCAGCTTTTCTTGCCGTAACGTATAGGCGCGGGAATCGTCAACGTGAACGACCAGTATGTCACGCCCAAGGTATAGCGCAGAGTTCCAGGTGGCCCCATGCCCGGCAGCGCGGGATCTGCCTAGACATGGTTTCGTAGAGTAGACCGAACCTCGCCGACGTACTCACTTACGCGCTGACGGATTTATTGGGCTTCGAAGTTGGTGAACTTCATTACCCAACTCGTGGCATTTCTGGCAAGGTCGGACAAGGACTCCAACGCTACCCTGCTAGCGAACTCTCCTAGCCGTTCACCACCCATGCCATCGGCCACGATAATTTCGAAGACAGCATCGTCGCTCAGCTCATGACCTTCCCTTTCCAGGATGGTCAGCAATAGCTCGCTCGACTGGCGTCGCTTCCAAACTGCGTAGGGGTCCTCGTTGTCAGGTCGGATATAACCTGCTACTCACGAAATGGGGAAACGTCGTCTCTCGTCAGGGCGTCGCTATTCAATCTCCGTTACATCCTCGTGGTCAATCTCATCCGCGTTCTTATCGGCTGGGTCGGGCGCAGTCGTTTCGGGCGAAGTCGGCGGAGCAGTCGATTCGACTGGTGGGACGTCAACATCGTCCATCTCAGTCTCGCAACCGACGAAAGGAACGACTGGGATCGCAGCGGTAATCGAGGTGAGTCAACCCAAAAGTGGCGTGGAGAAGAAAGGCTTTGGTCATCGGTAAACTCTGGTTCTGCGGGAAGAGGTAGTAAGTGTTAGACGTCAGCTGAGTTACGTAATTAAGTCACGCAATCCGGATGCCAGAAGGCTAACTAGTGTGAGATCCACTCTGCAGCAATTGAGGCCCGTGCGTCCAACAACAACTTCCAGTGATCCACCGAAAGCGAATGGTCGGACTACTTATAGAGGCAGTTTGAAACCAAACGAGGCACGTGAACCACACGGTGGGGGCGGCTGCAAGTTTTGATAAAGCACCTGCCTGACGAAAGTAGCTCGTCGCAACTAGACTGCACCGCACGTCGAGGTAGCGGACAAATGGTTGTTCGCGAAGCACATCGCTTATGCAGTCCGACCGCTCAGCAACCAGGTGCGCTATTTGCGCAGGCAGGAGATAGGGTGGCGGCGGACACTGCGCAATTCAACGCGGGGTGTCCGTCCTGGTAGTGCCTGCAGCTAGCGGCAAATGCCAACTCCTGTCGGCGATTCAGAGCAAAAGAGTGATTCGGCATCGCATATGCAGCGATTCCTAGTTGCTCGATCGGGTTCGACTATTCGGTATTTTCGACTTTGGAGCGAGCAGTCTACGAGGAAGGTCAGCGATGGGCGATCCAATTCTGTATAAATGCCCCGGATGCAATGACGACGTCGCCGTCGAATCTCATCTCTGTGGGGAGTCGGTTGCTTGTCCTACTTGCGGCAGCAAGTTTGTTCCGGAGCCACCGCGTGCTGAGCCGATGCAAGTTGCAACGGAACGCGCAAGCGAGGACATCAGTGAGGCGAATGTGGTGGATCGAACCGCTGACGATGAAACCATCATTCATCAGGTCCATCAGGCGATGTTCCGTCGAAATCCGTTTTGGTTTCTGTTGCTATCGACGGTTTTCGTCGGATGCCTGGTGCTTTCAGGAGTTATCTGGTTCTGGCCCGCCGACCAGGGGCGATGGGAATCCGCAACTTCCCTTGGTCTTGTCCTTCTTTTGATCGCTCTAGTTTTTGGGGCGATGCTGCTTGTGTGGTGGGTGCGCACTCGTTCGATGACGCTTACTGTCACCAATAAACGGACGAGGTTGCGTGAGGGAATACTCGCAAAGCAGACAACCGAAGTACAGCACGACGACGTCCGCAATCTCCAAATCGACCAGAGTGCGGTTCAGAGGTTGCTGAGCGTCGGCGATTTAGCCATTTCGAGTTCCGGTCAAGACGATTTGGAAGTCGTCGCCAAAGGGATTCCTAGTCCGGGCGAGATCGCTGCCCTCATTCGCAAACGACAATAGCCCACCTACAGCAGTCTACACGGGGTCAGGTTCAACAAATGCTGATCAAGCTATGGTAGGGTCAGCCAGATCTGCTCGTAGGTTAATGTTTTGCCGCACGAACGGCACGAGACGTGCAGCATTCAATGGCTAAACTCCAGATTCTTTAGGGAGTTTGTTCGCGCTTTGCTCATCTACTGAGGCAGGCTATGTCTAAAAGTGTATTTCACGTCGTGCCAAGCGGAGATGGGTGGGCGGTACGCTCTGAAGGCGCCGCAGATGTCGCCAGCTCCGCCAACACCAAGCCGCAGGCGTTGCGAGATGCCGAACGTTTGGCGTCCAAAGAAGCGCCGAGTCGAATTGTGGTGCACGATGTCGACGGTACCATCGAGGGCCATCGAACTGTCGAAGCACCCTCTACCGGCCCCATACGACCAGCTAGAACCGACATCGATGAGGGTCATCAGCTGTCACCGTCCAGCGCGGAATCGCCATCGGATCGACTTCGCCTGCGATGGTGTGGAATGGGAATACTGCTAGGCATAAGTGCCTGGATTGGTTATCGATTAATCACAGAAGGATCTCGGTGAGTTTGTACCGCGCGAATCCAAGCGATTCAGTCGCGGTCGAAACTTTGCCAGCTCAATGGGTTATGATAGCGCGTACCGTGAGGGTACTTCGTAGCGGGGGGGCCAGCTCAGACGAAATCTGGCCATGGGGCTGTGCGAGGCCATGCTGATGGATGCCGGTGTCCAACTCGTGACTCAAGCAGGTTCTCTTCTTTGTTAATCGGTCGCGACGACCTAGCTTGCTGCTCAATTTCGACCAGCTCAGATTCTTGCGAACCTTCCCCACGGGACACGGTTTGATCCGATATGGATGTTGGTTGCCTAAATGCACCCGGCTCAGGAATGCGCAGCTGCAACACCCGAGCCAAGTGGGGGGTTACGGCCCACGTTGGTTGTCTTCAATCCAGCCAACCGCTCACTGAGCGAACAAAGCAATCGACGAATCGCTCTTTCATTCCCAGCGGGAGGCATGGGGGCGGCAGCGAGGAATGGGCGGCCCGAGTTTTGCTGGTTAGCCAGATAGCTTTTTAGAAAAAGACAATGCGAGCGACTTCCGTGTGCCAGGATACGTTATGGTTTTGCGGTAGTTCTGGACGTTGGAACGCTGTGCCGCATGTAATTTCAGTGAAGCAGTAGTTCGTTGTGCCTGTTTACTGCAAGTTCACAATGGAGGTAGATGATGGGGAAATGTATAACCTGCGGCAATGAGTACGATGCCTCATTCGACGTTATCAAGGAAGGCCAGACGTACACCTTTGATTCGTTTGAATGCGCGATCGCCAGGCTGGCTCCTTCGTGCGAAGCATGTGGGATCAGGATTATCGGACACGGGCTACAAAGTGGCCAACGGTACTTCTGCTGCGATCACTGTGCCGAGCGTTCCGGTGTCACTGAACTGAAGGACCGAGCGTAACAGGCAAGCGTGATTTAGGACCTTCCAATCGAGACGCAATCCACTCGTTGTCGCCTAGTTCGTATTGCGACGGTCAATCGGCATGAGTGGCCTACTACTGCTTGTTGTCCTCGGACCAGTGGGGTGGTGCGTGGCCTCGGCGGAAAGATGAACTTCAAAACATGTTCTAAGACCTAGACGCAGCAGTGGATATTTCCACCTCAGCAAGATAGGTCTGGCAACCGCGGCGCCCAAGCGTGACCCTCTTGAGGAGAATCGCCCACCAACTCAAAGCGTTCGTCACTCTTCCCCCTCCGGCCGCTGAAAATGCTGGTCCATGAAATCGGCCATTACCTCAAGGTCTTTGGGGAACAGCCGATGGCCACCTTCGTGCACGTAGTAACCGATGTCGCCACTTAAGAACGTGTTGGGCGGAGGATACTCTTCGCCATCCGGGCCTTGGAGTCCGTAGAGTTCATAGACCGGCTCGGCGGCTTTGGCGGCCACCCACTCGCCCTTCGCGTCGGACCAGGTATCTTCGGAGCCGACGACGTGCAGGATCGGGCGGGGGGCTATCAGGGCTACCAGTTCATGCCCGTCGACTGGCAGGGCGTCGACGTCGAAGGCGTAGGTGGCATAATTCGGGGTGTACCAGTAATCGAACCGCTCGGGGTTCGTGAGGTCGGCCACCGTCTCGCCAAAGTTACGGCGGCTAATGGCCGCTCCGCCTTCGCCGGAGAGCAGCGGCATCACCAGCGCGAAACGCTCGTCCTGCGCGCCGGCCCAGATGACCGTCTTGCCAAGCCGCGATACCCCGGCCAGGGCCACCTGCTTGCTGTCGACGGCCGGGTCGGTTTCGAGGTAGTCGAGCACCCGGCTCAGCCCCCACGACCATCCGCCGATCGCACCCCACTCGTTGTCGTCGCGCTCATCGCCCGTCGCGCCAAACAA
Organism: Aeoliella straminimaris; assembly: GCF_024054565.1. Taxonomy (GTDB): domain Bacteria; phylum Planctomycetota; class Planctomycetia; order Pirellulales; family Lacipirellulaceae; genus Aeoliella; species Aeoliella straminimaris. Next base: position 51,564 of record NZ_JAMXLR010000033.1, read on the forward strand.
TGACCGGACACCATGACGCCCGCCATGATCGAAATCAGGCTCGATGTCGCCGTAGTACACCAGGGCGAGCCCGTAGCCACGGTCGATGAAGAACTTCGCGTTGAAGGGGCCAAAGCTGAACGTTTCGCGATCGGGCACGCGGACCTGCCGCCGGGTGTCCCACGCCATGCCTTCGTCGATGCCCGGTTCGTCGACCGCCAGGCAATTGGGCGAGAAGCCAATATACAAAAGCGTCGGGACGGGACCTTTCGCATCGGCAGGAACATAGCGGAGCACGCGAATGGTCGGCGCATCGGGCCCCTCGCCAAAGTGGAGGCGAGCCTGACTGCGGCGGGCCGCGCCATCGAGACCTTCGGCGTCGCGCTCGATTACCTCGACGGTTGGTTTGATGGTCTTGGTGGGCGTGACGCCGAACTGATGTTCGGCGAACAGCTTCAGCAGTTCCGGTCGACGGACCGCTTCCCATTGGTCGGTCGAACTAACCTTTTCCCCATCCGCTGTCGTCAGCGGGTCGGGCAATGTGTAGTCGCGGACAGATGCCTCGTCGGTATTGGTGGGCGGCTGATTCTTCCAGGCCTCGGCGTCCGGGCGTTGCTTCGGCTGTGGAGGTTCTTCGCCGTTGCCCTCATCGCTCACTAATTCCAGACGCAGGTAGTCGTACACCACGCCATTGTTCACAGGGCCGGCCGGAACGGTGAGCGTCAGGGTGTTGTCGCCCTCGCGCAGTAGCGAGGCGTCGCACTCCAGCTCTCGCTCGTACCATAACCCTTGGATTTGGTGACGGGTAATCACGCCATCGCCCATGCCAAGTCGCACCTCGCCGGCGGGTTGTCCATTCACATCGATGTCGATCGAACGGGTGCCGGTACCACAAATCGCCAGCCGCAGGACAGCCCTCCCGGAGGGCAAATCGTCCATATCGAAGCGAATGGTGTAGGGTGTCGCCCTGCCATGGCCCGACACACCGCGGTAAGGCAGCACCCGCGCGCCAGCATCGATGTTGTGGGGCACGTGAGCAAAGAACCAATCCTTCGCCGGGCTGCTTTTTCCTATGGTGAAGGTAACGTCGTCGGGGAACAACTGCGGATACTCGAGCGTGATCCGTGGATCGAAGTAACGATCGCTGCCGGCGAACTCGGTGGCCGTCCGATTGGGGATTCCAATTTCCCACAACTGCTTGCCGCGACGCACGGGCGTCCAGCGGAGTTCGCCCAAGTCGACCGTTGCACTGTCGTCCACTGCGATATCGGCCTTGGCGAACTCGCCCAGCACGCCGTCGGCCATGGCGTACAGCGTGTAGGTGCCCGGCGCTACGTTGGAGATTTCGAATGCACCGTCAGAGGCTTCGCACTCCATCCAAAACTGGTAGTGCTTGGCGTCGGTCTGCCAGGAGATCGGTCGCTTGAGTCCCCGCCATCCCGGCACGCTATATGGCGAGTGAGCGAGTCCCACCCAGAACTTGCCGAGTCGTGTTTCGAACTGCGGATCGTCGAGTACCAGTTGTCCGGTGACGGTGCCACGCTCAGCGGGTTTCGCGTACCCCGTGGCATCGACCCAACCGTAAGGCCACGCCTTGGCTTCGACGGCAGCCCGCTGTTTGGCGTCGTTCCACAGAGCATCCGGGTCGCCCCCTTCATTCACGTAGAGCAGAAACGGACCGATGACCTTGGTCCACCGCTCGCCCTCCTCCACGGAGACATTCGCCCCGCCGTAGTGGCTCGAGCGCCAGTAGTTCAGCACCACGGGTGCTTGAGTCCGCGTGGTGTCGCGATGACAGAGGAACTCTGGCTTGGTCGGGCCGCCGCTAAGGTACTCGGTGTTGGGATTGATAAGGTAGAAGCCAATTTTACGGTCGGTGGAGGCGAATCCGTATGCACGGTTCTCCGACTGTAGCGCCGTAAAGACATATTTGTCTTCGCTATGGTCGATCTCGGGATAGCTACGGTTGCGATGCTCATCGATGCTCATCCAGTCGAAATAGTCGGCCAGCTTCACGGCGAAGCGGGCTTCGGACATCGTGGCCGCGGGGTACTCGGGCAGGTGATCGAAAATGCAGTAGGTGTAGATGGCCGAATCATCCCGCCCAAGGGCGTAGCGAATTTCGATGTCGGCCGCGAAGTCGCCCTCGCTGGGTGTACCCGGCCCATGCCCCATGGGAATACCGCCGGAGATGCCTATGACGGCCACCTCGGCCCGCTCGCCATCGTTCGTCGCGGGATCGATCGTGATGGTAGCTTGGGTCTCCTTCCCGCCAATCGTGTCGTGCGACCAGTACCCACCGGCGTGCCCTGAGCGATCAGTCAGTACTTCGGTGTCGCCGTAACGCAGCGAACGCAGGTCGCCGCTCTGCTTGAGGATGCGGGCGGTGAGGATACCGTTGGAGAGGATGAACGCGTCGGCGGTTTCTTGGACCGTTACGGGTGGCGGACCGACGTCTTCGGCCGTGGCGGCGTTGGAAAGGCCGACCACCGCAGCTAAGAGAACAACGGACAACCCACGAGCGACTACACCCACTTGCTTCGACATGGCTTCCACTCCGCGAATGCGTGGTAGATGAGAACACACAAGCGACCACGGCCGACGTCGCGCGAAGCGTTTCTCGCGGATCGTCAGTGATGGCGTAGTGGAGATTGTACTCGAATCGGCGCGGCGACGCGCACCGTTAGCCGGCCCGCAAAGCTAGGGACTTTTTCCGCAAGGAAACATGAAGGGCCCGCGCAAGCGGAGACTCGCCTGACACATCCTGCGAAGCTGTAGCACCAATGCTGCTTTGAAACGTCGCTGCTCACTCACTTCTTTTTCAGCGAGATCGACATCCCGCCGCGGACCACTGTTTCCAGGTTCGGATCTTCGGTGATGCGCCTCATGAATGCCGGGTCGGCCATTCTCGGGTTGATGTTGTGGGCGAGCACTACGCCGCCGGGGCGGAGCAGGGGCAGCAGTTTGTTGAGGTAGTCGATGTAGCCGTCCTTGTCTGCGTCGAGGAAGATCAAGTCGATCTGGCCGTCGAGCTTGGTGACTTCCTGATGGGCATCGCCTTCGACGATAGTGATCACGTCGTCCAGGCCAGCCCGTTCGAAGTTCTCGCGAGCGGTCTGGGCGCGTTCGGCGTCGATTTCATAAGTGGTCAACTTGCCATCGTTCTCTCGCAGTCCGAGCCCCAGCCAGATGCCGGAGATACCGGTCGAAGTACCCAACTCCACGGCGTGCTTCGCGCCCATCGACTGCACCATGATTCGCAATAGCCGCCCGTCGTTCTCCGGCACATTGCGGAACTGCTGATTGGAGTTGATGTCGGCAAGTACCTTGAGGGCGTTCTTTTCGAAGTCGTCAACCGGCACGGGCGGCTTCTCGAGCTGCGCGTCGCCCTGCCCCGGCCCCCGCCGCTGTGCCCAACCAAACGGAGCGGAAGTGAACCAGGCAGCAGTGATGATAACGGCAATCATGGTGATTCGTTCGGCTGTGAGTTGCATGGCTTGTTCCTTTCCTGTGCGAGACGCATCCGCGGTGTGGAGCGGGTACGACGTGAAAGTGTTGGTTAGGCCAGCGCGTATTCTACCGCACTGGTCGCGGGTGGGGGAATCACTGCCGAGATAGTGACCAATGACGAAGGCAGAAATGACCAAAAGACAGACGTAGCCGGATTCGCAAGAATTCGGACAGCACCTGCTGTGGGCTAGCTCAGAAAATGATCCTGGCAGTACTCCATATTCGTCCAAAAATGCGTCTTGCTGCGCTCGATGGTCCAAGCATCGTCGTTGGCGGAGATTTTGTCCTTGGTAAAGTGGTCCCACAAGCCGCCTGGAGCAAGAAACTCATCGGCGTGGCTGGTCCCGCGCTGCTGGTCGATCCACATCAGTGCGGGCATGGCCCAACTTTGGTCGTAATAGCAGTCGACGCGCCTGAGGTACGTGTTGAGGTACTGCTTCAAGAAGTCGATGCTCGCATCGTCAGCCAAACACGCCATGCCGAACGCGTGGCCCTGTCCCGCGTAGCAAAACTTGGAAGCCAGCAGCATCTCGCCAATCTGGTCGCGGCACTCGACGAACCGCTTGAGTCCTGCAAACCAACTTCCGGTAATGGCCTCTCGCCAACCATCGTCGATCAACTGCGAAGCAATCTTGGGAGTGATCGACTCAAGGGCCGCACGCACGTTGGTGTTGAACTGCACTTGCTCATCTCCAGCTACGATTCCCGATGCGAAGTTGCCATGGAGGATGTTTAAATAGAATGGGGAGACCCATTGTTGAATGATGGCTTTGTCCATATTCACTCTCTTGGGGTCTACTTCTGTACGGCGAGGTGCAAGCCAATGGATACTGGGGAATGAGACGTGCACGCCTCGAACAAACCGGGTCCGAAATAAGAGTCCCTTCCGCGCACGAACAGTCCAGGGAAAACTAAAACCGTTCAAGTATTATCGAGGATATCGTGGCTCACAATAGGTTTCGTATTCCAAGTGTTCTTGTCGCCTTGCAGTTTTGCTGCCTCGCGGCGGCGCAACAGCCCGAGCAGCCCGCTACAGTGCCTGACGACGCCGACAAGCTGGTTGCCCAGCTGTCCGAAGGGGATTTGGACTGGGAATCGAGTAGCCAACCAGGATTGTCGTTCGAGCATAGGCGACGGGTTTCGGCCTTGGTAGCCATGAAGGACGAGGCCCTGCCGGCCCTCAAACGCGGCTTGGAATCGGATGATCTGAATCTTCGACTGAACTGTGTCTACATACTCCGTGAGATCGATACACCAGCCTCTCTGGAGATGCGAATTGCGTTGATCAGCGACGACCATCCCCGTGTGCGGGCGAGGGCTGTGGCGGGTTTGGGGAGATACAATAGCCACGAGGCGCGTAGCGCAGTGCTGGCGGCGTTCAAGGACCCGGACCCGGGGGTGCGCAGCGCCGCCGTGAGGTCCGTTCCCCGCGATCGGGAGAAGCTCCCCCGGGATAGCTACAGCCTATTGAAGGCGCTAGTTGGCTTGCTGAACGACAAGTACACTCAGCGAGACGCCGCCAGGGTACTGGGCAATTTGGAAGCGGGCAACGCGTCGCGCCCCTTGCTCCGATTGTTGCGTTCTCCCGACAGTCGCGTCCGCATCGCCGCGATTCAGGCAGAAGGCAAGATCAAAGACAAGAGCGTTGCGCCGGACCTGACAGTGACTCTGAGTGACGAAGATCACTATGTCCGCATGTATGCCGCCATGGCATTGGGCGAACTTGGTGACATGCGAGCCACTTCTGGCCTCGTAGCAGCTTTGGCGGATCAGGAGATCGCCGTACGTCGCGAAAGCGCCCGAGCGCTAGGTAGAATTGGTGACCGACGGGCGATTCCGCCACTGATTAAGGCACTCGACGATTCCAGTGGGGCGGTCCGCGGTGCTGCCGCCGAAGCGCTTGGCGAGATAGGCGATCCGGCCGCTGGAGAGGCGTTGAGCAGGCTGCTGTTGGCTACGCCTGAGGACGGAGCAACCGATAAGGCCAAGGCAGCCGAAGCATTGGGGAAACTTGGCGACCCTCGCGCCATTTCGCCGCTCAAGGAGTACCTGCGAACGCTCGAGCCCAGGCACGACCGCGATGGATGTGAGGCGGCCGCTGCTCTCGCTCAGATACGCCACCCTCGAGCTATTGCAGCGCTCGTGGAACTGTTTCTCGAAAGTCCCCACAACAACATCAGAGGCGCCTGCCGGGGAGCGCTCGGCCAAGCCGTGGGCAATGCCTTGGGCAGGGGGGAAGACGTGGAAAAATGGTGGGACGAAAACGGTTGGAAGTACCAGTACCCGTTGCCCGACCAGGAGCAGACGGCCGAATGATGCTCAGGATTGCCGGCACTCAATCTACCACCCCCAAATACTCCACCGGCACATGATCGGTAAGCCAAACCTGATTGCCGGTGACGAAGAAAGTATGACCGGCTGCCGCCATTTCTTTGGCGGCGACGGACAGCACGACCGGCTTGCCGTGGCGGGCGCCGACTTGCAGCATGGTCTCTTGGTTGGTCGACAGGTGCACGTGGTGGCGGCGACCTTTGACCAGCCCCTCATCGAAGATTGACGCCAGGAACCGCGTAGCGGTGCCATGGTACAGGACGTCGGGCGGTGTGACCGGCTGGTAGCCGAGATCGACCTGGGTGGAGTGCCCCTGCCGGGCGCGGATTTGCTGGCGGTCCGCTGAAAACTCGAACCGCTGTTTGTCGTTATCGCGAACGACAGCTTCCAGTACCTCGGGCGAGACGGCTTGGCCTTCGCGGGCGAGCGCGGCGAGCAATATGTCGACGGCCACCCAACCACCGGCCTCGAGTTCGACGCCGACCGAGTCGGGACGATGCCGCAGCACATAGCTAAGCCGCTTGCTGTTTTGTTTGAGTTCCTTTGGATCCATCCGTCGACTACGATCCTTCACGTCTGCGAGCCTTGGGCCATATCGCGAGCGTCAGCAGGCCGACTGCGGCCGTGATTAAGCCAGCAAAACCGATCAGCTTGATGCGTCGCATCGTTTGCATGGCAAGTTCGGCGGGATGCGGTGCCGGACCCTTCTTAGGAGCAATGGCCGCATTCCATAGGTCGGAAGCGACGAGGTTCACTGCTGGATAGTCCCCCATCTTGGGAGCCTGAACCTCAGTCGCCATCGCCCTGAGTTGCATGTAGGCGACAACCGCCACTCCCAACAGCACGACTCCAATGCCCAGCAGTGGCATAGAGATCAGGTATCGCATCTTTGCAGTCTCTCCTCTCACCGCGAAGAGCAAGCCAACAATCAAGTGCCCTGCGCGTGACGTTTCGATCAGTTCAGGCTCAGGCGACGATGCGGCGCCGAGATGATCGACTCAGTGGATGTTACGTGGCTTTCTTAAATAGGCCAATTACCAACAGCAGAACTACGGCGCCCAGGGTGCCGCCGGCGATTTCGTTGAGGATGGTATCGCCGAATAGTCCGAAGTTGCCGAATAGCAGCCCGAACACCAGCGCGCCGACGATACCAACAACGATGTTGCCCAGCAGCCCAAAGCCGTGTCCCTTGACGATTTGCCCTGCCAGGAAACCACATACAGCGCCAATCAACAGAGCAACCAGCAAACCCATGATATTCATGACTCGCCTCGCAGAAAGAGAAGAGGAGTCGCCCAGCGCAGGTAGGAGGAGAACGCCTCCTTGACCCGTAGGCGTCCGACCTGCATTTTCGACCGGTCGGCGAAAGTTTGCAAGTACGTGCGAAAGCTAGAGGCGAGAATCTCGGGACTGGCAGCCTCTCACCGCAATGCAGAGTCCAAGACCCGCACTCGGCCGACTCGGCGGAACGTTGGCCCCACACTACTCCACTTGCCTTAACTGCAGGCTGTCGATCACCTTATCGCCGACCAGTACGTTGGTGATCACCACCAACCAATTGCCGCCGTCGCACCAATTCTTGCGTTTCAGGTACGCCATGGCGTCCTGGATGGTTTGCTCGGGGTCGTCCGAAAACTCCATAAGAAACGGTTCCACGCCCCACGGCAGCAGCAATTGCCGAAAGACAGTTTCGATGTCCGTGAAGGCGAAGATTGGCACCCCCCTAGGACGGAGCGCGCCCAGCACGTAGGCCAAAAAGCCGCTGCGGGTGAAAACGACAATGCCTGAGTTGCCGAGTTCCTGGGCCAGGGTGCAGGACGATCGGAGCATCTTGGCCTTAGGTTCACGGAGTACGATGCAGGAATTCAGTTCGGCGTCGACCGAGGGCTCGATGCTCTGGATGATGCTCTTGAACACTTCGACCGATTCGAGCGGATACGCCCCCGTGGTGGTCTCGCCCGAGAGCATCACGGCGTCGGCTTGTTCGCGCACGGCATTGGAGATGTCGGAGATCTCGGCCCGCGTCGGCATGGGGGCCGAGACCATCGATTCCAGCAGGTGCGTGGCGATGATCACCGGCTTGCCTTCGGCCTGGCAAGCGCGGACCAATTGAGCCTGCACCAGCGGCAGTTGGTGGTATTCGATCTCGATGCCCAAGTCGCCGCGGGCGACCATGATGGCGTCCGACTCGCGAATGATCTCGCGCATGTTCCGCACGCCAGCCTGCTCTTCAATCTTCGATATGATCCGGGCGTCGGAGTCCATTTCGTCGAGGAAGTCCCGCAGTATCTTCACGTCGCTGGCCTGGCGAACGAACGACAAAGCCACGAAGTCGATGCCCGCCTCGACACCAGCGGCCAGGTCGTCGCGGTCCTTCTCCGTCAGTGATGGCAAACTGACGTGTACGCCTGGCAGGTTGATGTGCCGTCGCGAACCGAGCTTACCAGGCGTGAGCACCTCGCAACGTATACGATGCTCGTCCTTGCCGACGATGCGCAACCTCAGCAAGCCGCTATCCACCAACACCACCTGTCCGACTTCCACGTCGTTGGGAAGATCGGGATAGTTCACCGAGACACTCAACACGTCGTCGTCCGACGGCGGAGCGTGGCGATTATGAAAATCGATCAGACCGCCAACTTGAAGGTCGATCAAACCATCTACGTCACCGGTACGAATCTCGGGACCTTTGATGTCCATCATCACGGCCACGTGCCGCTCCAACTGGCGCGACACCTCGCGGATACGGCTCACGGTGTTGGTGACCCACTCGCGGCTGGCGTGAGCCATGTTAAGCCGCAAGATGTCGACACCCGCGGCAATGAGCTGCTCGAGCTTCTCTCGCGACTCGGTAGCGGGCCCCAGCGTGGCAATGATTTTGGTATGTCGGTAGTAACGCGGCGACTTCATGTTGCACTCATCGATTTGGCATCTTGCCGGCTACATTCACTTGAAAGAGCGAGCCGACAAATCACCTCGGGGGGAAGTTCGCCTGCTGGACAATCGTTCGTGCGATACGGATTTCGCACGCCCGACAGTTTAGTCTCTTTGTTGTCGTTGGTCGATCGTGGATTGCCGCTGAATTGCAGGTGGGTGAATGTGTGCGCGTAACGTGATGTTCTAAGGCCCGAACCATTCCGCCCAGGCCTAATCCTCTCGCAGCTGCAACCGGACTATGCTCACCCGCCTGCCGATCCGAGTACTGGCCCCCCTGTTATTTGGCATTCCCGTACTGGTGGTGGGATTGTGGCTTTCGACGAAATGGAACCGGCAATCGCAGCAGGCAGTGGCGGAATTGGCCGACCAGAATATCGCTCAAATCCACAATACCATCGCCACGAAAGTGACGGACGTCCTGTCGATCCCGGTTCGGGTGTGCCAGGTAAACGAACATCTGGTCAACAGCGAAGTGCTGGCGGTGGACGATTTGACCGAGTGGCGGGAGACGTTGGTCGAAGAGTCAAAGGCATTCGACGAACTGAGTTGCATCGCCTGGGGTGGCACGGATGGGCGAGCGGTTTGGGTGATTCGCTACGCCGACGGAAGCATCTATTGGGCGGTGAAGTCGGATGGTGATGGTTCCACAATGGACGAGTGGAAGCTTGACGCAACAGGTCACCCGGTTACCAGCACCAAAAGTAGTTTCGACTTCAATGTGACAACCCGGCCCTGGTTTCGGACGCCTCGTAATGCCAAACAGCCCACCTGGTGCGAACCCTACGTATGGGTTGGCGGCGAAGATAGCCAAGGCACCACGCTTGGCATTTCGTACGGCATCCCCATGTTCGACGATAGCGATCAACTGATTGGCGTGGTGGACGCCGACTTCTCGCTTAACGACCTGTCGACCTACTTGGGCAAGTTGAAAGTTGGCAAGACGGGCATGGCGATGCTGGTGGCCGGCGACGGACACCTGCTGGCGACCTCCGGCGGTGTCGATAAGGTGACTGAGGATAGCAAGCAAGTGCTCACGCAGGACTCGGACAACCCACTGGTGGCCGCCGCTGGCGAGAAGGCTGCCGGAAGCGAGTTATCGGACAAAGAACGTAGCCATTTTGACTTGAATGGCCAGACGTACTTTCTCCGCGCATCGAAAGTGGGTGGCGACGTGGGGCTCGACTGGACGCTACTGACCATCGTGCCCGAGAGCGACTTTACCGCCAGCATCGAAGCGGCCTTTGCACGAAGTTGGCTAACCAGCCTGTTGGCGGTGGCGGTGGCCGTGGCGCTCGGCTTCCTGGCCGCCCGGTGGCTGGTCGATCCGCTCACGCGACTGGTAACCGCCGTCAGACGGATCGGACAAGGCGACCTCGACACTCGCATCCAGATCCAGCACGCGCCGGAGTATTCGAACCTGGCGAGCGAGATCAACAAGATGGCCGAGGGCCTGCAGGACCGCATGCGGATGCAGCGGTCGTTGTCGCTGGCCATGGAGGTGCAACGCAACCTGCTGCCGGCCGACGCACCAGAGATGAGGCAACTCGACATCGCCGGTCACAGCACCTACTGTGACGAAACCGGCGGCGACTACTACGACTTCCTGGATGTCTCCGGCACCGACGAGGACACCGCCGTGCTGGTGATTGGCGACGTTATGGGCCACGGCGTGGCAGCCGCTTTGCTAATGGCCACCGCGCGGGGCATCTTGCGCAGTCGCTGCGCGGAGCCAGGTTCGCTGGCCGACTTCTTGACGCACCTGAACGACATGCTGGTGGTCGACACGCAGGGCGAACGCTTCATGACCATGCTGCTGGTCACGCTCTCCGGCGGTCGCGACCAACTGCGGTGGGCCTCCGCCGGGCATGGTCCGCCCGTGGTGTACGATCCGGTCAGTGACACGTTTCCCGAACTCGATGGTGGCGGGCTGCCGCTTGGCCTGATGGATGGCGAGCACTATGAGGAATACATTCAGAAGGACATCCGTCCGGGGACCATTCTGTTGGTATCGACCGACGGATTGGAAGAAACGATGGACCACGCAGGCGAGCAGTACGGTGTCGATCGCGTGCGGGATATTCTTCGCAAGCATGCCTCGAAGCCAGCCGAAGCAATCAGCCAGGCCATTCGCCAGTCGCTGGCCACGCACCGTGGCGAGGCCAGCCAGGACGACGACCTGACGTTCGTCGTTGCCAAGGTACTGTAGCGTCTCCTAGCCTCGCGGAATGGGAATCATCATCGGTACCCGCTGCTTATAGTCGAGGTACTCCTGGCCATAGGTCTCGGTGAGGTCGCGTTCCTCGAGCATCAGCCCAAAGCGAATGTAGGCGGTCATGCCGAGGGCCAGCACCAGGTGCGCCAGCGACATGGTCGGCGTGGCCCACATGCCGATGAAGATGCCAAGCTGAATGGGATGGCGAACCAGGCGATAGCCGAATCGTGTGGTGAACGCCGGGATCGTTACCTCGCGACCGTTGGCGTAAGCGTGCGCCTGCTGCAGGCCGAACAGCTCGAAGTGATTGATCATGAACGACGCCGACACGGCGAACAGCCAGCCCGCGATCTGCAGCGTGAACAGGGCGATTCGCACCGCGGGAATTTCGATGTTCCAGATCATGCCATTCATCGGCTGCCAGAGGAAGCAAATCATCAAACAGACGACGCCCGACATCAGCACATAGGTGCTGCGTTCGACGCCGGCGGGAATGGCCTCCGCCAGCCGATCCTTGAACGGTCGCCGAGCCATCAGCGAGTGCTGCACTGCAAACACTAGTAGCAGCGAGATATTGATCGCCAGCGACAGCGGCCAAGCCACGGACGCCGTGGCGTTGATGTCCTGGGGGATGCCCCAACCGCCGGCGAAGATCATAAACAGGGTTAAACCCCCTAAGCCAATAGCGTAGGAGAGGATACCGTACACTAGTGCAGCGACGCGAGCCATGAGAAAACCTCCTGAATTTCGGGGTAAGGGACGGCTCTCTTACGCCTCAAAGTAGCAGCTATTACAGCCCCGGGCGAGAAAATTATTTCACCGCCACCAGGCTCACTCCAGCAATGGCCAGCAACATGCCGAGGGCATGATACACGCTCGTTGGCTCGTGCAGAATAGCAACCGCCAGCAGCACCGTGAGCACCGGCCCGGCAGTGCCAATAACCGTAGTTCGCGTAGCACCGATGCGCAGAATCGACTCGTTGATCATGAAGCTCGGCAGCACCGTACAGACAAAAGCCAGTACCACGCCGTACAAGTAGACCACCGGGCGCAAATCCGCAAACACGGCCGGCGAGCGAGTCGCCAGAAAGTGCGCCGCCACGAAGCCGGTGCTGCCGATCATCGCGAGGCTGGTGAACTGCCGACTGCCGATCCGCTGCATGATCGGCTTGGCGAACAGGACATACAACGAGTAGCTCAGCGCCGATCCCAATACGAGCAGCACGCCCAGTGTCACGTCGCCATTCGACTGCGACGCGGCGATCAGCCTCTCCTGGCCGTACATTAGCCAGATGCCTGCATAGCTGAGCGCAATGGCGAGCACAATGCGCGGTGTGAGGCGCTCACCCAAAAATAGCGCCGCCAGCACGGCAATCATCGTTGGATAAGTAAACAGCGTCAGCCGCTCGAGCTGCGCGCTGATGTACGTGAGGCCACACAAGTCGAGATACGACGCCAAGTAGTAGCCTAGAAAACCCAGCACCAGCGCAAGCGGAACATCACGCCGCCAAGTGGAGCGTGTGTTCGGGATCGTACGCCACGAATGCCATAGCACCGCCAGGTACAGCGGCAGCGCAATACCCATCCGCAACGTAAGCAGCACGGTCGGATCGGCCCCCGCTGCGAAGGCCAGCTTGATGAAGATGCTTTTGAGCGCGAACAGAAACGTGCCTCCAATCGCCAGCACCACGCCCGACGCATAACGGGCGCTGGGCGCGGTGGGACAGGCTTCGTCGGCAGCGGCTTCCAAGGGAGCGTTCCAGTTGGCGGTGACTCAGGGGGGACGCGGGAGGGACAGCGCCCAAGGCGGGAAGGTTCGTGACGGCTTTAGGGGACGCGATTAGGCAGAATCCTTCAAGTGGGTCTGTGAACGGGTAGCACGGACAGTCGGCCGGAAAGGTCTGTGCCATTTAGGAGACTCCTTTCGGCCGATTGTCCGTGTGCGGAGCACAAGAGGTAGTCAGAATATCCACTCCAACGGAACAACATTTGGCTCATTTAGCAGGTAGTGCCTCGCGGAACTCCATTTCCAATCGACCGCACGTTCCACCAACCCCGCCGTAACGGGATTCTTGTGCATGTAATCAAGTTTCTCTTCTGCTTTCTTCTGCGAATAGACGTTAAAGGGGTGATACCTTGGCTGCCAAAGTAGATCGGCTGGTGGGATTATCTTTGCGTACTCCGGAGCAACACCTCGCAGCATCCTTTTGAGTTCCTGGCTGGTAGATTGCCTCCAGCTCTTCATGAAACGACTCAATTCACCCTTGGCCTCAAACCAAACGATGGCATGGACGTGGTCTGGCACAATGACATAGCCTGAGCAAATGCCGGAGTATTTGGTGATTTTCTCCGCCAATGATTCGATTAACGCATCTCGCAGCGGCTCACAATCGAGCAGCCGGCGACGGTGGTAGCATGAAAAGGTAACGAATTGGGCGTGCTGCTCTTGATCATATATCTGGCGTTTTGGCATGAATGTATTTTGGCTACCAGAAGTGGCTGCCACAACCTCTTGTGCTGCGCACACGGACAACCGGCCGTGGTCAGCTTGCCAAATGGCGTAACGAACTCCGGCCGGCTGTCCGTGCTACCCGCTGCTGGCGGATCTTCAACACCTCCTGGCACAATTCAGCGATCGCGGTAATGCGCGATTCTACTCCACGTAGGACTTCCTGGCAGCGTGCAGCGCGGCCTGTTCCGCCAGGAATCCATCCCATTCGCTGCCCGTCACCTGCTCGTAGCCCATGTCGACAAACAAGACAGCCGTGCCTCCATCTGAAGTTCGCTCGCCGTTGTGCCCGAGTCTTGCTTTGTCCCACAGCAGCGCCAGGCGTTTGTCATCCGACAGAGTCAGCCCTTCGACGTAATGCCAACCACAAGTCTCAGGTGTTAGTAGCTTGCCGCTTGCAAGGCGTGCTTGCGTCACTTTCACGGGAACAATCTTGCCACAAAGCACCGACGCGTCGGCGTACTTGGGATACAAGAGGCTCAGTGATGCCTCGGCGGAAACTTCTCCGGCCGGGTACGTTCCGCCATGATCCTTGGCGTACTGATCCAAGGCCAGCATCAACTGTTTGTCGCAGGAGTGGCTGGGGCCGTAGGGGTAACGATGCCACACGTACACCTGTCTTGCAGTCACGAGTACTGCCAACAGGACAAGGAGAACTATCGGGATGACGAGCCACTTTCGCATCGGCTGAATTCGGTGAACGTGTTTGTGGTTAGGAATTTCTACGAAGCCTTTATGGCTTACTCCTCCAGCACCGCCACCACGCGGCATGGGGCGCCGCTGCCGCCGGCGATTTTCATCGGCAGCGCAAACACGCGAAACCCGGTGGCGGGCAGATCCTTCATGCTGGCGACGTTCTCCAGCGCGGGCACCTGATGCTCGAACAAATTCACGTGGCTTTGGAACATTCGCGACGGACCGTTGTCGATGCTCGCTGTATCGATGCCCACGGCCTTGATCCGCCGAGCCGAGCAAAGCCAACTAGCCGCGGCCGGATCGAGGCCCGGGAAGTGCAGCTTCGCCACGGCGGCCGGTCCCATTTCGGCGGTGCCCAGGTATTTCTGGCGATCGGGCCAGTGTTCGGCGTAGCCGGTATTCAAGAGCACGATCTTCTCGGCCAGCGAGGCATTGTTCGTTTTCTCCCACTGCTTCAGATCGTCGATGGTCACCAGGTAATCAGGATCCACCGAGCAGGGGGTGGTCACGTCGACGCAAACCGCTTCTCCGACCAGACGGTCGAGCGGGATTTGTTCGACGGTTTGTCCTGGCTTCGAAAAGTGGTGCGGCGCGTCGATGTGGGTGCCGCCATGCTCGGGGGCATCGTATCGGTTGGCGGCGTAGTAGTAGCCTCGCTCGGTGTATCCATCGTCGAGCTTCTTCAAGTCGAACCCCGGTTCGGTAGGCCAGTAGATGGTGTTGGTGTCGAACGTGTGTGTCAGGTCGATAACAGTGGGCGAAGCGGCCTCGACCACTGCTAGCGGCGCACCGCAGCAGAGCAAGGCGAAAGCGATAGTGATGGCGCGCATGGCGAACGTCCCCCGGGTGGTTCTCGATCCATTTTCTACTTAACCAAAGTACCGCACGTGACTTAAGCCTAGGATATTGTGACGATCGCCACAAATAGTTGCCGCAATCGGAGCGACGACTTTTTGCATCGGCCTCCAATTGGCGGTAGAATCGGCCGTTACGGTGTGGGCTTCTTTTCTTCTCCCACTTTCTCACAGGAGGGCCGCGATGTCGGACGATCGAATGCAGGTCGCCAGGGCGGCAGATCAGGTGGTGATTCGAATCGTCGGGCGGGCAACCATGCAGGACAGCCCCGCCTTGCGCAAGACAGCCGAGATGGCCATCGACTCGCACCACCTGGTGTGGGACATGTCCGAATGCGAATACCTCGACAGCACGATGCTCGGCTGCTTGATCGGTGTGCGTAAAGAAGCCGAGCGTCTCAAACGACAGATGGTCATCGTGGCCGACAAGCCGCGGCAGGTGAAACTGTTCACCACCTCGTCGCTCGACAAGTTCTTCGACTTCATCGACGAGTGCCCCCAGGTTTCGACCGACTGGATGGAGATCGAGCGCGAAGGACTCGATACCGACGCACTCACGCGCCACGTGCTGGTGTGCCACGAACGACTAGCCGACCGCGGCGGCACCGACGGGGAAGCCTTCCGCCGCGTGGTCGACCGGCTGTCGACCGAGATCGAGCAAAAAGACATGGACCGCATGCTCGAAGAGCACGACTCGCAGTTGGGCGAGTGAACCGCCCACGGCGCCGTTCGTTCACACGTTTTCCGGCACCACGTAGGGGGCGCGGTAGATGCGGGTTAGCATCGTGTCGGCTTCGGCATCGCCGACGAACTTCTCGCTCTGAGGGTCGAACTTCAATTGCCTGCCAAGACGCGAGGAGATGTTCGTCAGGTGGGCGATGCCCGAACTGGTGTGGCCTGTCTCGATCGGTGCGTTGAGCTCCGAAGGATCACGCCGGCGAACGGCAGTAAAGAAGTTATCGAAATGGGCCTGCAGCGGATCGCCCGAGGTGCCACTGGGGCCCGGTTCGCGCCGGCGTCCGAGGTAGGTCTTGTAGGTGTTGTAGTTGTCGATGGTCATGATGCCCTTGGAGCCGTAGAACAGGTTGCCAACGCCGACCCCCTGTTCAAGGTTCGTGCACCAGGGTCGCACGGCGATCTCCAGCATCTTGTTCGAGTCGCCGAAGCGACACATCGCGCTGAGTACCTCGGGGGTCTCGCGATCGTCCTGCCAGAGAAAGTTGCCCCCCATGGCAGTGATTTCGGTAGGCAGCCCTTCATCCAGGCCCCACAGCGCCATGTCGGTTTCGTGAACGCCCTGGTTGCCGATGTCGCCGTTGCCGTAGTCCCAGTGCCAGTGCCAGTTGTAGTGCACGTATCGAGTGGAAAATGGCCGTTCCGCCACGGGACCTTGCCACATGTCCCAGTCGAGCGTGGCGGGCACCGTGCTGTTGGGCTGACTGCCGATGGAGGGCCGCCAGCGAAACACGCAGGCCCGCGCCATGTAGACGTCGCCAATGAGCCCGTCGCGGAGAAGCTGCACCGCTTCCTGAAGCTTGGGATTGGAACGCAACTGCACACCGTGTTGCACGATGCGATGGTAACGGTGGGCCGCTTCGACCATCTTGCGACCTTCCCACAAGTTGTGCGAGCCGGGCTTCTCCAGATACACGTCCTTGCCCGCCTGGCAGGCCCAGATCGAGCTGAGGGCGTGCCAGTGGTTGGGCGTGGCGATGCTGACCACGTCGATATCGCTGCGATCATTCACGCGCCGCAGATCGGTTTCGGTCTCGACACGGCGGCCATATTTTCTCTCAAACTCGCCAGCTCGCTGATGCAGCACCTTGGCATCGGGATCACACAGCAGCGCGACTTCCGCACCCGGCACGTTTTCGATCGCATCGATGTGCACTTTGCCGCGGCCGTTAACGCCCAGCACGGCGCAGCGGACAGTGTTGTTGCGGTCGGTCTGAGCGCGGGTGGTGGTGGCGGCCAGTGTGGCGGCGCCCGAGGCGGCGACAAACGTACGGCGATCGATGGCAGTCATCAGTGCTGGTTCCCAGCGGAAGAGTGCAAATACATGGCGGCAACCTGTCCCACGTTATTCCGCCAATCAGATATCGCTTCAATTATACTCCCGAGCCCATAATCCGCGAAGGACAAATGCCGCTCGGATATCCTCACGAGAACGCCAGCGTGCCGGAGCCGTGCAATTTATTGCGGTGCGACAGACGGCCACCCCCGCAGCGTTCTGCTACGCTGCGCCGAGGCTCACGTCCATGCCATCGCCGAAGTAGTACTTGCGAGCCTCTTCGTTCTGCAGTACTTCGCGAGGCGTCCCGTGGCACAGTACCTGGCCGCTTTTGACCACGTAGCTGCGGTCGGTGATTTCGAGTGTCTCGCGGACTTGGTGGTCGGTGATGAGAATTGAGATGCCGCGGTCGCGCAGTTGGCGGACGATCTCCTGAATATTATCGATGGTCACTGGATCGATACCGGTGAACGGTTCATCCAGCAAAATGATCTTGGGATCGCTCACCAAGCAGCGGGCGATTTCGAGTCGTCGCCGCTCGCCACCGGAAAGGCTCATGGCCTTGCTCCGGCGCAACTTGGTGATGCCGAACTGTTCGAGCAGTTCCTCGCACCGCCGTTTTCGCGTGCGGCGATCCATGCCCAGCATCTGCATCATGCCAACCAGATTCTGCTGGACGCTGAGCTTGCGAAAGACGCTCGATTCCTGTGCCAGGTAGCCCATGCCTCCATCGCGGGCGCGGCGGTACATGGGCCAGTCGGTGACCACTTTGCCCGTCAGGCGTACTTCGCCCGCGTCAGGGTTGACCATGCCGCAGGTCATGCGGAACGAGGTTGTCTTGCCTGCACCGTTGGGGCCGAGGAGGCCGACGATCTCGCCCGAGTGCACTTCAAATCCCACGCCGTCTACAACCCGGCGACGACCGTACGATTTGACCAATCCTTTGGTTTCGAGCAGCGACATGGTGGGAATGCGAGCGGAGGGCGGAAAGCGAGAGACGGGGGAACGGCATTCTTGTAGCCAAATCGGCCGAGCTAGCCAACAGCACCCGCGGACTGCTAGCACTGCTACCGGCTGCCCGCGCTATTGAATCCGCCTCATATCGGTGAAGCTGGGAATGACGTAGTTCCAGGGGTGTGGCCATACGACGCTGATGGCTCGGCCCACCAGCAACCGGCGTTCGAGGTAGTTACCGCCCGGCTTGCTGACTGTCAATCGATCCTCGCCACCGCGTTTGTCGTTCCACAGCCGGGCATCCAGCGACTGAGGGCTGTTGTCGCCCATGACAAAGAACTGGTCTTTGCCCAGCGGAAATACGACTTCGTTACGCCGTGTGTATGTGTCCCACAACGAGGGGTTCCAGAGCAGATCGTTCGGAAGATCGCTCGGCTCTAAGTCATTTAGGAAATCTCGCACGACACCATCGCGGTCCGAATGACCTGTGCCATCGTCCGCGATGTAATAGATGTCGCGATAAACACGCAAGCGATCGATCGCCACGGCTGCGTCGTTGCTGCCGATGCGTACGGGCGCCAGATCGCCCGGTGCGTCCGCGGACGATTGCGGCCTCATTTGCCGACGGTCGCCCAGCAGCGCATCCCAATCGTAGGCCGTGGCACCGTCGAATTCCACCAGCCGGTCATCCACCCACAGCAGCAGCGTGTCGTCCACATTGGCGAACGTCACTCGATGCTTGCCGGGGCCGTCGACAACCGTATTGGCAGTGGGGGCAAACTCGGCCACCGCCTGCTCCTGGCCGTAGGGCAGGATGCTTAGGGTGGCTTTGCCGGTGGCCACATCGATGGTGCAGCGGAAGCGGTTGCCCCCTTCGACCAACTCCAAGAGAAACTGCCCGTTATCTCCTTCGACTTCCATGTCGGCTTCGACGTGCAGGTCGCCGACCCAATGCAGGCCAAGCTGGTCTTGCCGAAGGTAGAAAGGATATTTCTCCCGGCGATTCAACCGTTGCACTATCTCGCGGCGATGCAGCCGAGTGTTGTAGGGGTTGAAGTCGCTAATCAGTTGAGGCCTGGACGACGGCGCGACGCTCCCTTGCTCGATGGTGGGCCACACCTGCTCATCGGGCGGGGTGTGGACATAGTTCAGCCAGTGTTCGCCCGCGCCGCTGGTCGTGTACTGCTGGTGGAGCAGCTTGCCGGCGATCGATTCGTTCAGCTTCCAGCCCTCTCCCAGTTCCCACCGCAGTGGCCAACCCGCTTTATGCAGTTCGGCTGGATCATGGTTCGTATCGTGCACCGGTTCTCGCATGGCGTAGGCCACGGTTGGCGGCTTGCGCGAAATCTGAAAGTCGTCGTCGCCCTCGTGTTTGACGAACAGGTCGCCGCCGAATACCTTGAGCGTTTCTTCCGGCAGCCCCACCAGACGCTTGATGTAATTGTCCGTGGCATTGCCCGGATACTTGAACACAACTACGTCCCATCGCTCGGGATCCTGGAACGAGTACAGGAACTTGTTTACCACGATGCGATCACCGCTGTAGCTTCGCTCGTTCCGCGTCAGCTTGGGAGCAATGGGAGCCACACGGGAAAGCTGTTCGTCATAAGACATCGTGTAGCGGCACATCGGGCACATGCCCGCGACGCACTCTTGATCGAACTTACTGACCTTCGGATTGTCATCGGTGGACGCGTTCACTCGGTAACGCTGACCACAATGGGGGCACTCCAGGTCCTTGTGGACGCCCTGTAGGGATGGCGACATCGAGCCGGTGGGGATAACAAACGGCTCGGCGACGAAGGTGCGGATGAGAAATGCCAGGATGAACGCAATGGCCAGCGACTCGAAGGTTTCGCGAGTGGCATTGTGCGAGGGGTGAGTGGGGTGCTGCTCCTCTTTCTTTTCCACTTCCTTTTCTTTGCGCCCCGTGGGAAGCGGCACCTGTCCGCCCGACTTCTTCTTGTTCTTGTTCTTCTTCGCCATGAAGTTCCTCGCTGGGTGGCCCCGTTGTCATCTTACCGAGTGGACGCTCGCTAGTTCCGCGCTCAGCGAGAACCAACGGCGGCATGGAGCGCTTTGGATTCAGTACGCAGGTGGAGTAATTTGGGTCGTTTAGACGTGTTTGGCTAGTCGCCTTTGCTCACCGGGATCCGCGAAATCGGTATCATCCGTGACTTTTTGCCAGTTTGGGGGCGTGGGGGCACAAGTACAGAGGCAATCTATTCGCTTGCCGCGGGAGAATCTAGGCGAGAATCTCGCAATTCGCCCAGCGGCACCCCAATCAGAAGCTCCTGCCGCAGGGCGTGACTGGCCCAGGTGCGGCTGTCCTCAGATATCGCCACGTTATCGCCGACGACAAAAAGTCCCCCTGGCCCCAGCGTGACCCCCGCTAGCGGCCAGCGGTCCACCGGCCGGGTGTGGTAATACGCGTCGCGCCACACTTGCAGTTCGCCCAGCTTTACGATGCCGGTCGCCACCACCGCGAGCCGCGGTTGATCGGGCCAGGCGCTGGCGGATGGCTCGCGCCACACGACCCGCCCGTCCACTGCCAGCAACGCCTGGCGGTCGAACAGCGACCAGACGACCTGCGTTTCGCCCGGACGGTCGATGGTTTGCGTGAGCACGCGTCCATCGGCCAATTGGGCTACGAACTCCACCGTGGCTCCGGGGGCCAGGTGTACGTTGGTGGTGACCATCAAGTCGAGTGCGGCGTAGGTGGGCCGCGTGGCTGTCTGGTTGATGCCCAGGTCGTCGGTCACGGTGCCGCCGGCCGGCTGGAACGCGAGACGGGTGGCCTCGCCCCCGTGCTGCCAGGCGTTGTCGGCAAAATGCCAGCCGTCGTCGTCTGCGTGCCAGGCAGCCAATTCCTCACGTTCGCGATGCACAAGCTGACGCAGACGCATCTGCTCCTTGAGCGACTTGCGGAGCACCTGACCGTTGATCAGCAGATCGCCCGATGAGAAGTCGACATGCTCGCCCGGAAGGCCCAGCACTCGCTTGATGCACAGCGTACCCGCCCGCTCGGGACAACGAAACACCACCACGTCCCAGCGGCCGATGTCGCCAGTCGCCAGGCAAATTCGGTTTACCCACATTCGCTGGCCGAGTTTCACCTCGGTGGGCGTAGCGTGGAACTTTTCGCGGCAGTCGGGGCAAACATAGGGCCGGAATTCGGGCACCTGATCGGCGGCCACAGCGAAGCGGTGGTCGCAATGCGGGCAGACGACTTTCACGTGGGGGCCCAGCAGCGTGGGCGCCATGGAACTGCCTTCGATGCGCAACGGCTTGACAATACCCAAAACGACGAACGACTCGCTCGCCAGCAGCGCAATTGCCACAACGACGATGGTTCGCAACCAGCCGTAGGCTGCCGGCGGTTTAGTTCGTAACGGATGCTGCATCGGGAGTTCTGGCGGATACTTGCGGTGGCGTGCGAGGCGCGAGCGTGAACTCGTCGAACACCTCCCCATCCATGGTAACAACTCGGCAATCAAAACGCTCAGGGCGGAAGGTCAGCAGGTGCAGATGATGTTCCGATCCGCAATGCTCGGCCGTGTCTTGCAGGTACCAACGGCTGGTCTTGGGCGTGCGTTGTCCGACGCCCAGGCCACCCTCGCCAATGTACACCACCCCCTCGGGATCGACCTTGGTGCCTTTCAGCGGTGGCGTGCGCTTAATCACGTGGCCATCGGCTTCGCAAGCCATGTTCACCTGGTACTGCTCGAACAGCGGCACCCAGTTCGTCAGCGCACCGCTGGGAATCTTCACCGCGGGAAACGCCGGCTTGTGATACTGGGCGATGTACCAACGGTGGTTCCACCGCTCGGCGGCCAATTCGTCGGCCAGCCAATCGCGCTGGTCGCCGGCCGTCGAAGTCTCGGTATTGAGTGTCGCCAGGCGGACATAGCTGGAGAGGCTCACCGCGTAGTAGTTCTCGTCGCGCTCTGGAAAAGCAAACACCTGGTTGAAAATCGGGCCCATGTCGTGATTGCCACGCGCCGGAATGATGGGCAGCAACCGTCCGTCGTCACCGGTGGTCAGTTCGTGATGATCGAGCCACGCCAGCCATTGGTCGAGTGCGGTGCCGTTGCGGATAAAGTCGCCACCGTGGGCCAGGGCAAGTATCGGCGGACGCTCGGCCACCTGTTGTTCGGCCACCATGCGGGCCATCATGCGATTGACGTTTTGGCGCTCGTCGATTCCCGAGCGGCTATCACCACCAAAGAGCAAGGAAATCGGGCGATCGTCGTTCGGGGCGGTAATGAAGTAGAACTCCCGCGAGGGGTGATCGTCCGTCTGGCAGACGACATGGTACTCGGTGGCTGGCTGCAAATCGGTGAGCGTCGTATGGTGGGCGTACGGAACCGTGTCGCCGCCCAGTTCGCCTTGGAATTGCTCGTTGCGATCGCTCTCGATGGATGTCCAATCCTCCTGCCCATCGGCACGCAGCTTTACCAAGTGCTTGGTGCCCGGCTCGGTAGTGGTCCAGGAAACGATGGCGGACGTGGCCGGATCGTCGTGCCATATGACGCGGACGTGCCGGGGAGTGAGTGTGTGGGGTGGCTCGGCCTGCGATACGCACGACGTCAGCGCCGACAGCGCCATCGTTACGACGATTGCCATCAGTCCACGTAGTGATGCATCCTGCAAGGGAGAATTCCAATAGCGGTGCATAAGATCTCCTGTCGAAGTTGTGCGAAGGGTCAATCGTCGGAGCCAATGGATCTTAACAAAGCGTCCGGCACAGGCACCAATCGCCAGGCCAGTACTAACACCAAAGGCAATACCCAGTGAGCCGAGCGGATGGCGAATTCGTACCAACCGCGATCCACTCCTAGGGCAAAAAAACGTGCTGCCGCCGTGATCAAACCCCAGGCCGCCATGTAACCGACCACTGGCCGCCAGCGGCGGGCGACAATCAGTACGGCGACCACCAGGTCGATCACGCCGATAATCAGCAGCATGGTTTGCGCGGTGGACTCTTCGAGACGCACGTCGAACAGTCGATGCGCCGTAACGATCAGCATGTCGAGGAATGAGCCACGTTGCTGCATTGCTTCCAGCCCGTGAGCAGCGAAGGTCAGAGCGATGCTGACGCGGAGCAACCATTCCACGGTGGGCGTGATGGCAATGCCCATCAGCTTGCGGATTTTCGACCAGTGCACCAATAGCAATACCAGTGGGGCGGCGATTCTTGCCGCACCGGCGGCAAACGGAAACAGTCGGACCGCCGTTTCGCCCCACGCCCGCAATTGGCCACCTCCCAGCCAGGCCACATCCAGTGGAAAGCCGTCGTAGGTTTGCCAGGCCGCATAGGCCAGCAGCAGCTGAAACAGAAACACCAGGCCCAGTAGCACGCGCGAGGGCCGCATTATCGTCGAAACCGCGGCCAGCGTCAGCAGGACGCCCACCACGCGAACGATGGCCATGCCGCGGGCTTCGCCGAGCCCCAGTCCACCTACGTCAGCCGGCTCCCACAACCATGCCAGCAGTGGGGTCTCGAGCACAACGCCTACCAGCCACGCATATCCTGCGCATTGCAGGGCAACGCCGCAGCGCAATAGCCAATCGATGGTCTTGTTGTCGTCGGACACAAGCGAGCCAGCGGGGCAGGGAGGGAAACGCGGTGGGGAGGGGGCTACGCCGCCTTGCGAAGGTCGGGGTGCACGTAGCCCCATTCTATCAGATAAGGCCCCATCGCCGCATCCACCTTTGCCGCTTCGGCCGGAGGGAGTTTTCCAAAGCGATTCTTGTGGTAGCCCGCGTTGCGATTGAGATAATCGTCCAGCGCGGCGCGATACTCGGGGCTGAATTCCAGCCCCAAACGCTCGTAGATCTGCTGAATGCAGTGTCGAGGATTTCGCTCCAGCTCCTCGAATCGTACGCGCGCCGTGGTGCCGAACGGTAGCGCGTGCAGGTCGTGCTCACAAGCGTCCGTGGCGTGGCGATACTGATCGAGGAACCGCCCGGCGTAGTTGTCCTCCGGGTGGGCGTCCTGCAGTTGGAACACCGCAAAGCCGTGCTCGGCGAAGTGCAGGTTCGAGCGATACACGTTGTATGGATGTCGGACGATGTAGACAAACTGCGCCGTCGGGAACATCTCGCGAAGCATCGACACCCGGCACGTGTTGACCGGATTCTTCAGCAGCGGCCGACGCCGACATCGCCAGGTGAGTTTGCGGAGAAAGCGAATGTAATGGCGTTGCCAGCGAGCGAGCTCGCCGGAGTCGAACCGTTCGGTCCACCAGTACTTTTGGAGTTCGCCGGTGCGACGCGGGAAGCAGAACATCCAGTAGGGCGATTCGCCTCCCATAGCGGCAAGGGCGAATTCCTCCTCCTGTGTGCTGAGCACCGTCATTTGCACCGAATCCATCGGCCGGCGCCACATCAATAGCGGCGCCATGGCTGCGGTCGTGAGCCAGCCAGTTAGAAAGCCGTGAGGGTTGAGCACTTCGAAGTTGCGGGGCGAACGAAACTGAGGATCAAGCGCCATCAGGTTGTGCAGATGCGTGGTGCCGCTACGGTGCATCCCAACGATAAACACCGGCGAGGGCACTTCGTGGTTCAACAGCCGTGGCGCCAGTACCCGTTCGGGCAGTGTGACCAATGTTGTCAGTCCCGAGGCAATCAGCGTGAACAACAGTCGCGGCAAGTAGAACACCCCCACTGCAAACCGCGCGCGGGCGAGTTCCACCATCCAGCGATCAAGCGGGGCGAACGCCATCAGGTTCGACAGAGGCATCACGCGCTTAAAGCTGGCCGCGGCCGCCGAATCCTCACGGACCTCGCTCGTTCCGTAGCGAGCGACCAACACGGTCGTAGCGGCAACCGCCAACAGGATCAATGCCCAGAACGCGGGCGCTAGCCGAGGATCTCCTTCGGGAGCGAGCCATGGCGACCAGGGGTTCGTCCAGTCGAACTCCACCAGCCGAAGTTTCGAAATAAGCCGCCGCACGGCAATGGCGCCTGCCAACAGTCCCGTGGAAGCCACAATCGTCCCGGTGCGCAGTCGTACCAGGCCCAGCAGGATGGCCAGCAGCGTGAGCCCGATGAACAGCGGCACCGCGGTGCCATCGTGTCGGCTCGCGGCGGCAAACACTCCAAAAACCACCGCCGGTACGAGCACCGCCAACACGGGCGAGGTTGCGCGACGGAGCATACCCAGCAGCAGGCCTGCGAAGATGATCTGTTGCACGGCTGATACCGGGAGCGAACTGAACATGGCCAGCCCGGCCTTGGCGTACCGGCTTGGTGTAATGGCGTCGGTATGCCAGGCGAACACACCCAGTCGGTGACATGCCATCAGATAGCCACCGTAGAAGGCCGCTCCTACGGCTATGCCCAGCAAGGCCTGCCGGCGCCACGTGGCGGGGATCACCAATCCGTACTCAGCTGCCGGGCGGGCTTCACTGGCCAGCACCGCCAGCAGCGACACCAACGCCACGACCAGCAGTATCACGCCACCGGGCGACTTAGTGAGCAGCGAGCAGGGCAGGCCCGTGCTGTACTGCAGTAGCTCGCCCAGCACCACCAGCGCGACGATAGACATCGCCCACATGGCCAGCTTTGCCAAGGGGCCAAGCGCGCGGAACCGACTTGCCAGGACAGCAAACACAGCAGCTTTCCAGATTCAGACGAGAAGCTCTCGAACGAGCTTGGGGCTTGTAGCGATTCTGCTCCAGCGGCTCAATAGAAAGCCCCGCAGGGGGCTAGCGGTGATAGCTATCCTGGACCACACGGCGCAGCTCCCCTGCCGCGGCGCCGCATGACCAGGCAGGCTGCTGCCCCGAGGCAGGATAGCGTCGCCGTGGCCGGTTCCGGCACCGGCGACTGCACTTGGCGAAGATCCCCTCCCAGTGCCGTGTAGACTTGTGCCCACAGGCGGTAGTCTTTCCCGTTGGGACGCGCTATCTTGTGCCCAGCCCCATTGCTCTTTCGACGGGGCGGCGCTGCCACAGGTCAGCCGCGCTGATGGATGCTCACCAGCAGATGGTACCGCAGGACTCCTGGCGTGAAATCTCATCCCCCTGGAGGGGGGAATCGGCCGATGTGACAGCGCGATTTCCAGCAGGTTGATTGGGGCCAGCTATCGTCCGCGTCGGTAGTGCCTTTCCCTAACGCTTTCCGCCCCCACTGCAAGCACTTTGCACGCTCCGCCCCCTTCTCCGCAAAGAGAATGGCAATAGTTGCAAAATCATGCCACTGCCTTGCCCACACCTTTGGAGCGATTACCTTTAGATCCGTTGAGGCGGATTGCAGCGATTGCACGGACCTCGGTTCGCTTAACGATTCAACACGGCAATCGCCATCTTTTCCATCTGGTTAGCCGCAGGTTGCTAGCCAAGTTTCAAGTCTCCTTTGAGAAATCAGTTCTGCTCTGCCCAGCAATTGGCGCCTCAACTTTCTAGGGGCCCACGTTGCTCTCTAGAACCCACATCAGCAGGAAGATCCACGTTCATGACCAGCTACCAAGGGAATACGCCCTCTATCACAGTACTTCTTTATTGCGATTTGCAATTTGACCTATCGGAGTAGCGCTAATGAATTGGACCAACCTGTTACTTGCCGGCTAGTTACGACACGTGGATCCGCAACGATCGCAGCCATGCCGCGAACGGGGTAGACGCCGTTTTGGACTGGCGTTTGTCCTTCGTGCCTTACATCCAGTTCGACATGTCGGGACGGATGGTCGACCGCATCTCGAAAACCACCCTTACGGTGACCAAGGTATCCAGTGCCCGGAACGATGGTGTCAACGGCGCACGTTTCGCCACCTACGGTTTGTTGGATATGGTAGATAGCACGCTGCAATACTGGGACGAGTTGGCAGATTTCGATCCGAATGACGGAGTCGACCGCAGTCGCGTGTTGAGCCTGGATCCCGAAGGTGGAACCGCTGATGTTGTGGAGACTTTCGCCGCCGCTCCGGGCGCTGCAAGTGGTGAGACCACCATCGCGATCACCAGGCAGGCATTGGTTGACTTTTTGAACGATTGAGCCGACGCTAACGGTATGGTCACGTTTGTATTCCCCTTCGAGCAAAGAGACCGAGGCGCCGGTCTCGCTTGCAAGGAACACACGACCTCCGATTGGCATCCACGCTTGGACATCGAGTACACCGCTCAAGTGCCGGAACCAACTTCCATTGCACTTTGCAGCCTGGCTGGCATCGGGCTACTGGCCACGCGGCGACGCAAGTAGCAATCAAGACAACTCGGAGTGGCGGCCGGCGAGTCTAGGGCAGCACGCTCGTCGGTCGCCCGCTCCTCAATCATGACCAACCCTTCTACGCGACGGTCGATCGGCCGTCGCGTAGCTGCCTATTTGGAAGGATAATAATGCAGACTCACAAGTCATCAATCTCCACTTGCCCAATAGCGCCGACCATACCTGCCATCGCGCGATGGCTGTTGGCCTTTGTGGCGTTGGGAGCCGCCTCGCTGTTTCAATCGGCCAGCGCCGACGACTTCTTAATCACGGACTTCGGGGCCAAGCAAGGCGGCAACGAGGTCAACACCCACGCGATTCAGCAAACCATCAACCAGGCCGCCGCAGCCGGTGGAGGTCGGGTCGTGGTGCCGAGCGGCACCTTCCGGACGGGAGCCCTCCACCTGAAACCGAAAGTTGAACTACATCTGGCTGAAGGAGCCGTGTTGCTCGGCTCGACCGAATTGGAAGATTACCCCAAACGGATGACGCGCATCGAGGGTCACTTCGAACCGTGGCGTCCCGCCTTAATCAACGCCGAGGAGGTACCGAACGTCCGCATCAGTGGCAGTGGGACTCTGGATGGCAACGGAAAACCATTCTGGGCGGCCTTCTGGAAACGTCGCAAGGAGAATCCTAAATGCACCAACCTGGAGGTGGAACGACCTCGATTGATCTATATCGATGGGGCGAGTGAAGTTCATATCAGTGGTATTCACCTCAAGAACTCCGGCTTCTGGAACCTGCACCTTTATCGTTGCCAAAGCGCGTTAGTAGAAGGCCTCACAATCACCGCTCCGCACGGCGATCCGCCGAAGATTACCGACGTGGCTCAACCGTGGGATGAGCTCTCGATTGACCGCGCGCCTAGTTCCGATGGAATTGATATCGATAGTTGCCGCAATGTGACCATTCGCAAGTGCACGATATCGGTGGGGGACGACTGCATTGCCCTCAAGGGATCGAAGGGGCCGCTGGCCATGCGGGACGAATCGAGCCCTCCGGTGGAGAACGTGCTGGTCACCAACTGCAACTTCCTCAATGGTCATGGCATGTTGACCTGCGGTAGCGAAGCCACCGTGATTCGGAATGTCACTGTTCGCAACTCGACTGTCGGCAATGGTGTGCCGGTGGTTCGCTTTAAGCTCCGCCCCGACACCCCTCAGCTTTATGAGAACTTCGTGTTCGAGAACCTGAAGCTCGACAGCGCACAAGCGCTGTTCGACGTAAAGCCTTGGACGCAATTTTTTGATTTGGGGGAGCATGAACCTCCCGCGTCGGTGGTGCAAAACGTAGTGCTTCGTAACATCCAGGGGACGGCTCGTTCGATTGGCGAGCTACGGGGAAACTCCGGCGATATGATTCGAAACATCTTTGTCCAGGACGTGGACGTCCGCGCGCAGCACGACTCGTTTCGTCATGCCGATATCGACAACTTGGCCTTTTCCGATTTCACGGTCAACGGCGAGCCCTACCGTGTGGAAGATTAGCCAGCAATCGGGTAGCTTGGAATGTGAAAAACACTGCCCGTTTCCGATATGTGAGGTTTCACGATGTCTCTCTCCGATGCCACGCGGCCGCAGTACGGCTCCACAAATCCTTCGCCCGCCGAACAAGCCGAAAAGGGAGTTCAGCGCTATAGCGCTGCGGTCGAACTGTTGCCAGAGAAAGAAGAACTGTACCGCGAATTGCACGCCAGTGTCTGGCCGGACGTGGTAGCAGCACTCAAGCGGGCCAACATCCAGAACTATAGCATTCACGTGCTCGAATTGGGTGGCAAGAAGTACTTGTTTCAGTATTTCGAGTACGTGGGCGACGACCCCAAACGCGACTTTGCAAGTATTGGCCAGGATCCAACGACGCGCGATGAGTGGTGGCCCATTACCGACGCCTGCCAGTCGCGAATCGAGGGCACACCCGAAGGGGAACAATGGTTGCCCGGCGAAATGGTGATGCACCTGCCTTGAACCACGACACCTCAAACCGACTGGGATAGGAATGTCCATCTCCTCGCCTCTCTTCTGCCGCCCGCTGGCCGGGATGCCACTGCTCCTGACGCTCGGACTACTTGTCACTCTTTTTCCATCGCAGGAAGCATCCGCTGCCCCGCCACGACAGTCGATCGAGCTGTCGGAAGGATGGCGATTCGCTCGCGGGCCACAAGCGAGCGCCGAGCGCGTCGAATTCGACGATTCCGGATGGCGAGATGTCCGCATCCCGCACGACTGGAGCATTCAGGGCCCCTTCGAGAAATCGAATCCCGCCGGTGGCGACGGGGCCTTCTTGCCGACCGGAATTGGCTGGTATCGGCTCGAGCTTCCCAAAAACCTTGGTGCCGAGGGGCGGAAGGTGCTGGTGGAATTCGATGGGGTAATGGCCAATAGCGATGTCTGGCTGAATGGTCATCACCTGGGACACCGACCCAATGGTTACGTCAGCTTCCGTTACGACCTTGCCGAGCACCTGAACAGCGATCCGGCAGCAACCAATACCCTTTGTGTGCAAACCGATACCCACCAGCAAGTGGCCTCGCGTTGGTACACGGGCAGCGGCATTTACCGCAAGGCTCGGCTGCTCGTGTTCGACAAAGTGCATCTAAACGACCTCGATACGTTTGTGACCACGCCGGAAGTCTCCGCGGCCAAAGCCAACGTTCGCATCAACGCGGTCGTGGTCAACGATTCCCAGCAGGCACAGCAGTGCAAGCTGCACACCACCGTGCTCGATCCAAGCGGGGCGGAGGTCGCCTCGGACGAGCAGCAGTTGGAGGTAGTTGCCGGGGCTTCGCGTGCGGTGCAAAGCGTGCTAAGCGTGGCTAACCCTGAGCGGTGGGATGTCGGCGATGGCAACATGTACGTGGCCGTGCAACGACTAACAGTGGGCGACACAGTTCGAGACCAGACCGAAACCCGGTTTGGTATCCGCGACGTTCAATTCAAATCCGATACGGGATTCTGGATTAACGGGCAGAACATCAAGCTCAAGGGAGTTTGTTTGCACCACGATGGCGGAGCCTTCGGGGCGGCGGTGCCGACCAGCATTTGGCGCGACCGCCTGAAGCGTCTGCAATCGCTAGGCGTCAACGCGATTCGCACGGCCCACAACCCACCATCGCCGGAGTTGCTGGACCTTTGCGACGAACTCGGAATACTGGTGTTGGACGAGTTCTTCGACTGCTGGACCGTTGGTAAGCGGAAGTACGATTATCATCTTTACTTTGAAAAATGGGCTCATCGCGACCTGGCCGATACGATACGCCGCGATCGCAACCATCCATGCGTGGTATTGTACAGCGTGGGCAATGAGATTCGTGACACCCATCGCGCGGAACACGCCAAGCAGGTGCTCGCCGGCCTGGTCGAGGTGTGCCACAACACTGACCCCACCCGGTGCGTAACCCAAGGCCTGTTCCGACCAAATACCACTCACGATTACGACAATGGCCTAGCCGACTTGCTCGACGTAATTGGCACCAATTATCGTGATGCAGAATTGCTGCAAGCCTGGCGCGATCAGCCCGGCCGTCGCATCGTCGGTACGGAGCAAGCGCACGAGCGGGGCACCTGGCTGGCCTGCCGCGATAACCCACAGCACAGTGGCCAGTTTCTTTGGGTGGGTGTCGACTACCTGGGCGAGTCCCGACGCTGGCCGGTCACGACGTTCGACTCCGGCTTGATTGACCGCACCGCTCGCCCACACCCGCGGGGCTACGAACGGCAGAGCTGGTGGAGTGAAGAACCGATGGTGCGAGCTTTTCGACGCACCTCGCCCACCGAAGCTACCCCCGCCGATCCTGGCTATGAGGTAGCTGAGTGGGTTCGAAAAAAGGTGCTGTTCGACGATTGGACACCAAGTTACAAGAATCGCGCACCCAATGAGGAAAGGGTAGAAGTTTACAGCAACTGCGAACAAGTACGGCTGGAGCTTAACGGGCGGGATCTCGGCACCAAGTCGTTGCCCCCGGATGCTCGTCCCCGCACGTGGCAGGTGAAGTACGAGCCCGGTGAACTGGTAGCCATAGGATTAAACGATGGCCAAGAAGTGGCAAGGCATCGCCTGCGCACTGCCGGAGAGCCGGTCACCCTGAAGCTGACGAGCAACCAACAGGAACTCAGCCCCGATTGGGACGAGGTAGCCACCATTCAGGTTGATGTGGTCGACGCCAAGGGAGAGCTTTGTCCGACGGCCAATTACGATATAAAGTTCCGCGTCGAAGGCCCCGGCGAGCTGGTGGCAGTCGATAATGCTTCCATAGTGAGCCTCGAATCGTTCCATGAGCCGAGACGCCAAACGATCGGCGGCCAGTGCTTCGCCTACGTTCGAGCAACGGGCTCAGAAGGCGAAATCACCTTGGTGGCGGAGTGCGATGGCTTGGGAGAAAACCCGGCCACGGCCAAGACGAATCTTAGGGCCAGCCCGTAGGGTAAACTTACGAACTCTCTGAAGCAGCCAGATCACGCGTGGGGCTGGCAGGCAGTTTCCACTCTTCATACGGAATCACTCCCTCGTCGCCATAGGGTGCATCTTGAGTCAGGTGGGGCGCCAAGGAAGGAAGCTGCGATCGGATGTCGGCAACGACTTTGCGTGCCAGGAGGTAGCTTCCATAGCTAGTATGGTGCGTCTTGTCGACGAACGCCCGGTCCAGGTTGTCGCCTAGCGCACGGTACAGCAGGCGGCTCTGCGAATTCAGATCGATCAGTGGCACATCCAGATCCGCTGCCACCTGCCGCACGGTTTGAGGATACTTGCCCAAGGTCTCATGCTGGGCGCCGCCCAGCCGTTCCATGGAAGTAACCAGCACCGGATGCACTCCCTGGGCGCGTGCCCGCTCCACCAACTGTTCAAGCGACCTACGATACTGCTCCAGAGCATCGGCGTCTTTGATCTTCATGTCGTTGTGCCCGAACTGAATGAAGAGATAGTCGTCCGGCTGGGCGGATTCGAAGATCTTGTCGAAGCGGTGGGCACCAAGCGAACCCCGCACCGTCTCACCCGACTCCGAGTGATTGGCCACGGCGACAGACGGCTGGAAAAACCGTGGGAGCATCTGCCCCCAACTGTTCCAGGGTTCGCGAGGCTGATCGGCCACGGTCGAGTCACCGGCCAGGAAGACGGTCGGCGCGTCATCCGCCGGCTCGATAATCACCGACGCGACAGCCGGTTGAGGGCCATTGAACTCGAGTGTAAGTCGATTATCCCACGCCCACGCCTCGGTGGTCTTCTCGCGTCCCTTGAGCCGCACCTGGCCGCCATCGCGCAGCTCGGGACGGCGCAGGTTGACAATGATCTCATGCGTGGGCTCGGCACTCCTCTCGACCATCAGCCGCCGCAGTTCGGCCTTTACGGTAACTGGATTGCTGGGTGATACTCTAGGAGTTGCGATGGAGACGCGGTAGTTGCCTTCAGGCAGGTCGACCGAAAAATAAAACGGCTTATCACTTTGGCAGACGTCGCCCGCGAGGGGATCGTCGTCCGTCGATGCGTTCTCGACTTTGATCGTGGGCTCGAAACCATACCCACGCTCGGGCGTATAGGTCATATCCGCGGTTACTGGATAGTAACCACGAGCTACCTCGCCCGCCCCGAAGTCGAATCGCTTGACGGTGAACTTGCCGTCCTCTCTCGCAGGCACCTGATCGGGTGGAAGCAGGTAGTCCCGCAGTTCGCAGGAATCTAGCTGAGAGATACCATCGGCCACGCACTCCGCATTCACCAACGCGCCTTCGAGGCTGGTGTGCGTGTGGTCTTGCGGTGTGAAATAGTCGGCATGCACCTTCACTTGGCCGTCCTGCTCGTATCGCTGGGAGACGATTTCGTTGAGGTCCACAAACAGTGCATCCGCCTGCTCGGCTGCCTCGCGTGCCCATTTGCCATAGTCATTGCTGGCGCGGATGACTTTGCCATCCTGCCAACGGTCGCGCGGGATCTGCGACAGCACGATCGGCGTGGCGCCATGCTGCTTGGCGTTCTCACAGTACTTTCGCAGGTACCATCCGTAAGAGTGCACGACGTCGGGCTTGCCCGTCGCCTCGACGACGCCTTCACGCGTTTCGTCGCCGTTGCCTTTGATGGAAGCCCGCGGACGGCTCCCGTTGAACATCTCGCCACCGTCGTTGTGGCCAAATTGCATCAACACAAAATCGCCTGGCTGCAGTTGCTCCAGCACCTCCCGCCAGCGACCTTCGGTGAGAAAGGTGCGTGAGCTTCGCCCGCCGATGGCCTTGTTGACCACGTTGATCTGGGCGGTGTCGAAATGTGGTGCCAGCACCTGTCCCCAACCGTACATTCCTCCTTCGCCGTTGCCGCGGCCACAGCGAACGGTGGAGTCTCCGATCAGGTAGAGCGTGGGCTTCGCTGGTCTCTCGACCTGCTCGGCGTACGTCGCGACGGTGGCCAGGGACAGCAGCCCCGCAAGCAATTGGCCGCGGAGATGAGAGAAAAAAGGACAGCACAAAATCATGGCGGTGCGACTCCTGCAGGCTTGGATGGCCAGTTTATGACAGGCCGATGAAAACGGCCGCGGCGACATCGCTACTTCTTGGACGACAATCGGATGGTGAAGTCGTTGTTGCCCGACTCCACCTCGTAGGTGATGTTCGATGTGGTTGGATCCATGTAATGGGCCGGAACGAGCTCGCCCGAGTCTTTAGCCGATCCGCGAGGAATGTCAGGAGAGTCGTAATTTGGCTGGTAACGGCCCTTTTCCTCGAAAGCCATGACCGCCACATAATAGGAGCCAAGCACAGCACCATGATAGCCGTCTTCGGTCTTGAGTTGATAGGCGCCGTCGGGCTGAATTTCGCCCTTGGCCGACGGCCCGCCCCCCTTGGGCACGAACAGCGTGAAACCGCTGCCGATACGGCACAGGCTCCGTTGAAGCTGGCATGCAAAGGCAACATGCAATCCTCCGTAAACACTTGGCAACAGTGGCGGCAAGCCACAAACGACCGGGAACGATCTAGACGATCAATCGATACTTGGAAAAGGTCAGCCTGGGAGGAAACCGCTTGAGCAATCAGAATCGGAGGGACACTCGCCGGGTGGGGAGTGGTCACGCGGGGCAATAGTAGAAGCGATACACGACATCCTCATCTCGTACGCTAACGCAGCGGCAAAAAGCCCGCAATTCGATGCGATTTGGTTTGCGTCAAACGACGTCGAGATTGCGTTACAAGGTC
This sequence comes from Aeoliella straminimaris, assembly GCF_024054565.1. GTDB lineage: Bacteria > Planctomycetota > Planctomycetia > Pirellulales > Lacipirellulaceae > Aeoliella > Aeoliella straminimaris. Next base: position 85,945 of record NZ_JAMXLR010000033.1, read on the forward strand.
CAGCTAGTATTCCAGCCCGCTGCTATTATGGAAGTGTGCGGATCGCTTCAAAGGAACAGGTACTCCCCCCTCTTGCCTGCCTCAGGGCAATCGAGACACCTGCTGCGGAATGCCGTGTCACAGGTGGCCACGAGTCGCCAGCAAAGTCGCCCTTCGCGTTCAACTTCACCCGGCTCCCAGTAGCTTCGCGGCACGAGTGCCGCGCGGCCAAGTCTGGTTGAGCTTGCCTGAAATCTGACATCACTGGTTTAAATGAAGCCCTTCTCAGCACCGCGCCATAACGTCGACCGTAACCGAAGGTTGAGACTCGAGTGCCTCGAAACCCGCCAGATGCTTGCAGCAGCGTCGCTCGGTGCAGCGGCCGACACGTTTTTGCGCAGCGGCCAGAACGGCGGCGGGGACGCATCGCTCGACTCGCGTTTCAGCTTTGTACCCTACATCAAATTCGACCTATCGGGTTTGAACATTGACGAGGTTAGCTCGGCCACGCTCACGGTGTCGAAGGTGGCCAGCGCCCGCAACGACAGCATCAACGGCGATCGCTTCGCCGTCTATGGACTGCCCAGTCTAGCGGGAAACACTCCGCAGAACTGGAGCGAAGCAACGCTGGTCGGGGGGGCAAACTCGGGCGGCGAATGGGTGGACGACGCGGCGCTCAACGGAGTGGATCGCGCGCGGCTGTTCAACCTGGATGCCGAAGATGGCGCCAATGTCACCGAAGTGGTCACCAACGGCACCAACGTTCCTCAAGTGCTCACTGGCCCCGATCTGGTGAAATTTCTAAATGCGCGAGTGGACGACGATGGATTCGTCACCTTCGTTATTCCAGTCGAAGCCACGGATGGGCGCGGTTACGGCCTGGCCAGCAAAGAACACGCTGACTCTTCGCTGCATCCCCAATTGGACATTACCTACAGCGAAGCCGATACCGAGACGGACCCATATCCCGAGAACCCAATTCGCTTCGCCAGACAGGTGGAACAACTCGACCGCGGTGTTGTCGCCCTGCGGACCTCCAGCAATACGGCTTATATTGGATGGCGAATGGTGGGCAGCGATCCGCAGGATATTGCCTTCAATCTGTATCGCACCACCAATGGCAGGAACATCGTTAAGCTGAATGCGACGCCAATCACGCAAACCACCGACTTTGTGGACAACACGGCTACCTCGGGGGCAAGCTACACCTATTTCGTCCGCCCGGTAATCGATGGCTTGGAACAAGATCCCAGCGAGAGCTATACGCTGTCATCAAGCACGCCCAGCCAGCAACACCTCGATATCCCCCTGAGTCCTCCGCCCGGCGGCGTGACTCCAATTGGCGACAATTACTCCTACAGCGCCAATGACGCCATCGTGGGAGACCTGGATGGCGATGGACAGTACGAAGTGATTCTCAAGTGGGATCCTTCCAACTCGCACGACAACTCGCAAGGCGGCTACACCGGCAACGTGTACGTCGACGCCTACACGCTAGAAGGCGAACGGTTGTGGCGCATCGACTTGGGCCGAAACATTCGCGCCGGAGCCCACTACACGCAGATGGTGGTTTACGACCTGGACGGGGATGGACGATCCGAAGTCGTACTGAAAACCGCGCCGGGCACCAAGGACGGAATGGGCAACGATGTGATCCTCGACGGAGACGATCCGAACGCCGACTATCGCAACTCCAGTGGCTACATCCTCACAGGTCCCGAATACCTTACCGTGTTCGAAGGCTACACCGGCGCCGAATTAGCAACGATCGACTTCCCGCTCGAACGGATCAGTGCTTCCACCTGGGGCGACTCCTATGGAAACCGAGTCGACCGCTATCTGTCGGGGGTTGCCTATCTGGATGGCGTCCGCCCCAGCATCGTGTGGGCGCGTGGCTACTACGGTCCGCAATCGGGGTTTAACGCCCGCAACGAGGTGGTCACTCTCAACTGGCGCGACGGTGAGCTCTCACAGGTGTGGCGATTCAACGCAGCGACCAACGGAGACTATCCCGAGTACATCGCCCAGGGCTCCAACGCCCTGGTGATGGCCGACGTCGATGGCGATGGCTTCGACGAGATCATTCACGGCGCTGCGGCGCTCGATCACGATGGTTCTCCACTTTATTCCACCGGTCTGGGACACGGCGACGCGTTGCATGTATCGGACATGGATCCATCGAATCCTGGGCTGGAAGTCTTCATGGTCCACGAGTCGCCATACGCCTATGAATCGCAAGGACGCGACGCTGGCGGTGAGCTGCGCGACGCCCAAACTGGCGAACTCTTGTTCCAGATTCCCTCGAACAACGACGTTGGCCGCGGTGTGGCTGGTGACATCGACCCCAACCATCCCGGGTACGAATTCTGGGCCACCACCAACGAAGGGGAGCGGATGATCTACAACGTCTCGGGCCAGGCGTTGTACCCCACGCCCGGCAACATGATGTACAACTTCCTGGTGTGGTGGGACGCCGACCTGTCACGTGAGCTGCTAGACGGAACTACGATCTCGGAATGGAACAACCCGAGCCGCACGAACATTCTGTGGTATGGCGATAACAACAGTCTGAACAACACCTCGCACTTGGCGAGCAACAATGGCAGCAAGAGCACGCCCGCCCTGGTGGCCGACATTCTGGGTGACTGGCGTGAGGAAGTCATCTGGCGTCGCAGCGACAACTCGGCTTTGGAGATCTGGAGTACAACGATTCCAGCCACATCGCGCCTCACGACCTTGATGCATGACATCCAGTATCGCGAGTCGATTGTCGGCCAGAACGTGGCGTACAACCAACCCTCGCATCCGAGCTTCTGGATCGGCGATGGCATGACCACGCCGGACCAACCACTAATCTACTACGCTGGCGGTCTAACGGGCGACTACAACGAAGATGGCTCTGTCGACCTGGCCGATTACACGGTGTGGCGAAACACACTAGGCAGCACCTCGAATTTGGCCGCGGACGGCGACCACAATGGCGTGGTCGACGTCGGTGACTACCAGCTCTGGAAAGACAACATCGGCGCCACCGCCCCCCAGTCGACCACCGCGGCAGCACTGGCGTCTTCCTCCACCGGCAGTAATCTCGCCACGGAGGAACCCGCCCCTGCCGCTTCGTCGAGTGGCGACACCGCTCTGGGCGTCGCCTTCGCGTTGCTGGGAGACGAGACTCCGCCGGCCTCCCGCCAGTCGTCCTCGGTCCCCCGTGCTGAGGCGTCCGCTCCCCAGCAAGAGGCCAACTTACTACTGCTGGCGCGCTCTGGCGATTCGGATGCAGGCGACACCTCTCGCGGCATCCGCCATCAGGCACGATCTACCACCACAACAAACGACCTGCGACACGGATGGCGATCGCTCGAGGATCACGACTGGGACGAGGTGTTACAGGCCATGATTTCTCCCCTGCGTTTCGCCACGAGCGGCCGGTAGCTGTTGGAAATCATGAGACAATCCCAAGTCCGTACTTCGACCCGCTTGCGGTTTGAGACGTTGGATCCGCGAACGGTACTCTCTACCGTCACGCTACAAGCGGTCGCCGACACCTATACCAAGGCGGGGGTAAACGCCGGGATGGCTCCCGTGCTCGACCTGCTCGACGGCAACACAACCTTCGCCGACCAAGTCGGTTACATCCGGTTCGATCTTTCGGGCCTCGATCTCGACCAACTGCAAACCGCCACTTTGTCACTCATCAAGCAACCCAATGTCGCGGGCGGACGCGACGACTTTCTTATTACCGATCGCTTTGATGTATACGGTTTGCTCGATTTGCCTGGTAACACCGCGCAGGCGTGGGACGAGGCCACCCTGGCCGAAGGGAACGTGGGCGCCGAGTACACTCCGCTGGCCGCAGAGGGGCTCGACGCAACGCGGCTGTATAACCTCGACCAGGAGAGCGGCGCCAACGTGTTCGAATCGGTCATCAATGCTAATGGCAGTGCTGCCTCGATCACCGGCGACGACCTGATCACATTTCTTCGCCAACGAGCCGACGCCGAAGGCCAGGTGACATTCGTCACTTACGTGCAAGCTGGCAACACGCGGGGCTATGCGTTCGGCACACGAGAGAACGAAGACCCCGCTGCCCGACCCACACTCAAATTGGAGTTTCCCAACGATCCCCTGCCCGACCCCTATCCCGATGATCCGGTAGTGTTGCCGCGTCAGATGGAGTGGCTCGATCTGGGCGTGATCGCCATGCGGCGCGCCAGCAACGAGATCTACGTCGGTTGGCGACTACTAGGGAACGATCCGGCAGACATCGCATTTAACGTCTATCGCTCTTCAAATGGAGGTCGCCCTTCAAGGATCACGACGGTGCCGATCACAAACTCGACGAATTTCGTAGATCAGTCCGTCACCACCGGCGTGCAGTACGAGTACTACGTGCAACCGGTGGTAAACGGCTTGGCGGGCGACTACAGCGAGCGGTACATCGTTCCAGCCAACCAGCCCGCGCAGCAGTTTATCGAGGTGCCACTACAGATTCCTGATCCCGTCCAGACGTCCGACGGGGTGTGGCACAATTACACGGCCAACGACGCCAGCGTTGGCGATCTGGACGGAGACGGCGACTACGAGTGGGCGAATCCTGGCAGGCAGAATCTCGTTTCATACGCAAATTCGGGGATTAACAACAGCGCGGCCCTTTCCAGCAACAACGGCACGAAGTCGACTCCGGCTCTCACCGCCGACCTGTTTGGTGATTGGCGCGAGGAAGTCGTCTGGCGGCGGAGCGACAACACGGCTCTGCAAATTTGGTCGACCACTATACAGACCGATATGCGTTTGCCCACATTGATGCACGATCTGCAATATCGAGAAGCGGTCGCCTGGCAGAACGTCTACTACAACCAGCCGCCGCATCCCAGCTATTTCATTGGCGCCGGCATGGGCGAGGCACCGCGTCCGCCGCTGTACTTTGGTGGCGAACTCGCTGGCGACTATAACAACAGCGGCGCCGTGGACCTGGCAGACTATACCGTGTGGCGCAACCGCCTTGGCAGCACGGAGAACCTGGCCGCCGATGGCGACCACAATGGTACCGTGGATCAGGGGGACTACTTGGTTTGGAAAACGAACTTTGGAGCCACCAGCGCCGCGGCACTCCCGATGCTGCAGGCATATCCCACCGCTGCCCAAAGCTCGTCGACGACGGAAGCCACCGCGAGTTCGACAGCCGGCTCGAATCTGCCGCCCACCCTCGCTGGGTTGCCGACAGCAAGAACTAAAGCGCAGCCAGCGGAGGGCAAAACCCTGCTACCCGACGACACCGCGAGCGACGCTCCACAGCGGGCGGAACTGTCGGTCACCTTGGCACATCAACACAGGCCTGACACTCGGTCCGAAGGTTCTCCACTCTCGGAGGACGAAATGCCAAGCCGCTTGGCCTGGCATGCTGATCCGACTAGGGGGCCAGCCTTACGTCGCGCTTTCGAGGACTGGGGGCGAGCGTAGCCCGTCGTTCACCACGATGGTCACTCGCCAGTGGTTGTGTCCGCGGAGGGGTCGGCCGATGCTTCCGATCGGTCTGCTCCCAGGTAATAACTTGGGTAGCAAGGCTTGTTGTAGACCACGTTCTGCCAGACCAGGCCCAAGCGGTATTGTCGGTCGGCCAGCAGCGTGGGCAAGCGCAGGTCCGTGGGATGAGTCGTCGAGTAGAGTTGCAGCGAATCTCCCTGCGGCGAGACCAACAGAATCTCCTCCCGCCAGTCGCCCAGCAGATCGCCCATCAAGGCAGGGCCGCGCGCCGCGGCAATGCCTTCGAGCTCGTCGATGGTGTCGGTAGTTTGTGTCTGCCAGTTCCACTTCGATATGCGGGTGGGCACCGGCTCAAAACGCCAGCTTGGGGGACCGCGTCGCTCGGCCGAGTCGTTTCGCCGACCTCTACCAGGCGGGCTGCTGCTGTCGGACTGACTGCCAGGATTCGAGTTGGCGGGCGAAGTTGTGGACGCCCGCCGTCGCGAGCGGCCGCGCCAGCCACCCCGCCCCGGCGAGAGGAGCTCGCGCAAGGGATCACCATCCCACCAGATGCTCCACCGGGTCTCGCGCGGCGCGGCCCCAATGGATTCGCCCTGGGCGTTGCGAAGCCCGCCGGGTCCGCCCCACATTTCGAATCCCCAGTGCCTCGGATCGATGTCAGCTGCCATTCCGTTGGGAACATCGATCGCGGGGCTGTGACTCCACAAAATCTTCCCCGTACGCGCGTCTCGAAAAGCAGCGCCGGGTGTCTGAAATTCTTCGGCGTGTTCCTCATTCTCCTGCACGGTGAAGACTTCCAGCCCCGGACGTGCGGGATCGAGATCGCTGATGAACATCGCGTCGCCATGCCGAAGCCCCGTGGAATAGAGCCCCGTACCATCGTCGTCGACGACCATTGCCTGGTAGACAATCTCGTCACGTCCATCGTGATCGACATCGCCCACCGACAAATTGTGCCCTCCCATGCCGGAATAGGGCGATGCATTCCTGAACGGAGGACGGCTGACACCTGTGTCGAAGGTCCAGCGGTGCGAAAGTACTTGATCGCGCCAATCCCAGGCCACAATCGCGATCCGGCCGTAAACGCCGCGGCACATGATCAAACTGGGATGCTCGCCATCCAGGTAGGCCACGCACGCCAGAAAGCGGTCGCATCGGTTTCCATAATTGTCGTTTCCGGCGTTACCGCCGATACCTCCCCAACCTGCAATCGGATCGCGGGAGGGAATGTAGTCCACGGTACTTAGGGCTGCTCCGGTTCGCCCGTCGAACACTGTTAGATACTCCGGTCCGTCAAGGATCCGACCGTTACGCAGCGATCCATCTTCCAGTGTCCGCCAGTCCTTGTCGGGATCGCCAATCACCCGGCCAGTGCCATCCACGGAGCCATCGGCCGTCTTACAGGCTACTTCCGCACGACCATCGCCATCGAGATCGTACACCATGAACTGTGTATAGTGTTCGCCATCGCGAATGTTCTTGCCGAGATCGATTCGCCACAACCTCGTGCCATCCAGGCGATACGCATCGAGAATGGGCGTGCCCGTCACACCAGGGGAGCCGTTGTCGCGGGGACGCGATGCTTGGTGGAGCACGATCTCCCATTGTCCATCGCCGTCCAGGTCGCCGATCGACGCGTCGCCCGGCCGGTACCCTTCGATGGTGTCGATGTCGATGTTCAAGTAGCCATCGCTCCAAACGTGCGCTGGCGAAGACGACTCTCGTTCCTCCCCACCAACCACCGTTCGAATCGAGTACTGCAGCGACGGATCTGCCGGCGCGCGATCATCGGCCCAGTTCGTTGCCTCCGACGGTTGAACTTGGTGCACGAGTTCTGGTCCTCCGCTCGAGGCGCGGCGATAGATGTTGAATCCGACCCCGTTAGCTTCGGCTGGGAGCAGCCTCCAACTAACGAACACCGAACCGTCCGCCTGGCGAACGGCCACCACACCGCGATTCAGTTCTGCTTGCGTTGGCTCCGACTTTGCCAATGCACAGCCAAAGCAAGTTGTAATGGCGACAAGCGCGACCGCGCGACGGATAGCAGGCATGATCACAACACCTTTGGGTCCACAACTCCATTTAGCGTTAGCGTGCATTCTAGCTGAAACCAAGCTGCCTTACTTTCAACGCGTCGCTTCGAACGCCTCGCCACAGGGACCATTTCCGCAATCGAGCGGCGTTCTTTCGCAGGCCCGGCCGATGTCACTCTGTCATCAGCACCTCGAAGCGTGCGCCGACGTCGCCCCGCGCTGCGATGCGAAGCCCAATTAGTCCTCACGATCGATATGCGCCAAGAACACGATTCGGGCACGGCGGAATCTCGAAGAGTCAGTAGAACCAGACGCCACTTCGGACATCCGAGAGGTGCGTCAACTCGTTTGTCAGCAGCGGATAACCGAGCTTTGCGAGTCACATTACAGGCATATAATTAGGTATCTAATTATTAAATAGGCTATCAAAATTGAGGGTGGAAGTGCTGAAGCACGACTTTCTGTCCGATGTCGGATACTGGGTTCACATGTGCGCCCATCGATTCGAAATCTTGATGAATGCCGAACTAGCGAGCGAAGGCATTTCATTTCGACAGTTTCAGGTATTGGCGTGGCTGGCAGTAAGAGGACAACTTTCGCAAATCGAGTTGGCCCGGTGCTGCGGCGTCGAACCTTCGACCATTGTGGCAGTTGTGGACCGTATGGAGCGTGACGGTTTAATCGAGCGAACGGTTTGCCCCGATGATCGTCGCAAGCACCGCATTGTCCCCACTTCGGCGGCGGAGCCGGTTTGGAGCCGTGTGGTGAAGTGTGGAGCTAAGGTTAAGAAATGCGCCACTGCTGGGCTGACGGAAGCCGAATTGGCGCAACTGCGTTCGCTACTCGAGCGGATGCATACGAACTTGGAAGAGCATCAGAGCATCAGCTGACTATGAAATCCGAACTATCACGGGAACAAGAGGAAGCTTGCCTTCAACAACCCAATCGAGGCCACTGCGGGCGCAGGGTGGCCGCTTCGCTGTCCGCCATCGCTGCGTTGGTGATGGTAGGTTGCGAAGCATCGAACGAATACGCGCCGCCGCCCCCACCGGTCGTGACCGTTGCAAAGCCAGTCGAGCGACCGGTGCAAGAGTATTTTCGAGCCGTCGGACAGACACGGGCGGCGCAAAGGGTCGAACTGATGTCACGTGTCAGCGGATACCTCGACGCCATCGACTTCGAAGATGGACAACTGGTCGAGAAGGGCCAGTTACTGTTCGTCATCGACAAGGCACCATACGAGGTGGCCGTGCAGTCGGCCGAAGCGGCTCTGGCCAAGGCAGAAGCGAACAAGGAGCTGGCCGATCGACAGTTCAGCAGGACCAAGCCGCTGGTATCACGCAACGCGGTCGCCGAGAGCGAACTCGATCAAGCGATTGCCGATCGCGATGCGGCCGAAGCCGATGTAGAAGCTGCAAAAGCGGCCCTGCGTGATGCCAAGCTGAACCTGGGCTACACGGAGATTCGCGCCCCGTTCGCTGGACGCATCGGCAGGCACCAAGTCGACCTCGGCAATCTGGTACAGCCGGCATCTACCTTGCTGGCGACTATCGAATCGGTCACTCCGATGCACGCCTATTACACGGTGAGCGAGGCCGATTTGCTGCGTTTCATCAAGATGCAAGAGTCTGGTGAGCTCAAGACTGAAGGAGTAATACCAGTCGACATGTCGATTGGCACGGACGACGATTACGCGTATCACGGCCATTTCGACTTCAGCGAGTTTGGCGTCGATCCTGGAACCGGCACCACCGAATGCCGCGCGGCGTTCGAAAATGAAGACGGACGCCTGCAGCCGGGGTTGTTCGTTCACCTGCGAGTGCCAGTGGGCGCCCCCCAGCAGCGAATGCTGGTACCGGAGAACGCTCTTGGAACCAATCAACGTGGTGACTATCTGCTTGTCGTCAACGCCGAGAATAACGTTGAATTTCGCCCAGTTGAACTGGGCGAGTCCCTGGGTAACGAAAGAGTCATCCTGAGTGGAGTTCGTGCCGACGACCAGGTGATTGTCGCCGGGCTGCAGAGGGCCCGCCCCGGCAATCCGGTTACCCCGGAGGAGGAAACCGCCAAGAAGCCCGCGGCTAAAGGGACCGATGCCGACGAGGTCGAAGCCGATTCTTCCCCAGAACAGCAATAGCAGCAGACGACGATCCACCAGTAGGTTTACTCCATGCTTTCGAAGTTCTTTATCGAACGCCCCGTCTTTGCAAACGTGATCGCGGTGATCACCATGCTGGTCGGTGCCGTCTGTTTGTGGGAACTGCCCATTGAGCAGTACCCGGAGATCACTCCCCCCACCGTTCGCGTAAGCACAGTTTATCCCGGCGCAACGGCAGAAACCGTGGCCGATACCGTTGCTGCCCCCATTGAACAGCAGGTCAACGGTGTCGAAGGCATGCTCTACATGCAATCGACCAGTTCGGGCGACGGCTCCTATTCACTGACGGTGACATTCGAAATCGGCACAAATCTCGACGACGCCCAGGTTCAGGTGCAAAACCGGGTCGCCATCGCCGAGCCACAGCTTCCCGAAGAGGTACGGCGGCAGGGGGTAACGGTAAAGAAGCAATCGACCAATATTATTCTGGTGCTGTCGCTCACCAGCGACGACCCCCGAATGGACACGCTGTACCTGTCTAACTACGCCACCCTGCGACTGCGTGACGAACTCAGCCGCATCAAAGGGGTCGGCGAGGTCACCGTGTTTGGTACCGCCAGCTACAGTATGCGAATTTGGCTTGATCCGCAGAAGCTCAAAGCGCGGAACATGACTGCCAGCGACGTGTATGCCGCCCTGGCCGAACAGAATGTTCAGGTGGCGGCGGGACAGATTGGGCAACCTCCCACACCCGACAGCGGCCAATTTCAATACTCGGTAACTACGCAAGGCCGGTACAGCGACGCCAAGCAGTTCGAGAACATCATCGTCAAATCAGGGCGGGGCACACGGTTGGTCTACCTGAAAGACGTCGCCCGTGTCGAACTTGGAAGCCAGTCGTATGATCAGTTCACAGAGAAAGAAGGTCAGGCCAACGCCAACGTTGGTATCTACCAGCTTCCCGGCGCCAATGCACTGCAGGTTGCCGAGGAAGTGAAGTCCGCTCTGAAGCGGCTTAGCCAGCAGTTCCCGGCCGGCATGCAATACGACATACCGCTGGATACTACGGAGTTCGTCGAGGCTTCCGTCCATGAGGTTTACAAAACACTCTTCGAGGCCGGCCTGCTCGTTCTCGCGGTAATCCTGGTATTTCTGCAGGACTGGCGGGCTATCCTCATCCCAGCTACCACGGTGCCCGTTACCATCATTGGTGCGTTCGCAGCCATGATGATGCTGGGTTTTTCGATCAACATGCTCACGTTGTTCGGGCTGATCCTTGCCATTGGAATCGTGGTAGACGATGCCATTGTGGTGGTCGAAAACGCCGTGCACCATATCGAACGTGGCGAACCGCCAAAGGAAGCCACGATACGCGCCATGAGTGAAGTGCTGGGGCCCATTATCGGCATCACCCTAGTGTTGCTGGCCGTGTTCATTCCGGCCTCGACGCTGGGCGGTATCACGGGGCAGCTCTACCGGCAATTCGCCCTGACGATCGCCGCCACGGCTCTGATCAGCGCCGTCAACGCTGTGTCGCTCAAGCCGGCTCAGTGCGCCTTGTGGCTCAAGCCAACCAGGGACAAGAAGTGGTTCTTCTTTCGTTGGTTCGAAGCGGTCTATGGCGTTTTCGAACGAATTTATCTGGCCATTGTGCGCCGCTTGGTGAAGGTTGTCTGGCTCGGTTTAATGGTATTCGCCGTGCTGCTAGGGCTGGCAGGATGGTGGTATGTGCAACTTCCGACCGGCTTCATTCCCACGGAGGATCAAGGGTACATTCTCATGTCGGTCCAGTTGCCCGATGCCGCGTCGCAAACAAGAACCCGTGAGGTGATGTCGAAGATCGACGCCATTCTGGCGGAGACAGACGGCGTATCCAGTTGGGTTACCATCGGCGGACTATCGCTGCTGGACAACAGTAGTGCCCCCAACGCGGGCACCGTGTTCGTTTCGTTCACCGACTTCGACGAACGCGAAGAAGAAGGACTTTCTCAGGAAAAGATCCTCGGATCGATCCAACAACGTCTGGGTGGAATCCGGGAAGCCCTAGCATTCGCCTTTCCCCCACCGGCGATTCGCGGCCTCGGGGTGCGAGGTGGTTTCGAAATGCAGGTTGAGGATCGCGGCGATGTCGGTCTCGACGCATTGCAGGCCGCGACGCAGACAATCGTTGAGAACGCCAACTCGCAATCGGCACTTACCGCCGTCCGATCATCTTTCCGCGCTGGCGTTCCCCAATTGCGGGTTGACATCGACCGCGAGAAAGTCGAGACGCTGGACGTACCCCTCAGCGACGTGTTCATGACGCTGCAAGCCTATCTCGGATCGGCTTATGTAAATGACTTCAACAAATTCGGCAGAACTTACCAGGTACGCGTCCAAGCGGACCAGCAGTTCCGAGCCGAGGCAGACGACATACAGCGACTCGAAGTCCGTAATCGCAGTGGTCAGATGATTCCAATGAGCGCCCTCGCCACAGTGCACCGTACGCTCGGGCCGCAAGTGCTCAATCGATATAATCTTTACCCTGCTGCCAGCGTTACCGGCGAAGCCACGCCAGGGAACAGTTCGGGCGACGCGCTGAAGATCATGGAAGGGCTTGCCGAACAGACCTTGCCGGTGGGAATTGATTACGACTGGACGGGCATGGCGTATCAGGAAAAGAAGGTCGGCGGCGAGTCGATATTCGTCTTCTCGGTGGCCATCCTGTTGGTGTACCTGGTACTTGCCGCTCAGTACGAGAGCTGGATTTTGCCGATCTCCGTCATTCTGGTAGTGCCGCTTGGTTTGCTTGGAGCAGTGGTCGCAGTGGCCGTTCGGGGCATGGACAACAATGTTTATACACAAATCGGTATCGTGCTGATTATCGCCTTGGCAAGTAAGAATGCCATTCTGATTGTTGAGTTCGCTCGCGATCTGCGCAATAGCGGAAAGTCAATTCTCGAGGCCGCCGTACAGGCCGCCGGCATGCGATTCCGCCCCATCATCATGACGTCCTTTGCGTTCATTCTCGGCGTAACACCGCTGGTATTTGCTCACGGACCGGGAGCGGCTGGCCAGCGTGCGCTAGGCACCGCGGTTTTCGGCGGCATGATTGCATCGACGGTGCTGGCCGTGTTCTTCGTCCCCATCTTCTACGTGATGTTCCAGCGACTCGACGAGTTCCTGGGGCACCGGCAAGCTCCAGAATCAGCTGAGTGAATTCGAGCCGCGGCGTTCGCAATACGCAGCTCCGCGATGTGAACTGATCCGCCCCCTAATCGGCCAACTGGGCGCTCGTGGCCGGAAATCTGGCCCCCTCCAGGCGAGGTAGAACCACACGAAGATGCAGTAGAAGTGTCGCGTTTTTGATGGCGCAGTGAGCAAAAGTGACCACACTCTGCTCGCAGTAATCCGCCAACTTGCGAGGTTGGTGTTGGTCTTTTGGCGCTGATGTGTAAGACTTGATGACGACCACCTTATCTCATTTGCGTCTAGGCATCGCATTTGCGTCAAGAAAATTTGTCCCCCGTGCGACGTGGGGCGTTCCATTTGGTTTACCCTCGAGTCTCGCCGATTTTCATGACTTCGCTCACAGGCATACTGACCGCAGCAGCCATCGCGATGCATAGCATCCTTGGCTGCTGTGCGCACGCTGCCCACGACGATCATGATGCCCATTGCGAGCACCTCGAAGCGGGTGGCAGCTCGAACCATGCAGAGCACCCGCACCATCGAGGTGAGACCGGGTTCGACCACGCGGTGGCTTCGAACTGCCATGCAGTCATTGCGGCCACCACCAACCACAATGCTCCCCATAGTTGTCAACACCCACGATGTGCCTGGCACGCTCCCGAAGTTTGGGGCGCGGGGTGGGCAAACGCCTTTGTCGACTGCGTCACGCTGCCCGTGCTGTGCGAAGCAGGTTGCACGTTCGCGGTATCTTCGCCATCGTTGCCGGAAGCACTTGCTGGCAACTCGTCTATTGCGCCACCAGTGCGCTCGCACCTCCTCAAGAGCGTGCTGTTGATTTGAGCCATCTCTTGGCCCAATCGTGTAACGATCGCCGAGCGTAGGCGTAGCAGGAAATAGGGACCCATTCTCTCTATTGTCTTCCTGCTGGCATGCGTCGCTATCGTCTGAAGCTCACTGAATCATTGCCTGAAACATCAACTTCCGAAGTGCCGCGCGCATTTGGGAGGAGTCTGTCGCATGTCTGTCACCAAACCACCTCGACGCCTGCTCATCACGGTCGTCTGCTTGTTCGTCGTTACGGCGATAGCCATAGCTGCGTTGGCAACGAGGGCGCGTTGGCTTCCACTGATCCTGCCGTCAGAGCAGTCGGCGGAAGACTCTACCGATGAACACGACCACACGCACGAAGGCCACGAAAGTGCCATGAACATCAGGCTCACGGAACGTGGGCTCAAGAACATCGGCTTCGAACCGTTCGTTGTCGCTCCAACCAGTTACGAGCGCGACTTAACGCTGCCCGCCATCGTGGTCGAGCGGCCAGGCAGATCGCAGATCCACGTCACGGCGCCACTTACCGGCATCGTGACGGCCATTCACGCAGTCACTGGCGAGGCAGTCGACACCGGCGCACCACTGTTCGAGCTTCGGCTGACCCACGAAGAGCTGGTGGCGGCTCAAAAGGAGTTTCTCGAGTCACTCGCCAAGCTCAACATCGTGGAGAAGGAACTCGCCCGCTTGCAGGGACTGAACGAAGGGGTCGTTGCCGGCAAACGAATCCTTGAACAGCAGTACGAAAAGCAGCGCATCGAGGTAAATCTGCGAACCGCCGAACAGGCGATGCTGCTGCACGGGCTGAACGAAGACCAGATTGAAAAAGTACAATCTACCGGCCAACTATTTCGGACGATCACCATTCGTGCACCCGAACATGGCAACGCCGACGAGGCCTGCCAGGGCCCACACTTGTTCACCATTCAAAGCCTGAGCGTGGCCAAGGGAGAGCATGTCGACCTGGGGAAGGAACTCGCCGTACTGGCCGACCATTGCGAGTTGCATATCGAGGCCCTGGCCTTCGAAGATGACGCTGCTGCGATCCGCACTGCCGCGGAGAACAATCGCAACGTTACCGCCAACCCGCTCGATTCCAGGCCAGCACAACACCGGCTCGAGGGACTGCAGGTGGCTTACGTTGCCAGCCAGATCGATCCAATATCGAGGGCTTTCAAGGTGTACGTTCGCTTGCCCAACGAAGTCGCACTCGACAAGACCCTTCCTTCTGGCAAGCAGATTCTGGAATGGAAGTACAAGCCAGGTCAGCGTATGCAGCTGAGCGTGCCCGTGGAGACTTGGGAGAATCAACTGGTGCTACCCACCACGGCCGTCGTGGACGAAGGGGCAGAGGCGTACGCCTATCGACAGAACGGCGACACCTTTGAACAGGCTCCTGTCCACGTGCTGCAGCGCGATCAAAAAGCAGTGGTCGTCGCCAACGATGGCGCCTTGTTCCCAGGCGATGTCATCGCCGGCAACGGCGCCTATCAGTTGCATTTGGCGATCAAGAACAAGTCGGGTGGCGCAATCGACCCCCACGCGGGACACAACCACTAGTAAGCACGGGGATTCGATTCATGCTCAACTCCATCATAAGATTCTCACTCCACAACCGCGTGCTGGTGATCGCGCTGGCGGTGTTTCTGTTGGGGTACGGAACCTGGCAAGCGATTCAACTGCCCATCGATGTGTTTCCCGATCTCAATCGACCACGGGTGGTCGTCATGACCGAGGCGCCAGGCATGGCGCCTGAGGAAGTGGAAACTCTCGTTACGTTTCCGATCGAAACCGTGCTGAACGGGGCGACCGGTGTGCAAGCGGTGCGGACCTCTTCGGGCATCGGTCTGTCGGTGATTTACGTGGAGTTCGACTGGGGCACCGACATCTACAACGATCGGCAGATCGTCGCCGAGCGATTAGCCCTGGCTGGGGACACCTTGCCGCCAAACGTCACACCACAACTGATGCCTATTTCGTCGATCATGGGGCAGATAATGGTCATCGGCATGACCTCCGATGGAGAGACGAGCCCGCTTGAGTTGCGAACGCTGGCGGACTGGGTTGTCCGACAGCGGCTACTTACCATTCCAGGCGTTTCCCAAGTCATCGTAATGGGGGGCGAACGAAAGCAGTTTCAGGTTCTCGTCGACCCCGACTTGCTGCTGCGCTTTGGCGTGACGCTTGACGACGTCAAAACAGCCTTGGAAGACAGCAATCAGAATACTGCTGGCGGATACTTGGATGAACAAGGTCCAAACGAATTCCTCGTACGTTCCCTCGGTCGTGTCAAAACAGTCGAGCAGATCGGTGATATTGTCGTCAAACAACGCGAGCGGCAGTCGATTACCCTCGCGCAAATCGCGGAAGTGCGAGAAGGCGCCCAAGTCAAGCGCGGCGATAGTTCCGCCTTCGTTCGCGGCGAGGATGGACAAATGACGGGGGGGCCAGCGGTGGCCCTCACGATTCTGAAGCAACCTCAGGCTGATACTCGTGAAGTCACCGACAACGTGACCGCTGCTCTGGCCGAGATGACGGAGTCGCTGCCTGCAGACATTCACTTGATGCCGGAACTGTACCAACAGAAAGAGTTTATCGATCTGGCCATCGACAATGTGAAGGAAGCCCTTCGCGACGGCGCGTTCCTGGTGGTAATCATCCTGTTCCTGTTCCTCATGAACTTCCGGACTACACTCATCACGCTCACGGCCATCCCGCTGTCACTCGTCATCACGGCGCTCGTGTTTGCTATGTTCGGACTGTCTGTCAACACCATGACGCTCGGCGGCCTGGCCGTCGCGATAGGAGAACTGGTAGACGATGCCATTGTGGACGTGGAAAACATCTTCCGCCGCCTGCGCGAAAACCGACAGGCCACCAATCCGGCCAACCCGCTACTCGTCGTGTTCCAGGCAAGTGTCGAGATTCGCAACTCAATCGTCTACGGCACCGTGATCGTGGTGCTGGTGTTTGTGCCTTTGTTTGCGCTATCGGGCATGGAAGGTCAATTGTTCCGGCCAATGGGCGTTTCGTACATCGTATCGCTGGTCTCGTCGCTCCTGGTGTCGCTTACCGTGACACCTGTGCTGAGCTACTGGCTACTGAGCGGAAAGGCAGACGGTGGCGAGGAACGAGACGGATTGCTGCTGCAATCGCTAAAGGCGATTGCCGATCCGGTGATACGTTTCAGCCTGAGGTTCTCCTGGCCGCTGCTGGCAGCAGCGGGCATCGCGGTGGCCGTAGCTGCTGGAGCGATGTGGAGGCTGGAAAGTGATTTCTTGCCTCCCTTCAACGAAGGGGCGGTGCAGGTGAACGTTGTCCTGCCGCCGGGCACCTCACTGGCTACCTCGAATGACGTGGCTCGGCGAGTTGAGCAACGCCTGGCGGAGATCGACGACCTGGTAGCCTTCGTGCGCAAGACTGGACGCGCCGAGTTGGACGAACACGCTGAAGGAGTGAACATCACGGAGTTCGTCGCCACGGTCGACCCGAATTCGGATCGCACACGAGAAGAGGTGATCAAGGAGATTAGCGAAGCCCTGAAGGACGTGCCGGGAATTGTCACCGCCGTTGAACAGCCGCTCGCCCACCTGATCTCCCACATGCTTTCCGGCGTGAAAGCCCAGGTGGCCATCAAGCTGTACGGAGACGACCTCGACGAATTGCGCCGACAGGCCGAGGGAATTCGCGGGGCGATTGCCGACGTGCCAGGCATCCGCGACTTGCAGGTCGAGCAGCAGGTCATCATACCCCAATTGCGGATTGAGGCGGATGGCGAGAAGCTGAAGCTGTTCGGCCTGCGACGGAGCGACGTCAACGCGTTCGTCGAAACCGCTATGCAGGGACAGGTTGTCTCGCAGGTGCTCGACGGTCAGCGGACATTCGACCTGATGGTGCGACTTGGAGAGCAGTACCGCGAAGACATCGACGCCCTCCGTCGACTCCGTATCGACCTTCCCGATGGTGGAACGGTGAAATTGGAGGATGTGGCAAATATCTACAAATCGGCCGGCCCCAATACGATCAATCGCGAACAAGTGCGGCGTCGGATCGTCGTGCAGTGCAACGTATCAGACCGCGGCCTGGTGGATGTGGTGAACGACATACAACAGAAGCTCAAACCGGTTATCGCCGAGTTGCCGGTTGGATATTTTGTAGAGTACAGCGGACAGTTCGAGAGCCAGCAGTCTGCTTCAAGGATGATTGGCATTCTCTTTGCCGTGTCGCTGGTAGCCATGTTTCTGGTGCTCTACAAAATGTTCCACTCGGCGAACCTGGCCCTGCAAGTCATGGTAGCACTGCCAATGGCCTTTATTGGTAGCGTTGCCTCTCTGTACCTCACTGGCCAAACGCTCACCATTGCCAGCATGGTGGGATTCATCTCGCTGTGTGGCATCGCATCGCGCAATGGCATTCTCTTGATCAACCATTACTTGCACCTGGTCAAGTACGAAGGCGAACAATGGACACGCGGGATGGTGGTTCGTGCTGGCAAGGATCGACTAGCCCCGGTGCTAATGACGGCGCTGACTTCGGGCATTGGCCTGGTACCACTGGCAATGGCAGCAGGCGAGCCAGGTAAAGAGATCCTTTATCCGGTCGCTACCGTAATCATTGGTGGCTTGATTACGAGCACGCTGCTGGAGTTTTTGGTGCGGCCCGCGTTGTTCTGGGAACTCGGCCAGCAGGCCGCCCGTCGAGTGGTGGAAGATACACGGAAGCAAGTATCGCTAGTGGTCGAAGAGGATGTCGACTGAAAATGGAATGGCCCCGCGTGGGCAACAACTTTAACGGAAGGAGCAATGGCATGAAGTGGTGTTGGATACTCGTAGGGCTGATGGCCACCCTCGCGACTCGCGTTTCCGTGGGGGCGGAAAATTCCCCGGGACACTTTGTCGTCGCCCTTCGTCTACCCGAATGGAAGTCGATGCATTTTGACGATTCGGACCAGGCCAAGGAGCACGCGGAGGCGGTGAAGAAAATGGGTGCCGAGGTACGTATCAACGAGCACGAAGGCCATATCGACGTTCGCTACCGCACTAATGGCTGGAAGGCCTTGCGCGTGAAAACCGACGACCTGGCCCATTCGTGGAACGACTGGCTCAGGAAGTCGGGATTCGAAACCCTTCACGGTCACGACCCTGATCACGTCCATCAGGACCCGGCGGGGCACGACCTCGTTCACGCACCAGCCGAAGTGGTTCTTGTTCGTACGACCGGCTGGGTAAGTCAACACGTCGGCGATGCGGCTGACGCCGCGGACTTTGCCGTTATCGCCGAGGCACTGCGGTGCGAAGTGCAGAAGGCGGACCACAGCGGACACACGGACGTCCGCTTCCGGTGCCCGGAATGGACGGCCGTCGAGTTTCCAACACACGAAGCTGCTGCAGCCTGGACAGAGTGGTTCGCAAGTCGCGGCTTCCAGGCACGTCACCAGCATAACGCCTACGCGAGCCCGGCTGCACACAGTCACTAGTTGGGGCGGCCTGGGCCGCCGAATTCGTTTCTTTAGACCTTGAAACCTTAACCTGAAAGAGAATCGAGATATGACTACTAACCGAAGAGAGTTCACTGCCCTGTTTAGTATGCTCCTGATCGGGAGCTTTGGCATCGCTGGCTGCGCTACCGAATCGACCGACGACGGCGTAGAGAGTTCCGCGCCACCGGCGGCTGCAGGTGCTCACGACCACCCGACTGAAGGGCCCCATCATGGCAGCCTGGTAGAGTTAGGCAATGATGAGTATCACGCCGAGATGTTGCACAATGAGGACACGGGCGGGGTCACAATCTATATACTCGACTCGACTGCCAAGAAGGCGGTGCCGATCGACGCCCAGAAAATCACGGTAAACCTTAGTCACGATGGACAGGCCGAGCAATTCGCGCTTGCGGCCGATCCGGACGCCGGCGACCCGGCGGGGAAGGCATCCAGGTTTGTGTCAACCGACGCGGAATTGGGTGAAGAACTCGACCACGATCATGCGGATGTCCAACTGGTGGTATCCGTGGCCGGCAAACAGTTCCGTGGGACCCTGCAGCACGATCACGACCATGAAGACGATCACTAGCGGTTAGGTAGCTCGCTCACGGGGCTGGGATTCTTCGCCGCTGCAGGGCGACGAACACCCGCCCCGGGGGCAAAGCTGCGATTGGGATCGTTCAGAACGCAACCAGGCCCAGGGCGACGGATTGATTGATCAGCCAGTTTCCGATGAGCAATGCAATAAGCAGGTTGCCGTACCACACCGGCCAGCGTCGATCGGGAATGCGGTAGCGAAGCTCCCGCAACAGATACAGGCGGTAGGGAATCTGCGCCACGACTGACAGGGCAAGCAACCACCCTAGACGATGGAAGGCCAGCGAACTGCGCAGGTCGCCACCGGCCAACGAAACAAAGCTGCGCGTCAGACCACAGCCGGGGCAATCAATTCCGAATAACGCGCGGCTGCCACACATGCCTGGCATTTTGATATCCGGCAACAGCTTCGACTGCACGCGTTGGCCGTCGCCAACCTGCAACATGCATGAGAGAAGGATCACTCCAATCGAAACGGTGAGCATAAAGCGATGTCGATCGCGCATAATTCGCTCTCGACGAGCATCCTCGCCCGTGCGAGGGAGTGCGCGCAATTCGATGTCGGTATCGATATGAGTAATTCCGGACAACTTCAAGTGGCCTAGCTTACTGCTCGGGAACCTGGAATTGGTTTTGACACTTGGTACAGCGGACGCGTTTGCCCAATAACTGCGGAGACATTCGGAACGAAGTACCACAGCCGGGGCAGCTAATCGACGAAGGCAAGTTGGCCGGCGCTGGCGGAGCCGAAGTGGCCGCTGGAGCGGGCGCGGCGACGGATGCCGGGCGAGCAGCCGGAGTGGGCGGGGCAGTCGGCGCCGGAGCCGCCGTTCTTGCCGGCGAGGTCGCGGCCGCCGTGGCCTGCGGACTCTTTTGCGGAGTGCTGTCCTGCCGCTGCTCTTCCTCGACCAACATGCTCACCCGATCAAGCGGAAGCTGGCCTTTGTTCTCGTCCACCCACCGTGCGGCCTCGCCATTCAGCGGACTCTTCACGTTGTAACTTTGGTACGCCAGGATCTCGCCAATGCGGGCAACGATCGACTGCAGCGACTCGCCGGCGCTCCAATGATCGCCCACGCAGATGGCGTGCGGCGCGATGTTGGGGTGAAACACCGGCGAGAGCATCCGGCATTGCGGTGGGACCCGGGGATAGTTGAGCGGCAACTTGATCTCCACCAGGTGTTTATCAACAGGCTGCAGCTCCTCGTGCACCATCCGCAGACTACGGATGCGGTACTCCAATTGGTAGTGATCCGGCGGATCGCCGGCCGATTGGACCAACCGCACGCGGGCGTGCTGGCGGACGTAGTCGGTCAGTTTCTCAAAATCAGCCGCCAGGCGACGTCGTCGTACCGCACTCATTCGGAACTCGCTTCAGTATCTTTCGTTAGAGTGGCCAGCCGTTTGGGCGCCAAATCAAGCAAGGTCGGCAAGGCGATGGAAAACCCCAGGCCTTCGGCAACGCGTTTGTCGCCCGTGAGCGTGTTGACACCAATCAATTGGCCCTTCTCGTCGTACAAACCGCCTCCACTGTTTCCAGGATTAATGGCTGCGGTTGTTTGCAGGATGCGAACACGATAGCCGCCTTGCGAGCGAGCCCTGATTTGTGAGATGTCGCCTGACGAATGAGTCCAACCAAGCCCATGGGGGTTGCCGATGGCGAATACCTTGTCGCCGATGTGTGGCGTGGTGTCGAGGCTCCAGCGAGCGGCACGAACACCGTCGCCGTGCACGCTGGTGGACAGGATGGCAAGATCGACACCACCAGGCGCGATCCACTCGACCTTGGCCGGTAGCGTCGCGTGTTCGAGTGTGCTGATGAAGATGCGGTCGAATGTCGACAGATCGTCGGGCGGAGGCGAGTTTTCGCCTGTGTATTCGGGATCAACCACGTGGCGGTTGGTCACAATGTAGGCCAACTTGTCGTGAATCGATAGTACGACACCGCTCCCCATCGACTCGCGCCCCAATGAGACGGCCGAATGCACGACCACGTTCGCCCGCATCGCCCGCGCCAAGTGGTCGGGCAGATCGTCCAGCGACTCCAGGTCGATGGCCATGTCCTGGAGCGATACCATGGTTTGGGACGAACCGACATAATACGACATGCCGACAGCCCATCCCACCACATCTGCCATGCCAATCACGATGGCAAGCACTCCAAGTGCCAGGCCGCGCTGGTTGTGCCGGTGCCCTACTAATGCAATGCAGGCCACGAGAATGGCGACCAGTCCCGTGACGATGCCAAACAGCGGTATGCCAATCAGCGAGATTACGAATGCCCAGATGCTTCCCTTATTCCAGCGTTTCGCCCCCGAAGCGGCCGACGCGTCTTGGCTGGACGAAGCCGTACTGGAACGCGATGGCATGGGGACGACGGTGTTCAGATCGTCGCGAGAGATGACCAGCGATGCAGCCTGCGCGGAGTCGGTGGAGCGAATGGCTTGCGCGCATTCATACGAACCGCAATGCTGTTTCAATTGCCAGCAGGACTCATGGTGCAGCTCGCCACATCGGTTGCAGACAGCAACCCCTTGCCCGTATTGAATGGCCATTCTGCAATGGGCGCATGTTCCCCCGGCTTCCCGTTCGCCGGCTGTCAGGATTCGGGGGAGGCTTCCGTTCATGGCTCGCGGTTTACCCTCCAATCAACAGGAAGAAAGCCATCAGCAGGGAGTAGACTCCCGACAATGCCACGGCTATCCATCCCATAATAACAAAAAGCGGACCGGCTTTGGCCAACGTTTCGCGATTCCGTAGCACGTACGCAAGCGAAATTGCCAGCATGACTGGTGCCAGGCACCCAACCATCGAGAGGACAAAAATCCCCACGATAACTTGCTTGCTGCTGTCGGTTTTGGCTTGTTTGCCAGCTTGTCGCCTCAAATCGGCGACCGATAGCGGGTCGACCGAATCAAATTCGGTCTGGCAGTACCGGCAGCGTACGGCGATGGCCTTGATCATCTCCCCGCAAGCGGGACACTTCTTCGTGTCACCCCAGGCCGACAGGGGGGTCTGCGCGGCCTTTTCCTCCTCGGGAGCGGGAGCATTCTCGCAGCCGTAGGTGCTGCACCCACCAACTTCGTCCCAGCAATCCAGATGGTGAAGTTGCTCGCATTTTTGGCAGCACTTGGTCGGCTCGCCCGGCGCAATCTTCGTCTGGCAAATGGGGCACTCCGAGGCATCGCTCAGGTCGATCGCCTGCGTAGCGATTGGAACCGCCGTTGCCGGGTCGGGCACGTCAATCCGCGACTTGCACTTTGGGCAACGTATGGCCCGCCCCACCGCTTGGGCAGGCACGCGCATCTTGGCGCCACATTGGCAGGAAACAATCGGGGTGTCCATAGACGCAAACAAGCAATGGAGTAAGCAAGCGGCAACGGGTGCACTTCGGTTACGGATTGGCCATCATCTGGAGAGCGGCGCTGACAACATTCCACAGGATGCCAGCAAGGACTGAAATGCCGATCATCTTTCCTCCCTTAGGCTTTCCTTGGATCATGTAGACGATGCCCACGATGCAGCCAATACCAGAGCAAAGAATCGCGATTACCCAGTCGCCGGTGCTCAGATCCTCGTCGTCGGCGTCATAGCTTTTTCCCCGTTTCTTCATTTTCTTCTTGAGCGCCGGGTCGAACACCTCGCCACAGTAGCGGCATTTGATCGCGTCGCGCGCGATCATTTCGCCGCACATGGGGCAGGGTTTGCGATCTTCGCCTCCGCCGGCAGAGGAGGTGGCGGCAGGCGGTTCGACGTCGAAGTCCTCGTCGTCGAAGCCCCAGTCGGGGGCGACCTCAGCATCCAAAATGTCGTCGGCCGGCTTCGGCATCGGGATTTCGATGGTACCGCCACACTGTGGGCACTTGGTCTTCTTGCCAGCGGCGTTGTCAGGCGCTTTAAAAGCACTGCTACAAGATGGGCAACTTACCTTGATCGACATGAGAACCTCCGAGATCTGATGAAACTCTGCAGTGCAAGTGTGCGAACAACACGATTAGAATAATGGCCTGAAAAGCAATGTGACTACCTCGACGTCTCCGTGACGGAAAACTCCAGTACGGTCTTACCCAGCACAATTTGGTCGCCATCCTGGAGCACGTGCCGAGTGATGGGGATGCCATTTACATAGGTTCCGTCAGGCGTGGAGCAGTCTTCTATTTCGAATCGCCCGCCACGATTGATTATCTGGGCGTGGCGAGGCTCGATAGCGTCGTCTTTGAACAGGTAGACATCCGCCTTGGGCGAACTGCCCAACACGGTGGTGTCCTTGAACAGGATAAACTGTTTTCCGGCCAATGGGCCTTTCTGCATCAACAACCAGGCCGTCTTCGTCCATCCTTCGACCAATCCCACAAATAGTCCGACGAAGCAGCCAATCGCCGCAAACCCCACCGCCCGACTGTAACTGGCCTGCCCATCCGCGGTGGTGAGGAAAATGGAGATTGGATCGAACAAGAGTCCCCCAACCAGTCCGCCCAGTACACCTCCCACTACGCCATTGATCACCACCTTGCGTTCGCGCAGGGCGATTCCTTGCCCCATGCCCGCGGGAATGGCGGCCAACGCCCAGGCCAGCGAACGGGCCATCATTAGAACCAGCAACGCAATGCCTGTGGGCATACCTTCGGCATTGGGGTTCTTATCCAGGCTAAAGGCAATTTCGGCCATCACCGAGAAAACGATGCCGGCTGGAATCAGAGCGATGAAGCCACCGATGAAGCCAATTCCCAAGCCGATGGCCCCACACTTGGCGGCCCGTAGCGGGTTGCGGCAGATGATGCCTTCGGCCGCCCCCAGAAACAAGCCAATGCCGGCGGCCACTACTGGGAACAACAGGAGGGCGGCAATGTCAGGCTCGTCGTCCAAGCGGTTGTCGTCGAACCAAGGTTCCAGCAGAGCCCACCCGGCAAGACCGCCGAGCATCGCGCAAATA
>NZ_JAMXLR010000034.1 GCF_024054565.1 Aeoliella straminimaris
CCCTCCCACCGTCGCTCGTACAAACCGCCAATCTGCTTACCATCGATCGACTCGTTGAGAAGGGTGGTGACCACCTTAAATTGTGTCACGCGGTTGTTCTTATCGCGAGCGTCAACGTCCACCTGCCGCATGACGAGGCTCTCTGGGTAGCTGCGGTATTGCTCTTTTGTCATTCCGCGTGGCTTGCTGGGACGCTGCCAAACGAGCAAGTCGCCCTCTGGGCTTCCTTCCAATATCCGGCTGCCTACACGCTCGTACTGAGCTCGCGCGACGATATCGATGTTGCGTTGGTACAATTCCCAAGTGACGAAGTAATCGTCGAACAAAGCGTCGGCAAGAACCACATCGCCCGGTTGGAGGGTATCGTACATGCGGCGGAAGAGACTCTTTTCGCCGGTGCCCTTGCCCTGATACGACGCGATCTCCAGATCGTGGCAAGCACCGGTGGCGAGCGACAACAGCACCGTGATCCGGGCCAATGGAAAGCCCAACCCTGGCTGTTGCTTTGGTGGTTGTGGATACCTCTGTTGATTCTTGGGAGTATCCGGCATCGAGACGGTCGAGCCATCAACGATGAACACAGAGCGACCGTTCCACTTCCACTGGCGGTCGATGCTCATCTGCAATTCTGCGGCCGTCTGCTTCGCCAAGGTGGAGAGTACGCCCGTGAAAATACGGCTCCGCGCATCGCAATAGCTGGACGTATTCGGTGAACAAACCGCCTGGCCACTGGTCGTACGATGTGCGATGATCCGCGACACGGCGTCGCGACAACTATGGTCTTCGCTGAGCACCTGACTCAGGAAACCCCAGATGGTGGTGACCGGGTTGAACACGCGGTCTCGATATTGGACGCCATGTTCGTGGAGCACGTCCCGGATGCTGGCCTCGGTCAAAACATCTGCGAACGGGAGTCCCTCATTGCCCGCAAAGCGGGCGCGTACCGCATCCAAGCTTGCCATGGAATCGCCTTCCGATTGACAGCGATTCCCACCGCCCAATTCCATGGCGATTCAGATGGGTCCCGTTCTTAGGCGGAAACGCTTGGGGTAATTGGTCGAAGCGGCTGCTTCACCGAGTACTCGCTTTCCTGGCCGGTGTGACCGACCCTCAGCGTCTCTACTTACGTAGGCTACTGGTGAGCTTGTTCACTGAACTTAAAAAGGCGATCACACCATGACAGCAGACGGCGTGATGGACAACATTCGCAACCTGTTTGAGCAATCAGGAATGACGCTGAATGAACTCGGTGAAGGCTTGGGATACAACGGTCCGACCGCCAAGAAACGTGACTGGTTCCTACTCTATCGCACGTCCAATCCCCGCATCTCCACGGTGCTAGCTGTGGCCCAAGCTCTGGGCGTCAAAATCAGTGACCTTGTGAAATAACAATGCGCTGTCATCTGTGCAGCGCTTAACCTAGTGCCATTCGCTGGACCAACCGACGCAGCTTGGCGCATTGACCTATCCTCAGAGGTCTCGCCAGCACGAACACACCGCCAGCAGTTTGTTGAGATTCTTGTAACCATGATGCTGGACTGAACGGCAATACACGAGTATTCGGCAACGAGATTTGCTAAGCTGACGGTTCGGCGACCATCGGCTCCGCGATGATCCTGCCGACGGACCGAAAAGTAAGCTACTGACAAGAGGTTGCAGACTTGAGTGAATATCAGTTCCTCGCATTTCGCGCCGTGGATCGCCCGCTAACGGATCGCGAACTGGTCTACGCTCGAAATCAGTCATCCCGGGCAGAAATCACCTGCTGGCGGTTCGAGAACGAATATCACTTCGGTGATTTCAGCGGTGACGCAGTTGGTCTACTTCGTCATGGATACGACGCGCACCTGCATTACGCCAACTTCGGTATCCGTAAGATGGCCCTCAGACTGCCTTCTGGCTTGCCGCTTCCAAATTCGGTTTGGGCCAAGTATATCAGCCTCGAAGGTCTTACCTGGAAGAAGGATTCAAGGGGTAAGGGCGGAGTCTTGACGCTCAATCCGTATCATGATGCGGGTGACCTTGAGGAAATCTGGTCACCAGGCGAGTACTTGGATAACCTCGTTAAGATCCGGAATCAATTGCTCACGGGTGATGCGCGCGTGCTGTATTCGCTTTGGCTATGCGCTGCAGCTGATCAATATGGCTCGCCGGACATCATTGAGCCGCCAGTACCCGGAGGTCTTACCGAGTGCTTGGAACTTTGTGGCCCGGTGATGGAGTTCTTCGGACTTGATCCTATGATTCTGGTTGCGGCCTCTGAGGGTGCGCCGACGCTGCCTGCCCAGCAGGATCAACAGCACTGCCGTGACGCGTGGATTGAAGCACTCAGCCAGCGTGAATGCAAAGGGCTATTGCGGAAGTTACTCGTCGACAATGCCGCCGTTGTTAAAGCAGAAATGCTTGCGGCAATCCGTGAATCTGCGCCGAGTAAGAACTGGCCCTGCGCTGCCTTGGGACGCACGTTCGCCGAGTTGCTCGAACGAACCGACGTTCTGCGCACAGAGCATGAGGCGAAGGCACAAAAGAAGCGTGAAGCCGCTTCGCGGCGCAAAGCTGCGAGGCAGGAATGTGAACGTCAAGATCGAATGAAGCAGATGGTCAACGCGCCCCAGAAGTGGCTTCGCGAGGCGACCACTCTCGTCGAAGCACGCGGAACTAACAACTACAAAGCGGCTGCCGAGATTTTGGCTGACCTTCGCGACGCTGTTGGCGGTGACGAAGGCGCCCAGATCACTGGCAAGCACGCCGCTCATCTTGCAATGAAACATCCGACGCTGACTCATCTCAAGTCTTCGCTTCGCAAGAGAGGGCTGTTGGAGTAGCGGCAATGGCTCGGAATCGAAAGCACAATCATAGCGTCCCGCGGACAAAGCGGATGAAGCGTTCTGACCGGTTACAGTCCGCGGTGTTGTGGCTCAAGGATTTCGAAGGCAAGAACGTGCTGCGCAGCTACTGCAAGCGCTATGGCGTCGATTGGCGTTGCGCTGCAATAGAACTCAGGCGACTTGGCGTCGAACTCGATTCCGACTATCTGAGTCAACGCGAACAGTCCGACCGACAAAACATCAGCAAACGAAGGCAACACCGCGAGTCGCGCTCCAGTGGAGATACTACGCCTTACCCGATCGAATATGAATCCATCTTCGACGCGTATCTTGTGAGAGATTTCGCTGCTTTGCACGCCATGGAATGCGAACGGGATGGGGTTGAGCCAGGTTCAACTTACCGTGCGTCGGAATAGCGACTGCAGCTTCGCTTCGTAGTAGTCCGGTCCATGACCTCTGGCCACAGGCTTCTGATATTCGCGCCAGGCTTCCTCCAGCCAATTCATGAGGAGAAGGAGTTCGTAAACGCGGACGTTGGCCAAAGAAACCGGTTGGCCCCCGAATTCCAAATAATCTTCGACCAGCACCTTTAGGCCGTCCTTAACACCCAGGACTTTTCGATCGCCGCGACTGATAATCGCCAGGTCGTACGCAGGATCGCCGACGCGCGCCATTTCCCAATCGACAACGCCAACCTGTGCGTCAGGCTCACCGCTGGCAGCCCAGTCGCAGAGTAGATTTTGTGGTAGCAAGTCTCCGTGCAGGACACAGGTACGATCGTCAGCAGGAATCTGCACCGCGATCCACTGACGCACCTCATCGGCTAAGGGAAACTCGGCAAACAAGGCTTCATCGAGTTCAGCTAGCTGTGACTTCACATGCTCCGTGCGACTATTGCTGCTGGGCAGATGCGAGAATCTTTCGATTTCAAGGCGATGAATGTCGGCGGCCACACGTCCGACAAGTCGCAGCGTTGAGCGGTCCTTGAGTCGGTCCAGAGAATACCCCGGCAGACCGGTCTCGATTAGTCCGATGGTTTCTAAATCGCTGTCCTGGACGAAGCAAATGAACGCAGGAGTCGGGCTAGCGAAGGGGCTCATCTTCAAGACTCTTAGCGTTTCAGCTTCACGCAACAAGCGCTCGCGCGGTTCGGGCCCCTTCTGCCAGTCTTCCCGCTGCTCAAGAAGTCGCAAGACGTAGGCTTGATTCGCCTGGTCCGCCGATAAGTCTCGACCTCGGATCCAGAACCAATAGTTTTCGTGCCAGATGCCTTCGGCGATATGGTTCAGCTTACCCTCGACTTCGATCCCCGTACTGAATCCAGGGCAGCCCTCGAGTGACCACCGAATCAAGTCTCGCATATCGCGATAGCTATACCGGCGCGAACGTCGACCCATAGTTGCAACCCAACCTCCGAATAACGCAAACCGCTTGAACGTTCATTGTCGGCATGGATATGAGTCGAGACAAGGACAGGCTGTCGGCGTGACTAGGCATAGTCGAGTGATCACATAGGTTCTTGTGTCCCAAAGTTCGAAAAATGGGCTTAACTCGCGCTGTTCGCAATTATGGGACGCGATTTCAGGAGAACAGTGCGAGTTTGCCGTCGTCCGTATCCTCAGCGGATGATGCAACCTAAGTCAGTTGGCAAGTCCCTATACTCAGTAAAGCGTGTGCCACCTTGGTAGGTAATCACAGTCACTATTGGGAAGAGGGAGATGCACGGCCACACTTGAGAAAGCCGCCATCCACGTCATGGTGTCGTTTTCGGCAGGCAGCTAGCAAAGTGACGTTGAAGCCACGAAAGACGCGCTCTCTACAGATGCCTACGGCGAACCCAAGTGACCAACGTCACGCCCGTTCAATCCGGTCCGGACTGCTTAACAACGCCATTGATGCTAGGCAATTCAAGCCCGGCTATCTTGATGTGCAGGCCAAGGGTTTGAAGTGACCGCACGCATCCGTGAATGCATGCAGATCTGCCGCTTGCTAATCGAATCGCTTTCAGTCCAACAATTCAATCTCACCTGGTCGCCAGGTCTTATCAATCCACGCCTGCTCCGGGCCGTACATGCGCAGAATTATCAACCAGCTCTTGCCGGGTATCGTCTGTAGCCAGTTGCCCTCCTTACCCTCGGGTGGCTCGGGCGCGAAGTAGATATCGTAGGAGCCGTCGGCATTCTTCTGCATGCCCTCCGTCTGGCTGCCGACGGTGGGAAACTGCTGATTGGTCTGCAGCTGCGAGCGGGTCTGGGTGTCGTCGATGGTCACGGCCCAGAAGTCCTTGACCGGCACATTGGGCGGCAAGGTCAGGCGGTAGGTTTTGGAGCCATCCAGCGCGCGCTTTTCAGAGTCGATACTGAGGAGGCCGTAGTCGGAGCCAACGCCGGGGCGGGTGACCGCCATCGCCGGGGTGACACCGATGGCGTTGTAATAGAACAAGGTCGCGGCGTCCACATT
>NZ_JAMXLR010000035.1 GCF_024054565.1 Aeoliella straminimaris
CCGCCGTCCCATTCAGCGGCCAGCACCTTGGTCAGTACAATGTCGTTGCCGTCGCCGCCTTCGTAGGTGATCGAGAAATAATCTGTGCCGACCGCAAGAATGCCCCCTTCGCTCAGGCCGTTGAACGTGCCGACGATCGGGTCCGCAATTCCCCCCAAGTTATCATTGTCGAGAATGGTGAACGAATCGCCCACAGCGGGTGAGTATCCGAGCGTTACGTCCAAATCGCCAGCGATCTCTACTGTGCCGTTGACCTTCAATTGATCGTGGCCGCTGCCCGCTGTGGTGCCGTTGAGTTGAACTGAGAGTCGGGGATTGTAAGCGCCTTCGAATCCTACGTCGTCCAAAGTTAGGATGCCGGTCGTGGATCCACTGCCCGGATCAATCGTGCCGCGGACTAAGGCAGAACCACCGTATGTCCACGTCAAGGCACCCGTGCCGGAAAAAGTTCCGCCGTAATTCAAGGGATAGTAGTTTGTCGCCAGATTTGAGTTCAACTCAGCCGTAGCGGTGGAAGAATTCATGTACAGTCGACCAACATTGCCAAACGTCCCGTTGAACACGGTGGCCCCATAATTCAGATAGATGTATTGATTGTTCGTATCGACGTTGCCGTCCAACTGCAGACTGCCGGAGTAGACATAGAGTTGCACGTACGAGCCGGTCTCGACATCGCCCTCCCAGGTGTTGTTGCCATAGTTCTGAACGTAGAAGTATGTACCCGACGGCGAACTGAGCAACTCGTTGCCGACGGTTACGTTATTCTCTAAGCGAAGGTATGAACCGTTTGCGGTCACGACGGTCCCAGTAGCCGCGGTGTTGTCAGCTGCCCCAAGGGCATTATCATGACGCACCGATAGAGTGCCACCGCCGATGGTGGTCGTACCGGTATAGG
>NZ_JAMXLR010000036.1 GCF_024054565.1 Aeoliella straminimaris
CCGCCGTCCCATTCGGCGGCCAGCACTTTGGTCAGTACAATGTCGTTGCCGTCATCGCCGCCCTCATAGGTGATCGAGAAATAATCCGTGCCTACTGCGAGAATACCCCCCTCGCTCAGGCCGTTGAACGTGCCGACGATCGGATCCGTGCCATCATTGTCGAGAATGGTGAACGAATCGCCCACAGCGGGCGAGTATCCTAGCGTTACGTCCAATTCGCCAGCGATCTCGACTGTGCCGTTGACCTTCAGCTGATCGTGACCGCTACCGGCTGTGGTGCCGTTGAGCTGGACTGCAAGTCGGGGATTGGACGCACTTTCGAATCCTACATCGTCCAAAGTTAGGATGCCGGTTGTGGACCCGCTGCCCGGATTAATCGTGCCATAGATTTGCGCGGGCGAAGAAGTAAAGGACGACACCAGGGAACCCGTCCCTGTCAACGTGCTGCCACTGTTGATTGTCGAATTGTAGTTTGTCGTCAGATTTGCGTTCAACTCAGCCGTGGCGGAAGAATACGTATACAGTTGCCCAACGTTGCCAAACGTCCCGTTGAAAGCTGCTGTGCCATAATAGAGCTGCAGACTATTGTTATTTGTATCGAGGTTGCCGTCCAACTCCAGACTGCCAGAGTGTACAAAGAGCCGTAAATACGAGCCGGTCTCGACATCACCCTCCCAGGTGTTGTTGCCATAGTTTCGAACGTAAAAATAAGTCCCCGACGGCGAAGTAAGCAGCTCGTTGCCGACAGTGACGTTGTTCTCCAGTTGGAGATAGGAGCCGCTTGCGGTCACGACGGTGCCAGTTGCCGCTGTTCCGTCGGCTGCCCCGAGCGCATTGTCATGACGGACCGAGAGCGTTCCACCGCCGATGGTGGTCGTGCCAGTGTAGGTATTGTCGCCCGAGAGGGCGACCATACTGTTGCCGCCAGTGGTGACGCTGCCGCTGCCGGCAATGGCTCCGCTTACCAGCAGCGTTCCCGAGGAAGAGTTTAAGGGCAGCATTTGCCCGTTCGTGTCAATCGCACCCGAGACGGTGAACGTACTACCAACGGCGTTGGCGATACCGCCCGAAGCCGATCCAACCTGGAGGCCTAGAGCCAATTCATTTGATAGGCCGTTATTCGTGATAGCGCCATCAAGGACAATCTGGTTGCCGCTGAGATTGTAGTTGCTGCCATCGATAAGAATCGAACCGAATTGTGTCCCCGCTGCAAAATCATTGACGTTTGTCGACTGGGCAGCACCGGCTGGAAAGATCAGATCGTCATTCACCGATGGCGCTACGTTACTCCCCCAGTTGTCTGCTGTCGTCCAATTTGAATCCAAGCCACCACCATCCCAGACAAACGTCGCCAGCACACGTCGATCTTCGAGACCCTCCACATTCAGCCGCCGATTTCTCGCTTTCGCTCGTCGCTGCCTGCGGATGTATTGCTCTTTTGCGCGGCGAAGCTTGTTGAACGTGGCCATGGTAGATTTCCTTGCCTAGAAAGCGGTACGGAGTGAATCGTCCGGTATCTGAGAAGCAGCTGCTGGGGGAGAAGGGGTGCCCGCGTCAACCACCTGCGCTAGCAGCACGAGCTGGAGCCGGCTTGGCGGTCACGCGTTTCTGCACATCGGTCTCCAACACGCCAAATGCCTGCTCATGCCGCTGAATCGACATGGCCAGGGCCTGCAACATACGTTTCGCCGTGAAGTAATTGACCACGAGTCGCTGCTTGACTTCGATCGGCTCGGTGGGCGTGCCGTACGGTTGGCTGTTGAGGCCGAAGTCGAGGATTAGTTCCTCGGGGGTGCCCGTTACTCGGCAGAAATTTGCGTAGCACAAGTCAGCCTGCTGGTCGTTCACCTTGATTGCATCGCGATCGGGCGGTGCCTCTCCGGGGGATTTGGTGGTAGATGACGGTGCAGCGGTGGTATCGGTTAAAGTCGAATCGGCCATGTATAATCTCCCATTTTATCTAATTGATGGTAGTTCGATCGTTGTGAATTTGGCGCGCACTACGAGACAGATAGTACTTAGTCGAAAAGCATGCGTCATCCAACGCGGCTTGACCGTAACCACTAATGCGCACCGAATGCATTTTCCCAGAGCGGCGTCTAGTTAAAGCCGCGCACTTTGCGAAGAGTGTTTGCCAATACTCGCACCGGCGAGAGCGCGCAGAGCGTCAGAATAACGCGTAGGTGTTCAAGTGAAGTCCCCCCCAATTCGATAAGACATGAGCTTGTCTCAAGTTCTCACAAAAGCTCTAGAGAATTGCAACCCCTTTTTTGCGACTTAGATTAGATTGAATAAAGATGAGATACCTGAGCTTGCCAAGTCTCCGTCTTCCACGATGGAGTCGCTGAGAGTTTACGCAGCAGTCGTGTGGACGTTTGATTCTAGGTGGATTGACTGCGCACCATTCGACGTGTTTGCGAATGGGCGACCACCGCCCGCGTCGATGTAGCAATCTGCCCAAACAAACGACCATCAATCAAGTGCTTGCTTGAATCAACGCCAGCATTCCCTCCCTCAATGGGCAACCCTTTATCCCTAACCTTCGAAAACTGCGGCCTATCTAACAGATCTTTCTCAATGCTATGGCAACTTTTGCTGCCCGACCCCGTAAATAGTTTTGCCATAAGGGGTTGCGTCCACAGTGGCATGCGTGCATTTCTGTCCACCCTCGGCGAGTACATAAAAAGGCTGTTAGATGCACTAGGTTTTTCGAAGGTATGTTATGGGGTGTGTGTTATATTTCTTGCCGCCATGCAGACCTCACCGCCCAACACTGAAGAACTACTTCGCCGCGCTCACGATGGAGATGTGGAGGCGAAGCACAAACTGCTCAATCGGTATCGCCAGAGACTATCACAAATGGTCCAAGCTCGAATGGACCCACGGATTCAGGCAAGAATCGATCCTTCAGACATTGTGCAAGAAACTTTGGTGACCGCGAGCCATAAACTAGACGCATACTTGGCCGGCAGACCTCTGCCCTTTTATCCCTGGCTACGGCAGATCGCTTGGGAGAAGCTTGTACACGAACACGATCGACATCTACGCGCCGCAAAACGTAGTGTCGCACGTGAGCATACATTGCGTTCAGATTTATCCGATGCTTCCATAGCCGGGATTGCCAAACGTCTGGTATGTCCAAGCAGTACGCCTAGTGGTGCAGTAGAGCGTGAGGAACTGATGCAACGCGTTCGGATTGCGATAGATGCCCTATCTGCTACCGATCGCGAAGTGCTGCTGATGCGGCATATTGAGCAAATGCCCTCGAACGAAATCGGTGCCCTGCTGCATATGAGCGAAGCGGCCGTCAATATGCGTCACATGCGGGCTCTCGAACGGTTGCGAAAGGTTCTCACTAGCGCGTAGCTGGAAGGGTAACCGTGCGGTTTCAACTCCAAGATAGCAAACGAACAGGTGACTACTCGCCTAGCGGCGATCAGTCGTTGGCCAACCTGTTGGAGCAGGTCACGCGATCGCTAGATGCGGGGGAGCAAATCGAGCTGGATGGACTGATAGCCGCTCATCCACTTCACGCCGAGCGGCTTCGCGAGCTGATGCCTACCATGTTGGCAATGGCCAGTTGGGGGAGAGCGTCTGATTGGCTGGGGGGCTCAGACGCTACCTCCTCTGGCAGCTCTCCGCTTGACGGTACGCTAGGTGACTTTCGCGTACTGGGGGAGCTAGGCCGGGGCGGAATGGGGACCGTCTACGAAGCCGAGCAGATCTCCATGGGGCGGAGGGTGGCCCTCAAGGTATTGCCGTTTGCGGCCCTCGCTCAGCAGAACGCTCTGCAACGATTTCGCAACGAAGTGCGCGCCGCTGCTGCCCTAGACCATCCGCACATTGTTTCGGTGTATTCGGTGGGAGAGGAGCGCGGAATTCACTACTATGCGATGCAGCTGGTCTGCGGTCAGAGTTTGGCGAATCTGATCCTGCAATTGCGGCGGGATCTGCAACATGACGGTGATGAGGCCCGAGCCGACGCACCAACAATCGACTCGACCTCTGTGAAGGCGGCCACCGACACAACACGCCTTGCGCGAGCGCAAGTGAGTACAGCGCGGGATAGCCGACGAGAGGTGGAGAGTTGTCATTCTGCCGCACGTATGGGGATTCAGGTTGCTGAAGCGCTGCAGCATGCGCACGAACAAGGTGTGTTGCACCGCGACATTAAGCCAGGCAACTTGCTGCTTGACGGCAATGGCAAGCTCTACGTTACCGACTTCGGACTCGCTCGCATCGAAGCGGACGCCGGACTGACGATGACCGGGGATCTCATTGGTACTCTCCGCTACATGTCGCCCGAACAGGCACTCGGTACGCGAGTGGTAATCGACCATCGCGCCGACATCTATTCGTTAGGGGCAACTCTATACGAACTGCTAACGCTGCAGCCTGCATTTGGCGGCACCGATCGCTCCGAGCTATTGAGGCAGATCGCATTCGAGGAACCAACGCCGCTTCGCAAGCTGAATCGTCACATTCCGACCGAGTTGGAGACGATCGTTCTCAATGCGATGGCGAAGGAGCCCGATGAGCGGTACCATACCGCGCAAGAGTTGGCTGACGACTTGCGCGCGTACCTCGATGACCGCCCGATCAAGGCAAAGCCGCCGACATTGCTGCAATTGATGGGTAAGTGGACGCGAAGGCATGTGGGAGCCGTATGGACGGCGGTGGTCGCGGCGTTGAGTCTGTCCGCCGTCCTGGCGGGGGCCACTGCGTTGATTGGCGAGTCGAGGCAGGCGGCGATCGCCGATCGTGAGCGAGCCGAGATGGAGCGGAACACGGCAGTCGACCAACGTAACGAAGCACTCCTGCAACAGTATTACGCGGAGATCGTCTCCGGCCAAACGGATCTAGCCGAAGGGAATCTCCCCCGCTTGCAGCAAAAACTGACACGACACTTACCGGTAGGTTCCGAGTTGGATCGTCGGAACTGGGAGTGGTACTATCTTTTTTCGCACTGCCATCCCGAAGTCATGCGGCTCTTCAACCCGGCGAAACTGGTATTCGCCTCTTGGAGCCCCGATGGCGAGCTAATTGCTACGGCCGGCATGATTTGGAAGCCCGATACGGGCGAGTGCGTGCGCGCTTTCACGCCCTCTTTTAATCTCTGGGAAGCGAATGCTTGGAGTCCAGATAGCCAGACTTTGGCTTGGGGTCAGAGTTCTGATGATGGGGGCATCTATTTATGGGACCGGCAGACCGACGAGCTTCGCGAGCTTCGGGAGAACAATGGTGCGAGCGTGTGGGCACTCGATTTCAATCATGACGGAACGAGGCTCGCTTCGGGGTCACTAGATGATACGATCCGCATCTGGGATCCATTCACGGGCGAGATTGTTCGCAGGTATTCCGTTGACGCGCACGTGACGGATACGGCCTGGAGCCCTGATGGCAAACTGCTGGCGGCAGGGGCGCGACACCACCTTTACATCTGGGACGTCGAGAGTGGTGAGGAAGTCTTGCATACGACTGAAGACGATTACCCCAATCGCATGCGCTTGTCATGGAATCCCAATGGTAAGCGACTGGCGGTGAATACATCCGCTCGCTGGTACGTGCTCAGCCGTGGCGACGGTTGGAAGAAAACGGCTGAACAACCCCATCGATTCGAAGATTTGTCGCTTAGCGAGCAGAGTGACGTCGCGTGGAATCCTACCGACAATCGCCTGGCAATTGGCAACCGGTCGACCGTTAGCATTTGGGATGCTTCCGGTAGCGAAAAACTGCAAACGCTAAGTGGCCATGTGGGCGTCGTCAACTCGGTGGCTTGGAGCCCCGATGGCAATCGATTGGTGACGACGGATGATCGTCGCGAGCTTCGCGTTTGGGATTTGACCCAACCGCCGCAGCCCCCACCCATCGAGACGGGAAGTCGCCTGGCACGAATTGCCTGGGCGAGCCCCGGCAGCACACTGCAAACGACCGCCCACAAGGACGGGGAGACAAGCCTCTGGTCGGTCGACGACGGCAAACAACTGGAATCCAACGGCTTGCCTGCCGAAGATGGTCAAGATATTGGAACGTTTAGCTACGACAACCGTTTTCGCGCGTACATTCCTTCTGCTACGCCACGGAACACCCTCAACGTCGTTACGCGATCGGGCGCGATTCATGCCGTTTGGAAATCGAGTGGTACACTCGAACCGATTCGGTATGCCTGGTCGCTGGACAACAAGAAACTCGCGCTGATTACTCGTTCCGAGGATCGTTTGGCTTTGGACATTTGGAATGTCGATACCGAAGAGACGATCGCGCATTGGGAGCGGTATCGGGATAGTCGAGCTGACAATAATGACTTCCTTTTTGGTCCCGCGTGGTCGCCCGATGGCTCGAAAATAGCCATCGTCGCTCATGGCGATCCTGGTGACAACGGAAACGTGTTCTGGTCATCACACATTCACATCTTCGATACCTCTACCGGTCGACGGATACTCAAACGCCCATTTGGTGATCGTCCCAGACACGGCGGTAACATCCGGGCGTTGAATTGGAGCCCCGATGGAAGATACCTGGCACAAGGTACTACCGAAGGGTTGATCGAAATCATCAGTGTCGGTGGGCAAACGGATGCCGTACTGAGCAAGGCTCACGACGCGCCAATCCTGGCACTCGATTGGCATCGTAGTGGGGAGCGGATAGCCACCGCCGCAGCGGACGGCGCTGTAAAAATCCTGGAACCGAAACAGGGTTACGAGTTGTTGAGGCTGCGCACGTCCGGTGGACCCTGCTCGCTCGTTGCCTGGAGCCCCAATGGAAGGCGACTGGCAGTTGCCAATCAGAGCGGCCGCATACAAGTCTGGGATTCGTCGCGTGGCCAGGAGTTTGCCAAGGGCGGGAGTCGTCATAGCGAACTGGCGCGGGAGTACTACTCGCGTGCCGATACATTGGAAGAAAGCCAACGCGAAGACTACCTGCGAAAAGTTGTGGAAACTGCGCCCCAGACGCTCGACTATCGGCTGCTCCGCGGACAGGCGTTCGCCGAATTGGGTGATTTCGACGCAGCAGCAAGGGAGTTTTCCGCGGCGACACCGACGCAGATCGAGCGAGGATTGATGGCGGCTCGTTGCCACGCCTACGCTTTGCTGGGAGGGCGGGATATGGAACGCTTTCGCGAGTTGCACGCGGATCTAGCCAAAGCCATTGGTGACGATGAAGTCGACTCGAAACGTTTTCAAACCGCCTGGCTTGGCGCATTGATCCCGGACACGACGATGGGGTTTGACGCGCTGGTTAACGATCTCGCGAAGCAGATCAAAGAGCAGCGAAACTTTGAAAGGGGTAACTGGGAAATCATGCTGCTAGGCGCCATGCAACATCGCCTGGGACGTTACGACGATGCGAACGACACTCTCACTACACTGCGGTCCAAGTACAATGGAGCCTCCGACAGCACCGACCGGTATGTGTTGGCGTGCATCGACTATTTTCTTGCCATGAACCGTCACCAGCTCGGGCATAGCTTTCAAGCTCAACGGCTACTGTCTGAAGCCCACGATCTAAGAGTGGGACTTGTACACGAGAACGCAAGCTGGCAAATACAAGTCACTTTAGACACATTGCAGCGCGAAGCCCAGCGCCTAATCGACGTTGAGGAATCCACCATCACCGCTGATTGACAACAGCCTACTTTGGCTAGAAAGATTCGCCGTGAACCGACTCTTCGTTGCCGACTTGTCACGACTGTTGGCCGGAACAGGATTATTGGCCTTTGTAGTTCTACTCTCGCAGAACACTGCTGCGAACGAGAGCCACTCGCAGCGCGGCCACTCTTTGCTATTGGACGATCGGATCGTGAAGCGAGTCGAAAATGCACAACTGACGCTCGGCCACGTCACGAAGCACCCAGCCAATCCTCTGATGGTCGAAGATCGTCCCTGGGAGAAGCGATTCGACAACCTCTACGCGAATGTCCTATTCGACCGAGACGTCGGCCACTATCGATGCTGGTATGGACCTTTCATAGTCGATCATTCGGCGCGCAGCAAATCGCAGCAGGATCGCCAGACGCCCTATCGGCCGCCAAGCGACCGGCAATCGGGTCTATGCTACGCCATCTCGAAAGATGGCCTTGTCTGGGAGAAGCCGTTACTCGGCCTCGTTGAATATAAGGGCAGTAAAGAGAACAATATCATCGCCCGAGGCCCTCATGGCGTTGGTGTCTTTCGAGACCCTCACTCCAGCAGCCCTGACCATCTCTTTAAACAGTTCTTTAAACTAGATGAGATATCCGTCGCATTTTCTGCCGATGGCTTGCATTGGAGCGACTATGTCGACTGCCCTGAAATTGGTGCGCGGGGAGATACCCACAACAACTCATTCTGGGCCCCCACGCTCAGCAAGTATGTTGGCATCACGCGAGAGAAAAACGCCGAGTTCGGGCGACTCGTCGCACGCACCGAATCGGACGACTTCATCCATTGGTCGCCTGCCGAAGTCGTGCTGCACGGAAATGACCATAACTTGCAAACCTATGCGATGCCCACCTTCTATCATGGTGGCGTCTATTTGGGCTTGCTCATGATTCACGACCAACAGCAGGATCGTGTCTGGACCGAATTAGCTTGGAGTCCTGATACAAAGCAATGGCATCGCATCTGTCCCGGTGTACCGCTGATCCCAAATTCTGATAGGGAGGGAGATTATGACTGGGGCTGCGTTTACGCGGCCGCGACTCCCGTGATTCGCGAGGATGAAATCCGCATCTACTACGGTGGCAGCGACGGGTTGCATTTCGGATGGCGGTGCGGGTCGTTGAACCTGGCGACACTCAGACCCGATGGATTCGCCGGATACACGCAGGTGTCAGAACAGAAACCGGCGATCGTAACAACCACGCCAATTCGAACGACGGGCCGATTGCTTGCTTTAAACGCGGACGTTTCGCCAAGTGGTTTTGTCGAAGTGGCCGCGATTGACGCGGCAGGAAACAAAATCGCTCAGTGCCGCCTGACCAAATCTACTACTGGTGAGATGTCAGTTTTAGATGTACCTACCGATGCCGGTATGTACCGACTGAGATTCGAGTTCAGCAACGCTACTGTCTATTCCTTTCGGCTTCGAGAGAGGACAGTGAGACGGTGATCGCTTCACTTGGTGCTAATCGTCACCACAGTCTTGGGGCGTCACCCGTCCAGATGACATCCCCTGCGGTCATCCCGTGCGGTAGGGCATCGTGGAGGTCTGGCTTTTCGTCCTTCGGACCGAATTGCCCTCGGCGACCCTTGTCAGTGCTCAAGAAATCGAAATTTGAACCCACTGATGAACAGTCAATCCGTGACCTCGCAAAACGTCGATGAAAAATGCGATTCCCAGAACTGCGCAGCTCAGGGCGCAGCAGTTGAACACGATGAGAAGCCTGTCGATACTAATCGGCTTATCGCTCCCAACTAGCGGGGTGAGCTCACCGACACTGTGCTGGCTGGGATCGAGCCGCAACCGGGATACGAGTCAGTGGGTTCCAATACCGGATTCACGGACCGCATAGGTGCTACGCAAGTCGCTCGGGTTCGACCGCTTCGACGTGTCCATCGTACCGATCTGCCCGACTATCGTCGCGTAGATAGGCATGCCCCCAGATACCCGATGGCAAAATAAGCTTGCCGGCAATAGAGCCAAGTGTTACCTGATACTCCTCGCCGATGTGATCTGGACCAGCAAAAAGTCGCATGTACACCACAATCTGCTTTTCAACTTCATAAGCGAGCAGCACGTGGCACCAGTTGCTGGGAGTCCATACTACGCCTGATGCATCTTCCCCGAATGGCATCCGAAACTCAGGGCCAGGCTGACCAAAGAACGAATCAGGGTTGCCACCATGGCGGAGATATTGGCGAATTGCCGAAAACTCGCGCTCGCTGCCATCGTAGCCGCGCTGATTGTGTGTCAGATAATAGTGGAATGCCATCTTGCCAATCGCTCGATCTGCATCAGCTGAAAACTCGAATGAGATGCGGCCGGGTACCGTCGACTTGCCGACTTCGGTATCAGGGAGAGCTTTGTAAGTAAGCGTGGGAAACACCTCCTTTACGAGACGGCGGAATACTTCGGCCAATCGCTCGGTCACTGAACAAAATACGCTAGATACATTGCCAATTCCAAGTTTTCGGATTCTGGCTTTTAACTGCCCGGCGGTCATTCCCTCAAACAATTGGACATGGTGCTCGATTCCAGCTTCGTCACAAATAGTAATCTGATCTTTCGGCTGCACCTGTCTCGGGTCGGTCAACGGACTCACAAGTTGCCCGTAGCCAAATGCCCGAACGGTGTGTTGAGGTGCTTTACTGCCCTTAGCCCCTCGTTGGCGAGTGCCAGGAGAGCGGCCACGTCGTCGAACTGGCGCGAACTGCCTTAAATAACCCAGGGACGTAGCCTGCATGAGTATTTGCTCGTAAACACCGAACGAGTTGTTACACGCAGTGCAGCAACCGCGGAATCGCACATCCCCAGCAAATTCACCAAACAAAGCGATTGGAAGAACATGGTCTCCTTCCCCGCGGGATGGGTCGAAGGGTTCCTTACAGTAGATGCAGATCTTCTCGTTCATTTCGCAGGTCTTGCCACCCGTTTCTGGCTGAAGCTATTGAAGCAATGACCTGCGACACAGGCGGCGGGTTCACGCTTGATGGTAGCTCCTAGGTCTCCCGCAGCGTTCACAGGTGTGTCGAGCGGAACCATGCACAGTGTGCTCGTTTCACAACACGAAAATACTGCTCCTTAGCTGGAGCTCACGCCACTTCCGCATTTCCATTAATCCCCTCAATCACCGCCACCACGCGTCCAGCATCGTCACCCAGCACGCCCACAACGCCCTGGTCGTGCATATCGGTAAACGGTGGCTCGAACAGCTGTTTTGGTTCCATCAGCCCGTTGTGCACCAGGTGCTCCACGATGCGGTTGATGAAGGTGATTTGGTCGGCTGAGTAGACGGCGCTCGACAGGAACTCAGCGAAGGCCTCCTTGGCGGCGTTCTGATCGAGTCCCATGATTTGGCGGACCAGCTTTCCCAGCGGCTGCTCGGTGCCGTAGGTCTCTTCGTAGTCTTCGCGGCTGCCGGGGCCGGACTCGGAGAACAGAATCTCTTCCAGGGCATCGATGTCCGCGGTGGTGATGGGCTGGTTTCGTTTCAGCTTGTGGATTGTGACGTGCATCTCGTGGTCGCGGATGAACTTCTCGACCTTCAGTCGGTAGTTCTTCAGATTGGCATCTCTCTGGATCAGGAAGGCGGCTTCTTCGCCTTCACCAATCTCATCCTCGAAATTCGAGTAGACGTCTTCGCGACCTCGCTTGTCGATAAACTTAATCAGGTCCCGCAGCCGCTTGCGGACGTTCTCCAGCATCGGCAGTGTGACAAACTCCCAAAAGTCGTCTGTCTGGACTTCCAGAATCAGTTCCA
The DNA here is from genome assembly GCF_024054565.1 of Aeoliella straminimaris. Lineage (GTDB taxonomy): Bacteria > Planctomycetota > Planctomycetia > Pirellulales > Lacipirellulaceae > Aeoliella > Aeoliella straminimaris. Next base: position 11,402 of record NZ_JAMXLR010000036.1, read on the forward strand.
TCTGGGCGGCGACCATGGGCACTGCCTGCTTCTGCTCCAGTCCGCCAGCTAGTTCACGCACTTTGTCTTGGTACCGGGTGAGCAGTGGATCGGCCTCGAGGATCGACAGTTCCAGGTTGAAGATCAGCAAATCGAATCGGCGGGCGAACTCGTCGGACGCATCCTCGTAGGGCAAGTCGGCGACGCCGTGTACAAGGTCCACGATGTCTTCGCTCGAGAGTTCGTTCCAGTTCTCTCTGACCTGGAACTTCTCCACATACCGTCGCTTTGGCCGAACAATGAAGTTCTCGACGTCCATGCTCTGAACGATCTCGTGCAGTTGATCCTGGTAATCGGATCGCAAATCCACCAAATCAGCCCCCAGATCATCGCTCTTGCTGGATTTCTCCATTAGCTCAACCAGGGAGACTCGCCGCTTGAAGTTCTTGGCTTTTAGCGATTCTTGGGCGTGGAGTTCGACGCCTTCGGGCCGCTCACCGAAGAACTCGAAGTTCTCGCAGTAGTCGAATACGTAGAAGAACTCCTTGTCCGAGTTGGGACCAAACAGTTCGGGGTACAAGCGGGTGCCGCGGCCGATCATTTGCCAGAATTTGGTCTTCGAGCGGACCAGTTTGAAGAACACCAGGTTCACGATCTCGGGCACGTCGATGCCGGTGTCCAGCATGTCGACCGATACGGCGATGAAAGGCGCCTTGTCAGCGATGTAAAAGTCGTCAATCAGGCTTTGGGCGTAATTCACCTGGTTGTCGATCACCCGGCAGAACTTGCCGGCCAACTTGGGATAGTTCTTATCGAACTGCTCGACAATGAACTCCGCATGTTTGTGGTTCTTGGCGAAGATGATTGTCTTGCCGAGCCGGTCGCCGCCCTCAACCTTCAAGCCGTTCTCCATCAGGTGCTTGAGCACCTTGTTCACCGTGTCCTTGTTGAACAGCCAGGCGTTGAGCGCAGCAGCCTGGATGGCGTTGGGCAGTTCGCCAGTGTCTTCGTCGAAGAATTTCTCTTCGTATTGGTCTTTCTCCTCCGTGCTGAGTTCGTTGTACTTGATGCCCGATCGCTGGAACTTCAGGGGCACACTGATCGCCTTCGGTGGCACCAAGTACTCATCGTTGACTGCCTGCTCGAGCTCATAGGCGTAGGTGGGGACGTGCTCCTCCAGGTCGAACAACTCGTAAGTGTTATGGTCCACATCGCTTTTCGGCGTTGCTGTGAGACCCAGCAGCATCGCGTCGAAGTAGTCGAATATCGCGCCAAACTTCTGATAAACGCTGCGGTGGGCTTCGTCGATGATGATCAAATCGAAGTGACCAACGCCGAAGCGTTTCTCGCCGTCGCTTCTGGCGTCGTCAATCGAGTTCATCATCGTCGGGTACGTGCTGAAGACAATCCGGCTCTGGTCGTTCTCCTTCTCCTCGCTCAGGTTCACCGTCGAGGTGTTTGGCAGGCACTTCTTGAACGCATTGCGGGCTTGCCGCAGTAGGGCGGTGCGGTCGGCCAGGAACAACACCCGGCGGACCCAGTTCTGTCGCATCAAGATGTCGACCATGGCGATCGACAGCCGTGTTTTGCCGGTGCCGGTGGCCATCACTACCAGGGCCTTGCGCGACCGCTCCTCGTCAAAGGCGTGCATCACTCGTCGCACCGCTTCCTCGTGGTAGTAGCGGTCGATAATCGACTTGTCGGTCGTGGCGCCGGCGATGTCCTTGCGGCTGTCGCGCCGGTTAATCATCAGCTGCAGCTCGTCCTTGGTGTAGAAGCCCTGCACTTCGCGGGGAGGGTACATCGCGTCGTCCCACAACCAGGTCTCATATCCGCTGGTGTAGAAGATCACCGGCCGGCGATCGAACTTCTCCTCCAGGCAGTCAGCGTAGAGCTCCGCCTGTCGTTTGCCCACCTTGGGGTCTTTCTTGGTCTTCTTGGCCTCCACCAGCGCCAGCGGCAGGCCGTCGTCGCCCCACAACACGTAATCGACAAACCCCTTTTTCTGCTTGTTGGGCATGCCGGCGACTTCGTACTCCCCGACATTCTCGCCGTGCGGATCCCAACCCGCCTCGCGGAGCATCAAGTCGATGAACAGATCGCGGGTGGCCGCCTCGGTATAGTCCGTGTCGGCAATCGTTTTGGCGTTCTCGGCCTTGATCTTCTGGATCTCGGCCTTCATCTCGGCGAGCAGTTCCTCGGTGGCTGCCAGCTTCTTGAGCGACTCGAAGTATGCCTTATCCTTCTCGGCAAGCTGGCCTTCGAGCTTCGTTAGCTGCTCGGAGGTCCTGTCGGCCGCTTGTTGGTCGCCAGGCGTGGGGAGCAAGCTGGCATCGAACGCGGGCGCCTGGACACTGCCCTTGCTATACGCCTTGGCTACCCAGCCCAGCATCGCATGCAGGCACCGCGTGACCTGTAAACCATCCTGCTGGTTGATGGCCGTTTCGCTGTGCACGGCCATGTTGCCCAGCTTCCAGATCATCCGCACCTGCTGCCACAACCCGGGCGGCATGGTGTTCTTGAACGTCGGCTCATGGATCAGCGCCGCCAGCGAGTCCTGGTACGGCACGTGCAGCCCACTGTCGTGGGCGTACATCCATTTGACCGCCAGCTCCATAGTCCGCCGGGCATAGAACGCACTGGTCCTGGGGGCAACCAGGGCGTTGAGCTCGGTGTGCACCGCGTCCTCGTGCAGCGGCGCCCATTGGTCGGTGAGGAAGTCGAAATTGGATGGCATGATGGCCCCCTTGGATGGTCGCTCTATCCTCGCATACCCTCGCGTTGTGCCGCAACGGCAGTTGCAAGTCTCTTGAGCTCCTCCGCCGAGAACTCATGCACTAACACCAAAACGCCGAATCGCCGGAGCGCCTTGGCGGCCCACGACTTGCCGCGAAACTCGGCGGCCACCAGCTCACTGGATAGCACCAGATACAATCGCACCTCCCAGCCTGGATGCATTTCGGCCAGTGCGTCGCGAACGTACAGCAACTTTAGCACATCGGTGAGTACCTTGCGTTTGTTGCCGGGCTTTAGCTTTTCGGTTCGGGCGTACGCCTCGGCCAGGACGATTCGCTCGTTTGATTCGTCGACTGCGTATCCATCAAGGTTGACCGTGGCTCCATCGAGCTCCAGCACCTTGGGCTCCAGCGTCGTGCTGGTATGCTTGCCCGCAGCCTGCACCAGCAGCGTCTCCAGCTCTCGCTGGACCTTTGAATCGCTTTGGTGCGGCACATCGGTCATCGACAGAGCCCTGCAGTTTCCAATGACTTGTTACTCCCCCGACTAGACCCAACTCAGCAGCGTTTCGACCAGATGTTGATTAACCGCGTAATTCTGTGCGGACACGACAGCTACCCTTGCGTTGACTACTATTTTGATCCTTTGGCGAACTCCACGTGCACCGGCATCTCTGTGCTGCGGAAGCCCATCGACTCGTGTTTGTTGTTGAAGTAGCTGCGGTAGAGCTCCACGTTGTGCCGGACCGCTTCGGGGTAGAATCCGGTCACCACGTCGATGTACTCTTGCTCGGTCAGCATCGCATGGTGGTGGTCGTGTAACTGCAGGCCCAGTTGATGCCAGAGCAGGCGATCGCCGTAGCTTTTCAGGGCTTCGCCGCCCAGTGGCAGCGGGATTGGTTTGTTCGGGACAAAGCTGTGTTTCGACATGGCATGCTTGTAGCGTTACAGCTCGCCCCGAAAGGCGCGTTGGACGAGGGAGTTGAAGAGGTCGGTGGAAGCCTTAAGTGCCATTTCGTGGCTGTCGTGCGACTGTTCAGTTCGGCAATATACTTCCGCGAAAGCGGATTGTAATACCATCGGCGGCAAGATCGTGGGGAGTGGTCGCAAAACTGCGAGATTGATGTTCTTTTGTGCTGTTTCTGGTGCTTTTGCCTTCAGAACATCCTGTTGAAAACGCAACCAGTACTCGATGAACTCCTTGCGCGCGTTCTCTTCGTTGACTTCAATGCCAACGACGCTATCTGTTGCGTACGCATCAAACCCAAGAATGGCCGTGTCGCCAATATTTGCGGCGATAGCAATTGCAATCGTGCCCTTCCTGAACTTTCGGCTAACCTTGATGCCCTCTTCGTTTAAAGTCTGAGAATAGCTGTGCAGTGTGCCGTCAGTCCTTGCCAATTCGCCGGTCTGAATGAATGGATACACACCTCCGTAAAAACGCGGGTCGTTTCGGGGACGCGGTGTGAACTTTCCTCGATTGACTGCTGCGATCTCCTCAAGCTTTACGACCTCCCACCCCTTCGGATTCGTCACCGGATCCCCAAACATCTCCAAGAACGCCGACTTGAGAAACTCGTCCGCCAGCTGGATGGCCCGCTGGCGCTTCCGCCGCACCGCGTCCGCCTTGTCCAAAATCGCCGCGATCCGCTTCTGCTCGGCGAGGGGTGGGAGGGGAATCTCTAAGCCAGCTACTACACCTCGGGTTACATGCTTTAGACCAACTCCTCCGTGGGCACTGTCGATCAAACGGTCTAGTTGCTTATTAATCGCGAGCACAGCCCAGCGTTTGGATATTCTTGTGCGATCGAGGTCGACCCTGAAAATATGTTGATTCAATACTCCCACCCGCCCCTGCCATAGGTGCGCTCCAAAGGAAGTGCCAGGAGTACCGGACCATGCGAGAAGAACATCTCCTGGATGCACTTCAACTTGTCCATCCAACCCATTGGGCCAGTAGTTGAACGGCTTATCCGCGTTGTTTAGATTTTGAATGCGGATAATGGGATGCCCATCCGTGGCCCAGTCCGACTCCTTGTATGCTTTGCCATTCTTGAGCGTGCAGAGCTCTCCTAGTTCCACAGATTCCACGCTCACGACAGCATCCCCCGCAACTCCTTCAGGTCCCCCGCAATCTCGGCCTCCAGTTTCTCGAGCTCATCGAGGATCACTTCCGGCGGATCGTACTCCACTTCCTCGTATTCGATCTCCTTGTAGCGGTTGATCGAGAGGTCGTACTTGTTGTCGATGATTTCCTGCGCCGGCACCATGAACGCCTTGGCCGTGCGGTCGGTGTCCTTTTTGGCACTGCGCTTTTGCCAGCGTTTGATGCAGTCCGGGATGTCGTTGGCGTCCACTGGATCGCGTTTATCGTCCAGGCTAAAACCGTCGGCCGCCATGTCGTAGAACCAGACGTGGTCGGTGCCGCCCGAGTTGGTCTTGGTAAACAGCAGCACCGCGGTCGACACCCCCGCGTACGGTTTGAACACACCGCTGGGCATCGAGACCACCCCGTCGAGCTTTTGCCCCTCGACCAGCTCCTGGCGGATGTCGCGGTGGGCCTTGCTGCTGCCGAACAGCACCCCGTCGGGCACGATGGCCGCACACCGCCCGCCAACCTTCAGCTGCTGGAGGAACAGGGCCACGAACAACAGCTCGGTCTTCTTGGTCTTGCCCACCTGCAGCAGGTCCTTGGCCACCTCGTCGTAGTTCAGCGAGCCCTTGAACGGCGGGTTGGCCAGCACCACCGTGTAGCGGTCGCGGACTTCGCCGCCGTCGGTCGACAGCGAGTCGACGTCGCGAATGTCGGGCCGGTCGATGCCATGCAGCACCATGTTCATCGCCCCGATCCGCAGCATACTGGCGTCGAAGTCGGCCCCGTGGAACATGCCCTGCTGAAAGTGCGACCGCTGACGCTTGTCGACCAGCATTTTGGGATGCGTGTCGCGGAGGTACTCGCCCGCGGCCACCAGAAAGCCGCACGTGCCGCACGCGGGGTCGGCGATCACATCGGTGGGCGTGGGGGCCATCATCTCGACCATCATGCGGATCACGTGCCGCGGCGTGCGGAACTGGCCATTGCGGCCCTGATGCTGCAGGTGGCTGAGCAGGTACTCGTACAGATCGCCCTTGGTGTCGCGATCGTCCATCGGGATGTCGGAGATCATCGTGACCACTCGCTCCAGCAGCGACGGCGTGGGGATCACGAACACGGCATCCTTCATGAACCGGGCGTAGGCCGTGGCATTGGGGTCGTCCGCGTTGCCACCGATCTGCTTGATGAACGGAAACACCTCGTCGCGAAACAGCTCGTACATCTCCTTCGCCTCGAGGTCCTTGAACCTCGACCAGCGAAGACGCTGCTGCCGCTTATTGAAGATGGGGTCCTCAATCGGCTGCCCGAGCAGGTTGGCCTGAGCCTCCTTGGCGGTGTGCAGCTCGTCGAGCCGGCGGGCGAACAGCAGGTAAGTGATCTGCTCGATCACCGTCAGCCCGTTGGAGATCCCGCCGCTCCAGAAAGCGTCCCACAGCTTATCGACCTGCGACTTAATAGCGCCCGTGATCATCCAGCACGCACCTCATTGCTTGCGATTTGACGGAAAAGCCCCCGATCCTCGGGAGTTAGCCCACCAGTATAATGCGGGACGACGCATCTTGGGTACTCGGGCCGCAGCGGATCGCACCGAGCGGCACGCCGGGCTGGTAAACCCTGCGGACTGGGAATGGTGGACTCCGGGAAACTCGGCGGTGCGTTGACGTTGACAGAACTGGCTGTGGGCCGCGGTTGGCGGGGGTTGTGTCAACGTCAGCGGCGAGGTCGACAAGTCGCTACGGAACGCGAAGGACCAACGCGTTGGACAGCTTGCCACGGACGGGGGTACACTTGTCCATAACAATTCGCGGCGAGCCGGGCGTCAAATAAATCCCGGCCTAGGAGATGGTGCACATGGGTAGGGGTCGGTGCGCTCGTACCGACCGCGAATGGACAATTGAATTGCCGCCGATCGGTTGCCTGGGCACCTGGCACCATCCAACCCAGGGTCCGCCGGCGGTGTTTGCCGGGTCCGCGGAGTCGCGACCGCACAGGCCGGCTGAGCTGGGAGGAGCCACCACTGCCATCCAGCCAGCCGGCCCCCTGGCGGAAAGTGGTGATTTCTGATGGCGGATCTGGATCCAGCCGCAATTGAGGCACTCGTCGCCCTACACGAATTGTTGCTTGACTTGCACCAGAAGTTCTGTTTTCCGGCTATGGAGCACCTGCAGGAAGTCGAAGATCACCGCGTGAAGAGTACGCCGATACCAAGCCCCGAGGCTTGTGACGACTATCGCCGTGAAGTGGTCGACGCATGGCGTAAATGCTCCAACGCGATGATGGGCATCCAGCGCCGCATCAGGGCTGAACCGACAGCGGTGGACGTGCTACGTGGTGTAAACGACGACCTGCGCCACTTCGAAACTGAGGCATTGCCGAAGCTCCAGGAGTGGATGTTCGAGTCATCGAGGGTAGCCCTTGGTGAGTCCATCAAGCGGTCCCACACTCGGGTTTGGCAATACCTGAAAGATTATGGAGAGGACCACCTGCGTGCCTATTGTGATGCTCACGGCGGGGTGTGGGGGCCAGAGTGGATAGATCAACAGCGGGAGCGTTTGATAAAAGCTCAAATGGTCGATAAAGCACCTGCCGACACGATGAGCTACTCGGAGTTTTGGGCTGCGCTCTGCGAAATGGAAGGGGACGATGCAAAAAAAGTGCATCACGTACTAACCAAAACGGAGAAGCATCCCAACAGCCCGAGTGGAAATCTCAGCTTTATCGAGTGGGTGGGAAGCGAAATTCGCGATCAGGCGGAAGCTGTTGGAAACTATAGCCGCGAAAGCATCACCCACCACCTACCCAGCATTAGGCGTGAGGAAGCTGTATACCGCTTGGTGCGACTTTCTCAGTCTTTGGGGCTACCGTCTTCGCTGGTATCCGATGTCGATGCTGCACTCCGAAGGGAGTTGACAGTTGATACCGTGCAACAGGTTCACGAACTGTTAGCGCCGGCCCTTCGGCAGCTACGCGAGGGATACGAAGAGAGGCAGCGACCGACGGCGGCTCGAGCCCCTGTAGATGCTGTGCGCACCGAAGAAATAGAGGCCCCGTCCACAACGCCAGCCGTACCTTTGACGGTAGAGCAACTCGAGATAGACACACCAAAGCTTGACACAAGGTCTGATGCCTGGATTAGGGCGACCGACCGACGAATGCGGAAAGAGGCGACTGTCGAATCCCTTAAGGCTATGCGGAATGCTCTCACGAATGGGGCAATGAAGACAGAGGACGGACTCTTCGGGGTGGATAAGTCGGGGCGATATTGGCGAAAGGACAACGCCACTTCCACTGCTGTGTACTACTGGGCAGAAACTCTAAAAGGGCAGTCTCTTAAAACTGAAGATTCAGAAAAGGGGTAACTTTTCCGGTAACCTACCGGTAACTGGCTTTGGTTACCGGTCGACCAAGAGCACAGCGTGAATAGACTCCGGGTGTTGCGAGCAAAGTCTCGCATCTTCTACCCACTACCCCAGGAGTCAATTCTATGCCATTCCCTACCCGCAATCCTGCCGACGAGCTGGCCGACCACCTGCTTACCCCCGATGAAGCAGCCAAGGTCCTTCGCATTTCTGCCCGAAAGCTGTGGGCTTTAAAGCAGTCCGGGGAGATCGCCCACGTCCGTATCGGACGCTTGGTGCGATACCCGGCGGCCAGCGTCCGCAAGTTCATCGAGCAGGCAACGCAAGACACGCCTTCTTAAGTTTGCCAGGTCACGTAGCCGGTGTTTCTGGGGCAAGGTTTGTCACTGCTCCGATCGCCCCCGAGCACTGGCTGCTCTGTTAGTTCACCCAATAGCAAACGCCCGCCCCATTTGGGCCGGGCGCTCACCCCAAGTATTGGTTTATCACTGCTATGAGTATACAAGGAAAATGTGCTTTAGCACAGCCTGAACGGCACTCTGTTCTCGTTCTTATCCACGCTGATGGCTGGATCGAAGTCTTCGCCGAGCGGCACGTCGACGTCCGAATCGAGATGGTTCCTTACACGGGCACTGTCTCGGGCGAGGTGCTCGCTGAAGAGTACCTCGACCTGACGCTGTCCCCGCGTTACCGCGAGCTGCACCTACCCATCAACTGCCGCGCGGCCGACAAATTTCGCGTGGTACGGCCAAGCGACCTGCTGCGCCGCGAGCACGAATTGGCCCTCTTAAATGGACTTGATGCTTTCGAGCATCACCTGGCGCCCCAAGTCGAAGGGGAGGTCACGCAGTGGACATTGTGAAGCTCTTGAAGGAAGCAGAGGCCGACGGGGTTCGACTGCGCGTCGTACAGGATGAGCTCAAGGTCGGCGTACCGGCAGGCAAGGAACACTGGTTGGACAAGCTGGCGCCTCACAAGGAGGCGATCTTACGTCACATCCAGGGTGAGCCCGCAGAGGCTGAGCTGCCGCCAGCAGAGCCCCCCGACGTCCTGCGGTACCTGCCGTTTCCGATCGACGCGCTCCCGCCGGTGGTAGGCGACTACGTGTCAGCCGCGGCTACGGCGATCGGCTGCGATCCGTCATTTGTCGCGCTGCCGCTACTTGCCTGCTTGGCACGTGCGATCGGTAACGCACGCGTGATCCGCATCAAGCGCAAGTGGACCGAATCCGCGATCATCTGGGCAGCCATCGTCGGCAAGAGCGGTACTCATAAATCACCCGCCATGAAGGCGGCCGTGACATTCCTGGAAAAGAAACAGGAGCAAGCCGTCACCAAGTATCGCGATGCCATGACACGATACGATGAAGATAAGGCACGGTATGACAAGCAGTACACCGAATGGAAACGATCGAAGAAACCGCACGAGCCCCCACCCTGGGAACCAGAGCCACCCAAGTGCCTCCGGTATCTAACGACCGACATCACCATCGAGGCGTTGGCCGTTCGGCTTTCCGAGCAATTCGATGGGCTAATCGTCATTCGGGATGAACTAGCGGGGTGGCTAAATGGTATGGGGGAGTACAAGGGCGGTAAGGGGAGTGACGCCGGTCATTGGTTGTCGATGTACTCTGCGGCCCCACTGACGGTGGACCGCAAGACTGGCCTGAAGCAGCTGATTCATGTACCACGAGCGGCTGTGAGCATCGTGGGTGGAATCCAGCCAGGTATTCTACTTTCAGCCATCGGACGTGAGCACCGTCAGGATGGGCTGTGCGCACGATTGCTACTCGCCAAGCCGGAACCGAAACCTGTCCGGTGGACTGAAGGCGAGATTGACGAAGCGACCGAATCCTCAATGGGGGCGGTGTTTGACCATCTACTCTCCCTCGAGCCGGCAGCCGATGCAGACGGTAATGACATCCCCTTTCCGATCGACCTATCGCCGGAAGCCAAGGACCGGTGGGTTCAGTTCTACAATCAGCATCGGGCCGAGATGGCCGACCTGAACGAGGACCTTGCTTCCGCCTGGGCGAAGCTTGAAGCGTACACTGCACGGTTTGCGTTGATTTTCCAGCTTTGCTTGTCGGCCACGGACTCGGGCAGTTCCAAGGTCGTGGAGGAGCGGGCCCTTCGATCGGCCATTACGCTGACCGAGTGGTTTGGTAACGAAGCCAAGCGAGTCTACGCCCTATTCCACGAGACCCTGGAAGAACAGGACGTTCGGGAATTGGAGGAATTGGTACATCGCAAGGGAGGTCGAGCCACGCCCAGGGACCTGATGCGGTCGTCGCGGAAGTGGGAGCGGGCGGACGAAGCTGAAGCGGCACTGCAGAAGCTGGTAGACGCCGGACGGGGAAGCTGGAGCCTCCAACCCCCATCTGGCAAAGGAGGTCGCCCAACTCGCGTGTTCGTCCTGAACGGTGTCACCGACGTTGACACAACCTCGCCCAATCCCGGGGAAAGCAATGGTTCTGTCAACGTCAACGCTACCGACAACTCTGAGCAAGACGACGAATGGGGAGAGCTATGACCGTCAGCCAGTTAATCGTCGAACTATCCCAGCGAGGCGTACGCATCGAAGCTGCCGACGACAAACTTCGCTACAACCCTCAATCGAGCCTGACGCCCGAGTTGGTGGAAGCTCTGCGGCGGCACAAGCAGACTATCCTGGCGGTACTCCAGTCGCCAGACGTCGAGCTGGCCATCGCCTGGCAATCGGCGCTCGACCATTTGGAGACTACCGGTGAACTCCCCGGTGAACTGGTTACCGCGTGCCGACGGGCCGCCGTCCAACGTGCAGAGTCGCCGCAATATCACGCAACAAAACGGCACTCCCCGAGCAGAGACCATCCGCTGTGAATCAGCGCTGTGCAATGAATTGCGGCGTCAGAGGATCTAGGCAACCGCATGGTGACAAGCCGGTGTTGCACCGAACCCGAGTCGATCCAAAAGACCCACATCGACCTGGGTGCGAGTACCTTGAGCATCAGCACTCTGGCCCGCCATGCAGCCCAATATGCGAGACCATGCGAACTTGCGCGATTCAGTGCGATCTGTGATAATGTAGGAAGACTTTCAAGACCATTCGAGGTGATTTCATGGCGAGTGTATTCAAACGTGGTGGCAGCCGAGCGAAAGGCTACTGGTACGCCCAGTGGTACGACCACACGGGCAAGCGGCGGTCGAAATGCACGCGAACAACCGACAAGGCAACGGCCGAGCGGATTGCCCGAAAGCACGAAGCCGAAGCAGCCCTGCGCCGCGATGGCGTCATCGATCCGACACTCGATGCGATCAGCAAGGAATCCCAGCGGACAATCGAGGCGCATCTGGCCGACTACAAGTCGAAACTGCAGGCGGCCGGACGTACCGATCAGTACATCCGCGAAACGTTGAAGTACATCCGAGAGATCGCCGAGTCGGGTGAATTCCACAACGTGGCTGCTATCCACGCTGACGCCGTCATCCGTTTCGCGAGCACACTCCAGGACCAGGAGAAGTCCGCGCGAACTATTCAGGCTTACTTAACTGCAATCAAGGGATTCACTCGCTGGCTATCGTCACACCACAAGCTGCCGAGGGACCCGCTATCATCGATCAAGAAGCCAAACCCCAAGGCCGACCGGCGGCGAGAACGCCGGATGCTATTGCCCGAGGAGTGGCATCGAATCGAGCGAGCCACCCAAAACGGTCCCAACCGCTACGGCATGACCGGTGATGAGCGACTCCTGTTGTACCGCACCGCCATCCAAACCGGTTTGCGTTCCAGCGAGCTACGCAGCCTCACTCGAGGTAGATTGTACTTCGATGCGGCTCCGCCTTATATCACTTGCAAAGCCGGTTCGACCAAGAATCGGAAGGACGCCCGTCTCTATATCCAGGACGATCTGGCTGCGAGCTTGAAGACCCATATTGCGACCAAAGCTCCCAAAGCCCCGGTATTCAACCTGCCGCACGAATCGAACCTCGCCCGGATGCTCAGGGACGACTTGGCCGAGGCTAGAAGGGTATGGCTGAAGGAAGCAAAGGACGATCCACAGGAGTACGCCAAGCGGGAAGAGAGCGACTTCTTGGCAGTTGACAACCATGATGGTGAGACCCTCGATTTCCACTCGCTGCGGCACACCTGCGGCGCCTGGTTGGCGATGACCGGCGCGCATGCCAAGGTGGTTCAATCTGTCATGCGACACCAGACGATCACGCTGACCATGGACACTTACGGCCATCTATTTCCCGGCCAAGAGGCAGACGCTGTGGCTCGGCTGCATTCTATGTTGAGCGATGCGGGAGATGATCTGCCACCAGAGGCCCTGCGAGCCACCGGAACCGATGACCTGCCCACCGAACATCCCGAAAGCGCGCAGCAGCTGGCGCAGCAGTCAGCACGCGAAAGGGTGCAAAGCGGTGCGAGGGCATGCGATGACCGCGATACCGGCGACGCGCAAAAGAAAACGCCCAAGCCCTTACAGATTGCGGACTTAGGCGATGCTGGACTTGACGTTGCGACTGAGTGCGAAAGTGCTCCCTCAAGGACTCGAACCTTGAACCTACTGATTAAGAGTCAGTTGCTCTGCCGATTGAGCTAAGGGAGCTGGGTGAGACTCGGCATTGTAGCGGGTGGGGTTGTGGTCGGGCTAGGGGTGCCGGGGTGTTTTGGGGCCCTCTGCATGCATGACGCTCGTTGCGGGGGTTGGGTTCGCGTGGTGGGGCCCGGAGTTTGGTATGCTGAGCGTACGGCGGCTTGGGGTCGAGCTGCCGAAATTGCCCTCTTTTCCGCCGTTCCGCATGCCTCGATGCCGCTACTTCGCCGTGATTCCAGCCGCCGGTCGCAGTCGCCGGATGGGGTGGCCGAAGCTGTTGGCCGAGGTTGCCGGGCGGCCGCTGATTGACTGGGTGCTGGATGCCTGGTGTGGGAGCCATGTGGACGAAGTGGTGGTTGTCGTGCGGCGAGAGCAACTAGAACTCGCCGAGCAGTGCCGTGACGAGGCCGGAGGCCGCGAGCAGTTGCGAGTGCTGGCAACCAGCGAGTCGCCCCGCACGATGCGCGACACCTTGCAGCTTGGCCTGCGTTCAATCCTGGAGCGGCACCGCCCGCAACCGAGTGACGCGTGGCTGGTGGCGCCGGCCGACATGCCGGGACTCTCAGCCGCGGCCATCGATCGCTTGCTGACGGAATACGATCCAAGGGCGCCCCGAGTGCTGGTACCGCAGGTGAACGGCGAGCGCGGTCATCCGGTGCTGTTGCCATGGAGCCTGGTGGCGGCCTTTGACGACCTGCCACGGGAGTTTGGACTGAACACCTTCGTGCGGCAGTGCGATGCCCGGTGCATTCCGCTCGCCGACGGAGGTCTGTTGGCCGATATCGATACGCCCCACGATTACCTACAGTGGCCACAACCGATCGCGGGCCGCTGACCGCTGTTAACACGACGAGGAGCTTCTCATGCCCGATCGATTTTCGCTCGAGGTCAACGGCCAGGCGCATAGCGTCGAAACCGATGCTCAGAGGCCGCTGCTGGATGTGCTCCGCGAAGAGCTGTCGCTCACTGGCACCAAGTACGGTTGCGGGGAGGGGGCGTGCGGCGCCTGCACCGTGATCGTCGATGGTGAGGCCACGCGTTCTTGCATTACCAGCATCGCCGAGGTCGACGGTCGCAGGGTCGAAACCATCGAGGGTCTGGCCAGCGGTGTCGAATTGCATCGAGTGCAGCAGGCCTTTATTGATCAATCGGCCATGCAATGTGGCTACTGTGTGCCCGGCCAAATCATGAACGCGGTTGCCCTCTTGCGCACGGAGCCGCAGGCCACCGGCGAGCAAATTGTCGAAGCGATGGATGGCAACCTGTGCCGATGCTGCAACTATCGAAACCTCCGTGCCGCGGTCGAGCAGGCCGCGGGTCGCTAGTCGCCAAGACGAAGGACCATCGAGATGAACGACGCCAATCTGGAACTCGAACGATACGAGTTGCGCGAGCCACAGCGGTACGAGTTTGCCACCGATCGCCGGGTGTTTAACGCCACGCTGGGTGCCGGCCTGATGCTGCTGCTCGCACGCGACAACTCTCACGCCCAGCCCGGCAGGCGGCAACCCCGCCGTGGTGAGCCGCTCGGCGACCGTTTGCACGTCGCCGAAGACGGCATCGTCACCGTGCTCACCAGCAAGGTGGAAGTAGGGCAGGGGTCCCGCACTCAAATTACGCAAGCAGCGGCCGAGGAACTGCGGTTGCCGATCGAGAAGATTCAACTTGTGATGGCCGACACCGAGCAATGCCCCGACGACGGCGGCACGGCCGGCAGTCGCACCACGCCCTCGACGGTGCCACGCGTGCGAAGCGCCTGCGCTGCGGCCCGCGAGCGATTGGTGGAACTGGCTGCGGCCACGCTCGAAGTCGAACCAGGCGAAGTGCAGTACGACCGCGGAACCTTCACCACCGCGGGCCGCACCATGTCGCTGGCTGATCTGGTACGAGAGGCCGAAGTGGCGGAGTCGCTGCAAGCGCCGCCGAATGGTGAGGCGCAAGTACGGCGCGTGTCCGAGTGGCAGGTGCTCGGCGTACCGACCAATAAAGTCGGGGCCGAGGCGATCGTCACCGGCCAGCATCGCTACCCCTCCGACTATCAACTGCCGGGCATGGAGTATGGCAAGGTGCTGCGGCCGCCGTCGTATGGAGCGAAGCTCACATCGATCGATCTCGAAGCGGGGCAGAAACTCGAGGGAGTGACTGTCGTCCGCGATGGCGACTTTGTGGGCTGCACCGCGCCCAGTTCGTGGCAGGCCGGCAAAGCGATCGAGGCACTTGTCGCCACGGCCGAGTGGGAAACGGTCGACCATCCGTCGAGCGAGAATCTGTTCACGCATCTGAAGGAGACTGCCCGCGAAGGAGGTGGTCGCCGCGGCCGGCGAGGCGGCGGTGCAGCGGGCGATGTCGACGCGGCGCTGGAGAGCGCGAATCAAAGCATCGACTCGTCGTTCGAAATCGCCTACATCCAGCACGCGCCGATGGAACCTCGCGCGGCGGTGGCCGAGTGGTCCGATGGCAAGCTCACCGTATGGACTGGATCGCAGCAACCTTCGCGGGTCGAAGGAGAACTCCGCGGAGCGTTTGGACTGCGAGGCGACGGGGTGCGGGTGATCGTGCCCGATACTGGTGGCGGATTCGGCGGCAAGCACACCGGCGAGGCGGCCGTCGAAGCGGCGCGGCTCGCCAAAGCGGCGGGCAAACCTGTTTCGCTACGGTGGACTCGCGAGGAGGAATTCACCTGGGCCTACTTCCGTCCCGCGGGGCTCATCGAGGTAAAAGCCGCGCTCGACGACCAGGGGCGCATCGTGGCTTGGGACTTTGCCAACTACAACTCGGGCGGATCGGCGCTCGATACGCCGTATCGGGTGCCAAACAAGCGAGAACGTGTGCTGGAGTGCGACTCGCCGCTGCGGCAAGGCTCCTACCGCGCCCTGGCATCGACGGCCAACACATTTGCTCGCGAGGTGGCGATGGACGAACTGGCGGAGCTGGCCGGCGTCGACCCCTTGGACTTCCGCCTCGCGCATCTTGAAGAAGGGCGACTGCGAAACGTGCTGGTGGCGGCCACCGAGAAGTTCGGCTGGCGGAAGCGTCGGGCCGAGGGGCGTAACATCGGTCTGGCGTGCGGTACCGAGAAGGGTTCGTACGTTGCCGCGTGCGTCGAAGCGGATGTGGTGGATGGCGAAGTTCAAAACCTGCTGGTCTGCCAGGCGTACGAGTGTGGGGCGATTCACAATCCCACGAACCTCCGGTCGCAGGTCGAAGGGGCGATTGTCATGGGCCTGGGGGCCGCACTCCGCGAAGCGATGGAGTTCTCCGACGGCCAGATCCAGAACGCCAGTTTCTACAGCTACGAGGTTCCGCGGATGCGCGACCTGCCCGAGATGGAACTCGTGCTGGTGAATCGTCCCGACCTTCCGTCCGTCGGTGCCGGCGAAACGCCGATCATCGCCATCGCCCCCGCGCTCGCCGGGGCGGTATACGCGGCCACGGGCGGGCGCTCGCGGTCGATGCCGCTGAAGCTGGGTTAATCCAGTGGACCACCTCTCAAAGCGGGGGGCGGCTCGCGGGGAGTTTTGGGCCAACCCTGTTTTGGGCCAACTACTGGGGATGTAAATTCATGGGCCCAAAACTCCCCCCGTTTTGGTTCCCCCCAGGTGGTGAGACCCCTGTTTTTCTCGGCTAAAACAACGACAGGGTGCGACAAAACCCCCCACGTTGTTCTCCGCATGTTTTTGGTGTTGGCCCAAAACCTACATAGTGGCCGTTCGCTCCGCCGAACGAGCGAGGGAACCACCACCACGCTCGCTTGCCCGCGCCGCTCTCGATTGGACTCGCTTAAACGCTGAGCCTTCACGGACGACGTGGTCGCCCGGCTACCTACTCACTTGCTCACCCCTCACCCCACCTGCACAGACCATCACGCAACTTCATTAGATCACGCGCCAGAGTGACTTCAACGGCGAAATTTTTACACAAGCGTTTCACGGGCGCTCGAGGCCAGGCAACGCGAGTGGCAAAGCGGGCGGTGTTGCCGCCATGCCACACGGGTAGCCGTGCCTGCGCATCGATTCATGCGCGTGCAGATAGAGTGGACCAGTCGAAGTCGCCACACCGCTGCAGTCAACAGACTACATCACAAAGTGAACGTAGCGATCAAAAAGAAACGCAGCAGGGCATCGCGTCTAAAGTCGCGCCGGTACCAGCCCGAGTACTCGGAGCCAGCAGTTGCCAGTTCTATGACGAGCAGATTCCGTCGTCCGGAATCTGCTCGCAGCAACCCATGTTTTTCGCGGCTAGCGCCGCTTGCGAATTGCCAAGCCTGCCGCCAAGGCTAGTCCAGCCAACATAACAGTCGACGGCTCGGGCACGACGGTGAACTGCATTTCGGCCACACCTACTCGGAACGTGCTGCCGTAGTTGGTGTTAATCTCGAAACCGACGTAACGTGCAGAAGGAACACCGCTGAGGTCGATGACCATGTCCGCTGGGGTGTCAGCTCCGGTGGCTTGCGGAATGGTATAGCTACCGAGCAAATTCCAGGCATCTGGCGGGAAAGTGGAATCGGAGTAGAAGATGTCGACATCTTTCATGCCACGATCGAGAACTTCGCGTACGTTCCAGATGTAAAGAGAGTTCAGGTCGTCGTGGATAGAACCCAGGTCGACCATAAACCAGGCACCGGGCGTGTTGCCGTCGGTAAACGTTCCTTGCCCCTGCCAGTTGTCTTGCCAGGCCCCGTTGTGAGTCCACGTGCTGGGGTCGGCCGTATCGCCAACCGTGAGGCCCGTACCGTCGAGCACTCGCGACCACGACCCATCACCTGGGTCGGGATTATCACCCGGGTGGTAGGCGTCGCCCACGACACCTGGAATGGCGAGCGGAATCAACGCCGCCTGAGAGAAGGAACATGCCACCATAACCGCCACGGCGGTTGCCAAGCCCAGTACACGTTGTCCACTCATTAGAACTGACCTCAAGCACGAAGAAGAAAAGGTATGCGGATAAAATGGGCGCGTCGTTCACTCCGCCAATTAATGGTCGACTGGACCACTCGGAGATAAGTACTACCACAGGCAACTGCCGCGACTAAAGCTTGGCGGTGGGTTGCCAGCGATTGGAAGCGCTCCCCCAACTCGTGCAGTATAAGCAATGCATTCATCCGCGGAACACGGAAAAAACGGAAAAACCGATAGAAATTCCTTGATCAACCAACCGGGGCCGCGTATCGCTTCGACACGCCGCGGGTGCCGTAAACTATTGCAGTGCAATGCTTTTTAGAGACAAACTGCTGCCAATTGCCGCTAGTCGCGGACTTGCACGTCCGAATTGCATGCCCCTGCAGGGGGGGGGCGGCATATCCAAACGGCTTCCGCAGGGGGGAGCTTCCCCCGCCCCACACCATCACACCATCAAGCAACTCAATGAGCTCGCGCGCCGGAGCGGCCTCAACGGCGAAGTCTTTACAGACGGGGTTTTATGGAGATTGCGAAATCGCAAAAAGCACGTAGCCGGATTCGCAAGAATTCGGAACGTCGACGCTGGCACGAATGGCCATTTGTATTTCCGTCGGCGCTCCACGCCCGTGTGTACTTAACGGCCACCCTTGGTCAACATCGCCCCGTTTTTGGTTAGCGTGCACTTATTGTGGATCGGCTTGGAAGAGGTTCTTCGGAACATCACCAAATTCCGACACAAAGCAATGAAGCTTGTCGTTGTCACTAATGTAGATGCGACCGCAGTCAGGACACTGATACATTTGCCGATGACCCTTAGGAAGAGTAATTGGGAGTGTCATCGTGTAACGCTGGGAAACGCTACGCGGAGCTGATTGAATCAGCTGATCCAGGGCAGTATATAGTGCATCCATTGACTGGTCTGGATATAAGTAGGCTTTGTAGGGTAGGTCATCGGTCTGGTCGTAAATGGCATGGCCACACTCACAGAGAAACTTCATGTCTGGTGCCACTTTCCTTGTTCTTGCTTGCAAAAAGTCGACGCATAACCAGTGGGGACCTCAATGTAGCAGTTGGCCTGCTTGGCGAACCGCCACTTGCTGTCTCGCCACTTGCTCAGACGTTATCGTCGCACGCATCTTTGCCGGAAACGCTACAACCTGCCATGCAGTGTCGTCTCCATCCTACGCAACGGGCTGCGGATGCGTCACCTCTTCCCATCTTCTCCCCACGCGCAACTGCTGTTGACTCTCACCACCCATCCGGCCCAGAATCCGTCTCCCCCGCGCACCTTTCTTTCCTGGAGCACCGCTAGTATGCGACGGATTTTCCGCCAAAACATGGCCTCTCATGCACGACTGCTAGCATCGCTGTTAGCGCTGAGCTTCACTGCGACCACGGCCTTCGGGCAGGCTCGCGAGGACGAGACCGTTCGTCAATCGATTCAGGTATTGAACGAAGTGATGGCGATTCCCGCGCAGGCCATTCCTCAGCGGATGCTGGCGGACGCCCAAGGTGTGGCGATCATTCCCAACGTGATCAAAGGGGGCTTTGTAATCGGTGCTCGGCATGGGCGGGGTACGCTGGTGGTGAAAGACGATAACGGCACCTGGCACGCCCCCGTGTTTGTGACGCTCACCGGCGGCAGCGTTGGTTGGCAGGCTGGCGTGCAGGCGACCGACGTGATCCTGGTGTTCAAAACCAAGCAGAGCATTCAAGGCATCTTTAACGACAAGTTCACGCTAGGAGTCGATGCCGCGGCGGCGGCCGGTCCGGTGGGGCGGCAAGCCTCGGCGGCCACCGACCTGCAGCTCAAGGCGGAGGTCTATTCGTATGCCAGGAGTCGTGGGCTGTTCATCGGAGCCTCGCTGGACGGATCGATGCTCAAGGTCGACGGCATGGCTAATGCCGCCTACTACCGCAGCCCAGGACCGCAGCAACCGGTGATTATTCCTCCGGCTGCGGTGGAGCTGGTGCAACTGGTGAACAGTTACAGTTCGACACGGGTCAGTCCCGTGGCGCCGGGCACCACACCGAACCAGGCCAACGCCTTTCCGCCGGCCAACGCCCCGGCCCAGGCGCCAGTACTCGCGCAGCAGTACTCGACCCCCGACTCGGAAGTGATTCGCGCCCAGTTGAGTCAAACGTCGCCCGAACTGTTCGAGCAACTCGACCCCCAATGGCGAGCGTTCCTGGCCTTGCCAGTCGAAGTGTTCAGCGGCCAAACCGCCCCTCCCATCGAAGCAGTGCAAAGATCGCTGAGCCACTACCAGATGGTAGTCACCAACCCGGCCTATCAGGCCCTGGCCAACCTGCCCGCGTTCCAGTCGACGTATGGATTGCTACGCCACTACGAGGCGACACTGCTGCAGAACGAGGCACCGCTGAATCTGCCGCCGCCGCCGGCGGTGCAGTAGTTGGTACCACACGCCAACGGGTAGCACGGAAAGTCGGCCGGAGTGGATCGTGCCACTGGACAAGCTCACCACGGCCGATTGTCCGTGTGCGCAGCACAAGAGGTTATGGGAGGATGGCCGCGCATATCAGCCGCGGAGCGGCGAAAGCGCATAGCCTGGGGCGCGAGCCCCAGGAACAGGTTACAAGAAAACTACCAGCCACAGAGTGGCGACAGCGAACCCCCCATCCGAATCTGCTAGACTAACTCTCGGTCTACGTTCATCTGGTGGCTGGAGGGGCTTGGCAACAATGGCCAGCACATTTACTTGCTTGGATTACCACGTCGTGTTCAGCACGAAGTATCGCAAGCCTTCGATTCAGGAAGCACTTCGGCAGGAACTCTACCAATACCTGGGAGGAATCGTCCGCGCAGAGCACGGGTGCCTCCGCGAAATTGGTGGCATGCCTGACCATCTTCATCTACTCGTCGGCATTCCACCGACAATCGCCGTCTCCGATGCGATTCGGGTCTTCAAAACCAACTCGTCGAAGTGGGTGAACGAGCGTGGTGACCAGATTGGGAAGTTCCAGTGGCAACCTGGTTTCGCCGCCTTCACCGTCAGTGTTTCACAGCGGGAGGTAGTCTCCCAGTACGTCCGCAATCAACAGGAACATCATCGTCAACGGAGCTTCCAAGAGGAATTCCTGGGGTTGCTCAAGCGTCACCAGATCGAGTACGACCCGAAATATGTGTTCGAGCAGGAGCACGTCGGGTAGAACCGCTGTCGCCACTCCGTGGCTGGCGAAGATGTTCGCATCGGTCCCCGGGGCTTACGCCCCGGGCTATGCGCTGTCGCCGCTCCGCGGCTGAGGAATGCTAGCTCCGTCGTGCCCGTCGTGGTTCAACTTAACGCACCAGGCAGCAACGCTCAATCAATCCGCCCCATCCGCTTCACGAACTCCCGATCGAGCTCTTCAATGTCACCGAAGTGCTCGCGGAACTCTTCGATGCGAGTCTCGGCCGAGACGGGGATGAAGGGTTTCTTCTTGGCCTGGGATTTGACGTAGGCCACGTACTCGTCGGGGTGGTAGCGCATCAGAAAGTAGTTGAGCGCCCAGGCGTCGGCGTAGGCGTCGGTCGCCGTGCGGGCGTCGCGGAAGCGTTTGTCGTCGGCCACCATGGCCAGCAAACTGGTGCGGCGAGATGTGTGGAGGTTCGTCTTGAACGTCGACAGCCGCAAGTGATTCACCTTGCCGATGCCCCGCCAGCCGCGGTTGCTCGACAGGTCGGGCGCTTCGAAATACACGGCCATTCCTTCGACCAGCCACAGTGGCAACTCGGCCAGGCGTTGCTGCAGACCACAGTTGAAGGCAATCTGATGCGTGGCCTCGTGCACCACGGTGGCCACCAAGGGCAGGGCGGCCGGTTGGGCGAGCATGCGGTTGATGTCGCGCAGAGAACCTCGACCGCCGCCACCGTGCAGTGCTTGGGAGCCGGTCAGGTCGTACATGCTCACGCGGTTGGTGGTGAGGCTGTAGTAACCGATGATGCTGCCGGCCGCGGTGCCGAGTTCGTCGGCGCTGGCCGTGCGGTACTGGTCGGCCGTGGCGTAGATGATCACGACCAGCGGGAACTCGGGCTCGTGGATCTCGACACCCTGGTTCTCCCAGAAGTTGGTAAACGCGCGGTGCAGTCGTTCGAGCAGCGAACTGGTCCACTGGGCGTACGCGCGGCTGGTGTTGAAGCAGACCACGTAGTGCGGTGTGGTATGGAGGTTGAACCCCTCGGGCAGCTCTTCCAGGACCTGCCGGCCCAGCTGGTCGGGCGTCAGCGGTTTGAACGGGGCTTCGATTCGCTCGCGGGAAACCACGGTCGCGGCTTCAATCAGGTGCTGCACCCCGTTGGGCGTCTGCAGCATGACACCCCCGTCGGTATCCTCGGCCAGGATGCGGCCGGTGAGGGTCTGCTCGCCATCGTCGCCCTGAAAGCGGACCACCTCCACCGGCGCGGGCTTCGGCTGGTCGGCCCGCACCGCGGCACCCGAGGGCAACAGCGCGGCAAAAAAGGCCAGGGAAGCGAGGCACGCAAATTGTCGGTGGGCGGCATCGGGCAAGGAAAAAGTCCTGTGGGCGGCGTGTTGACGATCGGACAGGGGTCTTGTTCTATTGTAGCTCACCGCCCATTTACTGTCCCGATCGATATTTGCAGGCAAAAACACGACGATGAGCGATCCCTACTTTCAACAGCTTTTTGCGGACCGCATCGGTGGTGCCAGCTACGGCAAAGGCACCTCGCTTTACAAGTTCGAGAAGATCAAGCGGGCGAAGCGAAAGGCGCTGGCCGACTTTCCCGAGCGAAAGCTGCTGGACTTCGGCATCGGCGAGAACGACTCGATGGCGCCGGAGAATGTCCGCCGGGTGATGGCCGAGGAGATCAACAAGCCGGAGAACCGCGGCTACGCGGATAACGGTGTGCTGGAGTTCAAGCAAGCGGCCGCGCGGTTCATGCAGCGCGAGTTCGGCGTGGAGCTCGACCCGGCGACCGAGATTAATCACGCCATCGGCTCGAAGCCAGCCTACGCCCTGCTGCCGGCGGTGTTCATCAATCCGGGCGACATCACCCTGATGACGGTGCCCGGCTACCCGGTGATCGGAACGCACACCACTTACTATGGCGGCATCGTGCACAAACTGCCGCTGCTGGCCGAGAACGACTTTCTGCCCGACCTGGACGGCATCTCGCCCGACATTCTCGAGAAGGCGAAACTCCTGGTCATTAATTTCCCCAACAGCCCCACCGGCAAGACGGCATCACCGGAGTTCTACGAAAAGGTGGTGAAGTTTGCCAAGGAGAACAACATCGTTGTTGTCCAGGACGCGGCCCACGCCATGCTGTCGTTCGATCAGCCGCCGAGCAGCTTCCTGGCCACGCCCGGCGCCAAGGAGGTGGGCGTCGAGGTGCACTCGATGTCGAAGGGTTTCGACATGATCGGCTGGCGGATGGGCTGGGTGTGTGGCCACCCGCTGATCGTGCAGGCGTTTGCCGACGTGAAGGACAACAGCGACTCCGGCCAGTTCATGGCCACCCAAAAGGCGGCGGCCGCGGCGCTGGACGATCCGGAAATACCGAAACAAATCCGCGAAAAGTACCGCCGCCGCATGGAAAAGCTGGTTGCCGTGCTGTCGCGGTGCGGTTTCGATTGCAAAATGCCGGGCGGGACCTATTTTCTTTATACTCCCGCGCCGAAGGGCCTGGCCGACGGCACCACGTTCGAAAATGCCGAAGCGGCCAGCCAGTACCTGATTCGTGAGCAATCGATTTGCACGGTGCCGTGGGACGACGCCGGGTCGTTCCTCCGCTTCAGCGTGACCTTCGTCGCGGAAGACGAGGCGGCCGAGGACGCCTTGATGGCCGAGACCGAGTCGCGGCTCAAAGAGCTTGGTCCGGTTTTTTAAATAACCAGCGATCCGCCAGCGTCCGATGACCGACGACCAACTGCTCACCCGACCGATTGTGATTCTTGGAGCCCCGCGGTCGGGCACCACGGTGTTGAGTCAGCTGTTGAAGTTCCATCCGCAGGTTTACCTGGCCGACGAACCACGCATCCTGTGGAAGTACGGCAACGATGGCAAATCGGACGCCCTGCAGCCCGACGACGCCCGGCCCGAGGTGGTCAGTCACATTCGCCGCGAGTTTGCCAGCAAGGTCCGCGATGCCGGGCGGGAGCGGCTGGTGGAAAAGACACCCAGCAACAGCCTGCGGGTGGGGTTTGTCGATCGCGTGCTGCCCGATGCAATTTTCATCCATATCATGCGCGAGGGCACCGAGTCGGTGCTGTCGATCCGCAAGTTCTGGGACCAGCATGCCACAGGCGTGGGCGGCACCACTCGCCGACAATTGCTCCGGCGGCTGAAGGAAATCAAGCTGCGGCAGGCACCGTACTACGCCGGCGAGTTCGCCCGGCGGGTGATGACCAAAGTGCTGCCCAGCAAGAAACCGCGCGGTGTCTGGGGACCGCGCGTGCCGGGCATTCAGGAGATGGTCCGCGATCTCGACCCACTGGAGGTGGCGGCCTGGCAATGGCGGATGTGCGTCGAGCACGTGTGCCGCATTGGCCGAACGCTGCCTGCCGATCGTTACACCGAATGCCGCCTGGAAGAGTTCGGCAAAGAGGAATTCCAGCAACTGCTGGCGTTTTGCCAGTTGGAGTGGACCCCGGAAGTCGAGGCCGGCTTCGCCCAGAAGTACGAAAACCGGCCGACAAAAGCTCGCAGCGCGGCAGCCGACACCGCCGAGGTGGAACTGGTCGAACAGTTGATCGCCCCCACGGCAACCTGGCTCGAGACGCTCGAGCCCCTCGCGCGTCATCGCACCGGCAAGTGACGTCCGCTGTGCATCCTTCAGCGTGGTTTGATCCGTCGGGGGCTGGAACGCGGCTCGGACTGAATGACGTTTCCGTCTTCGATGCTCAGACGCACGTCGGCCAGCGCCTCCGCTTCGCTCATATTGTGCGTCACGTGCAGTGTGGTTGTCTCGCTGGCGGCGTGCACCTCGCGCAGCAGCTCGATCATCTGCGTGCGGGTTTGTTCGTCGAGCGCCGCCAACGGCTCGTCCAACAGCAGCACCGCCGGCCGGGCCGCCAGGGCGCGGCCCAGGGCGACGCGTTGTTGCTCGCCTCCGCTCAGCCCCGTGGCGCGACGGGGCAGCAGGTGCGTCACGTGCAGTTGCTCGGCCAGCTGGTCGGTGCGGGATCGGATTTCCGCAGCGGGCCGGCCGGCCACGCCCAGGGCAAACCCCAGGTTGTCCCGCACGGTCATGCGGGGAAACAAGGCGGCTTCCTGAGGTACATAGCCAAGATGGCGGTCGCCGGGGCGAAGGGCGGTGACGTCGCGGCCTGCCAGGCGCACGGTGCCACCGGCCAGGGGACGCAGCCCACAGATGGCCTCCAGCAACGTGGTTTTGCCGCTGCCAGTGCGTCCCATCAACACGCCGTACTCGCCCGTGGGGATGGCCAGCGACACCTCCGCCAGGCGGAAGTCGGCAACGACCACGGAGAGACTTTGGCATTCGATCATGAGAGAGACTTCGCTAAACCCGCCAGTTTGCGCCGCCTCCGCACCACTAGCAATGGCAGCAGCGGTTCCGGCGTGCTAGCATCTACGGTTAAGATTTTATGAAAGATTCCGATCTTGCAGAATCGGTGACAAGTGGCTGTAATGCACCAAATCTAAACGGAACACTTTTCTTTCGGCGAACCGGCAGAGCCAACCCGCCAAATTGTTGAGGCATAGGAAGGCCTTCGAGTAGGACAATGGGTACCAATTCTCAAGATAACGCCAGTAACTCGTGGAAGCAGCTCGTCTATTATGGCGAGGTGGTGGGCTTCGTGCTGGCTTGGGTCGTCGGCGGAGTGCTGCTGGCCCGCAGCTCGATGTCGGACCCCAGCCTGGCCGGCACCCGCGGTTTGGACAGCTATGCCGAAGTCGGCCTGACGGAACTTCCCTCCAAAGACCTGAAGTAACGCTCCCCCTTCGCGAGCAAGTCACTTCTGGGGCCGAAGATGGCCCGGCTCGCCCTACGCGTCCGCCAGGGCTTCGCTGCCAATATCGTCGCGGCTGTCGCTCGCGCTGCGGCGACGCAGGTAGAGCTTGATGGGCACCTCGTCGAACTCCAGGTGATCCCGGAACTGATTCAACAGGTACCGCTGGTACATGGCGTCGATGGCCGCGGGCTGGCTGCAGAACAGCACGATGGTCGGCGGCTGCGTGCCCACCTGCGTGGCGTAGTAAATCTTCGGACGGCGATTCTTATACAGCGGCGGCGCCTTACGCTTTACGGCATCGCGTAGCATGCGATTCAGTTCGCCGGTCCCCACCCGCTGACGGGCTTGCTTGAACAACATCTGACTGTGATTCAGCAGTGCTTTGACGTTCTTGCCGGTCTTGGCGGTGATGAACGCGATGGGAGCGTACCGCACGGTGCGGTAGGTATCGTGCAGGTAGTTCACCCACTTTTCGGTGGGCATGCTGCCGGCCAGATTGTCCCACTTGTTCACCACCAGAATCACCGGCTTGTACTGCCCGACAATGTAGTCGCACAGTTGCTTGTCCACTTTGCCGATCCGCTCGGTGCAATCGTGGAACAACAGCACCACGTCCGCCCGGCGAATCGATCGCTGCGCCCGGTGGGTGCCATAGAAGTCGATGTCTCTCTGGCTTTTGCCTTTCCGCAGACCGGGCGTGTCGATGGCAATGAAGGCCTTGCCGTCGAGTTCGAATCGCACGTCCACACTATCCCGAGTGGTGCCCGGCACTTCGCTGACGATCATCCGCTCGGCGTGGGCCAGCGTGTTGACGAAGGTGCTCTTGCCGACGTTGCGGCGCCCGACAATGGCCACCTTCATCTCCGGCTCGGCATCGGGCGATTCTTCCTCGGTGCCGTCGTGCTCGGGGATGTTGTCGATGATGCGATTGAGCACGATGCCGCGATTGCGGTTCTGCTGCGTGCTGACTTTGATCGGCGCGCCAAAGCCCAACCGATGGAACTCCTCGGCCATCGAATCGAGCGATTCGGCGTCGGCTTTGTTCGCCAGGCAGACGACCGGCACTTTGACCAGCCGCAGCCGTTTGGCCACTTCCTGATCCATGGGCAGCAGGCCGCTGCGGGTATCGAGCACGAACAGGATTAGGTTGGCCGACTCGATGGCCACCGTGATCTGATCTTCGATGTGTTTGGTCAGGTTGTCGGCGTCGTTGAAGCCCATCCCACCGGTGTCGACCAGCTCGAAGAACTTGTCCTCGTGGCACATCAGGTGGGTGAGCCGGTCGCGGGTGATGCCGGGCTGATCGTCCACGATGGCAATCTTGGTCCCCGCCAGCCAGTTAAACAGGCTGCTTTTACCCACGTTGGGGCGACCGACGATGACAATTTGTGGAACGGGCATGATGGCTGGGCGTTAAGGGTGCCTTGGGGAAGGCCGCGACCATGCGCATCTTCCAAAATTCTGGGGCCGCACGGCGACAGCACTTACATCGGCGGGCGGGCGAGGGGGTTGCTCATCCTCTGAACATCCTTCACCGTATTGTAGTTGCCTTGCCGGTGCGGGGCAGCCCCCAACCGTGTGGAATCGCCGGCAATTGATGCCTTTTACCGCGTTGGATCTGCCACGTCCGTCCGATCTTCCGAGTTCACGTCCCGTGTCCGACATCGATCCCGCCAAACATCGCGCCGTGGTCGCCCGCCTCGAAAGCTTGCAGCTGGCGGGTGTAGAGCAACTTCCGCGGGGCGTCGCTCCTGCCCCCGCACCCTCGGCCAACCCAGTGGCGGTAGAGCCCTCGCCGCCGGCCGAACCGGTTGCCCAGCCAGCTTTGCCCGCCACGACAAGCACAACCCAGGCACCGATGTCTCCCACCGCACCAGCCCAGGAAGCCGACACCGGCGGTGAAAAGGTGTCCTCGGCCGCCACGCTCGAGGTGCTGCAAACCGAAGTGGCCGGCTGCACGCTATGCGACGAGCTGGCCTCCACCCGCACGCAGACCGTCTTCGGCGTCGGCAGTCCATCGGCGCGGCTCTGCTTCATGGGCGAGGCGCCCGGCGCCGACGAGGATCGCACGGGCATCCCGTTTGTCGGCCGGGCAGGTCAGCTGCTCACCAAAATCATCGAGGCCTGCACCCTCACCCGCGACGAGGTCTACATCCTCAACGTGCTGAAGTGCCGCCCGCCGGGCAATCGCAACCCCACGCCCACCGAGTCGGCCAACTGCAAGCAGTACCTGCGGCGGCAGCTGGAGCTGATCGAGCCCGAGTACATTTGCTGCCTGGGCGCCGTGGCCGCCCAAAATCTGCTGGAGACCACCGAAACGATCGGCCGCCTCCGCGGCCGGGTACACCAGTACCGCGGCATCAACGTCGTGTGCACCTACCACCCGGCCTACCTGTTGCGAAACCCCTCGGCCAAAAAGGACTGCTGGGACGACATGAAGATGCTGATGGGCCTGATGGGGGTGAAGCTGTAGGGCAAGTCTCAGCCACGCCAGTGGCGACAGCGCATAGCCCGGGACGTCAGTCCCGGGAAACGGTAGAAGAAAACCTTCCAGCCGCAGAGCGGCGACAGCGACTTAGCTTCGGACTGTTTGGAGCGTTTCTGAGGAGTCTCACCGCGCTGAGGTGAGCTGCACCGACGCGCGTTCGGAAGTTCCGTATCTGACAGAGGTTGTGACATCCGACGCGGCGTAGCGAGCGGCAAGAGTGCAGCGGTAGCGCAAATTGTTCGCAATTTAGCTACAATCTTGGCAATGCTTATCCACTTGCAAATCAAATGTAGACAAACAGGCACCATCAGGGCTTATCCATGTTTTTTTTGAGTCGAATATTAGTTAGGTGCCCGCGCGCATGAGTACTGAAGGCATCGATTCAAACTTGCATTGCTCCGTGCTTGGGTTTGTCGGCAAGTTGGTTTGCGCACAGCCAATTAACGGCTGGGGGTGGTCTGAGAGCGACGAAGCACTTTCAGTGGCCACTACAGTCGATGTACCAAACCTGTTTTGTGTCAAGGTCGCTGAGTTTTTCGAATGGAACGGAGAGAGGCGTGGAGGCATTGGACAAATTCAGGAAAGAAGCCACGTTTATGATCAGTTCTGGTTTCTATTCTACACGCGCCAGGTCGGCTGCTTCGATTTTCAGCACAAGATAGGAGACTACAATTTCCACATTGGGCGTCACCGCCCTTCGTTGTACCCTCCGAGCCACGATCCGCGGATAGCCGAGCGTTGGCCGCTACCCCACTTTCCCGGTTGCTCATCGGTTTGGGGATATGGACGAATCGGGGCGTGCAGTGAGGTCATTGAAGCTTTTGAAAGAGAGAGCAAAAAAAAGTGGGAACATGAAGGAAGGACCTAACAAAATCGCCGGACACGAACCGCCTACCAATCACGCGAGTTGGACGTTAGTGGACTTCCGTGGAAGCCAAGGATTGGTTCACGGTTTCGGGCGTTTACACCGGCGGTCGGTCAGCTCCACGTTATGGAGCTCGTTAACAGCGCCATAACTAACAGCGGTGTGCCCAACCGCTGCCACTTCGTCTGCACCGTAACTCCGGGCGATGTAGATCACCTCAGCAAACCTCCGTCGCTTTCGCCGCTCCGCGACTTGCGGATCATTTGTGGACCAACTCCCGGGGCTCCCGCCGCCGGGCTATGCGCTGCCGCCACCGGCGTGGCTGAACACTGCCTTGGCCACATCGTCCGAACCCTCTTGCGGTCTCGGTCGCACTTGGGCGGATGGAGTATCTACTCCTCGACCGCCGGAAGGGTCTCAAATTCACCCAGGGCGGCACTTCGGCTCGTTCCTCGCCGGCGCTTGCCCTGGGCTATCCTATTTCGCCCCTTCGGGGCTGCTCTGGATTGGCTCGGGTCTCGCAATCAACCGTGTGAGTGCGTGTTCATCCTTGGCTTATGACCGGACGTGGCCGAAACAACAGCGGCTCTGCAGTTGGCGTCGTCCCCCACATAGCACGCAAATCGACAGCGTGGAGTGGCAATCCCCCGAACCTTGCCGGTTATGTGGGCCAAAGGGGCTGACCTTGCGGGTCGTGCCGGTTCTTCCCGCAACGTTTTTTCAACTTGTACTCAAGCTTGCCCTCTAGCTCTTTTGTCGCCTGTAGCCGGTTGTTAAAGTCGAATTCATCGGGGCGCCGGAGTGCTCCGGAGAATTGCACACGACGAAACCATGCGCGGCGTTCTGCTCGTCCAGGCCACCTATGTTTATCCCTGATTCTTCACAACACGACGAAGTCGACAGCCTGCTACGAAACGCCCGGTTGCGCGACGAATTGGAACCCCTGTTCGACGAGTCGATCGGCAGCGTCGACTACCGGTCGATGCCGACTCATCGAGAGAATGAATTCCTCGAATCGATGTTGGAATGGGAGCGGGCCCCGATGGTGCCCATCAGCCAGTGGTTCGATCCCGAATTGCTGCTGCCGCATCCCGACCACTTGTCGCAAGACGACCTCAGCGGGCTGCTTTGCAGCGTGGTCGAGCAGTTGTACCAGCAGTACATTGTGCTCGATTTCACCAACCACCTGGACGACCGGCAGCTCTACACGCTCATCTATCGCGACATCCTGCCGAGCTACGAGAAGAAACTTGCCAAGCGGCGAAGCTTCCTGCACTGGGACTGTGCCAACATCGAAGGCGATCCCAGCATCTGGTTGCGGTACTATGCCAGCGACGAAGAACGCGACGTATGGGCGGGCGAAACCGGCGAACCCTTGCCGCCCCGCGAAGTGCCCCCCCACGCCCGGCAATTGCCACGTGGGCCGATGTGATCATGGGTGGGCGGTAAGCAGTGGGCAGGAGGCGGTTAGACCCTTTACCGCCTAACGCTTACCGCCCACCGGCTTCACAACATCTCCGGCCACATCGCATCGCTCACCAATAGTCCTTCGCGGGAGAGGCGTATCCGCTGGCCATCGTCGTCTAAGAGCTTCCACTCGACGAATCGCTGGATCGCTTCGGCGGCCAATTCGTCGATCGTGAAGCCGGTCGCCGCAGCAAAGTCTTCGCGGCGCAAGCCTTCCAGCCTTCGCAGCGCGAACACCAGCCGCTCGCGGGCCCGCGATTCGTCGGTCAGTTGTTCTCGCTCGTCGACGGGCGACTCGCCAGCCAGCACGCGTTTCAGATAGGTGGTGGTGCTGCGATGGTTGGTCTCGCGCACTCCCGCGACATACCGGGCGGCCCCCGGCCCGGCGGCGTAGTACTCGTCGCCTCGCCAGTAAGCTTCGTTGTGGCGGCTGCGATGGCCAGGCCGGGCGAAGTTCGACACCTCGTAGTGCTCGAAGCCGGCGGCGGCCAGCTCTTCGATGGCCGCCAGGTACATGTCGCGCTCGAGTTCGTCCTCGGCCGACTCGAGTTCGCCCCGCTCGCGGCGGCCCCAATAAGTGGTGCCCTTCTCGAAGGTTAGGCCGTACACCGAGATGTGTTCCGGCTCCAGCCCGATGGCCAGCCGCAAGTCGTCGAGCCACTGCTGGAGCGTCTCGCCCGGCGTGGCAAAGATCAGGTCGAGCGACACGGCCATGCCCTGTTGCCTTGCGAGTTCGACCGACCGCTGAATATCCTCCGCGCGGTGGTCGCGTTCCAGCAACTCGAGTTTGGCCGGACGGAACGATTGACTGCCGAGACTCAATCGATTGACGCCCGCGGCCCCTAGCGCTTGGGCCACGGCGGCGTCCATGTCGGCAGGGTTGGTTTCGACCGTCCATTCGAAGCCCTCGGCTAGCGGGTGCCAATGGGTGGCCAGCTCGGCGAGCCGCGCCAGGCCTTCGGCCCCCAATTGCGAGGGGGTTCCGCCGCCAAAGTACAGCGTGTCGACCTCTCGCGGCTCGACTAATTGGCTGTGGAATTCGCGCTGCAGGGCTTCGAAATACGACGGCACCAGATCCAACCGACCGGCCACCAGCGCAAAGTTGCAGTACCCACAGCGATGGGAGCAAAACGGAACGTGAATGTAGGCGGCGCGGGGCATCAAGTTTTTACGAGCCTGAAGGTGGATTGGCAGCATGGTGGGCCGAAGACCGTATCAATCTAGCCGGTCGAGCGGCGGGTGACTGGGGGCGCATCGCTCCCGGCTCGACGCTGCCCGCGTTCGGGCGACCACACCAGGGACTTTGCCTAGTTTAACAATCCCCAAAAAGCCTTGCTTTGGAGAATAAACCACTCCCATAATCGCGAATGCGGATTAGACCCTCTTTTCCCCCAATTCCACTGGACTCCGCGATGCGTACCCGACTGTTTGCCTCGGCAATATTGTTTCTAGGCGTGACCGCAACTTGTTTCGCTGGCGACGACTCGGTGACCACCGGGCTGGCCAACCGCATGACACGCGAAGCCCTAGCGGCCGGCGCCGCTGGCGACATGGATCTTCGCGAGCAGTTGCTCGATCAGGTGCTTCGCGTCGCGCCCGAGCACGCACCGGCCCATTGGGCTCGTGGTGAGATGCAGGTCAGCGGCCAGTGGAAACCTATTGTGGCCGTCCAGGACGAAGCCAGTGACAACCAGTTGCTCGACAAGTACCAACAGCTTCGTCGCACGGCCAGCTCGACGCCCGACGATCAGTTCCAACTGGCCCGGTGGTGCGAACGTAACGACTTGCAGGACGAAGCCCGTTATCACTGGCTACAAGTGCTGGCCGTCGACCGCGACAATCGCCAGGCACTGCGTGCGCTCGATTCGCAATGGGTCGGTGGGCAATTGCTGCCGCGAGACGAGGCCGAAGAAATCATCGACGAGCAACGCAACCTGCGCAAAGTAAACGCTGACTGGCGCACTCGGATAGCTGGATGGCAGCGAGCGCTGGCGGCGGGTAGCGATGAGGCCGCCCGTGCGCTCGCGGAAGTCGAAGCCGTGGTGGACGAATCGGCCATCCTCGAGTTCGAGAAGCTGGCCGCCAAGCAGCGTGGCCAGTATCCGGCCGAAGCTGAGCGATCGGCCTCGCTGTGCAAGGCTTTCGTGTCGGCCCTGAGCCGCCTGCCCAGCTACGAGGCCAGCCTGTCGATGGCTCGCCTGGCGGTGCTGGCCGATGACGCCTCGCTGCGTGAAGTGGCCGCCGAGACACTCAAACTGCGTCCCACCTACGAAGTAGTGCCGGTGTTGATTACGGGCCTCTCGCCGCTGATCGAAAGCCGGTTCGAAATCACTCGATCCGAGAACGGGCGCGTCAGTTACAGCCATCAGTTCGTAGCCGAAGGGGCCGATACCGACTTCGTGGCCGAAGCATCCACCACCGTGAGCGCACCGGTCATCGTCCAGGCTGGCTCGCGGGGCACCGATGTTCGCCGCGCCGTGGCACGCTCTCGGCAACGCACCACCAGCGCAGCCCAGCGGATGTACCGCGAGGCCATGCGGCTCGAGCAGCAGGCCCAGGCCGCCAACACTAGTCGCGAACAACTCAACGAGCGAATCGTCGCCACGTTGCGCACCGTAACCGATAAAGACTTCGGCAACGATCCGGCGCCATGGTGGGACTACTGGCGAGAAGAAAACGGCTACGACGAATCGCGAGAAACGGTCGCCTACCGCACCTCGCAGTCGTACGACATGCCCGTGGTCACCGAGTTGCCACCCTCGGGCGGTGGCGGAGGTCGATGCGAATGTTTTGCGGCCGGCACGTTGGTGTGGACCAAGACCGGCATGCAGGCCATCGAGACCCTTACGGCCGGCGATCTGGTGCTCACGATGGACGAACGGACCGGCGAGCGTTGCTTCCGCCCGGTGCTGGATACCACGATTCGTGATCCGAGCCCCCTGATGCACATCGCCACCGAGGGCTATCAAGTGCTGGCCACGCCGGGCCATCCCTTCTGGGTGGAAGGCACCGGTTGGCGGATGGCCAAAGAACTGGAGCCCGGCGACCGGGTGCTCTCCGCCCACGGCGCGCCGATCGAGATTCGTGCAGTCGCCTCGTCGGACGTCGACGAGCAGGCGTACAACCTGGTGGTCGAGGGCAACAACAACTACTTCGTCGGCCAGGAAGGACTGCTGTCGCACGACAACACTCAGCGTCGGCCCGAACTCGCCAGGGCTGGCAAGTGGTAGCAGTCGGCAAGATGCACAATTGCCAGCGGCCGCCTCTACCTTCGCGGCCAACATCATTGCATCTTGACAGCATGGCGGCGATTGCCTCCAATCGCGCGCGAAAACGCACGTTGTTTAGTGCACTTTTGACTCACGATTTGGTGGCGACGACAAGATCGCACGCCCCACTCTCGGCGCGCACGGCCTGGCAGTGCAGAATAGGGACCAAGGCGGTGGCACCGTTCTAACGGTGCCTTCCATTGAAGTCGCGAGCGCGGCCTCTTGTCGGCTCCAACTTCTTCCTTTCCGCCGTCCGCATCCATCAATTCCCGCGCCAGTTGTTCCCTTCAATCCCAAACTCGTTCTCCAGTTCAAAGCGACGCAGCCCGCGACTCGCTGATCGGAACATTGGCAATTGGGTGAGCCAGAAGAGGTCCCTTTCGTGAAAATCACTACTCCCGACGAAGCGCTCAAAGTTGTCGAATCAGGCCACCGTGTGTTCATCCACACCGCGGCGGCCGCCCCTCAATCGCTGGTCCAGGCACTCGGCCGCCGAGCCATGGACGTCCAGAACGTCGAGACCATCCATCTGCATACCGAAGGACCGGCTCCATACTCGGCTCCCGATCTGCAGGGAAATATCTATTCCAATTCGTTCTTCGTGGGTGCCAACGTCCGCCCCGCCGTGAACGAAGGCTATGCCGACTACATTCCCATCTTCCTCAGCGAAGTCCCCAAACTGCTCCGCAGCGGAGGGCTGCCCTTGGACGTGGCCCTGATTCACGTCTCGCCACCCGACAGCCACGGCTTCTGCTCGCTGGGCGTTTCGGTGGATGCCTCGCGGGCTGCGGCCGACTCGGCCAAGGTGGTGGTCGCCCAGATCAACAAGCATATGCCGCGGACTCATGGACACGGCCTGGTGCACGTGTCGAACATCGACTTCGCCGTCGAACACGACGAGCCGCTGCATGAGCACACGATCCCGGCGGCTTCGGCCGTCGAGACGGCTATCGGCAAGCACGTGGCCGAGTTGGTGGAAGACGGCGCCACGCTGCAGTTGGGCATCGGTGCGATTCCCGACGCCGTGCTGGCCGCGCTGAAGAACCACAAGAACTTGGGCATCCACTCCGAGATGTTTTCCGATGGCGTGGTCGACCTGGTGAAGAGCGGCGTGATCAACGGCGCTCGTAAGGCGCGACAAATCGGCAAAGTGGTCGGCTCGTTCTGCATCGGCAGCCAGAAGGTCTACGACTTCATCGACGACAATCCCTCGGTCGAAATGCTCGAGGCCAGCTACGTCAACGACACGGCCGTCATCCGCCGCCACCCCAAGGTTACGGCCATCAACAGTGCGATCGAGGTCGACCTCACCGGACAGGTGTGTGCCGACTCGATCGGCCCGCGGATCTATTCGGGCGTTGGCGGTCAGATGGACTTCATCCGCGGTGCCGCGCTGTCGCCGGGCGGTAAGCCCATCATCGCCCTGCCATCGGTCACCCGCCGCGGCGAGTCGCGCATCAGTGCGATGCTCAAACTGGGCGCCGGCGTCGTCACGACGCGTGCCCACGTCCACTACGTGGTCACCGAAAATGGTGTCGCCTACCTGTACGGCAAAAACCTCCGCCAACGGGCCAAGGCACTGATCAACGTTGCCCACCCCGACCACCGCGAGGACCTGGAGCGGGCCGCCCACGAGCGTTTCTCGTCGCTCGAATGGCGAGACTGAGCACTTCAACAGCCATTGCTATCCAACGAGCCCCGACCAGACTTGGTCGGGGCTTTTTTTACCGGTGGCCACTACTCCTCGTCCCCGCCCGACGCCGGCAGTTCGTAAGCACCGATGTCGACTCCACCACCTTGTGGACGCTGGTTCCGGTCTCGATCCAGCTTCGGCGCATGATCCGCCGAGCCGGCATCGACGGCTTCAGAGCTTGCCACGGGACGCAGGTCGAACTTCTCCAGGTCTACAACCTCTGCCGCCGGGTCCTTCGTAACTAGATTGTGATCAATCTGGTTAGTGGCCCGGTCCGCTACGCGGATGCTGGCTACCAGGTTATTGCGGACGAGGTTACCCTGCGACGGGGTACCCTTCTTGTGATCGCCAATCTGAATCCAAGTGGGGCCGGGCCGCCCGGCCGCCTGGTCGATCACCGTGTTGTTGACGATCGAGCAGTTGGTCGCCCCCAGCAGGGTGATGCCATGCCAGGTGTCGACGATTACCACGTTGTTCTCGATCACCCAATCTTCGAACATACCATCGAAGCAACCGATGCCCTGCAGCGAGCCGCGAAACGGCTGGCTGGGGTCTTCGAAGTTGATGATCGTGTTGCCCCGCAGCACCAGGCCCACTACTTTGCCGCTGCCCGGCCCTTCGGGGCCCGTCGACCAGCTTTGGAAGCCGTCGTCGTGGTTGTCGTTGACGTCGTAGCAGTTTTTCACGGTGTTGTACTGAAACACCGAGTGGTCGCCGAGGCCGCGGAGACCATCGCCAGCGAAGTTCTCCACCAGGTTGTGCTCAACCAGCGCGTGACTGGCGGCCACCGATATGCCGAAGTTGACGTTCCGCACCCGGTTGTTCCGCACGATGACCTTGGTGCCATCGACCTGAATGCCACTGGAGGGCAGCGTGTTCCAATCCTCACGCGACCAGCCCGACACGTCGTCGGTCGACGACAGGTCGCAATCCTCCACGACGATGTCGCGGATCAGGCCGTGGTGTCCGTGCGAACGAAGACCAATCAGATGCCGTGGCTTGTTCTCGGCTCCCAGCTTCGGCCGCACGGTGAGGCCCTTCAAGTGCCAGTTGCTGCCGGACGTGATTGCGATGCTCGTAAACACCGGTTGCGCTCCCTCGGCCGCGGCGATGGTAATGGGCGACTGGTTGTAGTAGCCGCGGATCGACAGCGCACCGTGGTCACCGCTTTTGAGCCAGATAGTGTCGCCTGACTGGATGGGCGCCTCGGGGTTTCGTGCGACCAGCGCTGTGTCCGGACTCGGCGGCAGCGACTCCCATCGCTGCGACTCGATCAACCTTCGGTCGACCACCTGCTGCAAGCTTTGCCAAGGCGCTTCGCTGCTTCCATCGCCATCCGGTGAGCCAGCCACCGGGTCGACGTAGTATTCGGCGGCCTGCGCAGAGAGTGAGAGGAGGCAACTTGCCAAAAGCACTAGCGGAAGGAACTTCATAGCCCAAGACCTGCCTGATCAGAAAGGAGAGAACACGGCGAACGTGAGATCCAACTATTCTAAGGAGGTGTGGTGGCTGGCAGCAAATTCCTCCCTGGGCTTTTTTGTTCTCTCGCCTGGGCGTTTTGGGGTATATTCACATGAGGATCTCCTCAATTGCAGCAAGGATCGCGACGGACTACAGAAGTTCCGGCTAGAAGAACGATGTCCAAACTCTCTCAATCTAACTCCTACAAAGAGGTCCTATTGAGAATGCACCACTCTTTCCGAAGCTTAACCATCGCTACCTGCCTACTTGGTACTTTGTTCACGTCAGCCCTGCTCGCGGACGAAGTAGCACCCGCTAACAGAGAAGCGGCACCGCAACCCGCTCTGCGTTTGCTCAACACCAAGGTGTTCGGCAAGTCCGCCGATGAGCCGATCGTGGTGCTCCAGAAGGCTGCGAAGGGAGCCATTGCGCCGGAAAGCGTGTTTCTCGACATCGACGACAATGGCACCTATTACGCCTCGACGGTTCGCTACCCGCTAAAGTTGGGTCTGGAGACTGTTCGTAAGCTATTGAACAAGGAATACGGCAAGTGGGAAATGGAGGACTTTGCCAAGATGCCCGATATGGGACTGTGGCGGAACGAAGACGACAAATTCAGCATTCAACTCACCGAAGACGGCGATAATGTGGTGGTGATTTATATCAGCTTTATGCGGGTGCCGGCCGATCGATTGGAGAAGGCGTTCGAGCGTGTCGCCGAAGAGTTGAGCAAAGAGTCTAAAGAGTGAGGCGAGTTGTCACCCAGCACTGCACTGCGACCGGGATTTAACCGCGGTCAGCGCGAATGAGATTTTCATATTGCCCCGACCAAGCTTGGTCGGAGCGAATTGCATGCGGTAACTGGAAGAGTCCACCGCGACTTCACGCCGCCCTCACTCATTGCTCAGCTTCTTGAGAATGTGCTTGGCGAGTGTTTCTTTGATCTCCCGATGCCGTGGCACTGGCTGCGAGACACCTGTATTTGGATTGCGATACCAATCGTGCTTCCCGCCATGGCGCACGAACTTGCAGCCTAGCTTCTCGATAGCCCGAATGAGGTCGACCGCTTCACGAGATCACCAAATCATCGACCTTTCGGATGCCCTGCAGCTGGCCGCTGGAAATATCCAAATAGAGGTCCTTTAGATGCTCACGCAAATCGTCCAGCGTGTCTCCCTGCGTCCGGTAATCCGGATAATCGCACAGATAGCCGAGCCACCCGCCATCTTCTTCCCAGTAGACGATCTTCACTGATTGCATGTCAGCAGGCTCCGTGTGAATTTGGTACCTGTCTTATTATACCATTCCGCCGACACGTAGGTCGGCGGCTAGAGCTGAATCCCTGGAATCTCAATCCCCAGAACGCAGCTACCGCGACTTCACGCCACCCTCTTCTTCGCCGGTCTCCAGCACCGCCAGGAATGCTTTCTGCGGGATGTCGACCTGGCCGATCGACTTCATTCGCTTCTTGCCTTCCTTCTGCTTTTCCCACAGCTTCCGCTTCCGGCTGATGTCTCCACCGTAGCACTTGGCCGTCACGTTCTTCCGCATCGCGCTGATCGTTTCGCGGGCGATGATGCGGGTGCCGATGGCCGCTTGCAGGGCCACTTCGAACATGTGGCGGGGGATTTCCTGTTTGAGCTTCTTGATCACCGCGCGGCCGCGGGTATCGGCGTCGCGTCGGTCGCAGACGATCGACAGCGCGTCGACCCGTTCGTTCTTCACCAGGATGTCCATACGCACCAGGTCGCCCGGCTCGTAGCCACGCAGCTCGTAGTCCATGGTGCCGTAGCCCTTGGTGGTGCTCTTGAGCTTGTCGTGCAGGTCGTACACGACTTCCGCCAGGGCGATGTCGTACACCAGCATCACGCGGGTGGGGCTCAGGTACTCCTGCCGCACGAAGATGCCGCGGCGGTCGGCACACAGTTTCATGATGCCACCCACGTACTCGGCCGGCATCACGAAGCTCACCCGCACGATCGGCTGCTGAAACTCTTCGATCTCGCCCATCTCCGGCACGCGGGTGGGGGTGTGAACCTCGAGCCACTCGCCATCTTTTTTCTGAATCTTGTACGTCACATTGGGCGCGGTCTGCACCAGATCGATATCGGCTTCCTGCTCCAGACGCTGCTGCACGATTTCCATATGCAACAGGCCCAGGAAACCGCAGCGAAAACCGAAGCCGAGCGCGTCCGAGGTCTCAGGCTCGAACACGAAACTTGGGTCATTCACCTGCAGCTTGCCGAGCGCCTCGCGCAAGGTTTCGAAATCCTGACCGTCGGACGGGTACAGGCCGCAGAACACCATGCGCTTCGGTTCTTCGTAGCCCGGCAGTGCTTTGGCTTGCTCGCCACGGGCGACGGTCACGGTGTCGCCAATGTGCACCTGCCCCAGCGACTTGATATTGCACACCATGTAGCCCACCTGTCCGGCCGACAGGCTCGGCTTGGCGGTGCGTTTGGGAGTCTTTTGCCCAAGCTCCACGACGTCGTGTTCGGTGCCCGCCTGCAGGAACTTGATGCGGGCGCCCTTCTTGACGGTGCCGTTCATCACGCGGACGAAGATAATCGCACCGCGGAACTCGTCGTACACGCTATCGAACACCATCGCCTGCAGCGGCGCTTTGGGATCGCCAGTGGGCGGCGGAATGCGATCGATTACCGCCTTGATCACCTGGTCGCAGTTGAGGCCGGTTTTCGCGCTACATCCGATCGCCTCGGTAGCGTCGAGACCCAGCGTGTGCTCGATCTCTTCCTTCACCTCGTCGGGCCGGGCGTGCGTGAGGTCGATCTTGTTGAGCACCGGCACGATCTCCAGATCGTGCTCAATGGCGTTGTAGGCGTTGGCCACAGTTTGGGCTTCGACCCCCTGGAACGCATCCACTAGCAGCAGCGCGCCCTCGCAACAGGTAAGCGACCGCGAGACTTCGTACTGAAAGTCGACGTGGCCCGGCGTGTCGATCAGGTTCAGCTCGTACTCCTGGCCCTCGTGCTTGACGCGCATCGAGACCGAATTGGCCTTAATCGTAATGCCGCGCTGCCGCTCGAGATCCATGTCGTCGAGCAGTTGTTCCTTCATCTCCCGCAGGCTGACGGTACCGGTCACCTCCAGCAGGCGATCGGCGAGCGTGCTTTTCCCATGGTCGATGTGGGCGATGATTGAAAAGTTGCGAATGTACTTCGGGTCCATAAAGGTAGCAGCGGAGGCTGGTGGCCAGAGGTCAGGGCGGGGGGGAGGCTCGCGAACCGGCTTGTCCCCGAGCTCGGCAGTGCCGAGCCAGAAGGCCAAAGCGCACGGCGAGCCCGAACGCATAGCCCCTCAATATACCATGGCCAGGGGGCTTGGCAGAATGGGCGAAATCCCGGGTAATTTGCCACTAGCGGAACAATTTGAGCAGAAACGACCCTATCGCCGCGATGCCCAGCAGGAAGCTAGCCAGCAGGCAACCAAGAGCGGGGATCAACCAGTAGATGGCCGACTCGGTAAGCCGAGCGAGTTCGCGGCTGTCTCCATTGCGGTAGTCGAAACCGCGCTGGAGGTAGTGGTAGTGAACGAAACCCGCCTGCACCGACGCGCAGGTGAGCACGAAGAATGCTAGCGACCAGAGAGCAAGCTTCGTGGTGAGCAACCAGCGGCGTCGCTCGGTCGGCCGCGAGGCGCTGCCAAGCTTTTCCGGCGAGGCGTACGGGTTGTCGGGCGAGTTGGCTTCCAATTTGGATCTATGAGGCTTCAAAACCACGAATACGCCATTGCGGCGGACGCCATGCATTCTACCGCGAATCCTCAGGCAGTTGGGCAGTGAACCACCGTACCCGCCATCCGCAGACTTGCAATTCGCGCCGGGCACGGCGGTCGAACAGCCATAACGCCAGAAGACCGACCATCGGAAACGCTGAGAGAAACGCGAGCAGGACGCCCAACAGCCATCCATAGAGATGCCCTGCAAACCATCCGCTGTACACCAAGGCCAGGCCCCACCCGGCACCCATCAACGCACCGATGGCGAACTCCCATTTGGTCTCCGCCAGTTGCAGAGCAACGAAGTTCAGCACAGGGCAAAGGACATGGCAGGCCACGGCCCACGGCTCCAGCCGCAGGGCTTTGGCCACAGACAGCTGCCACTCAATGGAGCGCTCGTGGTGCCCTGCTTGCGGAGTGGCGCTGGGGGAACTGTAGGGGTTCTCGTCGATATGCATGTGTGCGGCTTCGGACGGGACCACAATCCGGAAATGGTGAGCGCGAAGGTAAGGTTCCTACTTTATCACCATCTGCCCAGAAGCCGGTAGTATGCGAGACTTCACCGGAGACAACGAAAGCACCAACGAAAATCGGCCGGCGTATCCTTAGGGAAACGCCGGCCGAGAGCAACTTTACTTGTGCTGGAGCGGGAACCTATTTCCGTTTACTACGTACGACTGCCAACATTCCCAGAATTCCCGCGGAGCCTAGGGCCACACTCGATGGTTCGGGAATCGCGGTGGCTTCAATCAGGGCTGAACCGACCGGTGCTCCCGCAAGGTTGGCCGACGAAAGACCTTGATCCAAGAGAAACGTGCCGAACTCGTTGGAGACGAGCAGGTTCCCCGCCACGGTAAGCGACTCATCAAGCACAATCGGTGGATTCATCGTGTCGACTTCGAAGTCGAACAGAATAGCAGGAATGCCAGTGGTGCTCTCGACATAGAATCCACTGGCTGCCCCGTCAAAGCCACCGGCGCGTGCAGCATCAAAGCCAATGGTGAAATCGCCCACGGTCACGGTGTCGCTGTTAAAGGATACGGTGCCAGTATGCTCGATGGTGCCGGCGAAGCTTCCCAAGGCGGGGAATGTTGCCGGATCGTACTCGAAGGTAGTTGGCAGACTTCCGTCTCGCGGATTGATGCCGAAGGCAACGGCGTAGGAGGGATCGGCCGCCACCGTGCCCGCGGTGCTCGACAGCGTCAGGCTGGCTGCCGACTCGAGTGTATCGAAATCGAGATTGACGTTAGTGCGCCCCCCGACGACGAGCGAGTTGGCTTCGGCCGCCTGACTCATTACCAGAATGCAGGCGGCGGCACAAAAGAAAGCGTACCTCATCATTTAGCTCCTGAACGTTAGTGGTGA
This sequence comes from Aeoliella straminimaris, assembly GCF_024054565.1. Taxonomy (GTDB): domain Bacteria; phylum Planctomycetota; class Planctomycetia; order Pirellulales; family Lacipirellulaceae; genus Aeoliella; species Aeoliella straminimaris. Next base: position 53,336 of record NZ_JAMXLR010000036.1, read on the forward strand.
AAATCTCGGTGCGCAGCATGTTCGCCGCACGTCAGCTCGGTGAATCGAGTTGGGCTGGAGCGCTTTGATGCCTGATGCACCAGCTTCGAAAACGCTCTTTTCAGTAGACTTGCAGCCGTCCATGAGACAAAACCATCTCCAGAGAACTCGCCTCTGGGCACGGTTCAGGAGACTATTGCCACGCCCCGGCGTTCGACAAGTGCAGAGACACACAATTTGCCAAAAAAAAAGAACGTCCCGCACAGAAGAGCGCAGGCCACCAGTACCAACCGGAGAGAGACCCCGCCTTGGCGCTAGAGGCGTTATGGCAGTGGCCGGATTAGGGCGTTTGCAGCTTTGGTGTACCGTCCGCCGTGCGGTTAGCCCCCGCGAGCGATGCCCGCCATCGCGCTGGCCAGTCGGCGATGTAGATTGGCGATATCGATGGGCTTGGTGACCACTTCGTCGCAGCCGGCGGTGCGGCAGCGGTCGGCGTCGCCTTTCAGGGCGGCGGCCGTGATGGCGACGATCGGTCCCATGAAGCCATGAGCGCGAAGCCGCCGGGTGGCCTCCAAGCCATCCATTACCGGCATTTGGATATCCATCAAAACCAGGTCGTAGGGATCGCCGGCAGCCGACTCTTCCACACGATCCAAGGCGTCCTGTCCGTTGGTGGCCAGGTCGACCGTCGCCCCCAGTTCGTTAAGCAGCTTGGTCAGCAGCACTTGGTTGGCGCGGGTGTCTTCGGCCAGCAGGACCAGCTTGCTGGACAAGTCGAGCGTTGGTTCTTCTTCACGAGCCCACAACGGTGTGGTCGAAACATCGTTGGTGGCCCGGGCGGTGCAATCCTCGGCCGGAATCACCAGGGCAAAGGTCGTTCCCTGGGGCGACGTTTGTTCCACCGACAGCGAGCCCCCCATCATCACCGCCAGTTGATGGCTGATAGCCAACCCCAAGCCGGCCCCCGTGAGTTGCTCGCCCTCGCGCTGCTGCCCCTGTACGAATGGCTCGAACAGCTTCGATCTCAGATCGTCGGAGATGCCACACCCGGTATCCTTTACGCGGAAGCAAAGCACTTCTTTCTGCGAGCTGTAGCTGACATCGATGTCAATCAAGCCCTCGGAGGTGTACTTCACTGCGTTGCCCAGCAGATTGACCAGGATCTGACGGATGCGAATAGGATCGATCAGCACGCGATTGGGGACCGCCTCTTCCACCTTCGAATGCAGTCGCAAGTGCTTCTCGCCAGCCCGCAGGCTCATCAAGTCGCAGACGGAGCCAACCAGTTTTCGCACATTGTGCGCCTGCGGTTCAAAGTGCAGCGTACCCGCTTCGACCTTGGCGATATCGATCAAGTCGTTCAATAGATCCGCCAGATGCTTACCACTCTGGACCACCATCTCCAGCATCTCGCGCCGCTCTTCTTCCAGGCTATCGCCCAGATCTCGCTGCAGCAGCTCGGTAAATCCCAGGATGGCGGTCAGCGGGGTGCGCAGCTCGTGGCTGATGGTGGTGAGAAACTGGCTCTTTGCGCGGTTGGCTTGCTCGGCCTGCACCCGGGCTTCTTCCGCGCGCCGCTCGCTCAGCACCAGATCGCGCATCAGCTTGTGACGATGGATGGCGTTGCGGGCAATGCGAGGCAGCATGTCCGCGGTGACGGCCGACTTTGAAAAGAAGTCTTGCACGCCGCGGGTGACGATGTCCGAGACCGATTCGGGGGTCATACTGCCGGTGAGCAGTACAATTGGCACATTGGGCACTTCATCCGGCACGCCCAGCTTCCTGAGAAACTGTTCAGCATTCATGTCCGGCAAGCGGTAGTCAAGCACGACTAGATCGAAGCTTTGGGCAGGGTCGCGCAGTGCCTCGAGCCCCGCGGTGCCATTGGTCGCTTGGACGATCGTATGCCGGATAGTGGAGTCGCCGCGCAGCGCAACGACGATCGACTCGCGATCTTCGGGACTATCGTCAATTACCAAAACGTGTCGCGTCATGCTTCCAAAACATCTGCCCCCTACAGTCGCCTGGCTTGGGGAGTCCTCATCGAACAACCGATGGCGCCCGGCCTACCACCTTGCGGGAATCTCAAATTACTCGGGTAGGTAGGATTCAACCATTGTCTGGACCAGCAGGACAAACTGGTCGGGTTCTTGAGGTTTGACGTAGAAGCTGCGAGCCCCTAACTCCAGGGCCTGCACACGATCGGAGGGGCTCGTGGAGGTGCTGAATACCACCAACGTGAAGCTCGGCCCGCCGCATTCCTTCAGCAGTTGGGGAATCAGATCGAGTCCGCTGCCGTCGGGTAGATGGATATCCAGGACAACCAATTGCGACACTTCGCAGGGACGCGGCGGCATCTCACTGCACTGTTTGACTCGCCCCACCTGCAGGGCCGGACGGGTTTTTTGGATGGCTGCGGCGGCCAGCTCGAAATCCAGGTCCGAATCTTCCAGGAACAGGACACATTGATTGGTAGTCATAGCTGGAGGGGGGACAGGGTAAAGAAGACGGTAGTACCGGTGCCGACCTGCGACTCCAGCCAAACTCGCCCTCCATGACGTTCGACGACCTTTTTTACGATTGCTAATCCAGCCCCCGATCCGCCGCCGTATTGGTCGGGTGCATGCAGTCGGCGGAAGATCTGAAAGACCTCCTCCAAGTGCTCGTTAGCAATTCCTATACCGTTGTCCCGGACGTAATAGACCGGCACCGACTGCGAGGGCTTCTTCGAACCCTGCCCGGGAGGCTCCGCTATTCCCACTTCGATGGTTTTCTTCGGGTTATCGTTGTACTTAAGCGCGTTGGAGGTCAGATTCAGCAGCAGCTCGCGGACGCAAATATAATCTCCCCGCAGCGTCACAGCCGGATCGACCTGCAACACGACCGTCTCCCTGTGTGGTGGCTCGACGACCATCTCGTAAGCCTCACGAGCAACTTCCTCGAGCGTGAACGGCACCACCTCCAGATCCCCCCGGCCCGCGCGCGACAGCCGCAATAGGCCATCGATTAGCTCGGACATGCGAGCGACCTGCCGCTCCAGGGCCACAAGACGGGGTTCCGCCTTCTGGTTGTTGTCCTCGGCGAGTTCCTGCCGCAGAAAGTAGACGATCTGCCGCACGCCGCGCAGGGGCTCCCGCAGGTCGTGCGAGGCGGCGTAGGCAAACGAATCGAGATCGGCGTTCAGGCGGCTCAGTTCCTGGTTGAGTCGCGTGAGTTCGGCGGCCCGGCGTCCGAGCAGCTCGATGACCCCGCCGCGGAGCTCGGTGGCCATTTCGGTGTCGGCTTCCGACCACTGCCGCGAACGCCCGGTTACGTTTTCTTTCCAGAGTGCGAACGACTGCCGCGGCGAAAGTCGCACTCCCTCTTCGGTTTGCGTGGCCGGTTTATGGGGATCGCCCGCCCACGAAACCTCATGCGCGTACTCGCGCCGGAAGAACATCAGGTACTGTCCTTCGTCGGGCTGGATGGGCATCAGCAGGCAGCCACACACGCCACTGTCGCCGAGATCGACCTCGGGCAGCGATTCGGCCAGGCTATTGGTGCTCCAGACACCACCGGCCTGAGCCTGGGCAACAATCTGACGCACTCCGTCAGGAGAGACCGAGTGTCCCCAGATGCCCACTTCCTCGCCCCACAGCATGGCCACCCCGTCGGCGGCCACCAGTTTCTGCATGCGCTGGGCGGCCATCTCGATACCTTGGTGAACACTGGGCGACTCGGCAATGGTGTTTAGCACGCCGGCGTACAGTTTCTGGCGGGAGGCAATCAGGTCGTTCTTCGCCTGCTGCTCGCGGGTCAGCAGATAGGACGAGGCCATCACGCCCAGTACCTCGCAGGCCGAGCGTTGCTCGAACGACAGGGCTCGGGGACTGTAGTGATGACAAGCGATCAGTCCCCACAGCTCGCCAGCGGCCACGATGGAGATGCTCATCGAAGCGGCCACGCCCATGTTTTGCAGGTATTCGATGTGAATCGGCGAGACCGCGCGGAAGTGGCAGAAGCTCAGATCGAGCGGCTCGCCGGTCGCCGGCGTGAGCGGTGGCTCCATGGGGACATTGTGCGAGTTTACGTCGGCGATCGAGCGAACCGTGTTCAGCAGATATAACCGTCGAGCCTGGGCGGGCACATCGGTGGCCGGGTAGTGCAGCCCCAAAAACGGTTCGAAGCGGGCATCCACGTCCTCGCCCACCACGGCGCCATGACCGTCGTCCAGAAATTGGTAGACCATCACCCGATCGAAGCCACTTATTCTGCGTACCTGCCGGGCGATCTCCGAATGCAGCTGTGTGGTGGTCCTGCACGCCTGCAACCGATGGTTGGCCCGGGCCATGAGCAGTGGCAGGCTGAACAACGTCTGGGCACGGTCTTCGGTGGTGCGGGTACTCTCGAACTCGACGATCAACAGTCCCTGATAGCAGTGGGCAATGGCCGACATGCGTTGCTCTTTGGCGGCATTCGACAGTGTCAGCCGCATGGGGTGCGTGAGCGGATGCGGCTCGCGGATCACGGCGCGGAGTTGCTCGCTGCTCTCGGCCGCAAAATAGGCGTCGAGCGGGGTCCCAGGCGATGGCTGAATTCCCGTCCATTCGGCGGCATTGGCTGACCAATGCTGCAATTGGAGCGATGCAGAGTCAAACGCCAGCAGGCAGCCATGCGATTGGATGGCCCCCGCCAGATGTATCGGCTCACGATCGCAGTTCGTGAGGTCGACTTCCATGTTCGTGATTTCACTCAATCCCTTGCCCTCACTACCAATTCGTACTCTGCGAACGTTGCGTTGGCCGCCTGTTGCGAACTCAGTTGGTCCTTCGGCTCGATGAGCAACCGGTTGAGCCAATCGGTCACTTGTTTCCAAACGGCGGCCGTTTGAGAGCCATTGCCCGCCAGATAGCGAGTACCCTCAGCCTCGAGCCCCAGCAACTGCTGCGCCTGGCGGGCGAGGTGCACACCGCCCAGGGCCGAACCCTCCAGCACATAGCAAACTCCCGCTGCCTGGGCCGGCGAGGTGACCCAGTCGAAGTCGTAGCCGTCGCCATGCCGCTTGTCCGCCGAGGGTTCCAGCCCCGACAAACACCGCAGGTCTTCCTCGATCCAGGACGACCGCCGGCGAACTTGCACCCAGGGGCCGGCTCCGGCGAGATGGGGCTCGACGGCCGACTCGGCGGCCGCTATCAGAGACCGCAGGCGACCCAGGAAGGCGGTATAACTGTCCAGCGAGGCAAAGATGTCGGTCCAAGACGACGCCTGCTCCACCGAATGGTGGGCCGAGGCCGTGGCCTGGCGCAAAGTATGCGAAGGCGTGACGGCGCACGTCGAGGCGGGATCAACAGAATGGTGCTTGGGTTGGGCTGGCATGCAGGGACCAGGAGGAATTCGCTAACCGAAAAGCGATGACGCGCCGCCGCTGCGGACCCGAAGCGACTAGCCATACCATCGTAATTCCACATCCGCACCGACGTTTACGGTACGCAGTAGTGAACTAAAGTCAAGTGGGGCAAACTGGCAAAAGGGCCAAATGCGACCAGGCTGGCAGCTCTCGCAGCTTTGACAACTGGCGGAACAGGTCCAACAATACCGCTTGGTCCCTTTTACCCCTGGAGACGGTTTCATGTCCCGGTACCTGCTAGGCTTTGTGCTTTTTCTCGTTTCACTTTCGGCCATCGCCTCGGCCGAGGACTGGCCGCAGTGGTTGGGGCCCGATAGCGCCAGCGAGTGGAATGCCCCGGGCATCAAAACTTCCTTTGGCGAGGGCGACCTCAACATCAAGTGGCGCGTGCCGTGCGGCCCTGGGTACTCGGGCCCGGCCGTGGCCGATGGTAAGGTCTACCTGTTCGACTACGAGGTCACTGAGGGAACCATCGAGAATAATCCCGGCCGCCCCATCGCCCTGAAGGGCAACGAGCGGGTGCACTGCATCGATGCGGCCAGTGGCAAGGTGTTGTGGACCAAGGGCATGCCGGTTGACTATTACGTCTCCTATCCCAGCGGCCCGCGGGCGACGCCTTGCGTGGATGGCGATCACGTCTATACGCTGGGCGCCGAGGGCGACCTGGTGTGCCGCAGCACCTCCGATGGCGAGATTGTTTGGCAGGTAAACTTCCTCAAGAAGTTCGGCATCAAGACTCCCATCTGGGGTCACTCGTCCTCCCCCCTGGTGATCGGCGACCTGGTCTACGTCTTGGTCGGCGGCGAGGGCACCGCCATCGTGGCGTTCGATAAGAACACCGGCGAGGAAGCCTGGCGGGCGCTCAATTCGAACGAACCAGGCTATTCGGCCCCCATCGCCATGGACTTGAACGGCAAGAAGTGCGTCGTCGCTTTCTATCCCTCTGGCGTCGCCGTGCTGGATGCGAAGAACGGCGCCGAACAATGGTCGAAGCCCAGCCAACCGAAGTACGGCATGTCGATCGCCGTGCCCCGTAAAATGGGTGAGAAGATGTTCGTCACCGGTTATGGCGAAGCGATGATGATCGACGGCGTCGGCTCGGGCGATCCGAAAATCATCTGGAAGTCGAACTCACCTCGCGAAGCACTTTACTGCTCGAACGCGCCACCTTACTTCGCCGACGACGTGATCTACGGCTGCGACATCGAGTCGAGCCACTTCATGGCTATCGATCCGGCAACCGGCGACCGGCTGTGGGAAAATCGGGAAGTGCTGGTCGGCCCCGACGCCGGACGTGGCGATCGGCACGGAACCGGTTTCCTGGTCCGCCACACCCCCAGCGGCAAGTACTTCCTGTTCAACGAACGAGGCGAGCTGCTGGTCTGCGATCTGTCGCGAGAGCAGTTCGAAATCCTCGCCCAGGACAAGATCATCGAACCCGATGGCGAAGCTTTCGGCCGCGACGTGGTTTGGACCCACCCTGCGTTTGCCGAAGGGTGCGTATTCGCTCGCAATAATAGCGAGATTGTCTGCGTGGAATTGACGGAGTAGGGGGACGTGCCCCAACTTCCTTCCAGCGTAGCGGCGTAGCCGCAACCCTTCGCTGATAGACTCAATGCCTTCGGCTTCATAAACGTACCGAATCGCCTATCCCGAAGGGATGTCGTAATGCAGCCCAGTGTTGCGGCTACGCCGCTACGCTGGGGGGGCCCTCATGTCTAATCATGGACGTGCTCTGCCTCTTCCGGCGCGGCGGGGCCCAAACTTGGTTGCACCCACGCCTGTTGGTGGTCGCCCACGTCGGACGGGTTCGGGTGCAGGGCCGAGGAGGTGATGCGGGCGCGGACGTAGTATTCGTCGCCTTCGAAATCGTACCTGGCTGAAGTGCCTTCCACCTTCTTTAGCACTTCGCCGATGCCGTCGGAATAGCGATGGGTCACGTGGCGCACCTCGCCGTCGTCGCCGGTGATCGGTTGGCCAACCAGGTCGGTGGAACTGCGGGTGCCGACGAACTCGATGGTGTAGGTCTCACCCGGCACAGCGTCGACTTCCACCTGCAGGCCGTCGTGATCGGTAGCGATGCGTTTCAGCTTCACACCGCTCGAGGCGTAGAAGCGGCCATGCTCGAGCGATTCGATCAGGGCCTCGGGTGTCAGCTCGTTGGCCAACACAACCACCCAACCACGGCCCGGCTCGCTGGCGCGGCTGGGAATGTTGTGGTAGCTGTGGCCATCGTCCACGGCCAACCCGTACATCATGGGCATGCCCAGCGCGCCGATGCGTTGAGCCAGCACAATGTCCCAGATGCGTTCGGTGCCCGGGTGTTCGTCGTCGCCGTGATTGTGCACGCTGGGGTGGCCATTGTAGACCTCGAAGAACTTTTCGCCCCGCACGCGGAGCAGGTCCTCGGCCGTAATGGCGAAGCCGAAGTTGGGGTGGTTCAGATGCACGATCATCGGCTGCCCCGTGGCCTCGCGCTGCGCTTGCACGGCGCGAACGTTATTCTCGATGGTCTCATGCACGCTGCGTCCTCCTTGGGGAGGAATCCTCTCCAGGATGTTGTGCACATTCATATGGATCGGCGCACCGTGGTGGTTGTCGCTGATTTCTTCACCTTGCACCAACAGATACTCACCCGGGTTGTTGAACCGGTCGGCCACTTCGACGAACTGTCGCAGGCGGACTTCCAGGTCGTCGCCCTCGCCACGCTCCTCCACCCAGTTGGGGAACTTCTCCTTCAGCTTGTCGTAGGCCTTCCTTCCTCCCTTGGTTTTGGCCACCTTTACCCACTTCTCGGTCTCGGCCAATACGTTGTGATCGGTGAACACCAGGAACTGGTACCCCTGATCGCGATACCACATGGCGATCGCCTCCAGGTAGTCGTCGCCATCGCTCCAGTGCGAATGAGTGTGCATGTTGCCCTTGTACCACGACTGCCCGTCGCCGGCGACGAGCACCGCCGGTTCATGCCCGCGGACCTCCGTGAACGTGGAAAAACCAACCGCAACACAAGCCAAGATACGAAGACAGAATGCAGGCATGGGAATTTCGATTCCAACTGAGGGGTGAGGGGGGCGGGAATGCTCCCCTAGCTTACAAGACTCACGGACCGGATGCGACAAATTGCGCAGAGTCTTCACAATACACTGGGTGGCTGGGGTCGAGCTCCGCGAGCCCCAGTCAGGCATTTCTAGCGTGACTAACCGATCTATTTCGCTTTAAGGGAACCTTCTGCGCTGCGTTCTTGCCGAACATCTTTGCCACGCAAAGTGCACACACCGTCCTCGGCAGTGGGACCTGCATCGATGCGTTACTTCAAGCGAGCCTGTGCTTCCCCAGTCAGCAGAGGGGGTCTAACCCCTCCCTGGCTTGTCCTTCGGCCCTGCCAGTCCACTGGCGTTATATCGCTGCATCCAATGCTGGCAAACCTGACGAGAACAGCTGACCGGGCGCGGGGGCCGTATAGCCTTCCAAGTCCAACGGTGCGCAGCTGTCGCGTCTGCTAGTCGCTTCAACGGCACTGTCTGCAGTGATCGCCAGGGCGGATGTCGGCCTATGACTGATTTGCTCGACTAAATAGAACGATGGAGAGCCCAGATCAACGTGGCCTATATAGAACACGAAGATACTCTTGGGTGCTGAATATTGCCCGCCGCTACCACAACGGCAAGGCCTTTAAATTCAGTTGGACGACAAATTCTCTCTCACAAATCGTCTGAGATTCCTAGATAGAATACGTGCAGTTAGCGATGGATTGGGAAGTAACTCCTGCTCGAAACGCCCAGACACCGACGCCTTCAGCATGATCCGATTACGTAACAATAATCTCAGTAACGGCTCTAACGGGCGACCGCTCACTATGCCGATGCGGAGAAGGGAAGTCAGCCCATCAAAACGGACAACGATCTTACGTCCTTCGAATTCAAGCGTGACCGGTCGGCCCATGCACAGTCCCCATAGCCGGCCGGTCATAATCAGTTTGGGCTTGAGCCGAGATCAGTCGTTCGCACCTTGAGAGTGCCAGACAGGACCCATTCGGCGTGTTCGGCATCGCTGCCAGCGCCGCTTGGGACTTTGAAGTGCATGTCGTCGAAATCATAGATGATCTCGGCGTTTCTTCCAGTTAAACGATCGTACAAACCGATAGCCAAGTCTGGCCAAGTTGTTGTGTGTTGATTGTCTGGCATAACAGTCCTCCACTTTCTCTAAATCTAGGAATAGTTAGGGCTCGTAATATGATTTGGTTACCCTCGACGCACGCTTGCCAGCCCGCCGTCGATGTTGAAGACCGATCCTGTTATCCAACTATTCTCCGGCTCAATCAGCCATAGCACGGCAGAAGCGATGTCTTCTGGCTCTCCCAGCCTGTCGACGGCGTGCATCTTCCGCGAGTACTCAGCAGATCGCTCCTTGGACCAGATTTGTTGCGTCATCTTCGACTTTACAAGGCCTGGTGCGATGACGTTGAAACGGATTCCCTTCGAGCAATAAGTGGCCGCTGCTGATCTAGCTAAGCCAGCAACGCCGGCCTTCGCGGCGGCAATTGCCTCGTGGTTGGGCAGGCCGATCTCGGCCGCCGCCGAGGAGAATAGTATCACCGATCCACCGGAATCCTTCATCACGTTGGCAGCTGACTTCACTACTGCGAATGCAGAGGTCAGGTTGCTCCCAATCGTGTCGTGCCATTCCTCGGCAGTGGTGATGTTGGCTGGCTTGATCAACACGGATCCGACGCAGTTTACGATGCCTTGTAAACCACCTAGTTTGGTGTGGGCAGCTTGAACGCACTGATCGACTGCTTCTATCTCAGATGCATTTACCACGGAGTAAGGGCTGTCGAGCTCGGAACTGAGTTCGGCCAGGTCCTGTTCAGTACGGCCCGCTAAGAAGACTTGGTGGCCTTTGCTCCTGAGGCCACGGGCCACTCTGGAGCCAACGGCACCAGTTGCACCTAGAATCAGGCAATTCATGATACTGCCTCTATCTGTAGAAGCTCGTTGTCTTTATTGGCAAAGTGCCGGTTGTCAGACACCCAGTCTTCCCGAGTGTAGACGCAGACCGACGAATCGGTTTCGCGGATTTCGAGTTGATGAAGCCGGAAGCCGAGTTCGGTAATTTCGCCAAATAAGATGAACGCCAGATTCTCCACGCTCGTTGGACGTGTAAACCGTTTCAACCGCAGCGTTTCACCGGTGCGCTCGCAGTGGTCCACTAAAGTCCTGTAAAGCGGATCTTCTATATTGATCAACAGAGCGTGGTCGTACTGTGTCTTCAATAAAGGTGCTACCTTGGCATCAAAGTCGCCAAAGAGCGTACTGATTGAACCCTTCCGCTCGACTTCGAAGTGGCAGACCACTCCGTACCGGTGGCCATGCAGGTTGCGACACTTGTCTGCCAACTCTTCGTTCCGATGAGCGGCATAAAACTTGTATTCTTTGCGAATGATCATGATGTTTTTTCGAGTCGGTGAGAGTGCACCTCACCTACCTTGGATGAGTGACAGCACTTCGGATCGGCTGGCTTGGTTGCTCTTAAATTCGCCACGCAAGGCGCTGGTGACGGTCAGACTTCCAGGTTTGCGAATTCCTCGAATCGACATGCACGAGTGCTCTGCCTCGATGACGACCGCCACACCGGAAGTTTGCAGTTCGGACTCGATTAGGTCTGCAATTGTCTGGGTCATCCGTTCTTGGACCTGAGGTCGCCGTGAGACTTCTTCGACGACTCGAGCCAACTTGCTGAGCCCCGTTACTTTTCCGTTGGGTAGATAGCCGACATGCGCAACTCCACTAAAGGGTAGCAGGTGGTGCTCGCACATGCTGTTAAACCAGATGTCACGCACCAGCACTAGTTCGTCGTACTCTTCTGGGAAAGTGACTCGCAGGTGCCTGGCTGGATCGCTTTGCAGACCCCCAAACATCTCTGCATACATCTTCGCCACGCGTCGAGGGGTGTCTATTAGGCCAGGTCGGTTGGGGTCTTCTCCAACCGCTTCCAGGATTGTGCGTACAGCCGCCTCGATACTTTGTCGGTTAGCTTCCGTCAGGTCAGATTGCAAATGGGTCCGATTGGAGTGGCCCACTCTCTTGACCTTCGGTCGTGCTGCCTCGGTGTGATGGCCATTCGAGTCAGACAAAGGGCTTGCTATCATCTTGGTCTCGTGGTTGCGGGTGTTCTCGTTCCAACAGTGGTTCTATAGTTACGCAGTTAGGATCGACAAGTCGCGGGCCAAGGCGTATTTCCGAGCCCCGGCAGATGCGGTCTGGGACCGAAGCGAGAATCGCAAGGCGTGAGATTTGAGTAGCAGCTGGCAGGTTGAAGGAGACCGCCGATCGACTTCTTGGTGTTCGCCGACTCAGAGGACCAAGGCGTCCACCGCAACGTTTTTTTGCTCACGAATGTGGAGATGGAATTAGCTCCGCCAGGAGGCTAAATAGATGCCAGAGGGACATGCTATCCACCGCATCGCCCGCGATCACAACCGTGACTTTGCCGGCCAATCGCTAATCGTTACCTCACCGCAAGGACGATTCGTCCTTGGTGCCCGCCGCATAAATGGTGAAACATTGGAGCGTGTCGAGGCTCACGGCAAACACCTCTGCTACCACTGGTCGGGCGGCCAACTCCTCCACATCCACTTGGGGCTATACGGCAGGTTCCGGAATCATCGATCACCACCCCCGGAGCCCCGAGGGCAGGTGCGCCTGCGCATCATCGGGGAGGGCAAGTCCTTCGATTTGAACGGCCCCAATCGCTGCGAACTGCTGACGCACGAAGAGTGGCGACTTCTGCGTAACCGGCTAGGCGAAGACCCACTGCGAGACGACGGCGACCCTACTGTCGCATGGCGGAAGGTCCAGGCGAGTCGAGCAGCAATTGGCTCGTTGCTGCTAAATCAGTCTATCCTTGCGGGAGTGGGGAACATCTACCGCAGCGAAGTCCTATTCCTGCTTCGCATCCACCCAGCCACGCCAGCCAAGTACCTGAGTCGAGGTCAGTTCGACGACCTCTGGAGTGAGCTGCAGCGTTTGCTGCAGATCGGTGTGCGTTACAACCGCATTATTGTTGCCGAACCTGAAGCGGTCGGACGACCGCGCAGCAAGATGAGGCGGGAAGAACGGCTGCTGATATACAAGAAACAGCACTGCTCGAGTTGCGGAGCGCGCGTCCATTCCTGGGAACTGGCTGCTCGAACGGTTTATGCCTGCAGTCGGTGCCAGCCACACCCGCGGGCCAACCGCGAAGTGGCACGACCCTAGTCGACTGGCATTCTCTTCCAACTGTATGAAGGAATCGGACGGCATTCTGCCCGCGGGTAGTGTTGCATCACCAACCCTGCGAACCCGGTTCCCCTTTGAACGGGCCGACGATTTCCGGCGTGACCCATCCACCGTAGAAACCGCCCGCCTGCGGTTGGACTCGGATTCCGCCAACGCAGCAGTCAACCCGCGACGGGTAGAACGCCAAGTAGCCTTTGATCGCTTCGAACTGCGGGAAAGGCTGTTCGTACGACCACGCAACCTTGAGGCCCGGTGGGTGCTCGGGGACGACGACAGACCAGTAGGTAGCTTCACCTTTCCATTCGCAGAAAGATGTACCGCTTGCCGGTTGCAGATATTCAGATTGCACGTCAGAGCGAGGCAGGTAGAAGGTTGGCGGGCTCGCCGTTTCCAGAACACGCATCGCCCGTGTCGTGCGAGCAATCTCCACTCCCTCGATTGCCACCGTCACCAGGCGGTCGTCCGCCTCGATTGCTGGCGGGCGCGGATAGTCCCACACAGACTCCTGCCCCTCTTGCGGTGGAACGGCGAAATCTGGCCGTTTGTCGCCGGTGAAGTTCCATAAACTTCGAGTTTGCTCAAGCCAGGAATCGGACATCGATCTTCTACTTTTCAATCGCCTCGAACCAACCTGTAAACAATGGCGCTAAAGTAGCGCGACGATGGAGAGACCAGACGTTGCAGTTGGTTGTGGGACTAATCACGTCCAGCACTGTCTTTTCGAAACACCTCCGACTGCACTGCTCGAGCATCTCTCCGAAACGCGCCGGGATGTTCGACGTAAAGCTGTTCTCCACACTCGGTGCAGGCGGGTTGTGCCGGTGAAACGCTGGCTCTACAACTCGGGCACTCCGAATCAAGGTGCGATGTCGGTAGGTAATCCCGATCCCAATGCGACACGTGTTGCTGCTTGACGGGTTCGGAGTAGATCTTCATCTTTGACATGGAATAGTTCTCTTTCGATAGTCGGCTCCCCTTCCGAAATAATAGGGAAGTTGGCACTTTCGCCAAGCGAAGAAGATCTAGCTGAAGGATGTGGAATCACGCGGTGGGCGGAGCAAACGAAGAGGTGCCAACAGGTTTGCAGCTAGAGTGGGCGAAGAACCATCGGCCTGAAAAAGCAATGCGGTGGCGTCGTCGTCCCGCAGATTTCCCTGGTCGAGTTTCGAGACTTGCTCTATCACTTCGGGGAGAATTCGATCCGGCTGGGAAACATCGATCTCCTCCACAATTTTGTGAAGTCCGTGGGAGCCAAGCGCTTGTCCGTTCGGGGTCAGCGCCTCGGTGTATGCGTCGCTTACACACAGAACGAGGTCGCCGGGTGACAAACTTGTTTCGAATCGCGAGTAGTCAGACTGATCACTCACGCCCAAGGGCGTGTCGGCCAGACCATCGCCTCGAGCGGTGGGAACAAGTTGTTCGGCCGACTCCCAGGCACCTTTGTCCGCTCGATACAGAAGCGCGACGGGATGTCCGGCATTGCAGAATTGAAGAGAGCGGGTTGGTGAAAAATAAGTGCAAACCAGCGCTGTGGCGAACACCGCAGGGTCGGTGCCAGAGAAGAACTCCCGGTTCATCTCGCGAACAAAGCCAGTTTGGCTGATAACGTTGATGTTTTTTCTCATCAAGTCCCGCAAGCCTGTTGCGATCTCGGCCACGGCCGGACCGTGGCCACTCACGTCGGCCAGCAGCAATCGCGTGATGCGGCCCGATGCGCAAGACGATATGTAGTACACATCTCCACCGCTATCCCCCATGCCATGCGCAGTGCTGCGCAGCCAAAGCTTCAGGCCCGACACCGCAAAAGATCGATCAATCGGAGAGTTGCCCCCCCACACTTCCATGCATTCCATTCGGCCAGTTACTCGATCGTTTGTCTGCATTGTGCTTCTATTTTGTCGATGGATGATGGACACCCGGAACCACTAGTCTGCAGCACTGAGAGCTCGCTGATGCGCCTCGAACGAAACCGCGCTGCGGACCTTTGACTCCGTCGTCGAGTGGCACGACGCCGTACTATCCTGTCACATGGCAAGGCCTGATATCGTACTTGATTGTGCTGAACCACAATGGTTGGCGATAGTTGCACCAGTGAGATCAATGCACACCTGCTATGTAGGCTCTTCTCCTTTGATCGTGGGATGCCTGCAGCATCAAGATTGGCAAATGGCAACTCCCAACTGGGCGTCCCTACCCCTTCATTCTTGTTAGCCGACTCGATTTGGCTAGTCTAGATAGTCCGCAGTTCCCATCGGAAACCGCTGAGATTCCCGCCGACCGATAGATCGAGTTGGTGGGCCGCCGACCATCATGCGGCCACGATGGCCAGCACGAACGTGCTAGCGAACCTGCCCCACTGTACGCAGGGGGCAGGGGACCCTAGAGAGCGGGCGGAAGGATTCCGGTGCTGGCTCAGTCACGGACGCGGACGATCATTCGCCCTGTGAGGCGACCATCCAAAGGAGCGGTTGGGGGGAAAGCGTTTGGCGTGGTGCGGGGCATCAATCCTCCATCTGCCTTGAGCAGTGCCAGATATCTAGCGAGTCTGCCATGGAAGTCATCACAGCCAGCGGGTGGAGCGAAAGCGGAGTATCTGGCATGATCACTACCCGAGTACTCGCGGATCTCTTGGCTCAAGTTGCTACCACTTCGTACATGACTCGATTGGTTGGGTTCGTGCAAGTCGTCCACTACTCGCATTTTGAAAATGTCGGGAAGTTGGATTTCTCGGGGTTCGAACAACGGCACACAGGGCTAACCACCTGGGGCGTCGGCCACCCACAGGTGGATGTAAAGGCCGTGCCTGCATCTCAGGTAGGGCCGACGGCGAAATCCGCTAAAATCGAGCAGCGACTTGTCGTATCTGCCGAACCCGCTATAAACCCAGAGTGTTGACAGTGCGACGGCTCGTTTTGCTCCACATCGAGATGTTCATCGGGGATGAGTTGCTCGCACTCCCAAAGTGTTTGCTGACGAAAGATCTAAGCCGTTGGACACACCGACAAACATGGAACCAGACGTAACTGAGCATCGAACCGATGTTGCCAGCCGGAGCATCCTAGTCGTCGCAGGTGCCTACAACCTCCTCTGGGGAGCCGCGGTCATTGCCTTCCCAGCTTGGGCTTTCAGCCTCTTCGGCTTCGAGAGCCCGCCTTACCCCGAGATTTGGCAGTGCTTGGGGATGATCGTAGGGGTATACGGAGTCGGATACTTGATTGCTTCGAGCAATCCGAGCCGTCACTGGGCCCTTGTCTTCGTGGGTCTATTGGGCAAGATTCTGGGCCCGGTGGGATTCGCCTATTCGGCATTGAATAACGCCCTCCCTTGGAGTTGGGGATGGATCATTTTGTTCAACGACCTGATTTGGTGGATTCCATTTGGCTATGTTCTCTACATGGCAGCGAAGAAGAACTCGGATTCGAGCTTTGCAAAGCCCTACGAGTTGGACGACGCGATCGCACTCTTTCCAAGTCACCACGGCCAAACGCTGCTGGAATTGTCGAATGAAAGCCCTTTGATGATCGTTTTTCTGCGGCACTTTGGCTGCAGTTTCTGCCGGGAAGCCCTGGACGATCTCAGGCAAGTCAGGAGTCGTATTGAAGAGCTCGGTTTCAATATTGCTTTAGTTCACATGAGTTTGCCGGACGATGCCGAGAGCATGCTGGATCGTTACCAGCTTCGTGGCGTTCATTACTTTTGCGACGTACAGTGTGATTTCTATCGCGCTTTCGGACTGAAGCGAGGAACAGCATCGCAGCTCTTCGGACCTAGGCTATGGCCTCGAGCGATCAGCGCAATCTCCCAAGGACACACCGTTGGTCGGTTAGCTGGTGATGGATTTCGCATGCCGGGAGTCTTCTTCCTCTATCGCGGCGAAATTTGGAGTTCGTTTCGGCACCAAACTGCCGCCGACAGACCAGACTATCTCGAGCTTGCGAACCAAGTGAAAAATATCTTGGATGCAGAATCAGTGCCGTCCTAGCAGAATGTTCGCCGTACAGTCATCACCCAGTGATGGAATGCTCGACCGACGGC
The DNA here is from genome assembly GCF_024054565.1 of Aeoliella straminimaris. Classification (GTDB taxonomy): domain Bacteria; phylum Planctomycetota; class Planctomycetia; order Pirellulales; family Lacipirellulaceae; genus Aeoliella; species Aeoliella straminimaris. Next base: position 70,016 of record NZ_JAMXLR010000036.1, read on the forward strand.
AAGAACACGGAACAATAAGATGCCTACGCGATCGCGCGCTGAATGCAGGTGATGCAATCGCGTGGCGCGTTCGACTAGTACCTTAATCCACTACTATCCGAACAAGAACGTAGCGTCGCCAACCAGAAGGCTGGGCGAATGCCCCGGTGCGTGTTGAAAGTACGACCTGGCAATATTGGTCGTAGCCGCACTCCTCAAGAGACGCGTAGTCGGAGTCGAAGGTTGGCAGTTCGGTGTTCGTGGGTGTGCTTGGTTCACGCCCAACCTGCAGGTCGTCCTTAAGAGCGTCGTAAAGGGCTGAAGCGGGCTTCCACCACTCATCGCCGGGCAGGACTTCCATCTTTCCGTCAACAACTTTGCCCCACGTGCCGCAGTAACGAACCTTGCCCCGTGTTTTCTTTGTCCATGCATCATTGCTGGCCGGGGCAAGAGGAAAGTCCTTGTTCGGCTTGCGGGAAACCTTGTGCTTGCCCACCGAGGTTTTGCGTGAGCGGGGGATAAGCTAGAATTGTCCACGGCATCGATTCCTTTGCTTTAGGATCCAGTCGGTGTCGACTTGCCCGGTGTTCCAGGTCGGGCAGGGCACTGTTTAATACCGCTTTCACCGTGCGCGGTATTTAGCCGCCCGGCAAACAGGCGGGCAAGTCGGCAGAAATGCCTGCAAATTAGCGGTTCGGTCGGGTGGCAGAGTCTGGTTGAATGCACCGGTCTTGAAAACCGGCGTGCTCGAAAGAGTACCGGGGGTTCGAATCCCTCCCCGACCGCTTACCGCACGGCACGCCAGTTACCGCACGGCACACCAGGGCAGCCTGTGTTGGTCGGCTGCTAGCTAAGGAGGCCTCCTGCCGCGGTGCTGCTGGATGCTGAGCAAGGCGACTCCAACTCATCTCGCGCCGATCGATGTCCGCTGGTCGGTTGGAATCCCCCTTCGAGTACCAGATCTTCTGCTACGTAAGTCCGAATTGAGATTGCTTGTCCCATCCTGAGATGCCAGAACGCCCGCATCAGGTGGATGCCAGCATCTGCTGGGGGCTGGTAGGAGTTCGTAAGTCCTTTGGTGGAAGTGACTTGTGGATTTCTTTGGGGAATGGCCTGTACTTCCGAGACGACTGGTCTAATAATTGCGTTCTGGAGTGGCATGTACACTTTGCCCTACCAGCCCCACTCAGAACCTATTAAAGTCCCCTCGGTCATGACCACCACTACCACCACCATCGACACCCGCCAACGAATCATCGAGGCCGCGACGCGGGCGATGATCGAAAAGAGCTACAACGGTGTTGGGCTGAATGAGATCTTAAGTTCAGCTGGCGTACCGAAGGGGTCTTTTTATCACTTCTTCAAATCGAAGGAGCAGTTGGGCATCGCGGTTGTGGAAAAGGCCACCGCCGACAAATGCAAGCGACTGCGGGAGCATTATTCGAACCGAAATCTGGCCCCGTTGGCGCGTTTGCAGGGGCTCTTTCAAGAAGTGCGAGCGGATATTGTCGAGGGAAATGTTCGCTCGGAGTGCGTCATGTGCAAGCTGGCCTTGGAGCAGGCCGCTCTTAGTGACTTGATGCGAGTGGCCATCCGATCTGGATACGACCAGTTCAGGGCCCTGACCGCCCAGGTCCTTCGCGAGGCACAGAGCGAAGGAGAGATAGATGCGAACCTCGACGCTGAATCGCTGTCCGACTTCCTGACGGTGTCGTTTCAAGGTGCGATGATTCGGGTGGAGATCGACAATGAGCTGAAGCCAGTCGACAACTTCCTGCACTATGCATTCGAAGTCCTGCTGAAGTGAGGAGGGCTCTGCGCCCATCCTTTTTTTTGTGAAATTAACTAGACGACTGGTCTATTCCGCTAGGAACTACCTCTATGATACGCCCCGCATTTTTAAGCCTGCTAGTTCTCGCATCGGCGGCTTCGCTGGCCGCCGCCCAGCAGCCACCTAGCTCGGTACGGGCGGTTCGGGTGGAGGGTCGGGAGATCCAGAATCATCACCGGGTAACTGGCAGTTTGAGAGCGGTTGCACGCGGTGATGTCTCCGCGCTCGAAGAAGGTCGCATCGTCGAAGTGACGGTTCGTGAAGGTGCCGAAGTTCGCGAAGGTGATGTGATTGCCCGTTTGGACGATCGGCGGCTGGCCGCTCAACGTTCCGAACTGGCGGCCGCGCTACAAACGGCCGAAGCACGCGTCGCGCAGCGCAAGCTCGAAATGCAACAAGCACAGCGCGATCTGGATCGATCACGCGGTCTGGTTTCGACCCATGCTATTTCGGTGGAAGAGTTCCAGCACCGCGAGACGGACGCAGCGGTGGCCGAGGCAAGCCTGACCACAGAAGTGCGTCGGGTCGCCGAAGCGAAGAGCCAGCTGGAATTGATCGATGTCCGTCTTGCCGACATGGTGGTTCGGGCTCCTTACGGCGGCCACGTGGTGACTCGCCACGCAGAACCTGGCGAGTGGATTCTTCCGGGCGAGCCCTTCGTAACACTGGTTTCCACTGGTGAGATCGAAGCTTGGCTGCACGTGCCCGAGCGATACTCGCAGTCGATCTCCAGTCAGCCGCTTGAAGTAAAGGCGGAAGGCTTGCAGGAACCGGTCACTGCCCTTGCTGCCAAGCGAGTGTCTGACGTGGATTCTCGGACTCGGACATTTCCCCTGGTGCTGACGCTCGACGATCGTTCTGGACAACTGGTGCCAGGCATGTCCGTCAATGTGTGGTTGCCGGTTGGTAAGCTCGAGCGGCGAATTACCGTCCCTAAGGATGCCGTGATTCGCAACGGTCGCGAAGCCTACGTATACAAGGCGGTTGATCAACCATCGGGAACCGTGGCGGTACAAACTCCCGTTGTGGTGGCTTTCGAAACCGGCAGTTCTGTGGCCATAGCGGATGGTCCTTTGTCCGATGGCGACCGTGTTGTCGTCGAAGGCAACGAGCGGCTGATGCCCGGCTCGGCCATCGTGGTGACGATGCAACAGCCCGAGCGGCCTGGCCACGAAGAAAAGGTGGCCTCGCGCGAACGCTAGGTCGCTGGCCCGAAAACCTTCTAGTTCACCCCAAAATACGTCCAGGCGTTACCAGAGAGGCAATGCCATGAATATTGTTGCGCTTGCAGTCAAGCAACCGATCACGGTGGCCGTGGGAGTCATCCTGTCAGTGCTGGCCGGTGTGCTTGCCTTCACTCGGGTACCAATTCGCATGACGCCCGAAGTCGAATCGGTCGTCATCTCGGTGTCCACCGCCTGGGAGAATGCGTCGGCTCAGGAGATCGAAAGCGATGTCATTGAGCTGCAGGAACGCCGCCTGGGCGACCTGTCGGGCTTGATCTCGATGACCAGTATCAGCCAGCCGGGCAGGGGGCAGATCCGCCTGGAATTCCAGACTGGCACCGATATCGATGCGGCCATGGCCGAAGTGGATCAGAAGCTCTCGGAAGTGCCGAGTTATCCCGATGCGGTCGACGAACCGAACATCGAAGACTACGACCCCGAATCGGTCGACTACATCTCCTGGATAGGGTTGGCGTCGACGGACCCCAACTTCGATGCCACGACGCTCTACGACTTCATGGAGCGACGACTGAAGCCTCGTTTCGAGCGGATCAGTGGCATCTCGCAAGTCGGTATCCGAGGAGCTCGTGAGGCCGAGGTGCAGGTTCGCGTTGACCCACTGCGCCTGGCGCAACGGGGGGTTACCTACGCGGAGTTGGTCGAATCACTGGAGGCCAATAACGGCAATTTCTCGGGTGGAAAGCTGCCTGATGGAAAGAGCGATATCCGGGTTCGATCGATTGGCCGGTTTCGCGATGCCGAGTGGGTGTCGGGGATCGTGATTCGCCGCGAGGAAGGCCGGCCGATCTATATCCGAGATGTGGCTGAGGTTGTGCCAACTCACAAGGAACTCACCGAGTGGGTGCGGGCCCGTGGGCAGACGATGCCGTTCTTCAACTTTCAGCTTGCCAACGGCGGTAACCTGCTGGAGACCATGACCGCCATTCAGGAGGAAGTGGAGGAACTGAATTCTCCTGGCGGGGTGCTCGAGCAACAGGCTCAGCAGTTGGGTATCAACGGCACTCTTGAGCTGGTGCAGACGTACGATTCGACCACCTATGTGAAGGATGCCATCGAGTTGGTGAAGAGTAATATCGTCGTTGGCGGTCTGTTGGCCGTGGCGACGTTGTTGTTCTTCCTTCGCTCGTTACGAACCATTGGTGTGATTGCGATCGCCATTCCCATCTCGACGGTGGTTGCTGTGGTGGTGCTGGTGGCCCTGGGGCGAACGATGAACATCATTTCGCTTGCCGGTATGGCGTTCGCCGTTGGTATGGTGGTCGACAATGCCATCGTGGTTATCGAGAACATCTTTCGTCATCTACAAATGGGCAAGCCTCCGAGGCAGGCGGCCTTCGAAGGCACCTCCGAAGTTGCCAGCGCGGTGCTCGCTTCGACGCTCACCACGCTGGTGGTGTTCATCCCAATTTTGCTCATCGAAGAGCAGGCGGGGCAACTCTTTCGCGACATCGCCCTGGCGATCATGGCGGCGGTTGGCGTGAGTTTCATCGTCTCGATCACGGTCATTCCATCTGCCGCGGGGTTGTTGCTTACTTCGCCCAAGAAGAAGACCCCCAAGCCGCCGGGGACACGCAGAAACAAATACTGGGCAAAGTTCCTGGCCATGCTGAACGCCGTAACCGACGTGCCCGCGATGGTGGGTCGGCTGGTATACACCCTGACCGGCAGTTGGTTCACACGCCTGGCTGTGGTTGGCGTGTTTGGCATTGCGACCGTGATCGGCATTTGGCTACTTACGCCGCCGCTCGACTATCTGCCCCAGGGGAACCGTAATATCGTCTTTGGTCTGCTGATTCCACCACCAGGTTACAACGTTGATCAGCTGTCAGAGATCGGCGAGCGGATGGAAGAACAGATCAAGCCGGCGTGGGAAGCTGCCGGAGACAAGTTTGGCGCCGAAGCGGCTGAGCGAGGGGGCCCTTGGGATCAAGTCGATCGCCGTACACCGGTGCCTGTTATGCCCGGCTCGGACCAGGAAGTTCTTCCCCCGCCACTCGACCACTACTTTCTCGTCGCCTTCGATGGGCGCGTGTTCCAGGTAGGAATCTCGCAGGATAAAAAGCGGGTGGTGGACGCACTGCCGCTGATGAATAAGGCCGTGGATGGTGAGGACGCACCCGATGTGATCAACTTCGCCTTCCAGCTTCCGCTGTTTCGAACAGGTGGTACAACCGGCTCGGCGATCAAGGTGGACGTGGTAGGCGATGACCTGACCGCGGTGACGAATGCCTCGGCGGCCCTGTTCATGAAAATGGCCACTGACTACGGTCCTCAGACTGTCACTCCGGAGCCGGCGAACTTCCTGCTGCCGACCCCTGAGATTCGTATCACTCCCGACGACGAGCGGCTGCGCGACGTGGGCATGACCCGTCGCGATTTGGGACTGGCTGTGGCCGCTAGCGGCGACGGCATTCTGCTTGTCCGAGCATTCGATGTCGGCGGTGAGTTGAAGGATCTGAAGATCATCAATCAAGAGGCGCTGGGGGAGGATCCCACACAAGCGTTGGAAAACACCCCGATCTCCACTCCGGCTGGCGATGTGCTAGACATTCAGAGTGTGGCCAGCATCGACCGCGTTCGCGAGCCCGATCAGGTGAAGCACGTCGATCGGCAACGTGCGGTCACCCTGCAGTTCACGCCACCTCCTGGAGTGCCGCTGCAACAGGCGGTCGACGCGGTCAACGCTTACGTTTCCGAGCTGCGCTCTCAGGGGGCGATTGCGTCCGGGGTCGAAGTCAATCTTGCTGGCTCGGCGGGACAGCTGGCGATGCTGAAGCAGGCGCTGCTAGGCGATGGTACCATTGTCGGTACGCTGGGCAGTTCGCTGTTCCTGGCCTTCCTGATTGTCTACCTGTTAATGGTCGTGCTGTTCCAAAGTTGGACCTATCCGCTGGTCATCATGGTCAGCGTACCGTTGGCCACGCTGGGTGGTTTTCTTGGTCTGGCGGCAGTGCATCATTGGAGCATGGTCGATAGGTACATGCCGGTACAGAATATGGATGTGCTTACCATCTTGGGGTTTGTGATCCTGGCCGGTGTGGTGGTGAACAATGCCATCTTGATCGTCTATCAAGCCATCAATTTCATGAAAGGGCGCTCCGAAGAAGGGGACGACACCTCGCACCTGACGCCTCGGCAAGCCATTGCACAGAGCGTCGAGAGTCGAGTTCGACCAATTCTCATGAGTACCCTGACTAGCGTCGGGGGGATGTTGCCGCTGGTGCTGATGCCCGGTTCGGGCAGCGAACTCTATCGTGGGCTGGGCGCCGTGGTGGTGGGGGGACTGGTGGTTTCCACTGTGTTCACGATGTTGCTCGTACCAGTCCTGCTAAGCATGCTGTTCGACGTCCGCAGTCGATTCGCCAAGGGAAAGCCCGAGCAGGCTGGGGCGGCGGCTTCGCCGTCAGTGGTTCGTCCGCCCAAGGTGGAGATCACGCAGCACGCCGACGAGCGGGTGCTGAAAGCCTAGGAAGAGGCAAGCGGCGTTCGGCTACTGGTTGCTGGTGGTTGCGGTCTGTTTCGACGAAGGAGATTCGATGAGTAAAGTCGCACGGATGTCGTTGAAGTCGTCGTCTTTGATGGCGTCTTCGAAACCGAGGATAAAGAAATTCGGCTGGGAGTAGGAGATCTGAATTGTGGAGGGGATCCACTTAGTGGGATCGGTTCGCGGGATGTTCATGCCCACTAGCCGCAACCGCTTAGTTTGTTTGGACGTGTTACGAATGGCCGTTGTTCCCAAGTACGACCTGCCTGGTTCATCAGAAGCCGCGGCCCACAGAATTTCACCGGTTGCTGTGTCAACCAAGGCAAGGGCGTTGGGGTCTTTGCAGTCGGTGATGGCTTTCACCACCGCAATACCGTTGGAAGGAAGTTCGAAGTCCAGACCATTTGCACCTTCGGTTGGTATCGTCAGGTCGGACACCTGGTGCCTGGAAAGCACTTCGAAGTTGTCGGTGCCGATGGGGACGTCCTCATCCAACGGAGCAAAGAAGAGGTACGCCGCCAGATCGTCGTAGTCTTGATCCTGCTCATAGGCCTTGCCTGGCTCAGGAGGAGCGGGGCCGCTATCGTCCCAGCCCACATGGATGACCGAGTTGGTTTCCATCAACACTCCCATCTCGCTGACGCGCCACTGGTCATCGGGGTATAGGTCAACCAGCTTATGGACACCCGTCAGCAAGAAATACCTCGGTCGGTCCGTCGTGTTGACTTCCGACCATCGCCCCAAGACGCCATACCGCCGATTCTTCGCGTGCGGATTGGCGTGCAGAGGCTTCGGGCGATCGTTGTCCCCCTTGTTGTGGAAAGTCAGTTTCTTGGTGGAAGGCTTCGTGTTGTAGGTAATTTCCGTGATCGACAGGCTGTTTTGCCCTGTAGCGTCGCAGCTGGCAACCAACTCTACCGACATGCCGGGCTGCAGGCTGAACAGATAGCCATCGGCGGCCTCGCCCTGCGTCTGCTGCAGGGATATCGCACCGCCTGATACGGCCGATACTGGTTGCCAATAGTCGGAATCGGGCGTGAAACTGGGCCCTTCCCAGGTGACATGGGTAATCGTGGGCAGCGAATTCACTCCCGACTGCCAGAAGTTTGTGTGAGGAGGAGGCGCGTGATCCAGTCCACTAGGGCGCTGAGGATTCGTCCACTGATTCCAACTGAATACCGCCACCAGCAAGGCCGCAGCCACGGCCGCAGCATGCCAGCTTTTGACCTGGAATCGGTCAAGCCTACCTGGAAGGGACGGTCGCCGCGCGACACGATCGTGGGCCGCTGGCACCCCGGCGGGAAGAGTGGTGCGGGGCTCATCCGATTCAACCGTGGATGTGCCCGCAACGCGGAGAGCGACATGGGTGTCGACCAAGCTGCAGTACCGATCCTGCAATTCTGGATTGTCGAGCAGCAATTGCTCGAGGCGAGCCATGTCCGCATCGGACAAGCCATCGTCGTATAGTTCGGATACGAGCCTTTCCAATTCTGCCAGATTGCTACTGTTCAAGGGGATCTCCCGAACTGGTGATTCCATAACGCCTGTGCGAAACCACCTGTGGCTACGGCTCCTGCACCATCTGCCGTTCGACGCACGCCCTCAGGGCCCTTCTGGCCCGAAGTAGTGCGCCCTTAATCGCCGAAGGCGACTTTCCCAACCGGGACGATAGTTGTTGTACGGAAAAGTCGTTGTCGTAACGCAAAGCGATCAGTTCACGATCTTTGCTTTGCAGCTTCTTCAAGCACTTTCGCAGCAAACCCACCGTCCAGTCAATATCTTCCATCTGCTCCACTCGATCCGACAACTGCGCCACCAGGGTGTCGCCAAATACATGGCGGTCGCGGCCGCGGTCGCGGCAATAAGCCTTTACTTGCCAATAGGCGATTTTGGTCGCCCAGGCGTCGAAATTCGTACCCGGTTCGAATTCGTCTGCCTTCTGCCATAGGAGCAGATTCGTGTTCTGCAAGATGTTGTTGGCAGCTTCGGGATCGCCCACCAAGGCCGTTATATATCGCAGCAATCCAAGCTGCGCGTTGGTGAGCGACTGCACAAACACATCCCTGCTGGGCGGAGGCTCTGCGTCGTTGTCAGTCATGGGCCAATCGTCAATGCTCCGTAGAAGACCGAACGGCTACCACCGCAGATCCCAGATGAGCCACACAGACTAGCACGACCAATAACCACTCACCAACCTGCCCGTTCAGTTAGTCATACCGAGATCGTCCGTAGGGTCGCGCGGAAATATGAATATTTCGTGAATTGTAGGTTCGGATGAAAGTTGCCCTCTCGGTCCCTGTTGGTTGAATGGCGAAAAATTGGTACTAAAAAGCAGAGGTTTCGTACCTCGTTTTCGGACGTCTTCCACGAGCGGAGGGAAAACTTCTCGAAATTGCCGCGCAACCAAAACCGCTCCGCCGGTATGTATCTAGTGAGACGGCGTTTCTTTGAGGTCGGAATTTTGGCTCCGCCCAGCAAACGCGAGTCGTACAGCGCGGTAGTCTTGGAATCAACGCCCACGACCAGTTTCTCTGGCTCGATTGTTGACCTCGGTAGCCTCAATGCATGAGGTGGATCTTTCCGCGCAGGCTCGACGAGCTGTTGGTGCGTGCCGCCTTCGGACTCGGAAACACCATGGAACTGTTTCTGGATGAATGAGCGGAGAGGCGAACCTTCTAGGCCTTGAACGAATCGTCCCGGTCGCTGACCGGTCGGCGAATGCTACGGCCTGATTTCTCTATTGCACGACTCTTTCAGCCAGACGCGTAACCCAACGCGGTCGAGCTATACCAGCAGATTTGCCCGGAAAGACGGGTAGCGAAAGGCCCCCCATGAAGAGCGATGGATCCAAGTTTTCTCGCGGAACTCAACCAAATAGCTTTGTCGAGGTGATCACTTCCGGTTCTCACAGCAGCAGTAATCGCTATCGGAATACGGCGTTCACACTAGTCGAGCTGTTGGTGGTGATCGCCATCATCGGCATTCTGGTCGCCTTGCTCCTGCCGGCCGTGCAGGCCGCCCGCGAAGCAGCACGCCGGACGCAATGCACTTCGCAGTTGAAGAACCTTACGCTGGGCATGATTAATCACGAGAGTACCTTCGGTAAATGGCCTGCCTCGGGGTGGCCGGGGGCTTGGAGTTCCGATCCCGATCGCGGTAGTGGTGCGTTGCAGCCCGGCTCATGGCTTTTTGTGACTTTGCCGTTTATTGAGCAGCAGGCGTTGCATGATATGGGGCAAGGTTCCACGGGGGCCACTCGCATTGCCCAGTTGCAACAGCGTGATGCAACGCCGATCGGTGTTGCCAACTGTCCTTCGCGTCGTAAGGGCGGTCCTTATCCCTATCCGCACGGTGGCAGTGCCATAACTGGTAGTGGTGATGGTGGCGTGATGAACTACACGTATACGCAGGCTGCACGCAGTGACTATGCTGTCAGCGTCGGGGACGAGGTGGACTACGATCGTAGCGGGAACAGTCGATGTCGCAGTGTCACGCCCGACAACTACATACGAGAGACATTTCCGGCGGGGTTCCCCCCCTCGCTTCAGGATTTCTCGGGTGTCTCTTTCTGTGGAAATGCGATCAAGTCGCGTTCTGTGACCGATGGTCTTACCAACACAATTGCATTAGGTGAAAAGTGGGTGCCTGCATCGGATTTCGAGACCGGTCTCTACAAGGGGGACGACTGGTCGCAGTTCATAGGTTTTCAAGATGATATGGTGCGCTCGACGTATTACGTCGGAGTGTCGAAAACTGGCGTGCCCCGCGCAGCGACGCATTTGCCACGCTCGTCAAATGAAACCTTGGACGAGGTCGTTGCTGAAGTAGGCGAGTTTGCCGCTCGCGAGATATTTGGCAGCAGCCATCCCGGAGTATGCCTCTTTTCCATGTGCGATGGTTCGGTCACAGGCGTCGAGTTCGACGTCGATCCTGAAGTCTATCGTCGCATGGGAGCACGCAATGACGATGGGCAGCCCAAGATCGCAACACGATAACCTTCGGACCAGTTGTGACACCGCAGAGCAATGCTACAGATTGAACATCCCGTCGCTAGCTGCGACGAGCGTACAAGTGACATAGAGCCATCTTCTTTGGGAGTTTTTTCGATGAAGCACCGAGCACTTTACCTGGCAGCAGTCCTTACCATGTCAGGCGTTAGTCACGCCACGGTTGTTGGTTTTGGCCAACTTGGTGGCAGCAACGCGGCCGTGCCCAAGACGTTGGCGTCACGTGCCACGGCGGACGGCAACGGATTTGTGGTTACCAATGGGACGACTCCGAACATCGTCCTGGATTGGGACGTCGACGGTGAGAACAACAATGGCAATCCCAACAGCAATGGCTGGGATATTCACACGTCCAGTTGGTTCGTGGACATCGAGAATCAGACTATTGGCGGCGGCGATTGGGATAACGAGGGCAGCTCGAACCGCGTCGGGCAACTCGACTTCGATTACCACTCGATCGGCTTCGCCGCCGATCCTGGTGCTGCCTTGGTGCTCAACTCGTTCGATTTTGGCAATACCGAAGAAACGATGGATACCAGCGTCTGGGACCTCTCACTCACTGACTCTGCGGACAATGTCGTCTGGAGCCAGCAGGTAACGCTCACCAACCCCGACAGCGACGTACTGACCGTCTCGCCGAACTTCACTGGCACGCTTGGCGAAAGTTACACGCTGATATTTGCCGGCGTCAACGATCCGCTGAATGGTCGTCACGCGATCGACAACTTAAGCTTCAATCAGATTCCCGACCTTTCCAACCCCATCGGGTCGTTGGTGATCAACCGCAGTGGCCCCAACGCGGGCATTGCTTACATTCAGGTAGATCAGGCGCTGTCGTTTAGCGACTACGAAATTCGGTCGGCCAATGGCGCATTGAACCCGGAGGGTTGGAACTCTATCGCTAGTACCAACGGCGATCCGAACGACACCTGGTCGGAAGTAAGTGCGACGACGACTTCGCTGCGTGAGCAGGACAGTGCCAATGGTACGAACGACGGCGTCTCCTTGAACGTTGGCGGGCAGTTCAACTTGGGCCAGGCCTTCAGCGTGCTGCCTCAATTCCATCTCGATGGGACTACCCCCACTGGCTGGGAGGACGCTGGCTTCTCGATCTATGACCCCAGCGGAACGCTCCTGGCCTTGCTTCCCGAGTACTCGGGGGATCCCGTTCCGTGGGGTGACTACAATGGTGATTTGTCCATCGATATCCAGGACTGGTACTTGTTTAGTGCTGGCCTTGGGCAAGACTACACCGGCATGACGGCCATCGAGGCCTACCTGGGCGGCGATCTGGATGGCGATTTCGATAGCGACCTGTTCGACTATAAGTTGTTCGTCGAACTCGCTGGCGGGGCAAGCAACCTGTTTGGCACGACCCAGGTTCCTGAACCTTCTTCCATAGCGCTCGTCGCACTGGGTGGCATGGCACTTTTGGTGAGCCGCCGTTACCGTGCGACCTTAGCCGTGCTGGTGACGGTCGTCGCGATGGCTGTCGCTACGCGATCCCATGCCCAAGCAACGCTGCAAAACTTCAGCGTGGTCGGTTCGACTCCCACGACCTCGATCCCTGAAGGACAGCAGAATGAGAGTGAGACCGCGGGCCCCGATCAGTGGTTCGACGACGATATATTGGACGAGACAGGACAAATCGTGTACGACCTGTTCTCCACCAACTATACGGACGCCGAGTTGTTTCCCAATGGATTCAAAGGGCAGTACGCGATCGGTGGAGAAACTCCAGGCGAAGTCGACTCAGCGGTGGTATTCATGGACTATGGCAGTCCGGTAACCGCCAATTGGTTTGCCTATGCTCAGCGGACCGGCAATAACGCCGTGGCTGATAAGGTAGGCAGATTTGACTTTTGGTTCAGCAACGTGGACTTCGCCGGAGTTGTTCCCACGACCAATCCCGATGCGACTTTCAATCTACTGTCGACTGACAATCGGATCTCCGACAGCACCATTCGTCCCTACACTCTTGGGGGGAGCCACTCTGGTCAGTACGTGGCCGTGCGAATTACCGAGACGGACGAATCCGGAGCCGTGACCTCCACGAGTCGCATCGGTGGTCATGAGTTCCGGCTGCTCGACGGGCCGAGCGATGTGGTGCTTACGGTGGATCGTTCAACCGGCGAAATGACTCTGGCCAACAATCTGGCTGGTGCCGAGAACATTCAGATGAACGGTTACTCCATCGAGAGTCCTGGCGGAGCGTTGATCGCGGAGAACTTCGACGGGGTGGGGGGCGACGCCTCGTTCCCGCTCGGCACAGGCAGCGGGAATGGTTGGGAGGTCACCGAGGGTAGTAACTCCAGTCGCCTGGTCGAGTCCTACTTTACCGCCAATCCCGTCTTGAACTCTACGTTCGCTGCCGGGACCGGTCCCATCAGCCTGGGCAATGCTTACCAGGGTATTTCGGGGCATGAAGACCTTGTCTTCCTGTGGACCAACAGCCAAGGCGAAGTATACAACGCACGCGTTGAATACATGGGAGTCGCCCCCGGTGTGGCCGGCGACTACAACGACGACGGGATTGTTGATCTGGCCGATTATGCCGTATGGCGTAACAACTTGGGGGGCACCAATGTCCTGTCCAACGACTTAACTCCCGACAGCGTAGCAGCGGACGATTACGCAACCTGGAAGACGAACTTTGGCAAGCAGGTTGGAGCACTTGGTGGCGTCGTTGCAGCCAGTGTCCCCGAGCCAAGTACCGTCCTGATAGTGTTTGCCTCGGCTATGCCTGTGATATTGCTGCGTCGCAAGTGTAAGGCAGCTCGTAGCTAACAAGCAGACTGGTAAGTGGGCAGATCGCCAATGGGCAGCCGTTTCGTCTTTGGGCGGAGCGAAGGGCGATCTAGCCCACTTACCACGATGCAACTTATGAAAGGCTTTTCGAACCAGTACGAAGCAGGTTCTTTGTTCTCATCCACTCGGTATTCAACATCCGGAGAAAACTACAACTCGTCCATTGCACCAGTTGGTGAATCAAGGCACTCACCAGGACAGTGACGTCGCAAGAATCACCAGCTGGAAAGGGGATATTGAGAGGCAGACGTAGACGTCACCTTGGCACGGAGCAGCAAACACCATGTTGCAACAGTCGGGGGATAAGTACGGCGAGGAACGCATTGATTCTTAAGTTTTGAACGCTACACCATGGGAGTTTAGAAGACTAATGATCCGACACATCACACTCTTGGGGGCACTTGCAGCACTGCTCGCAGTGCCCAGCTACAGCCACGCTACTATCCTTGGCTTTGGCCAGATTGGTGGCAGTAATGGCACTATTCCGAAAGACTATGGCTCGAATGCCGACGCCGACACCAACGGTGTTGTCGTTGCCAATGGAGCTACCCCCAATATTGCGTTGACCTGGGACGTCGACGGTGAGAACAACAACGGCGACCCCAACAGCAACGGTTGGGACATCCACACATCCAGTTGGTTCGATGAGATTGAAAATCAGTCAGTAGGTGGTGGCGATTGGGACAACGAAGGCGGTTCGAACCGCATTGCCCAACTCGACTTCGACTACCACTCGATTGGATTTGCCGCCGATCCAGGTTACTCGTTGGTGCTCAATTCCTTTGACTTCGGCAACACCCCAGAAACAGAGGATTCCAGTGTTTGGGACCTTTCGCTCACCGACTCATCGGAATCGGTGGTGTGGAGCGAGCAGGTCACGCTCACCAATCCGGACACCGATGTCTTGACTGTCACACCAAACTTCACGGGCAATCCCGGTGAGAGCTACACCCTGGTCTTCGCTGGCGTGAACGATCCGCTGAATGGACGTCACGCGATCGACAACCTGAGCTTCAATCAGGTTGGCGTCCCCGAACCCGCCACGGTGAGCCTGATTGTCCTTGGCGCCCTGATGGGTCTGGGCGTTTACCGCCGTCGCTAGTGCGACTGGTGGAGTTTGTCGCAACGGGCAATTTGTAGTTTGTGGGCCACAAGGCAGGTTGTCGGACGGGGATACCGCCTCGCCGGCGACCTGCCGGTCTCTTGTTGGCTCCTGTGGAATTGAACCCCTCCTTGTCCGTCTTTCTTGGTCCGAGTGACTCTGTTCGGTGCCTTGCTCGGTTGCCCGCGAATTTGGGCTCGCAGCAAACTGAATCAACAAAATACCCGAGTTCTAGCGGCGAAATGTTTGCAAGTGGTTTGCCGAGGAGCCACCAAAGAGATTAAGATAGGTGTGATGGTACACAGTGGGGTAACTCTACCTGTCAAGGGCGTTGGCAGCGAGTTGCAAGCGGTGCCTCTAATTAATTTCGTATTTGCAGCGGCCCCGGGCCTGCTGCACGGAACGGCGAATCAATCACTAGCGAACGGGCGGCGGAAGAGCAGCATCAGGCAATGGTCTGAGGAGCTGGCTTTTGCTAGGCAATGGGCAACATTAGATGCACAAGCGACTTGGATTTGAGACTCTGGAGTCTCGCGAACTGCTTGCGGCTGATCTCAGGATTACCGAATTCATGGCCTCCAATGGGGGTGTTCTGGAAGACGGCGACGGGGCAGCTTCGGACTGGATCGAGATCTTCAACAATGGTGACCAGAGCGTCGATCTGCTGGGCTATAGCCTGACCGACGATCCCGGCGACCTTAACCAGTGGAGTTTCTCGACTTCACAGGTCTTGGCTCCCGGTGAGTTTCTGGTGGTCTTCGCAAGCGGGAACGACGAAATCGACTCTGCTGGTCATATACATACCAGCTTTGGACTGTCGTCCGATGGCGAGTATCTCGCCTTGGTTGATCCGCTTGGCACGGTGCTTTCAGAGTTCGGGCCAAACGGCACCGAGTATCCGCCACAGGTTTCGGACGTCTCCTATGGTTTGGCTTTCGATTCTACGCCCCAGGATGTCGTTACACCCGCCAGCAGTGTGCGCTATCTAGTGCCCCGGAGTAGCTCGGTTGATGACGTGTGGACCGACCCAGTCTTCAACGACGATTCCTGGGAATCGGGCGTCGCCAGTTTGGGGTACGAGAGCAGCGGTACCAACTACACGGACGCCGGTCTGCTGGACACCGTGCTTCCCGCTGGGACCGGGGGTGTCTACGTCCGAATTCCGTTCACCATCTCTAATTCGGCAACGGTGCTTAACAAGCTGCAAATGATGTACGACGATGGTTTCGTCGCCTACATCAACGGGACTCGAGTTGCCAGCGCTAACGCGCCCGAAACTGTTGCCTACGATTCTCTCGCAACGGTTGACCACCCCGATGCCTCGGCAATGCAGTATGTCGACTTCGATGTCTCGGACTACTCGAACTTGCTCAATGTGGGCGAAAATGTCCTCGCCATCCACATGCTCAATAAGAGTAGCACCAGTTCGGACATGCTGGCGGCGATCAATCTGCAAGCAATTACCGGCGGTGTCCACCAGCCAGAAACAATTGGGCAGTTGTTGGAGCCTACACCCGGGCTGCCTAACACCAACTTGAGGGCATCGGATGTAGTATTTTCCCAAACAGGAGGGGTCTATGTCAGTTCGTTTCAGCTCTCGCTGAGTACCTCAGACAACACCGAAATCATCCGCTACACAACCGATGGCTCGGTGCCGACCGAATCGTCGCAACTCTACACCTCTCCGTTGACCATTAGTTCGACGATTCAAATTCGCGCTCGCGCGTTTGGGGTAGAAGGGCAACTGGGGAGTGTGCATAGCGAGAGCTACACGCGAACCGATGCAACGACGAGTGCATTCACCTCGGATCTGCCTATCGTCGTGCTGGAGAACTTCAGGAACGGTACGCCGGGCACAGGCGACCTCGAGGACGCTGTACTTTCGTTGTACGAAATCGACGAAGTGACTGGACGCGCCTCGTTATCCAGCGATGCCGATCTGAGCACAATTATCGGTCAGCATCGTCGCGGGAAGAGTACAGCTGGCAATCCCAAGACAAACCTGCGTATCGAGATTCGCGACGAGAACGGCGAGGACAAAAACGTCGAATTGTTGGGTATGCCGTCCGAGTCCGATTGGATTCTCTATGCACCGTATGCATTCGATCGCGCGATGCTACGCAACGTGACGTTCTATGAACTGAGCCGGGCAATGGGCAAGTGGGCACCGCGAACGCAGTTCGTTGAGGTGTACGCTAACTTTGACGATGGCGAGTTGAACGAAGGCGACTACATGGGCGTCTACGTGCTCATGGAGAACCTCAAACGCGACGATAACCGTGTCGACATTGCCGAACTCACTGAAAGCCAGAACAGCGAGCCCGATATCACCGGTGGCTACATCATTGCCTTCGATACACCGAACAGCGATACCCCCGCCGACGCCATTTGGGAGACGGATCGACATATTCCGACTCTCCCCGACTCGGCATTCGTGTTCGAAGAGCCGGAGTACGACGAGTTGACCGAAGCGCAGATCGACTATATCCAAGGTTATGTGCAGGACTTCGAAGACGCGTTGTACGGCCCGAACTCGACGGATCCGGAACTCGGCTACCAGGCCTACTTCGACGTCGATTCGTCCATCGACCATCATCTTCTTCGCATCCTGGCGAAGGAGCCCGACTCGCTGCGTTTGAGTACGTACCTGACCAAGGACCGTGGTGGCAAGCTGGCATTTGGTCCGGTGTGGGACTTTGACCGCTCTGCGGGGCCCGATCTCGACTCGCGAGCGGCCAATCCGGAAGGCTGGTATTTGCCAGATGTCGACTTTTTTGAGTCGGACTGGTGGGGCCCCCTGTTCGACGACCCGAATTTCGCCCAACGATGGGTCGATCGCTGGCAGGAGTTGCGCGAAGGAGTGCTGAGCGACGATAACATTAGTGACATGGTCAATGGCTTTGCCGCGCAGATTGCCGAGGGCCAGGTGCGCAATTTCGAGGAGTGGCCTGAAGTAGCGCCCAACGGTGGGCAGTATGCCGATCCCGGTCTAACGGGTTGGGAAGGCGAGGTCAGCCATTTGGTTAATTGGCTCTTGATTCGCGCGAATTGGATCGACGCGCAACTGATCACCAGCCCCATCTTCTCGCCCACCCCCGGCAATGTAGATTCCGGGCAGTTGGTCACGCTAACGGCGGATCCAGGAACCACGATTTACTACACACTGGATGGAACCGATCCCCGTGCCGACGGAGGAGGGATCTCTCCCACCGCGATGGAGTACACAGAACCCATCGCTGTGACGAGCACCACCCAGATCAATGCGCGAGCATCCGGCTCCATCGAGGGGAGCTCGATCAGCAACAGCAGTTACCCGGGCGGAGAATCGCCTTCCAATGCCGTGGATTCGATTTTCTACACCAAGTACTTGAACTACGGAGGCCGGAACTCGGGCATCATCGTTACGCCTGACTCGGGGGCATCGATCGTCCAGAGTTTCCAGCTTACCACTGGCAACGATTTTGAGAGCCGCGACCCGGCGTCTTGGGTGTTGTACGGCACAAACGACATGGTCCAGAGCACCGACAACAGCACTGGATTGGCTGAAAACTGGACGCTTATCGATTCAGGCGACATTTCGCTGCCCAGCAGAAGACGAAGTATGAGCGACGTTATCGAGGTCGCCAATTCGACATCGTACACCTCCTACAAACTGATGTTCCCGACGCTGAAGGATAATTATGGGTTCATGCAGGTAGCCGATATCCGTTTCTTCGAGTCCGCCGATGGTAGTGGTGCGCAAATCCTCTCGCCTGACGATACGGCTCTCGCCGTTCACGTATTGCTCGAAGATGCCGATGCCTTGCCTCCATGGAGCTCGCTGCTCACTGGCTTGTTTTCCGTCGAGCAGCCGGCCAGCCCTTCGAGCTTGCGGATTAGTGAACTTCACTACCATCCAGCAGATCCAACCACCGCGGAATTGGAACTCGTTCCCGGTACGGATGAGGACGATTTCGAGTTTATCGAGCTGGTGAATATCAGTAGCGAATTCATCAGCCTGAACGGTGTACAGCTTAGCGGCGGGATCGACTTCGATTTCACCACAGCCGATGTAACCTCCCTGGCGCCGGGACAAACGGTGGTCGTGGTGAAGAATTCGGCTGCCTTCACGACCCGCTACGGCACGGACATTGCCATCGCTGGGGAGTACTCGGGCAAGTTGGCTGATGGGGGCGAGCAACTCGCACTCATGGATAGCAACAGCCAGACCATTCATGACTTCACGTACGATGACACGTCCCCGTGGGCGACCGAGGCGGATGGCGACGGTCCGTCGCTCGAAGTGATCGACCTGTTCGGCGACTATTCCACGGCTAACAACTGGCGCGTGAGCTACGCCGACGGTGGTTCGCCTGGTGTGTATGTCACCTTGCCGGGGGACTACGATGGCAACGGAATCGTCGAGCAGGCGGATTATCTCCGCTGGAAATCGACGTTTGGTTCAACCACCATACTGTCGGCCGATGGCAATCATGATGGGACGGTGGACCTTGCCGACTTCGTCGTCTGGCGCAACCACCTTGGAGCCACCCTGGACCCACCTGCGGCGGTGGTTGCCGCCATGGTGAGCGCATCTACCCCGGAGGAAGTAGCCGCTACGGAAACCCCGCTCGTGGACTCTCCGGCTTCATCCAACCCTGCAGAGGCGGCCGCCGCCTTTGCGGCGTTGAGTTCTCCATCCAATGACAGTAGCACCACACCAAAGTCACAATCCGTGGCTACCACCTCGACTTCGCCGCAGGAAACTTCCGCCGCAGAACTGCTGTTGCTCGACGCAGCTCTAGCCGAGCTGGACGAAGGAACATCCCTGTCCTTGGACACGCTTGCAGATGAACTGGCGGTCGAGGACTCCCTTGCCGAGAATGGCCCGCTGGACGCAAACCTCGAAGCGCTTCTTTAGAACGCTTTCCTCTTTGGTGTGCCGGTTTATTTCGATTTGTCGGCCCGCTGCTTTGTCGGCCTGTGTCGATAGTTGGCTATCCGAATGCGTCGCCCGCAGAGTGTGAGAGAGTTCGGCAATAGGCCGGACACCAACGACAAGAGAAAACCGGCGGCAACGAACAAGTCGCTGCCGCCGGTGTGGTGTGGATTACTACTCGCCGGGTCAGCAGGTTATCCCAGTCGGCGCCGCATGGCTACGATAGCCAGGCCCATGCCACCCAACAGCAAGTAGCTGGCGGGCTCGGGCACGTTGAGGCCGAGGTAGGTTGCAGCCTGGCCGCGGATTTCGGCGTCGTCCAGAGGTGTGTCGAAGAACATCAAACGAGCGATGTCGCCTTGCGGTAGATATCCAAATCCACCGTCGCGACGTGCACCAATGGCGAAATTGGATGCAGCGACTACGGAACTACCGCCGCCATAGTTGATGGTCTCTACGCCGACGGATGCGCCGTCCAAGTACAGACGCTGCTCGAACTGGCCGCCACCAATGTCGTCGACCACAAAGGTGGCCGTGTGCCAAAGGCCGTCGTCCACCTCCGGCCCAGCGGTGCCAACGTCCGCGTCACCGACACCGGAGGCTCCTACGAAATCGGAGTGGCCGTCGCCATTTAAATCGGTGATGCCGAGATTCCAGTCGCCCACGGCGGGGCCACCAATTTCCTTGCCGACAAATCCGTGGTGTTCCCAGAATGTGTCCTTATTCCGATCGATAGCATCGAGCGGACTGGGCAGGCGGAATACCAGCGAGATGCTGAACTCGGAGAGGCCTGCCAGCGGATGGTTGGCCTCGTTGACATCGAAAGATTCTTCCGAGAATTCGATGTAGCTGGCGGCGGGGTTCGATCCAATCGCGCCGACCTTCTTGATTGGTGCACCGCCATTCATCGAGTTGCCACCCGTTCCGCCGGGGGAGGCTTCCACGTTATTGACTGCATCGAACCACGAGTCGCCGCTCCAGGCGCCTTCCGTGAATGATGCGTTGCCGCTCCAGTTGGCGGCGTTGAAGTCCATGACGACTTCAGCTGATAGCGGCAAAGAGAGCGCCGCAAATGTGGCCGCGCAAAGCAGTGCGCGTACCGTTAACCTCAGGTGACAACTCACTAGTGCTTCCTCCTGTAAATAAGCTTGTGCTTCTCGAGTGGTGCTCGTAAAGAAGCTCTGGGAAAAGTGATGAAACAAGCAACCATGAAGAGGGCGCAGGACCGGATTCCCACGCGCCGCCTACACAGCTATATGGGGAAGTCCAAAGGAGTCGCCAGAAAAATCGGGAAATTCCGAAAAATCTCTATCGCGCAGACTTGTCAGACCTGTCGATGCCCAACAGATGGGCAGCTACGGGCAAAAGCCGCCGAGAGTAGCAGCAACAGCGTTATGAGCGTGGCTGGCTCGGGAACTGCCTGGGTGTCGACCGCCTCCGGAGCCTCGATCGCAGACCCGAAGTTCGATTTCCACAAGGCGTAGTGCGCTGTGGATACGGAGCCCTCCAGCCCGCCATCGTTCGGAAGTTCAGTTGCCGAGCCCAGACTATTGCGCCACACCACGTAGTCTGCCAAATTGACGACCCCATCGTCATTAAAGTCTCCGGGAAGGGCGGGATCGTAGTAGTAGACCACTTCCGTGCTTCGGGTCGCCGCCAGTGGCTTGGCAAAGGCGAACATCAGGTCGCCGTTGTTTCCCGGCCCAAACACGGACGTATCGAACACACTACCGAGCCCAATCTCTTCGCCCGGCCCCAATTCGGTACCCCCGGTCAAGAATAGCTCGGTCACCAGTTGGGAGGTCGGAACCCCACCTTCATCCCAACTTTGTCCCTCGCTACTGCCGAGGCTATCCAATTCCTGATCGGAGAGACTCGACCAGGATTGCCAGTCGAGCGCGCCGGCGGGGCTCTCTATCTCGTAGTAGTTGAAGTTCACGGCAGTTGGCGAGTCGTTGCGGATGTTGGCCTGGCCGGTCGCCGTGTTGACAAGCAGCGTCAATACTTCATTGCGTTCTGGACCATTGGCATAGTTGGCAACGACTTCCTGCTGAGAAAGTGCGTGGTCGTAGATGCGAAACTCGTCGTAGAGTCCGTCGAACAAGGGGTCGGATCCCCATTGCGACCGCCCCAGCCAGTTGTTGACGTCATTGAGTGCGGACAGGGAAAAGCTGGTCGGCAGTCCTCCGGAGTTGACCAGTTGTCCATCGAGATAAAGCGAGGCCGAGCCTCCCGCGCCGGATGAAGTGTCGGACTTGTCCACGACAGAAACCAGGTGATGTTCGGTTCCGGGGGAAAGTACCTGGCCGGTGGGGGCATCGAGTTGGTACTGCTCGGCGCTGGGGGCCTGATGATGCACCGACAAGGTGTTGGCGGCGTTGCCCGTGTCGGGGATCAATGTGATGTAACCTTCGCGGCCTCCCCCGCTGGACTCGTTCTCCACACCAGACGAAGGGGCACCAAAGGAGAAGATCTCGGCCCAATCGCGATTGGTGGATACCGTGACCCACATTTCAAACGAACCGGTATTGCCCAAGGACGAGATGATTCCATTGGGCAAGTCGACGTAAGCATCATTGGTAAATCCACTGGATGTCTGACCGTTGTTGCCACTCAAGTCGAGCAGGCCGTCCGCCGTGAACACTCCAGTCGTTGCACCGGGATCGACAAGCACGCCATCTGCGGTGCCCACGTAGTCGCGGACGTCTCCGTCGTTGAAGGTGTACTGGTGAACCAGCACGGCCTGAGCCGTCGAGCCAACGGCCACGACGATGAACAGGAGAGGGGCAATTGACAGCACCGGGCGACGATGAAAGCGATGTGCCACGATGCCGACGATGGTCAGCAAGCTAAGAGCGAGGCCGGTGGATGGCTCCGGGACGGCCGCAGTCAGCATGCCCGCGAAAGCACCAGCACCGTTGTTGAGATCGAAGTCCTGTTGAAAGATCAGGAAATCGGCGTAGTCGTTGTCGCCATCGCCATCCAGGTCGCCCCGTCCATAGGCTTCGGCAATGCTGAGTGGGGACAAGTCGACGCGAAAGTTATCACGAAATATCGGCCAGTCGGCGGGACTCACCACTCCGTCAAAGTTCAGGTCGCTTCGTGTCAGCGGTACGCCATTGTTACCGGTATAGAGAACGGGGATTTCGAGTTCGCGTCCATCGTCGAGCTTGAGTTCCATACGCAGGTCCTCGACCGGCGTGCGGATCCAGGTGCCGCTGAGCCCTAGTTGCAGATTGCCACCAGCGGCTAGAAGTCCACCATTCCCGCCCTCCAGTTCGAATTCCGTGAACTGCGTGTGTGAGTCGGTGGCCGAGATGATGGTCCAGGCATTGTCGCTGTCGAACACGCCGTTGCCGGTTGGCGAATCGTCGAACATGCCGGACACGTGCTGCCAGGCTTCGGGGTTGAGTGCCCCGTACTCGGACTCAATCGTGTAACCAACCACCTGCTCGTTGGTTTGTGCCCCTCGCAGGGTCAGAGTTCCTAACTGTCGGTTGACCAACAGCACCGGAGTCTCCGCAATGCTGGGGGTAGGTTCGGGACCAGTTGAGTAATTGCTCGTAACCTCTCTGGAGGACAGAGCGTGATTGTAGACACGGAACTCATCGAAGGAACCATGAAAGCTATCGTCGCGATACTGCGAACGGCCCAGCCAATTGTCGTTGTCGAGCATGGTGGAAACGTTCAAGCCCGAAGCGATGGAGCTTTGGCCCACCAGCCCGCCGTTGAGGTACATGCTGATAGTGCCCGGCGTTCCCGCTGTCTGATCGACCACAACGGCCAGGTATTGATCCTCGGTAGTGCTCAGCGGTGCGCTGGCATCCACGTAGCCTTGCGTGCCATTTCCAATCGCATGCGTCGTGACGCGAAGGTGGCCGTTGTTGGCATTCTGAGCGATGAGTTGCACGTAGTTTTTGTTGCCGCCATCGTACGTCTCGTTCTCGTTCTGCGCCCCGCCAAAGGAGACCAAGGCCGCCCAATTCACGTTGGATTCGGCATGTGCCCAAAGCTCGAAACTGAAAGCCCCGGAGGTGCCTCCCTGGGCCGCGGAAGTCGCCAGGCCATCGGGCAGGTGCAGGTAGGAGTTGCGCGGCTCGCCACCCGAAAGCACGAGGCGACCGAGGTCACCGACGAGGGCCGTACCTGCCAGGGTGGCATCTTGGCCGCCGATAGAGTCGTCGGCCGAACCGGAGTTGAAGGTATACTTGTTAACCAAGACGGCAACGGCGCGATTCGTTGCGCCTATCAACATCAGAAGGCAGAATCCCGTTGTTACTGGGACTCGTAGAGCCGCGAAGTTCATCTGTTTCTACCTTGTTCCGTCCATTCGTCTGCGACTGGTGTGGTCATCTGCAGCGCGAACTGGGGCAACTACAGTCCCATCCGACGGCGTACTCTCCAGCGGCAGTGGAGTTAGCACTCCGATTGATTCGAGTGCATGGAGAGGTTGTCTGTTCCGTCGCGAATGGCTGCCTTGGCCAGTTCCACCCTTGCGCCGTGACAAGGGTCGGTGGGTGCATACACTCCACCCTATGCTATCAGCAAAGGGGCAGCAAAGTGGAAGGGATTCCTCGGAGAAATCTGAAAGTCGAAGTAGGCGCCTCGAATCAGCTTGCGGATGTCCCCAGATCCCTGGACAGCGACAAGTGTGTAGGTCAGAATCGCGCTGGGTGCTCCAACTTCAAGCTGCATTGCTTTGGCGACACCCTCCCTCCCACGGAACATTGAAAAGTTGATTTCGGCCGCCGCCTGCACTTCTTAAGTAGCAGTGCGCGGCAAGATTCGAGCAGTGCCAATGCCTACGTTTCGGTCCGCTAATACGCGGCTTCTGTGTTTGCAAGCCGGTCTGGCGTGTATTCTCCTGCTGACGACTTCTGCGGCGCGCGCTGCACACTATCCAGGTGGCAGCAACGACAGAAGTCATGGGAATAAGAAGGGCGTGTGGATGGTGGCGCGCGGCACTAGTCAGCCGGACGTTCCATTGAACTCGCGGCGAGTCGCCGAGATCCGGGCGAGCATCGAGGACACCAGGCAGTACTACGCTGCCAACTCCGGCGGTGAGTTTGATCTGACGTTTCCCTACATCCTCGACGTGGTTATTCCCACCGAAGCGGTGGTGGAGAATGGCAACACACTTCATCGTCGTGTGGGGGATGCATGGGAGGAAGCGCGGCGGTACGTGCGAGCCAACTATCCCGAAGCCAACGTCGATAGCGCGTACGTTCAGTACTTCGATGTCAGCGGGACGTCGCCAGATGCAGGGCAGGGGTGGTCGGGCATCTCGTTCGGCAACAACGTTGCCAATCAAGAGAATGTCAGTTCTGCTTGGGGCCAGACAGTTAGCGATCACGAATTAGGTCATCGAATCGGCGTACCCCATGCATCGGCTCTGCGATCGCTGAACGAAGACAACTACACGCCATATGTATGGGATGTGCAAGATCGGCGGTACGAGGTTTACAATCCCGAGGAACATGGTTTTCACGTCACCACCTACGGCATCAATCAGGATGCCTACGGCAACCCATTCGACATCATGGGCAACATCAATGTGAACGGGGGGCACCTGACCGTCCACGAAAAACTGACCAACTCCCACTGGCTGAATAGCAATCAGGTCCGCGACCTCGAGAGCCTGAGGCCAGCCACGTATCGCATTTACGCCCACGATGAATTGGAGCCGGTTTACGATTCGGCTGAAGACGTGTGGGGAGTGGAGCAGACCTATGGGAATCGTCTCTACGGACTTACCTATCAGCGTCCGGCGCAGCGGTTCGATCCTGACTCTAGGCAATTCGAACTCTACGACCAGACCATTACCCTGGAGTATCGCTCAGGGCGAGATGGTTTGCAGTTTTACCTGGACGACTTCATTCTCGACGTCGACCCCGAAGACGATGGCTATAACCGAAACAGCCTCGAGCGGGAACTGGAAGTCGGGCAATCGATAGAAGATATCGATTTTGGCACCTCGGTTTATTTTGCCGATGGTGATATGGACGACTTCCTCAGCTATGACCCTCCCGCGCCCGATCTGCCCTGGCAATTTCTATCACAGTGGTACGACTTCGAGGTGCAGGGCCTCGGTAGTGATTCTGCGGGGAGTTACGTGGAGGTTGCTTTCTCCATTGTCGACCTGATCTCACCCGGCGACTTCAACCAGGACGGACGTCTGAACAACTCGGATGTCAACCTGTTCCGCGGCTTCTGGAACGGGGATACCTCGGCCTACTCCACTGCCGACAAGTTTGCGCACGGCGACATGGACTTTAGCGGCGTGGTCGACATCCACGATCTCTGGCTGCTGTCCGAAGTGTTTGCCGAGAGTGGGGTCGCGTTCAACTTTGCACTCGCCGTGCCTGAACCATCGACGGTTGCCATGTTGTTCGTGGCAGCAAGTTGCGGGCTGGTGCTGGTGCGGAGACTTAGCGCGGCGTGAAGTCTTCGTCGGCGGCGATACCCAGTGCGAACTCGGCCAACAGGTCGGCACACGCGTCCAGGTCGTCCAGCGAGACCACTTCCACAGCGCTGTGCATGTAGCGATTGGGCACGCTTACCAAACCGGTGGCAACACCGCCGCGGGCCAATTGCATGGCGTTCGCGTCGGTACCGGTACCACGACCGATGGCGCCCCACTGTAGATCGATCTTGGCCTTCTCGCCGGCAGCGCGCAGGTGATCGACGACAACGGGGTTCATGTTGGCTCCGCGGTAGACCACCGGTCCACCACCAATTTTGACTTCACCCTCTTGCGTCTTGTCGATAGTGGGGCAATCGGTGGCGTGCGTCACGTCCACGGCGATACCCACATGAGGATCGACTCCGTAGGCACTGGTCGTGGCGCCACGCAGGCCGATTTCTTCCTGCACGGTCGCAGCGATATGCACTCCCACGTTAAGCCCGCCTCGTTCCTTCGCACGGCGGCCGGCTTCCACACAGACCCACAGGCCGGTCTTGTCGTCCATGCCGGGAGAGTTGGCCAGGTTGTTGCGCATCTCCTGGTAGCCAAGTTCCAACGTGACCGGATCGCCGATCGCCACGACTTCCTTGGCTTCCGCCTGATCCTTGGCACCGATGTCGAGCCACAGTTCCTTGGTCTTCACCACCTGCTTGCGTTCTTCTTGGTCCAGAAGGTGGATTGGCTTACGGGCGATAACGGCTGGTACGGGCCCGTTGGCGGTGTAGATCGTCATCCGCTGGCCAATTAGCTGCTGAGGATCCCATCCACCGATCGTGTTCGTGTAGATAAAGCCGTTTTCGTCGATGTAGGTGACCAACAGGCCAATCTGGTCGGCGTGGCCGGCAAACATCACACGCAGGTCGGCGCTCGGATTGCAGCTGGCGATTACGTTGCCATGTAGGTCGGTGCGCACCTCATCGGCAAACGAGCCCACGTATTCGCGGACGATTTTTTGAACGGGTACTTCAAAGCCCGACGGGCTCGGAGTCTCGAGGATTTTGATCAAAAACTCTTTGACGGCCTTATCCATGAGGATCCTCTGGGAAAGATTATGATGCCCGTAAACCGTTGATTATCCCGCTTGTCGGGGAGAATTCAACGGTAGCCCGTCCGCTCACTGGGGCAGTGGACGTAGGTCCATTTTCTCTACGTCGGGCCACTCTCCCAGTTCGATTAAATTTCCATCCGGGTCGTGAATGAACAATTGACGGTAGCCATAGTCGGGAAGCCGACGCTGAATAACCGGAATTTCCTGTTCGGCCAGCAGCTCAAGCGTGCGGTCGATATCCTCCACTCGAAATGCGAGGTGGCTGCGACGGGTGTTGTCGCGAGTTGGAATCGGCTCGAAACGTTCGTCTTGAATCAGGTGCAGCATCATGCCCAGGTTGTCGCTGTACAGCCAACTGCCCGCGAAGCTGAAGCCCGGGCGGGGGACCTCGTAGAACCCAAGCACCTGGGTGTAAAAGGCAACGCTAGCATCGACGTTCGAGGCATTTAGCGCTGCGTGATTGAAGCGGGCAACGGGGATCGGATCAGGCATGGGGCTTCTGCGATTGGCGAGGCAAGCGAACGTAGGCGGCACATTTCGGTCGATTGTAACGATTTTATCAACCACCTGACGAGCGTTGGCCGATAGAAACCACGAAGAACCCCTGCAAGGGCGGACGTGTGCACGCGCAGGGATCGGACTACGACTTGTGATTATGGAAAGGGCCTTGCATGTCCGGCCGCCATCTGACGTTTGCTTTTATGTTGTGCACCGCCTCGCTCATGTCGACGGGGTGCGCTGTCTTGTGCGGTGGACCTGGTATGGGCTGCGGCAACGCGTGCTGTGGCGACTCGTGCGGCTCTTGTTATGGTAGTCCCTATGCATTCCAGCGGTACAAAGGCTGCTGCGATTGTGGCGGCAATGAGTTCTCGTTGCATCCTTGTGTGGGTTCCGATTGTTGCGGCACGAGCTGCGAGCCCGGTTGTGGCTGCGAACCCGGCTGTGCTTGCGAGCCAGCGTGTGGGTGTGAACCAGCCTGTGGGGTCGGCGAACCCGGGTGTGGTTGCGAGCCGGCGTGTGGTTGTGCAGACGGCTGCTGTGGTGGAGGTTGCTGCCACGGCACGGCCTGCGAGCATTGTGGCGAGGGGCTGGTTCGTGCCTTGGGTCGAATACGCCGTGCCATTTGTGGACCGGGATGCACTGGTTGCGATGGCGAGGTCTACTGGAGCGAGTGGCACAACGACCCACCGCGCTGCTGCGACCCATGCAATCACTGTGGTCAGTGGACCGGACCATCGGCTTACACCAATCCCGTTGGTGGTTGCAGCCAATGCAACTCCAACGGCGGATACGCAGCGAGTGCGAAGCCGCGAGCCTCGCAAGGCTCGCCTCAAATGGCCAAGCGGCCAATGGCTGAGAGACCGCTTTATCGTTAGGCGAGACAACGTAAGGCGGACGACCAAGGGGGGATTGTGGTCCGAATCGCAGGATTATTACTGCTGCTGTGCAACTTGACGCTAAGCGTCGGGTGCACATCGATTGGCGACCGGCTGGCAGGGTATACGTACACCCGCCCTCCGTGCGTGGTCGATCCACGGGGCGTCATCAGAGAGCCCTGCCGCAACTGTAATCCAGTTGCGCCAACCTGTTCTGACTCCAATGCCTGCGACCAGTGCCGCTGGGCACGCGAGACATACTTCGATTCACTGTATGCCTTGATCTGCGAATGCAACCTCTGGCCCAATAGCGATTGCTGCAACGACTGTCGCTGACGGTGCCAGGTGTTCAGTCCACCTGGAACAATCGCCTGGCATTGGCTGTCGTCGCTGCCGCTACTTCTTCCACCGGCAGACTTCGCACTTGCGCCAGACACGCACAGGTGTGAATGACGTGCGCCGGCTCGTTGCGGCGGATTTTTCGCACCGGTTCGGGCGAGAGATAAGGTGCATCGGTCTCTATCAACAGCCGATCCAGCGGCACCGTGGCAGAGACGGCTCGCAGTTCGTCCGACTTCTTGAAGGTCACCATGCCGGCGAAACTGATGTGCATGCCTAACTCCACGCATTCGGCAGCCATGTCTGCCTCGCCCGTAAAGGAGTGCATCACTCCCTTCAGCGGCCCGCGCTGCGCGGCTTCGCGGAGCATCTGCATGATGTCGTCCTCGCACTCCCGCATGTGAACGATGAACGGCAGGTTCGTTTCTTGCGAAAAGCGAATGTGCCGATCGAAATAGTCTTGCTGCAAGTCGAACGGGGCGAAGTCCCAATAGCGGTCCAAACCGGTTTCGCCCAGCGCCACCACGCCCGGTTGGCTGACGAGCCGCACGATGGTATCCCAATCGCTCGGGGCGGCCTCGTGCACGTAGTTGGGTTGGATGCCCACGGCAGCGTGGATGCCGTTGTATTGCCGGGCAAGCTTAACGCAGTTGGTGCTCGAGTTGGCGGTCACGCCCATGGCGATGATGTCCGCCACTCCCGCCGCCTGGGCACGGGTAATCACTTCGTCGCGATCGGCGTCGAACTCTTCCTGATCGAGATGCGCGTGGGTATCGAAATACAAGGTCGAGCTAAATGGGGAAGGAAGGCGTAGGAGGGAATCACGCTTTGGCGCAGCATTCTTCGAGCGACTGCAGATGTCCGCGTGCCATCCCCTTCGCTTCATCTACCAGCGAGCGAATCGTCTGATGGCAGGCCAGCGACTCGGACAATTGCTCCAGGGCCTCGATGTCACGCTTCTGGTAGTCTATGGCCCGGTCGAGCAAGTAGTCGAGAGCAAGATCGTGCAAGCCGGTGAATTCCATCGGGAATTCGGCACTAGGCGGCACATGGCCGCGCCGCTCGAGTTGCCCGACAATTCGCTCGACGAGCAAATCCTGGTCGGCCACGATGTCGCTAAACGTGGCAAGAATCTCTTCGTCGTTTCCCTGACGGTAGGGTTGAGCGTGCCGCAGATACTGCAGAAATGACCGCTTGGTGAGGGCAAGCAGTTCGTGCAGAGCGGCGATGGCGTTGACTTGCGGCATAGCGAGGGGTAGCAGTGTTTACGGCAGCAGGGTCGTGGCGGCCGCCTGGGCAAGTTCGGTAAGGCTGCCCGGAAACAGGAATATCAGCAGTAGCGGCAAAGTGACCAACAGGGCGTAGGCCGTTGGCCAGGCAGTAAGTTGTAGCGGGCCTCGCGTGGCCGGTTCGGGATTAAGGCACATCGTCCGCACCACTCGCCAGTAGTAAACCAAGGAGATGACAGTGTTGATGCCAGCGATCATCAGCAGTGCGATCATCATCGGCGTGCCGGTTTGGGCCAGCACAGCAAACGCAGCAAACTTGCCCAGGAAGCCAGCCAGAGGCGGAATGCCGACCAGACTGGCCAGAGTTACCACCATGGCAACGGTCAGCACGGGGGCGGCACGAACCAGCCCGGCGTAGTCGCTTATCTGTTCGCTGCCAATCGCCTGCTTGAGGAAGGCCACGATGGCAAATGCGCTCAGGTTCATAAACAGGTAAATGCCAATGTAGATCAACAGGCTCGCCACCGCTTGGACCGCTCCCCCGTCCGAGCGTCCCGTAAGCAGCGCCAACGCGGCCACCGGCATCATCATGTATCCGGCGTGCGCGATGGTGGAGTAGGCCAGCATCCGCTTGATGTTCGTCTGCCCGTAGGCAGCCAGGTTGCCAAACGTGCATGTGACGGCCGCCACCACGGCGATGAGTGTCGCCAGGTAGGTTCGCACCGGGCCCAAAGGTGGTGTCTTGGCCTCCATGGTCGCGATGGCCTGGGAGGACACGGCCACAATGGTCGGCGATTCGGCTGCTGCGACGACGTCCGGACCTGCTTCGGCGACTGGCGAGCACACGGCGAGCGTCACACGAACCAACAACGCCAAGGCGGCGGCCTTGGAGGCGACCGACAAGAAGGCGGCTACCTCGGCCGAAGCTCCTTCGAAGGCATCAGGGCACCAGAAGTGAAACGGCACCGCCGACAGCTTGAAGGCCAGGCCGACACCGA
Source organism: Aeoliella straminimaris (assembly GCF_024054565.1). Classification (GTDB taxonomy): domain Bacteria; phylum Planctomycetota; class Planctomycetia; order Pirellulales; family Lacipirellulaceae; genus Aeoliella; species Aeoliella straminimaris. The sequence goes on from NZ_JAMXLR010000036.1 coordinate 100,845, forward strand.
TCATCAAGCCAGCCAGCACTAGCGCGGCGAGCATGCCGGGCTGTTCTCCCGCTGCCATCAGGCCGGGCAAGTCGATCGCGACGAGTTGCTGGCCAATGGTTGGCAGATGGGCGGTGCCCAGTATGCCGGCCAGCAGGCTGATTCCGTAGAGCATGATTCCTGCGGCGCCGGCTCCATAGATGGCGTATTTGAGCGCCGCCTCGCCGGCACGACGATTATTGCGAACCGCGCCGACCAAAACGTAGGACGGGACGCTGGCCATCTCGACGCCCAGCAGGACGGTCATCAAATGATTGGCCGTCGCCATGATGCACATGCCGAGCGTGGCACCCAGCAAGAGGACATATATGTCCTGCCCATCATACCGCCGAGCCAGGCCGGTGAGCTTGGTGAGTACCAGCAACAACACTGCGAACAACAGCAGCACGATTCGCAGGAACACGGTCAAGCCATCGTAAACCAGCATGCCAGTGAATAGCTCGGTGGGTTCCATCGAGGCCAGCGAGCCGAACCCTTCGGTCGGTGCGCTAGTTCCGAGGGCGACGATCGTTCCCGCTACCGCAATGTAAAACGGGTCGACCCAACGCAGGCCATCGAACAGCTTGACGACCAGCAGCAGCACGATTGTTACGCACAGCATTAACTCCGGCCAATAGAGCGGTAAGCTCACTGTCAGCGTATCGGAGACCAGGTTTTCAACGAGAAACTGCACGGGGCGATGTCAAAATCAGAGTTTGGGAATGTCGGTTGTTTCAACTTGTGGGCTCAAGGCCTGGGCTACTTTCGCTTCCGGCTGTTGCTCGCCGTCGAAATCGGAGGTCTTCGACGCCAGTCGGTCCGCGGTCAAGCTGACCGAGGGTTCCATGTAGTCGAGAATCGCCCGCGGGTAGACACCGAACAGGATGGCCAAAGCCAACAGCGGCGCGGCGATCCACATCTCGCGGGGCGTGATGGGCGTGAGGGCTTCCTCGTGTGGGCCCAGGTAGGTAGTACCCAGGTAGACTCGCTGCAGTGTCCACAGAATGTAGGCAGCCGTCAGGATCACCACTGCAGCGGCGACCACGGCCAGCGGGATGCAGTACTTCCAGGTGGAAAGGACAACGAAGAACTCGCCGATAAATCCGCACAGACCAGGCAACCCCAGTCCGGCGAAGAAGATGCCGACCGCCAGTCCACTGTAAACCGGCATGCGGGCGAAGATGCCACCGAATTGATCGATCTGGCGATGGTGCACGCGTTCGTAGAGCACGCCGACCATAAAGAACATGCCAGCCGAGCTGATGCCGTGGGCGATCATCTGGAACATGGCACCGTTCATACCCATCTTCCAGTAGTCGGCGTTGTAGGTGGGGCTCATGGCACTCCACACCCCCAGGCCCAGCACGACGTAACCCATGTGGCTCACGGAACTGTAAGCCACCAGCCGTTTGAAGTCGTTCTGCGCCAACGCGGCGAACGCACCGTACACCATGCTCACCACACCCAAAGAGCAGACCAGCCATGCCAGGTCGTAGCCCGCTTCGGGGCAGATGGGATAGCAGATGCGAATGATGCCGTAGCCACCCATCTTCAAGAGCACCCCGGCCAGGATCATCGAGATAGGTGTCGGAGCCTCGACGTGCGCGTCGGGCAACCACGTGTGCAGTGGTACGCTCGGCACCTTGATGATGAAGCCGATGAACAGCAGCAGGAATGCCCAGCGTTCGTAGGTCCAACCCCAGAGCTCGGTCTTGAACTGCTCGGTCGACTGACCAAGCTGCTGCAGGGCCAGGATGTTGAACGTGTGCTGCGGCGTATCGGCGTCCAGAATCTGCTCGATTCGCTCTGCGGGAACCTTCAGCTCGGCCAACTTGTCGGCGCCGAGCGGTCGCAGATCGCTGGAGAAGTACAGCATCAGAATGGCAACCAGCATTAGCACACTGCCGAACAGCGTGAACAGAAAGAACTTGATCGCGGCGTACTCGCGGCGGGGACCGCCCCAGATGCCGATCAGGAAGTACATCGGCAGCAGCATGACTTCCCAGAACACGTAAAAAAGGAAGAAGTCGAGCGCCAAGAAGACACCGATCATGCCCGTCTCGAGCAATAGCAGGAGCACGCAATACGCTTTGACGTGTTTGTCGATTGGCCAGCTGGCACCCATGCCCAGCATGGTGATGAACGTGGTCAGCACCACCAGCGGCAGGCTAATGCCGTCGATGCCCATCAGGTAGTCGATACGGAACGTGGGAATCCAGTCGACCGAGAACAAGTGCTGCATCTCGGCCTGGCCAGCTTTGAACTCGATGCCGGGCCAACCGAAGAGCATGCCGATCGATAGCACAAATGTCACAACGGTGACCGCCAGCGTGGCCTTCTTGATCAACTCGGCGTTGTCCTTTGGCGCAAAGCAGGCAATTGCCACTGCCGCCACGGCAGGCAGGAATGTGAGCAGACTGAGATAAACGGCAGGGCTATCGAGGTTCATTTCGATTTCGGTTTTCTTCGTGGCGGGCTATCCCGCCAGGGCGTATTTCCAACACAGGCTCACCGCGGCAAACAGGCCAAGCAGGCCCACTACGATGAACACGACGTACTGCCTGAGGTTTCCCGTTTGCAGCCGATGCAGCGAATTGCCAAAGTCCCAGGTCAGCCGCGCAAGGCCGTTGATGGAGCCATCCACAGCTTTGCGATCGACCACCAGATCGAGCGCTCGGGCCAGGAACGCGGTACCCCGCGCCAGCAAGTTGACGAACGGGTCGATCACGTAGCGATCGATGCCGGCGAAGAACTTGCTCTTCCACAGGGCCGGTCGGACAAACATCCAGTCGTAAAGTTGATCAAACCACCACGCGTTCACAAACAGCCGGTGGATCGGGGAGAACGATTGTTGAATCTCTTCGGCTCGCAGCCACCGCCAGACGTAGATGATCGCCGCCAGCAGCAACCCTCCCATCGCCATCGCAAACGCCGACCAGCCGGCCGGAATGGCGATTTGTGGTTCGTGGCTCAAGTGTTCGTCGGGCACCGTGAGGTTCGGCAGCCAAGTGCCGGTAGTGGTTTCCAGCGTGCCGGCGGGGCGGGCTCGTTCCAGTAGACTGGTAACCGAAAGCTTCGATCCGGGCACGTGCCAACCCACTCCCACGGCAAACACCGCGAGCAAGACCAGCACGCCCACCATCGAACGGGGTGACTCGTGGGCGTGATCGTAACGTTCGGTGTTGGCGGGCATACCTGTAAAGGTCATGAACCACAGCCGGAACATGTAACACGCGGTGATAAACGCCCCGCCCAGCGGTAGCCACATCAATAGCTGGTATCCGGACGACTCGTTGACACGGGCGAAGCTCCAGGCCTGCTCGATGATGGCATCCTTCGAAAAGTATCCCGACAGCCCGATGCCCAGTGCAGGTATTCCGGCACCAATAATCGCCAGGCAGCCAATCAGCATCGTGTAAGCGGTCCACGGCATCTTGTGGCGCAGCCCCCCCATCTGTCGCATGTCGTTCGTGTGGACAGCATGAATCACCGAGCCCGAGCAAAGGAACAGCAGACTCTTGAAGAATGCGTGCGTGATCAGGTGGAATAGGCCGGCTGCCCAACCACCGAGCCCCAACGCCAGCATCATGTAGCCCAATTGGCTGATCGTGGAGTAGGCCAGCACTCGTTTAATGTCGTATGCCGTGATGGCGATCGTGGCGGCCAGCGTCAACGTGATGGCTCCAACGATGGCGATCACCAGCAGGGCCTCGGGCACGAAGATCGGATAGCATCTGCCAACCAGGTATACGCCCGCGGCAACCATGGTGGCCGAATGCACCAGCGCCGACACCGGCGTGGGACCTTCCATGGCGTCGGGCAACCACGTGTGCAGCGGGAACTGAGCACTCTTGCCCACACAGCCACAGAACAGGCCGACTCCGGCCACGAACAGCAGCAGGTAATTGGTGTCGGCGGATTCGCTGCCCATCGCTGCGGCGTCGAGTTCGTATTGGTGCGCCTCGCTGCGCAATTGCGAGAACATGCCGGGCGTGTTTGAGTCGCCAAAGTCCAACGTACCGAGGCACGACCATAGGGCCATCAAGCCGATCAGCATGCCGAAGTCGCCCACCCGGTTAACGATGAACGCTTTGTTGGCGGCGTAGCTGGCACTGGGGCGTTCGAAATAGAAGCCGATCAAGAAGTAGGAACAGATGCCGACTAGTTCCCAGAACATGAACACCATGGCCAGATTGCCGGCCAGCAACAGCCCGAGCATGCTGAAGGAGAACAGCGACAGGTACTGATAAAACCGATGGTACCTGCCGGGCCGATGGTAATAATTGCCGTCGGGGGTGGCGATCTCACGGTCGACCATGTCTTCCAGCTCTTCGTGCATATATCCCATGGAGTAGATATGCACGCAGGTGCTGATCAGCGTGACCAACGCAAACATCGCGATCGTCAGGGCGTCGATGTAGTAGCCGATCGAGATGCGTAACTTGCCGAACTGGGCCAACGTATAGTAGATGCCCGAATAGGAGGTCGGCGGCGAGGCCATGTGCTCGCTGGCTGCCTGGTGAGCCGCGGCCGTTTCATGGACCGTGGCCACTTCATGCGGGGCCGTTTGAGTGAGCCAGATAATCAGGGCGACGATGGCCAGCACGCAACTGGTACCGATGGCCCCAGTGGCCAACCAGCCAGCCGTGCGCTGGGCGCCGTAACTCGCTCGGCCGCCAGCCATCTGTGGCAGCGAATACCCCACCCACACTAGCGCGAACGCCGCCAGTGGCAGCAGCCAGGCGATGGCGAGGATCGTTGGTAGGGTGGTGGCAGGATTCATGGGGGTCGAGTGGCGGGCGGACTGCATCGAGTCTGGCCGCGAGAGGCTATCCTTTGAGCTGATTGGCGCGGTCGACGTCGATGGAACCGAAGTTGTTGTAGAAGTTCAGGGCAATGGCCAGCGCCACGGCGGCTTCGGCCGCCGCCAGCACGATGACGAACATGGCCATCAACTGGCCGTCCAGCATCAGCGTCGCGCTTTCGCCTCGCAGGTAGGGGCTGCCGAGCGCCACTAGGTTGACGTTCGCCCCGTTGAGTACCAGTTCGATGCCCATCAGTATGCCCAGCGCGTTTCGCTTGGTGGCCATGCAGACGACACCGCACACAAACAGCACCGCCCCGACCACCATGTAGTGGGCGACGCCGATGGGTTCCGTCAGTAGGCTGGCGAGGATGGGCATGGATGGGTCAAGCGCTTTCTGTATGGTGGCGGCGTGCGCGGGCCAGGTAGGCCGCCCCCACGAGCACCACCAACAGATGGACGGAAACGATAACGAATGGAAACAGGTATCCCGACATGCCGCGACGGAGCGAAGGGTTCGGTTGTTCGAGTTGATCCACGCGGTAGCCCTCGAGTGCCATGCCAATCGGCGTGGCGGTAAGGACCGGCGTGTCCTCACTGACACTGGGCTGATTGGTCGGTTGCCACATGGGGACATTCATCGCCGTGAAGACCAGCACGAACAGCAAAGCGCCGCCGAGCATCAGGGCGGTGAGCAACTCGCCGCTGGAGGTCCGCATCGATACGAATTGCGACTGGGCGGTCAGCATGACGCCAAACACCAACAGCACCAGCGTGCCGCCGACGTAGATCATCAGTTGCATCGCACCCACAAAATCGGCGCCGGCCAGGAAGAACAATCCAGCCGTCGCGGCGAGCGATAGCACCAGATAAAACGCCATGCGAACGATGTTGTTACTCAGCACCACGGCAATGGCAAACACCCCGGCAAAGCCACTGCACAGCAGGAATAGCAGGCTGCTCCAATTCACAGTGCGTCCCCCTGTGCGATGGTGCCTTGCTCGATGGCTTGGACGTCGAGCGAGTGGTCAGGGAGTCGTTCCGTCAGGCGACGATTCACTTCGGGGGCTTGCAGCAGGCCCAGAAACACCCGGTCGGGCAGGGTGGTGTGCCAAAGTGCCGCGCCGACGAACATCACGGCGGCCAGCGGTGTGCAGTATTTCAAGCAGGTGGTCATTACTTGGTCGATACGAAGTCGCGGAAGCGTCCAACGCACCCAGATCATCACGGTTACCAGCAGGAATCCCTTGGCAATCACGTTGATCATGCCCAGGAAGTTGCCCAGGTATCCCAATACGGGACCGTTTTCCCAGGTCAGTCCCAGCAGGCCGGCAATTGGGATGGGGCCATTCCAGCCACCGAGGAACAGAATCGCAGCCAGGATGCTTACCGCCAGCATGGAACCGTACTCGGCCATGAAGAAGAAGCTCCACCGCAGGCCGGAGTACTCGGTGTGGAACCCGGCCACCAGTTCGCTTTCGGCTTCAGCGAGGTCGAACGGTGCACGGTTCACGCTTGCCACACCGCAAGTGAAGTAGACCCAGAACACCAGAAACGTGAACGGGTCGTGAAACAGGTACCAGTTGGTGAACCAACCTTGCTGTTTGTCGCCTAGGAAAACCAGATCCATCGAGCCAGCGAGCATCACAGGCACCACTACGCACAGCCCCATCGGCACTTCGTAGCTGACCACCTGGGCCGCCTCGCGCATGGCACCGAACAGCGACCACTTGGAGGCTGACGCATAGCCCGCCAGGATGACGCCGAACACCTCGAGTCCCATCACCGCAAGTACAAAAAACACCGCGATATTCAAATGCTGGGCGACGAACGGAAAGTCGCGTCCTGCAAAGGGCAGGGCGATAAAGGCCGCCAGCGAGGCACAAAAACTTATGTACGGGGCCAGCCGAAACAGCATTTTGTCGGCGTCCCCCGGTACCAGGTCCTCTTTAGTCAGCAGCTTCATCCCGTCGGCCAACGTCTGCAGCCAACCAAACTTGCCGCCCACCCGAGTGGGCCCCAGGCGATCCTGAATGCGGCCGGATACTTTTCGTTCGAGCCAGATGAAGATCAGGGCCGAAGTGGCCACCAGGCCCAGCAGCAGGGCCACGTAGATCAATGCAGCGAGCACGTATCCCAGCAAGGAGTCGTCTGGGAGCGAACCTCCCACCCAGCTAGCGATCCAGTCGAGACATTGGTTGAGCAGCTTAGCCACGTTGCTTTCCGTGCACCGAAGTGGAGAAGGTCACCTCTGGCGGCCTTGTGTTTGTCGTGAATATCGCACACACCCCGAACAGTGTCGAGGGATTGCCTGCCGACGTGTGCGGTTCCGGTAAAGCGGACATTATCGGTCAATTTCACCCATGACTAAGTCGAGCGAACCGACAATGGCCGGCACGTCCGCGATCAGACAGCCCTGGCACAAGTCGGGTACCACCGACAGGTTGGCGAACGAGCTGCTGCGCGCCCGTGCACGCCAGGGGATCGCTGAACCATCGCTGACAATGCCGAATCCCATCTGTCCCCGCGGGCATTCGGTTTCCAGGTACGTTTCGCCGACGGGCAGTTTTTGTGTGAGCTTCACCGGTTGGCCAAAGTCGCCCTCGGCGGTGCGATACTTTTCGATACCTTGACGCACGAGGCTGATTGCCTGGACCACCTCCAACATGCGGACGTAGAACCGGTGCCAACAATCGCCCAGCACGGCCTCGGTCGGTACGTTCGGCGCGGTGTACACCGACGGATACTGGCCGTTGGTCTGGCACACGACCTCCCAGTCGTAACCTTCGTACATTGAGGTGTAGATCGGCTCTCCGTCGCGGCGGAGGTCCCAATTGACGCCACTGCCGCGGAGCACGGGGCCACTGCAGCCATAGTCGATGGCCATCTCGCCGGGCATCACACCGATGCCGGCCGTGCGGCGGATGAAGATCGAGTTGGTGGTCAACAGCGTATGGTACTCGTCGATCACCGGAACAAACTGATCGAGAAACGCCAGGCACTTGTCGATCCAACCGGGCGGGAAATCGGCCGTCGCTCCGCCCACCGTCAGGTAGCTGTACGTGAGTCGGGCACCGCAGACTTCTTCGAACAGGTCCAGTATCTTCTCGCGTTCGCGGAAGGCGTACAGAAAGGGACTAAACGAACCGAGGTCGAGCCCATAGGCGCCCATGCCAACCAGGTGACTGGCAATGCGGCCCAGCTCGGAAATGATCACCCGCAAGTGACGCCCCTTTTCGGGAACCTCCAGACCCATTAACTTTTCGACCGTCAGGGCCCAGCCGACGTTCATATTCATACCGGCCAGGTAGTCCATCCGGTCGGTGTAAGGAATGTACTGCCGGGGCGTGAGGTTCTCGCCAATCTTTTCCGCACAACGATGCAGGTAGCCGATGTGCGGCATGACCTCGCTGACCACCTCGCCATCGGTCCGCAGTACAAGACGCAACACACCGTGCGTGCTTGGATGCTGTGGTCCCATGTTGACCAGCATCTCATCGGTGCGGACATCGAGTTCGATGACGTTAGTAGCGGCGGATGACATGTGAAAACAACTCGTGTCGGACAACTATCAATGAACTAACGCCCTCGAATACCGTGATACTCCAGCGGCATCTCGTAATCTTTGCGCAATGGGTGACCTTGCCAGTCTTCGGGGCAGAGGATGCGGCGGAGATCGGGGTGGCCGGTGAACTCGATGCCCACCAGGTCGTAGACTTCGCGCTCGTGCCAGTTGGCCGTGCTCCAGACGCTGCTTACGCTCGGCACTTGTGGCAGCAATTCGGCGTCTTCGTCGCTCCATCTTGGCAGCATGATCTTCACGACCAGTCGATGCCGATGGGCGAGGCTCGTCAGGTGATAGATCAGCTCGAGGTGCGGCTGCCAGGGTGCCTTGGCGGCTTTCTTCGGATCGGTGTGGCAGTAGTCGACACCGGTGATGCAGTTGAGGTAGTCCAGCGACAGTACCCCATCGCTCTTGAGGAACTGGGCCACTTCGAGCCACCGCTCGCCGTTCACTTCGATCCAGGGATCGAGGACCTCCGCTTCACTGCGGACCACAGCCTCAGGGAACCGCTCGCTCAATCGTTGGCAAATGCTGTCGAAGTTCATGGGGGGACTCATCAAGCGGAGCGGCGAACGGCCGTCGCCTCGTCGGCGGAAATTGTCGTGGTGGTGGATGCCTTGTGCGTGACGGCGCGCACCCAATCCAGGTCGCCCCGTTTCCAAACGTAGGCAAAGCCCACCATCAGGACCGCGAAAAACACGCCGATATCCGCCAGCGACGTCCAAGCGATTTTGCTGGCCAGGCGTTGGGTGGCGACCGTCGTTCGAGCGCGAACATCCGTCGAAATCTCAAGCCTCGCAGCTTCTTCATCCGTCAGGTTTGGGCTTTCGAGGCGGTTGATACCCAATTCGCGAAACTTGTGGATGGCAAACTCCGAAAGCTGGTTGGCGGGGGCGCTGAAGTCTCCTTCATCCGCAGCCACGATCGGCGCACTGGGGGCCGACAGCTCCGTCGCTTTGCCAAACACGGTAGCCCACGGAAAGAAGAAGGCGACCTCTACGTCGAAAATGATGAACAGCAGGGCCACCACATAGAACCTCAGATCGAACTGCACAAAGCTTGATCCAATGGTGGGTTCGCCACACTCGTAGATTTCCAGCTTTTCGGGATTGGGATTGCGCGGCCGCAGCAAATAGCCAAGCAGCAAGTTGACCAACAGGAACCCCGCACCCACCAGGATGAATAAGGCAAGGTAGGCGACGATTTCGTTAGGGCTAGCCATCGATGCATTCGACGCGCAGTGGGTGGTGCTACGCGGGTTGGTTTGGTCCGCCGTGGACGGGGTGGGTAACTTGCTTGGACTGATAAACGGCAGTGGGATTGAGTGTCGCTCGGCCCCAAGCCACATCCAGGGGCAGCCTGGAGAAGTCGACCAGGCAACCATCGCGGGTGTAGCAACTCAAATCGTGCGTTGCACCCATAAAAATACAATCAACGGGGCAGGGCTCCACGCAAAGTGCGCAGAACATGCACTTGCTGTAGTCGATGGTAAAACCGGTGACCTTGAATCCCTTGCCACCTTCTACACGCTGCTTGCCAATGTAGATGCAGTCCACGGGGCAGGCCTTCGCACACTGATCGCAGGCGATGCAGGTGGTCAGGTCGAACCGATGGAATCCGCGGTAACGAGCGGCCACTGGAACGGGGAGCTCCGGGTACTCGAACAGCTCTGTGAACGCCTTGCGTTCCGGACGGTAAGTGCGAAGCCAAACGCTAGCCGTAACCCACATTCCGTGAGCCACCGTGGTGACGGCCTCGACAATGTTGCCCAGCCAGGGCCAGAACTTTTTAACTCGTGCGACCATGAGTTGCCCGTAGTGCTTCCTTGTTGCGGCGATTATAGGGCAGCACGGCACGTTCCCACAGCCCCGCCGCTAGCAACCGCAAAGCGGGGTGGCGAAAAGGGTGATTTTATTGGCCCAGGCAGGTTTCGAGCAGTGTGGGGGCTGGGGCTGCTGTCTGGCATTCTGCAGCTGACGCGAGGGTGCGGAGTGCCGCAGTTGAGCGGGGTGTCGTGTGAAGAATCGGCCAAATCGGCAGAACCTACCCTGCAAAATGGAAGCCAAACTTGGTTTGATCGCTTGACTCTATGGAAATGGCCCGTAGAGTGAAGGTAGGAAACTTGCCGTCAAGGGGGGTGTCCGTGCGCTCCCGCGACATGCCGCAGACTAGAGAGTCGGAGAGGTGGCCAGCGCGCGACCCCGGCCACCAGATTGAAGGAATCAGACCATGTTAGTGCTCTCGCGTAAGAAGAACGAGAGTATCGTCATTAACGATGACATCACCATCGTGGTGGTGGAGATTCGTGGTGATAAGGTACGCCTCGGCGTCGAAGCTCCCAAGGAAGTGCCCGTCCATCGCAATGAGGTGTACGAGGCGATCCGACGCCATCAACAAGCCGAGCAGGCTTCGCCTGCCAACGATTCGGCAGCCACCGAGTAGTGAAGTCGGAATACCGACTTGCGGCCCGATGTTTCTGGGGACAACAGACACTGCTTGGCAGGTTTCGTTACGCTATTTCTGATGCTTCGTGCATACCTTGGGTTGACGATCTACCGTTAGCCTTCTATACCAGGGTGCTGCTGTTTTTTGGCGCCTATTAATTGATGCCTTGAAACTGCGTTCGGCGAACCCGCAACCGGTTCGTCCTGTCCCACCCAGGGGCAAGCAAAGCCTTTCCCGGCCCCGTCGTCTAGCGGTCTAGGACTCCGGCCTTTCACGCCGGCAACACGGGTTCGAGTCCCGTCGGGGTCACTTTCTTGAAGCGGGCGTGCCAAGCACGCCCGCTTTTTTTATGGGCGGGTGTCCGATGGGCAGGCAACCAGCTAGAGTGCAAATACACTGGTTTTCAACGTGCACTTCGGCGATCCACACATCTATGGCCAACCACTACGACGCGCTACTCCTGGTCTCGTTCGGCGGCCCCGAAGGTCCCGACGAGGTGATGCCGTACCTCGAAAACGTGCTGCGGGGCAAGAATGTCCCACGCGAGCGGATGTTGGAGGTTGCCGAGCACTACCAGCACTTCGGCGGTGTGAGCCCTATCAACGAGCAAAATCGCCAGCTGCTGGCGGCCATTCAGGCGGACTTCCAGGCTAACGGCCTGGATCTGCCTGTGTACTGGGGTAACCGAAATTGGCACCCGTTGCTGCCAGAGGCCCTAGGCAAAATGGCCGGCGATGGCGTCCAGCGAGCTTTGGCATTCTTTACCAGCGCCTTCAGTTCCTACAGCGGCTGTCGGCAATATCGGGAGGATATCGCCCGGGCCCACGCGGAAGTGGGCGAGCAGGCGCCGCAGGTCGACAAGCTGCGGGTGTTCTTCAATCATCCGGGTTTCGTCGAGCCTATGGCCGAACTCACAGTTACGGCCATGGATCAGATCGATCCGCCACGGCGAGAGCGGGCCAAAGTGTTATTCACCGCGCATAGCATTCCCATGGCGATGGCAGAGAACTGCCGCTACGAAGCTCAATTCGCCGAGGCTTCGAAGCTGGTGGCCGAGCGGGCGGGCGTTCGCGATTGGCAACTGGTTTACCAGAGTCGCAGCGGCCCGCCATCGCAGCCCTGGTTGGAGCCCGATGTCTGCGACGTGATTCAACAGTTGCACGACGCTGGCGGCGTCGAGGATGTGGTGATCGTGCCCATTGGATTCATCTCGGACCATATGGAAGTGCTGTTCGACCTGGACACCGAGGCTCGTCAGCTTTGCGAGCAACTGGGCATCGACATGGTGCGGGTGCCTACCGTGGGTGTTCACCCTCGGTTTGTTGCGATGGTCCGAGAGTTGGTGGTGGAGAGATTGGAGCAGCGCGCCGACCGCCCCGCCTTAGGCGACTGGGGTCCCAGCCACGACGTCTGCCCGGTCGACTGCTGCACCTACACCCCCCGACGACCTCCAGCAGCAGGGAGACGCTAAGTGTCCAAGATGCCACTACGTCCATTGGGCAAATCTGGGTTCGAGATTGCCCCCGTAGCCCTGGGGTGCTGGCCGATTGCCGGCGTGACCACGCTTGGGACTACTGAGCAAGACAGCCTGGCGACCATTCGTGCTTGTTTCGACCTGGGTATCAACCATCTGGACACTGCCTACGTCTACGGCCCCGCGGGCGAGAGCGAAACGCTTATCCGTCGAGCAATTGAGGGCCGTCGCGACGAGGTGGTAATCGCCACGAAGGGCGGCATCCACTACGAAGGCGACAAGATGGCGAACGACGCTCGCCCCGAGGTCTTGTACCGCGAGTGCGAGGAGAGTCTTCGCCGTTTGGGGACCGATCGCGTCGAGCTCTACTACTTGCATTCCCCCGACGAAGCGACCCCCATCGAGGAGTCGGCCGGTGCGATTCGCGAATTGGTCGACGCTGGCAAGGTCCGATCGGCGGGCGTTTCCAACGCGTCACTCGAGCAAATCCAGGCGTTTCACTCGGTTTGCCCGCTGTCCGCGGTGCAACTGCCGTACAACATGCTGCAGCGCGGCATCGAGGAGGAAACCTTGCCCTGGTGCCGCGAAAACGGGGTGGCTGTCACGGCATACTGGGTGTTGATGAAGGGCCTGCTGGCGGGCAAATTGCCGCGTGACTACCAGTTCGATCCGTCCGATTCGCGACTCAAATATCCCATGTATCAGGGAGAGGAATGGCAGCGGAACCAGGATTTCCTTGATCGCCTGCGAGCGCTGGCCGAGGCGGCAGGCTGGAGTGTGGCCCAACTCGTGACGGCCTGGACCCTGGCGCAAAGCGGCATCACGGCCGCACTCTGCGGGGCCAAACGGCCCGCTCAGATTCGCGAATCGGGCGCCGCCCTGGACGTTGCTCTGTCGCCCTCGCAGCTTGCCGAAATCGACCAGGCCCTGGCCGATCGCGGCGAGGCGGCAAGCAACCGTAGTTTCAAATAGTCGCCCGAGTGTGGCTTTTTTTCCGGGCCAAAGCTATTCAAACGGGTGGTCGGTCGTTACTGTAGCGGCATATCCTCTATCCTGCGAGGTCTCACGTCATGCCGCGAGTGCTGCTCACTGCCTACGGTCCCTACGACGACTGGTCAACGAACGCCAGTTGGATGGTGCTGCAGGAACTAACACGTCATCTTCCCTTGGATCTGGACGTGGTGACGCGGCTCTATCCAGTAAACTTTACCGAGATGGTCTCTCGGCTGGAGGAAGACCTGACCTCGGATATCGACGTGGCCTTGCATCTTGGTCAGGCGCCAGGGAATGCTCGCATCGATCTAGAAGCAATGGCCATCAACTGCGGGCGGGATCGCGATCAACGACCGGAGGACGCCTGGCTGTTGGCGCCCGATGGGCCGGCCGCCTATGCCAGCGATTTACCTCTGGCGAAGTGGGCCCAGATGCTTCGTAAAGAGGGGATTCCCGCCGAGGTCTCGCACCACGCGGGCACCTATTTGTGCAACGCCATTCTGTACATGACGCACTTTCTTTCTGCCGAGCGTCAGCTCGGAGTGCAGGCCGCGTTTCTGCATTTGCCGCTCGACCCGTCGCAGGTAGTCAATTGCACGGTGGCCACTCCTTCTCAGCCGCTCGAGTTCACTGCACACGGCGTGCGGCTCATCCTGGACGACATTGCCGCCTGCGTGCCAACTCGGTAGGCTGGCGAAATGTCAAAATTCGCCGTTATTCTGCCTGCCGCTGGCCGAAGCCAGCGGTTTGGCGACCAGAACTACAAAAAGCCCTTCGCGCCGTTGGCCGACCGTGCAGTGTGGCTGCACACCGTCGATCGCTTCGCCAACCGCAGCGACGTGTGCCAGACGATTCTGGTGATCGCCGAGGAGGATCGCGAGTCGTTCAACCTCAAGTTCGGCGCGAACCTGGCCTTCATGGGCATCGACTTGGCCATTGGGGGAGCGGAGCGAACCGATTCCGTGGCGGCCGCGCTCGAAAGAGTCTCGGACCAGGCGGATTTCGTCGCCATCCACGATGCTGCTCGGCCCTGTGTCGAGGATAGGTCAATTGACGCAGTGTTTGCCGCGGCAGCCAAATCGGGGGCGGCAATCCTGGCCACGCCGATTTCCGCGACTCTGAAACGAGGCGATGGGGGGAAGCCGCCCGTCGTTGCCGAGACGGTCTCTCGCGAGTCGCTGTGGGCGGCCAGCACGCCGCAAGTGTTTCGCCGCGACTGGATTGTCCAGGCCTATGCTGCCCGCGGCAGTGCACCTGCCACCGACGATGCCCAGCTTATAGAACGGCTGGGCCACCCCGTAACACTGGTGGAAGATTCGCCGCTGAACATCAAGATCACGGCCCGCCGGGACCTCCGCCTGGCCGAGCAGATTCTAAAATCCGCCCGGCCCAAGAAGCCCGCTGGAGGGGTGAATCCCTTCGCGGACGACGACCTGTGGCGGTAACCAACTGAACATCTGACCTAGAAGTGCTTCCTTACAAATGGGCTTGCTTGACGATTTACGCTGGCGGAACCTCGTCCACCAAACCACGGACGACGAGAACCTGGGGACCTGGCTGGAGGAGAAACCGCGCGTCGTGTACGCCGGCTTCGACCCCACGGCCGACAGTCTGCACGTTGGCAGCCTGTTACCGCTGCTGCTGTTGCGACGTTTTCAGAAAGCGGGGCATAAGCCGATCGCATTGGTCGGTGGTGCGACCGGCATGATTGGCGACCCCAGCGGCAAGAGTGCCGAACGCAACCTGCTTTCGCCCGACGTGCTGGAAGCGAACGTTGCCGGACTGCGCGAGCAGATGCAGAGGTTCTTGGACTTTGACGCCGGCAGCCAGGGAGCGGAGTTGGTCAACAACCTCGATTGGATTGGACGCTTCAGCTACATCGAGTTTTTGCGCGACGTCGGCAAAAACTTCCCAGTGAACGTGATGCTGGCCAAGGACTCGGTAAAGGGCCGGCTTGGCCGAGAGGAAACGGGCATCAGCTACACCGAGTTTAGCTACATGCTGCTGCAGGCCTACGACTTTGTGTACCTGAATCGCGAATTTGGCTGCGAGCTACAGATCGGCGGCAGCGACCAATGGGGCAACATCACTGCCGGGATCGATCTGGGCAGGAGGATGCACTCCGTGCAACTGCGGGGGATGACCGCACCACTGCTGCTGAAGTCGGATGGCACGAAAATGGGCAAAACGGAGTCGGGCGCAATTTGGCTATCGGCCGACCGTACGAGCCCTTACCAGTTCTACCAGTACTGGATCAATGCGGCAGACGACGACGTCGGTAACTGCCTGCGGGTGCTCACCGAATTGTCGCACGACGAAATCGAGGCGCTCGACGCTAGCCGCGAATCGGATCCGGGCAAGAAAGAGAGCCAACGCCGGCTGGCCGAGGAACTTACCAAGTTGGTGCACGGTCCCGATGGGGTGGCCGCCGCTGTGCGGGCGACCGAGATCTTCTTTGGTGCGGAAATTAGCGATTTGAGCGATGCGGAGCTTGGGGCCATCTTTGCCGACGTGCCGAGCTGCGAGATGCCCAGGGCCGATTTGGCGGCCGGAATGGCCCTGATCGACCTGTTGGCCGCCACGCCTCTGGCCAAAAGCAAGGGCGAGGCACGCCGCACCATCCAGCAGGGTGGGGCCTACGTCAATAACCGGCGGGTGGAGGACGTAGCCGCCCAGGTGACCGAAGCGGACCTGGCCAGCGAGACGGTGATGGTGCTCCGCAGCGGCCGCAAGAAGTACGCCCTGGTAAAGTTCGTGTAAGCCGTTGCCCTCAAACGGTTTTGGCCGGTTGCTACGCGGTTTGGCAGTATTTATAGTAGGTCGTTTGTAGCGCTGGTGTTCCACCAGCCTGGGAAACGCAGTCTTGCCCCGGCGAACTTGTGCCCGGCAGCGTGCGTACCCCATACCATCTATAGATAGCTTTTTCATCAGCCCCGCGAGTGGCGAGGAATACCGGATGGCAGACAACGTAGTCGTCGAAACACGTGCCCTGTCGAAGGTGTATCGTGATTTCTGGGGGCGGCAGAAGGTGCGGGCTCTCAAAGCGCTCGATCTGGAAATTTATCGTGGCGAGGTGTTCGGGCTGTTGGGACCCAATGGCTCGGGCAAGACGACCACCATCAAATTGCTCTTGGGGTTGCTGTTTCCCACCGATGGCGAAGCCCTGGTGCTCGGCAAGCCGGCAACCGACGTCGAGAAGAACGAACGCATCGGATACTTGCCCGAAGAGTCGTACTTGTACCGGTTCCTCAACGCCGAGGAGACTCTCGACTTTTACGGCCGGCTGTTCGACATTCCGCCCGAAGTTCGCCGCGAGCGGATCGACAAGCTCATCAAGCAAGTGAAGCTCGACGCCGCGCGTAAGCGCCAACTTCGCGAGTACTCCAAGGGTATGACGCGACGTATCGGACTGGCGCAGGCGTTGATCAACGAGCCTGATCTCATCCTGCTGGACGAGCCGACCAGTGGCCTCGACCCGATCGGCACCCGCGAGATGAAGGACTGGATTCTCGAACTCCGCGACCAAGGCAAGACTGTCGTCATGTGCAGCCACCTATTGGCCGACGTGCAGGACGTGTGCGATCGAATTGCCATCCTGCACCAAGGTGAACTGAAGGAACTTGGCCGGGTGGAAGATCTGCTGAAGGTCGAAGATGTCACCCAGGTTTCGGCGCGGGGCCTGTCAGCCGAGTGTCAGAACGAAATTCGCGACGTCATCGCCCGCCACAACGGCGAACTGCTCTCGATGGACAATCCGACTACAACGCTCGAGGAACTGTTCCTCTCGATCGTACGCGATAGCGAAGCCCGCCCGGGCCGCCGTGTCGTGCGAGAGGAAGAGGCGACCCCACCGGAGAACTCCGGCGAGTCGACCGAACCGCCCTCCACCGCTAGCTGATTTCCTTGGCCATTCTACTCTCATTCGTCCGCCAGCAGCCGACCTCCGTTAGCCCCGCCCACTCGCCATGATTCAGGAAGAGCCGTTACTGCCCTTTAAAACGTGGCTGCTGGAGTGGGATGCAGACCGCTGGGGCGCATTCTGGCACTTCTTGTTGGTAATGGTCGTATTGGCCATGTTGAGTCTGGTGATCGGTTTGATCATCGGCACCATTCTTCATGGCCCAGTGAAAGCCGGCGAACGGGCCTACCGCGTGGTAGCCAATGCGTTCCGCGAGTTGTTTCACATCTCGCCCCGTCGCATTTGGGCCATCGCCCGCGTGGCCATGCAGGAAGCCCTGCGTCGCCGCGTGCTGGTCGCCGTAGCGGTATTCGTGCTATTGCTGTTGTTTGCGGGGTGGTTTTTGAAGACCGATCGCGAACCGGCCAAACTGTACTTCAGCTTCGTGCTGACGGCCACCTCGTTCCTGGGGCTGTTCATCGCGCTGTTGCTGTCGGTGTTCAGCCTGCCGAACGACTTTAAGACCAAGACCATCTACACGGTGGTCACCAAGCCGGTCCGCGCCGGCGACATTATCCTGGGCCGCATTTTGGGTTTCACGCTGGTGGGGTCGCTGCTGTTGCTCGTCATGGGGGGAGCTAGCTACCTATTCGTGTCGCGAGCACTTACGCATACCCACACGGTTGCTGCTCAAAAAGAGTTGCCGGAGCGAACCTCGCGCTCCGACGGGCATTCCCATAAGCTCGAAGTGCGCGACGATGGCCAGATCATCGCCATGTACGAGCATGGGCATGAGCATTCGGTCGAAAAACGCGGTGACCGCTACATGGTATCCCCGCCCGAGGGAATGATCCGTGCCAGAGTACCTCTGTATGGCGAGCTGAAGTTTCTCAATCGACAGGGTGTTGAGGTCGAGAAGGGGGTGAGCGTCGGTAAGGAATGGGGGTACCGCAGCTTCATCGAAGGTGGCACCCAAGCAGCGGCCGTATGGACATTCGATGGAATCAATGAAGACACGCTGATCGATGAAGGGGAGGATGGAAGGTACCTGCCCATCGAGATCGTCGTCCGCGTGTTCCGCACCTGGAAGGCGGACATCAACACGCCGGTGCAGGGCATCATCCAGCTCAAGCGGCCTGGAAGCGACCTGAAGACAGAGCCAGAGTTCTTTTTCGCCGACGATAACACCATTGACCTCAAGTACTTTCCCGAGAGCCTGACAGATACCAACAACCAGCCAGTCGACTTGCTGGAGGACCTGGTTTCCGAAGACGGGCAACTGGAGGTCGTGGTGCAGTGTCTCGACCGGGCGCAATATTTCGGTTTCGCTCGCGGCGACTGCTATATCCATCTCCGCGACGCCTCGCCGTTTTGGAACTTCGTGAAGGCCTATATCAGCATCTGGGTGCAGATGGTGGTGGTGATCGCCATTGCCGTTACCGGTAGCACCGTGTTGAGCGGTCCAATCGCCATGCTCTTCACTGTTTCGTTCATCCTGCTAGGATTCCAACGCGACTTCCTGATGGGAGTGGCAACCGACAAAGTCGAGGGTGGTGGCCCGATCGAGGCTCTTGTTCGCATTCCCACGCACATGAACTTGATTTCCGACTTCAAGGATCAACATTTCGGCATCAAGCTCATGCGGTTGGTGGACGATGGTTTGCAGGCCTTGATGCAAGTGCTGGCCAGCGTGCTCCCCGATTTTGGCAACCTGAGCACGGCCGACTACGTCGCCTACGGCTTCGATATACCCTGGAATCAAGTCCTGCAGCAACTTTTCTTGGGAGGTGCCTACGTCATTGGCTTGGCCATCGTTGGGTACTTCCTGCTGCGTAATCGTGAGGTAGCGAAATGAACAAGCAGAGTTCTTTCATCCGCAAGGTGGTTTACGCCGGCATTCTGATTTGCCTGCTCATCGCTCTTGCGGTACTGGGACTGCCTGCCACGTACTCGAATCCCCGCGGTGGGACGTATTCGCTGGCCCGGATGAAGGTGGACAATCAACTTGCTCAGTCCAACCTTGGCGAAATCGACCCCGCCAGCGAAACCATGAAGTTGGCCACGCTGGGGCTCCGCGGTGTCGCGGTCAATCTGCTGTGGAATAAGGCGGACGAGTACAAGAAGAAGGAAGACTGGACCAACCTGACTGCCACGCTCGAGCAATTGGCACGCCTGCAGCCCAACTTCATCACATTCTGGAAGTACCAGTCCTGGAACGTGAGCTACAATGTCTCGGTGCAGTTCGACGATTACCGCGACCGCTACTACTACGTCCGCGAGGGCATCGAATTCCTCAAGCAGGGCGTTGCCAAGAACAAAGAGAATCGCGAGATCCCGCAGTTATTGTGGGACCTTGGTTGGTTTATCGGCCAGAAAATCGGCCGCGCTGACGAGTACGTGCAGTACCGCGAACTGTTCAAGAACGACGACGAATTCCATGGCGATGACGTACCCGCGGGGGCGGACGAACGCGACAACTGGCTCGTGTCGAAGATGGAGTACTTGAACGCCATTTCTGCGGTGCGCGACCGTAAGAAGAGCATCGGCAAGAAGAGCGAGAAGATCTTCTATTCCTCCCCCGCCAAATCGCAGATGAGCTACGCCGAGGCCATCGAAGAGGAAGGCCAATTTGCCAAAGGGCAGGCTGCCTGGCGGGTGGCTGCCGATGAGTGGAGCGACTTCGGCGATCTCGAGATCGAACACTCCACCGGCCGGATGTTGCGGCTGGGGCATGAGGAGGAAGTGGCCGAGCGGGTTGAGCAGTTGGAAGACCAACTGGCCGATTTGTCCCCCGGCTTGCGTGAAAAGTTGGTAGAAGAAAAACGCGAAGCACTGCCAGAAGAGCAGCAAGCCGCCCTTGCCAAGTCGATGGAAGAACGCAATGCCGAAGAGGTACAGCTTGCGTATCAGGCTGAGCAAGCCATTGAAGTAAACGACAAGGAGTTTGTGGACCGGCTCGCCAAGGAGAAGCCAGAACTGAGGAAGGAAGCCGGTATCCTGGCACGTCAACTGGTGGAGGAACGGACCAACCTGATCTACACCCGGCGTTACAAAAGCGACGCGAACTACGACTACTGGGCCCTGCGTGCCGAGTTTGAGCAGACCGACACCGCGGTTGAGGCGCGGCGCAAAATGTTCGAAGCCAAGCAGGCGTTCGCCGATCGTCAGGCACCCGAGTTGGCGAAGCAACTCTACGAGGAGGGATTCGACAAGTGGCGGGAGGTCCTGGAAACCTACCCCGACCTGTTGGATCCGGACGGCGTAACGGGCGACGATATCCTCGTGTTTGTTGTCGATTATCGCAAAGTGCTCGACTCGCTGGGGGAAGAGATTCCTGACGACTTTGTCCTGTGGGATGTAATCGAGAACTTCGACGCCGAAGGCGAATTCGAAGAAGAACTCCGCCATCGGATGGAGACCATGGGCACCAGCACCGCCGACGAGGCATCCGCATCGGAGGAAGCCGCCGAGGAGCAACCAGCCGAAGAATCAGCAGCAGAGGAGTCCTCTGACGAGCAGCCAGCGGAGCCCGAAGAGACGCCGGCCGAGGCCGAGGAGCAGCCATCCGAGCCGGAGCAGCCAGCGCCGGAGGAGAACCCGAAAGCTCCGTCGGACGAAGAGTCTGCCGATCCTGAAACTTCTGCCTGATATCTACCATTGGGCTTTCCGGCCCGCCACACCGACCCCCGTTGCGTCTAATCCCTGCGGCGTTTACCGTTGTTAGGCATGCTAGGGGAGAAGTCCGCACTGGGGCCCAGGGATTGGAGTTGCTGGATGCAACCGCTGCGGTGCCTTCTCGAAGAACGTCGGGCAAGTGAGCGGCCACGTAGGTACGAACGCCAGCAGCTTGCACTAGCCAAGGATTGCATTGATGCGAATCGTTGTGTTGGGAGCCGGAACGGTTGGCGAATCGATCGCCGCCCTGTTGTGCCGCAACGGCCATGGGGTGACGGTGGTGGATACCGACGCCGATCAGATCCGCCGCGTAAACGAGACGCTCGACGTACGCGGATTGTGCGGATCCGCATCGCAGTCCAGTGTGCTGTTTCAGGCAGGCGTTACGAGTTGCGACCTGTGCCTGGCGGTAACGGGCGACGACGAAGTGAATCTGGTTTCCGCCAGCATGGCCAAGGCCATGGGGGCCCGCCGCACCGTGGCACGGGTGTATGCCCCCGTGTTTCGCGACCTTAGTACGTTCGACTATCAACGCCATTTCCGTATCGATCGCTTGATTAGCCTCGAACATCTCTCGGCCATGGAGCTGGCCCGCGGTATTCGGCACCCCGGTTCGGTCGTTGTGGAGAACCTGGCTCGCGGCGAAATCGAAGTTCACGAGATGCTGGTCTCGCCGAAGTCGAAAAGTCTTGGCAAGTCGATTCGCGAGCTTGGCTTGCCTGGTGGCGTGCGAGTTGGCTCGATTGTCCGCGACGGTCAAAGTCGCATCGCCTCGGCCGAGGATATCGTGCAGAGTGGCGATCGACTGACGGTGATCGGTTCTCGCAAGGAAGTCGACGCCGTGAAAAGCGTTCTGTGTGGTGGATCGGGCAGCCGATTGAGTGTGGTCATTGCCGGCGGTGGCGAGACCGGGTACCATCTGGCGCGAATTCTGGAAACACAACGCTTCAATGTCTCGTTGTTTGACACGGATCGACAACGATGCGACTTCCTTGCCAGCCAATTGCAGAACACTACTGTGGTTTTTTCCGATGCCACGCGGCGCGACAGCCTGGAGGAGGAACGCGTTGGCGCAGCGGATGTCTTCGTGGCGTGCACCGGCGAAGACGAGAACAACATTATGGCGGCCGTCGAGGCCCGCGACATCGGTACCCAGACGGTGATGGCTCTGGTCAGTCGTCCCGACTACGCCCACGTGGTAGGTAAGCTGGGCATCGACCTGACAGTTAGCCCCCGCGAGGTGGTAGCCAAGCAGATTCTCGGTTACTTGAATAGCGGTCCGGTCATCTCCCGCACCTCGCTGGGTGATGGGGGGATCTGCATTCTGGAAATCGAAGTGGTTGATGGCGCTCCAATCACCGAACAGGTCTTGGCGAACACCAGTTTGCCCGAAAGGTGCTTGATAGCGGCCGTGATTCGCAGCGAGTTCGCCTTCGTGCCGGGAGCAGACGACCGTTTGAAGCCCGGAGACACAGTTGTCGTGATGGTGGACGAAAACCACGCCGAAGCCGCGATTCGTATGTTTGGCAACGACTAGGTCGCACATCCATAACTCGTAACAGCAACTGGTATCAGCCCCTCTGCAATCTTGCCGCCACCGACAGATCACATTCGCGTGGCACGCCCTAAATCTTCCGAGCTGTTGCGATGAACTATCCATTGGTTGCCCGACTCCTTGGCGCCCTCTGTTGGCTGATGGGCATTACCATGTTGTTCAGCATTCCCTGGGCGTTTCCCGTGATGGGCGTCGCCCCGGAGTTCGAACGCTCCGGTTGCTTTGCGCTGCTGGCGTCCATGGTGGTCTGCTTCGCCGTGGGGGTGCTGTTGCGGTGGCTGGGACGAGACGCACAAATGAACTTGTTCCGCAAGGAGGCAATGGCCGTTGTTGGTCTCAGTTGGGTGCTTGCTACCGTGCTGGGCGCGCTACCGTACTGGCTGAGCGGAACCTGTCGTGGGAGACAAGAAGCCGATAAAGCCACGCCCGTTCGGATGACGGTATACGACTGTCTGTTCGAGTCGCAATCCGGCTTTAGCACTACCGGCGCCACGGTGATCACCGACCTCGAAGACACCAAGCTCGTGCCTCGCTCGATTCTATTCTGGCGATCCAGCACGCACTTTCTGGGGGGGCTTGGCATCATCGTGTTGTTCGTCGCCGTGTTGGGGCAGGGGTCGGCGGGCAAAGCACTCATGCGGGCGGAGATCCCTGGTCCCAGCAAGGAGGGCTCCCAGGAACGGATGCAGCACACCGCGTGGAACTTCGCCGCCATCTACGTTGCGCTCAATCTCATACTCACCGTGCTGTTGATGCTGGAAAGCAAGAAGATGAACCTCTTCAATGCGCTATGCCATGCATTCGGCACGATGGCTACCGGCGGCTTCAGTACCTACAACGACAGTGTGGCTGCCTTTGACAGCGCGCTGGTCGACTACACCATAACCGTGTTCATGATCATCGCCGGTATGAACTTCACCTTGATCTACCTCGTGTTGGTGGGTCGCTGGAGCGCTATGTGGAAGGACATCGAGTGGCGGGCGTACCTAACCGGCATGGCGGTGGTGATTGCTGCCATCATGGCAATGTCCATCGGCACCTATCACGAATTCGATCCCAATGACAAGTTGCCATGGCTCACCGAGTTTCGCGTAGCTTTTCGTTACGTCTCGTTTCAGGTGGTCTCGATCATGACCACCACCGGATTCGGTACCCATAACTTCGATACCTGGCATCAACTCGCCCGGGCGCTCCTGTTTTTGTTGATGTTCGTTGGGGGGTGCGCGGGCAGTACCGGAGGCGGTATCAAGGTCATTCGGCACGTGCTGTTCGTCAAAATCCTGGGTATGGAAATCGAACGTTCCTACCATCCAACCGTGGTCCGCCCATTGAAACTCGGAGACAACGTCACGACCGATGCGGAGCTGCGTAGCCAGATTCTGCTGTATTTCGGGCTGGTGACGTTCATCTTCATGCTCAGCTGGATCACGCTGGTCGCCATCGAACCCGAATCGACCTGGACCGAAGTCGGCCAGCCGGTGGACAACAAGCTGATCGACTGCGCCAGCGCCGTGGCCGCCACGATGAACAACATCGGTCCCGGCCTCGGCACCGTGGGAGCCAAGCAGAACTATGCCAATTTCGAGCCGCTGTCCAAGCTGCTATTTATCTTTTTGATGACACTCGGCCGCCTCGAACTCTTTGCCGTGCTGGTTCTACTGTTACCGGGATTCTGGCGCAGCCACTGACGCGGATGACGATGCCAACGCCCCCCCGGTGGCGAAGCGGCGTGGCCGTTGTTTTGGGCCATGTTCCACCATCTACATCCGTGGGCCCAAAACTCTCTGCGTTTTGTCCCGCCCTCGATTGAAATACCTCTGTTTTTATCGGTGTTTCTTCAAGTCCCCAGGGACAAAACGTGGTGCGTTGTCCCCACATGTTCTGAGGTGTAGCAAAACCCCGCCAGAGCGTACGGAAGCCGGACTCGAGGGTCCGGTTGGTGGCTGTCCCGTATCCTTGAGGTTCTTGCGTGCTCACGGCACCCCGTTCGGCCCCTAAGATCCCTCCGCCCGCTGGATCTACGCACAGGGAGCCGCAACTACATTGGATCACACGCCTGCGCGGATTCAACGCCGATTTTTTGACACCAGCTCAATCGTTTCAACCGGGACGACCATGAACGAATTATGGCAGTTGGGCTAACGCTTGGAGCGTCTCAAGAAGCAATCCGAAGCGAAGCCCCGAGATGTGTTCACTCGCTTCACGGCGGACGTGGAGTCGGCATCACCGCGAAATGGATGTACCGAGCGAATAGCCGGCAGAGTTAGTCCCTATGGTGCCTCGGGGCCGAGGTGAGAGCTGCGTGCGTTGCAGGCCGGGGCGTTGCGGCTGAGGAACCAAGAAACGGATAGCGTACCGCCGGGTCCTGAATCTCAGGGCCAGCGCAAGGTGTAGTTGAAGGGCAGGGCCCATCCCCATCGGACCCTGCCCAACTACGGGGAAAACTACCAATTTCTGCGACCATTTAGTGCGCTCGATATCGTCCATAATAATCATGGAAACACCCCCTGCAAGCAACTAGTCTAGAGACATGGCTCACTTGGGCGCAGAACTCAAACTGCTCCCACGCATCCGGCTTCTGGAATGCCGCAGAATGCAGAGTTCAAGGTCCTGGAACCATCTTTGACCAAGGGGCGTGAGCAGTGTTTTGGCCCCGAGGTCATAGTGAGATTAACAGAGTCTGGCGAAGTCGCAGGAGAACAACGTCAGTCGATTTCGATTTGAGAGATGGCAGAAATCAGATATCGACCGGAAATCGATGGCCTGCGGGCATTCGCTGTTATTCCTGTGGTCTTGTTTCACATGGGATGGAGCTATATTCCGGGTGGCTTCATTGGCGTGGACGTCTTCTTTGTTATTTCGGGCTTCCTGATCACGTCGATCATCATCAAGGAGCTGGGGCAAGGAACTTTTACGTTTCGCAATTTCTGGGCCCGCCGCGTTCGCAGGATCCTGCCTGCGATGATCTGCGTCACGCTTGTCACGCTTGGGGTAACATATGCATTTGTGTTTGGACCCGACCAGCGAGTGATTGGCAAGCAGGCGCTTGCCTCGTTGTTGTCAGTCGCCAATATCTACTTCTGGCAGAATGCGGGTGACTACTGGGGCCAAGCCGCTGAAGAGTCGCCCTTCCTGCATGCTTGGTCTCTTTCGGTGGAAGAGCAGTTCTATTTGTTCTTTCCAATTGCGGTATGGATCATTTTTCGTCTCCGATCGCGATGGTTGCAGGGCAGCATACTGACGGCGATCGTTGCAAGTCTCGCCCTGTTTCTGTGGGGTTTACAGACTCACCCAGAGGCGACCTTCTATCTGTTGCCAACCAGAGTATGGGAACTTGGTGCCGGGTGCCTGCTGGCGGTACTGTTATCGACCCGCCGAACAACGCTGCCTCAGAGCGATCAGTTGGGAACATTTGCCAATGCCGGTCTGATTATGGTGCTGATGTCCTATGCGTTCATCCCGCAAACGAGCGGTGGGATGGCCGTGGCAGTTTTAGGCACAGCATTCATCCTTGCCTGCGGACATTCCGGCTTCGCAAACGCTTTGCTGTCTCATCCCTCAGCGGTCCACATTGGAAAGCTCTCCTACTCGCTCTATCTGTGGCATTGGCCGATTCTCGTCCTGGCAAGACCTTTGGGCATTCATTGGCCAGGTGCCTCCGACAAGCTGCTCATCGTCCTCCTGATGTATCTGATGTCGCTGGCTACCTACCATCTGATCGAGAAACAGACGCGTCGGCGCAAGGGCATGGTTCCAGCCATAGCGATATGCTTGCTGATAGCTATCGGCAGCGCGGTGCCCCTGGCGTGGACTCCCCGGGTATATGACACCTCGGAATTCGAAACACCGCATTCGTACAGCTATTATTACGACTTGAGGCCGACGCAGACCATGACGCCCGAGTTCCAACTGGTCTATCAAGGAGTCGATCTTCCTCCGCGCGAGGCTCCATCCGATGCTTTCGCCAACGGCGGGATCATTGTGGGTGCAGGGGATGCCAGTCCGAGGGTGGTTGTGTTGGGCGACTCGCATGGGACGATGTGGTCCAGTGCGATTCGATCGGTAGTCGAGCCCTTGGGGGTAAAGACGGCATTCATTTCGATGGGCGCCCAAAGCCCCTTCTTCACATTGCCGGTGACGGATGACAGGCCGAGTCATGTTCTTAACGCAGAGGAGAAGCGCCGATATGACGAATCGAGAATCCACCTGATGGAGCAATGGCATCCCGCTCTTGTGATCTTGTGCTGCCGGTGGTCGTCCGTGAGCGAAGCGGAAACAGAGGATTTAATGGGAGTGCTTGCAAGCCATGCGGATAGTGTCTTGCTGATGGAACAGCCGCCAGAATTGTTGGACATTGGCAACCGTAGCGTATCGCAATACCTGGCGTTTCAAGGATATCGGCCGCAGCCAGCAACCAGACAATACTGGCCAGCGGGTAACGTGCAGAATGTGGAGAACGGGAGACACCTAGTGCGATCGCTCGTCGCCAAGTACCCCAACTGCAAGTGCATTCCTGTGCATGACGTCTATCGGGAGCATTCAACCGCGCTTGTCCTCGACGGAAAAGATCTGGTGTACGTCGACGACGATCATCTTACAACCTTCGGATCGCGGCTAGCGCTACCGCAGCTCCAGCGGTCGATCACGGAGGCACTTAGGGACACTCAGACGCTTCCAGATCGATCAGAACTGAAAGTTCTATCCGAGGCATTCTGACCTGGATGGGTAGGTTTCTCCCCGCCATGTAAATCTTCGCGTCTTTGACTGCCCGGCTCAGACGCCTTTGTGACGAACACCTTGAATTGGGATCGGTTCGTCCATTCCTCCGTTGGAGACGTCGCCCTTGAAATGGGGAGTCCCTTATTGCAAGAATCTGCGTAACCGAGACATGGGATACCCGACAGCCTTACCGGCGACGTCCGCTCATCCTCCCAGCCGTCGAGCTGGAGAAGTGTGCCCACGCCGGTGACACATCGGCTCTCAGAGATTGCCGCAATACCTACGGCCAGAATAAACCTGCTACTAGTCCAAGCAGCTTCATTCACTCCATCAAGTCGGGCTGACTGCCCGGACTTCAAACCGTTAGTGGCAGAGTTTGTCGAGATCGCGCTCTCGAAGTCGCTCGTTACGAACAACGTGACGCGGCTTGCGCGGCTATCGGCGTAGCGTTCATAGACACTCATGAGACCATGACCAGGGTCGTCGCGGAGATTGAGCGTGCCCCTGATGTCCGTGATTATATTCGCGTACACGCTCGGCAATCCGCTCGACGCATCTACATCAATTCGCGTTCGAGTCCGGACGAGCAAGTAGCTTCTCAAGCTTCAGAGTTCGGATAGTTTCGGCCTGCCACTTGGTAAGCAGTGATTGGTGTTTGCGAACGGCGATCGCATCAACCAACTCTTGGGCTCGCAACCGCTCTTGTTCAGCCCACGTTCTTTTCGGCATTTCTTCAAATGCCGTTTGAAAACCGTGAATAGCTTGTCGGAGGATAGGCGTAGCGGCTTCTAAGTCGCCAGATACTGCGTAGCAGCAGCCAAGTTCAAAGAAGGTGTGAGGATTACCACCTCTGGCAATGACCAGCAATTCGTCGGCAAGACCAGCGGTGCTCGATGTGGCTTCAAACCACGGAATTGCAACGTCCCCTGTCTTCTCGCAGACCTCCCGCATCGATTCGTCTGCGTGCTTGTGCGACTTGGCATTCCACCAGCCGTCATTTGATTTGCCGCGTGGAAGTCTTCGGAAAGTTGTTGAGCCAGCCACCTCTCGATGCCGCGTGGTCAGCATGCTGGAGTACTCGACCGAGAAACTCTTGTCGCCGTAACTTGAGAGGTGGAGGCCGATCAACTGAAATATCCCTTCGTGAGTACACCGCCCAAATGATCGCTTCGCGTATCGTTTGAAACCGTGCTCACGCAAGAGGGGAGTCCAAAACGTGGCCGTCGCAGCCGCGAGGGCATCTTTGGAACGACCAGTCACCCGCAGCTCGACCCCGTCGAAGAGCGCGACGAAGTCCTCTACGCTTTCGATCGAAACCCCCGCTCTAGCAAGCAACTCATCTTGCCAGAATCGCAGCCGCGGCTGATGCCGGATTTCTCTTACTGAGCCAACAAGTCGGTCAAAGGCTTCGTTGCCAACTGCCTCCGCGATGTAGTCCAACACACGTCTCTTGCTTGAATCATCCATTCGCGACCGGACATGAAGAAAAGATCCAAAGTGTGGGTGGAGCGACAGAGCATTCTACCTCGTTGGACAATGCGTCGCACGCCGCAGCGGAGGTCTTCGTGTTGCAAAGGGCGGTGGCGGTGCATTTATTTAAATCCAGTCAAACCTCCCAATCTTTGAACCTTAGCCCTAGAGTTGCTTCGCCGTAAGTTCTTATGCATTAATGATTAAGGCCCGCCGACAATCGTCGGCGGGCCTTAAGATGAAATCAGTCGGGCTGAAAGGATTTGAACCTTCGACCTCTGCGTCCCGAACGCAGCGCTCTAGCCAAGCTGAGCTACAGCCCGTAGTGGGGTGCTGTTGGGTTCTGCCAATCAGCAAGTTCCGCACCGGTATTGTTGCATTGTGGGGCCCTGTTCCACAAGGCCCATTTGTGGCCGCGCCGGTGAGGCGAAATGGCGGCGGCAAAAGGGGGCTCCGAATGCAAAAGCAGCGAAGGATATGGAGTCCTCCGCTGCTTTGCGGGTTAAGCAGGTGCTGTGGTGGGGCGGGGCGACAGGGTGGTTCGCCCCGCGGCGGCTAGTCGCGTTTGGGTTTGAAAATCACGGTGCCGAGCGGGGGCAGGGTGATCTCGATCGAGGCGGGGCGGCCATGGCTTTCGTTCATTTCGGCCAGAATGCCGCCGTCGTTGCCGACGTTGCCACCGCCGAAGTAGGCCGAGTCGCTGTTGCTAATCTCTTCGTACCAGCAGGCTTCGGGGACGCCGAGCTTGTAATTGTGGCGCGGCACAGGCGTGAAGTTGCTGCAGACGATTACGAAATCCTGCGGGTCCTTGGCCTTACGCATGAAGGCCAGGGTGCTCGCCTCGTGGTCGTGGCAGTCGACCCACTCGAACCCAGCCCCATCGAAGTCGACCTCGTACAGCGCTGGCTCGCTGGTGTAGAGGCTGTTGAGGTGGGCCACATAATTCTGCAGGCCCTGATGCGACTCCCACTGCAGCAGGTCCCATTGTAGCGAGGTGTTGTAGTTCCACTCGTTCCACTGGCCGAACTCGCTTCCCATGAAGGTGAGCTTCTTGCCGGGGTGGCTCCACATGTAACCGTACAAACACCGCAAGTTGGCAAACCGCTGCCAGAGGTCGCCCGGCATCTGGTCGAGCATCGAGCCTTTGCCGTGTACCACTTCATCGTGCGAGAATGGCAGGATGAAATTCTCGGTGAACGCGTAGATCAGCGAGAAGGTCAGCTCGTCGTGGTGGTACTTGCGGTGGATTGGCTCGTGATGGATGTACCTTAGGGTGTCGTTCATCCAGCCCATGTTCCACTTCAGGCTGAAGCCGAGGCCGCCCAGGTAGGTGGGACGCGACACGCCGGTCCATGCGGTCGACTCTTCAGCGATGGTCAACGTGCCAGGGTGCTGCAGGTGACACTCTTCGTTGAATTTCTTCAAGAAGTCGATCGCTTCAAGGTTCTCGCGACCGCCGAACATGTTGGGGATCCAGTCGTTGCCTTCGCGGCTGTAGTCGAGGTACAGCATCGAGGCGACCGCGTCGACACGCAAGCCATCGATGTGGTACTTGTCGAGCCAGAACAATGCGTTGGAGATGAGGAAGTTCCTTACCTCGTTGCGGCCGTAGTTGTAGATCATGGTTCCCCAGTCGGGGTGCTCGCCCTTACGCGGGTCCGCGTGCTCGTAGAGCGCGGTTCCGTCGAATTGGCGAAGCCCGTGATCGTCCTTCGGGAAGTGAGCGGGCACCCAGTCGATGAGCACGCCGAGGCCGCCCTGGTGGCACTGATCGATCAAGTACATCAGGTCCTGTGGCGAACCAAACCGGCTAGTGGCGGCGAACATGCCGACGGGTTGGTAACCCCAACTGCCGGTAAAGGGGTGCTCGCTGACCGGCAGCAGTTCGAGGTGCGTGTAGCCCATCCGCTGGGCGTACTCGACCAGGCGCGGTGCAATTTCGCGGTAGCTGAGCCAGCGATCGGGATCTTCCGGATCGCGTTGCCAGCTGCCGAGGTGCACCTCGTAGATGGACATCGGCGCGTCGAGCGCATTGTGATTTTTACGAGTGGCCAGCCAGCTATCGTCTTCCCATTGATAGGAGTCGAGGTCGGTGACAATGTTGGCCGTGCGGGGCGGCACTTCGGCAGCGAAGCCGTACGGATCGCACTTCTCGACTACGCGTCCGCCGTTTTGCTTGACAGCAAACTTGTACAGCGTGCCGACCTTCATTTCGGGAATGAACAGTTCCCACACCCCGCCCGGGACGTGCTTTCGCATGGGATGCGACTTGGAGGACCACTCGTTAAAGTCGCCCACGACGCTGACACCTTCGGCATTGGGCGCCCACACGGCGAAGTTGATGCCATGAACGCCGTTGACTTCGCGGATCTGTGCTCCGAGACGCTTGTAGCTATCCCAGTGATTTCCCTCACCCAGGAGGTGCATATCGTAGTCGGTCAGCAGCGGGTCGAACGCGTAGGGGTCTTTCATGGTTTTCTCGATACCGTGGCTGTCGGTCAGTTGGAAGTGATATTGTCCGCGAGCAAGTGTCTGTCCGTTGCCATCTTCCACTGGGCAGATGGCCTCGTACAGTCCCGAAGGGTGGATCCGACGCATTGGGCGGCGTCGCCCGTGGGCTTCGTCGACCAGCCACACTTGCTGTGAGCCGGGGAGCAGAGCTCGTATGGCGAGACCCTCGCGTCCCTGATCGGTCACCTGATGGGGGCCTAACACTTCAAAAGGGTTTTGATGGTATCCGTTCACTAAAGGAGTCACGGCATCCAGGCTGACTTGAGTACGCATATTTCAGTCGTCGGAGGTATAGGGGAATGGAGCGGGAGGGAAGGGTGTATTGCTTTGCCAGGCGGCTAACCTGCGGGTAGCAGCGTGGGTTCGAATAACGATTCCACACCGCGACGCAGTTCGCCCAGCGTATTGCGAGTGGCCGCAGCCACCCGGTTTCGTCGCTGCGATTGGCGTCGTTTGGGAATTACCAGCACGGCCGACTCGTCGACGATCGAAGCAGCGGGGGCCGGGGTGACCTGGAGTGAATCGCGGGCCTCGATGATGGAATTCTCTGTTTCGTCGCGGGCGAGCTGCTGACTGATGTGAGCCGCCTCGCCCCAGAGTTGGGATTCGACAGAGTGGAACGCCAGGGCGTGATCGATGCGTTGCCAGAGGTCGCAGTCGCGAATGGGGACCCGGCGGCCGAAGCGTTCCCAGTGCCAACGCTGGTTCCGCCATTGGGCCAGGCCGCGGCTGAAGCCGCGCTGGATATAGTCGCTGCTGGTGAACAGCCGGACATTGGCTGGGCCGTCGATGGCCTCCAGTCCGCGGACCACGGCTAGTAGTTCGGTGCGGGCAGCCGAGGACTCTTCCACCAGATCGCTGGCCGAGGTGGTTTCGTCGCTGCCGGCACGCAGCAGCAGGAACCGCCACATGGTCTGGCCCGAGGCGTGGCTAAGGGCCTCGGTGAATAAAAGGTATTCGTGGGGGGCGGGCATGTTTCTCGACACCAAGGACGGTTTTGCGGGGTTACTACTCTTGGTGGGTAGCGCGCTGGTTGCGTCCTTGGCACACGCTGCGAGTGGGGCCGAGGAACAGGTTCCGGAGCTCCACTCCCCGTTAAAGCTGGGCCTCGTTGCCCGGCTCAAACGTGATGGTATTGGTATATCGTCAGAAATTACCCAGATCATCCATGTTTCCAGGTCGATTTGGGCAAGATTCCGGCTTAGGTGGAGACTCCACCCAGGCCAAGATTGGCAAGAACCGTCTGTTTCGATGAGAATCAACTGGTTTACCTTCCCCCAAACTGGTGGCGATGACAACAGGGGCTGCCTATTATGGAGTAATCTAGCGGCCATCCGCCTGCCTGCCGTAAGTTGCATTGCACTCAATGCTTAGCACCGCAATTTAGGTGCCGATTCACCCCTTTCCGAATGCTGAACGAATGCCCGTCCGCGAAAAATATCCGTCGAACGTAGTCCATTGCCGCTGGATTTTAGTCCTGCTGGTCAGTGCATGTCTATTTTCCCTAAGTGTCAGGGACTGCCTGGCCGCCGATCCCGAGCTGGTGGGCTTGCTGGCATTGGCCACCGAGGCCTCATCGGCCGATACTCTGGAGCTTTCGGACGAGCAACTCGAGAAGCTGACCGAACTGCTCGATACCCGCGAAGAAGCCGTGCTGGCCGAGGCCATGAAGGTGCGGACCCTGGAAGGCGAGGAACGGGCTGCCGCACTGCGGCCCTATCGGGTGGAATCGCAGCGGCAGATGGCAGGACTTCTGACCGACAAGCAGCTCGATTCGCTCAACGAGTTGGCTGCAGCCAACCCCAACGACTTCTACGAGCCGATGGGGGGAACGCCTGCCGAAGAAACAGCGGCCACCCAGGACACACCTACTGACGGGCCGGAAGTGACGGACCAGGCAGAAATGACCGAGGAGCCGTCGGCCGAGGATTCTGAATCGAGTGACGACGAGCAGCAGCCCGCCGCCGATCGACCCGAGGGGCCACCACAACGTGGCCCTGGTGGTTTCGGACGGTTTGGCGACCGTGGCGGCGAGCGTCCCGATGGCGAACGCCCCAGTTTTGGACGCGACCGCGGCGACCGGGGCGGATTTGGGCGAGGGGGCTTCGGGCGGCGGTCCGAGGATGAATCGGGGGCCGATTCGGGACCGTCGGAGCGTAGTGCACCCACCCGCTCGGTGCCTGCCACTGGAGGGGCCGATCCCAGTACTTTCCCCGCCGCCGACAGCGACGGCAAGCTGACCTTCAGTTTCCGCTATCAACCTTGGCAGGACGTGCTCGACTGGTTCGCGGAACAGAACGGTTTATCGTTGCTGCTCGAGTCGCCCCCGTCTGGCACCTTCAATTACACCGACCCCCGCAAGTACACGCCCGCCGAGGCGCTCGACGTGCTCAATAGCGTGCTGTTGACCAAGGGGTACACGCTGGTTCGCCGCGAGCGAATGCTGGTGCTGGTGAACCTGGAAGATGGCATTCCGCCGAATCTGGTGACCAACGTCTCGCTGGAAGAATTGGACAAGCGGGGCGATTACGAGTTGATTCGCGTCCTATTCCAGGTAAGAAACATGACCCCCGAGGCCGCCTCGGAAGAAGTAAGCCGACTGGTGGGGCCGCAAGGCTCGGTGGTCGTGCTGCCACGGGCTGGCATGCTGCAGGTCACTGAAACCGCGGGCCGCATTCGGGCTATCCGCGAAGTGATTGACGCCATCGAGAACCCAACGGACTCGAAGAAGGGCGACATCAAACCGTACGAGCTTGAGTACGCCTCGGCGGGAACGGTCATGCCAGTGTTACGGCAGATGCTCGGCATCGAAGCGGAAGGATTCAGCACGCCCGACGGTACGCTGCAACTGGCGGTCGACGGCAGCACGGGCAGTCGCCTGCTGGCCTACGGCACGCCCGAGATGGTTAAGCGTCTGGAGGAAGTGCTCGACCTGGTCGATGTCCCCGAAGCGGCAGGTGGTCCCATCGATCAGCTGCAACTGGAAGTCTATCCGGTGAATCAGGCCGATCCCGAAGCCGTGCTCAAGGTGCTGCAAACGCTGCTGGCCGACGAGCCTGGAACACGTTTGGCCACCGACCCGTTGACGGGCAATCTAGTGGCGCTGGCCTCGGTGGCCAATCATCGCACCATTCAAGCCACGCTGGGCCAGATGTCGGAAGACGCCCGGCAGATCGAGGTCATTCCGCTGCAAAGTGTCGAACCTCAGCTGGCGTTGCTCTCGATCACTAAGCTGTTCGGCATCACTAGTGGTGAAGAGGCAGACCCCCGCGCACCCATCGTGGATGCCGACCTGTCGACCAACAGCTTGATGGTGCGTGGCACCAAGGCACAGCTCGATCAGATTAAGGCCCTACTGGGACAGATGGGCGAATCGGCGGATTCCGTGTTTGCCTCGACGGAAAAGGGCAACGTACGGTTGCTACCTCTCACGTCGAGCGAAGCCCGCTCGGCACTGCAGCAACTCGATGACATTTGGCCAACCCTGCGTTCGAACCCCATTCGCATGGTGTCGCCGGCCAACGTGATTCGCTCCTATCGCCCCAGCGAGCAGGCCACGCCCGACTCGCCCACGGAGGATAGCTTCGATATCGAAAGCATGTTCCGCTTTCAATCGCCTGAACCTGCTACCGGCGAAGACCCCGTGCCGACGGACCGCGGCACCTCGCTGACGCGGAGGCTGCGGGCCATACCGGTTGGGTTCCAACCCGATCCCGAAGCCGCAGCAGAACAAGCCGATGAGGCAGCCGAGAGTGAATCTGGTTCGGAGAGCAGTGTCCCTGCCCAGAAGCCCAAGGGCACGCTGACTCAAACAACCCCGCCAGCGTCGCAGCCCAACAAACCATCCCAGCCCGGAGCCCCCATTCTGGTAGCACCGGGACCGAATGGGTTGTTGATTGCCTCGGACGACCTGGATGCACTCGATGCCTTCGAACGCATTCTGGAGGCGTCGAGCATGCAATCGACCAGCGGCCGCGAGTACGCCGTGTTCTACCTGAAGCACGCCAAGGCCGCCACGGCTGCGGCAATCCTGGGTGAGATGTTTGGCAGCGCTGGCGGCACTGGTGACAGCTTAATGGGGGGCATTGCCGACGCAGCACTCGGTGACATTGGTGGTGGCCTGATGGGCGACCTGCTGGGGCTCGGTGGAGCCGGCGCATCGACCGGCTTCTCGGCCGCGGGCGTCGACATCGTGACCGACGCCCGCTTGAATGCCCTGATCGTCTACGCTCGGCCCGACGATATCGACATGGTCTTTCGTCTGCTGCAGGTGCTCGATCAACGCTCCGGTCCCACGGACGTCGAGGCCGAAGGCGTGCCTCGATTGATTCCGGTCGTCAACACTTCGGCTTCGCAAGTGGCCGACGTGGTGAAGACGATCTTCTCCGATCGTCTCGAAGGCGGTAGCGGCGGACAGCCCTCGCCCGAAGACCTGATGCGAATGCTCCGCCAAGGGCAGGGGGGCGGTGCCGATGCCCAGGAGCCGGCCAAGATGTCGATTGGTGTCGACTCCCGCAGCAACAGCCTGGTGGTTCGTGCTCCCGATCCACTGTTCGTTCAAGTTGAAGCGTTGGTAAAGCAGCTCGATACCGAGCAACTCGATAGTTCCGAGTCGACGCAGATTGTTTCGCTCAAGTACAGCAATTCGTCGGCCATCAAGGAAGCGCTTAGTAGCATTCTGGGAAGTGACGCGGTCACGTCCGGCTCGCAGCAAACATCGGGCGAGCAAGCTGGGGGCGGCGATCGAGGCGATCGCGACCAGGCCCGTCAGCGCGAAGAGTTCGTTCGCCGCATTCAAGAGTTCCGCAACCGCATGCAAGGCGGCGGTCGTGGTGGCCCTCCAGGTGGTGGACGGGGCGGCGGTGGTCGAGGGGGCCGTGGCGGTCGCTAACCATAGCGGCCGTGGACGCCGGAGGTCACCCGGCCGGAGGCTACAAATTCCACTGTAGCCGGCGTTCTTTGTAGTAATTCGTTCCGCAACAACCCATTGACTTCGGCCTACCCAGCCGAGGTGTTAGAGGTTCTTCCAAGTCAGTGTGCTGATTTGGCGGAGGGAGGCCAGTCCGATGCGCGGACGCCGAAGCAGGTGGATTGCTATCCCTCAATGCAGGCCGAACAAGCCGCGGGCCAACACAACAATCCACACCGGTACACTAAGGTGGAAATCGCTCCGACAGCGTCGGTTATGCGTTAGCGTCCGCGGCTACTGCCACCGGTGGCAGCGTATTCGTCGCCGGTGACGATGCCGTCACCGTTCAGGTCGTACTTCTGGTACTCGCGAACCTTGCTGTCGGACCAACTGCTGCTGTACTCGGCCATCGAAACTTGGCCGTCGCCGTTGTCGTCGTACCTTTCGATCCAGCGGCGAGCGTCGCCCGACATGCGTTCCAGCGCTGAAGTAAAGCGGTAAGTTTTCCGCCCGGCGGAATCGCCATCATCCGAGCCACCGCGGCCTGATCGGCCGGGGCCCGCACTGCTGGTTTTGCCGATTCGCTCGGCAAGCTCGTTCATTGTGACGCGGCCGTCGCCGTTCAGGTCGGAACGCTCGGCTTTGTACATAGCCTTGAATTCGTCCCCTTCGATAATCGAGTTTTTATCCTTGTCGTATCGGTCCATGATGTCGCGAATGTACTTCTGCTGGTCGGGACCTTGATCGCCGCCGGAGGGGCTCTCCTTCTTTTCTGGTTCTTCGCGGCCTCCGCGGTCGCCCCGATCTCCCCGGCCACGGTCTTCACCGCCGCCTCGTCCCCAGCCGCCGCGTCCACCCCAGCCACCGCCCCAACCGCCTCGGCGTTCCTCGCGGCCCTCCTCAGCTTTCTTCTCTTCCGGTGCCGCGGGCTCGGGCATCGTGTATTGCTTGGCCTTTTCGGGGTCCAGCAATACCAGCTCGTCTTCGGTCAATAAGGTATCGAAGCCGGGAACGGGCTCAGGAGGAAGTGGCGAGAGAAACGCCGTGGGATTTTCTTCGCGCTGCTTATCGCGGGCTTCCTGCAGCTCCTGGCGTTTGCGTTTGCTCAGGTAGTCATTGACCTTGATGCCCTTGGAGGGGTCTAAGCCGGCAGACTTGGCCTGTTCTTCCAAGCGTCCCCACCAGCGATCGTCGACTTCGGACCTTTCGACTTTCCCATCGCCGTTGCGGTCCAAACGGCTCATAAACCAGCGGCGGCGGTCTTCTTCCGAGGAGCCCTGATCGCCGCCGCGACCTCGATCGCCCCGGTCCCCTCTGTCCCCCCGGTCTCCACGATCGCGTCTGTCACCACGATCACCTCGATCTCCGCGGTCGCCCCGATCTCGTTCTTCGCGTCGATCTCCGCCTCGGCCGCCGGGCTGAGCCCAGGCCTGGTCGACGGCTCCCCCGGCCAGGAGCAGGGCGCCTAGAATGACAGTCAGTAGTCCGGATTGGTGCATATTAGTGCTCATACCTATTCAACTCCGCAGCGGCGGCCGGGTTTCGGCTGGCCGCTTTCTCATTTTAATGAGCGAGTGTCCAAATTCGAGTCGCAAAGCCCGAGTTTTTGTGGTTCGGAAGACTGAAGCGAGCCGCGATTTGTCTAAAATGGGGTACCATTCGCCACCCGCTGGAGTTTCAACATGGAAAACCCCTTCTCCTCCCCGCAAACCGCCGCCGCTGCCGACCTGGGCGACTTCGCCCCGCTGTCGCCGGAACGCGAGCGACTGGCCAAGCTGGGCGAGGTGTTCGTCGCCTGGGAACGCCTGCGGATTTGGTACAACGTCGTACTAGCCGTAGTGGCGGTGCTGGTTCTCGTCGGGATCGTGCTCTCGAGTGGGCTGCAACTCAGCAAGAATGACTTCGACATCTTAATCGAAGCTGCCATCGGAGCAAATGTCTGCTTTCTCGCCGGACCGCTGCTCGAGGGCTACGTAACGTGGTGGATCAAGCCCGCGTCTTGGCTGAGAAAGCCCGTATTTGTGCTCGGTACGGTCGCCTCGGTGTTGTTAACCATCATTGTGGTATTAGCTGTGGCAGCGGGGTTTGAGCTCCCGGCTCCTGGCTAAGCACGGACGCCAGCTGCTCCAGCCGCCACGGTTTGCCGAGCACCGACGTAGCGCCCAGTTGTGTGGCTCGCCGTGCGCGGTCGACACGCGGAAAGTCCAGCAGCACCACCAGCGGCATTTCGGCGGGCAGCGACTGGCGGAACTCGGCCAACTGCATGGCTTCGGTCTCGTCGAGCTGTGCACCAACCCAGATGCCGGCGGCGGGCTGGGTACTGAGTGGCCGCTTGGCAAATCGCGGCACCCACACGCCACTGGCGCCCAGACACTCGCAGGCGTCGATCAGCGCGTTCGCCGTGTCGGCATCGACCGCATCGATGGCCACCAGTGGTCCACCCGTCAGTGGAATCAACTCAGGCTCGGTTTGTGCGGGGCGTTGCCAGGGAGCCGGTCTGCCCGCTAGCCATGCAATGCGAACTGTACGCCACCAGGCCTCGAACTGATAGAAGAACACTCGCTCGCAGTGTGGCAGTGGCGTGCCGGTGCGCATCTCACCTTCGCACCAGGTGCCCAGCACCACGGCCAGCCCAGCGAGCGGCATCCGCTCGTGTAACCGTTCGACAAGCTCACGATCGATCGTGCCGGGGCGTGACTGAAATGTCAGGGCGAGTTCGAAAGGGCTGGCCTGCTCGGGCTCGATGATTTCGACGAACGATTCACTCGCGAGCCGCTTCATGGCTGGGGCAAATTCGTGAGAGGACCGATCTCCGAGTGCTAGCAGGCGAAGTTTGGCAGGCATCATAAACGTTCGTAGGTGCGGTAATTTCAGGGTTTTGCGATTCGAGCCCACGCATTGTATCGCATTGGGCGAAAAGTCGCCTTGACAGTTTTTCGCCGATCCGCGAAACAGGCACTTGTCCGGTGCAACTCCCGCGCTGCCAAGGATGGTAGCAGCAACGGACAACCACCAACGTGGTGGACCCAAACGGCAAGACAGGAGGTCGCGCCGATGATACTTCGTACTCATCCTACTACCGTACATGGAACGCTCGTTTCTCGCGCCTTGCCCGAGGCCCAATTGGCAGGCGGAAGCGATGTGGCTGTTAACTGCGTGACCGACAAGTTCATGGCGGTCCAGCCCGGCGATGCATTTGTTGCCTGCGAGGATGCCGGCGACATACACGCGGCTGCGAAAGCTGCCGTGGCTCGCGGTGCCGTGGCGGTGATTTCCGATCGTTTCCTTCCCGTGTTTGGCGTGGCCCAATACGTGGTCGACGACGCCCGCGCGGCCTACAGCCAGTTGTGCCATGCGATTCTCGACTGTCCCAGTCGCGAATTGAACGCCGTGGCGATTGCCGGTACCCACGGCAAGACCTCCGTGGCGATGGTGCTCGATTCGATTCTCAATGTTGCCGGTCGCAGCGCCGCTTCGGCGACTAACCAATTCACCCGCATCGACGGCCAACGAGCTCGTTTCGTGCTGCCGACCACGGCCCCGGCCGTGGCGGAGTTCCTGGACGAAGCGCTGGCCAGCGGTTGCCGCCAGGCCGTGGTGGAGTTGTCGGAAGACTCGCTGCGAACCAAGGTGGCGCAGGCCGCGGAGTTCGACGTGGTTTGCCTGACCAACCTGCATAGCCATCGTGCCGATGCCAACCTGTCGCCGCAATCGAGTCGCGACACCGTGGCCTCGGCGCTCGAGATGCTCACGCCCACCGGCATGGCCATCTTCAATGCGGACGACCAGGACTCGATGCGAGTGCTGAGCGAGTTCGACGGACCGGCCCTTACGTTCGGCCTGCACAGCCCGGCCGACATCACCGCTTCGATCGTCGAAAAATACACCAACGAACAAGTCGTCCTGCTTACCATCGGCGACGAGTCGGCTGCCGTGCGAACGAAAGTAATCGGGGAAACGCACGTGGCCAACTGCCTGGCTGCCGCTGCCATCGCTAAAGTCTACGGCGTGTCGCTTCGCGAAATCGCCCAAGGCATCGAGCGAGTGACCGTGGTGCCGGGCGTCATGCATCGCTTCGACGCGGGTTTGGGTGTCTCGGTCTTTCTGGACCGTGGCAACACGCCCATCGCTCGCGGCGCGGCACTCACCACCGCTCGGGGCGTCGCCACCGAGAAGGTGATTGCCGTGGTCGACCACTCCTGCTCGGTAACCGAAGCCCTGGCCGACAAGACCGTGGCAACCCACGGGCTGGCCAACGAACACGTGGTGACCGACGCGGTGGCCAAGGTGTTGGCCGCCTTGCAGGTGAGCGATACCAAGCAACTG
The DNA here is from genome assembly GCF_024054565.1 of Aeoliella straminimaris. Classification (GTDB taxonomy): domain Bacteria; phylum Planctomycetota; class Planctomycetia; order Pirellulales; family Lacipirellulaceae; genus Aeoliella; species Aeoliella straminimaris. The sequence goes on from NZ_JAMXLR010000036.1 coordinate 141,207, forward strand.
CGAACCATTACCGAAAAGCTGACCGGTATCGCTCTGGCCATCCTGTCCGCCAACGAAGGCGATGTGGTCGTGGTCAGTGGACTCGACTCGAGCACCGCTCGCCAGCGTCGCGCGTCGGTCAGCATCAGCGAGGCCCAAATGATTCAATCCTTGATGTACGAGTTGGCTGCCCAACAAAAGAAGGCTGCCTAAGCAATACACGCCAGCGGAACTGCGAGCCGCTGGCACTGATACCTGTTCTCTCTTCCAGGCCAAGGCCCGGGAGAGCAGACCAATAACCACCAACCATACACTAACCAAACCATGCTGTAGCTTCGTCGTTGGTCGTGCGGATTGCGGGGTCTTGCACGACTGCCCTCCCCTTGGGTTGGAGCATTTTCAGCCGGCTGCCAGGCAATTACTGGGTCGATTGCCCGCGCCGGTGCTTCGCGACGGAGCTAAGAACTGAGCGTCGGGGTGGCGAATCATCGCCGCCCCGGCGACTCAGTGGATACAACGAAGGGGGAAGGCAGAAGGGCGAAGGGGATACCAGCCAGCTGGCTGGTGCCTTCACACTTCTGAAGTTCCCTTCTTCCTTCTGCCTTCCCCACCTCCGCGTTCTAGCCATGTCCAGTTCTCTTGAAGTTGTGATTGCCGGTGGTGGTTCGCCGGGCCATGTCTATCCCGGGCTTGCCATTGCCGATGCGCTGCGAGCACGGTTGCCGAACGTTTCGATCCTGTTTGCTGGCACCGGGCGGCCGCTCGAACGACACCTGGTGCGGGCCGCTGGTTACAATCACATGGCGCTGCCCGCCAAGCCTGCGCCGCACAACCCGCTGGAAGCGGTGCGGTTCATTACCGACAACGCCCTGGGCTTCATGGCCGCGGCCTGGATGCTTCGCGAACAACACACTTCGCTCGTCATTGGCCTGGGTGGTTACGCCAGTGCTTCGACGGTCCGTGCAGCCGTTGGGCGGGGCATTCCGACCGTGCTGCTGGAACAAAACGCCACGACCGGACGCACGACCAAGTGGCTCTCGGGCATGGTCGAATCGGTCTGCACCGGCTTCAAGGAAGTTACGCCGTATCTGTCGCCCGTGGCCGAGGTCGTTCACACCGGCACGCCGGCTCGCCCGCGGTTTCTCAAACAGTATCAACAATGGCAACAGCAGGGCGAGGTGGTCCGTCGCTCGCGCGAGCCCCGTATCGTGGTGCTCGGCGGTTCGGGCGGAGCGCAAACCCTCAACAAGCATATGCCGGACGTCGTGTCGCGACTGTCCGAGGAACTCAAGGACTGGCGGGTCGTCCATCAGACGGGCGAAGGTCAGTTGCAGTGCACTGAGGACCGGTACCCCAGCGACACGTCGCAGATTCTTACCGTTAGCTATATCGACGAGTTGGCCTCGCTGTTGTTCGAAACCGACATCGTGGTCTGCCGCGCGGGCGGAACCACCCTGGCCGAGTTGGCCCTGGCCGGAGTACCGGCCGTGGTGGTGCCTTTTCCCGATGCTTCGGAGAATCACCAGATGGCCAACGCCGAGGTGTATCGCGAAGCGGGTGCTTGCGTCGTGGTGGACGAATGGGCCGCCGGCGACCGCTTGACCGACGAACTTACCAGCAAAATCCGCGAACTGGCTGCCGATCACCAGCGCCGCGAAGACATGAGCCGCGCGATGCGCGGCCTCGCCCACCCCGACGCCGCAGATGCCATCGCCAGCCGGTGCTGCGAGATCCTCTGCGGCACCGACATGCGAGTCGCCGCGTAGCTGCGAGCGCGCATCACAACTCAACGTGCCTGGAGTAGGACTCCACGCCCCGCGCGCACCTTCCCCGTAGCCACTGTCGCCAGACGGTGGACCTAACCACTAGAGCTGCAAGGTGCCTGGGGTCGAGCTCCGCGAGCCCCCAGCAATCAGCCCACAATCAACCGAGCGAAAACTCCTCGCGGACCGCGTGGCGTTCCGGCTATTTCAGCTTGTTCGTTTTGGGACAACTTCCGGGATCTAGATTCGTGGGCCCAAAACTCCCTGGCCCTTTCGACGGCGACGGCTGGCAAACCGCTGCTTTTTCCGATGCTTTTAGCGCCTCCGAAGAGTTTGTCCCCCCGCGTTGTTCCCCGCATGGTTCCGAGGCCGATGCAGAGGCTGACTCAGCGCGTTGTTTCCTGATCACCCCGATCAAGTCGTCGCGAAATTTCTGCAGCGCCTCCCAATCGACCACCAGGCCGGGCGCCGGCTGTTTGCCATACCGTGCCGGGTTGAGCTTCTCCAGATTCCTGGCCGACTGCTGCCACGTCTGCCCGCGCGGCGGCACCCACTTCGGCGGCACCACTGGCCCATCCATCGGCGGCACCGTGTCCGGTTGAGCCTCTGGCGGTGCTACGGGAGGATTTGGTGCGGCATCGTTGGAAGCATCGCTGGAGGGCGCGTCGGAAGCATCGTTTGAAGAGGCATGGGCGGAGTCAGCCGCGGCATCGTTGGTGGCAAAATCGCTGGTCCTTTCACCCGGCGCATAATCGCGCGGCCACCACGCAGGTTCGTAGGGCGGCAGGGTGTCGCCCGGCTTCGCAGCCAGCTCCGGAACCAGGTTCACGAACGCCTGATCGATCTTCCGGCCCAGGTACGCCTCATCCTCCCGAAACACGGCCGCACAGAGCACCGCATCTTTCACCTGGCCGGCAAGTTTGACCAGTTCCACGCGAGTCAAAGTGACTTTATCAGCCGCGTTGGCCGCATCCCGTCTGGCTTGCCGCTCCAAACGCCGTTTCTCCTGCCGATCGAGCAACCACGCCGCAGCCCGCCAATGGGTGTCCGCCTTCCGCTGGATGGCTTGTAGCGGCCGGAGCTGCACCGCCATCTCCGCGCGACGTACGCGGAGGTCGAAATCCTCATCAACCGTGCGCTCCCGCTTAATCGTCTTCCGGTCGCACCCCACGTAACGAGCAATGCTCGCCATGCTCATCCCGGCCGAAATCAGCGCGGTGATTTCGCCTTTTTTTACATCGTCCAACACTCGTGGTCGTGCCATTTTCCGGTTCTCCAGCGTTCGAGGGATATAAACATGCGTACACTTCATGCCGCATCCCCGTTATACCCCGCAGAGTGTAAAAAAATGAGCACAAACCAAGCAGAAACGCCGAGTTTTCACGTGGATACATTCGTAGCCGGATTCGCAAGAATTTGGAAGGCAGCAGGGGAATTTGAACAGAAGGTAACGAAGGAAACAAAGAAGTCGTAGGGTGGGTGGTTCCGTCGGCGGTGACAACCTGTCGTGGCGAGAGCATCTACCCGCCGATGGGTTCACCCACCATCTGCGTTGGGCTTCAACGGTGGGTGAAGTGAGCCGGTGGATACTCGTGTAAAACTGCGAATCGCTGCCCCGGCAGAACCACCCACCCTACGTACTTCGAGCACCCACCCTACGTACTCCACGAGGTGCCTGTAGCGAGTTAACCAGAAGGGAACAGATAGGACAGAAGGCGAAGAATACAACAGAAGGCAACGAAGAGAACGAAGACGTTCTGATGCCACCCCACCCCGGCAGAATCATCTGCGCTGCGAGATGGCTGGAAACGAGCTGCACAGGGGCATCGATCCGAGAGTGCTTCGGAGTTTCACGCTGACGCACTTTCTAATCGTCCAATCTGGTACAATACTGCCCAAGCTGTGACCGACAGAGGGGCACAGCTCCCGTAAACTTCCAATAGCTAGTTCGCGAAAATCAAATGAATGACGAACGTAGTGCCGAACGAAGTTACAAGCGTCATTTCCATATCAGCTTAAGGGCAGCACTAGCACTGATGCTGGTAGTGGCAGTCTATGGGGCAGGATGGGCTTCGCATGGGTGGTACAGCCAAAGGAATGACAAACTGCCCGGTCCTGTAACTGTTCAGTATGTCGAGAGCCTCGATATTATTGAGCTTGGAGGGACGCGTGACGACGTGAGAAGATTAACGCAGCTCATCGAAGAATTAAGGAAGTATGATCTGGACGTGATAAAGGTCAACGAAGACCTAAATAAGAAGGAGCGAGATGATATGAAAAAGTTCATTGAAGAGTTTCGAGAGAAGACCCAAGGGACGACAGACAAGAAGATCGATTAGAGTTCAACCGCTTGTCAAAGTATCATGGACGTCAGCGTCCAGCCTGGAGTTAGGACCTCGCCAGGTTATACCGGACACATCGTCCGGCGCAGCTTCTCGAAATCTCCAAACTCCCCGCGGTGTAAATGCCCATTCGAGCACTCAGTCGTAGGGTGGGTGGTTCCGTCGGCGGTGACAACTTGTCGTGGCGAGAACTTCTACCCGCCGATGGGTTCACCCACCATGGCATGGACTACACGCACAATCGGTGGGTGAAGTGAGCCGGTGGATACTCGTGTAAACTGGCTAATCGCTGCCCCGGCAGAACCACCCACCCTACCTGCTCCACGAGCGCCCAGTAGCGAGAAAAACAGAAGAGAACAGATAGGACAGAGGACGACAAATACAACAGAAGGCAACGAAGAGAACGAAGACGTTCTGATGACACCCCACCCCGGCAGAATCATCTGCGCTGCGAGATGGCTGGAAACGAGCTGCACAGGGGCATCGATCTAAGAGTGCTTCGGCGTGTCACGCCGAAAGCAATTGAGTTGCCCGGCCTAAATTGCTGAGGTGATGTACGCCGCCGTCAGATTGGTCTATAATCGAACTTGCACCAGGGAGGGTCACTCCTTTGCACTTACGGGCGTCTTCTAGAATGCGTCGGAGATGAAGCCGAGGGAAGCTTGGGCGCGCAGTATCTGCAACCGATAGAAACGGATACACTAGAACAAATTGTCATCTCACCAGGAGCTGGCAGCTTCATCGGGCTTGTTGCTGACCTCATGAGCACTCGACGATTCACACTGCCGATTGTGTGCGTAATGCTGCTTTGCGGGCAAAGCCATAGTTCTGCAGATACCAGTGAAGCGCTACGACACGAAACCAGCATTATCATCTCTCAACTGGCCGACGGCGAAGGTGAATTGGACTACGAGATTCGTATCGGTGGGCCTTCGCGCTACGTTGTGCCCGTTGAATCAGTCGCACTAACGGCTCCGGACGGTACACTTGTGGGTTGGCAAGTCGAGCGGGGCCGGTCTTACTCTACCGTATCTGCAGAGTCATTCGACGAACTAGAAACAAGGTTTTTTGGTGAGTGGAGTGTCGCCGAGACGCTAGTAGGTGGAGAACAGGTACACTATGAATTCACGCTGAATACCTTCGATTTGGTCGAAGTCTTTTCTGAAGTACCGACAATTCTGTCTCCCACCCCTGGTGCTACGGTACCTCTCGAGTTCACCGTGACTTGGGCATACGAAGATGGCACCATTCCGATGCTATCCACTATAGGGCGCACAGACTTATTGCAAGGAGTACGCTCCTTTAACACAGTTTCTACTTCACCGACGTCCTGGAACGTGGAAGTAGAACCCACAGGGGAGTTTGACCTGATAGATGTGACATTGAGCGCGGGCAACTCGATGCGAATGGAGAACGGGGTGAGCTTTGTCCCCCCAATCGATCGCATCAATGATGAATTCTACTTTGGGACCTTCTTTCGAACATTGTCTTCGCCAGTAGCTTTCGTCGTAGCAGTTCCCGAGCCGCCAAGCGGACTGTTCATGGCTAGCTTCCTTGTACTCGCGATTGCGTCTGGCGGTCGGGTAAGATCGGGTACATGAACCCCAAGCCTTCGCAGGGCATCAGGCCTTGTGTCGAACAGTCTCTCTGTAGCACGACGCGTCAGCGTGAAACGTCGAAGCAGACTGCATCAGCGAGCTAATCTGCCTCGGCCACATCGTCCTGCGCAGCCTCTCGAAATCTCCAAACTCCTCGCGGTGTAAACCCCCTTCGAGCACTCAGATCGCAAGTCACAGCACTCCCATCGCTCACCTACTTCCCCTCCGCCGACTCCTCCAGTAAATACTTGTCGAACCAGTCGAGCATCGCCCGCTGCATTTCTGCCGCATTCGTGGCGGTGATCAGGTTGTGCCCCACGTCGGGCACGATTTTCAATTGGTGCGGCACTTTGGCTTTGGTCATGGCTTTGTCGATCCAAGTTCCGTGCACCGCGGGTACCAGTTTGTCTTCGCCGCCCATCATCACTAGCGACGGGGCGTCGTCGGGGGTTACTTGCACCAGGGGCGAGAATTCTTCCGCCTTGTCCATCGGCAGGTTCAGCGCTGGGAAACTATGGTATTCGGATTGACCTTCGCTCGAGTCCCACACGATCACCCGCAAATCCGTGGGCGGAACCAGGGCCACCACGGCCTGCACGCGGCTCGACGTCTTCAGCAGCGGATCGGCCGCGTCGTCTTGTCCGTCTTCGCCGGTGGTGCCGAGCATCAACGACAGATGCCCGCCCGCGCTCATGCCGGTGACGCCGATGCGATTGGGGTCGATGTCGAACCGCTCGGCATTCTGCCGCACGAACCGCACCGCGCGGCGGACGTCCGACACCGCTTCGGGAATCGTGTACTTCGGGCTGCTGCCATGCCGCACGGCGAACACCGTGTAACCTTCCTTGAGGTAGAAGGCCAGGAAGTTGCGCGTCTGCTCGGGCGGCGCCCAGCGGGAGTACCAACCGCCCGAGACCATGAACAAGATGGCCGCCTGGTTCGACTCGCCCTCGGGGCGGAAGACGTCCATGGTCATCGCCAGGCCATCTTTGTGGCCGTACACCACATCGGGCTCGATGGCCGGTGCAGTGGCCTGTTCGCCCATGGCCTGCGTGGCGATCGACACGAAAAGTGCTAGAGCTACTAATGTGCTCCTGCCGTTCATAGAGTTGCCTCTCACTTGCTTAGTTCTTTGATGGGGGACAGCGGCCCATTGCGGTCTCGGGCCAGCTCCGGCTAGTGGAAAACTCTCTTCCTCGAACGCCGGAGGGTTGTTCAATTTACCCAGGGCGGCACTTGGACTCGTGCAACTCGTCCGCGATTGCCCTGGGCTATCTTATTTCGCCCCTTCGGGGCTGCCCTTGTTCGATCTTTCGCTTCCAAAATCCGTGTCGATCCGTGTTCATCCGTGGCAGATTTACTCCGCCCTGTCATCGGCCGCGTCTCTCACTTGCTGAGTTCTTTGATGGGCGTCAGTTCGAGCTTGCGGAACTCGACTTCGGAGCCCTCGGCTTGCACGGCGATTTGTCCCTGCTTGGTGGTGCAGTCGTAGCCGTAATTGACCAGGTCGCCGTTGACCCACACTTTGACTTTGTCGCCCACGCATTCGATGACCATCTTGTTCCACTCGCCCAGCGGCTTTTCGGAACCGTCAGTCAGGTTGAGGATCCGCCGTCGCTTGTTTCCATCGACGCCCCACTCCTCTTTGGGGCCGCGCCGCTTGACCATGTTGTCCACGGTGATGTCTTCGCCGATGCACCAGAAGTCACCAGCGTTCTCGTGCATCATCTGCACTTCGAGCGACTGCGGAAACATGCCGTACAGCCGCCGCGGCTTCGAGCTGTGCACCAGTACGCCACAATTGCCCGGCTTGTTGGCGAAGCGATACTCCACTTCCAGCCGGTAGTTGTCGTACTTCTTGTCGGTAATCAAATGCCCGCCAGGCGTGCCGAGGCTCACCAGCATGCCCTCGCGAACAATGAAGGGATTGCGGGCGTCGGGATTCTTGTCGTGCTCGGGCACGTCGATGTGCCAGCCGTCGAGGTCGGTGCCATTGAACAGCGAGACGGACTTGGGGGCTTCGTCGGCTCGCGCGGCACACGCCACACTGACAAATAGAACAAGAAGCAATCGCCTGTGATTCATGATGGTCTCCAAAGAAGTTGGCGGTACAGTGAGTCCGACAGTATACCCCCGGGGGCGACTGGTTGTCATGCAATCCCTCAAGGCATGCAAGACAACTGGGGACGAATTCCATTTCTTCGAAGCAATCTAAGCTCAATACGATTGCGGCGCACGCAGTTCGGCGGCCGCCATGCCGCGTTCGATGATGTCGGCGGCCATGACTGGACCGTTGAGTCCGGCAAACTCACCCTGCAATCGCTGGGCAGCCTCGCGATAACGGTTGTCGGCGAGCAACTCCTCCAGCCCGCGGCGGAGACGTTCGGGAGTGGCCCGCGAGATGGGGACCAACTGCCCGGCGCCCAGGTAACTCACGCGGCTGGCGACGCCGGGCTGATCGTTGGTGATGGGCAGGCACAGCAGCGGCAGTCCGCGCGAGAGGGCCTCGAGCGTGGTGTTCAGCCCGGCGTGCGTGATGACGGCCGACGCGCGGTCGAGCAGCTCCAACTGCGGGGCGTAGGGAACCACCAGCACATTGTCGGGCGGCGAGACCTGCAACGCCGCTTTCTGGCTGCCGAGCGAGAGCACCATTTGCACGTCGAGGCCGCGGGCCGACTCGGCAATCGCAGCGTACACCTCTTTCAGCTTGTTCTGCAGCGTGCCGAGCGAAGCGTAGACGAGCGGCCGCGTGTCGTCGAGCTTGTCCCAAGGGAAGGGCACGTCGCGATCGCGCGCGGCGGTGTGCCAGGGTGCGGTGTAGTGAAAATTTTCGGGCCGCGGATGGTCAGGAAAATCGAAACAGGCCGGCTGCTGTGAAACCACGGCCACGCCATGGTGGCTGTGGGGATCGGTGAGCATCGTCGGATCGATGCCGGTGGCGGTCGACACACCGCAGACACGAACGTACAGCGTACGGCACAGCCAGTTGCCGAAACGATTGCGCAGTCGCCCCCACATGTCGGGGCGATAGTTCCAGTTGAGTGGCGGCGGCGGCACCAGTGGGCTGAGGTGAATGGCCACCGCGTTGCAGGCCACGGCATACGGCACCCCTCGCTGTTCGGCCACCACGGTTGCCGAGGGAGCGATCTGATCGATCACCAGCGCGTCGATCTGTTGCTGATGGATCACGTCCCCCAACTCGGCGTAGGTAATCTCCATCGACTGCTTCAACAGCCGGCCGGTAAAACGCATGGCCGCCAGCCCCGACTTCTCGCCCAAACGGTCCCAGCCCTGTTCGAGCTCGGGCCGGTCGCACAGCGGCGCCCAGTGGATGCCGGCGCGGTCGGCAAATGGCTTGGCCCGTTGCGCGCCCAGCAGCGTAACGCGGTGGCCTCGCCGGGCGAGCTCCGCCCCCAACGTGGTGATGGGGTTCAAGTGCCCGTGTAGTGCCGGGGAGACCAAACCGTAGTGCATCTCGGGCGAGTTCCTGGGTGGGGATGCGGAGGTGACGTGCGTCGCTGAGGAATGGCCATTGTATCGATGAACACGGGGCTACCAAGAGATACTCTCAAATAGCGCCCGCAGCTTCGCCCCCCGCGCAGGGTTGAGCATCTCGAAGTGGGCGACCCGCCCGGCGAGGTGCTGTTGCCAGTGAGGATGGCCGTCGCGGTTCTGGCTGGCCGGACCGTGACGAGCGCAGTTGGTGAGCGTGGCCTTCAAACGGTCGAACTCGCTGCGGGAGACATTGGGATGGGAATTCACCACCACACCGGCAACCTGTTGTCGCTGGCTGGCGCGCATGATGCGCGTCTTGCGAAAGTTCAGCTGGAAGCCCTCGTCCATGGCCGTGGCGGCCACGTGCGTGCAGAATCGCTTCGCCCGGCGGGCCAAGTGGTCGTCGCCCGAGAACACCAGGTCGTCGGCGTAGCGGGTGTAGTTGCAATCAAGGGCTGCGGCGAGTCCCGCCAGTCGGCAGTCGAGGCGATAGGCCACCAGGTTCGCGAGCGCCGGCGAGGTGGGGGCTCCCTGGGGCAGGTGCGGAGCAGAGTATTGACTGGCCTGGTTAAACGCCAGGCGGTCGCCCGTGGTGGCAGCGAGCCAAACGGAACTGGGCGCCGCGTTGGTGCAAAGCCCGGCGAGCAAAGTGGCCACGTCCCTCGGATACCCCATGCCCCGGAACACGCCGCGCACCCGCGCCACGGTTATCGACGGGAAGAAGTCTTCCAGGTCCATGCGAATCACCACCCGCTGCCCCACATGCAGCAGCGCGTTGGTCTTGATGGAATGCCCACGGCGAAAACCATGCGCCGCGCGATGGGGCGGAACTTTGCCCACTATCTCCTCGAGCGCGGCTCGCTGCAGTGTTTTGAGTCGCGGTTTGGGCGATTCGATCAGTCGCACTTGCCCAAAGCGTTTGGCAAGCAAGCGATAGCGATAGTGCCGCAGCTGTTCGCTGTGCGTAGTGCGTTCGACATTCCGGCAGTCGGCATACCATGCCAGGCGGCTGAGCGGCAGACGAAACCAGTCGGCCAGGTCGAAGTCGTCCTGGAGGTTTGGCAGGCGAAAGCGACCTATCATTTTCCGAACAGCCATAACAAACCGGCAGCGAGGCACTTCAACAAGTCTGGTGGAGCGCGAGCCTCCCTATGTGGAGCATAGCGCAGCTCGCGCGACGAAATGCGAGTCCTTCCAACACCCCTGGGGTAACCCCAGAGTGACGAGCCGCCGACCAAAGGTCCGACGCTCATCCGCTTGAAGTGCCTCGCCGCGGTACGTTCGATTCTGTGACCGCGCCGCTCGGGCGTCAACTACGCGGGGAGGAAAGGCTCGCTCTGTTGCTGGGAGCGTGGTCGTGTAGAATTGCTGGCGGTGGTCTGATCAGCGGCCCGCGAACACTCGCCCCGGTTGTGTTGTCGCTGATAGAGATCCACTTTCGATTCCACTACCTCACCGATCCTCCTGTTAAATGGCTAGCGCTCAACGCCAATTTGCATGCGACGTCGTCGCCCAGCTTCGCCAGGCGGGGTATACCGCGTTGTGGGCCGGTGGCTGCGTGCGGGATCAGCTGCTGGGGGTGACGCCCAAAGACTACGACGTGGCCACTAGCGCCACGCCCGAGCAGGTTCGCGAGGTGTTTGGCCGGCGGCGGACCATTCCGGTGGGGGCCTCGTTTGGCGTGATGACGGTGCTGGGCCCGAAAGCGGCGGGGCAAATCGAGGTGGCCACCTTTCGTACCGATGGCGGCTACAGCGACGGGCGCCACCCCGACCAGGTGCAATTCTCCACGCCCGAGCACGATGCGCAGCGGCGCGATTTCACGATCAACGGTCTATTCTACGACCCGCAGGCCGACGAGGTGCACGACTACGTGGGCGGCGAGGCCGATCTGCTGGCGGGCATTGTTCGGGCGATTGGCGCCCCCGAGGCTCGCATCGCCGAAGACAAACTCCGCATGCTGCGGGCGGTTCGATTCGCGGCGCGGTTCGACTTTGCCATCGACCAGGCGACCCTCCACGCCGTGCAGCATCATGCCGGTGAGATCACGCAGGTGAGCGGTGAACGCATCGGCGCCGAGATGCGGGCGATGCTGGTGCATCCCAACCGCGCGGCCGCGCTGTCGCTGTTGCGGTCGACGGGGCTCGAATCGTACGTGCTGCCCGAAACCACCTCGCTCGCCGGCGAGCCATGGCAGCAGCTTTCGGTACGGCTTGGCCGGTTAGAAGGGGCTTCGTTCGCCTTGGTGTTGGCGGTTATGCTGGCCGAGATTGGCGACGTCCGCGCGGCCGAGAGCATCAGCGACCGCTGGAAGCTGGCCAACCGCGACGCCGATCGCACCGATTGGCTGCTGAACCACTTGCCAATCGGCCTGGCCGCGGACACGACGCCGTGGCCGCAGTTGCAGCGAGTGCTGATTCACGAAGGCGCTGCAGAACTGGTCGCCTTGGTGGCCGCCCAGCAAGGTGCCGACTCGCAGTCTGTGGTGCGGTGCCGCGAAAAGCTGGCGCTGCCCGCCGCAGAGCTCAATCCACCGCCGCTGGTGACTGGCGCCGACCTGATTGCAGCAGGATTACAACCTGGTCCGCAGTTTGGTGAATTGCTCGAGCGCATTCGCGACGCGCAGCTCGAGGGCAAAATCGCCACGCGTGACGAGGCGCTGGCGCTGGCCCGCTGAGTGCCGCGCGCGGCGAACCACGGTTGGCAGGGCAGGGGACATCGTCGATAACAGGGGGCACAGCAACGTGGGCATAGGCCTACACCCGCTGGTTTTTCTTTTCCGCATTCTTGTCCAACGGAGTCCATCCCCATGAAGCTCACCGACTTCTATAACGAGGTTTCCCGCCGTACCGATACCGCCAAGACGGAGATCAACGTGGCCGATACCAAGCGGGTGCTGAGCGAGGCCTTCCTGGTGCTGTCGAAAATGGACGCCGCCGATCTGGCCGACACGCTGGCCAAGGGGCTGGCGACGGCCAAGAAGAAATCGGCCAAGTAACGCCGCGCGGGGCCTGTGGGCTGCGCCGTAGAAATTCGTGGCAGACTTGCTCTAATAGGGGGACGAGTTGGCCGCTGCGCCGCGGCGCTTCCACACCACACGTTTTGTACGCCAAACGGGAAGATTTGCATTGTTCACCGACGGACTGATCGTGGCTGATTCCCCCGCACCCGCTTTCGACACGGCGTGGTTCATCCTGTTGGCAACCCGAGTCGTGCATACGGCCAGTGCCGCGGTGCTATTGGGCGGCTTGGTTTATCTGAAGAAGGTCGTAGCGCCGCTGGCCGAAGGGGCCGACGATACCAACGAAGCACTGTACCGAGGACGACGCGGCACCTGGGCCGGGCTCGTGATGCTCACCACCACGCTGCTGGTGTTCAGCGGGTTCTTCAACCTGTTCAACATCATGTCGGCGTACGAGAAGTTGCCGATGGCCTATCATATGGTGTTCGGTATCAAGTTCCTGCTGGCGCTGTTCGTATTCTTCGTGGCCGCCAGCACGGCCGGCAAGTCGTCTGCGGCCGTGAAGATGCAGTCGAACATTCAGAAGTGGCTCACGCTGGCGATCTCGGCGGCGCTGCTGGTTTTTGTACTGGGCGCCACCCTCAGGTCGTTCCCCAAGGTGCCCAAAACGATGGAAGACGTACCCGCCGCGCAACCACAGGTAGACGGAGAAAATGGACAAGAAAGCTAAGAAGCGAATCGAAGTGTTGCGGAAGAAGCTGAAGACGCTGGAGCAGCAACTCGCCGGCGCCAAGCAGCAGATGGACGACCCCGACGAGGTAAAGCAGTACGAGATGCAAATTGCGGCCGCCAAGGAAGAGATCGAAAAACTCAAGGCGAGCTGAGCAGCGCCACGCGACGCAATCGGCAGTCTCCTCGTGTTTTTGCCGCCAGTAGAATCGCGCAGGCGGCAAAGATGCGAAACGTTCGCAGCCCAGGACGATGAAGCTGCGGCAGACTTCGGTCTTCTCGAACCTGCTGAAGTGAACTGCACCGTTCTCAGGTGGGAAAACTCTCAACGGGCTCCAGGAGCCCCTGACCGAGCACATGATCCGTGCAGAGGTCGTCGCGACCGACGCGAGTTAACGGACGTGGCTACACACCGCTATCTGTACTGACGCCAAAGCGAGAAATTCATCGACGCTCCTGCCGTCACTCGGCAAATTCTCGAGCAAGGTCGGAATCCACTATTTCCTTGACCGTACGCCAGTCAACCCCGAGTCTTCTACCGGCCGCGCGATAACTTCCTGATCTAGAGTAGACGAGTGAGAAGTAAGCGGAGAGTAATTCGTCACGACTGAAATCGCCGTCTTCGACACTCTTAAGGAACCTTGCCACAGGTGCCTGTTCGGTTGGCGTCTTTCGCCCCGATGGAACGTAGTTCCCCCGGATCATGATGCTTCTTACGCATTGTTCCAACTCTCGGATGTTACCAGGCCAGGCATAGTCCTTGCCGAGGTTCTTGCTAACCCAGATGACAACCTCGTCCGTGAGTCGGCTTGCTTCTTCCGGAAGTTCGGGAAGCTGGCGTGTGGCAATGAATCGCACGAAGTTTGCGATGTCCTCAGGTGACTCTTGGAGTTGTACGCGGAGTGAAGGCGTCTCGATACGATCCGCACATAAGCGGTAGTAAAAGTCTTCCCGGAACCGTCCGGCTTCCATTTCGGCCGCCAAGTCTCGATTGGTGGCCGCGATGATTTTGCCTACAAACTTACGTGGCGTCGAGTCGCCAACACGTTGAAACTCACGACTCTGCAAGACTCGAAGAAGCTTGACCTGTAGCTGCGCGTCGAGATCGCCAATCTCATCCAGAAAGACCGTCCCCCACCGTGGGCACTCGGATTCATCCAGATAGCCTCGCCGCTCCGTCTTTGCGTCAGTAAATGCTCCTTTGGCGTGACCGAACAACTCTGATTCAATCAACGTCGGCGAAATTGCCGTCAAGTTAAGTCCCACGAAGCAGTCTGCATAGTTAGTTACGAATCGTCGGTTCTTTGAGTCAAACTCAAAAAAACGCGAATAGGCGATGGATTGGGCGACTAGCTCCTTGCCGGTGCCTGATGGTCCAGTGATCAGTGTGGGGATGTCGCCCATGAATCGGTGTAGCGCACTGAGGTAGCGCCGCATGTCATGGGTAAAGATGGACTGCCAAATTGCAGCTCGCAGTCGAGCAGCAGGCATGGAAGCGCCAACGATATGTCGAAAGATGTGGAAAAAGGCTCGCTCTACTTGAAACAGGCCTGCGAAGATCACATCACGATCCAAATTAGAAGGAAGTCTCTTCTCTGGTAGTTCGAGAAACCAATGGTAGTCCCCAGCAAAAGCATCGTAGCAATTGAGGATGTCATCTTCGGGCCGGTTGCGGAAGCGAACGGCGGGTAGATCGAGAGTGGTACTCATGTACCGAGCATAAAGCTGATAAATCGCGAGGTTTTCATAGACCTCCAGCTCACGTTCCGTCGCTGGTTCATGTGCGATTAGCTTTCCGCGCATTTTTTCCAGAAGCTGCTCGCTGCGTTGACGCAGGGCAGGTGCATTGGGAAACATGTCGCTCACCGAGCAGTCTGGGCGATACTGCAGGAACGGCTGCGAATGAGTGAACGACTTACCAAGTGCTTCCTGCTCCAACTCAATCCGCTCGGGTAAGAACGGATTCGCGTACCCGATCTCTGCGATCGCCACAGCAACCCGCCAGTCGCTCGAAGCTAATAGTGCCACTTCAGACTCCTGTGGTGCAGGGAATGTAGCAATAGGGTTCACGCAATGTACTACGGCCTCCGTCTGTAGGCAAGTTCGACTCAATGGGAGAAGCAGCGTAACTGATTTCCAGAAAACAACTTACGGCACGAGCAGCATGGTTGGCACGCCAATCGCTTTACGATGGGCAAACTCACATTCACTTGAGGGGAGCCTTTCCATGGCGATCGCCACTACAACCGCAAAACAGCAGCTCCGAGCTCGACTGATCAAATTCATGTCCCGGCCACAGCGGCACCGCTTGCTACATGGGTATCCACTCGCTGCAGCCATGCCCTATGCCGACCAGGAAACAAGGAGTCGCGCAGCTAACGGCGATGCAGCCTTCGAGTTGCCGCGACAGGAAGGGAATGAACTGCTTGTTGGTGTGCTCCCCCACCCATTCTGCAACCCGAAAATCCGTGGCTGCGGGTTCTGCACATTCCCTCATGAAACATTCAGTACTCTCAAAAGCTCTGCTGTAGCAAGAGCCGTGGTAAAAGAAGTCCATCAACGGCTCTCAACTCAGCCTGACCTGGAGAACGCCCGAGTTTCTGGTCTCTACCTTGGTGGTGGCACTGCAAACCTGACGCCGCCAGAGCCGTTTCGCCTGCTGGCTCAAACGCTTGCCGGTGCGTTTGACCTGACGGTCGCTGAAGTATCGCTCGAGGGGGTGCCGATCAATTTCCTGCGGGGGCGGCCACTGCTTATCGACGTGATGCAGGAGGAACTGCCATCGCGGCACTTTCGTATCAGCATGGGGATACAGACATTTTCCGAACCCCGCCTGGAGCAGATGGGGCGATTGGCGTTTGGCCGTCCATCGGTGTTTGCCTCGGTTGTTGAGGCCGCGCACCAGCGGAACATGACCGCTAGTGGCGATCTACTATTCAATCTCCCCGGGCAGCAACAGGTGGAGATGTGCGATGATGTTCGACAGGCAGTCGACATCGGCTTAGACCAGATCTGTCTTTATCATTTGGTCATGTTTCGAGGGCTTGGCACCATCTGGTCTCGTGACGAGCCATTGCTGTCATCGCTGCCCAGCAATGAAAAGGCTGCAGACAACTGGCTGGAACTCCGAGAGATCTTGCTGGACAACGGTTATCGGCAAACGTCGCTTACCAACTTCGAACGCAGTGAACTTGCCGACGATCCTCGACGCTACCGCTACGAGCCGATCAGTTATGAATCCGGTCATTGCCAGGTGCTCGGCTTCGGCCCCGCTGGGATTTCCTATTCAGCTGCGCCCGACTCGCAGTATGCGCTAAAAACAATGAATCCGGAGAGTTCAGCAGAGTATCTACAGGCCATTCATTCAGAGCGAACGATCTGGAATCGATATTTCCAGTATGAACAACAAGATCTGGAGTTGCTCCATTTCACTCGGCGTCTGGCCTCGCTGCGAATTGACAAAGGGCGTTTCTCAGAAAACTTTGGTACGTCCGCGTGGAAAAGATACCAGGATGAGTTATCCGTTCTGGTGGAAGAGAAGCTATTGCTCGATAGCCAACACGCTTACACCGTGTCGCCTCGCGGTATGTTCTTCTCCGACTCCATCGCTGCGCTGTTGACCGAGGGCCGCAGGCGTAACGGCCCTCGGTGGCGAAGAGTCCACAACGATAACAGCGGTGGTTACATGTGATTATCGCAGGCCTGTCAGGCAGAAAGTGACAGTGCTTGGGATTGGATGCTTGGACGTTGCAAGCGACACCTGGATTGGCGTTTGGAATCGTCGACGAGAACCACTCTTTCATTTTGTAGAGACTAATGCGCAGAGGTCAAACGATGTCAATCTTCTTCAACGTCTCCGCCGTACTACTCTGGATCTATCGCGAGCGCTCGGGTAGCCCGGCGTTCTGGGCCGAGCCCTTGAATGCGATCACGAATGCTTCATTCCTGATCGCGGCTCTCCTTGCCTGGCGTTTTGCAGACCGCCGGCGTGCCACCACGCACACAACCCTCGCGCTGGTATCGTTGGCCGTCGTGATCGGTTCTGGGAGTTTCTACTTCCACTCGGTGCCTAACCATTTCACCATGTGGCTCGACATCGTACCCATCGCCCTTTTTCAGGTCTTCTTTCTCTGGCTGGTATCAAATAGGATGCTCGACCTGAGCCGAGTCTCCTCCACGGTTATCGTTGTCGGTGTAGTTGGATCGTCGTTCGCTCTCTTACCGCTACACGCACCACTTAACGGTTCCTTGTTCTATTTTCCCTCGGTTTTGGCGATGTTGACGCTGGGAGTTTTGTGGGTCAGAAAGAGCAGCCGTGAACCCTATCTGCTAGTGGGAGCGGCATGTGTATTCGCGCTTGCGATAATTGCCAGGTCGGTCGACTGGATTGTGCCATGGCCTTTTGGCAGTCACTTCCTTTGGCATCTGCTTAATGGCGTTGTCGTGTATATGGCCCTCAGGGCATGGATTGTCTTTGTTGCTCGCAACGAGAGCATGGAACTTTCAGACACGCGGCCGAGTGGTCTTCGCCGTAGCAGCGACCACAGATTGGCTACGCAAGAATGATCCAGCCAATCAAGGCGAGTCGATACATGTCAGGAGTATCGCCAGCGGTAAGTTGCAGCAAGTGTTTATTGATGATTCCGATTGGATCACCAAAGTTGTTTACCATGCGGACGGAACGAGGATTGATCCGGTTATCGTGTTCGCCCCACCAACCAAGTCTCACGCGGTGGCGTCCAACAGCGCCGTCATCGCAACCCGCGCTGCAGGTTTGCCAGTGTGTCCATTTGCCGAGGATGTAACACCCGCTCGATGATGCATCCGATGAGAACTTGCCGTGGTCGCTGCCACGCAACGACACCCCTCGCAGTTGCGGAAACGCCAAGGCGTTGAAGATCGGGGCGCAGCTGACCATCGCACACCGGCAGTCGAGGCGTATCCCTCCCTGCAAGTTTCGGCCAGCTGACACTCAGATGAATCAGCCCGACGCTCCCGCGAGCGGGAGCGCATCGGCGCGTTATCAGGCAGCCTCGCGGGGGGGCGGCGTTTCGGCACTTGGTGTGTAGACGGCTGGCTCGTCCACTCCGTCGCCATTCCAGTCGCCGGCCACGGGGCGGTCGCCGGCGGTGCCCATCTCGAACACGCGGTCCACGGCGTCCAGTTCGCGATTGCCGTCGGAGTCGATGGTCCACTGCCCGTCGGCGAACACCGCCAGGTCGTCGATGCCGTCGCCGTCCCAGTCGCCCACCACCGGAATGCCGGGGCCGCCGAACTCGACGGTCAGGTCGCTGTCGGTGAGATGGCCATCGCCGTCCACATCGAGTGTCCACACCCCGCCGCGGAAGACGCCGATGGTGGCAATGCCGTCGCCATTCCAGTCGCCGGTTACTGGTTTGTCTTCGGACGTTCCGTAGTGGAACACGTGGTCGATCAGATCCCTGCGAGGTTTGCCCTGTCGGGTGCGCTGCAAGGTGCGGCTGCCAGTGGTTGCTTCATCCACTTCGGGCGGCACGTTCTTCGCCTTGGGTGCCAGTGGGCCGGGATTGTTCGCGATATCGGGCAGGCCCGGTTCGTTCTCGATGGCCAGCGGATCGCCCATCCACACGGGACCAAAGATGGCAATGTCGGTCTTGCCGTCGCCGTCCCAATCGCCGGTTGCCGGCAGGTCGTTGGCGTCGCCCAGTTCGGCCATGATGTCGCCTGCGTCCCAGCGGCCGTTGCCGTTCAGGTCGAGGTACCAGTGGCCATCGATGAACACGCCGATTTCATCCACACCATCGCCATCCCAGTCGCCCACCACGGGGATGCCGCGGGGATGACCGAAGATGAGCTGGCTGGTGCCATCGGCGTCGAGAGCCACTTCGTCTTCGCCCAACGTCCACACGGCCTGGTCCATCTCGGTCTCCTGCCAGGTGGCATTCATCTGAGTGGCCGTAAGGTGCATCAGGGCTTGTCCCTCCACAGGCGTGGATCGTGGGAAGCCGGCATTAACCAAGCTCAGGTGCCAGGTGTAGCCCGGCAGATTACTGGAGCCGCCATAGTGCACTAAGTCTGGCTTTTCCGGAGCGATCAGCGGGTACAGCGGCGTCGTCACCTGGATGGTTGGCGTCGTGAACACGGGCGGCTTCTCCGGCGGCGGAGTTTCTGGCGGCAGCCAGAAGGTGCGTGTTTCGACTTCGCTGAAGTTGTTCTCCACCGAGTGCTGTCCCGGCTGGAGCGGCACTCGGAAGATGATGTCATTGCCAAACCGAGCCCGCATCTGCTCGATGGCTGCCTGCTGCTCGACGGTCTTTTCAATTTGCTGCTCATGCAGTGGGTTGCCGGCGTTCACCACCAGACCACCCAGTGACCCTTCGGTGTCGATGCTGTCGATCAACCCGTCGGGGTGCACCTCCACCACGGCGTATGTGCCGGCGGGCAGGCCAGCAAACTCGTAGTAGCCATTGGCGTCGGTCACGGTGCGAATCGGCCCGTCGCCATAGTATCCCGACAGGGCCTCGTCGCCGAAGATGGGATCGCCCGATGCCCCGTTGCGAAGTTCCAGCACCACCCCGGCAAGCGGGCGATCGTCGGGGGTGCGGACCCCGTCTTTAAAGTCCCACAGGTCGTCGGGCAGGCTGCCCGACACCAGGATGGGCTCGCCATCGATAAACACGTAGCCCGAGAGCTTGGCGGGCGGAATCTCGCAGAAGTCGTATTCCACCAAATGCTCGTCGGAGCCGAGTGGGATGTCGCCCATGGTGTCGATGCCGAAATACGAGCCGCCACCCGAACCAATGTGATAGCCACCGTTGAAGTACTCGATGG
The DNA here is from genome assembly GCF_024054565.1 of Aeoliella straminimaris. Lineage (GTDB taxonomy): Bacteria > Planctomycetota > Planctomycetia > Pirellulales > Lacipirellulaceae > Aeoliella > Aeoliella straminimaris. The sequence continues at coordinate 160,885 of NZ_JAMXLR010000036.1, forward strand.
GCTGGTGTTCGTAGACGGTGTAGTGGCCCGGCCGCAGATTGTCGAAAACGTACTCGCCGTTCTCGTCGGTGTAGGTGGTTTCGAGCACGTTGCCCTGCTCGTCCAGCAGGTCGATCTGCACACCGGGAATGACCGGCTCGCCTTCTTTGGCGATGCAGTCGCCATCGGTGTCGACGTGCACCTGGCCACGAATGCTACCGGGCAGCAGTTCGCCAAAGTTGTACTCCGAGCCCGACTGGCCGAAGGCGATCGTGATCTGGCTGATCATGTCTCCCGGAGGCGAGGGCTGCGATACACCACCCAGGTTGCCCGGCGTGTCGATGCCGTCGAGCCAACCGGTGGGATGAATCTCCATCACGCTGTAGGTGCCGGATTCCAGGTCGGTGAATTCGTAATACCCCTGGTCATTGGTCACGGCCCGGCGTCCGGTATCGTTGCCATCGGCGTCGAGCAGCTTGAGCGTCACTTGCCCGATACCCACTTCACTGCCGCGGTCGAAGATGCCATCGTTCGAGCGATCGTGGTACACCCAGCCGCTGAGCGACACTCCCACGTGTTCGCAGAAGTCGTAGTTCACCGCGTCCTGACTGGCAGCGAGTTGAATGCTGGCAATGTCGTCGGGGGCAACCCGGGTGCCGCCCGCGGTGCCGACGCGTTCCTCGCCATCGAAGTAGCCCGCGGGTTGGTGCTCGCGAACCAGGTACTCACCGGCATCGAGCCCATCGAAGCGGTAGCGACCTTGGGCATCGGTATAGGTAGTGGCAAGCAGTGTGCCGGCGGCGTCGAACAGGTCGATCTGCACGCCTTCGAGCAGGATCTCGGGATTGTCGAAGTCGCAATCCGGACCGGTGGAGGCCATCACAAAACCGGCGATCGAGCCGGGCGTGTGCTCACAGAAATCGTAGTTCACGCCATGCATGTCGGAGCCAACGACGATCTGCGACAGATTGTCGGTGCCGGTCTTCTCCCCGCCCAGCGAACCGACCCGGCGACCGCCGTTCAGGTATCCTTCGGGCTGATGCTCGTACACCTCGTACACGCCAGGCAGCAACTCAGTGAACTGGTACTCGCCATTCACATCGGTAAACGTGGTGGCAACTACCTGACCGTACTCGTCCAGCAGATCGATCTGCACGCCTTCGAGCAGCAGTTCGGGATCGTCGAAGTGGCACTCGCCATCGGTGGAACCAGTCACGCGACCAGCGATCGAGCCCGGCAGCAACTCGCCGAAGTTGTACTGTTGCGCCACGTCGCCGAAGGCCAAGACCGCGCCGGTGATGCGATCGACGGGGCCCGAGAGTTCGCTGGCGGCAACGCCGCTGTGGGTGCCGGCGGTGTCGATGCCGTCGATCCAACCTGTTGGCTGGTACTCGCGCACCCCGTAAGTGCCGGGCGCCAGGTTGGTGAACTCGTAGTAGCCGACTTTGCCGGTCTCGGTCGAGGTGATCGTCGTGATGCCGGTTGGCTGGCCGTTGGCGTCCAGCAGTTCGACCAGCACGTTGCCGATGCCCTCTTCGGTGCCCGTGTCGAAGATGCCGTCGTTCGAGCGGTCGTGATAGACCCAACCCGAAAGCGAGGGACCGATGTGCTCGCAGAAAAAGTAGTCCGTGGCGTCGACACCCGAGCCGAGTTGGATCTCGGAAAACAGGCTGTAAATGTCGCCGATGTCCGATTTGACGCCCCCCGCCGAACCAACGCGTTCGCCACCATCGTAGTAGCCATCGGGCTGATGTTCGCGGATCTGGTACTCGCCGGGGGTAAGATCGTCGAAGCGGTACTCACCGTTTTCGTCTGTCACGGTCGTGGCGAGCACATTGCCGTCGGCATCCAGCAGGTCGATGGTCACGCCGCTGAGCAACATCTGCGGATCGTCGAAGTAACAATCTGCGTCCCGCGAACCGCTGACGCGGCCCGAGATCGAACCGACCAGCAGTTCGCCAAAGTTGTACTCCACGCCATCGTCGCCATACGCCAGCACCGCACCCGTGATACGGTCCACCCTTCCGGACGATTCGTCCGCGGCGGTGCCGCCATGGGACCCGGGGGTGTCGATACCGTCGAGCCAACCGACCGGTTGCACTTCGCGCACGCCATAGGTGCCGGCTTCGAGATTGCGAAACTCGTAGTACCCCTCCTGGCCCGGTTCGCTGGAAGTGACTGTGGTGATGCCAGTCGGGTTGCCGGCAGCATCCAGCAGTTCGAGCGTCACGCCGCCGATGCCCTCTTCGCTGCCGGGATCGAAGATGCCATCGTTCGATCGATCGTGGTACACCCAGCCGCTGAGCGTGGCCAGCGGAATCTGCGCATCGTGCACCACGGCGCCGGCGGTGCGGTCGGTGTAATCGTGCGTGGTGGAGTAAGCATCGTCGGGCAGATCGAGTTCGAGGCCCGTTTGCGACTGGGCCGTGCCGCGGCGATCGTCGAACGCGTCCCAGTAGGTTGCCTCGAGCGTGAGGTCGACATACCCCACGGCCGAGAACTCGCCGGTCATGGTGCTGCGTTCGAACTCGGCGCCTTCGACCAGCGAGTTCACGCTGTCGCCCGATGGATCGGCAAACTGCATTTCGTCGGCGTCGACCGAGAACTTCAGCGACTCGCCGGCATCGAAGCCGCTGAACGTGAATACAATCTGCGTGCCACCATCGGTCACCGACACGCTGTCGATAATGAATCCATCGGCCTCGACCACCGAAAGTCCCACCGCTTTGAAGGCCCCGAGGCCTCCAGCTTCGGTGTCGAAGAAGATGTCGCCATCGTTCAGTCCGTCGAGCCGTTTGTCGCCATTGATCACCAGGCGGTTCAGCGTGGTTCCCTCGGCACCGCCGACGAAGGTTACCTCGATCACGTCAGGCTGGCTGTCGTCGCCCGAGGCCTCCTCAAAGTACACGCTGCCAAATAGCACCTCGGGCGCCAGTCCGTCGGCGGCCAGCAGTTGGCGGGGTTCGAGCAGTTCTACCTGGCCACGAATGGGCGCCGATCTGCGGGCGTTCCGCTCACGCGGGGTGACGATGGTTGGCGTTGTTTTGGGGCCAAACAGCCGGTCTAGAAGTCCCACGGTATGCCTCCTTGCGAGCGGGGTGCCCACACGCGTTGTGCGTTGGTCGAATCGATGCGTTTCGTGCAGCAGTGTTTACGTCTATCTGGTAGCCGTGGCGGGTGCGCCGGCCGTCTTCGGCGTGGCCGTTTCGCTGAGGTTCCAGATGCGGATGGTGGTGTCATAGCTGCCGCTGGCCAAAAGCGTGCCCGTGGCATCGGTGGCCAGCGAGGTAATCGTGCCAGTGTGTCCTTCCAGGATCTTTACCAGCGAGGGCGCCTCGGGACGCCAGATTTGCACGCGGTTGTCGCTTCCGCCTACGGCCAGCTGTTCGTTCTTCAGGTACTTCAAGCAGAAAACCTTGGCCGGACGGGTCGGCAGCTGCCCCACCAACGTGCCCGCCGTGGCGCTGAATATCTTGACGGTCGCACCGTCGCCGCCGCAGGCGATGTTCTGCCCATCACCGGAGAAGGCCACCGCGCGAAGACGCCGAGTGTCGACTTGGATCTCGTGATGCAACTGGCCTGTTGTGGCGTCGAACAGCCGCAGGGTTCCGTCGGCGCTACCCACCGCCAGAGTCGCACCGTCGGGCGAAAACGCCAGGCAGGTGTAGTCGTTGCGGGGAGACTGCAGCTGCATCGACTGGTGGCCGCCAGAGAGGTTGAAGATACGCGCACAGCATTGATAGCCGGCCGCGGCAAACTGCAGTCCATTGGGATGGAACACCACGCTGCGCAAGGGACCGGCGCTGGGTGTCGTGGTGCAGAGCTTCTCGCCCGTCTCCGAATCCCACGAGGTGCAGCAGCAGTCGGCGGCCGCCGAAACCACGGTCTTGCCATCGGACGAGATGCTGAGACCGCGAATCCAGTCGTCGTGTCCTCGCAGTTGATGGCTGCACTTGGCCGTCGGAACATCGAACAGCCGCACGACGTGATCATCGCCCGCGGCCGCCAGTCGCTGCCCGTCGGGCGACAGCACGACGGCTGTCACCACAGCTGTGCGTCGCTGCGGGTTGGCGTCGACTGCCATGGGATCGCCGAACGAGATCACCTTGACCGGTGTCGGCTTCACTTCGTTGGCAGTCACCAGCGTAGGAAAGGTGCAGGCAATTGCTAGCGTTGCGATCCAACGGCGGCTGACAGAGAAAAGCTTGGCATCCATGCCCATGTTGGTCCTTGGTTTGGCGTCAGTCGCTCGAGTGCCAGGCGCAACACCACTGCCAGCACCCTTGGGGCGATAAAGACAATCCCTCCTCTCCTGTATCGACCGACAGGTCCAGCGGGTTGCAACAGAAAGTGGGTAGAACTGCAGAAGTTGCTAGCAGCTACGAGATCGACGCCCCGCAGAACACATTGCCGTGCCACCGGTGTTCCGCAGAGTGCGTGCTAGGGAGCGACTGGTTCCATCTTCTCGGGCTTCACGAAGTCGGAGTCCATGTGGCTGGGCAGACGGAATACGTCGCCCGCGGCGTTGCAGAAGTAGATGTTGCTGGATGAAATCTTGGTTGGGTCGCCATCGGCCCACAGGGCGTGGAAATCGGGATGGGCGTTGGCCGCCAGTCGGCAGTAGGTGTGATTGCCTCCGAAGCCGTTGGTGAGCGATTGGACGCGCCGCCAGGTGTCGCCGCGATCGTCGCTTTCCCATTGCACCATGTCGCCCCCAGCAAATCCGGGGTAGGGCCCCGGGTCGGTCGGGGCAATCAACTTCCAGGGCGTGGTGCGAATGTCGAGTGAACCGCAATCGTAGTTGTGATCGCTGGTGGTGACCTCGGAGAACTTCCACTGGCTGTCGACCCACTTGGCCAGGGTCCAGGTGCGCGGATCGCCGTCGGGGCCCTGGCTCGGGTGCTGGCTAGTAAGGAACAACAGAACTGGCGAGCCTTGCTCGTCAAACACCAGGTCTTTCAGATACACGAGCTGCTGTTCGCTCTGGTAGTCGCGCACCAGCGCTTCGTTGTGCACCTCGCGCAGCGGCAGCGACACCGGCGTACCGCTAGCGGCATGCCACGACTGGCCGGCGTCAGTCGATTCGAAGTAGTACAGGTTGGTCCTGCCATCGATACCCGATCCATCGGGATGATAGTTCATCATCGTGCCGATCTTCCCCTCGGTGGCGGCGGCCACCTGGTAGTGACCCTGCTGAATTGCCGCCAGGCGTTGGCGGCGGTTCCAGGTGACCCCATCCTTGCTGGTCATGAAGAAGCTGGTGCGGTTGCTCTCATCGGCATAACGGGTAAAGAAGCAAGAGAAACCCGCCTGGGGCGTGTTGAACACCTGTACGTAAGAAAAGTTGTCGACAAACCGCCGCCGACCGTTGTCCTCGTAATAGGGGTAAATGCTTTGGAATTTGTCGACACTCCAGGGCTCGACGCTGCGATGAACGTAGCTCGACCTGACGCGGCCATGCGATGGGGAGAAGACCCAAATATAGCCCTGTTGGTCCAAGGAAATGACGGGGCTGTCGTGCGCGTCGGAGGTTTGCTTGTCGAGCAAGATGGTCGGCCGCGGGACCACGCCGGTTTCGTGGTCGTAGTACGACACCATGTGCAGCAGGTGGATGTCGTTGTCTTCGGCCGCCCCGCCAAAGCAGAAAAACGTCTTGTTGGCTTCGGGGCTGTAGACGGCAAACTCCTGGTGCTTGGCCGGATAGGTGCCCAGGCCACCGCTGTACTTGTAGGTGGCACCTTTCCAGGACTGGCGGATGCTGTACCAGATGCCCCGATACCCATCAGCCTTTTCGTTCAGCGTCAGCGATCGCACCGTGGACATGTTCGATCGACTTAATCCATCCACTTCCTGCGACAGTGCACACGGATAGCAAGCCGAGATCAGCCAGCCTGCCATCAGCATTCGAGCACCAGCCAGCCAGCGATGTTGCCTCATCAGTAAGACCCCAGGGCGAAGAGCCGAAACGGCCTCGCGATTCAGTACACGAAAAGGGATTGGTCCGCCAAAACGGCAGCGGCCGCCTGGAGCTTGCCGCTACCGATACATTCTAACACGCATCGCCGGCGCGAGCATTGTATTGGTTGCCGAGGCTCGTTTAGGTGGAGAAGCCTTCCGTGGAAGGGTCCACGGGAACGTTGAACCGCAAATCCTTCGGCACCAGATCGCGGCGCAGCGGTTCCACCCGGATCGAGTCGATCGAGAACGATGCATCGCCGTCTCGCGAATCGTCCCCCACGCTGAAATGGATCACGTGGGACGAATGTCCGTAGGGATTTCGATAGCCAAGGCGTGGGTGGTAGAAGGTCTGCTTGTCGTCCTGGATGATAGCGTCGTACTGCTTGGTCTCGGGATAGAGCACCACGGCCATGCGATAGACAACGCCGGGCTTCAACTCCATTCCTGTATCCACCAGGGTTTCCGGGCCGTAGTCCGATCCGTTGGTGCCATCGAACACAAACCATCGTTTGGGAATGGTCTTCCGCTGCTTTCCTACCTTCTCGTGGTCGCCGGCCCAGCCAATGAACCAGGAAATGTCGCTGGCCGAGTTGGAGCGGAAGTAGTCGTTGGCGTAGAAGGCGACGCGGTCGTGGAAGCTGTCGCCGAAGTCTTCGTCCTGACCGTCGAAACGCCAGAGCCAGGAGATCACATGTGGCAAGTTTGGATCGAAGGTTGCGGTGGCGCAGTACTCGCGGGCGATGGTGCGATCCAGGGCGTAGTTGAAGTGCAGCCGCAGGTAGGGATTGCCTTCGCCTACCAGGGCATCGGTGAACGCGGTCTCTCCAATGGGGTGTCCCGCGGCCACCCACGGCGTGATCCATCCGTGCCCACTCTTGGCGCCATGGAAACTGTCGATTCCCTGGGCCGTCCTCGAAGGATCGAACTCTTGATAGGGATACACCGGATGAGGGTCCGATTCGTCCGATTCCTCCGCCTCGTCGGACTCGTAAGGCCGGCGATCGTGTATGTCTTCCCACAGCATCTGCAGCAGATCGGTGAACCGGCCTTCGTCGGCGGCGAACATATCGATGCCGTCGTGGCCATCCTCGCTGCGAATGCGGGCCGACGCGCCGAGTCCCAGCATCTGGGAGCGTCTGGCATCATTCGACGGCATGACCTCCACTTTGCCCTCGAACACTTCCACATCCACTCCGTCGGGACCGCAGTGCACGCCGAAACTGGTGCCCCGATCGACGATGGATGCATTGGGCGCCAGCACGGTAAAGTCTTTCTTCTCGCCCTCCGCTCGCAGTGCCACGGTGCCAGTGTGCAACCGCATGGACGAAGGCGATACCAGGTCGAAGCGACTGGGGCTTTCAATCAGTACGATCGTGTCGTCGTTGAATCGCAACCTGGCGATGCCGGACAGAAGGGCCAACTGCTGACCAGCCCGCAGCTTTGGCTGCTCGTCCGACTCGGTTGGCAGGCCGTCCCATGTGCAGTTGGCGTCAGAAATAATGCTGGCGACGTATTCGGGCGGAGTTGCGCTGGGGCCAGGCTGGTCGAGAAGCTTCCAAAACACCAATCCCAGCAGCAATGCCACGGCAGACGCCGCCAGCAACTCTTGCAGCCGCCGGTGCTTGGGGCGATATCCCACAAGCGATAACTTTGACCTGGGCCCACACTGGCACTGCATTTCGCCAACCTCGGCCGTTTCGGGCAGGGCGACTGCCCCATCCAGGCATCCTTCCCTCACCAACTCGTCGAAACCCGGCAGCGAGGCCAAAGAGGTAATCTGGGTGGCCGAATCCCGATCGAGACTAGCGTGCAGGTCGAGGAAGTGCACATAAGCAATCCTCGCTTCCTCGCTGTTTCGCAGGGTGATTGCCAGTTGGCGTCCCTCCTCCTCGGTCAAGCGGCTATCGCACAGCCGGGAGAATTGGGCGAGCAGTCTGCGTTGCTGGTTAATGGTCATGGAACTAACCTCTTTGATCCGGCGCCAGTTTGCGCTCCACGCACTCAAACAGCATGCGTCGAATGCGGGCGAGCGACTTGTAAACCGTGACGGCAGGTTTGCCCAGCGACTCGGCCAGTGCCTTGCTGGTGGTCTGTCCCGAATATCGCAACTCCAGCAGCTCTCGGTCCTTGGGCCGCAGTTTTTGCAGGCAGTCTTTCAGCAGTGCCCGCCGGCTGACCAGTACATCCTGCTGCTCGTGGCGCGTGTCTGCGACCAGTTCCACCAACTCCTGCGTCCAGAACACCAGTTTTTCGCGACCGCGCACCTTGCAGTAGTCGCGCACTTCCAGTTGGGCCACCCGAGCGGCCCAATAGTAGAAGTTGGTGCCCACCTGAAAGTCCCCGAACTTTCTCCAAAGTACCACGCTGGTACGTTGAAATACATCTTCTGCGTCCGCTCGGTTAGGCAGAAGTGCAAGGATGAAGCGGAACAGTTCGTCGCGATGCTCAGCGAAGAGCGAGACAAACTGTTCCGTCAATTTGTTGGTGTCATGCGCCTGTTGACTATCCACGTTCTTGACTCGAATCACTCGTGAAGAGATACCTCGTATTGCACCGAGGTTATTGCGAATAGGATTAGATAGCTACTCTCCACGAGAAGAACGGACAACTGATTGGCATATTGATACCAAATTCTGACAAGAAAGCACGCATTCGCCATCTTTGCTGCGGCAAGCCGTGCGAGCTTCAAATTCTTTTTTGCCATTTTGGAGATTCTTAGTATCAATTCTCCGTTCGTCTGCCCGTTAGTACTGCGAGGCAGTTAAGCCCACGCCTTGTGGTGTGGCTGGCAGCCGGCTTACAGACGGTATCTTTGATTGACTTATCCCAGCGGTTTCTGAGTCCATGCTGCTTTGGACGCGTGAACGGATTTCGACGACGCTTTTCCAGCTGATTAACTAGATGTCAGCAGCATTGCTGCTCTAGGCGGCTTCTCACGACAACATGATTTTCTGCAGGAGTGGCTAAAACCATGAATCGAGTCGTACCTCTCATCGGCGCTCTTTGCATCAGTCTTCTCTCGAGTGACGTATATGGTCTACCAACGGCCTACGACGGATTTATCTACCCCAACGATGGCTCGCCGCTCAACGAGCAGGATGGCGGTTATGGCTGGGCAGGGCCTTGGACGGAGGCGGGCGACGGCCCGGGCGACGATTTCACACTGACTCAGTCCGAGACGAGTCTCGATCTTCCCAACCTTCCATTTGAGCCTGCGGGGGATAGTCTGATTGCCACCGGACCCGGTAGCGGAGGCAATAACAACACGATCAACCGTCCCCTGGCCGGTGGATACGACCTGGCGGTCGACCAGACGTTCTACGCTAGCTTTCTAATGCTGAAGTCGGGTAGCGATAGCAGTTCCTCCGACAATCAGGAGTTCAATCTGATGTCGGGGGGCAGCCAAGTGCTCCGCATGGGAAGTACCAGTGGCGACTCGTTCTGGCTGGGAACCTCGTCGAACTCCATCGAGCCGATTACGTTCGACGCCACGTATTTTCTGGTCCTCAAAGTGGACGCACTGGCCGATGGCAGCGACACGGCAAGCCTGACCGTGTACGACTCCAGCGAATCGATCCCCGCGTCCGAGCCTGGCGTGTTCGACACCACGTATTCGTTTGACAGCGGTGCGAACATCAATGGCGCTCGCTTCTGGATCGGCAGCAATGCGTCCGGCATGTTCGACGAAGTGCGGCTCGGCCCCACCTGGGAGGACGTGACGTCGGTCAATCCGAATTTTCTGATTGGCGACTTCGACATGATCGATGGAATCACTCCGGCCGACTACCAAATTCTGTCGGACAACCTCTTTACCGGCACCACCTACGAACAGGGCGACATCGACTTCAGCGGCCAGGTCGACCTGACCGACTTCGCCATGTTCCGCAGGATTTACCTCGAACAAGGCGGCAGTCTGAGCGACCTGGGGCTGGTTTCGGTGCCCGAGCCGTCGACAGCAGCGCTCATGACCGTAGTTGCCTTAGGACTACTGGTCGTTGCCCGAAAAGGACGACAGCAAGCCGGCTTGTAACGATCGCTGTTTCAGCTCCAGAGTACTTCACCATGTCCACGAATATCCTTCGCCAATCTTGAAGCAACATGAAAGATGATGCAATGATTCGCGCAAAGCTAGCAGGCGTCTTGCTTCTCTATGCCTTCGTTTCGGTACCCCACGCCGAAGCGATTTTGGTTGCCTACGAGGGCTTCGACTACACGAATACATCCTCGTTACTGCACAATCGTGCCGGCGGCACCGGCTGGGCCGGTGGCTGGGCCGACAACGATCAGGACTTTAACGGCACCCTGACTGCCGACGATATCAGTCTTACTTCCCCGGCCTTCCCGTTTACTCCCGTTGGCGACCGGATCAACGCCCTGGGGGGTGGCGAGGCCAATCGTCTGTTGGGCACGTCGTTTGATTTCACCCAGGATGGAAACGAATTCTTTGGCAGCTTTCTGTTGCGGAAAGCTGCCGACGGAGGTACTTCGGGCGACGCCCCCGAATTCCGCCTGATCAGCAACCTGACGACCACCGCAGCGCTTCGCATGGGAATTGGCAGTGGGGAGACGATCTTCTTTGATTCGGGAGCCCAGGCGACAACGGGCAGCGAGACCCTGAACATTGGCGACACCCAGTTCTTCGTGTTCAAGGCGGTTTCTTCGGCCGAAGGGGACGACCAGTTCTTCGCCAGCGCGTTTGGACCTGGCGACACTGTGCCCACGACAGAGCCCGAAACCTGGGACGTGATGCTCAGCGAGGCCGTGGACCACATCTATAACGGGGTTCGCATGCACACCGGCGGCAACGTCGTGGGAGCCGAGTACGACGAGATTCGCATCGGCGACACGTGGGCCGATGTAACGTCGGCCACAGGCTTCATCCTGGGCGACTTCAACGGCAGCAACGCCATCGATCCGGGCGATCTGGACGCCTTGGTGAATGGTCTGTTCGTGGGCACCTCCTACCAGGAAGGCGACTTGGATCAGAACGGCATTGTCGACCTACGGGACTACAACGCATTTCGTGACATCTACCTCAACGCGGGATTCACAATCGAGGCAATTCAGGTTCCAGAGCCAGGCACGGTCACCTTAGCTGTGCTGGCCGCCGGTTTGGTGGCCTTCGCGCGGACCAGGCGTGTCAGTTGACCTGCCAGGTATAGCCAACGGACCTCCTACCTCTTCAGCCACATCCGTCATCAGGTGAAAATCATCATGAGTCTGTTTTATCGCAACATCTGCTTGTGCACGACACTGGTGGCTCTTATCGCATCTGCCAACCGTTCCTGCGCGCAGACGGAATACGTCTTTCAACCCACGACGGGCATCGCCGACTGGAATACCGACGAGAATTGGCTGGGCGGCGACACCTTTGCGTTTGTTCCCGACGCCGATATCGCCGCCGGCGACACCGCTTACGTCGGCACCGACGCCACGGCTCAGATTTCCAGTCCGGCCCCCAGAGTGGGACAGTTGAACGTCGATAGCTCGACGGTGTTGATCGACTCGACGGGGTCGCTGGAGACCTTTGTCAGTTCCGGTTCGTCCGGAGCGGTTATTCTGGCCAGGGCCGACAGCGTGCTGGAAATGCGGGACAATGCAGCCCTTACTATCGGCACCGTACTGTCCAGCGTGGGGCAACTTCACATGTACGGGCCAAATGTCTCGCTGTCCGCCGACGCCGGGATACTCATGAACGGGGGAACCCTTGGCGCCCATATTACGGGCAACTCGCATGGACTCATCACCACCGCTGGCTCGGCTGACTTGAGCGGTACCCTGTTGGTCGACGTGTCGGGCATCACGCCCACGTTGGGCATGACTTGGGATCTGGTCACCGCCACCGATGGCATCGACAACATGTTCGAGGAAGTGGTCGTGGCCAACACGCCGGCGCTGGGACCGGGACTTCAGTACCAGGCCGTGGTGTCGGGCAATACGGCCCAACTGCAAGTGGGCACCACGCTGGTCGCTTCCGTCGATCGCCTTACCGGCGAAGTAAGCATCCAAAATCCCGCTGGTCCCGGCTTCGAAGTGGCCAGCTATGCCCTTCGCTCGGCGGCCGGTTCTTTGAATCCTGGCGGAGCCGTGAGCTTCAACGACAACGGTGTCGCCGGCACGGGGTGGCTGAGCAGCCCGGCCACCAGCCAGTTGGTGGCCGAAGTCAAACCGAGCAGCGATTACACACTGGAGACCAGCGAATCGGTCGGGCTGGGGCAGGCGTTCTCCGTCGGCACCGCACCGGCCGCTGAAGACCTGGTGCTCGATTTCACGACCACTGGCGGCCAGGTGTATCGCGGAATCGTCGAATACACCGGCCCGGTGAACGACTTTGTGTTGTTCGTCGATCCGTCCGATGGTTCGGCGGCCATGGGAAATCTCTCGCCCTTTGTGAACGATCCCGAATTGACGGGCTACGCCATTCTGTCGGAAAGCGAACAACTAACGGCGGGGGGGTGGGGTACTCTCGAGAGCTCTGGCGAAGCGGGCAGCGGTTGGGATGCTTCGCCGGCTCTCGCCTCCGCCTTGGCGGAAACCAACCTCGAATCGTCGTTCACCTTTGGGTACGGCCGCATGGCCTCCCTGGGGCAGGTCTTTACGCCGGCGGGAACCGAAGACCTGCAGTTCCTGTACACCGTGGCGGGTGAAGAGACCCCCCGTGTGGGCACCGTGGTTTACGGCGACATCCCCACCGCCACCCCCAGCCTGCCGGGCGACTACAACGATGACGATGTTGTCGATCTGGCCGACTACGTGGTTTGGAGAAACAACCTCGGAGGCTCTGGCCTGCCGAATGACGTTAGCCCCAGCAGCGTGACCAGCGCGGATTACGCAATCTGGAAAGCCAACTTCGGCAAGACCTTCGTCGGAGCCGGCAGTCTCAGTGCAGTGCAATCGGTGCCCGAGCCGGCCACCGTAATGCTGCTCGGCATGTTGCCGTTGGTGGGGTTGATTTGGCGGCGAGTACATCGGCGTTGAAGCCCGCAGGCCGCGGGTGGCGTGCTAGTAAGCGGCGAGATTTCCTGAAGACCTCTGCAAAGGCTTGCGAGAGAATGAAGAAGAGCCCCAACAAAACACGGTTCGCATTTACCCTGGTTGAATTGCTTGTGGTCATTGCGATTATAGGGATTCTCGTTGCCCTGCTATTGCCCGCGGTGCAAGCGGCCCGCGCGGCCGCCCGCCGTACGGCATGTGTAAACAATATGAAGCAGCTAGGATTGGCCCTGCACAACTACGAATCGACCTACGGCTATTTTCCGGCAGGCTGTAGCGACGGGGACGCACCTGGTTACAACGATGCCCTGCAGCCGGGCATGTTCGGCTATATTCTGCAGTTCCTGGAAGGAAACAACCTGTTCGATTCCATGGAATTGGAGGTGCCGTGGGATACCCGGCAGCCAGCCCGATTCGTCGAGGTGCCGGCCTTCGTGTGCCCCGAGTGGTCGTTTCCCAAAGTGTACGACGACCAGAACATCCAGCACAAAAATGGGGCCATTACCACCTACCAGGGCAACGGTGGCGTCTTCGGTACCCTCGACCAGGCCGCGGGTGTGTTCAAGCCTGATCGCACCTGGCGGGCCTACGTGCACTATCACAAGGGCGACCAGCACGGCCACCTGCCCTACAACGGCATGTTCGAATGGGGCGACGGTCGCAAGATCCGCGAGGTCGTCGATGGGTTGTCCAACACCTACGCCATTCTGGAGTTCGTTCACATCGACACGGTCAGCGGCTCGTACTCCGATCCTCCCGGAAATGTCCGCCCCTGGATCTTTGGCGCCAATTCCTCGCAATCGGCCTACTGCATGAAAGTTCTTGACTGGACACCCAACTCGGAAGTCGATCGAACGGCCGATGGCGTGAAGTTCATGTACCTGCCCATGGGAAGCTTCCATTCGGGCGGCATTAACGCTCTCTATGGGGATGGAAGTGTTAGTTTCGTCACCGACGATATCGAACCGGTTGTCTATCAATCGCGTGGAACCATTGATGGAAGTGAGATTGTAAGTGAGCGATAGCCTAAGGATTAGAAGAGCGACCACTTTGGCGCTGATGGCTGCGATGGTGTTGAGTGGGGGGTGTAGCGAGTCCGAACCGACCGCCCCGTTCAGCGGCACCGTTACTTACAAGGGCCAGCCGCTGGAGTTTGGTAGTGTCACGTTTCAACCCAAGGCGGGAGGCTCCCTGGCCCGGGCCCAGATACAGCCGGACGGAACGTTCGAACTGATGACCGATGGCCGGCGCGGAGCGCCGATTGGTGAGAACAGTGTGCGAGTAACGTGCTTTGCCAATCAGAAGCCGGGTGCTACGGCGGACACTGCCGGAGAAGGATCGCTGGGCAAATCGCTTATCCCCGAGCGGTATTCGCGCTTTACAACCAGCGGACTGACCGTGGAAGTCAAGTCAGGTGAAAACCCGCCGTATGAGATCCAGTTGACCGATTGACCTGACACCTTCCGTATCTTGCTCCCCGTACCGGCACGTCCCACTCATGCGCGCTTGTTTTGCCAATCAACGTTTAACTCACTGGTCCGGTAGCTGCCTGACCATGCTGTGCTTTGTTGTCATGTTCATGGGCAATCCGGCGACAGGCACCGACGCTTTGAACTTCGATGGCGGCAACGACACCGGCCTGGTAGATGCGTTCACCGGCATGTCGGGCGGCGGCTGGACCACGCCCTGGACTGTGTCGCCTGGTGCCTCGGGGGCGCCGACGGTAGTCAACACCAATCCTCTTACGGCCAGCGGTGGCAACTACCTCCAGGTCGATCTTACAGGCTCGGATCGCAACGTCATCCGCCAGTATGGCAACACGCCCGATTTCAACGTGGCTTCCAACCACTCGATCTCCTGGCAATGGCGGTTGGATGAACCCTTCGAAGCCAACAGCCAGTTCGACCGCATCAACTTCTTCGCAAACGCCTCGCCCTCGTCGTCGTCGACCACTTCGACCAATAGCTGGACCATTGGAGTGGCCCCCACGCTGATGGGGCACGACAGTTGGTACTTCTATGACCGCCAGTTGGATAACAGTTTTGGGCCGCAAAACGCCGTGAACACCGGCATGGCGCTGACGCCCGGTGTGACTTACTCGTTTTCGGTCGATCTGAACCCCGTGGCGGGGACCTATGATGCTTCGATCTCCGACGGCGTCCATCAGTTCACGGCCGAAGACCTGAATTTTCGCAGCCCCAGCTTGTCCAGCACGTACCTGCATTTTGGCGGCAAGGTCTCCAACGGCAGCAGCGATGCCTTGAGCTACTCGCTCGACTCGGTCGCCATCACGGGCGGCTCGAACGATGTGGACCTGCCGCCCGTGCCGGGCTTTCGGGGCATTTGGTATTCCAATCAACCGCAGTCAGGTGAGTACGAAGAGTACGCTTACAAGTACTCGGGCGGGTTCGGTACCTATCCACAACAGATGAGGCCCCAAGCGTACTATGCCGAGGACGTCGACAAGACGTTCTTTACCTTTGGAGGAACCAACGAGACGAATAGCGATCTGTACCACATGGTGTCGTACTACGATCACCAGACGGGGCAAGTCGTCCGGCCCACGCAGGTGCTGGCCAAGGGAACCACCGATGCCCACGACAATCCGACCATCATGCTCGACGGTCAGGGCTACATCTACGTCTTCTCCGCTTCGCACGGCACCGCCCGGCCGGCTTACATCCATCGCAGTACCGAGCCGTATTCCGTCGACTCGTTCGAGCAGGTGCTGGCGCTGCCGCCGAGCGACAACTTCTCCTACAGTCAGCCGCATTACGTGGAAGGGCAGGGCTTTCTGTTCCTGCATACCGAGTACACCAGCTTCGGGCGGACCCTGAAGTACAACACCAGTGCGGATGGAATCAACTGGGACCACGACTGGAGCACTCGCCCAACGCTGGCGCAGATTCAAGGAGGTCAGTACCAGGTGAGCGAGGTGCATGGCCAGACCGTCGGCACCGCGTTCAATCGGCACCCGGGTGGCGACGTGAACGACCGTACCAATCTGTACTACATGCAAACGGCCGATTTTGGCCAAACCTGGCAAAACATCGATGGCCAGAATCTAACCGTGCCGGTGACCACGGTGACGAACGACGCCCTGGTGCACGACTACGCTGCCGAGGGCAAACGTGTGTACTTGAAGGACATCGACTACGACTCGACCGGCAATCCCATTCTGCTGTACTTGACTTCCGAGAACTGGCGTCCCGGCCCTACCGGCGATCCGCGGACGTGGACCATCGCGCACCATGTGGGTGGCGAGTGGCAGATCAAGGAGATCTTCACGTCCGACCACAACTACGATCACGGATCGCTGTACGTGGAAGACGACGGCGCCTGGCGAATCATCGCGCCCACCTCGCCCGGTCCTCAGCCCTGGGGCACCGGTGGCGACATGGTGAATTGGGTCAGCCACGATCAGGGCGACTCCTGGACGGCCACGTGGCAGTTGACGCACGATGGCCAGTACAACCATACCTACGCTCGGGCACCGGTGAATGCCAACCCCGAGTTCTACGCCTTTTGGGCCGATGGCAACCCGCTGGAACTGTCGGAGTCGCGATTCTACTATACCGATCGCGACGGCACCGGCGTTTGGCAGTTGCCTTGGACCATGGAAGAGGACGCCGATTTCGCAACGCCCGAACTGGCCTACACGCCAACGTTACTCAGCGGACCGAAGACCGTGGGCGATTTCAACGGCGATGGAGTTGTCGACCTTGCCGATTACACCGTATGGCGCAATCGGCTGGGAGAGACGGGGGCCAATGCAGTAGCAGACGCTAATCACGACCAGGTTGTCGATTCCCGCGACTACGATATCTGGAAGCGGAATTTTGGTCGCACCATTTCATTCAATTCCAACAGCAACTCAGTCCAGGTGGCCGAGCCGGAATCGGCTATGCTACTGGTGGCGGCTTCGGTTGCGGCCGCTGGCTGCTCGCGATGCGGTCGATGCTGCTACCGCCGGCGTCACCGACTCCTGGACCGAATCCTTCATCTACGAGTCAGGCGATAAGACGAGGAAAAATCTGATGGCTATCAACAAGACTTACGATTACATGCGCGCAGCTCGAGGCCTTCGCCTCACGGGTGCCCGTCGGTGGCATTCGCTATTGGCGCTCGGTTTGCTAGTGGGCTTCACCGGCGGCACCGTGCGAGCCGAACCAGCTACGGCCACCTCGGCCAGCAACAAGGCCGCCGGCGCTACGAAGGCCGACAAGCAGCACGGAGAGGAACCGCAATATCCCGAGTTCGTCGATGGTGTGCTGCCCACGACCGACGGCTTCCGCGGAATCTGGTACGCCAATCAGAAATCGAACGACGAGTACGTGTATAAGTACTCTGGCGGCAAAGCCACCTATCCGCACCAGCATCACCCGATCGCCATCTATCGTCCCGAAGTGGACAAGACGTTCTTCGTGTGGGGAGGTCGTTACAAGGATCAGAACACGCTGCTGCATATGATCAGCTACTTCGATCACAAGACCAAGATGGTGGCTCGACCGCGCGTGCTGCTCGACAAACGGACCTCGGACGCTCACGACAATCCGACCATCTGCATCGACAACGATGGGTACATTTTCATCTTTTCGTCCGCGCACGGCACCTCGCGGCCGTCGTACATTCATCGCTCTATGCGGCCGTACGACATCTCCGAGTTCGATCACGTACTGACGACCAACTTCTCCTACACGCAGCCGTGGTACCTTCCCGAGTACGGTTTCGTGTTCATGCACACCCGTTACCTCAAGGGGCAACGCGTCTTGCATGTAATGACCAGTCCCGATGGCGAGCAATGGAGCGAGCCGCTCAAGTTCGCCCATATCCAGCAAGGGCATTACCAGGTTACCCAGCCATTCGAAAACTCCATTGCCTCGGCGTTCAATCTCCACCCCGATGGCCAGGGGCTCAACTGGCGGACCAATCTCTACTACATCCAGAGCGACGACGGCGGCAAAACCTGGCACAACGTCCAGGGCGAGAAGCTCACGCTGCCGCTTACCGACCGGGACAATCCGGCGCTGGTGAAGGACTATCAGGCCGAGGGACGACTCTGCTACATGAAGTGCCTCCGCTTCACGCCCGAAGGGCACCCCGTGATTCTTCATCTCACTAGCGATGGCTACGAATCGGGACCCGAGAACGATCCGCGGACATTCACCACCGCCCGCTGGACCGGCAAGGAGTGGGATTTCCAGGAAGCCATGCCGGCCGACAACAACTATGACTTTGCATCTTTGGACATCCTGCCCAACGGCGACTGGCTGCTGCTGGGGGATACGCAACCAGGTCCGCAGGCGTACAACACCGGCGGGGAGATCGCATTGTGGAAGTCGACCGATCAAGGTCAGAACTGGAACATGGTTCGTCAGCTAACCAAGGATTCCAAATACAACCACCTCTACCCCCGCAAACCGGTGAACGCCGATGACGACTTCTTCGCCTTCTGGGCCGATGGCCATGCCCGCAAGCCCTCGGAAAGTCGGCTTTACTTCACCGATCGAGAGGGGTCGGCGGTGTGGATGCTTCCACCGGAGATTGAGGAAGGTGAAGGACCGGTAAAGCCCATCCGCATGCCCGCAGCAGGCACCGTCGAAGGAACGTAGTCAGTCGGGAACGGTAGAAATATTTCAGAGTACACCCGCGGAGCAAATTGCTGCGCGGGTGTACTACATTTAATGTCGGTAAAATTGCCTCCCTCAACCTGACAGCACACGAACGTAGGCCCGACTGCATGGGCCTCGTGCGAAGTGTGGACCTGCCAATCGTTCCAGAATTCTTCAATCTGGCAGGCGCAGAGCGCGGCGGTGCTTGGATCGCCTTATCTTGTTTTCCGACCCGCAAATTCCTGAAAACAGCCTGAGGGATCATTCCTCGTCATAGGCGGACTTTGCGAAGCCGCCACCGCCTTGTACGGTGAATGGCAAGCGGGGCCGCTGCAGCTTGCGTCCGTTCTGCGCCCGGCGGGGCATTGCCGTTTCGGTACATGCTGCCGGAGAATGGATGTTGCGCGGATCGGATGGCAGCAGAATCCAGAACCTGAAGGTAGGCGATGCACAAAGTAGTCGTGGCGGTAGACAGCTTTTCGGACCAGCACATCGAACTCATCCAGCAGGCAACACGCGGGTGGGCGTACTTCGCTCGTATCGAACAGGGGTTGTCGGAGCAGCACTATCGGCAAGCTTTGCAGGGAGCCACAGTCCTGATCGGCTGGCCCCAACCGCACTTGGTGGCCGATTCGTCGATTCAATTGCTGCAGCTCGCCAGTGTAGGGTACGAAGACTACCTAAACCTGGGGTTAGGTAGCAAAGCAGAGTTTCGTGCCTGCAATTTGGGCCGGGTGCTTTGTCTCCCCATCGCCGAGCACGTCATGGCGATGATCTATTGCCTGGCCCGGGGCTTGCAGCAACATGCTCGAGACATGCCAGAGCGGCGCTGGCAGCGGCTTCCGTGCTATCCAGAAGTAACGGACAGCACCATTTGCATCGTGGGGGTAGGGGGCATCGGCACGGAGGTCGCCCACCGGTGCAAAGGCGTCGGCATGCGGGTCCTTGGCGTCGGACGTCATCCGGAGCGGATGCCGGCCAACCTGCTCGACGGCGCCTATGCCTGGGACAACATGGCCGAGGCGTTTGCTCAGTCCGACCACGTGATGCTGAGCTTTCCGGCGACTAGCGACAATGCAAACATGTTCGACGCCGCGCTGTTCAATACGTTCAAGCGCGGAGCCATCCTGTACAACGTCGGTCGCGGCAGCGTTGTGAACGAAACAGACCTGGTGGAAGCCTTGCGGAGTGGACAGTTGGGCGGGGCAGGGCTCGACGTGTTCCAGCACGAACCCTTGCCGCCCGAGCATCCCCTGTGGGCGATGGACAATGTGCTGGTCACCCCGCATTCTGCAGGGCGATCGGTGCGAGAATTCGACCGCATTTGCGGCCTGTTTGTCGACAACCTGCAACGGTTTCGCGATGGGCGGCCATTGCTAAACCCCATCGAACTCTAGCAGAAGCCTGCGATGTCAACCGCGTTGGCGGGCAGCCAGGCCGTATTCACTCCACATATTCAGCTGGGCCACACTGTCGCGCGGCGGCGAACGTCCGGCGGCCGCGGTAACCTTCTGGGAGGTGCATGATGAAGTTTCGTAGCTCAGCGTGGTTTGGTGGTGATGGACAGGCGCCGTTTTCTCATCGTGCCTGGTTCAAGTCGCAGGGATTCGCCGAAGATACCTTCGACCATGATCGGCCGATTGTCGGAATCTGTAATTCGTGGAGCGAGCTGAACAACTGCAATTCCCACTTTCGCGAGTTGGCCGAAGCCGTTAAACGGGGCGTTTGGGAGGCGGGGGGCATCCCGGCGGAGTTTCCAACCATCTCGCTGGGTGAGCCATTTATCAAGCCGACCACAATGCTCTATCGCAATTTGATGTCGATGGACGTGGAGGAAATGATTGTTGCGCATCCAATCGACTCCGTCGTCTTGCTGTGCGGTTGCGACAAAACCACGCCGGCACAAGTGATGGGGGCCGTCAGCGCCGACCTGCCGGCCATCATGCTCACTGGTGGTCCCATGCTTCGCGGGCAGTGGCGAGGCAACCAGGTTGCGTCGGGTACCGATGTCTGGAAATACTGGGATCAATGCCGGTTAGGGCAGCTATCCAAAGCGGCTTTCTCCGAAATCGAAGGCTGCATGGCCCGTAGCAACGGGCACTGTATGACCATGGGCACGGCCAGCACGATGACCAGCCTGGTCGAGGCCATGGGGCTCACGCTGCCCCACTGCGCTGCGATCCCCGCGGTCGACTCTCGCCGCATGGCCATCGCCCAACAGACGGGCCGACGCGCCGTGGAGCTGGCCAAAGAAGGCCTGCGGCCCTCCCGCCTCCTGACCCAACAGGCGTTGGAGAATGCCATTACCGTCAACCATGCCATCGGTGGATCGACCAACGCGGTCATCCACTTGCTGGCCATCGCTGGTCGACTAGGGCTGCCGATCGGGCTCGATGACATCGATCGCCTATCGCGTACGACGCCGATGATTGCCAATATCATGCCCTCGGGAAAGTTTCTGATGGAGGACTTCTACTACGCCGGCGGAGTGCCAGCGGTGATGCATGAGATTCGCGACTTGCTGCATCTGGAGGCACGAACGGTCAATGGCAGGACCGTGGGGCAGAATCTCGAAGAAATCGAAACGTACAACCGCGACGTCATTCGCCCCACTGACAATCCAGTGTGCCCCGAGGGAGGCACCATCGTCCTCCGCGGCAACCTCTGTCCCAACGGTGCGATTCTGAAACAGTCGGCGGCGAGCCAGAAGCTGCTCTGCCATCGAGGGCCGGCCATTGTGTTCGACAGCCGTGAAGATATGCTCGACCGCATTCACCAACCGGACTTCGAAGTGCAGGCCGATAGCGTGCTGGTGCTTCGCAACGTCGGGCCAGTTGGCGGACCTGGCATGCCAGAATGGGGGCACATGCCGATACCGCAAAAGCTGTTGGAGCAGGGTGTTCATGACATTGTAAGGATCAGCGATGCGCGCATGAGCGGCACTTCCTTTGGAACCAACGTCCTGCATCTATCGCCCGAAGCGGCCGTAGGGGGCCCGCTCGGCTTGGTGCAACCGGGCGACATCATTCACCTCGACGCCGCGCACCGGCGGCTCACGCTCGAAGTGTCGGACGAGGAGTTGACCCGGCGCCGCGAGGCTTGGGTGGCCCCCTCGATCGACGCCCCGCGGGGCTATTTGCGGCTCTACTTGCAGCATGTCCTACAGGCCGATAAAGGGTGCGACTTCGATTTTCTCCGCGGCTCGAGCCCTGAGCGCTGCGACCTATCGGCCAAATACGCCACCATGAGCTAGGTTGCTAACTCTAATTGCCACAACAGGTTAGGCGCACCCATCGTCCCGCCGGCAATGGCACGTTGGGCGCAGGGGATCGGTCTCGCATCGACATCCGTAGGGCAGCGATTCTCGCCGGCTGGAATAATGCCGAAAATTGAGAAGTATTACATTGCTGATGGGAGTTTATTTATCTATGCTGACGTGAAGTGCGTTTGCGTGTTGCTTGCAACACCACAGCCAGCTTGTATCAACGGGCGAATTTCCAACCGACACGCCGGAGAATGGCCGCCGGGCGGTGAGGCTTTCCGGGGACCTGCGGTCCAGAAAGACCAAACCACGCGGCCCAGCACTCAGCATCCCCCTGGCCTCGTGCCAGCGGAGGCGTCACGCGGTCGCGGCAATTCGCCGCAGGGATTTCATCCAGCGGGTGAGATGAGACCGGGAGGTTGCGGGTATGGAACACCAACGAGTGACTTTCGCGCCCGTGCTCACGCATCTCGTCTCAAAACTGTTGGTTTGTGTGGGGCTACTCTGCTCCGTGGGGAATGACGCCTGGTCGCAGGACCTGGTAAACAAGTCCCCCCAACTTACCCTCGCGCAGTTGCGCGAGGCGCGCGACATTGCCAAGCATCGCAAACGTCGAATCATTCTCAACAACGACGGCAACGACAAAGTCAAAGCTCCCTTTACGGTCGAGAGATTCCTCGCTTCGAGGACATCCGACTTAGCCGATTCGCAGGTGGATACGATCTTCTACTGCAGCGGCGTTCCGATGCTGTACACCCATCGCAGTAAGATTGCCGAGCAATCGGGCGTGGGCATTCATCAAGATGTTCCGGGAAAGCAGTGGGTTGCCGCGTTCAATGAGATGGACACCGACTCGCTGGAGATGATCGTCAACTGGTGTCGGCAAAACGATCGAGAGGTGTTCTGGTCGATGCGAATGAACGATCGGCACGATTCGAGTAAGAACTGGCCCTGGCTGATCACCGACTGGAAACGTAATCACCCGCAGCTGTTGATGGGCTCGCAGAAAGATGGCCTGCCCGCGAGTTTCCAGCGGGGCAAAGGCAGTTGGTCGGCGATGCGATACGACAAGCCGGAAGTGCGACAGGTAGTGTTCGACTTGATTGAAGAAGTCTGTACGAACTACGACGTGGATGGCATCGAATTGGACTTCTGGCGACACCCGCTGTACTTCGTCGAGCCGCTGCAGGGCAAGCCCGTACCACAGGCGAAGATGGACGAGATGACTCAGCTGTGGCGGAAGGTACGACAAATGACGGAGCGGGTGGGGAGGCAACGCGGCCGCCCCTTGTTGATCGCAATCCGCATTCCCGATTCGATGGGCTACTGTCGGGCAATGGGACTGGACGTGGAGCGTTGGCTGGAAGAAGACCTGGTCGACATTGTCACCGGGGCCGACTACTTCAAGCTGGAGCCCTGGGAGAACCTGGCCGCCACCGGCGAGCGATACAACGTGCCTGTTTACGCATGCTTCGAAATGCGCCGGGTGCAGGGCAAAGCGAATACGAAGCAGACCGACGCCAAGTTGTGGCGCGGCGAGGCGTACAATGCCTGGCAGGCGGGCGTGGATGGCATCTATCTGATGAACCGTTTCAATCCTCGTGATCCCTTGATGCGAGAATTGGGTGACCCTCAGCTCTTGGAAACACTGCCGCGCGTCGATCAGACATCGTACTACCGACCCAAAAACAGCTTTAAACCACAGGACTTTGTCCCCAATGGTTTGCAGTACCTGAAACAACCAACAGAAGCTGACGGTACCAACACCGAAAGCCCTTAAAGCGTTGCAGCGATCGCGGCTAACGTGTGTGCGTCCCAGAAGCCGCCGGGGCCTTCGCAACGACCAATCCAACATGCCTCGATATGGGCTGTCATTTCTAAGTACCAACCATCTGTCCGACAGGATTTCCGTGATGAATCGAATTTCCCGAACCCTTGGCTTGTGTGTGCTGCTGACGATCGGTGTGTCTAGAGGCGTGTGCCAGGCGGAGGCGAAGCCGCCGCAACCGGTGGAGACCGATCTATTTGTCAGTGGGCAGGAGGGGTACCGTTCGTACCGCATTCCCTCGCTCTTGACGACCAAAGACGGCACCTTGCTGGCAATCTGTGAAGGACGCAAGAACAGCGGTTCGGATACGGGCGACATCGATCTGATGGTTCGCCGGTCGACGGACCAAGGAAAGACCTGGTCGCAGCAAGCCGTGATCTGGGACGACGAGAACAACACCTGTGGCAACCCCTGTCCTGTAGTTGATCGTGATACGGGAACCATCTGGCTGCTGATGACCTGGAACTCCGGCAAGCAGAGCGAGAGAGGTATCGAGCCGGGGTATGGGACCGACTCGCGGCGTGTGTTTGTCACCTCGTCGCAGGACGACGGCGTGACGTGGGACGCACCTCGTGAGATCACGACCGACGTAAAGGAGGAAGAGTGGACCTGGTACGCGACCGGTCCTGGCTCGGGTATTCAGATCGAACATGGTCCGCACAAGGGTCGCATGGTGATTGCCTGCGACCACAAGCTGCCCACCGACGAGTCGGAGGAGTTTCGCTCGCATGTTATCTACTCCGACGATCACGGCGCGACTTGGCAGTTGGGCGGGGCGGCCCCGGAACCCGGTGTCAACGAATGCGAGGTGGTCGAACTCACGGAAGATCGACTGATGTTAAACATGCGCAACTACGATCGTTCGATCAAAGCCCGGCAGATTGCTTTCAGCGACGATGGCGGCGACACCTGGTACGGCCAGCGCCACGACAAGTCGCTGGTGGAACCTCGCTGCCAGGCCAGCATCCGCCGCTATTGTTGGCCGGAGGGCGGCCAGCCGGGCGTTATTTTGTTTGCCAATCCAGCTCACCCGACGAAACGCGAGAACATGACGTTGCGAGCCAGCTTTGACGACGGCGAAACCTGGCCCGTCGCCCAAGAGCTCTACGGTGGCTCGAGCGCCTACAGCAGTTTGGCCGTGCTAGACGACGGGCGAATTGGGTGCCTGTACGAAGCCGACGGCTACGGTCGCATTTGCCTGGCCATATGCGACCCTGAGCGGCTGTTGGGCGACAAAGACAACCGCTAGAAGCCACATCGTACCAGGGCGCCACCCCGCCGAGTCGCATAGCCCCCAATTTACGGGCGACTAAGAACCACTTTCAGCGAACAGTCTTTTGTGAGGAGTTTGACAACGTGCCCGTGCTTTATCGACTTGGCGAACTGATCCGTCGAACAAAGAGCGGCGTGTGTTCGACGGTCGCTCTCTGGACGCTTGTCTGCGGTATCAGCGCCTTGTTGACTTCGCCTTGCGTGGCCCAGTCGTCGCGTGCTCGGCCCGATGTCCTAATGATCGTTGTCGACGATCTCAACGATTGGAACGCGTTGCTCGATGCCGAGTCGCCAATCGAGCTTCCGAATCTTCGCCGACTGGCCGAGCGAGGGACGCTGTTCACCCATGCTTACTGTGCGTCGCCGGCGTGCAATCCCTCACGGGTGTCGGCATTGACCGGTTTGCGGCCCTCGTCCACAGGCGTGTATGGCAACAAGACCGATTGGCGACGAGCCGTGGGCGATCGCAAAACGATTATGCAACGCTTTATGGATGCCGGTTATCATGTCGAGGGTGCCGGCAAGATCTTTCATCACCACCTCGACGGGGCATTCCACGACACGGCCTCTTTCGATGCCTTTCAACCGATGAGGCCGCAACTCTATCCTCCGGAGAAACTGAATCACGCGCCGGAGTATGGATCGAAGAATACCGACTGGGGAGTCTGGCCACCAAAAGTCGAAGATTCCATCGACCATCAGACAGTTAGCTACTGTGTGGATGTGCTGAAGCATCCACCGGGGGACCAACCGCTTTTCCTGGCCTGCGGTATCTACAAGCCACACTCTCCGTTTTTTGCTCCTGAGCAATACCACGGTCAGGACGCGGACGTCACGATGCCCCTGCTGGGAGACGACGACGTCAGCGATCTACCCAAAGGTGCTCAGAAGCTGATGAAATCGAAACGGTGGTTCTGGCAGGGAATGTCGGAGCTCGACCATCGATTGCCCGGGTCGTACCGCAGCTTCGTCGAGAGCTACGCGGCTTGCGCCCGCTTTGCCGACGATCAGATTGGACGAGTTCTGGATGCCTTGGATCAAAGCCCGCGACGCGACAACACCGTGATCGTCCTGTGGTCGGACCATGGTTTTCACCTTGGGGAGAAAGAGCATATCGAAAAATTTGCCCTTTGGGAGAAGTCGACACACATCCCCTTCATCGTGGTTCAACCAGGAGTCACCAGGCCCGGTTCGGTATGCGCGACGCCCATCGATCTGATGTGCCTGTATCCCACGTTGCTCGAGCAGTGTGGTCTGCCGGAGGACGAACAAGCCGATGGCCAGAGTATTTCCAGATTGTTGAAAGACCCGGAGAGTTCGGCGGGCGAGCGGGTCGCACTGATGACCTATTTGCCAGGCAACCACGCTGTTCGTAGTTCGCGGTGGCGATACATTCGCTATGCGGACGGAACCGAAGAGCTGTACGATCACCATGCCGATCCCCACGAATGGAATAACCTTGCCGGCGATCCGCAGTGGCAGGGTGTCATGGACGAGCATCGGAGGTGGTTGCCAGCGGAAAACGTGGCACAAGGACCCGACCTCCACCGTAAATAGCCCTTGGTTACTACGTGGCGAAACATCGTGGTGTGTTGCTCGGACCATGCATAGCCAGTTGATTTACTGAGGAGGCTAAATGGCCGTTGTGGAAGGCACCTAAGGTGAATTTACCAACGGCGAAAAAGGAACTTGGGGCGGGGGAAGTAGGAGTACCTCACATCACCATTTCCATCCCCGAAAACCTTTAAGTTTGTTCCCCCTGCACGGGGGGAACTAACGAGGCCGGTCCACTGCGCCTGGCGCAGGATGGTCCAAATTCATCCCGAAATAGCAAGATTTACGCCTCTGAACTAATTTCTGAAATGCTCGAAATTATTGCTTGACCCGGGATATTTATTTGGTAGTATGCGATTGTCGAGGCGGTCGACATGACTTTTCAATCACTTCTTATCTTAGGTAAGAACAATGCCTGAGAAGGCTGGATCTGTCACTCCGCAAATTGCGGACTTGGCCAATCAACTGATCGAGGACATCACGTCGCGAGACTTAGCGCCGGGTGATCGGTACCTGTCTACGGCCGAAGCTTCGAAGTACTTGGGGGTCAGTACTGCCGCGGCGAATCGCGCACTGCAGTTGCTCGAACGACGTCGGATCATTTCACGTCAGCAGCGACGCGGGGCGTTCATCTTGGGTCTTCCCGACGACAACCAGGCGCGGCCGCTACATCGGGTGCACTTCTTAGTCCATCCGCTGTATATGCGGACCGAGGGAATGGGCAACGACCAGATCCTGCTGGGCATGCAGAGCGAACTGCCCGGCGTGCACGTACAAATCAGCTTTCTCCCACAAGGGGACGAGACCGGCCTGGTGCAGCAACTGATAGCTCAAGCCCTGGCCGCCGATTCTACGGATGGCTTTGTCCTGGTGCGGGCCAGTTGCGAAACTCAAAGATTGGTCGCGGGTTCAGGTTTGCCGGCAGTCGTGTTCGGGGCCATCTATCCCGGCATCGATGGTTTGGCGAGTCTTGATCGCGACCAGCATGCCGTAGGTGGAGTGTTGGCAAAATGGATGCTCAAGCGAGGGCACCAACGATTTGCCTACTTGAATCGTCAGCTGGTGCTACCGGGCGACAATATCACCATGGAGGCAATTGCGGGTGTGCTGGCCGAAAGTGGCAAAGCAGTAGATTCGCTCTTGATCCGAGGATTGCCTTCGGATTCGCAATCTTGTGTCGCCGATTTGCATTCGTTGTTGAAGCGGCCCAATGCACCTACTGCTTTGATTTGTCGTTCGCTTCGCATTGCCGAAAACGTCGAGGCGGCCCTCGGACGAGTTGGTGGAGACACCAGTAAGTACGATATCGCCGTATGCGACTTCTTCTCGGGCGGCAACAGCGCTTGCCGTTTTGCATATCCTCAGCCCGTTGAGAATGACGAGCAACAAGGGCAACACCTCGCGCGGCTGCTGTCGGCGCAGGTCGAAGGTTGGAGCAGCAATGCCCGCAATGTCATTGTTCCGGTGCAGTTAAAACAGCCAATAAAGAATAGCAAATGAGCGCGTAAGTACTTTGTTGTGTATGTGGGTCTTTTGGCGGAGAGCTTCATGATGTCCAGAATTGCGGTTGTGTTGTACGGTGCGTTGATTTTCCTGGCTGGCAATCCAGCATCGGCTGTCTTGGTGGCCCATTGGCCACTCGATGATGCCGTCGGCAGTGGAAGTGTAGCCGAAAATGTAAACGCTTATGATGGAACGCCGGATTCTGGTGTCACACAGGGAGTGGTCGACGGTTCCCTCGGTACCACGGTGGTGGAGTTGGACGGCGGCGCCGCCGCCAGCATCGATCTTTCGGACCATGTTGGCGTATTCAGCAGCATGACCTCCGGTACGGTGACGGGGTGGTTTCTGAACAATGTGGCTTCGGCCGACGCCTTGTTCACGCTTTCCGACAACACGGTAGGTTCCACCGAAGCCCGCGTCATGTCGGAAGGAAACCGTATCTTTTACGCCATCCGCGACGAAGGTGGCAACCCTGTCGGTGAAGGCCAAAAAATCCTCAGCCAGGAAGGAATCGCCGATGCCAATTGGCACCACTTTGCCGTGACAATCGATGGCGACAATGAAGTCTCGAAACTGTACGTCGACGGACTTCTGGTAGGACAAAACTATGCGCCGATGTGGGGGAATATTACCAATGCCGCCACGGCGCTCAATAACATGGCCATTGGGTCGAATAGCGACAGTGGTGGCGTTCAGTGGGGGCTCGATGGTCGCATGTCGAACTTCGCTATCTATGACAATGTGTTGTCCTACGGCCAGGTCCGCGACGTGATGCAGAATGGCGTCTCGGAGTCGCCTGATGATTTGGGCCCCGTCATTCGTCCCAACGGAACCATCGCCCAATACAAATTCAATGATCAGGCCCCCGGAAGTCCCGCCAACGCGAATGACACCATCATCGACGAGACGGGCAACCACGATGGCACCGTCATGTCGCCGCTGAGCTACGTCGCGGGACTCGATGGCTCCGCACTGCACTTCGCAGACGACGACTACGCCGATCATCGCATCGAGATTGCCAAGGACGAAGATCTGTACGTCCTTCCCGGAGAGGGATTTACGGTCGAGGCCATCTTCCGCACGGACGCCCCTGGCATACTTACGCTGGTATCCATGAACGGGAACGCTGGGGAGACCTGGATGCGTTTGCAGGACGGCGAAGTACGCTGGTTCCTAAACGACAGCGGTGGAGTCGGCAGCGTCGACGTGCAGTCCGATGATGCGGAAGGCGAAGTTGCTAACACTGGCGAGTGGACACACGTGGCGGGCGTATACGAGCCGGCAGCGGAGGAAATTCGGTTGTATATCAATGGCGTACTCGTGGATATGGACACAGCTCCTGCCCAGTTCGCCGCTCCGCTCAATGGTGATACCAACCCGTTGGTGATCGGCGACTTTGCTGACAGCAATACGCGAAGGTTCATTGGCGACATTGATGAAGTTCGTATTACCCGCGGAGCTCTCATGCCAGGTGAGTTTCTGCGAGTGGTGCCAGAACCCTCTTCCGCACTGTTGGCAGTCTTCGCTTTGGCGGCTGCCGGTGTGGTGACAAAGCGAGGGAGGAAGTCAGAAGTAGAGTATTAGGCATCGAGGGCAGCACTCGTCAGGTTGGCCCTGCTCGCGAGCAGGGCTGACCCGGCGGGGTTCATTCGGACAGTGAACAACGGATCAGAGAATAACATAGTGGCGGAGTCAGGCTGGAATGCGATTTGTCAATACACAACTCTTGAGTCTGCTGGCGGTGGCCGCAGCGCTGTTGGTAGGCGCTACTAACATTCGCGCGGAAATTGTCAAACGTCTCGTCTTCGAGAGTGGCCAGGAAGGCTACAACATTTACCGCATACCCACGATTGTGAAAGCGGCCAATGGAGATCTGTTAGCCTTCGCCGAGGCCCGCTCGGGTGGCGATGCCAGCGAGATCGACATCGTGATGAAGCGGTCGTCCGACAATGGCGATAGCTGGGGGCAGCTGCAAGTGGTGATCGAAAACGATCGCTACCGTGGTTGGGATGGCCTACCCACGACGGACGTGACTGCGGGAAACCAGTCGCCTGTGGTCGATCATCTCGATCCGCTCCATCCAGGGCGTATCTGGATGCCATTCACCTTGGAAAACGACCGGGTGTTTGTAACTTACAGCGACGACCATGGAGCGACATGGCGATTGGACAACGCTGGTCGGGCGCGCGAGATAACCCCCGACGTGAAACTCGATTCGTGGGGGTGGTACGCGACCGGACCGGTTCACGGCATCCAGCTAACACGCGGCGAGAGCCGGGGGCGGCTGATTGTCCCCTCCGATCATCGCGCCGGGGGCTGGGGCGCACACGTCGTCTACAGCGACGACCACGGAGCCACGTGGGAGTTGGGAGCCATCGATACCCGCGATTCGACCGACTCGGTTCGACCGAACGAGAACACGGCTGTCGAACTGGTCGATGGCCGGGTGTACTTTAACGCTCGCGATCAAAACGGCTCGGCACCAGGCAACCGCGCTGTCGCGTACAGCAGCGATGGTGGTGCGAGCTACGACGAGCCCTTTACCCCCGCTCCAGAGTTTGTCACGCCCGTAGTCCAAAACTCAGTCATGCGGTTGCGTGCGACCGACATGGGCGATTCCGAAAATGTGTTGCTGTATTCAGGACCTGGACAGGCCGGTAGTCGCAACGACATGACCATCCGTGTCAGCTTCGACGAGAGTGCCACCTGGGTGAAGCACACGCTCATCCATGCTGGGCCATCGGCTTACTCGGATCTGGTAGCCATCGACAGCGATCACTTTGGCGTCCTTTGGGAAGCGGGCGACTCGCTGTACGAACAGATTCTATTCGGCTATATGGCCTTCGACGATTTGGACCCGATCGGGTTCAACGGAATCGATGGCGATGTAAACCAAGACGGTGTGGTGAATATCGACGACTTGAATCACTTCATCAGTGTATGGTCGCCCGTCTCCGACAAAGAGTTTCTGGGCGGCGCGGACAACTACCTGAATGGCGATTTGAATTTTGACAATCGACAAGACGTTTCGGATGCCGCCTTGTTGCGACGACACTTGCTTCAAGCCGGTGTGTCGACCAGTGGACTGGAAGCGTTGATGCGACCGGTTCCCGAGCCATCCACATTGCTGCTGGGCGCCCTGAGTAGTTGCTACCTGCTCGGCAGTAAAGTTTCAACACGTGCTTCATTGAGTGATCCCTAGAGTTTGATTTTTTCGTGCTGTGCAATCCACGGCACTCGGTCAGCTTGTTACTTGCTAGTCTTCGTTTTATTGAGGATCCATCCATGTCTGCCCTCTCTCGTCGACCGGAATCCCTTCGCCCGCTGCTGATGAGCGTCGCGTACGGGGTGTTCGCCCTGTGCTGTGCCCCGATGGCATCGGCCGTATTGCTGTTGCATTTTGATCCCAACGACACGCGTACCACCTTTCAGAATGGCTACGAGGACAATCGATACGGCACGGCGCCGGCGGTCAATCCAGGCGATCCGGTCGGTTGGATTATGGATACGAGAGTGCCCAGCAGCCCCACGCCTGATCCCGACAATGGGCCTGACACTTACATCGATGGGCAGCAAGGCGTGGCGCGGCCTGTGCTTGCCAGTCATCCTACGGCTGGTAACGTGATCGAGTTTCTGGAGGGTAATGGAAACTTGCTGACCTTCGACCCTGGTCCCAATGCCTTGGCTGACGGATGGGGCGAAAATATGGATACAAATACGGCTACGGTCTTGGTGGCGGCCAATACCGCCAACTTCGGCGCCGGCGCCGACTACCTTTTCGATTTCCGTGACGATGCCGCGATCGGTGGTGGGTCGAATGAGTCGGATGGACTTGCTCTGCGATACGACCACAGCACAGGCGTGCTTGAAGGCATGGTTAAGCAAGAGGTCGTGGCTTCTGTGCCAGTCGATACCGGCAAGTGGTTCACGGCATCGCTCGTATGGGATGGACCTAACACCACGGCCACTCTATCGGTTGAAACGTTGGCCGGCGTCACTTCCGATTCGGGCACGGCATCGGATGTCGCGCTCGATGTCGACCGTAGTCGTTGGGGAGCTGACAGCAACAACAGCAATGGCTACGTCGGGTTCATGGGCGATTACATGGTCTACAACGATGTGGACGACCACTCCGCTGATTTTACCGCTTTGGGTGCACAGTATCTTATTACCGTTCCAGAGCTCATCGTAAACCGAAACACGGGTGAGATCTCCATCAGTGTTCCCGGCGGTGGCAGTGCTGTGACCAATGTCGTCGGCTATTCAATTACGTCTGAAGCACAGACGCTCGATCCTACCTTTTGGACATCCATAGCCGACAACTACGACGCTGATCACCCGGGCGCGAACCAGGTCGATCCCGACAACAACTGGACCAAACTGTCCGACTCCGCTTTGCGAACTGACTTGACGGAGATGGAGTTTGAGCAGAACGGTGGTTCCTCCAATGGTGCGGACTTCTTGCCTGGCACCAGTACCAGCCTGGGTAATGCGTGGATTCAATACTTTGAAGAAGACATTGAGGCGAGCATCGTATTCGACAATGGTAG
Source organism: Aeoliella straminimaris (assembly GCF_024054565.1). Lineage (GTDB taxonomy): Bacteria > Planctomycetota > Planctomycetia > Pirellulales > Lacipirellulaceae > Aeoliella > Aeoliella straminimaris. The sequence continues at coordinate 193,396 of NZ_JAMXLR010000036.1, forward strand.
TGTGATGCCGCTGAATGTTGTATTTACCGGCAACGGCGGCGAGCCACTTACCTTTGGTGACCTCGACTTCGATGGCGACGTTGATCAGGACGACTTCACGAACGAGTTCTTGCCAAACTATGGCGCCGATACATCCGTGATGAGTTCGGACCCACAACGGTATGGTTTGGGGGATTTGAATGTGGACGGCACCGTCAATCTCCAAGACTTTATCCTTCTCAACAATGCTTACGCCGCGGCGAATCCCGGTGCGGGTGCTTTACAGTTTGCTGGTTCGCAAGTTCCCGAACCTTCAACTTGTGTCATGTTGACGCTGTTCGCGGGGGTCTTGTTGTTCGGTAAATCGAGGCTTCTTCAGGTCAAAACTCGGAACAGTTTTGCGATATCGGCTCTGTTGTTTGTGGTTTGCTTAGGTGTTGCAGCGAATTCTGCGCGTGCGGAACTCGTCGTGTACCTCGATCCCAACGTGTTGGAGAGCCAATTCTCCGATGGCAGTACCAGCGGCGGTACGGTACCAGCCCAAATTGGCGACACCGTAGGATTCATCAGCGACGTACGTGCTGAGAACTACGGTGCCGCTGGTGCGGGCGACGGGTTTGTGGATTTGGAAGGAAGCGCAAGCAATCTCGCCGTGCGTCCACCCATTGTCGCTCACCCCACTCTAGGCACCGTCTGGGCTCCTACGGCCAATGGATCGATGTTGGGGCGGACCGGCGCTTCGGCCAACACCGATGGTATCGGCACCAACTTCGATACAAACACCATCACGGCTATCGTCGCGGGGCAAATCAGCTCGGCCGGCAGCGGCACTGGTTACTTTTTCGACTTCCGCGACGACGCCCCCACCGGCGGTGGCAGCAACGCGGTCGATGGCTTCGCCCTGCGATACAACTATTCGAATGGCATGCTCGAGGGAATTGCCAAGCAATCGACCAACGCTGCGGTTCCTGTTGGACTGGACGAATGGTTTATTGCTTCGTACACGTGGAATGGTGCCGCTGCAACGGCCACTCTGAACGTGGAGACCGTGACGGGCGCAACACTCAGCAATACAGCCGCCGCCGAAACGGCAGCCTTGGCTCCCGACCGCTGGCGAGTGATTGCCGATTCTAGTGGCAGTGGAGGTCGGATCTATGGCCAGATGGGCGACCTTCTGCTCTACAACGACACCGACGATCACAGCGATGTGGCTGATGGTCTGGCGGACGATTATCTGAAGGCCCTCGAGATATCCATCAACCGTAACAACGGCACTGCCACGCTGACTAACGACACCGGTGTCGACTACGTTCTTGACGCGTACACCATCTCCAGCGAAATGGGCTCCATCAATTCCGGGTCTTACACTTCGCTCGATGGCCAGAATTATGACGGTGGTGCCTGGACTCAGTTGGATGCGGATCCAACGCTCGTCTCTGAGGGAGCGTTCTCGCTCACCGGTTCGACAATCCCCGACGGTGCCAGCATTCCCTTGGGAACTCTGTTCAACACTTCGGTGGGCGTGGAGGACCTGGAGCTATCGTTGCATCTTTACGGCGACTCCGAAGGCACCTTCCAGAAAGCCCGTGTCGTTTTCTTCGATGGACCCGGCGGACTAGCCGGCGATTTCAATGGCGATAACAAGGTAGACATCGCCGACTATACCGTGTGGCGCAACAACCTTGGCGCCGCGGACGAATCGGCAATCAATGGCGCCGGCGACGGCCTGAATGGCGTGGATGCTGGTGACTACCAGGTATGGAAGGAGCACTTCGGAGACTCGATCTCGCCGCTGGCGGCAGCCAATGGGGCGGCCGTTCCGGAACCGGCATCGATTGCCATCATCGCCATCTCCGCGATGGGCCTGCTCGTGGTGAAGTCGCCACGCTGGCGCAAGGGGTTAGGCAAAGGCGCCGCGTTGGTGGTCCTGTTCGTGCTGACCTGTAACGTCGCACACGCGACGAAGAACGATCGACAGTACCTCTTCGGCGATCCCGGATCGACGGACGTCTCGTTTGGGGCTTCCATCTCCGAAGGGGCCGCCATGGGATTCGTCTTTGGGGCGAATACCGTCACGGGAGACGACGCCTACGATGGAACCGGATCGGGGCAAGATCTCATCGTGAATGGAGCCACCTATACGAGCGTTTCGACTCGGCCCGGTGCCGGTGCGAATGATTTTGGTGCCAATTTCGATGGAGCCAGCTATCTTCACACCCCGACCAGCCTGAACCTTCCCAACAACTTCTGGAAAAATACGGATTTCTTCGATCCGCAATCGGGCCAGTTCTTTCCCTTGAACTACAGCGGCATCAACGCACACGGTATCCAACTATGGGCCCAGCCGGATCCAACCGCCTTGTCGGCCGGAGTCCGCCAGGATGTCGTGATTGATACCTCCGAACAGGGGATCTTCATTTCAAGTGAAGGGACTTGGGGACTGCAATTCGACGGTGGTGGAGCCTCTGATGTGGCCGTGGCAGACACCGTGGATGCTAACGGTTGGGTACATGTCATGCAGGTAGGGGGCGCCGTCGATTTCGAGGGTGGTCACTCGGCCCAGAAGGGAATCCTGTACGTCAACGGCATCGCCGTAAAATCGACAGATCAATACCAACTCCCCGAGATCAACAGCGATTCCTTGTCGGTCGGCAGCAATCTGGCTGGTGACGATGGCTTCTACACCGGCGTGTTGGACAATATCGAGATCTTCCTGTGGGGTGACAACAGCTACCACCTTGGTGAAGACGGCGTGGCCGGAGGCAGCAACGGCATGAGTGGCCTGAACGCCGACGGCCAGGACTGGGGTTCGTTCTCGTTGTTGGAAGATAACGATTACATTGCCAGCGCGATCACCAACCTGGGCATTGGCACCTTGAGCGACGGCGACGTCGACTTGGATGGCACCGTGGATGCCGACGATATCGCGGCGTTCCAGTCCTATTGGGGCAGCACCAATCTTGTTGACAACGAGCCTACGGGCGACTGGGGCACGCGGCAGCAGGGCGACCTCAACCTGGATGGCCTGACCGATGTGTATGACGCCATTATTCTCCGCGATGAGCTACTCCTGGCAGGGTTTGGCAACATAAGCCTGGATGCAATTGTTGGCGGAACAACCGTACCCGAACCGAGCAGCGTCTTGGTGTTGCTACTCGGAACAGTATTAGGACTAGTAACTCTTAATCGTTCAAACAGAGGTTCTCGTTCGCGCGATGCGTGAACCAGGCGATCTGCGCGACCTATGTGGAGAAAAGTTATGCGGAAGGTAGATGTAGGGAAGAGCGGTAACGGATTCACGCTGGTGGAACTGTTAGTGGTGATCGCGATTATCGGCATCCTGGTAGCACTGTTGTTACCGGCCGTGCAGTCGGCCCGCGAAGCGGCCAGGCGCACGGCGTGCCAAAACAATTTCAAGCAGATTGGTATCGCACTGCACAACTTCCATAGCACGCACAAAGCGTTTCCAGCAGGCACGAAGTTCACCGCCCAGAACGACGAAAACGCTTGCCCGGGCCTGGTGCCGGGTAATGCGGGCTTCGGCTGGGGGGCCTTTATCCTGCCCTTCCTGGAGCAACAAGCTATATACGACATGTTGGTGCTGGACGGGTCGGAGAACGTCTACAACGGGGCCAATTGGGTTGCTTCCGAGCAATTGGTGCCGGGCTTCGTTTGTCCGAGCGAGATGAACGAAGACAAGTGGGTCGACTGCTGCTCGGGTCGGGACCACTATGGTGCTCCAGGTTTCGATTGGCGACTCTCCAACATGGTAGCCATCGGCGACAGCGTGGAGGCACACTGTTGGCAGTACCAGCCTCACTACATCGGCCGTGGCGTGATGTTCAACTACAGCAAGGTCTCTGTCGGCAAGGTGACCGACGGCACGTCGCACACGGTTGCTGTCGGCGAGATCACGTCGGGGCGCGGCTTCGATGCCAACGGTGAGCCGGTGTGGGTTGGCGCCACTTGGGTGACTCGCGCCATCTCTGATGTGTACGAGGGCATTAATGGTCCCGGTACGCTTCCCGGTGGACGCGACGACGGTTTGGATCCTTTCGGTGGTGGTGGCGAGAACCGGCATGAGGAATTCTCACGCGAGAACGGTCTATCCAGCTATCACCCAGGCGGGGCCCACCTGCTGTTTACCGATGGCAGCACTCAGTTCATCAACGAGGACATCAATCAAGACGTCCTATTTGCTTGGGCCACCAGAGCCGATGGTGAAGTCATCAATGTCGAACAGGGAACTGCTACCGGTGTGAATCACTATCCGCCGAGAAAGCCTGGTGGCAACGGCGGCCCGATTCGCTAGGGTGGCTGGAATGTGAGTGTGGCGTGATTGAGTTGAAACAACCCAGTAGTCACGCCACCTCACACGGTATTTCCATACGGCTAGCGGTGCCCCCCAGCTTATTAGTAGTCAGGTTCTCTGACTCATCAGTACTGAAATTGACAGGTGTGTAAGTTGAACGGTGTAATGCGACGATACTCGACGCCAACGAAGTTTATGTGCCTCTTGGCCTGCCTGGCAGCCTTGCCGCTGGCTGGTTGCCGCGAGTCGACTGGACTGCAGAAGGTCATTGTCTCAGGGTCCGTCAAGTACGATGGCCAGCCGATTTCCAATGGCGAGATACGCTTCTTTCCCATCGAAGGCACGCAGGGCCCGGTGTCTGGTAGTCCGATTGTTAACGGAACGTACGAGGCCAAGTACCGCGATGGAGTGCCGGTCGGTAAGCATCGGGTCGAGATCATGGCCTACCGGTCCCAAAAAGGGTCGGTGCCAGAGGAGATCGCCCGCGAAGGTGGGCCCACGGAGCAGTACCTCCCGGCCAGGTTCAATACCGACAGCGAATTGACGCGTAGCGTCGAAGCGAGTACCAAGTCGCTGGACTTCGATCTGAGCTCGAAAAAGAAGAAGTAACGTATCGCTTCTGGCGGTGTGTTGCATACTGTATGGCGACCCTGGTTGGTGCCGCCCGCCTGATGCTGCCGCGTTAGAGTGAGGCCTGCTTCCAGGTTTCCTGCGCCAGCTCGTCTCGCCACCATTGCTGAAATTGATCGGTGAGAGTTCGTGTGTCCGACTCTGGCACAGGGTGGTAGGGCGATCGAGTGTAACCGTCGTCTTCCAAGAAGCCCGAAGCAGCCCCCCGGGCTTTGCCAACGATGCCGTGCAGGTAGCCACGCCGCACCAGGGGATCAATGCACTCCAGTTCCCAGCGATTCATCTTGGCTTGCATGGGCATCGCTTGCTCCCAAGATCCAATCTGGCAGAGGTCGACAAGACGCCGTTGCCATTCCGGCAGGGTGTTCACCCAGAAGCTGTAGGTTCCCCGCGCGCCGAGCAACATGGCGGGCACGGTGACAAAGTCGGTCACCATGTGAGCCAGGTGAGGAGTGGTGCCCAGCACGTCGCACAGCTCGACCACATTCTGGGTCGCCAGCTTCGTTCCCACGAACTGGTCGGGGAACTCGCTGGCCAGCCTCTTGTACTGGCTTCCGTTCATCACCACGTGCCCCCGAGGAGTGTTGTAGTGCACCCACCGGGCCGCCGGGGCCGCTTCGGCAAGATCGTTCCAGAAGTGCCAGATGTCGTCGGGCGCCAGGGGCATCCAGTACGGATAACACACATGCACGGTAGTGATGCCGTGATCCAGGCAGACTTTGATGCGATCGATGATTCCGCGAGTATTAGTCCAGGTGACCCCCATCTGAGCGCGGCAATCCAATGGTGTCATGAAGCGTGCGAACGCGGCCACGAACTTCTGGAATTCATCGAGCTCCAACGCATAAAACTCGCCATCGCTATCGGTACTGTAGATGCCGTCGCAGCCCACCTCAGCCAGCCGCTTCAGGTTGCGCTGCAACATCGGCTCGTTGAGTTGCTGGTCGGCTGTCCACGGCATCGGAATGGCCGCCCACAGGCCATAGATGTCCGCTGCTTCCTGGATGTCATTCATGGCTGCGGCTCGCGTTGACTCGTCTGGGGCTGATCGATCGCACCGAGGATCTTGTAATACGATCCCGGCCGATAGGGAAAACTCGATTCGAGGTCGTCAGGGGCGACGACTCCCAGTCCGGCGCCTTGGGGGGCGGCAATTCTTCCTTCATGCATCTTTAGCGGATGCTGCAGAACGACCTCTCGAAGCGGGTTAGGAACGGTGGGCAGTTCGACAATCGAACAGTTTCGCGATGCAAAAGCGGCGTGATAGTTGCCCATGATGCCCACGCCCGCGCACCAGGTGTGAACGGCCACTGGCAGGTGACGGGTGTCGCATAAGTCGGCAAGTCTGCGGAATACGGTCAGCCCGCCAATGAGTGACGCGTCCGGTTGGAACAGATCCAAGGCGTCCGCGTTTAGGTAACACTTCGCTTCGGTAAGGCTCGTGACCGTTTCGCCCCCGGCGACCGGAATGGAAATGTTCCTGCGTATCTGGGCGAAGCCTTCGTAGTTGGACACTTCCGCGGGTTCTTCGATCCACATCAGGTCGAACTGCTCGATTGCATGGGCGACGGAGATCGCTTGCTTCACCGTCCAGGGGCGCTGCGCCAGTCCCTGCGCCGCATCGACGGCCAGTCCAACGCCGCTCCCCAACGCTTCGCGGCAGATAGCGACCTTCTCGACGATCTGGTCCATGCTTGCGAGATTGTTGATGCGGATCTTCACTGCGCGAAAGCCGTCTTGCACATAACCGTGCATTTCTGCCCGCAGTTCCGCTTCGGGCTTGTTGTTGCCCCCGCTGGCGTAGGCCAGCAGGGAGTCGTGTTGGCAACCTCCCAGAAGGTCGCAAACCGGCACCCCGAGCGACTTGCCATACAGATCCCACAGAGCCATTTCGATTCCACCCAACACACTTTGCGAGATGCCCAGGCGGCCCCAGTAATAGCTGGCCAAACGCATGCGATCCCACAGGGCAGCAGGGCGGCGAGGGTCCTGGCCCTCGATCGCCTCACCCAGTTGCTGGGTTAGTGCGGCGACCGTTTCGGGAGCATAGACTCCGGAGTACACCTCCCCCAGGCCGAACGATCCATCGGACGCTTCCACCCGAATGAGTCCGGCAGGCCGATAGCCGGTCTGGAGATGGAAAACCCGCTCTGCGTCGTCGGGCGTAGCATAGGGTGCACTCAAGAGCACGCAGCGAACATCTGTGATTTTCAAGCGACCCACCTTCACCTTGACTAGTTCGACTAGTCGACATCACCAGAATCGGACTAAGACACGCTCCTCTATCTCTCGTTGCAGCGCATGGGGACGGGCGCCGGCATTCCAGTTCGCAGCGGTTGGCCTGGCTTCCATCATGGGCGTAGCGCCAACTACTTGGCCGTTGTATCCAGCTTGACTGGAATGATCTCATCGGGAACCACCTCGCCACGCGCCATCGCCGCCAGCATTCGCGCCATGTGCTTCCCCTGTTCTTCGGAGGAATAGAGGGGCCGCAAATACACATGCTGGGGCGCTTGGTTCGCTGGCAGGTAGCTATCGCACAAGACGGTATCTGTCTTTGGCAGCATCTTTCGCTTCGTGGCCACTTCCTTCACGGCATTTGCCATGCGAATGGTTCTGCACACGAAACCGGTGGGCGGATTCGTTTGATTCAGTAGTCGCTGAACCGCGGCCTCGCAGACAATTGTCGCAGGCGGCAGGAACCGTTCGTACAAGGCATCGGGATCAAGCTTCGATTCTGTCAAGCGGCGGCGAATCGCATCCAGGGTATCGTGATCCCCGGGAAGTGTTTCCTGCCTGGTGAGCAAGGCGATTTTCTTGTGACCCTGAGCAAGTAGGTAGTCGGTTGCGAGGTAGCCGATACTGGCCATATCGCGGTCCAGTCGAGTGAGTCGCGTAATCCCCGGGTAGATTCCACCGTAAACGAGCGCGGGAACTCCACTGTTGCTCACCAGTTGATGTACCTCGAAGGGAGCTCGCACCAGGATAAAGCCATCCCGCGCTTTGGCGGTCAGGGAGTGGTCGATCAGGTCGGCCACAAATCCGTCCGCGTTCTCCTGCGGGAGAAAACTGATTTGCACGTGCACGCCGGGCAGTTCTTCCTGCATGCCCAGCAGCACCATGTCGTTGCCGATTCCCTCGGACGCCAGGTAGTTTTGATGGACCAGAAAGTGCACTCGCCGTAGAGGCGGAAGGGAAAGCTCGCCCGGCAAATTGGCGATAAAGGCCCCGCTGCGTTGCTGGCGGGTGATGATCTGCCGGCGCTCGAGCAGTTGCAGGGCTCGATTGGCGAGCCCGTTGCTGACGCCCAGCAGTTTCGACGCATCGACCGTGGTGAGATATCGATCGCCTGGTTTGAGGTTGCGGTCTTCGATGTCAGCGGCCAACTTCTCCGCGAGCTCCACTAGACGGGGGGTATCAGTGCCAGAACGAGCCATAGTGAGTGTCTCCCACGCGAGATCTAATTGAGGTCCTTGTTGTCCTCGGGAGATTCTAGCCGATCAGCTTCTTCGCCTACCATGCAAATGTCCAGCGGTGAGCGCCGCGGATAAAATGCAAAAGATTGTGAAATATTACCAAACTCATTGTACTATTTTAAGTGGGGTGGCGACAAATCGGCTGGCGGGGGAGTGGCACTGCCTAATCACCGCCCATTTTCGAAGCTAAAAAGTTTTTGAAAACGAAGAAATACTGTTTGCAGCCAAATATTATTGGTGGTAACATACGTATCGTTGCGTAGCTGTGGCCATGTGTAAGGGGTCGCCTCGCACGAACCAGGCGGCCTTTTCCAGCGAAACGATGGTCATATGGCGGACTCCGTACGGTGGCATCGGCCAGGGACGTAGCGAGTAATCGAGCGACTCTTTTGAATGGCTCCAGCCGTTTCAGGCTCGGGCTCTGACGCCGTGTGTGTGCGCGCTGAACGACCTCGAGTCTTGGCTATTGTCCCAAGCAATTGTTCTCACGAACTTTTGTGTTGGGGGTGTAGGATGCTTCTCATGCACTTGTCCCTCTGTTCTTTCCGCAGTCCAGGATTACTTGTTTTAAAGAGCTTGGCAGGAACTGGAACTGCGTATGCCAGCCTCAGAAGTTGCTGCCGACGACGAATGGCATGGTGCTGGAGCGAGTTTAGGCCCCGACGAACCAAGTGAGCGCCCGATGAGTGAATCTCAACCCGCTGGCTCCGAGCAATTGCGTCTGATTGCCGCCACCTATACGCCCTTCAACGCGGACGGATCCATCGACCTGGCGGCGATTCCGAAGTACGCCAGTTACTTGCTGGAGCACGGCATCCGCGACGTGTTTATCAATGGCACCACCGGCGAGAGCCTGTCGCTGACGACCGACGAACGCAAGCAACTGGCGGAAGCGTGGGCGCAGCATTCTGATGAACTCGGCCTCATCATCCATACGGGGCATAACAGCCTGCCGGAAGCGGTGGAGCTGGCCGCGCACGCAAAAGCTGTGGGCGCGGTGGCCATTTCGGCCATGCCTCCAAGCTTCCTGCGGCCGGATACCATGGGAGACCTGCTAGAGTTCTTGGCCTGCGTCGCCGCGGCGGCACCTCAAACACCGTTCTACTACTATCACATTCCTTCGCTCACGCACGTTCCCTTGATGGTGGACGCGTTCCTGGAGCTTGCTATCGACCGGATTCCCAGCTTTGCGGGGATGAAGTTCACGCATGAGGATCTGGCCGAATTCGCCGAGTGCAAACAGAAGTGGGGCAATCGTTTGGAGATGATGTTCGGCCGCGACGAGCTATTGTTGCCCGCCCTGGCCGTTGGGGCCCAGTCGGCTGTGGGTAGCTTCTACAACATTATTCCAGAGGCGTTTCTGGCGATTGGTCAGCGTCTCTCGCAGCAGGACCTGGATGGCGCTAATCAGTGGGCCATCTACGCCAACCGGTATATCGACCTCTGTAAGCAGGTGGGCGTTGCGCCTGCTGGAAAGTGGCTGTTGTCGCAACGCGGGATTTGCAGTCCCCGGTTGCGGCTCCCCTTGGCGGCACTTGCTGAGTCCAAGCAGGAGTGGCTGGGAGAGGAAATCCAACGCTTGCCACAGCCCGAGATGCCACCGAAACGACACGACGCGCCGCTTCGAACTCCTCACGCCTCGGCAAGTAACCATGGCGGGGCGAATAGCGATCCCGAGTCGTTGGCTGGTCAACAGTAAGGTTCGCTAGGCGGGCCGACAAGACTCGCACTGTTATTGACTCGCCGTTTTCCGCATGACGCGTATATTGCCCTTTCGATTCAAGATGCATCGACTCCTTGTGAAACTCTCTCTATTTGTCACCGGCCTGCTCCTGATGGCAGGTTCGTACGGCATTGCCGAGGAGCAAGATCCGAACGCATGGCTGCAGTGGCGTGCTCTTCCCGACCTGCCCGACTCATTGGGGGTCGCCGGCCCCATTGTGGGAGTGAGCCACGACTGCTTGATTGTCGCCGGTGGTGCCAACTTCCCCCGTCCGGTGTGGGACAACGCCAAGCAGTGGCACGATTCGGTCCACATCCTGATTCGCGACGGCGAGCAACAGTTCACCTGGAAAGAAGGGGGCAAACTGCCCGTACCTGTGGCCTATACCGCGGTGGCGACTTGGTCGGAGCGGGTAGTGGTGTTGGGGGGCAACGATGCCGAGCAGGTGTTCGACACGGCGATGCTGCTGGAGTATGCCGAGAAGGAGTCGAAACTTCAGGTCACCGAGCTCCCCCGCCTGCCTTCGACATGCGTTTACGGTCAGGCGGCCGTGGTTGGCGACAAGGTCTATCTATCGGGCGGACAGGCTGGCCAGGAGTTGTCGACGGCCATGGATAAGTTGTGGTCGCTCGATCTGGGCGAGGCAACCGATGGCAAGGTGCCGGTCTGGAACGAATTGCCGCCTTGTCCTGGCGGCGTGAGAGCCTTTCATTTGATGGTCGCTCAGCACAACGGCTACGACCAATGCCTGTACGTGATCGGTGGTCGGCGCGAGGTAGATGGGAAGGTGGTCTTCTTGTCGGACAACTGGGAGTTCAATCCCCGCACGAATACTTGGCGCGAGCGACAGGCGGCCCCTCAGCCTACCGCTGCCGGTACAGCGGTTTCGAGTGGCCAGAGCCACGTCCTTGTGCTGAGCGGGGCCGACGGCAGCCTGTTTGACCAAGCGGATGATCTTCGCGACAACCATCCTGGCTTTCCCAAGCGCGCTTACGCGTACCACACCATTACCGACTCTTGGGAGCAATTCGGCGACCTTCCACAGAATCAAGTGACCACGCCGGCGGTGAAGTGGGGCGATGCCTTCATCGTCGCCAGTGGCGAGATCCGCCCCCGTGTTCGCACGCCGGCCGTCTGGGCAGTAACCCCCATTCAACGTTCGGCCAACTTCGGGCCACTGAATTACTTTGTGCTGATCTCTTATCTGCTCGCGATGGTAGGCGTGGGCCTGTACTGCAATCGAAACAACAAGAACACCGACGACTACTTTCGTGGCGGCAAACAACTTCCGTGGTGGGCAGCTGGGTGTAGTATTTTTGCGACCATGCTCAGCTCGCTGACCTTCACAGGCATCCCCTCGAAGGCTTTCGCTCAGGATTGGGTGTACGCAGTCGGCAACTTCATGATCCCGGTGGTTGCCATTCTGGCCGTGTATCTCGCCTTGCCCTTCTATCGGATGCTGGATGTTACCAGTGCGTATGAATACCTGGAGTTGCGTTTCAATCGTTCGGTTCGCAAATTCGGTAGCCTGAGTTTCACGCTGTTTCACTTGTTCCGCATGGCCGTGGTCATGTCGCTCACAGGGTTGGCCCTTGCGATCGCCACGCCACTAACACCCACGCAATGTGTACTGCTGATGGGGGTGCTGAGCATTGCTTACTGCACCATTGGTGGTATTGAGGCGGTGATTTGGACCGATACGATTCAAACCTGCGTGTTGTTCGGCGGGGCGCTACTGGCGCTGGCCTTGCTTGTCGGCGACACCGGACTCGAGACCTTCACGACCACCGCCGTGGCAGACGAAAAACTGCAACTAGCCAATTTCGATTGGAGCCCCACCAGCACCCAGTTGGCTCTGTGGGTGGTGATTGTTGGTGCCATCGGCCAGAACGTGTCGTCCTACACAGCTGATCAGGCCGTTGTGCAGCGATATCTTACTACCCCCACCGACCAGCTTGCCGCCCGGTCGATTTGGACCAATGCAGTGCTGACCATTCCGGCTACGTTGCTGTTCTTTGGTATCGGCACGGCCTTGTACGCATTCTATAAGGTCCATCCCGAGCGGCTTTCGCCCACCATTTCCACCGACCAAGTCTTTCCCTACTTCATCGCCAGCGAGATGCCCATCGGCATTTCGGGGTTGGTGGTTGCTGGCATCTTCGCGGCCGCCCAATCCACCGTCAGCACCAGCATGAACTCCATCGCCACGACCATCGTGACCGACTTCCTCCAAGGGCGAGGGCAGGTGGACGAAGAGCGAAGCTATCTGGGCGCTGCCCGATGGATTACATTTTCGACGGGCGTCATTGGAACCTTGGTGGCCTTGATGTTCGTAGACCCGCAAATCAAGTCGCTGTTCGACACCTTCTTGCAGGTGATTGGGCTCTTCATGGGGGTGTTGGGTGGCTTGTTTGCGTTAGGCTTTGTAAGCAAACGAGCCAATGGATTCGGCGCTATGTGCGGGGCTCTAGTGGGCGCCGCCACCATGTTCGCCGTGTGGCGTTACACCGCGATCAATGGCTACCTCTATACGACGATTGGCATTCTCACCTGCATGGTGGTCGGCTGGGTTGCCAGCTTCCTGGCGCCCTCACCCGATCCTGACACAAAACGCCTTACCCTATACGCCTTGGCTGGCATGCGAAGCACGCAGCGCAACGCAGTCCAATCCACCGTTCCCGCAGGCACAAGTTCCTGATGCAATCGAAGCGAGTCTTATCGCTGCTACCAATTGTCATGGCGGCCTTCGTCACGGTGACTTGCTGGGGGGCCTGCACCGCCGCTGGGAAGGATCGTCCCAATGTTCTTTTCATCGCGGTGGATGATTTGCGACCGGCGCTAGGCTGCTATGGCGACCTTCAGGCAAAGTCTCCGGCAATCGACTCCCTGGCCGCCCGAGGTACCATGTTTCGCCGCGCCTACTGCCAGCAGTCGTTGTGCAACCCCTCGCGTGCATCGGTGATGACGGGACTGCGACCTGATTCGATACAAGTTTGGGACCTGCAAGCCCATTTTCGTGACCATCAACCGGATGTGGTCACGCTACCTCAGTTGTTCAAGCAGCACGGGTACTACACTCAGAGCATTGGCAAGGTGTACCACGGTGGTGGCCGGCCGGCCAAGGATCCCCCATCGTGGACCGCAAAGCCCGTGCTAGATATCGAGCGATCGGCCCAGGGCCGCTACGCGACGCGCCACAATCTAAGCGGCAGCGGACTGAAAAGGGACTCGACCGAAAGTGCCGATGTGCCCGACAACGCCTATGTGGATGGTGTTGCATGCGATCGAGCCTGTAAGACGCTCCAGCGACTGGCGGAATCGCAGCGACCTTTTTTTCTGGCGGTTGGTTTTCGCAAGCCTCATCTGCCATTCTGTGCGCCGCAACGTTATTGGGAGATGACATCCGGCAGAGTAAATGCGGTGCCACGGCATCCTGATCTATCGCAAGGCGCGCCCGAGCTGGCCACTCGCAGTTGGGGCGAGTTGGAGGGATACCGGGACATTCCCGATTCACCTTCAACCAACTTGTCTTCGCAAGACATCGCCAGGTTGCGACACGGATACTATGCCTGCGTGGCATACACTGATGCATTGGTTGCCCGCCTGATCGATCAGCTCTCAGCCAGTGGTCTGGCGGACCGCACGATCGTGGTGCTGTGGGGCGACCATGGTTTTCATGTGGGAGAGTTGGGGCTGTGGACCAAAGGCAATAACTTCGAGTTGGGAACCAGATCGCCGCTTGTTATCTACGATCCCCGCATCGAGAAGCCAGTCCACGATGCCGAAACAATCGTGGAACTGTTGGACATCTATCCAACATTAGCCGAGCTTTGCGAACTGGAATCGCCCTCCTCGCTGGAAGGGCGAAGTCTGGTCAAGCAACTGAGCGACCCTGCTAACGATACCGACCGGGTCGCCTATTCGCAGTTCCCGCGGGCGGCGAATGGCAGTCGGCACCGGGGCCGTGGCGCGTATATGGGATACGCTATCCGAACCAATGAACTTCGTTTCGTCGAGTGGCGAGACAGCGATACCGGGGAGGTCGTTGCTGCCGAGTTGTACGATCATACGCTCGACCCGCATGAATCCAAGAACCGGATCGACGACGAAACTTACACTGCTCGACGGAAAGAACTCCGGCAACGATTGCGGAGTCAGTTTCCGATCTCTCCGACATCTTGAGTGTATTGTTGCTGCTAGTCCCGTTCCAGTAACTACAGGGGTTATACGATGGCTCTACGTTCTTTGTATCGCTGTGTACTTAAGGCGATCGTTGTGGTCGGTCTGCTCTCCGGCATCGCCGGCGCTGAGCAGGCCATGCCGTCGGACGATCCCTCCTTCGAATCCCAGGTGTTATTTGAGGCCGGTCACCAGGGGTATCGCACTTATCGTATCCCATCGCTAGTCATGACTCCCAAGGGAACTTTGCTGGCCGCCGTGGCGGCGCGGTACGACGGGCATGGCGACTGGTCGGACATCGACACGATGGTCCGCCGAAGCGTTGATGGGGGCAAAACCTGGACCCCGCAAGCCATTGTGACCGACGACGGTAAGAACACCGTGGACAATGCGACCTTTATCGTCGACCCCCAATCGGGCAAGGTCTACCTGATGTACCAGATCAACTATGCCCGTGCTTATTTAAAGGTATCGGACGACGAGGGGGAGCGATGGTCTGCTCCGCGCGAAATCACTTCGGTATTCGAGCAGTTTCGCGACCGCGACGGCTACGACTGGGAAGTCATCGCCATGGGGCCAGGGCACGGAATTGTCACCCACAGTGGGCGGTTTATAGTGCCGGTGTGGCTTTCGACCAGTCATAAGCATCGCCCGTCGATCGCTGCCACGATTTACAGCGACGACCAAGGTGCCACCTGGCAGGCTGGCGAGATCATTGCCGAGCACAACGATCATACTCCCAATCCGAGTGAGCATGTGCTCGTCGCACTGGCTGACGGACGTGTGATGGCGAACATGCGAACCGAGTCACCTCAGTACCGCCGCTTCCTGGCCTTCAGCCCGGACGGGGTGAGTAACTGGAGCGAACCGCAGTCGCACCCACAACTGGTCGAGCCTATTTGCATGGGCAGCATGACTCGTTTGGACGTGCCGGGACGCGAGAAACAGTCAAACCTGCTGCTGTTCTGCAATCCCAACAGCGAAGCTCCTCGCACTTCGAGTTCCGGCGCCAAATGGGGAGCAAGAAAACGCCAGAATGTGACCATCCGCGTCAGCGACGACCAGGGCACCACTTGGCCGCTCTCCCGCAGCATCGAACCGCAAGACAGCGGCTACAGCGACGTGGCCGTGGGGCCCGACGGAATGATCTACGTCCTCTATGAGTCGGGAAAGGTGAACGAGCACGGGGCGTTTATCCCCGGCAATATCACGCTCGCCAGGTTCAACCTGGCGTGGATTGAAGACGGCAGCTCCCCTGAATAGACGGTTGACCGCCTCGCGGTGCGGTAAGCGGAGTTTCGACGCGCTACGCTGCTAAATGGCGATTGCAGCAGTCGATCGCGTTGTCATTCGGATTCAAACCAGCCCGCTTTGTCATCCAGGGGGCGGATCCAGACATTGCGGAAGCGGACTTGAGAATCATGGTCCTGCAGGTACAGTGGTCCAACTTCGTGCTCCCGAATCTGCTTGTTAACTTTCTTCGTGTAGTCGGTCACGTCGAACTTCATCGGTGCGTATCGCGACGTCGGCTCGCTGAACTCGGTTCTATCCTGTACCAACACTCCGTTTAGCAGGGCGGTGATGCTGCCAGGTGTGGTCACCTTGCCCGTGTGATTGCGACGGGGGGCCTTGAATAAAATGTCGTAGGTTTGCCATTCGCCAGCGGCACGCCCGGCATTCACCAGAGGCGGTTTGATTCCATAGAGCGATCCAATCGTAAGCTCTGGCCGGTCGGCGTTTTCATCTACGGCGTAAATCTGCAACTCGCAGATGCCATGAAAATAGAGTCCACTGTTGCCGTGCGCGCGATCCTGGCGTGGCTGTTGAAACTCGAGGTGTATTTGAGCGTCGCGGAAGTGATAGGTTGTCCAGACGCCGCGGTTTGTCTTCTGCAGGCCCGGCACCACCAGTTCGTTCCCCTCAATCGGCCAGTCGCAGGGAGAACCATCGACCTTGACGAAATGTCGGGAATCGGAGCCATCGAAAATAACCACGGCATCCGAAGGAGGTGCGCCGGGCGGCGTTTCGACGAAAGGCACCTCGGCGGTGCATTGGTGCGGCGCCGTGGAAAGTGCGAGTATCGCTCCATAGATCGCTGCGCGGCAGTAGGTACTCGAGTTGATGTGCAGAGGTGTCACTGCTGTCTCCAGCCAAATAGAAAATAACTACGACATGATCTGTCGGCTTGGTTTACCACAGACCGCCGCGATTCCAGAGCATCACGCGATTCTGCAGTTTGGCGTTGTTGTTGCTGCCTCGCTCGCCGGATAGATAGAGGATGCTTGGAAATCCGGGTTGCTGGTTGAAGCCGGTCGGTTTTTCGATATTGGGCAGCCAGTGAGGCGTTGCTGCATCGCGGTTCGATACCATCCGCGAAGTAAACGTGCGGCCGCCATCGTTGGATTGTGCCCAGATCACTTCACTCGTCCTGGTTCCCCACAGCGACGACTGCTTCACGTCGTCCGCGGCGGTCAATACCAAATACATCTGACCCTCTTCGCCAAAGACCATTCCCCCTGGCATCCCTAGACCCCATCCTTTGGGCAAAGCGTCGATCTTGTCGTTCAGCGAGGTCTTTTTCCAGGCGTGTTCGTCATCGGGTGTGGCTATCCACGCTTGCCGTGGCAGGGTGCCATCAGGTTGCAGGGTGTTGTACAGAACGTAGGGTTGATTGTGGTCATCAACCGCGATGGCACTGCCACGCAGCGACGAGGAATTGGCGTGCTGGGGGCGCTGTTGTGGATCGACCACTTCAATTGGGTCGAGCGTCTTTGTAACGGCGGGTAGGGGAATGGAACTGCCGTCTGAACGCTGCCAGGTCTTACCAAAGTCGGTAGACTTCATGTAACCAAGCAGGTAAGCCCACCGTGGAGTGTCGCCATACAAGCGAGCAGAGAGGTGGAGCGTCTGATGATCGGGGCCCCAGGCCAGTGAATCCTGAAAATGCGAGTAGCTTCGCTCTCCGGCACGGATTATGGTGGCTTGTTTGACCCAGGGGCCATTGGGTGCTTTCGTGAACAGTTGCGTTTCCCAGGGCTGTTGGGCGGATCCGCGGTAGCGCGCCGTGAGATAGAGCGTGTCGTCCGGGCCTATAACCATTGTGGGATACGTCAATCGGTCGCCAAATTCGACTTCGGTGGTCCACTCCGATGCATCGTTGGGGCGAACCGATTTGCGGTATCGCATGGGATCGGAATGCGGATAGTAGACGACGTGCAGGTACCCCTCTCCGTCGACCACCAAGTCGGGCCCGCCGTGATTATCGCGGGCTGGCCCGACGGAGTAGGCAGGCGACCATTTACCACTAGCGTGGTCGAGCGTCCGCACCTTAACTTCGAATCCTTGCTCATTCGAATCGAGCCACGCCACGTGGGTCTTGCCGTTGTGCGTGACGATCTTGTTGGCCTCGGCATAGCCGGTCGCACGTCCAGAGCCGTTGTGGGAGAGTTCAAAAGTGGAATCGGCTTGGGCCGTTGAACACAAAGTGAGCAGTATCAAGACACAGGCTAGACGATCGGTTGTTGAGTTAGTCATGCGCCATCTTCCGTTGAATATCTAGGCTGGAGTTTGCCACCGGTTTGGCTTTGCACCAATGTGGTCTGACTCCGTACTTTAGGCTCTTGCCTTATAGAATCGTGGTCCCCCTGCAGCGAACTGCACCCGGGTACTAAGTGCCGCCAGGGAGCTACCGCAAGGCGTTCATTCCTCTGCCAGCGAATTGGGTTGTTTCCAGTCGATCTGGCAGACAATCACGTTCTTGTCGCGGGGAGTGTTCGTTCGTCTGGCTACCGTGATCCACGTGGAACTCGGCGAAATGTTGCAGACGCCGAAGTTGCCCATGGGCGATTTGCCCTCTTTGGGAACGACGATTCGTTCGGTGCCGCGCCGCACCCGCATCGACTGCGGGTCGATCTCGGCCATCAGTAGCGGCGCCCGGTGTCGCATGACATTGTCGTTGTCGACCCCACGCCGCGTATACACCAGAAAAAGTGCATCGGAGTGAGTGACGAAATGTTGCTGGGTATTGTAGCTGCCAAGTTCGGCGCCGTCGTCGAATCGCCACTGCTGCGGCGGGCTGAAGTGCAGGCCATCCGAACTGCTACTGATGTAGGCGGTGTGATCGTTGCGCATGGTGAGAAAGTACTTCCCTTGGAACTTCGCCAACGAAGGCTCGCTCATTCCGCGGCCGTTGTCTACCACGAGTTCCGTGCCGTGCTCAACGTACTTCAGTTCGTGGCCATCGAATGTGCAGCGAGCCACGGAGGAGTAGTGGATGCTGTTGTTGTGCTGGCCAAAGTAGAATGGCATCAGAATGTCGCCGCTGGGCTCGACGATGCTCTGTACACAACCCGCTCGCTTGTAGGGCCACTTGAACGACTTGGGGAACTTCAGCTTTTGCCATGTATCCCACTTGTTGGTCTGAGGGTCGTACACGGCGTAGAATACGTCGCTGGCGCCGCCTGGCACGTCCTTGCGAGTTTTGGTGTCGACCTGAAACGTCGCGCCCAGTAGCAGCACTTTTTGGGTGGACGGATGGTATATCGGCGTCGCGTCGACGGGAACCTCATAGTAGCGATTGTCGCTGCCTTCAGACATGCGAAGGTCCAACTCTTCATGGGCAGTTGGGCCTTGCCAGGATTTCCCCAAGTCGTCGGTCCACGCAGATGCGATGCCCTTGTAGTTGTGCGTGCCTTTCATGCCATGAAGTTGCATGGTGAGCAATACTCGCGGGCCAGGGCCTTCCAGTCTGTCGGCTGCAGATTGAGGAAGCGACACCGCCCGAGCTTGAAACCAGAAGCCAGTTTCTGGGCAAGGGAAATAGTGGTTGATACTGGTGGTATAGTCGACCATCGCCTGATCTTGGGCCAAAGTGGACTGCAACGCAGTGAAGAGGAGGGCCGCTGTCGCGGTGGCAGTAAAAATTGTCTGGCGAAGGTATGCTGAAGATTTCATGATCGCTACGTTGGGGAAAGGTCGCAGGAGGAAAGGCAAGCCGCTGATGGTCACGGTGATCATTCAAGCGTCAGTCGAGGTGCGTTGACGCGGCTGCGGCTTGCCTGTCGGTCGTGTCGTCACGGAACTGCGGATTCGGTCGCATCGGGTCGGCGCCGACCTCTTGTCGCCAGGCTTCCAGTTTCTCGGCCAGTTCGGCCGCTTTGGCAGGTTGACTTTGACTGAGATCGGTTTGCTCGCCCAAGTCCTCCGCCAGATTGAAAAGTTGCCGCTGGCCCGTCTCCAGGTTCTCGATCAGTTTCCAATCACCTGCTCGGATCACGCTTGATGGAAAGCTCTGCGGATGCTGGTTGTAGTGGGGGTAATGCCAGTAGATGGCTTCCCGCTGCAGCTTGCCATCGCTCGATAGTACTGGCGCCAGGCTTACCCCATCGATATGCTGATAGGGACGAGCCGGCAGCCCTAATGCTTCCAAAATTGTGGGGTAGAGGTCGGCGCTCGTCGCCGGCTCCTTGGTCGTAGAACCAGGACCTGTCTTACCGGGCCAGTAGACAATAAGTGGCACACGAATCCCTCCCTCGTAGCTCGAGCCCTTGTTGGCGCGGAGTGGTGCGTTGTTTGTAGCTTTGGCGAAGCCGCCATTGTCGCTGGTGAAAATGACGAGGGTGTTGTCTTCGAGGTCGAGATCTTGGAGCACCTGCATTACGCTCCCGATGCTATCGTCAACGCTCTCTATCATCGCCGCATAGCTAGGTGGCCCCTGCCGTTTCCGCTTGGCAATGGATTTGTAGCGTTGCATCTTCTCTGGCTTACCCTGCAGCGGTGTATGCACCGCGTAGTGCGACAGCATCACAAAGAAGGGTGACTCCGCATTGTCGCGGATGAACCTCTCCGCTTCCTCCGTGAGTCGATCGGTCAGGTAGTCTCCGGGCTTACCCGACAGCATGTTCCGTTTGAAGTACACCTGGTCGGTGGTCGGAATTTTCCAGGTGCCCTCGTAGGGATAGAAGTAGCTGCCTGGTGCACCGTAGTCGCTGCCGGCAACATTCACATCAAAACCGTTGTGCTCCGGCGAGTAGTATGAATCGGAGCCCAGGTGCCACTTGCCAAAGAACCCGGTGCGATACCCCGCTTTGCGGAGCGCTTCGGCGATGGTCACTTCTTCCAATGGTAGGTCCGATATATAGCGTCCCTCGCGCATGCGGTTGTTGGTGGGATTCCATCGTCCAGATGGCAACCACTGGGTCAGCAGCAGCCGGGCGGGATATTTGCCGGTCATGATCGCAGCACGTGTCGGCGAACAGACGCTGCAAGCCGAGTAGGCGTCGGTGAATCGCATACCCTTCGCGGCCAGCGAATCGATATGGGGTGTCTGGTAGTAGTCGCTGCCATAGCAGCCCAGATCAGTCCACCCCAGATCGTCGATCAGGAAGAGCACGACGTTCTTAGGTTGCGTCGGCGCGCTTTCATTGCCCAGGGCAGCCACTGAAAAGCCGCCCCAAGCAGCGATTAAAACACTCCAGCAAGCGAGATTCAAAACGGGACGAGTAGTATACCGCCTGGTAATGTCCATGTCTTACCTCTGTCAGATATGCGTGAGTTCAACCTCTAGTGGTAGTTGATGTTCCTTGGGATTTCAGGCTGTGGCATCCACGATTTGGCCGTACGTCGCGTTCGGCGATTCAACAGGTCATCGCCGCGGACGCGCGGCCGACGTATCGAGTTCGACGGGAATGATGACGTCATCTATCTCATCGCCCCGAGCAAGTGCCACCAGGTTTCGGGCGATGTATCTTCCTTGGGTCTCGGAGTCATCCACGGGGCGAGGGAACACGTACTGAGGGCGATGACCGGGCAACAAATAGTAGTCGCAGAGTACCAGGTCATGACTGTCGTAGAGCCGCAGGTTCCGACGCTCCAGCGCCGTGGCCACGGCGTTGGCAAATCGCTGCGAACGACAAACAAAACCGGTCGGCGGATCAGGCATATCTAGCAGGTCTTCCACCAGCTTCAGGGCTACCGCACTGTCGGCCGGCGCCGAGCGGAATAGCACCGAACTGCATGGCATGGCTCTGCTATCCAGTACAGACGTAGCTGCGTCGAGCGTCTCGTGGTCGCCTGGCATCAACTGTTGGCGCAGGATCCAGGCGATGCGTCGGTGGCCGCGGTCGAGCAGGAAACGAGTTGACTGCTCGCCGATGCTCCGCATGTCCCGCTCCACTTGCTTGATGCGTGAGATGCCAGCGTAGGGGCAACCGTAAACCAGGGCGGGCACACCACAGTCGTTAATCAACTGATGTGCTTCGTATGGCGCCCGTACGAGCACGAAGCCATCTTTGGACTTGGCGGTCAGCGAGGTGTCAATCAGGCGCTGCACAAAATCAGCGACGTTGTCCTGCGGAAAGTGACTGATCCGCACGTCCACGCCGGGCAGCTCCGCTTGCATGCCCATGAGCACAAAGTCGTTGCCTACCCCTTCGGAAGTAAGGTAGTTCTTGTGCACCAGGAAGTGCACGCGTCGCAGTAGGCGTGAGCCCTCCACCGGGACTTGAGCGATGTACGCACCCCGGCGTTGCTGGCGAGTAATGATCTGGCGACGCTCGAGTATTTGCAGGGCGCGGTTGGCGGTGGCACTGCCCACTCCAAGCATGCGAGTGGCATCCACCGTGGTGAGATAGCGGTCACCAGGCTTGAGTTCTCGCTGCTGGATATCGGCAATCAGCAAGTCGACCAAATCAATAATCTTCGGCCTGCCAGCTTCGGTTTCAGGCATTTTGAGTCCGCGCTGGGGTGAGCGGCGAGTTAGAAATCCATTCCCCGCAATGGAGTGGATCTCAAGTTAGATCTCGATATCTGTGGGGTCAAGGTAATAGTTTTAAAATTGCTGAAATATTAGAAATAGTGCTGGACCACGCGTTATTTTAGGGGTACGATCGAGGTTAATTGACCAAATTGGGGTGAGCCACACCGCCACGCCCCGTTATTGTGGGGGCAGCTACCTCTGCAATTTTCGAGAGAAGTATCAGGACCAATACGTTGGCTATTGTCAGAACACAGCTCACCGGGCTGATTGCGGCTACCTTCACTCCCATGCGAGCCGATGGCTCATTGAACCTATCGCTGGTTCCGGCAATGGTCCGGCATTTGAAGGATGCAGGAGTAACGGGGCTCTATTTGTGCGGCAGCACCGGCGAAGGCATGTCGCTGTCGACAGCCGAACGGATGGAGTTGACGGAAGCCTTCGTGGATGCGTGCCAGGGGGAACTGTCCCTGATCGCCCATGTGGGCCACAACTCCATTGCCGAAGCCAAGCAGCTTGCGCGTCATGCAGCGAAGGCGGGGGTCGATGTGGTGTCGGCCACAGCCCCCAGTTACTACAAGATTTCGCGCTGCGAAACTCTGGTAGACACCATGACCGATATCGCCGCTGCTGCGCCCGACGTGCCTTTCTACTATTACCATATTCCATCGCTCACCGGCTCGACCATCAGCATGACTGCCTTCATGGAGATGGCTGGGGGGAAGATTCCGAATCTGGCTGGCCTGAAATACACGGCGCCGATGATCCACGAATTTCATGCGCTGCAAAGCTGTTGCGATGGTCGATTCGATGTGGTGTGGGGGACCGACGAGATGCTCTTGAGTGCTCTTGCCGTTGGGGCAAAGGGGGCAATTGGGAGTACCTACAACTGCAAGGCGCCACTGGATCGCAAAATCATCAAGGCGTTTGACGGCAATGATCTCGAGGCTGCCAGGGAACTGCAGCTTGAAGCGATCAAGTTTATCGAGATCGTCCTCTCCTACCCGTTTCATGCCGCCATGAAATCCGTTTTAACCAGACAGGGGGTGGAGTGCGGACCATGTCGGCTGCCGTTGGAGAATTTGACGTCCGAACAAGAAAACAGGCTTCATGCGGAGCTGGATGACGCCCGCATTTCGAATTGGCTCTTCAATACACCACAAAAATCGCAACCCGGCGATGCGCAGTCCGTTGCGCTAGCAGGAAAGCAGCAGCTACTAGCCCAGGATTGAGTGTTTCGGCGCGATTCCCGCGACGATCGGGGAACGCTCACCTCTGGGTGGATTGGATTGTGGACGGTAGTAGCTTCCGTGCTAGTTGCCTCCGCCTGCTTGGTGATGGGTGGAGATGCCGCTGCGCAATACGCTGCAATTTCGGCCTGGCTGCCGGGATGGCAGGTACGGTGGCTCCGCTGCTTGCGGCCTCACCGAAACACGTGGCATTGTTGGAGTAGCGGTGTGTTGGCTACCAGATCCCCCAATCAGTGTTCCCTGACCAAGCGAGAGGATCGGCCTCGATGTTCCCGAAGGTTGCGTCAGTCAACGTAGGCGTGCGACGTCGTTGTTTGGCACAGATGGCAATCCTCGCTGGCCTGTGGGGCCTCGCGTGGCTGCTGGCCGGTGGTTCAGACAGGTCGATTGCAGCTCCGCCACCCAACGTGCTATTTCTAGCCGTGGACGACATGAGAGACTGGGTCGGCTGCCTGGGCGGCTACGAGGGCGAGGTCCACACGCCCAACATCGACAAGTTGGCAAGTCGCGGCATGTTGTTCACCAACGCCCATTGTCCATCGCCCATGTGCGCGCCCTCGCGTGCCGCGATCATGACGGGCCTGTATCCGTCCTCGACGGGCCTCTACGAGAATAGTCAGTGGTGGTATCCCAACCTTCCCGGCGTGGTTACGTTGCCAGCTCACTTTCGGCGGCATGGGTACTATGCGGGTGGGGCGGGCAAGATCTTCCATCACACGGCGGGCAACCATCCTCCCAATCAATGGGACGACTACCTGCCGCTGCGGTTCCGCAACGATGGATGGTTTCGAGGGGCCAAACTCAATTATCCCTGGAGCAAATACGTTCCCGAGCCCAAGCAATTTCCGTTTAGTGGCGTTGCGGGTTTGAGTCACGAGAACGATTGGGGGTCCCTGCCCATCGCCGCCGAGGACTACGACGATGCCGTCAGCACGGACTATGCGGTTCGCTTTCTGCAAGATCAGCATGAGGGGCCGTTCTTCCTGGCATGCGGTTTGTTCCGTCCGCATTTGCCGTGGTACGTGCCGCAGGAGTACTTCGACCAGTATTCTCTGGAGGACATCGTACTGCCGGAGGTCCCCAAGGATGACCTGGGCGATGTGCCCGAAATAGGGCAGAAGCTTGCCAAGCAACGACGCGACGACTACTTGCGAATCAAGCGGGCGGATCAATGGAAGCAGGCGGTGCAAGCCTACCTGGCGAGCATTACCTACGCCGATGCCCAACTGGGAAAAATTTTGGAGGCCTTGGACCAGAGTCCCCATCGCGAGTCTACCATCGTTGTGCTCTGGTCCGATCACGGCTGGCATCTGGGCGAGAAGCAACACTGGCACAAAGGCACCCTGTGGGAAGAAGCCACGCGTGTGCCGTTGGTAATATGCGTGCCCGGCAGCCAACCTGGTGTCTGCAGTCGTCCAGTGAGTCTAGTGGACATCTACCCGACGTTGGTAGATCTAACTGGCACCGATCCGGGGTCGTCGCTCGATGGCGAGTCGCTCGCACCTCTGCTGAAAAATCCGCGGCAGCAGTGGGAGCGTCCTGCCGTGGTGCAGTTTGGGCGGGGCAACGCGGCCGTGCGATCGGACCGTTATCGCTACATTC
The DNA here is from genome assembly GCF_024054565.1 of Aeoliella straminimaris. GTDB lineage: Bacteria > Planctomycetota > Planctomycetia > Pirellulales > Lacipirellulaceae > Aeoliella > Aeoliella straminimaris. The sequence goes on from NZ_JAMXLR010000036.1 coordinate 218,300, forward strand.
GTTATCGAGACGGAACGGAAGAACTATACGATCAACAGGTCGATCCCCACGAGTGGAACAATCTCGCCGCGAACGCCGAGCACCAGAACGCAAAGCAAGAACTGTCCCACTGGATTCCGACCAAGTGGGCCAAAGCCGCGCCAGCCAAGAAGGCATTTGACTTCGATCCCGATACATTCACGTGGCGCGAGAAGAAAACGGGGACCGTTAGTTCGGGAGTGGCCGAGTGACACTCCTCGAGGCGGAAGTTGCCTGGCCAATTTTGATCAGAATCCGGCACCAGCGGCCCTGCTCGGCCGGCTCGCCTTTTCAACCGCTTGCCAGCTTGGATCTAACAGGAGGGCTACCATGAAATCCGTCGGCTGCTGTTGTATGTTCGTGTTGCTCACGTCCAGCCAGTTGGTATGGGGGCAAGACGACGACCCCAGAAACTTTGCTAACGCCCGGCAAATACCTGACGAAAGCTACTGCGACCAGCCGTACATCGTCACCACATCAGATGGCGACTGGGTCTGTACCATGACCACTGGACCACATGGCGAGAGTGGCGACGGGCAACACATCGCCGCCACCATCAGCGAGGATCAGGGGCGATCCTGGTCGCCGCTGATAGACGTGGAGCCTTCGAGCGATATCAAATCGTCCTGGGCGGTGCCGCTGACTACGCCCAGCGGTCGCATCTATGTCTTTTACAACTACAACGGCGACCGAGTCCATGAACTCAACGGCGAGAAGTTGGCCGTAAACACCTTGCTCGGCTGGTACGTTTACAAGTACTCGGACGACGGGGGGCGGAACTGGTCGGACGAACGATTCCGGCTGCCCATGCCAGTGGCTGAAGTTGATCGGAATAATGAGTGGCAGGGCAAAGTGCAACTCTTCTGGGGTATCGATAAACCCATGATCGACAAGGGCACGGCCTTCTTTGCTTTCACACGGATGGGCGAGTACGTGCACGACAAGGGAGAAGGTTGGCTCTATCGCTCCAGCAACCTGCTGACCGAGTCCGATCCTGCTGAAATCCAGTGGGAACTGCTCCCTCGGAATGGCCGAGGGATTCGTAACGACGCCTTGGGGTCCATACAAGAAGAGCACAACATCGTCGCTCTTTCCGGCGAATCGCTGTTCTGCATTTATCGCACTACCAAGGGGTATCCTGCTGCTGCCTACAGCCGAGATCGGGGCGAAACCTGGTCGCAACCAGAATTTGCCGTTTACCAGCCCGGTGGCCGCAAGATTCAGTCACCACGCGCCTGTCCCATGGTTTGGAAGACCAGCGACGGTCGTTACCTGTTGTGGTATCACAACACGACACTGCAACTTCGCAGCAAGGGACGCTGGCGAAAGGACAAGGCGTTGCCTGTCACGGGACGCGACCTGGTGTGGCTGAGTGCGGGCGTGGAACAGGATGGCTCCATCGTGTGGTCGCAGCCCGAACTGATTAGCTACACGACTGACGGCCGCGGCATCAGTTACCCCGACATGATAGAGTCGGACCGCCAATATTACTTCTCGGCGACCAATAAGCGAGATGCTCGGATCATCGCAGTCGACCGAGAACTGGTCGAGAGCATGTGGGACCAACGGCAACTGGCGGCAGTCGCCCAGCGTGGCCTGGTGCTCCATCGCCAGGGCGAACAAGTCGCTGGCGAATTGGAGATGCCGCCACTGCCAGACCTTTCTCGCGGTGGCGGTTTTACTCTCGATCTGCGATTCAAGCTGCAGTCTTACGAGCCAGGTCAGGTACTGCTCGATTCGCGAACCGCTCAAGGGCAGGGGATTCTGCTCAAGTCCATTGGGCAAAACGGGCTGCAACTGGCGATTAATGATGGGCGCAATCGTGTCCAGTGGAGAACCGATCCCCAAGTACTGACGCCCGGAAAGTGGCACCACCTGTCGGTCATTGTCGATGGTGGCCCGAAGATGATCACGGGCGTGGTCGATGGTCAGTTATGCGATGGCGAGGACGACCCGAACTGCTATTCTGGCCAGAGCCGCTTTCTTGACCCGTCCTTCGACCAACCCATTGGCGACGTTACGGGTGGCCCCACGCTTCGCGTCGCCCCCACGCTCGATGGAACAATCAGCGACTTGCGGATCTACAATCGTTACTTGCGTACCAGCGAGGCGATAGGCAACGCCCAGAGCTACCTGGCATCGCCCGAGTAGCTCCAGTTTGCCGGGGGCTTCAGCGACAGTTCGCGCGTCGTGGCTGGTGGAATTCGGGATATCGGTTTCGGCAACTTGGTCAACTACTCGTTCTCGAGTACGGATGACAACTTGATTCGTACGAAGGTAAGCGATTGGTAGAGGTCTCGCTCAAATATTAGGCCAATCTCCTCGTCATTTAATTGCACCAGATCGCAGTAGGCGGAGGAACCCTCGTAGATGCGGAGTCCTTCGTTCCAAGTCTGGCCGGCATCTTCGCTTGCGCGTACGGTCATTCGTTCGCGGCGTTGTGAGCATGGATTGGCTATAAGCAACACATCGCCCCCTTGCTGCCGGGTAACGTTCAAAACGCTGGCCTCGCAAATGGAGCAGGTCAACTGCCGGTCGAGCAGCGGCTCCTCGAACGAGTCGCCACCGTCGTTGCTGTAGGCAACCATCCGGCAGTAGGGCTTGCGGTTGTGGTGGGTGCTGATGCGGGCGTTTACGTACAGGCGTCCGTCACCCAATGCGGCCACGGAATTCTCATTGGTGGGCCCATCGACCACGCCCCCGATGCGCCAGGTGGCTCCGTGATCGTCCGACACGATCATATGCACCCGCGTGCCCTTGTTGCGAGTTGGCGGATTATGGTTAGCAGGCACCACCAAGCGGCCGTTAGCGAGCTGAACTCCATGGCATGGGCCGGTGGCGTACCAGCCAGTCCACTCTGAGCGTTTCAGCGTGGCGGTCAGCTCGACCGGCTCGCTCCAGCTTTGCCCATCGTCCTCGCTGCAGGTGGCCAACACGTCGACGTTGTCCCGGCAGAAGAAGAGCCAAATTTTGCCCGTATCTCGATCTATCACCGGCACCGGATTGCCGATCGTAACACGGGCGTCGCCGCCCTCTTCGCAAACCAGTTGCATTGGCAGCCACGTGCGACCGTCGTCCACGCTGCGCCGCAAGACGATATCGATGTCGCCGTGATCGAACTGGTTCTTTTTGCGGCCCTCGGCAAAGGCGAGCAGGGTGCCTTCGGTCGATTTCACGATGGCAGGGATGCGGTAGGTGTGATAGCCGCCTTGTCCACGCAAATAGACATCGGTGTGTTGCTCGCCAGCCAGTGAATAATCACGGGTGAGCCGTGGTGTCCATTCCTCCAGCGGATTTGTTTCACCCCGCACCCCAAACGATCGTACCGTGAGCCGTGCCTTTCCAGCGTTAAGAGACAGCTTGCCAAAGGGTCGAGCACTCTCGTATTCCATCTTCCACACGTCCTGGTCGTTAACGTAAAACGTTACCAGATTGCCCTCCCGCCGTACCCGTACCCGGAACCACTCGCCCGACTGAATCAGCCCGTTGAGGGGCCGGACTCGTTGCGTGCGATCTCCGAAAAAGAAGCCTCGCACGTAGATGTGGTCGTTGCGGGAAAACACGAACTCTCCCGTCGACATTTTGTCGTCGGCGTCCAACATCAACGAGGCGTGATCTTTACCCACATCCTTCAGACGGAGTTCGGCGAAGACTTCAAAATCGCCCTTGCCAACGGTCTGGCCGGCATCCAACCTGCTGGAGTTGCCTGTAGCAGCGAGCCCATGCCTGGTTGACTGCCACGCTCCCGTGGCATCGACCACGTCGACCGCTTTGCCATCGCGAACGAACCAGGTCGTGTCGTCAGTTGCAGCAACCGCGTCGTGCGTGCCCAGCAAGTAGAAGCAGAAGATAAACGCCACCGCCCGAGATGTGTTCATGGGAGAGCCTGATCAAGCCTGGAGAAATGAGTGAAACCGTCTGTTGGTGGTGAAGGTCGCTGCGCAGTCGGCAATGCCGCGTTTCCCCCAGGCGACCAACCAGGCTTCAGTTTACTGCTTGCCAACTGCAGCGGCAAACTACTTTTGCAGCGGGGCAGCATCTTTGCGGGCGCGATGGCATCTGATGGAACGATCCGCAGGTGCCGTTCCCTGGGGAGGTGACCCGGCGAATTCCCTTATCGCAAGTTGTGCGGTTATGAAGTACATTGTTGGCCAGACGATCGTCGGTAGAGTGTGACGGATCGGTTGAGACGATGAGCCTTGGATATCGATGTTGGAAGGAGTAACTCGGATGCCAGATATGCCACGTGTTGTAGTTCTGGGGGCTGGATTTGGCGGCATAGGTGCGGCTCAAAAACTGCGCGACGCCCCGGTACATCTAACGATTATCGACCGGAACGACTACCACACTTTTCAACCGCTTCTCTACCAAGTGGCGACCGACGAGCTCGAGCCTACCGCGGTTGGTTCACCAATTCGCGATCTGCTCCATCGACACGACAGCATGGTGTTCCACAAGTGCGCCGTCAAGAGCATCGACCTGGCCAAGAAACAGGTGCTGGTTGAGGAGATGTCGCCAGTTGAATACGACTATTTGGTCCTGGCACTGGGGGCGACCGTTAACTTTCACCAGACCCCAGGGGCTGCCGAGCATTCGTTTCCGCTGTACACCATGAAGGATGCGATTCGTCTGCACGATCACATTCTTAAGAAACTGGAGGAAGTAGATAAGAATCCAGCACTCGTCGACGAGGGGGCCCTCACCTTCTGCATCATTGGTGGGGGGCCCACCGGCACGGAGTTGGCTGGAGCCATGTCCGAGTTGCTGCACACCGAATTGAAGGCCGACTACCCAAACCTGCCGATCGACGAAGCGCGAGTCGTCTTATACGAGCATTCTCCGGCGGTGCTGGCCCATTTCAAGCCAAAACTGCAGGAGTATGCCCGGCGTGCGCTCGAAGACCGAGGTGTTGAAGTGCATACTGGCACGGGGGTGGTAGAAGTGACGGCCGAAGAGATCACCTTGGCGGGGGGCGATAAGGTCAAGACACAAACGCTGATCTGGGCCGCCGGTTTGCAAGCCAATCCGCTCACCAAGTCGTTGGGTGTTGAGTTAGCACCAGGAGGGCGTGTGCCTGTGGGGCCTGACCTGCAGGTGAAGGATCATCCCCAGGTATTCGCCATCGGCGATATGGCTTCGATGACGGATGGCAAGACGGGACAGCCTTTGCCCGGATTGGGGGCCGTCGCGCTGCAGGCGGGACACCATGTCGGTAAGACGATTGAGCAGTTGGTCGCGGGGGAAGCCACGACGCCATTCAAATATTTCGATAAGGGCAATATGGCACAGGTGGGCCGTGGTGCGGCCGTGGTAGAATTACCCACGGGCGGAACGCTCACCGGTTCCATCGCCTGGTTGGCTTGGCTGGGGGTGCACCTCAGCTTGCTGAGCGGTGCCGAAGAGAAAACAAGCGTGTTCGTCGATTGGGGATGGAACTTGCTGACGCACAAACGCGGCAAGCGCATTCTGCTATGCGACGACGATTCGGACGATGCTTGAGCGGAACTATAGGAAGCGTGGGGGTCGGCCATTGTTGCGGGCCACGTGCCCTCCCCATTCCAGCAGGTTGCTACTGCAATCGTCGCGGTCGATCATTACTTCGATTAGCGACAGTCCGTCATGCTGCTGAGCCTGGGCGATGGCGTCCACCAGCTCGGCTTCAGTGGCTACGCGACAGCCCGACCCTTTGCCGTGCTCCCCGTTGAACACCTCGACCAAACGGGCGTATTGCCAGTTGTTGATCGTGTTGTAAGGGCCATCGTGGATCTCGACTTCAATGGTGTACCCGCCGTTGTTGATCAGAAACACGATGGGCTTGGCGTCGTAACGGAGCATGGTCGAGATTTCCTGCGCCGTGAGTTGGAACGACCCATCGCCGATGCAAGCGATGACTTTCCGTTCGGGCGCTCCCAGGCAGTAGCCCAGCGTGGCTCCGACCGACCATCCGATCGAGCCGTATTGCATTTGAATCTCGAAGCGGCTGGCCTCGGGCAGGGAGAGTTCGATGCCGTTGAACCAGGAGTCACCGGTCTCGGCTATGACGGCCGATTCGCCCACCAGCATGTTCTGCACGTGGGCGAACAGTTGCCGGGTGGTAAGGGGCTCGGTCGATGCACCCAGCTTCACAGGCATCTGTTCTTTTCTAATGCGTTTGAAGGCTTGCAACGCGGTGGGATTTTGAGAAAGCGACTCGGTGAGTTCGCGCAGGAACTCGGCCATGGCGACATTGTTGTAGCTTTCGCCGGCCACGATCACTTCCTTGGCGCGGACATCGATGGACTTCCGGCGATCGACCAAGGTGGTGTGCCCTGTGGTGGTATAGTCGGTGAACTTTGCCCCCACGAGCAGGCATTGGTCGGCCGACTCGACCACTGAACCACAGCCGGGCGTACCGACCGATCCCCAGTAGATGCCCATGTAGTTGGGATGCGTTTCGTCGAAGAAGCTCTTGGCATCCGGTGTAACGGCCGTGGCGTATTGCGTGGCGTCGACCAGTTTGAGCAGATCCGCTTCGGCCTTGGCTGCCCTAACGCTTGGTCCTGCCAGGAGGACCGGTTTCTGGGCCTCGTTCAGCAGCCGCGCGGCGTGTTGCACGGCGGCCTTTAGCGAGTGTGGGTCGCTGGCGGCAATCTTGGTGAAGTCTCGCGGATTTGGCGCCGAGATGGGGGCCGCGGCGATGTTGCATGCCACTTCCAGGTAAACCGGCTTGCGGTGACGCAGCGCTTTTTCGATGGCGATATCGATCTGTCCCGCCGCTTCGGTGGGATGCTGGATGGTAACCGCGTCGACCGTGACGCGAGCGAAGATCTCACGAACGTAGTCGTAGTCGATCTTGCCCAGCGTGTGGTGCAGGTACTCGTACTCGGCCGTTGAGTTGGTGTTTGGTGCTCCGGAAATCGCCACCACGGGTAGGTCTTCGGCGTACGCCCCGGCGATGGCGTTCAGTGCACTCAGGCCTCCCACGCTGTAGGTCACCACGACAGCGGCCAATCCGCCGGTGGCCCGCGCATAACCGTCGGCGGCGTAGCCGGCATTCAACTCGTTGCAGCAGGAGACCATTTGCAGTTGGTCGACCTTCAGGAATTCGTCGAGCAGAATGAGATTGTAGTCGCCCGGGACCGTGAAGTAGTGGGCGACATCCAACTCAGCAAGCCGCGTTGCCAAGTACGTGCCGACGGTCCAAGCATAATCTGCCATAGCGGTTGAATCCAAGATTCCGGGTTAGGATATTCCAGTCGACGCTTAGTAGGCCGGCGTCCACATGGTCTGGGTACAGCGGACTTCGAGTTCCTCATCACTGCACTCGGGCGCTACGCCGTCCAGCTGCGCTTGCTTTGCCACTGCCATCGCAATATGGCGGGCGGTTTCTCGAATGGTGTGCAGCGGCGGCAGCAACGAAGTGGTGGGATCCGACAGGGCAGGGGAGCACTCCTTGAGCGCTTTGGCGGCCACCATGAACATGTTGTCGGTCACCCGCTTGGCGCCGGATGCCAATATTCCCAGGCCCATTGCCGGAAAGATGTAGGAATTATTGCATTGGGCGATGATGTGTGTCTTACCAGCGTGCTCGACCGGGTCGAAAGGGCTTCCCGTGGCGATAATCGCCCGTCCGTCCGTCCAAGCGAGCAAATCCGCAGGCGTGGCCTCGGCTCGCGAGGTGGGATTGGACAGCGGGAAGATGACGGGCCGCTCGGCGTGGCGGGCCATCTCGCGGACGACTTCTTCGGTGAAAGCTCCCGCTTGGCCGGTGACGCCAATCAGCACCGTAGGCTTAGCGTTGCGGACGACGTCCTCCAGCGTTATGGGCTTGGAAAGGTCGCAGCCCCAGCCGGTGAGATCGGCAGTCTGTTGCGCCAGCGGACGATGGACGTCGTCTAGGTCGCTCCGTCCCTGGTGTAGCAACCCGTCGCGGTCGATGACATAGAACTTTTTGCGAGCGTCCGCTTCGCTTAGGCCGGTGGCCACAATCGCGCGGACTAACTGCTCGGTAATGCCAACTCCCGCCGAACCGGCGCCCAGCATCACAAAGCGCTGGTCGGCAAGCTTGCCTCCGGACGCCTCGACGGCGGCCCAGACGGTGCCGGAGGTAACGGCGGCAGTGCCCTGGATGTCGTCGTTGAAAGTGCAGAGTTGGTCGCGGTACCTCTCGAGAATGCGCTCGGCATCCACCGACGCAAAGTCTTCCCATTGCAGTAGCACATTTGGGAATCGCTTCTTCACCGCTTCGACGAACAGTTCGATGAACTCGTCGTACTCTTCACCCTTGATGCGTTCATTCCGCCAACCAATGTAGCGAGGGTCTTCGATGCGTTCGGTGTTGTTGGTGCCCAAATCGAGCAGCACAGGCAGCGTACGGGCAGGGTGCACCCCACCGCACAGCGAGTAGAGCGAAAGTTTGCCGATGGGTATCCCCATGCCGCCGGCACCTTGATCGCCCAGGCCCAGAATTCTCTCTCCATCGGTCACGACAATCACGTCGATATCGCGCTGGATATGAGCGAACACGTCGTCCATCGAATCGCGATTGGGATAGGCGACAAAAACGCCGCGCGCCCGACGGTAGATGTGACTGAACTTCTCACAGGCCTGTCCCACGACTGGCGTGTAGACCAGTGGCATCATCTCCTCCACGTGGTCGAGCAGCAGACGGTAGAACACCGTTTCGTTCTCGTCCTGCACGCTGCGGAGAAAAACGTGCTTGTGCAGATCGGTCGGCTCGTCGCTGAACGCCTCGTAGACGCGATCGACCTGTTCGACGAGCGACTCGACATGCGGTGGCAGTAGCCCCGTCAGCAGATATTGCTTGCGCTCTTCGTCGCTAAACGCCGTTCCCTTGTTGAGCACGGGATCTTCGATTCGTCCGATCCCCATCTTATCGCTAGCATCTGACATGGGGTCACCCTTGCGTTGTACCCGACGGAGTTGATTCCTGTAGCCATCCAAGTCGCCCTCAATATTAGCTCACAAGGGCAATCATGTCGGCAATCCTACGCCATTTGTGTGGTGCGACAGCGTCGGCAAGCTGGAGCCCCTGTTGTTCTTCTCACCGCTGGTGTTGCTATCGCGATTGCATCATGCGCATGACCAGCGACACCCCGAGCGTCAGCACCAGGCTACCAATGATGGAGATGTGCAAGTGAAAGAAAAAATTCAACGCAACGAGCAACAGCACGAAGACTGCCAACTGAATGAAAATGCTGTTGTTCAAAGTTCTGATCGCTTTCAACATGGAATGTTACGTAAGTCCAGCAAACCTGTCTTGCGACAACAACTCGTTTCAAGTGTATCTGTTGCTTCTCCAGGCCGCCAACGACGGAGCTGCGCGGGAAGCCTTCCTAATCGAAGACGTGGCCATGGACATATCGCTCGTCACTGCCCGCGGCTGCGGTCAGCGAAGCCACGTTTTGCCTGGTGAAGAACCCCTTGAACTTGTGGCAGCGCTCGACGTACTCGGTGATTAAAATGGAGTACTTCGAATGTTTCGAGAAAATCTGTTTCAAATCGGGGTCGTCTTTGCATTCGCCGACAACGTGTGCCAGGAAGGGAACGCCCAGCGTCCGCAGTTGGCCTACTACATAGTCGACATTCTTCATGCCACTGGGGTGGTCGCCGTCGGTGACCTCGTACGCTATGTGGTGCATCCGTCGCCCATAATTGCGCACGAAATCCTCTGTCGGCATCGGCAGGTTGTCGAACGAGTTCACAAACGACGGAGTGTTGTTGGCCGTGAACACTTTGGCCGGCGACTCTTTGTCATCCTGCACATTGTGATTGCGGTTGACATTTGTCGACGAATTCATTTCATGGATGTTGTAGGCACCCCAGAAATAGTAGTTCGACAGGGTGAGAAACTCCAGGATGGCGTCTTCGCGTTCGCCAGCGAGAATGCGCGTAGCCATATGGTCGATGCCGGTCAGCAGTCGCTGAATGCCCGCCTCTTTGCCCGCTTCCTTCTGACGTTCTAGCGAAGCGAGTTGTTCGGCGCTGAGATCGAACGGCGTGCCGAGTTGCAGCGAATCGTAGTCTTCGAAATCCGATTCGGTGTAGCCCACGCGATTGTACGTGAAGTCCGAAGGCACCGTGAACAGAAATGCATCGAGCGTATAGAGTGGATTCTCGGTATCGCCCTGGTACTCGAACCGGATGTTGTGCGACTCCAGGACCTTGCAGGTTTCCTTGATGTCCTTCGATTGATAGATCTCGCCGATGTACCGCGCATTGGGTTTGCTGCGAGCCATGGGATAGATCATGTTCAGTCGCCGCACATCGTCTTCGAAGTCGGCGTCAAGCGGCTCGATAACAAAGATGCGGGGAAAGCGATCTTCCGAAACAAGGACATAGATGTTGTGCGTCGTGCTGCGATACCCAGCGACGAAGCGATAGGGTGACATCAGGTACAACTCTTCCAGGTACCCGTTGGCATCGCCCGTCTCCACCTGAATCACGACACCGCGCATCTTGCCCAGCAGTTGCTCAAGTCCGCTGCTGATCCTGCGCTCGTAGATCTTGACCCGATACTCTTCGAAGAAGTCGGAGTTCTTCTTGTCACCGACGTGCTGGTAGGTCAATAGGTCGAACGCCATCAGTTCTGCTCGCTACAGGAAGAGTGGTGTCGGGAGAACGTGACCGGTGCTAGAAGATAAACGTCTTGACTGGCAGGGTCAACAATTGTGTGCTGGTTTGGGGGATGGACGGTCGATACCGCCTGCAGCTACCGAGTCGACCCACCTGCCGCGCGCAGTGGGGTCCTTGTAGTGCTGGTAACTTTGGCATCGACGGTGGTTGCTGCGGTAGTTTAGTTCGAGTTTGGAAGTTAGGGGGTTCTTTCGGAGGGGATTGGGGAACATCACTCTGGTGCCAAGCGTGAGGCTTGTAGCAACTGTGCCTGTTTCAAATTCCGTGAGCGAGTTGTAGCGGAGGGAGCAAGCGCGGAGCGTGCATGGCATGGTTTCGTGGACAGTCAGGGCAGGTGATTTACCCTTCCTTGGAGGGATTTTGGCCGTCTGAGCTCGGCGATACGGTATGAGAAGATACGACTACGGTCTTTCCCCCCTGACGAATCGAGGAAGGCAAATGGCACTCGTGGGACCACCACTGAATCAGCCCGTATGCGTGGCAGAGATTCTGAAACGCGGTTTAAGTGCGAGCCCCGATGCCCCCGCATTGGTATCGTCCAGCGAGGTCCTCACCTGGCGAGAACTCGACGAGTCGAGCACTCGCTTGGCGGCGAACCTGCTGGAGATGGGCCTGACGCCGGGCGACCGGGTCGCCAGTCTGATGCCCAACCGGGCGGCCCTGGTGGTGTTCTATTTGGCCTGTCTCAAGGCCGGATTGGTGGCGACGCCGCTGAACTACCGATACCAGGCACCGGAGATCGATCACGCGCTGAGCGTGAGCGAAGCGTCGGTACTGCTTGCGCATGTCGAACGCGATGCCGACCTGGCGAAGAGCATGTTGGTACCACAACTTCCGTTGGGCACCATTGCCTACGATGCGGAATCTGGCCGAGGCCCCAGCTACGAGCAACTGCTCGCCAAGATACCAGAGTCGCCAAGCCTGCCCGAAGTGGCTGCCGACGCTCCCGCGTTCATCTACTTTACTTCGGGCAGCACAGGCAAACCCAAGGGAGTAACTCACACCCACCAGACCTTTGGCTGGATGCTCGCCAGTGCCATCGAGAGCCTTGAAATCCAAGGGGACGATGTGTTTCTGCCAGGCTCCTCCCTGTCGCATATTGGGGCGTCGCTCATGTCGCTTTGCGGTTTGGCGGCCGGCGTGCGGGTAGACCTGGCGCGGACGTTTGACGGCCACGAGATCCTACCCATCCTGCAGTCTGCCAAACCTACCATTCTTTGCATGTTACCGGCTGCATTGTTCACGTTGGTTCGAGATCACGATGCGAGCCACGAACATTTCCAATCTCTCAGGGTGTGCTTCGCCGGCGGCGACAAGGTTTCGGCAGAACTCGAGCGTGAGTTCGTCGAGATGGCGGGAATCGAGATTGATGAGATCTACGGCATGTCGGAGATTGGGCTCGCCACTACAAATCCACGAACCGGACTGAATAAGGTCGGCTCGATGGGACGACTCGCGCCAGGTTACCAAGCGGCGGTGCGCGACGAACAAGGCGAGGAGTTGCCGGTCGGCACACCGGGTAGACTGTGGATCAAGTCGGCCGCGAACACCATTGGCTACTGGAATCGCCCGGACGCCACGGCCGAGACTATCGTCGACGGCTGGCTCGATACAGGCGACGTCGCTCACGTGGATGAAGATGGATACCTGTGGTTTGAAGGACGAAAAAAGCAGATTATCGTCCACGATGGCTCGAACATCTGCCCCCAGGAAGTCGAGGCGTCGCTCGAGGAGCACCCAGCGGTTGTCGCTGCGGGGGCGGTCGGCGTACACGACATCGTGCACGGCGAGAACGTTCGCGCGTACATCACACTCGACTCGAGCGTTGCCAAACCGACGGTGACCGAGTTGATCCATTTCTCCAGGGAGCGAATTGGCTATAAGTCCCCAGAGGAGATTGTGGTCCTCGAAGAAATGCCACTCAACGCGACGGGGAAGATCGATCGAACTACGCTGAAGAGGTTGGCGGAAGAAGGGCACTAGTTACCACTGCGATGCACGGGGAAGCCAGTCTGGCGCCCGGTTACGGCCGTATCGACCGCCGTTGCAGGCGATTGCATGCGCGCGGAAACCTCAAAACGAGTCCCGCCTCAGCTGCGGATCGGACAAAGGCTTCAATTTTCTGCCGAATAACTTCCGCTGGCGGACGAGGGCGACGCAAACGGTCGCAAATACCAGTTCTTCGCGGCAGCCATCGCCCGGCGAACGTCTTGGGCGCCCAGGATCGCACAGGGGATGAGGAATAGCGAAACGAGCGTGGCGAACATCACACCGTAGGCCAGCGAAGCGGCCATGGGAATGAGGAATTGAGCCTGCAGCGAGTTGTCCATCAGCAGCGGTACCAGGCCGACAAACGTCGTAACAGAAGTAAGCATGATGGGGCGGAAGCGACGGGCGCCAGCCTGCAGAGCAGCCTCGCGCAAGGTTGCTCCTTCGGACCGACGATGATTGACATAGTCCACCATTACCAGCGTATCGTTCACTGCCACGCCCGCCAACGCGAGCATGCCAAACACTGATAGATAGGAAGGGGTGATATCCAGGATGATGTGTCCCAATAGCGCCCCCACGGTGGCAAACGGCACCGCGAGCAGTACCAGGAAGGGCTGGGTTAGCGACTTCAAGGCAATGGCCAGCAGTCCGTACAGCGTGAATGCCAGGAGGCACGAGCCGAGAATAGTCTTTTGCCGCGTGTCTTCCGCTTCGGCAACGTAACCAACGTACTCGTAGGTCAGGCCGTTTTCACGGCACAGCTCTTCGAGCTTGGGATTTAGTTCCTTGGCGATGCCGAGGACGTCGACTGTTTCGTCGGCTGGGCGTGCACCGATTCGCAGCACTTCGGCGCCATTCTTGCGATCGACCGACGATGGGGCTTTCGTGAAGGCGAGTTCAGCCACGGCCGACAACGGCACATCCGCTCCTCGCGGGGTGCGGACTCGCAACTTATCCAGGGTGTGCAGTGATTCTCGTTGCTGACGGGGGAGTCGGACCATCACGCGAATGTCGTCGATGCCACGTTGCACCCGTTGTGCCTCTTCGCCGAAGAATGCTTGTCGCACCTGTTGGGCGAGAAGCTGTTGCGTGAGCCCCAGTTCGGCAGCCAGCGGTTTGAGCCGTAGTTCCAGCTCATCCTGTCCGTAATTGATGTTTGCCCAGGTGGAGCTAAAGCCGTCGTAGGTACGGAGCAGTTCGCGGATTTCTCGCGCCACCTCGGCCTTCTCTGGCGACATCGGACCACGTAACTCGATGTTGAGATTCTCGTTGTCGACGTTTCGGTCTCGATTGATGCTCGAATCGGCACGAATCTGAAACTCCGTGGCTTCGGGAATGGGACCAACCAACTCGGTCCAACGCGCTGCCAACTCGCTATTGCGTGGCCCTGCTACGGTCCGGTGCGTCGGTGACAAGACTTCGAAGGAAATGGCGCCCCGCGACTTGTCGAAGTCTCGGTGAATTCTCGCGGCCCCCACCAGTTTGGAAATGTCCTGAACCATCGACTCACCTGTACCCGGGTCGATGGACTCTTGCTGAAGTTGCAGCAATGCCGCTTCGATGCGGTCCATGTACCGCGCCGTCACATCCAGAGGCGTGTCGTCGGGCATGTCTAGTTCGGCTGAAATTCGCCGCTGGTCGACGGAGGGATAGGCGATAAACTCCATGCGACCGCTCAGGCAGTAGCCGGCCATCAACATCACGATGGCAACAAAGCCGGCCATGACCGACACGCGATGTTTCACAGCGACCTCGAGGCAGGGCTGGTACACTCGCTCGATGAAGTACTCCAAGCTTTGCGCCACCCCGGTCTGGAACCGCGTGAAGAAATTATCGCGAGGCACCGCTCGCAAGTGCTTGAGGTGAGCCGGCAGGATCAATTTGGACTCGACCAAGGAAAAGAGTATCACCGGCGCCACGACGGGGGGCACCTGCGACGCAAAATCGCCCCAACTGCCATCGAAGAACAGCAGTGGTATGAATGCCACCATGGTGGTGATGGCGCCAAAGGTGACTGGAGTTGTCACTTCGTGCGTGCCGACCACGGCCGCTTCGAGTGGGGGCATGCCCGACTTCAGCTTCAAATAAACGTTCTCGCCGGTGACGATCGCATCGTCGACGACAATACCGACCACAATAATAAATCCAAAAAGACTCATCAGGTTGGCGGTCACGCCAAACCATGGCATTAGCATCACCCCGCCGGCAAAGCCAACGGGAATTCCGGCCACGATCCAGAACGCCAGGGCAGGGCGGAGGAACAAGCCCAAAAGCAACATCACCAGAATGCTACCCTGCAGCAACGACCAGATAAGTGTTGATAGGCGCCCCCGAATCTCTACCGACTCGTCGTCCCAGATAAACAACTCGATACCTTCAGGGAATCGACCGCGCGCTTCGCGGACGTACTCGTGCACCCTATCCGAGATGTCGATAGCGTTCTCGTTGCCGGTTCTCATCACCTCGACAAACAATGCCGGTTTGCCGTTGAACTCGACGGACTTCTCTCCTTCTTCAAATCCATCGTTGATCGTGGCTACTTCGCCAAGCAGCACATCGGAGCCATTGGTAGCGCGAATGGGAACCTTGTTGAACTCTCGCTCGTTGTAAGCCTGGCCCCGGGTGCGGACGATGAACGTGCCGCTGGGACTGTCGATGGACCCGGCGGGAAGGTCGATGGAGAATTGGCGGATGGCGTCGGAAATGTCCTGGAAGCTCAGACCGTAGGAGAGCAATTTCGTGGTATCGACTTCCACGCTAATCTCGTATCGCCGATCGCCCTGTACTTTCGCCCGGCTGATGCCAGGCAGCGAAAGCACATCTTCCTGCACCCTTCGGGCGACCTCGCGCAGTTCGCGAGAGTTAAGGTCGCCGGTCACCGCGATGCTGAGCACTTCCCACCAGTTGGACGAGTCGGGAATGGAAATCTGCGGGCGCTCCGTTTCATCGGGAAAGGTGGTGATCGTGTCGATTCGCGCTGAAATGTCGTCCATTAGCGCTCGTAAATTGGTGCCCGGCGCGGCATCGATGAACATCCTTGCCTCGCCCTGATGGCCGTAGGCGTTGATGTCCTCGATTCCCTCGACCCCTTCGAGGGCTTCCTCGATCGGGATCAGGATGGCCTGCTCAATGTCCTTTGCCGTACCACCGCGGTAGTTCATCTCGACGACAACCGTCTCGAAACTCCGCTCGGGGGAGACCTCCAGCGGCAAGCGGAACAAGGCCGTGTAGACGCCTGCAATCAAGATGGCGAGCATCAAGAAATTGGCGGCGATTCCGTTTGTGGCAAACCAGCGAATCATGGAGCGGGTTAGTTCGTGGCCTTGGTGGGAGCGTCTGCTGAGGTCGATTCGGCAATCGATTCGCCGGCACCAGGTTCAGGAATGATCTCCACTTTGGCACCTTCCGGATAGTAGGCCAAGGTGGTGGTCGCCAGCCACATATTGGAGGGGATGGCCGAAGCAGGCACCACCACGTTCTCCGCGTCCGACCAGAGTGCTTCCACTGTCATCGGCCGAAGCGTTTGATCGGTGGGGTCGACCAACACGACACGGTCCATTTGACGCACCGCGGCCCGAGGTAGCGCAACGACGTTTTTGAGCGTAGTCCCCTCGATCGAGGCAATGACGGGTTGCCCGACGCGCAGCGGCGGCTTGTTGGTCTTGCGTCCGAAGGGGTCATCGATGCGGGCGATAGCAAACAAATCGCGAGAGTCGGCATCCAGCACACCTTCGGTACGGACAATCTTGCCTCGCCACACCGTGTCGTTGGCGTCGCGTATGGCGTCTTGCAGTGTCACTTCCAGTGAGGCGTCCTCGGAGAACTCGGGCAAGTTCAAAAACTGCCTCTGATCACCAGCGATTGGCAATCGCACTTCCACATAGTCGATGGCAAACACTTCGCCCAACGGGTTGTTGGTTCCAGCCATCTGGCCGATACCAATGAGCTTTGATTTCACCCGACCGTCGAAGGGAGCCAGCACCTTCGTACGCTGCAAGTCGAGCTTGGCTTGTTCTACCCGGCTTTCGGCGAGGTTGACGTTGGCTTCGGCCTGTTCGCGGCTGGCAGTGGCCGAGTCGACCTCACCCTGAGAGACGGCCTTCGACTTAACGAGCCTCAGTTTGCGATCTTCTACCAGCTTTGCGAGGGTGAGGGTTGATTCGGCAACGGCCAGTTCCGACTTGGCGATGGCCAGTTGATTCTCGAAATCGCGTGGGTCGATTTCAACCAGTACTTCGCCCTCGGTGAAGTACGCCCCGACCTCGAAGGAGGGGCTAACCCGCACCACCCGGCCGGCCACCTGTGACGCGAGCGTGACATCGTTGTGTGCCTGCACCACCGCGTGAGTCTTGACGATGACCGGATAGTCGGCAACTTCCAGTTTCTGCACCTTGGTGCGAAGCGTTTGTCGCTCCTTCTCGGGGGTGGGCGCCTTTTCCACGCCCGAGGAGAGATACGTAAAACCGAACCAACCGCCGGCAAGAATGGCGCACGGCAGCACGAGCCTGACTATCAGGCCGAGCACGTGCGTTGAGTTTCGGGGAGGCGTCGCCATGCGTCTGGATCGCATCAACAAGCTAAAGGTGGGAATCTCGGAGGTGGGGCGGGAGCTTGTCCCATTGCGGAAAAGTTGCAGGTTCCCGCGAAGTCGGAAGGAGGGCACAAGCCATGTTCCAAGTCGCAGCCGGGATGCGACTTGTACATCTTAACCCCATCGAGCCGGGTGGGGACCGATTCGATTGCATGCAGGATGGAAGACTTTGCCGCTTTTTCCGGTGAGGAAAGCCTTGGATCTGCTTGGTGGGCTCTGGGTGTTAAGCCTTTCTAGTCTACCAAAACAGATTATAGGACTGGAAGCAGAATCAACGATGACATGGAAAAAATGGGGTATATCGGCAGTGCCGCTAGTAACGGATATTCGATGAGCAGGAAGTCAGACCCACCTATGAACCGCTTGCACGCTGTTTTATGGCCCATAAAAGTGGTCGTAATGGCGTTTTCCGTGGTATTCCTGCACGGTTGCACGAGCCCGCGGGATTATTTTGCCAATGGGTGCAAGGTCGGCCCCAACTACTGTACGCCGGCCGCCCCCGTTGCCCAGGACTGGATCGACGCCGACGACAAACGTGTGATCAACGATCCGGTCGAAGCAGCCGCCTGGTGGACCACCTTCAACGATCCGGTCCTGAACCAGTTGATTTCTGAGGCGTACGCTCAAAACCTCACGGTGCGGCAAGCGGGTGCCCGAATCATGCAGGCCCGCGCACTCCGCGCGATCACGGTGGGGGAACTGTTTCCCCAGCAACAAGATTTC
Organism: Aeoliella straminimaris; assembly: GCF_024054565.1. GTDB lineage: Bacteria > Planctomycetota > Planctomycetia > Pirellulales > Lacipirellulaceae > Aeoliella > Aeoliella straminimaris. Next base: position 236,259 of record NZ_JAMXLR010000036.1, read on the forward strand.
TCGGCGCAGTACTCGCACAACCTGACCACCGGCGTTGGCGACCGCCACTTCAGTAACTGGCAGGGGTCGTTTGGGCTCTCCTGGGAACTCGACTTCTGGGGCCGGTACCGTCGTGCTGTCGAGGCGGCCGACGCGGATCTGGATGCCTCGATCTACGACTTTGGCGATGTGGTGGTCACGCTGATTGCCGACGTTGCGGCAACGTATATCGACATTCGCACCGTCCAGACGCGACTGGAGCTAGTAAAAGAGAACGTCGAGAATCAACGCGAGACCTACAACATTACGGAGATCGGTCTGCGCAATGGTGAGTATAGTGATATTGACGTCCAGCAGGCGAAGTCGAGCCTCGTACAAACCGAGTCGTTAGTTCCTCAGTTGGAGATCTTCCTCCGGCAAGCAGAAAACCAGCTCTGCATCCTACTGGGTATTCCACCCGAGGACCTGGAGGAAATACTCGGAGAAGGTGAGATACCGAGTGTCGAGCCGGAGATCGCTCTTGGCATTCCTGCAGCCACTCTGCTGCAACGGCCGGACGTCCGTCGCTCCGAGCGAGAACTCGCGGCACAGAGTGCTCTGATCGGTGTCGCCGAATCGGAGCTTTATCCTCATATTACGCTAACGGGAACTGTCGGACGTAGTGCCAACCAGTTTAAAGATCTGTTTCGCGGTGGATCGGGCTTTGGTTCGGTAGGACCGTCACTCGATTGGAATATTCTGAACTACGGTCGACTGTTGAACAACATCCGCTTTGAGGATGCCAGGTTCCAAGAACTGCTGGCCGCCTATCGTCAAACCGTGTTGCTGGCCAACCTGGAGGCGGAAAATGCGATCATACAGTTCTTGAAGTCGCAGGAGCAATTCGATTTGCAGCTGGAGGCTGCCGAAGCTGCCGACAGAACCAATGAACTCATCATCATGAAGTTTAGGGAAGGTGAACCCGACATCGACTTCAACCGCGTGTTCAACGTGCAGAACTTTAAGACGCAACAGGAACTGTCCGCCGCGGTGGCGAAGGGGGAAGTGGCCCAAGGTGTTGTGTCGATCTATCGCTCGCTGGGAGGTGGCTGGCCTTCTCCGTACTTGAGGCAACCGGCCCCTGTGGTTCAGCAGTCAGAAGACGCGGCGGATGCCGAAGAGATTGATGTTCCGCCGGCCATTCCGCAGGAGCCAATCGATCAAGTCCTGGAGAACCCAGTGGGTAACTTGAGCGATTGAGACGCAAGCTTCGTTTGAACCCCCAACGACTGGTTGGCGAAATGGACGATGCGGCTAGCATCGTCCATTCATCGTGAGCAGCACAGTGAGTCCCAGTGCGAACAGCAGGACCGCGGAGGGTTCCGGGACACTGGCGTTGCCCCTAGAAGCGGACTGCTCGGTACTGTTGCCGAAATTGTTCTTCCAAGTCTGGTACTGAGCGGATCCAATCGTACCGCCATCGCTGTCGTTTGGCAGTGTGCCTTCTGGCGAGCCCAGATGGTTGCGCCACATAGTGTAGTCGGCCAGATCCACAAACCCATCGTCGTTGTAGTCGCCAGGCAGTTCAGGTTGCACGGCCACGACGCTCAATGTGCCGGAGGTGGCCAGTTGCGATTGGTCCCACGCGACCCCGCTATCGAGTTCGGGAAAGAGGGCGGATTCGAAGGCGATATCGGATCCGCCCGACCAAGCGAGCAATTCAAACGTATCGCCGGCCTTGGGGCGGTAGCCTTCCAATAGGCTAACCTCGAGCGTCCCTTCCAATGTGAGGTTGCCGAGTACTTCGAGCCGATCGAACTCCGAGTCGCTGGCCAGTTCCAGATGCAGCAGTCCAGTGGTGGTTTGCGTGAAGTCGCCATCGATCGTCCATGTCCCTGGCGAAGCGCCTGGCGAAACGGTGCCTTCGTTCACGATTTCACCGATCACCTGGCCGGCGCCAGTCAGGGTGCCCATGGGGCCGACGTACACTTGTGGGGCGATCAATGCTGCACCGGAGTCTACAATGAGGGTGCCGGTCGAGTTGTGGGAGCCGACTTCCACACGGTCTTCGACGTTTAGCCATCCGGACGCCACTTGCAGCGTGGCGTTGTCAGCTGATTCGGGGGCAATCCATAGCCGTCCCGCATGTTGGCCCACCGCATCGACGACCACGGTGCCGGAGTGAATCACGGCATCGTCGAAGCGGGCCGGCTGCCAGTGAGTTCCGATAGTGGTGCTTCCGTCGTCGGTGCGCCAGTTCGTGATGGCCGCGTAGCGATTGCTGGTTGCGCCTTCGAATACGATAGGTGCTGGAGCAGGAAACTGCCCCTTTTCGTTGATGAACTCGATGAGATTGATGTAGCCATCGTTGTCAAAGTCGTCGTTCCAGGTCAGATCGCCACCATGCATCGACTCCCAGGTGTCCTCCATGCCATCTCCATCGGCATCGTAGCCCGCCGGGTGCGTCTGTTGTGGGGCTGCCAACAGACCGTTCAGCTCGCTGGAGATTGGGGCAGCAGCTCCGATAGGCACGCCGGTGAAGTTTTCCACGTTGCTGATGACTCGCGAATCGATCGCGTCGCGCTTCCACCACCAGTTGCCAACGTAGTCGACCACCTGGTGATAGGCATCCGTGGCCGACTGAGTCGTGACTGCTGGCGTGGCGAACGGCGCGGCCATCTTCGTCAGCGTTTGATCGGTCTGATTGTTCACGCGGAACATGTCCCACCCGGTATCGTTGCCGTCTAACACCCCGTCGGCAGCCGCACCGCCGGGCGCCTCGTCGGGGTCGATGAAGTTGCCCGACTGGTACACTCGCGTATCGACATTCTTGTCGACACTGTAGGCGATGGTGGGAGTGCCTTCGGTGCCGGGGCCGGCAATGATGTAGTTGCCAACGTAGTTGACGTCGGTATGCTCTTGCTCCGATTCGCTACTCCCGCCGGTGTAGCTGGCTCGATCGCGAAAGTTGTATACCACGTTGTTGCGAAAGTCGGCCGTGAGTGTTTCGCCGTTGTAAGTTCCAAAGCGGGCCTGCCGGCTGGCGTTATTGGCATAGAGATTGTGGTGAAATGTGACCTGCGAGTCGATGCGCGGCCTGATCAGCGAGCCATACGCGTGGTTGTTGACCAGGGCATCGTGGATCATCGAGTACTGGACGGTCACGTTGGTGTTGTTGTTGGCAACCGACAGGATCTCGTCTTCGGCCCACGAAGCCGATACGTGGTCCAAGATCAAATTGGTCCCCAGGCCGCTCCCGGCAAATGTCACCGCATCGCTACCGTCGCCATCGCCTTTGCGAAAGCTCAAGTATCGCATTACCACGTTGCGATTCTCTTTGCCGCTGCTATGCGTGAGTTGCGTCAGGTTGCCGTACACCGTCACCGGTCCTGGGGCCGTCTGGCCGGCGATGTAGTAGTTGGCGAGATTCTTGATGTCGAGTTTGCCGCTAGTTAGCTGAATCGTGCCTGCGACGTCGAAGACCACCACTTTGTTGGCGCTGTTTTCGTCGAAGGCGTCGCGGAATGAGCCGGGGCCTGAGTCGTTCAGGTTGGTCACATGGTAGACCGTGGCATCAGAAAACCAGCCTGCCGCAGGTGCCGAACCGGAGAAAGTGCCTCCATAGCCCTCGGCGCCGGAGAACACCGGTGCTTGGGCATTGGTCCGGATGCCGATCGCACAACTGAGCAGCGTTGCCGCCGCAAATACCCAGCGAATGCGGAAGCGGAGCTTGACTGCTGGTATAGCCAGCAGAACGCAACAAGCAATGGCGCTGGGCTCTGGCACGGTAGTGGTATGGCTCGCGGCCGCCATGGAGCCATAACTCGCCCGCCAAACCTGATAGTCACCTAGGCCAACACCGACGGTATCGTCGCCTGCATAGTTAATTATCGCGTCGTCGGCCGAGCCAAGATTGTTTCGCCATAGCGTATAGTCGGCCAGATCTGTGAATCCATCGCCATTGAAGTCGCCGGCCAATACTTGCGGTTGAGTTTCAAATGCCCCCAGGTCGGGCGCCGACCCGTAGAACGGCAAGCCAACGTCAGTTCCCGCATCGATCAGACTGCTATTGGGAGCGAGTCGCAGAAAGTCGATGACAGGCAGGCTGCCATCGGGAAGCCGGGGACCACGGGCAGCGCTATCGTCGAGTGAGAGAAAATCGGCGGACCGTACCGGAAGGCCGTTCCAGGTGTTGAATTGGTCGTCCGCCGGGCCATAGATCGTGTTGCTCCCAGTGAAACTTATGTTATTGCGAAGCACATGGGGATAGTCTTCGTCGAAGCGAAAGTTGCGATTGCCATTGTCGTACGATGTGACGTTGTAAACGGCGACGCCATGGTCGACGTGTGGTGGGCTGATGGATGAATTCGGCGTGGCATTGCCATTCACGTCGACACCGTTGGAAGCATTTCCCCACACCAGCATGTTGGAGAGTTCGTGCCGCCCGCTGTCCTGTCCCAGCTTGATGCCATTGCCATCGCCGGCGAAGTTCGAGTCGTTCCAGATGTTGAACCCGTTGTCGAAGGCCCAACTATTTTCGACGACCACTCCGTTGGCTGCAGCCCAGAAATCCCAACCATCGTCCGAGTTGCCCCAGGCGCGGTTGCCGCTGAACACATTGCCGGGACCCAGGTCACGAAACTTCGCGGCAAACCCATCGGCATTTTCACCGTGATTCTGCGGGTCGTAGTTCTCGTACGAATCGGTGTTGAGAATCAGGTTGTTTGACGGCTGACGCGAACTGTCGCCAGAAAGCTGAAGCCCTGAGTCGCCGTTCCAGCGGAGCACCAGTTGCTCGAACGTATTGTTGGAGCCGGAGACCCACACGCCATTGTCGGGAGCGTTTTGGATGGTTAGGCCGCGAATGTTCCACCAATCTCGCTCGAGCTGGATCCCCCGGTCGGATGTCGAGGGGTTGGAGTCGAAGTCGAGAATGGGAGTTTCGCCCGGGTAGGCCCACATGTTAATGGGATTTCGAGAGACGCCGCCTTTCTGGATGCGAATTCGGGACGACAGGTCGTAAGTGCCGCCGCGAACCAGTAGTGTGTCCCCTGCGCCGATCTGATCGATGGCGTGGTTGAACGTTCCCCACGGACTGTCGATCGATCCGCCGTTGGCGTCCGACCCTCCCGGTGCGATGTAGTACTCTGCCGACGGGGCTTGAAGCGGCCAACAGAGGAGGCCGATGACCAGGGATGCAAGAACTTGCCCGCGACTCTTCATTGAAGTATCTCTATCGAGTAGGTTGCCGAAGCGACGTGCCGCTGCGACGAGCGTTGTCGGAATTGCCACCAGGCGGCGATGGCGTGCCGCTCGCGTTTTCCACGAGGCTGTTGAGGTAGACTTCCAGGTTCGTGTAGCCCGCGTTCGAAAGTCCCAGAGCATTTGCATCACCCGCGTCGTCTGGCGACAGACCATGCTGCCGTTCGAACGCGTCGGCCATGCCGTCGCGGTCGACATCGAAGTCCGCAGGACGCTCTTCAACTTTCAGGTCGTCGATGCCTGGCAGTTGTCCGCCGTGCCGCAGCTGCTCTTGTGAATCGATGAGGCCACCTGTGCCGGTCGCGAACGAATCGATCACTCGCGTATCGACCGCATCACGCCATAGCGAGGAGCCCACACCGTGCTGAATGCTCTCTACCGCCTCGCGTGCCGATTGCACGTGGCCTTCCAGGTTGCCAAGGAATGGAAATGGAGGATCGGCCAGAACGATTTCGTCGTCGTCTCGCATATCACGAAAGCCGGCAGCGATGTCCCTCGTGGTGTCGATTAATTCTCCGTTGCAGACCCCGTCCACGGAGCGGTCGTGAACGTTGCCCGAGTGCCGCAGGAAGGTGCGGGCGGTGGGAGTGCCGCGGAAGAAGTACTTGGCGTCCTTCGCCGGGCCGTTGGCGTAGTAGTTCGCCAGCAGGTTGATTCGTACCTCTCCATAGTTGCTTCGATGCGTGGCTTGGCTACCCCAGTCGTAAACCAGGCAATTCACCACATTCACGTCCGCGCGTCGGCGATCGGCCTCTTGTTGGCTCGGGTCGAGGCGTTGCTGTCCTGCAATCGAAGGATTGCGTGCGTCGTGATGGGCCCACATGTTCTGGTAAAAGGTGAAGCCCCCCACACCGGCCGCTTGATCGGCCGGTGTTAACTCGCCTCGCACGAGCGAGCCATAGCCGTGGGAACCTTTGGCGTGGAACGATCGTCGCAGGCTTTCGGCGATCAAGCAATGTTGGACGGTTACGTCGCGGCACTTGGTGACCGACAGAGTTTCGTCCATACCCCAGCAGACGGACAAGTGATCGAGCAGTACCCGCTCGGCACCGCCGTGGATCGACACGGCGTTGGCGGTGCTCGCCTTCAGGTCGTTGTTGCCTCCTACAAAGCCGCCCCGATGTCCATCCGCGTCGTGTTCAGCGTTAAAGTCACCCAGCCGAATGCGCAAGTGACGCACCACGACATCCGAGCACTTGCTGATTTCCAGCGGGTAACCCCACAAGGTTATACCGCCAGGAGACGATTGGCCTGCGATGGTCAGATTACTCTTCAGAATCTCTAGCGGACACTTAAGCTCGATGGGACCACTCACGTCGAACACGACGGTGCGAGGACCTTCCGCGGAACGGATCGCGTGTCGCAGACTGCCTGGAAGTTTCTGCTCATCCGCGTCGGAATTGTAGTCCTGCAGAGTCGTTACATGGTAGACATCACCTCCACGGCCGCCTGTCGTGCTTGCGGCTTGACCAACCGCTCCGGGAAAGGCAGGAAGAGCGCCGAGCGACGGGCCTGCGCAAAGCGCGAGTCCCATTGTCAGGCATCCCATCCATCGAGTTCTCATTGCCGCCATGGTCCGCTCATTCGGAAATGAAGAAAGCGGCGTCCCGGTACCGGGACGCCGCGTAGAAATCAAGTCGTCGGTGTTGAACTCCGGCGGCATCAACGTCGCCGCGCGATCATGCCGACCGCCAGTGACATCAGCCCCATAAGCGCCATGGTGCTGGGCTCGGGGACGTAGCTCAGCGTGGCACCGGGACCCGCCTCCTTGGCCCAGAATCGGGCTTGATTGCCGCTGGTGCTTTCGTTTCCGCGCAGAATCAAGAAGGTGACCTGGCCGTTGGTGTCGGCATTCAGGAAGTCATCCAGGGCGGTTCCGGAGAACGAATATTGCTCGTTGGTTACTTGCGGTCCGTAGGGCTGGTCGGCTACCAGCAGCGTTAAATTGGCGACGTCGAGGTCCCGTATGTCGTCAAAGGAATTGCTGTTGGCCAACTCGGTCGTGGGATCCACTCCGTCGGGCAGTAAGCCGGGCGCGTTGTTGTAAGTGACGGTTGTCTCATCCCACGAAGTTTCATCGGCATCCGATTCGTTGAGGCCGTACAGTGACAGTGAGTTGCTGGAACTGGAATCGTCCCGCTGCCAGAAGAGATTCAGCGAAACACCGCTTACGCCCGAGGGAAGCGCGGTGGTGGGAAACCGAAGGAGAATGACATCGTTGTCGTCACCGTCCAGATCGGTACGGGCGTTCATTTCGGAGTTGCCATTGCGGTTACTATCCGCGTTGTCTTCACGTACCCAGGTGTCGTGAGTCACGCCGATGGATGCGGCGAAGCAGGGTTGAAGGAGAGTGATGCTGGCGAGGCTCATACATGCAGCAATCGCCCAAGAAGTTCGTCTCATTAGATTCTCCCAAGCTGTTCGGACAAGGTGTCTGACTTAAGAGCCGAATAGGGCCCTCGGTAGAAAAGGGTGCGCGAAACACGACGTAGCAGAAGTCCGCCGAAGATGCCAAATCCCGCGCAACGTCACTATCCACGATAGGCGGCTGTTAGCATTCCTTCAACTAACAATGGTTGCAATTGCGGTGCCCGATTGCGCAGAGTCGCCAAGGGGGAAGCACCGTTGAGGCTGCCATGCGGGCTTCATTCATCTTCGCACCTGCATCTGGAGCGGGCCAAGGCGTTCCATGTGCAGCGCGATTGCATGCGACAAACGGCAGATGTTTTGCAAGACCTGTGGCTAGCGAAAGCCGCATCGCGTTCCTACGATTACAGAAGAACGAGAGTCAATTGGCCGACCTGTTGGCGACGAGGACGGCGGATCGCTTTTCCTAATAGCTAGGCGTTTACCTTTAGCGTTGTCGCCAATCGCTTGTGTATTACCTATTCCTTCGATTTGCATTTTCTCGCTCCGTCTACGTTGCGCAAGAGAACGTGGAGTGCAAACTCATCTCTACTCTACAACTGAACGTTTCTATGGACAGTTACCGAATTTCAGTCGCTAGACGGGCTTCCTTACGTGGTTGCTCTTGGCCGAGAAAGCCGGGTTTCACCTTAGTAGAGTTGCTGGTCGTGATCGCCATCATCGGCATTCTCGTGGCCCTGCTACTACCCGCGGTGCAGGCTGCACGCGAAGCCGCCCGGCGCACCCAGTGCATCAATCATCTCAAGCAGCTTGGGCTGTCAACGCACGGCTACCACGACACGCGAAAGCATCTGCCCCCAATGCGCGTCGACGACCACCAACCCACCTGGTTGATGCTGGTGCTCGACTACGCGGAGCAGCAACAGGTGAAGGACCTGTGGAAGAACGAGCTGGGATGCTTCTACGATCAAAGCCTGCAGACGCGAACCATCGAAGTGGCTCACTACTACTGTCCATCGATGTCGCACGATGGTTCTGCTACGGGTGTCAACAGCCACATTGTGCTGAAGATGCCGGACAGCGTGCACAGTCATCCCCGGCGAGACGACGAGTTTGGTGGCAGGAGTAACGGTTGGGCAGGTGCTATTTCCGACTACCGTGCAGTTTCCGGTTCTACCTATCCACAGCAGGGACGAGATTGCAATGGAAATATCGTTACGATCACCAACGGCACCTACGACGGCTGCCTGGGCAGTGCCGTAAATGGAGCCATGCCGCAGGCCAATCGCAGCAAGGTGGAATATTTCGATAGTGATCGACGCAAACTGAAGTCCTTTAACGGCATTACGTCGTTTCGAAGCATTACTGACGGAACCAGCCAGACCCTGTTGGGGGGTGAAGTCAGTCGCAAGTTGGGTGAGTCGGGCCACGCCTTCAATGGCGACCATCTGCCCGGGTTCCCGATCGGCGAAACCCGTCCCTTCTGTCAGCGTTGCACTGAGTCGGAAGACGAAGGCGGCGATAGTGGCTTTGGGGGTGCGCACCCCGGGATTGCCAATTTCTTGATGTGCGACGCCAGCGTTCAGTCTATTCCCACCGGCACCGATTTGGCCGTCATGGATCGCATGGCGTCACGTGCTGGTGGCGAGATTTATGACATCGATGGTGTGGCCGAAAGCCTGCATCCCTAGTGTACCTGATGGCTACTCCGCGATTGCCGGATCCACCCTGTTCTGAGTCCGACTCCAACTCTGCACCCATTGCCCACTGCGATATAACGTGAATAACTGGCGGTTCTACTTGACGGTTGTTGTTCTCGGCGTAGCCATTCCTGGATGCGGCGATGGTTCGACGGGGAGCGTGGAAGGTCAGATCACGCGCACGGATGGGGCACCTGTCGTCAACGCCCGGGTCACGGCACGCGAGAGCGAAACCGGTAGCTGGGCTAGCGCCGTTACCGACGACCAGGGGCAGTTCGAGCTGATGACCAGCGAGAGTAGCGCACAGATTCCTGCTGGCGAGTATCAAGTCTCTGTGGTCGAGGACGAAGGGGACTGGGATCACGCCGCACCGCCCACCATTGCCGCTAAATACAACACCCCGACGACATCGGGCCTATCCTTTCAACTAGACGCTGGGGAGGACAAGAACTTAGACCTCAAACTCGATCCTCGGTAAGTTTTCCCGATTAAAACTAACTGTTGCCGATGGGCAGCCGTTAGCTTGTTTGTACTTATCACTATTCTTTTCGTTTCCTTTGCCTTCCGTGGCTCGACATAGGCGTCCTTCGCGTAGCACCCCGTTGTTGCGAGACCGCTGGTGGTTACGTATCGGCCGATTTCAAGAAAGTGCGCGCACTCATCCGTTTCGATTCAATCGGTTCGCGACTTTTGTTGCCGGGTCTCCAGTCTCGATTCTCATCACTGAACTCTACTTCTTGCACTACCTACATCAATGTCTAGGAGGATACTCGAGATGGCTTCTTTGCACAGAAACGTTTATCGCGGCGCGTTGGGCATAGTGACCGCAGTCGTTGCGGTTGCTGCTTCCCCCTTGGCTTGGTCGGCAAATGGCTGGGACGGCGGTGGAATGAGTAACTGGTGGTTCGACCCCAGCAACTGGGGCCAAGAGTCGCCGGAGCCCTGCCCCTGCCTGCCTCCCGGGCAGGACAATGAAGCGGCGGTGGTGAGAACTGATGCTCAGATCAACATTGGCACGGGCGACTGGGACACCACCGGTGAGGGCGTCGTGTTCGACCCGGATAGCGACCCGTTCTTCGCGGCGGCCGCCAACTTAAACTACCCAACCGGCTCGGCGTATGCCGGCTCCACGTACAACATGGAGTACGGACCAGAGAGTATCTATCGCCTCTACATCTCGCGCAATACGACCAATCATAACTTGATGACCATCAAGAGTGGCGAGTTGTGGATCGACAGCACCACCATCATTGGCCGCTCGGGAAGTACCGCTGAAGCTCAGAACGAAGGTCGCGTCGTGCAGACCGGCGGTGCTCTGATGATGCCGCTTTCCACGATGGATATTGGTAACTCGGAGGACTCTGGCTGGGGCAACGGCGTCTACGACTACCAGGGCGGTACCATGGAGATCTCACTCGACGGTGGCAATGGCATTCGCTTGGCACATGGCCGAGATAGCGGCCCATCGGGGATCAACAAGTTTATCCTTCGCAATCCTGATTCGGGCGGTCACGTGCTGACGTGGGATTTCAATATGATCTCGTACCGTGGCAGCGCGGACGGAGTCTTTACCGAAGGCGAAGATCCCAACGGCATCGATCGTGGTGTGGCGATTGTCGAGTTTCATTTCGACAATGGTGGGACCCGTCCGATGCAGGTCGCCCGCAACCTGACCATCAACAACGGTCTGGAAAGCTCGACCGGAGCTACGCTGTCGTCGCGACTCGACCTGGTGTTGGACGAGGCTCCCGCGGTTGATGGTTTGGGCGTTCCGCAGAACCTAGGGCTCTTTGACGTGAACTTCGACTATGGTTTCGGCAACAACGGCGGCATCATCAATGGCAATGGCGACATTTCGGATGCCTTTGCCAGTGCCGACGGATCGACACACTATGCAGAGGGCGACACGGTGTCGGCCGTGTTTGGTAACACGCGGTACGATTGGACCATTAGCTACACCGGCCTGATTAATTGGGCGAATGCCGCCGATAGTGTGGTCGATTCCATCACCGGTACAGGTACCGGTGACGATGTAGTATTGATTGGATTGGGCTCGGAAGCACTCCCAGGTCTGCTTGGCGACTTCAACAACGACGGATTGGTAGACCTCGCCGACTACACCGTCTGGCGCAACAACCTGGGGAACGCCGATTCGGTACTGCCTTCTGGTAGCACCAACGATGGGTCGGGCGTGGTAGACGCTGGCGACTATGCCACCTGGAAGCAGAACTTCGGCAACGGTTCGCCGGCCGCAGTGCAGGCCGCTGCGGTGCCCGAACCCGCTTCGTGGATACTGCTTGGCCTGTTGGGAATCGCGGTAGTTGGATACGCACCTCGGCGTTGAGGTCCAAATCGTAGCGGCGACTGGCGAGTCTCGGGCAGTAAGCTCGTCGGTCGCCGCTGCCTCTCATTCAATGCGGACGATAGTACGGGCGATTCGTTCCGTTGCTATGCCCTCGTAGTCGCGTGCTGCCTCTGTCCCGCGGCGAATAAAGCAGCTCCAGAAACAACCACGATGGGGGGCAGGCTAGCCAATTTATCGCACTCCCCACCGACTTGGGGTATCTCTGACTTGGGGCTCACTGGGTTGAGATATCGCGGTGTGCCGCCTATAAGTGCAGTTTCTCATGCAACAACCTGCTGTGGAGTGCTGTGCTCATGGACACTGTGCGTGTAGGCTTCGTCTGGCTGGCGGTTCTCTTCCCCTCTCTGGCGTGGTGTGCGACTCCGGAAACTTCGACGGATACCCGACCGATCCAAATTGCTGGTTGTCTCGAGCAATGGGGGACCGTCACGTGTACGTTGGAAGGTCCCTTTGCCGATGAGGCGGACGAAGATCCCAACCCATTTACCGACTACAATCTTCAGATGACCTTCCAGCACGAGTCTGGAGATCGCATCACCGTGCCGGGCTATTTCGCGGCCGATGGCAATGCAGGTGAGACGTCGGCCACAGCGGGCGACAGGTGGCGAGCCCACTTCACCCCTCACAAGGTGGGTCATTGGATCTGCTCGGCGATTATGCGGCAGGGTCGTCATGCGGCGATCGACACGGCTGCGGAACGCGAGTCCGCAGTCATTGGGCGGTACAAGGCCAGCTTTCACATTGAACCGTCCACTGCCCAGCTTCCCGACTTGGCCGCACGGGGGCGGCTGGAATACGTTGGTAAACGCTACCTCAGGTTTGCAGGCTCGGGGGAGTACTTCTTGAAGGTGGGGCCTGATGCGCCCGAGACTCTGTTGGCCTACGAAGATTTCGATGGCACCGTAGCGAACCGTCGCGATTGCCCGCTAAAGACTTGGCAGCCGCACGTATCCGACTGGAGCGATGGCGATCCAACCTGGCAAGCAGAGAAGGGCAGAGGGTTGATCGGGGCTATTAACTATCTTTCGAGCAAAGGCCTCAACACCGTTTCGTTCTTGACCTACAACGCCGGGGGCGATGGCGACAATGTGTGGCCGTTTGTCGAGCGGGACGCCAAACTGCATTACGATTGCTCGAAGCTCGATCAATGGGCCGTGGTTTTCGATCATGCCACGCGGCGGGGGCTGCACTTGCATTTCAAGTTGCAGGAGACAGAAAACGACGACAACCGTCATCCCAAGGACGCGGCGGCCGACGTCCCCACCGCCTTGGACCAGGGACAACTAGGGCCCGAACGAAAGCTTTACCTCCGTGAACTCATCGCCCGCTTCGGTCACGCGCTCGCCCTCAATTGGAACTTGGGCGAGGAGAATACGCAAAGTAGCGAGGAAGTGATCGCGATGGCCCGCTATATTCGAGCGGTCGATCCGTATGGCAGCCCAATTGTTCTGCACACTTATCCCAATCAGCAAGACAAAGTGTACAAACCCCTGCTTGGCAACGACCAAGTGTTAACCGGAGTGTCGCTCCAGAACTCCTGGCGGCAGGTACACCGACTGACAACCAAATGGATTGACGCCTCACTCGATGCGGGCCATCCTTGGGTGGTTGCCAACGACGAGCAAAACCCCGCCGGCATGGGGGTTCCGGTCGACATTGGCTATCGCGGCAACGACGGCCAGGCAACCGAGGGCCAGCAGGGCTACGACATGCACGACATCCGCAAGTTCACGCTGTGGGGCAACCTGATGGCGGGTGGGGCCGGCGTGGAGTATTACTTTGGCTATCAGTTGCCGGAAAACGACCTGAGGTGCGAAGACTTTCGCAGTCGCGATCAGACTTGGAACTACTGCCGTGTTGCCAAGGAGTTCTTCACCGAGAACGATATCCCGTTCGACGAGATGTCGGGCGCCGATCCATTGGTTGGTAACCTGCGCCACGACAACTCGCACTACTGCTTTGCCCGCAAGGGCCAAGTCTACTTGGTATATCTACCGCAGGGTGAACCTTGCCAACTTGATCTCGAGGACGCCGAGGGGGAATTCACGCTGGGATGGTTCGACCCAATCGAGGGAGGACCGATTGCCGAAACCAAGACTAGCGTCCAGGGTGGGGCAGCCATAGAAATCGTTCCGCCTAACAAGGACCACGACTGGTTGGCCGTGATCAGGTCGAGATAGTCGCAGCATCCTTGCGGCAACCGGCGACAAGCTCGGTTGGGCCTCCGATGCCCACCGATAGCTTTAGCCTGTCGAGTGCGACCTGGCCGTCCAGTTGTCGAACTCGACCATGGCCGCCACCAGCAACTGGCATCCAGGAATTGGTGGCGGCATTTCCGCAAGTCTTACTGCCCAGGGTAGAAGTGGTAGTGATAGTGCGTTCCCGGATAGCCACCCCAGCCATAGGGATAGTTCAACGAGTCGAGCGCTGGACTGTTCAGCTCATCCATCTTGGCATCTTGATTCTCGGTGGCATTCTGTTGCTCGGCTCTCAGTTGCGACTGTTCTTGATTGGCGGCTGCCGTCTCTTCACTGGAGATGTTGTTATAGGCTTGCTGAGTTGCCCCATCGGCTTTCAAGGCACGCTGCATCTCAGCCTTATGAACATTGTTCATCCACCACTGTTGTGCCGCGGCCGCTTGCTTTGAACTCTGCAGTGCCTGCGTATGCGCCTGCTGAACCTGTACTGCTGGGTGGCTCTTGGTCGTCGAATCGTGCATCATGGCGAACAATTTCATCTGCTGAGGCGTCATGCTCATCATGGCCTGCATATGTTGTGCGGCCTCGGCCTCGGACATGGCGTCATTGTTCTTGCATTGATCGGTGACCCACGCGCGGGCGCGAAGCATTTCGGGCGAGTTCCAAGCCGCTTCGCGTTCGGCGTTGGTATTGCTGGAGGAACCGGTAGCCTGAGCGTGAGCCCTGTCCGCCGAGCTCTTGACCACAGCCAATATCGCGATGGCGATCGAAACGTAGAGCAGGGGCTTCGTCAGTACGGTTTTGAATGAGCGCATGGTAAGGGGTCCTCGATGAAGGCGGGGTGGATCACTATAAGATTGTAGGTGCAGTATTTATGCCGGTCGATAGTTCCGGCAAGAAGCCATCGGCCGGCGCCGGGCGATGAGCCGCTTTGCCCGCACAAACCGCACTGCCCGCACGACTGGCCCCGGGCAGGAGCCCCAGTGGTGACCACCACCCCGCGGAATCGGGACAAAGTGGTCGGTATTGACACTCGCCGATTTTCTGGTGGGCGACTCGACTATCTGGGCTTAGCCTTTCCCGAGCCATTTAGGTAGGCTATGGGGAGTGCCTCCCGGTGGAGGATCCTTGTGTAAGCCAGCTTTGACCAATCGGATTGCATGCCACCTCCTATCGGACGGTGTTTACGCACTCCTCCCAATTGGAATCCATGGGTAAGAAGAAAACGAGCAAGGCGGAGGCCACGCGGCCAGCGGTCGACACATATACCCTGCACTTAATCGCGGGCGCCACGGGCGATCTGCTGCATCGCCTGGCCTCGGTCGCGGCCACGCAGTTCACGGGCATCAAAATCAAATTGATCGACCATCCGATGGTCGACGATCTCGATAAGTTGCAGGAGACACTCGACGACTTGGAGGGAGATCGTCCGATCGTGGTGCACGCCTTGCCGCACTCATCGGCCAAGACCCTGGTGCGCAACGAATGCGTTACTCGTCGGATTCCACACTATGACATAACGGGGCCGCTACTTGATTTTCTGGGCGATTGTGTTGGTTCGCTACCCGACAACGACTTGTCTCGTCTGCATCAGGTGGATGCTGCCTATCAGAATCGCATCGAGGCGATGGAGTTCGCCCTGGCGCATGACGATGGCTTGGGGCTGCCGACCCTGCGGGAGGCAGATATTGTCATTGTGGGAGTCAGTCGAGTGAGCAAGAGTCCGACAACCCTCTACTTGAGCTCGCGAGGCTTCAAGGTGGCCAACGTATCGATCTCGCCCCAGACCGGTTTTCCTCCGGAGCTATCGAAGATCAAGAAACGGACGATTGTCGCCTTCACTACCCAGCCCAAGCGTCTACAGGAGATTCGTGCCGAGCGACTGGAGTACAATGGAGTCGCCAGTAGCGACTATGACAACCTGCAGAAGGTGATTCGCGAGGTCATGGAGACTGAGGCTGAGTATCGTAGGCGCGGCTATCCGATTATCGACGTGACGAACCGAACCATTGAGCAAGTGGCGGCCGAGATTCTCGAGAAATTGAAGCTGTCACCCAGGTGAGCACGCTCTGGCGGACAGGTCAGCCAACGAGTGTCGCCAGATACAAACCGTAATGAAAGCTAACCGGTACCAAACCCGTTCCGTTCTTGAAACGCTGTTCGTAATGGACCAGCACTTGGGTCAGCTCTCCCCGCGTGAGTGGTCGTGGTCCGGTAGAAAGAGGCCCGCCCGTGAAACCCTGTTCGCGCATGGAACGTAACGCCGCTCGAGGCGTGTCGTACCATTCGCACTCCTGGTAGCTCGCGCGATGGAGGATTCGAAATCCGCCAACATCGAGTCCATCGAGAATGGCCTCGCTGAGGGGCAGTGTTTGTAGTGGCGCCAGACTGGGAAACAGTTCGCTGCGCAAGGTGTGCAACTCGCCGAGGGTCCCATGCAGCATAATCGACGAGCAAACGTGTCCGCCCGGCGCCAGTAGAGTGCGGAGTTTGGTGAACAGCCGATCGAAAGGTTGCAGCCACTGCATTGTTGAGCTGCTGACAATCAAGTCGAATGGCTGCTCGCTCTGAAATTGTAGGGCATCGCTGACGACGAACTCGATCAATGGGCTGGCGGGAAGCTGCTGCCTGGCGACCTCGATCATGCCAGGCGACAGGTCGAGTGCCACCACCTCGGCCGTCGGAAATTGCGAGAGCATTTGGCGAGTCAAGAAGCCGGTACCACACCCGATGTCGAGCACTCGACGTGGCGCAAGGCCAAGTTTAGCGACCTCGGCAGCCAACTGCTCGGCCGCTTGCTGTTGGACCCGGGCTTGCTGGTGGTACACGTCGGCGGCGCGAGAAAAATGTCGTTCAATGGAACGGTTGTTCGTCATCCGCCAGAAAGCCTCGAATCAATTCAAGTAGTTCTTGTGGGTACTGCTCGCACAGGGCATGCGTGCCCTCTGAGAACAAGTGTAATTCAGGTCGCTGCAAATGCTCGTGCAGATATCCGGCGGCGGCCACCGGAATCACGCGATCGAGTTGGCCATGCACGATGAGTGCAGGCTGATCGACTTCCGGCAGCAGAGGTCGCAAGTCGCGAGTCTTCAAGTACTCAAGGCCCCGATCGAGTTCATTGCAATCGAGATCCAACGCCTGGCTGGTCTTGTGAGCGAGTTCATCTCTCGTCACGCTGCGGCGATAAACGTTGCTCAGGAACAGTCGCAGCGTCGCCTCGGGGGCATCAACCAATCCGCGCCGCATCTCCTCGACGCTGGCTTCGTTAGCACCCGGAGGATACGCCTCGCGACTGCAGAACGACCCGCAGCCTGCTACCAGTATTAACCGCTGGACCAACTTGGGATAGGCCCGGGCGGCTTCCAGTGCCACCATCGCTCCCATCGACCAGCCAAGCACGATGGACGCCTGTGTCTCTAATTCGCTCACCCGCAACTGTTGGGCATAGTGCGATGGCTCGTCGGCCGAAGATAGGGCGTCGCGGCCTGCGTTTTTCCACGCCTGTCCTAAATCATATACGCTGGTCGTCTTCACCGCCGTGATTGGTTCGAGTTGCTCGGCGAGCGGCAGCAGCACTTTGGCCGTTTGCCCCCAACCGGACACTAGCACCATCTGCGGTTTACTCATTCCAACAGTCCAACGCTTCTAGCGGCTTGCCCCACGGCAAGTGCGGTTTGCGAAAGCAGCAGCTCATTATGGGCCAAAGTCACCGAGAAGCGAAGGCGGGCCGTGCCGGCCGGTACCGTTGGTGGGCGAATCGCCTTGACGACGATGTCATGGGTGAGCAACTCGTCGGCAAGCCGCACCGCTAGCTGATTTTCTCCCACCATCACCGGAACGATTTGGCTGGCGGAGGGACCGACCTGGAGACCTTGCTGCTGTAGCGCGCGACGAAAATGCGCGGCGAGATCGAGCAGCCTTTGACCCAAGTCGGCTTGCGATTCAACCAGTCGCAGCGATTCCAATGCAGCAAGCAGCATCGCGGGCGGCAGAGCTGTGTTATAGATAAAGGGTCGCGCGCGATTCACCAGCAACTGCCGCACGATGGTGGAGCCGACGAACAACCCGCCGTAACTGCCGAAGGCCTTGCTCAGCGTGCCGGTGGTCAGGGCAACCTGATCGGCGATGCCAAGCTCCGCCGCCACGCCGCGGCCGGCGGGGCCGAACACGCCCAGGGCGTGGGCCTCGTCGACCAGTAGGCTGGCGTCGTGCTCGCGCGCTAGTTGCGAGATTTCGGCTAACGGGGCGACATCACCGTCCATGCTGTACACCGACTCGACGGCCACCAGCCACCGCTCGCCTGGTTTACGGGCGGTGCTGGCCTTGGCTAGCAGTTCCGCGAGGTGGGCTACTTCGTTGTGGCGGAACCGCTGATGCTTTGCTCCGCTCAGCTGAATGCCATCAATCAAACTGGCGTGCACCAGCCGATCGGCGAACACCGTGTCGTTGCGACTCAGCCAGGCACTGAGCAGTCCGAGGTTGGCCAGGTACCCGGCACCGAACACCAGAGCAGCGGGCTTCTCGAAGTACTGGGCCAGGCGTTGTTCAAAGAACTCGTGGATGTCGCGCGTGCCCGAGACCAACCTACTCGCGCCGGCGCCAACCATGTTGCTCGCCTGCATCGCAGCAACAATATCGGGGTGTGTCGAGAGACCCAAGTAGTCGTTCGACGTGAAGTCGCACACTGCTCCGTCTGCTGGATGGACGCTCAGCCGTCGCTCGAGCCCTTCACTGGCCAGCTTTTCTAGCAGTTCCGTAATCCAATCTTCCGACCGCATCTAAGGATCCGATTTGCGTGAGATCAAACCCTCGATTTTATCGCGGTGATGGGGGGGGGTTAAAGGGCGGACGTCACCGCTCCACTGGGCGGCAAATGGCTCGATCACGGAGCCGGCACGCCCTTCGGCATTACTTCCCGCACCAGACGGAGCTTGCCACCGGTCACCTCGATCAGGCTCACGCTCTTGGTGGGAATGCGGCTGCCCTTCGGATAGCTAAGGGTGCCGGTGACCCCTTCGAACCTGTGAATGCCCGCGAGTGCCCGACGGATGTCCTCGGGATCCGCCGTTTGCGACTGCTCGATGGCGCGGACCAAAAGCCGGGTGGCGTCGTAGCCGAGCGCGGTAAAAGCGTCGGGAGTGGCGTCGGGGTAGGCGGCGGCGAACGCTTTGCGGAACGCCACCACTCGCGGGTTAGGGTTGTTTTCGCCCAGGTAAGCGTGCGTCGTGTAGTAGATGCATTTCGCGTCGCTACCCTCCCACAACCCAGCCGAGTCGAACGAGTCGCCACCCACAATCGGGCAATCGAGACCACTGCTACGGATCATGCGAACCGCCTTTTGAATGTCGGCGGGCACTTCGGCCGAGAGGAACACCACATCGACATTCGGGAACTGTTCGAGAGTTTGTTCGAGTGTGTCCGAAGTGAAACTGCGCTCATCGGCAATCTCGCCGCCCAGTTGGGTAAAGCGTTCACGGAAGTACTTCTGTAAGAGCCGCGTGTACTCGTGCGACGAGTCATACAGCACCAGCGCCTTCCGGGCCTGGCCATCACCATGGGCCCATTCCGCGGCAGCTGCGGCTTGCACATTATCGCCGAAGCAGGCCAGGTACAGATACTCGGGTACTTCGGCTGGCAATAGCGGCGAGGTGGCACCGGACGTGAGGAACACGCGGTTGGCCTTCGCAGCCAGCGGCGCGGATGCCAGTACCAAGTCGGTATCGGAGAGACCAAATAGAGCAACCGGCGCAGGCGACGACGCGAGTAACGCGGCTGTCCTGGCTTTGACGACGTCCGGCTTGCTTTGACCGTTCTCGATCTTCAGTACAATCTGTCGATTTAAGACGCCGCCATGTTTGTTCGTCTGGTCGACGGCCAGTCTGGCGCCTTGCGCCGAAGGAATGTCGAGTCCGGCCTGCTGACCCGTGCTGTTGTAGAGCGCGCCCAGCACAATCGGCTCATCCGCAAAGGTGGTAGATGATGCGAGGAGAGCCAAGAATGCGAGAGCGGATAGTAACGCGGCCGGAAACCAATCTGTCGATCGCACAGGTCTCATCGGACACCTCAGCTACTGGCTGTTGATTGGGTTCGCCCCGCACTTACTGCAGCATGCGGGAGGGCGCGAAAGTGTAGCATACTCGTGCGGCTTTGCGCGATCCCTGATGCCCCAGTTTTCGGCTGAATGCAGCGGCGAGGAAGCCGCCAGTTTTAAGACAACCGGCTCTGAAGAGCAGGCCTGGGGGATCTGATGACACTGCGTGTTTGCGTGCAAACTTGCCGAGATGCACCCCAGTCGAGCCCGCCAGGGGCTTGGACGAATCGAGGTGACTATGTGAACTGACCATGCGAACCGTGAGGCGGTGGCGCGCGTGGTGGAACGTTGATTGATCGCTTGGAGGGGAGGGTGGAGCGGAGGGGCAAAATTCGTCGAGTTTTGGAACGGATCGAAGGCGCAAGTTGTTGGCAGCAGGCAGCTTGCAAAGATCGATGGCTGCAAAACGGCCGGAGTTTTGGAGCCTACAA
This sequence comes from Aeoliella straminimaris, assembly GCF_024054565.1. GTDB lineage: Bacteria > Planctomycetota > Planctomycetia > Pirellulales > Lacipirellulaceae > Aeoliella > Aeoliella straminimaris. The sequence goes on from NZ_JAMXLR010000036.1 coordinate 256,631, forward strand.
ACGTTTGCCGAATTGGCGCACCAAACCGATCAAAAATTATCGCGCTCCATATCCGCGGTCGGCGCTGGGGGGAGCGAGCAATTGAGGGGCACGCAGACGATTGGAACCGCATTCACGAATGCGGCAAGGGGGCCTCACGCGGAACGCCGTTTCGCGCAGAAAATCCTTGTGTAGGTCATGGCTTATGCCATAAACCAAGCAGTGCAAAGACCCGCCATCAGAGGGAACACTCCCATCTGCGGAGCTGTGCCTTCGGAGACTGAATGACTGCAAGGCAGGGCTGCCGCTGGAACTAGTTCCAGCCGTCCTTCTTGCGACCCCGCTTCCGCTTCTCAGCGGTAGTCAGGGTGTCTTTCATGCTGCTGATTCGGTGCTTGATGGCTAGTCGAGTGACCAGTGCCACCTTGCGTACTCCCAGCTTACGCATCGCATTGGTGCGGTGCGTATCTGCGGTGGGAGTCGACACACCAAGAATCTTCGCAGCCTCCGCGGTAGAACAGCCAAGGCTGATGAGGCGGACAACTTCACGTTCACGATTTGTAAGGTCAGTAGCCATATAAGGTGGTGTACTTTCTTGAATGCAATACTGCAAGCGACTGTTAACCACATTGGCATAGAACCGCATGCGGTTCTCATGCTTTTGGCGGAAACGCGCAGCGAATTGCCGAACGAAAGCGAGAGCGACCCGCACCGGTGTAATTACTGGTTGCAGCGAGTCTTCATGGTTGCGCGGTGGGCCGCATGTGTCGGGCTATGCAGTGGATGTTACCGATTGCATATCAACCTGAAACTACCCGACCAATTTGCCAGCTGTTGAGTCCAGTTTCTGTAAGTTGCGACTGGATGCTCTCGGCATAGTAGGAGCTCGTGATCATCACCAGACCGATGCCCATGTTGAAAACGCGAGCCATTTCCTCGTCGTCTACCTCGCCCAATTGTTGCAGCCAAGTAAACACCGGTGGTACCTTCCAGGTGTCGCTGTCAATCGCAACTTGCAAGCCACGCGGTAAGATACGACTGGTATTTTCGACCAAGCCACCGCCGGTGATGTGGGCGATGCCATGCACCACCTGCTTCACGCGATAGTGTCCGAGCACTTTGCGAACGGCCGAGGTGTAGATACGCGTAGGGGTGAGCAATACGTCCGCGACGCTAGCCTCGCATTCCGGAACGTAGTCGTCCAGTTGAAGTTCGGCCAGCTCAAATACGATTTTCCGCACCAGGCTATAACCGTTGCTGTGAATGCCGCTGGATTCGATGCCAATCAGCACGTCGCCTTCGGCAATGGCACGCCCATCGAGCAGCTTCGCGCGATCGACCACACCCACACAAAATCCGGCCAGGTCGTAATCGCCGGGGGAGTAGACGTCCGGCATGATGGCTGTTTCACCACCCACCAAGGCCATATCGCCATCTAGGCAGCCTTGGCTGATACCCTCGACCAGGGCTTCGACCAACTCCGGGTCGTCGTGGCTCATGGCCATATAGTCGAGAAAGAACAGTGGCTCGGCCCCCATGCACAAAGCATCGTTAACGCACATTCCGACCAGATCGATGCCCACCGTGTTGTGGCGACCTGCCATTTGAGCGACCTTCACCTTGGTGCCGACACCATCGGTGCAGGACACGAGAACCGGATCCTGGTAGTTGCGACGGAATAGGTGTCCCGGGAAGTCGAGTGAGAAGAGCCCGGCAAAACCACCCTCGGCCGGCAGGACCCGAGGCGAATGGGTACGCTTCAAAAGACGCGGCAAGCGGGCCATGCTCTGGGCATAGACCTCCAGATCGACGCCTGAATCCTTGTAAGTTGCCTTGGCCATGTATTTTCCGCAGGAGAATGCCAGAGAATCGCTGATTTTAGAATTCGCAGCGACAAGGTGTCAACGCGGTGGCAGGGCAGATTGGCCTTGAGGCGTCTGTTTGCTGGATCAGAAAGGGCGACCAACCGCCTGTCGCCCGTTCAATGGATGCTTCTGTAGCAGTTGTGCCGAAGCTTACGAGGGCGAAATCCCTGCCGGTTCTGGTCGTGCTGCTGCCAATGCCCAGCAGCCGGAAGCCCCGCCAGATTGCCAGGGCCAGACTTATGGCGACACGACTGCTACAATTGTCTAGATCTTCAGCTCCACGCGGACGGAAAAGGTGGTCGATCTGGATAGTCCGGCATCGGGAACCATTCTGGCGAGGGAAGCTGTGCGGTACGATAAGAAGGGTAGTAAAGAGGTGCTGTAGTCGCAGTCGAGTAGAGCATAAGCCCGGCTTGGTCCCACAGAGGTCCACGTCGGCTTATCCTCTCCCGAACGCAACTTAGGCACCCACCCATGCAACTACAGGCGCCCTCGCTGCTCGCTCACGCCGCGAGCGTGGTAATGCCCTCGACTCCCCCCGCCCCCCCTGCGCTGCAATTCAACTACCCGCTGCCGTACGGCGCCATACTGCGCGATCAAGGTGTGCAGTTTGCCGTATACAGTCGGTCGGCGACCGCTATGCGCGTGCTGCTCTACAATAAGGTAAGCGACCGCGAACCTAGTAGAGTCATCAAGCTCGACCCAGCCACCGACCGGTGGGGCGACATCTGGAGCGTATTCGTGCCAGAGCTGAAGGCAGGCACGCTTTATCATTTCCAGGCCGATGGACCCTACGAGCCCAGTAAGGGGCTCCGTTTCAACGGCAACGCCCGCCTGATTGATCCCTATGCTCGTGCGCTGGCCGGATCGTTCCAACGATCCACCGACGGAATAGTACGTCCGGCAAAGTGTGTCGTGGTGGACGATCAATTCGATTGGCAGGGCGACCGGCATCTGCGTCGACCATTGGCCGAGTCGATCATCTACGAGATGCATGTCCGCGGCATTACCCGAAGCAGCACCAGCAATGTCGATCACCCAGGCACCTACCTGGGGGTGATTGAGAAGATTCCGTACCTCAAGTCACTCGGGGTGACGGCCGTCGAGTTGATGCCGGTGCACGAGTTCCCGCTGGCCGAAAGCGATGGGTCCAAAGCACGGCGCAGTAACTACTGGGGATACGACCCCATGGCGTTCTTCGCGCCGCATCGTGGATACCAGTCTGGGAATCAGCCTGGCGGACAAGTCGATCAGTTCAAGACCATGGTCCGCGAACTGCATGCCGCTGGCATCGAAGTGATTCTTGACGTGGTGTTTAATCACACCTCGGAAGGAAACGAGCATGGCCCCACGTTTAGCTTCAAGGGCCTGCAAAACAATGTCTACTATATGACCACCAAAGATGGTGGTTATAAAAACTATTCCGGTTGCGGCAACACCGTCAACGGTAATCACCCGATTGTCCGCGAGATGATTTTCCACTGCCTGCGGCATTGGGTTTACAACTACCATATCGATGGGTTCCGCTTCGATTTGGCGAGTATTCTTAGTCGCAATCGCAATGGTGAACTGGTACCCAACCCGCCCATGGTGGAGCTGATTGCCGAAGACCCGATGCTGGCCGATACGAAGATCATCGCCGAAGCATGGGATGCGGCCGGAGCATTTCAGGTTGGTACGTTCGCCAACCTGCGGTGGGCCGAGTGGAACGGTCACTATCGCGACGACGTCCGCCGCTACTGGCGAGGCGACTTCGGCGTGACCGGCGCTATGGCCACCCGATTGGCTGGATCAAGCGATCTCTATCAGCCGAGCGGCCGTAGCCCGTACCACAGCATCAACTTTGTCACGTCGCACGATGGGTATTCGCTCAATGACCTGGTGAGCTACGAACGTAAGCACAACCTCGATAATGGCGAAGACAATCGCGACGGTGACAACAACAACTTCTCGGCCAATTACGGCATTGAGGGACCGACCCGGCGTTCGGCCATTATCACCCTGCGACAGCGGCAGGCGAAAAATATGATCGCCTCGCTATTGCTGAGCCAAGGCGTGCCGATGATTCTGTCGGGCGACGAAGTGCTGCGGACCCAACGCGGTAACAACAACGCCTACTGCCAGGACAACGCAACGAGTTGGTTCGACTGGAGACTGGTCGAGCGTAACGACGAGATGCTGCGTTTCGCTCGCGAGGTGATCGCCTTCCGTCGCCAGCAGCCAGTTCTTCGGCGGCAGAAGTTCCTCACAGGTACGGCAAGTCGTCCAGGCGAACTGCCCGATGTAAGCTGGTACGGGGTCGAAGGCGAATCGATCGACTGGGAAGGCACCTTCCACAGCTTGACTTGCCTGCTCGGCACCTGCTGGCTGACCGATCCTGCCGCCCGACCGGTGCTAATCATGATGCACTCGGGTGGGGATTCGCAGACGTTCTCCATTCCCGAGCCGGCCAGAAAGTTGCGTTGGCGGCTGCTGATCGACACCGCTGCCCCGGCCCCCAAAGACGTGTATTCCAAGCACAACGGCCCATTTGCCGTATCCACCAAGCCTATTTTGTTGGAGCACCACTCCCTGCGATGCTATGTAGCCGAGTAGTCCGTTGTCAGTGATCCGTTGCCGGTGGTAGATTGGGGCAACGGCTAACAGATAATTGACAACTGGCGACAAACAAATGACCAAGATCGCAATTATTGGCATCGGCGACGATGGTTTGCAGGCGGTGCCACCCGCAGTGGGGCAGAGGATCGAGCAGGCGGAAGTGCTCCTCGGCGCCGAGCGGGCGCTGGCTCTCGTGCCTGACTCGGTTGTCGGCAAACGTGTCCAGATCGGCTCCGAATTGGCTGAATTGGCCGATCAGATTCGCAATGTCGGCCAAAAGCAAGCCGTTGTATTGGTACAGGGCGATCCCATGTTTTATGGGCTCGCTCGGTACATCACCGACGAATTCGGCAAGGATCGGTTCGAAGTCATTCCGCATGTCAGCACCATGCAACTGGCATTCGCCCGTGTGATGGAAAGCTGGGACGAGGCCTACCTGACTAACCTGGCCAACCATGCGCTCAGTTCCGTAGTCGAGAAGATCCGCACGTCGGAGCGGGTGGGCATGTTTACCACCGACACGATCGGCCCCCATCAGGTAGCCCAGGCTTTGCTCGACAAGCAGATCGACTACTTCGATGCCTACGTTTGCGAAAACTTGGGAGCACGTGACGAACGCGTCACTCGCGGTTCGCTCGTGGAGATCGCCGAACAAACTTTCGAACCACTCAACGTGATGATCCTGGTTCGCCAGCGGCAGCTTCCTGACCGACCGCGCGAAGCGGTCGGCCGCCGGTTGTTTGGCAATCCCGACGAGGTGTTCTTTCAGTCCCGCCCCAAGTACGGGTTGCTCACCTCGGCCGAGGTGCGCTCGATGGCTTTGGCCCAGATGGACATCTGGCGAGATAGTATTGTCTGGGACGTTGGTGCAGGCACCGGCTCGGTGAGTGTCGAAGCGGCTCAGTTGGCCACCGATGGAACCGTCTACGCCATTGAGATGGATCCTGAAGACCATCAGCTGATCACGGCCAACGCCCGGCGGTTCAACGTGGAAAACGTGGTTCCGATTCAGGGGAAGGCGCCCGAAGCATGGGAAGCCCTGCCCGATCCGGACTGCATCTTCGTAGCCGGCGGGGGCCGCGAAGTGTGCCGCATCGCCGAAGCAGCCTACGCTCGTCTGCGAACGGGCGGCCGGCTAGTTATCAACCTGGTAAGCATCGACAACCTCACCGAACTGCGCCAGGCATTGCGGACCCACAACGACAACGTACAGGTGTGGATGTTGAATATCTCGCGCGGCACCGACCAACTCGACCGCCTGACGTTCGACGCACTCATGCCTTCGTTCCTGGTGGCCACCAGGAAGTAAACCGGAAGTTACGCAAGTCTTACTCACCCCCGAACCCAGACCCTTAAATCCTCCTCAATGTACCACGGCCGAGTGGCGGAATTGGCAGACGCTCTGGACTTAAAATCCAGTGTGGGGTAACCCACGTGCGGGTTCGAGTCCCGCCTCGGCTACTGAAACAAGGGGTTTTCGGTGGTTTCGGGTTCCCTCGATTCGCCGAGGTCACCTAATCGTACACCTAAGTCAGATTCCCACAATTCGGCCGCTGTCCGCTGGGCATCGTCGCCCACGTAGTATTCCATGGTTGTCTGGATGCTCGCATGGCGCATCAGTTCTTTGAGCACCGCGGGCATTACCTTGCGGCTCCATCGTCGGCCAAAGCTTCTCCGCAAGTCGTGGGCGCTGGCAAACTTGCCAGATTTGCTGTGAACCACGATGTTGGCCGCCTTGCCCATCGCCTTTACCACAGGGCCCACCTTGAACCGGGAAGTCCCAACGGCGAACACGGGGCCGCTGCGGGCCTCTGGCGGCACGGTATCGAGCAAGCGAGCGAACTCGGGGACGATGGGTATCACTTGGTCAGCTCCCGACTTCTGGGCCTCGCCCGGGATTCTCAGTACCGGATGCTTGCCGCTGTGGTCCACCACAATCGCCCCCGGGCCGTCCGTCCAGCTTAGAGCCAGCGATTCACTAAGACGCAAACCAGAGCACCAGAGGGCCTTGAGATAGAACCGCCAGTCGTCTGCGGTCCCTTCGATTTTGGAGTCGGCTTCCAGCACCTCGGGCACCTTCAACAGCATCTCGTTAAACTCTTGCACCGTCAGGGGGCGGCCCTTCGCTTTGCTGGTGCCCTTGGGTGTGGTGGGCATATCGAATTCAGGGACCCTGCCGAGCATCCCCTGCTTGTTCGCCCACCGTGCCAGCACCTTGAGCGTTCGCAGGTGCCGCGCGATGGTTGCCTCGGACAAGCCGGCATCGCGGCAGTCGGCGACGAATCTGGTCACTCTGTCGGTGGTGAAGTCCGCCAACCGCTGTGGCTTGGCGTACTTCTCGAACACGTTCACCGTTGCCAAGTAGGTGGTAGCAGTACCCTCGCCCTTGGTATTCAGCTTGTTGGCCTTGTAGTGTTCGATGAACGATTCCCAACTGCTGCGGTTGGTGGGCACGTACACCCCGCGGCGCAGCTCATCCTCCCAAACTCCGGCCTTCTTCTCGGCGTCCTTCTTTTTCGTGCAGCCACTCGACTTGGTGACGTGCTTCTGGGTGTACTGGTCGAAGTATCTCATCAACCATACGTTGCGGCCGGCTCGCTTTAAAACATGAACTTTGATTTCAGACACGGGTTTCCTCCAGGGTACTTGGTGTCGGGTTTGGTCGTTTGAACGCAACACGCGGCGTCTGGTGGCTGCCAGTTTGGCAATCAGCCACGCGAACTCGCTTGTCTGCGGATGTACTTGTCTAGGTCCTAGCGCAGCCAGTGGTCGCGGCCGCCAATTGGGAATGGTTTGGGGATCTCACCTGCTTTCACCAACTCACTAAATTTGGTGAGCCCAATATCGAGGTATTCGCAAGCACGCTTCCGTTGCATCGTTGGCGGCCAACCTCCATCGCTGCTGGTCGCGCTGTTGGCCGTCAGCGCGGCGAAGAACTGCGCCAAGTGGTTCATCGCTTCTTCAAAATTCGTCGTGGACACTGGATGGGCCTTTGCGAATGCTGGGAACAAACAGCCCCGGCCAGCAGCGCCAGCCGGGGCGTGGGGGCTATCTACAAGCACGGCGGCCATGCCTTGCGGCCATGTACTTCTCGAACGCCTTTTCCTCTTCTAAGTCGATTTCCTTTTGGTACTCTTCCCAACGGAACTTCGACGGCTTGGGCTCTCGGTCTAGCTTCTCGCCCATTCGCTTCGCCACTGCGAGATAGCCCAGGCCGATGCTGTGAATCTCATCGACTACGCTCTGTGCCAAGTCGCCATCGTTGTCTCGCCCGTCGATGAATACGGCAAAGCCAAAACTGGGGAAGTCACAATCACCGCGAGCGGTTAGCTGGTAGACGTGCCCCTCGGAGTCCGGGTCTGCCTCGCTCTGCATCGCGTCCACGATAATCGTTTCGCGGGCGTGGTACTGAAGCTTGAACTCAACCATCTGGTCGCCCAGTTGTTCGGCTAGTTCGTGCTTGCGTTGGTCAGTGAGAAAGGTAGAAGCAACAGCCATTGAAGTGGCCTTTCCTGCCCCGCAGAGTGCCAGGGCAAAAGAAAGCGCGTTGCACCAGTGGCTGGTCTAACGGATTGGTCCGTCCTGGGATCGTTACCTACCCAGCAACCAAAGGTGCAACGCGCTCTGTTTTCCAAGTTTCTAGACATAGGGGTCCCCAATTTTTAAGACTCCATCATTTTGCCACGCTCTGCGGCGGTGTCAACTGCAAAGCTTGCAACTCGCTGCGTCCCGGCTCAATAATGCGGGCTGGCAACATCACTCATCCAAAACAGGGGGAAGTCTCATGCGATACACACTCCTAGCCGCGGCCCTGCTTCTCTGCTCCACCGCACAAGCCGAGTTCTTTACTCCCATCGGAGGTGGCTACGAATACGTCACCAACGACGGCACCTTTACCGGGGAGTGGGAGACGGATGGCGTCTGGTACAACAACCAGCAGTATTGGGAGGCCGACGTTGGCAACATCAATGGTGATGCGAAGTATGGCAACTACGACGGCTATCTGTCGCTTTACCTCGAGTTGCCAGGCGTGACCTCCACCAGCGGCTACCTGGATTTCGAGTCCGACACCACTTGGGCCAGATTGGTCGGTTACTCGTTCCCCGCCACCATTGGAAGCACCAATTTCTACCTAGATGGGATTCCCCTGGTGGAAGACGAACTGATTCAGATTGAGCCAGGACCCCATCGGTATAGTTGGGACAGGCCGCAAGGTGGGGCTACCCATGCGCTGCTGAATGTACGGTATGTGCCCGAGCCGAGTGGTGTGTGGCTAGTGCTGTTCGGCGCGCCGCTCTTGTTCAAGTTGTCAAAGAACTGCGGGCACTAATCCCGCTCCGCCTCGCTCACTTCGATATTCCACGTCGGCGGCTCCCACGCGGCGTGCGTCACGACAGCCCGCTTGGCCCGTGTCGCTTCGTCCCACGTCTGCTGAATCAGCAAGCATGCTGCGTGGATTTCGGCGGGCGTGGGGTCTCCGGGTCCAGCATCTGTGTCAGTGTCGGTGGTGGTCCCATCTTCGCCTGGTCGCTCAGTGGCAAGGCGTCGTGGATCCGTTCCGCTCCGTCGACGTACAGCAGCACGACATCTATCCATGTCCGGCATTCCAGCACATCCACGTTGTAAAACAGCCCGGCGTGAACACCCAGCAACAGACCGCCAGCCACTTCGTCAATCAGCGGCAGGCAGTCGGGCGGGATGTCGCCGTGGAACTCCCTCGTCAGAATGTCTTCCAAGTGCGCGCGTATCATTCCTGCCGTGTGGTTGTTTGGGAACTGTTGGATTCCATGACGTCAGTTTGCCGTCTTGTCTCTTCGACTAGTTGCTGCAAAGCCTCTTCGCCACCGCTGGGGCCAAGCCAGTAGTCTACCTTCTCGCCAGTCCACTCGTTCATCGCAGCACGGGTGCGATTGCCTTGGCGAAGCTCGTACATGTAGGCTGCGTCACGATCGGCTGCGGCCAGGTTCTCGGCAATTGCATCCTCTTGCTGCATCAACTCACGGCCAGCAGCACCACGGCGTCGTAGCACCGTTGATGCGAGCGCTCGATCCTGGATGGCGTTGCCAATGGTCTGCCCTGCAAGGTTAGTCGCCTGGGCGTTCTTAATCTCTCCGATGCGTGCCCGCAATGCATCCCTGTTGGTGAGAACGTCGAAGCCTTGCGCGGCTTCCGATGAACCGAGGAACTTTGTAAGCCCCTCCTTTGTAAGTCCGCGGTCGGACACGTTACCGACAATTGCTTCGAGGCCTCTCCCACCAAGTTCATCAGCCAGCCCCTGCCGAGATAGCGAAGACAGCATAGCGTTGAACTTGGTGCCAGCCTCACTACCGCTGCCGGTGGTCTGTGCAATGCGGCTGACGGCGGCGAACGTTTCCTCGTCAGTCAGTCCAAACTTCTTGGCCGATGCGGACGCGATGGCCACACCCTCGGCAATCTGTGCAGGCGAAACACCCGTTGCAGGCAAAGCACCAGCAATAGACTTGCTGACAATAGCCCTCGAGCCACCAGTGGAGTCACCACCAGAGAACCCACTCTGAATCAACCCGGTGGACTTGGCCAGCGTTGCCGAATCGTCAATCAACTGCAACTGGCTGAAGAATGCGCGGTCTTTCGATAAACCAGCAGAGTCCAGCTCAAACGTCAGCCTATTAGCTTGAATCCGATCCCTGACGAAACCCTCGTTGTACGTGATGTCCGACATAGCAAACAATCGGTCACGCTTGTTGGTGTCTCCCCCCGCCAACTGCACCAACTGCCCCCGGCTCTCGGCATCGGTCATCTGCGCCTGGGCTATCTTACTTTGTTCGCTACGGATGCGGCCCAGGAGGCTGAGGAACAACCCGGCGGCGGCGGCGGGTCCAGAGAAGCCCGCAGCGTAGTTCTGCAGTAGCGACACGTCGAATGCCTGCTTGCCAGCCGAGCCAACACGCTCGAGCCGCTGCCCTAAGTATAGCCAATCTCGAGAACACACAGCGCAGCTTGCCATTATTATCACGGACCCCGTTGCGTCGCGGATCAAGGCGTCTGGGGCCTGGGTGACTGTCGACCGGACGATTCCTGGCAATCCGATCACCAAGGTTCATTTCCACAGCATTTACCGGAAGGGAGCAGAGGCAGCACTGCAGCGCCTTGAAGGTTTGACGAGCCTTGAGGAAGTGGATCTCGCACAAGAGGAAGTCACCGATGTGGCATTGATGCACTTGAAAGGGCTTACACGCCTCCAGAAGCTGGACCTTAGCGACACAGGCATCACCGACGCAGGCCTCGCTCACTTGCAGGATCTAACCGAGCTCCGGAGTCTCAATCTCAGCGGTATCGATGTCACAAACGATGGACTCGTGCATCTAAGCGGGATGAGAAAGCTCGAATCGTTAACGCTCAGTGGGGCACAGATCACCGATGCCGGACTTGACCATCTGAAGGGACTTACTGAACTGAGGGAGTTGCGACTCTATGGCGACCAGATCAGGGGCGCTGGCCTGGTGAACTTCAAGGGAATGACCAAACTCCGTGTCCTGGACCTGAGCCTTACCAGGGTTACGGATGCTGGTCTCGCCCACCTATCGGGACTGAAAGAACTTCGCAAGTTAACGCTCACCCATACCCAGATCACCGACGCAAGTTTGGCACACTTGCGAAAACTGTCCCATCTTGAAGAGCTGGAACTTAGCTATACCCCTATCACGAGCGTCGGGATGCAGTATCTGCAAACGCTGCACCGACTGCGGTCGCTTGGTCTGTCCGGCACACAAGTGGACGACAGCGGACTGAAATACCTTCAGAGTCTGGAGACTCTCGAGAGCCTTTTCTTGGATTCGACACCGATCACCAATGCGGGCCTGACGTCGTTGGCTGCTCTCAATAGGCTGACATCGCTGTGGGTTGGTGGAACTCAGATTACCGATGACGGGCTCCGGGAGTTAGCGAAGCTAAGTCAGCTAGGCTACTTGGCTCTGAGCAGTACCCAAGTTACCGATCACGGTCTCCAGCACCTAAGGGATATCAAGACACTGAAGTGGCTCGCACTCGATGGCACCGAAGTGCGGGGTGCGGGACTGGAGTACTTGGCAGACCTAGACCAGTTGAGGGATGTCGACTTGACCATTTGTCATCTGGGTGACGAGGCGTTGGAGCCCTTGAAGCGGCTCACTGGTCTGCGGAGCTTGGATCTGTCGCACACCGGCATCGACTCGGCGGCGGTCGACGACTTGCGCGCCGCTCTGCCTGACACTCAAGTTCGATGGGCCACGACGCGGGAGCAGGAAGCCTTGGCTGCCGAAGCGACAGAGGTTGCCGTCCAGCGACTGGATGTACTGGGGGCCTCCGTTACCAGGACCGAACCACGCGGCACTGTCGTTGCCATCCGCCTGGAAGGCGACCGTGTGACAGACGCTGCGCTCGAGGTGCTTAAAGACATCGATTCGCGTTATCTCAGGTCATTGGATCTCTCGAATACACAGGTCACCGACGCCGGCATGCAGCATCTCAGTCGTTTTCTCAAGCTCCGCGATCTAACGCTGATCAATGCACAGATCACGGACGCCGGGCTGGGCTCTCTGAGTCGTCTGGAGAATCTCGTGCGTCTGGATCTTAGCAGCTGTCACATCACCGATGCCGGCCTCACGCAGCTCGATAAGTTGAGCCAACTCGAACTTCTGACTCTTAACGACACTCAGGTCACGGGCGCTGGACTGATTCAACTGCAAGGGCTGTCTCGGATCAGGTGGCTAGAACTGAGAGCCACGCCCGTGACCGATGCTGGATTGCTGGGACTCTCCCAGCTGCAAGCACTTGAGTCGCTGGATCTTAGTGACACCGAGGTGACCGACGCAGGGCTGGAAAAGCTCAGCGGCTTGCCCAATCTAAAGAAGTTGTATCTCTTCAACACGCAAGTTACCGATGAAGGACTAGCCTCGTTGAAACAGCGTGACCACTTGCGTGTCTTCCTGATCACCATCCGCATCACGCAGCTTCCTCACGATCTGCTCCGGCGAATGACGCTTCTTTCGCTTCTCTGACATCCTGAGTCTCCTTCTGACCCTCTCGGGCGGTTGAGACTCTCATAACATATGGATCAGCTCTTGGGGAGCAGGCCAAAATGAACCAGGTAGCGGCCGATTGCTCCATTCGAACTTTGCATTGCGCAAGAAAGTCTGTACGGTCGGTATCGCCACCCAGTAGGTTTGTGAAGCCTTGCGAAGCGCTTCCCGTTCACTTTACGAGATTGCGGTATTGGGTGGGACTAACGCCTTCGGAGGCCCGAAACACTTTGTAGAAGTGCGGGTACTCACGGTAACCGCAAAGCCCACATATGGTGCCCGGAGCAACGTCGGTTTGCGACAGAAGCCAGCGAGCTTCACGCATTCGACGCTCTCGAATGGCTGCACCAGGGGTGATGCCAGCAACCTCCAGGAATCTCTTATGGAAAGTCATGCGAGAGACGCCTTGGGTCTGTTCCACAACGTCATTTACCTTTACTCCTTCGCAGGCATGTTGGCCGATGAACTGCAGTGCGGCGTCGATGTCGCAATCAACACGGCAACCACCTCCTGTAGAGGCTCGCTCAAGAATGGTGAGTCCTTCGATGATCACGGGCTCACAAGGGCCACTCCCCGTTTCGAGCATCTCGATGGCGATGTCTACGGCTCGTAAGCCTATTTCTGGCGCCGGGACGAGCACGCTAGTGACGGGGGGATGCGTTGACGTGGCGACTTGAAAACCGTCTGACCCGATGATGGCAACATCTACTGGGACTTTCAGTCCGATGAGCTCGCAAGTCCGGGCCAGATAACACCCTGCAAGTGTGTTCTGCGAAAAGATTCCCACCGGCTTGGGGAGTTGGTTTAGCCAAAACTCGACATCGGGATCGACTTCAACTGACTTGTGCAAGTCGACGAGCGTTTGTGGTTCGGGTGCCCACTGACTGTGATAAACCACATTGTGTCTTGCCGCATATTCGCGGTACTGCCGCTGAGAACTCTGGCCCGTTGGTTCCCCGCCGAAGACAAACTGCCACACTTCATTTACCTGAAGCTGGTCAAACAGGCGGTGTGCTTGGCAGTAGAATTCGATTGCGCTGGCCAGGACGACTGCTGTATTCGAGAGCTGCTGAACTCGGGCAGTGCTGACTATGGGTACCTCTGGGGGAATCTGATCACGTAAATTTATGACAAGGTCATCCACAATAAAACAGACAATGACGTTGGGTTGCCAATCGCTGAGGGTACGGAATAACTCGGAGCCATCTAGAAAAAAGTCTCGCGCAATCATGCCTCGGGACGGCGAAGCACCTTTGCAGACGCCCGCGGCAAAGCCGCACGATAAGTCATCCATTCGCTCAGCAACAAAGGCTACTCGAATGGGGGGGTCTCGGCCGCGCTGCACCTTTCCACCTCCAGTACACAGAAACCAGTATCTACTCTGCGGTTAGTCGAAAAAAGAACACGCAACTGCCGTCGTATTTTACAAATATACATATCGGCCCTCCGTGCACTCGACTATCATTTCCATTATGATCAGGTAATTGAGACTTTTTGTTACTAAGCTTTTCGCTCCCCTCTTATCAATGAGAATGAAGATGAGATGCGCCTTGCCGCATGCAGCTTCGCTATGTTGTGTTGCCCCACAGCATCTTATCAATCGCATGCTGATGCCAGCCTTTGACAGCGCCGCTGTATTGTTGCTCTTGTTTGACTGAATCTGCTCGGCGTCGTTTCGGCTATCAATCCTAGGAGTTCGACGAACCATGACTCACTTGCAACGACTGACTTTTGCTGCTGCCGGAATTGTTTTGCTGCTGTCATTGACTGTGCCTTCAAGGGCGCAGATCATCTCACTGAATTTCAGCGAGAATTCAGCCAACCAGGGGTTTGTGGGCGGCGAGCTGATTGGCCCTTTGTTGACTGATAGTACTTATTGGAATTCTACCAACGGCCAACCCGACTTAGCTAACGGCACCATTCTGGACTTGATCGACAGTAGTGGTGCAACTACGACTGCAGACGTTACCTGGTCGGCCAACAATCCATATTACAACGGCGATGGAACTGGCAGTGACGAAGCAAGACTCTCTGTTGGTTATCTCGATGATGGCGGTGACGGCATCTCAGTCGAGCTATCACAGATTCCCTACACGAACTATCGAGTTTATGGCCTCTATGCATCTGATCAGGCAAATCCCGCAGGCGCACAAGTGGTCACCGCGCAGGACATGAGTGTGAACGGTACCTGGGTATTTGGCGGAGCTGCGGCGACATCCGTTGACGCTTACGGCAGCATCGGCGATTCATTCGAAGCCACAGGTAAGAATTGGAGCCTGCTAACCAGCACTCAGACTGGCAACTATTGGACCTACGACGTTTCGGGCACTTCCACAGTCACCATTACCCAATCGCCTGTTGGCGATCCTGGCCGCGCCGCACTCACGGGATTGATCATTCGAGACTTGGATGCAGTGATCACAGATCCCTCTTTGAAGCTAACCATCGACCGAGACACCGGTGATACGACTCTGATCAACAACACCGGAGATGACGTCAACATCTCTGGCGTGGGGTTGTTATCCGACGTAGGTGGCTGGGTGAGCGGTAACTGGAAGTCAATCGCTTCAAACTATGACCAGGATGGCACTATTAGCAGCGACGATAGCTGGGTAGAGATTGCACGCACGGCGAGCGATTTGAGTGAAGCAACATTGACTAACGGAGTGATCGCCAATGGTCAGTCGATCAACTTGGGCGATGGCCTGTGGACGCAGTATCCGAGCGAAGCTGGCACGATCTTCGAGTATCTCGTAACGGGGGCAGCAGACGCCACATTCGGACTTCTGGAGTTCGTCGACTCGGACTCAAGCAATGGGGAGGCTAGCTTCGACATTGGCGACTACAATTTCGATGGGCAGATCGACTCACTCGACTGGCCAACTCAACGCGACAACTACTATGCAGACTTGGCGGGATTGAGCATCGCTCAGTCGTACCAGTCAGGCGACATCGATGGCGACGGTGACAACGATTTGCAGGACCTCTTGCAGTTCAAGTCGTTGTACGATGCCGCCAATGGCGCAGGTGCTTTCGATGCCCTAATAGGCGGATCTGCCGTTCCTGAGCCGTCGGCTCTCGCGTTGTTGTTTGCTGGAGCAACCGTCCTGCTCGCTGGTCGCCGACTCCGCCGTGCAAGTCGCCAATTAGCCGGAGCGATGCTGGTGGTGGTTTTGGTAGCTGCCTCGAATGCTGACGCGGTAGGGATTGGGGTGAACTTCCGTGGTGGTCGGGCAGATAATGACCCAGCGGCGACGGGGCCCGACGTAACCGGCTCGGCTGGCGTTGTTGCCCAGTCCAACTGGAACAACTTAGGCGGCAATTTTCCGGCGACGGACCACAATGCGACCGTCGGTAGTCTTCTTAACGATAGCGGAACACCAACTTCGGCCAGCGTTACCTGGTCGACTGCCGAGACTTACTCCTCCACGGCCAACGGTCCAACTGGCGCCGCCGATCAGGATCGCAACCTGATGGATGGCTATCTCGATGCGGTGGCAGCTCAGCCTACCGCAACGGTGGATTTCCAAAACATACCCTACGAATTCTACGACGTTTACGTCTACGTGGGATCAGACGGCGACGATCGCACCGGCAAGGCGACCCTGAACGGTGACGGTGCCACAGACACGTGGTTCCGCACCAACACGGGAGTCGACACCTTCAACTCCGCAGCGGACTACATTCAGGCCACCGCACCCACCGAAGCAGAGGCGGTGGCATCCAATTACATCCTGTTCGAGGATGTCGGTGGCCCCTCGTTGGGTATTGGCGTTACCCGTGGCACCAACAACGTTGGTACGCACGGCATCCAAATTGTTGAGGAATTGAATCCGCAGTTGCTAACGCTGCAGATCAACACCAATGGCGGAACCGCCAGGATTTTGAACGATTCGTCGAGAGACTACAGCATTGATTTCTTCGAAATCACCAGCCAAAGTTCGTCGCTGGACGAGACCAGCTGGTCCCCTGCCGGCAGTGGTACTAACGATGGCAGCGATTGGGAAACACTTGGAAACCTCGACGATTCGAGACTGTCACAGTTCCTACTGAATGGCGCTGAGGCGTTGACGGCAGGCGGTGGTACGACGCTCGGCTTGGGCGCTGCTTTCAAAGGTGGGACCCAGGATTTGGTATTCACTTACCACGATGTGAATCTCGGTACACGCCGCGGTATCGTTGATTACGTTGACGTTGGCCTCCCAGGCGATTTCAATAACGATCTCATAGTAGATATTGCCGACTATACCGTCTGGCGAAACAACCTCGGTGCGGACGAGTTGGTTCTCTCAGGAAACGGCAATGGTAGTGGGGTTGTCGATGCCGGCGACTACCAACTATGGAAGCAGAACTTTGGCACCAGCGCTGGAAGTGGCAGCCTCAGCACTTCCAGCGCCGTGCCTGAACCAACGTCCGTTGTGATATTCCTTAGCGTACTTGGTATGGCCTTTCTTGCAACGAATCGGAGCAAAGGAGCGAATCGCGTGATTCACTTGAATAGCAAAACGATCTCCTGTGTAGCGCTATTGGCATGCGTATGGTTTACTTGTGTCGACTCGGCCAACGCCCAAGTGGCGAACGTCACGATCGACCGACTCTACACGTTTGGTGAAGAAGAGACCGCATCCGCTGGGCAAACGGTCGGACAGAATTCTGACATGTTCACCTACGACAGTGTGGGTACACCTGGTGCGGGTGATTTGATTGATCTGGAAGTGATTGGCGATCCCAAATACGTAAATGTCGGGCCATCGGGGCTAGATCGTCCTGGAGCCGGTTCGACTCTGGGTGCTCAGTTTGATGGTGTTGACGATGTCATGTTCACGCCGTTGCCACTGAACCGTCCTGATGTTCTGGCTGGTCCCACGGAGTTGGGCGACACGATGAATGCCCCCAACTTGCCACTAATCGATCCGAATGGAAGCAATCCCTATCCTTACAACTATGACAATATCAGCGCTCGCGGTATGCAGATGTGGGTTTACCCAGACGCCGGGTCCAAGCTGGGCACCGAACGCCAGGTGATCGCGATGGACACCGTCACGGCCGGTGGTGTCGCCATCACGGCCAATGGCAAGTGGACTCAGATCAACTCGGGTCACCTCAATGACACTGACATCGAAGCGACGGTCGATGTTGTAGGCGATACCTGGTACCACGTTATGCAACACATCTACACGTCGGGCGATGACAACGCGCCCGAACTCGGGACCGGCGTCGACTTCAGCGACTTCATGTCCGTCGTCTATGTCAACGGAATTGCCGTTTCGGCCAATGCCGATACACTGCCCCCCGAAGGATTCGTCGATGGGCCGCGATTTGGAGTGCTTTCGGTAGGTGCCGCGGAAGTTGAAGGTGACGGCTTAACCCCCGTGTATGGCGAGTACTTTGATGGTGCCATCGACGATCTGGAAATGTACGTGTATGGCGACAATTCTGGAGTGTCGACTTCGCCTCCAGGACAAGACTACGGCACCTTTTACCTGATGGAGGACAATGCTTGGATCGCAGAGGAGGTATCCAGCCGCCTGGGTGGATCCGCGCTGATTCCAGGCGACGCCAACTTCGACGGAGTGGTCAGCGGTACCGGCTTCGGGAATCCAAGCAGCGATGACGTTGCTGCCCTGATCTCCAACTGGCGTTCTCGCAAGGAATTCGAGGGTGCCCATAACACCATTACGGCTGGTGACTTCGAGACGTGGCAGAAAGGCGACTTTAACCTCGACGGCGTTGTTGACTTTAGCGACTGGACCATCCTGCAAGCGAACCACCCCAATGCGGGGTCACTGAATCTTGGTGCACTGTTGAATGGTCAGGCAGTTCCGGAACCAAGCACTTTAGTAACGATTTCGTTAGCGGCGGTAGTGGCCGCAATTTGGAAGAAACGCATTGCGTAAGAGGAGCGTTGTAGGCTCTCTGCACAGCTAGTTGCGATTGTAAGCAATTGAGGCTGTTGGAAGAGTTGGACAAGCTGGAAGTGCCTAGCAAGACACATCCGGCGCGTATTCGAGAATTTTCCGCCTGCAGATAACTGAGATTAGCAGTAGCATCTGTGGTGCGATCACCAAAAGTAAACGAATCTAGAATCCTGCTGGAGCGACCAATGTTCGTCAAACGAAAGACCGCCTTTACGCTGGTTGAGTTGCTGGTTGTGATTGCCATCATAGGAATCTTGGTTGCACTGCTGCTACCCGCGGTTCAGGCGGCCCGCGAAGCGGCGCGCCGTGAGAGCTGCAGAAATAACCTGAAGCAATTGGCGTTGGGTGCGCAGAACCACCATGATACGGTTGGGTTCTTTCCGTCCGGAGGGTGGGGGTATTTCTGGGTAGGTGATGCCGACCGCGGATCCGGTGAGGGACAGCCTGGTGGATGGATTTATTCCACGTTGCCGTTTATTGAAGAAACCCAACTGCACGATCTAGCCTCCGATGGCGATCCAGACAACGTAACCCAGCAGCAAAAAGTAGGAGCAACGCAGGTTGTCCAGCAGCCGGTAGATATGGTCCGATGTCCATCGCGTCGAGAGACCACCGTCGCCCCCAAACCCGTGGATGGCGACTTTGTCGCCTACAACGCGGCGAACTTCTCTGGAGGTGGTACTGTCGGGCGAAGTGACTACGCAGCAAACTGCGGCGATCAATTGCACAATGAGTATGGCGCCGGCCCCAGTAATCTGGGAGCGGCCGAGAACTTTAATTGGTGTAACGGCAAAACTGGAAAGAAGAAAGGTACGTGCCTCAGCGTCTCTGAATTGAATGGAATCTCATTTGCCCGCAGCGAAGTGGCCATACGTCACATTACCGACGGCACATCGAAAACCTACTATTGTGGTGAAAAGTACCTCAACCCTTTGAATTACATCACCGGTCGAGATGGCGGTGACAACGAAACCTGGTGCACAGGCTATAACAACGACAATTACCGAAACGGCTACTATCCTCCGCTCAAGGATACGGAAGGATTGCCGGATGTGTCACGATTTGGAAGTGCCCACTCGGGTGTGTTGATGATGGCCTACTGCGATGGCAGCGTGTCTTCCGTTGCTTACGACATCGACGCCTATCTATTCCGGGGCACCTGCAACCGCAAGGATGGCGCCGTTGATTTTGAGCAGTATTACAACCCTCAACGAGACGGAGGTGGTCGACGCTAACGTCCGACCGACACCTTCCCGAAATTTTGGAGATGCATTACTTGAAATACAAAACTGTTTGGATGGTCATCTTGGCCTGCGCCGCTGTATGCGGATGTGGTGGATCGGAGGAGCAAGACTTCCTCAATCGTTCGGTATCTCCTTCCTCTCTAGTTTCTCAGGCGATGCAGCAGAGTGATACCAATGGGGATGGCCAACTAGATGCCGCGGAATTGGAGTCCTGTATCTCGCTCCGCGATTCACTCTCCGCCTATGACACAGATGGCGATGGTGCTATTTCCCAAGCCGAACTCCTTGCGAGGATCGAGCAACTGTTCAAGGACGGCGTGATTCTTACCAACGTCTCTTGCACGGTGACGAAAGGGCGGTCCCCAGTGAGCAACGCCCGCGTCGTTTTCGAACCAGCACCCTTCATGGAATCTGTTTTGGAGCCAGCCAGTGGAGTGACGGATTCGTCAGGAGTCGCCCTCATCGCTGTGGCCGACGACCGGCTCCCCGATGAATTGAAAGGAAAGCCGGTGATGCACATCGGCCTCTACGAAGTAACCATCGACTCCGGAAGCAACACCACCAAGTTCGGCCATGAAGTTGATCCGGACTCGCGAACAGGCGTGAGCCCGACCTTTGATCTGACTTCGGCCCGTAAACAGTAATACCCGTTCACACCATCGCGGCGAGTTTGCGACGCCGGGGCTGTAGGAGGCCGAAGCGGACCACACAACTGATCCGCTTCGACTGCTGATGTTGACCGAATTCTAGTCTCGGCGGGGCTCGCAACTCCCAGAACTCTAGTGGTTCACAGATCGGTTCAGTTTCTGGGCCGTACGGGATAAACGATCAGTCGCCCAACTTTTTTCCAGCGCTGGTATTGGTTGGCGATTCTGAATGAGCAACTACCTGGCCAACCACGCCTTGAGTCGCCGGTGGAGGCGCCCTAAGCCTGAGCTCGGAAGGTGTCGGCCGATGCGTGTCGCCAGCTCCTGTCGAGTAGCGGATGTCCGCTGTTGCCATCGAGCAGATCGCCGACGGAAAGAAATTCGTAGGCTTCTTCGTACGACATGACCTGGGTGGGGCCCGTTCGTTTGTAAACGTGAGCTGGCTCTAGCTCGTCGGGACTTGTCAGCCCCATCGCGGCTACCATTTCAGTCAACGTTTCCATGGTGTTTTTGTGAAACCGAAAGGCCCGTTCGGACTTGTCGGCGACATTCAAAGCCCGAAAGCGATGTGGATCCTGGGTGGCGACACCGACTGGGCAGGCGTTAGTGTGGCAAGCCTGGGCCTGAATGCATCCCACCGACATCATGAACCCACGGGCGACGTTGCACCAATCCGCGCCAATGGCGATGTTACGAATCATGTCCGCTGCGGAACTGACTTTGCCGGCGCAAGCGATCTTGATCTTATCACGAAGACCGCAACCGACCAGAGCGTTGTGCACCAGCACCAGGCCTTCGACCAAGGGCGTGCCCATGCTGTCGGAAAACTCCAGCGGAGCCGCGCCCGTACCGCCCTCTCCGCCGTCGACGTTGATAAAGTCGGGCAGCAGGCGCGTTTCTAGCATCGCTTTGCAGATGGCAAGAAATTCATGGGGCATCCCGATGCAGAGTTTGAAACCGACCGGTTTTCCGCCGGAGAGTTCGCGCAGTTGTTGCACCCACTCGCATAGTTCGCGTGGCGTGTGAAACGCGGAATGGCCGGGAGGGGACACGCAGTCTTGCCCCATGGGCACTTTACGCGTCTGGGCGATCTCCTGGGTGATCTTGGCGGCTGGCAAGACACCACCGTGCCCCGGCTTGGCTCCTTGAGAGATCTTGATCTCGATCATCTTAACCTGATCATCACTTGCCTGCTCTGCAAACAGGTCGGCGTTAAAGGTACCATCGTCGTTACGGCAGCCGAAGTAGCCGGTACCGATTTGCCAAACGACATCTCCGCCCGGCTTTCTGTGGTAAGGACTGAAGCCGCCCTCTCCGGTCCAATGGGCAAAGCCACCTTTTTTTGCACCTGTGTTCAGTGCGAGAATGGCATTTGGGCTGATGGCACCAAAGCTCATTGACGAGACATTCAGCAGCGAGCAGGAATAGGGTTTAGTACACCCAGGGCCGCCAACAAGGGTGCGAAAGCTCTCGCTGCTCTTCACCGTTGGAGCGATGGAGTGGGGGCTCCATTCGTACTCGTCCGAATAGACGTCCAACTCGGTTCCGAATGGCTTCAGGCCTTCAATGTTCTTCGAGCGTTCGTAGATCAACGATCGTTCATCACGATTGAAGGGACGCCCGCTCGTGTCGTCTTCGATAAAGTATTGATGGATTTCCGGTCGGATCATCTCGAAGAGAAACCGAAAATGGGCCGCCACCGGGTAGTTGCGCAAGATGCTATGACGCTCCTGAAGCACGTCGTACACACCAAGCAGTGCCACCGGACCACAAATCGCGGCACCCACAAACCACCATGGGGAAACCAAGCTACCTAACGCAACAAACAGCGCGGTCAGGAGAATACTGAGATAGAACGGAATGAAACGCATGGATTGTTTTCCTGGTCCGCAAAGTCAACCGGCGGGTCATGGAGATTGTGTTGTTCGCTTCGGAGGTATGGAGTCGTCATCGCGCCGAGTTTGCAGGAAATCGACTATGTCGGTCAACTCTTTTGCTGTTACAGAGCCCGCAAACGCAGGCATATTGTATCCGCCGTTATTGATGCGAATGATCATATCTTCGCGCGTAAGTTGTTGGCCAATATCCGAAAGTTCCGGGCCACGGTGACCGCCGTGGCCGTCGATGTCGTGGCAATACAAACAACCCTTGGAGTGCACCAACGCGGCACCGCGAGCGATAGGGCCACTATCGGTGCCAACGACTTCCTTGGTTAGGGGTTTGACACCAAAGTCGGGCGACCACGGTTCGTGGTATCCGTAAATGGTCAGCACAAGTATACCTGTGAAGGACGCAATCACGATCCCAATTGCCCAAGGACGTTTGCTTGGAGCTCGGTGTCCCCTGTTTGAAATTAAAGGGAGCAGAAAGAGCACCAGAAATCCGACGACAGGGGCGCCGAGGATGACCCAGGTCTCTAAACTGGCTGGTAGCAGCGAGAGTACGGCGAAGTACCACCAGAAGTACCAATCCGGCATCGGGTTCGCCTCGATGCTGCTGGGATTCGGTGGATGATCCAGTGCCGGTGGGCCAATGAAGACAGCGCATGCGAGAATCACACCAACGATGACCGTGGAAAAGACGACGTCCCGCCACATTGCGTTGGGCCAGAAGGGCACACCCGACTTTTTCAGTCGTTTCTCGTACTCTTCCTTATAGGTTTCTGGATCGACCGGTTGGTCGGGATTGGGCATTTCGGACACGCCATGACGGAAGAGCAGCAGCAAGTGCAGCCCGACCCCGGCGAAAATCAGGCCCGGAAGCACGAACACATGGATCGCGAAGAATCGGGTTAATGTGGAACCGCCTACCGTGGTTCCTCCCATGATGAACTCGGCAATCCAGGGGCCTACAATCGGCGCACGGCCGGCCATCTCTGCGGCGACGGCCACCGACCACACTCCGTTAGCGTCCCACCGGAGTAACTGGCCGGTGAAAGCCATGCCCAGTACGACGAACAGGACGACCACGCCACTCATCCAGTTTAGCTCGCGCGGGTACTTGTAGGTGGCATGCAGGTAGACCTGCAGCATGTGAATCACGGCCAGCATCACCATTGCCGAGGCGCCGTAGTAGTGCATACCACGCACGATGCTGCCCAGCGGCGCCGTGTTGGTGATGTACATCAAGCTTTCGTAAGCTTCGTCGCCACCTGGAACATAGGTCATGGCCAGGCAGATTCCGGTCACCACTTGTACAAAGAACGCCGTCAGAGTCGCACTGCCGAATACGTACCACCAACGGGCATCGCGGGGAACGATGTGCGTCAGCAGTGGTACAACATAGTCCGAAAAGCCCGACCGCTGGTCGAGCCATTTTCCCATGTTTCGTAGCAGTTGTCTGGCCATAGATTAGAGAACTTCGGCGTGCGGTTGGCGATGATTCCAGGGAAACACGGGCGTTTATACCTTCGTGGTCGTCAGAGGGACGGGGCCGGTTTCGATCTGAACGTCTTGGTTGCGTACCCGCACGGCCAGTCGCTTTAGAGGTTTGGGAGGAGGACCGCCTGCCACGGTTCCATCCTTGTAGTAGACTCCTCCATGGCAGGGGCACATGAACAGTTCGGCGTCATTCACCCAGCGAACCGGACAGCCGAGATGGCGACAGTTGATCGAAAAGGCGATGAAAGTTGAGTCGTCTACACGCCGCAGCCAGGCCCCGGTCTTGGCGGTCACGCCTGCCCAGGGAACCGTCGTGGCATCTTCGAAATTGACCAGAGACGTGGAGCCAACCTTAAACTGATCAAGCTTGCCGACCGTCCGCCATTTGCGTGGAGGCTTGCGGAAGACGGGGGCCAGGATAAAGCCCAGGCCAGGCACCACCATCATCGCACCGATGGCGACTGATAGAGCCACGGATACTTTGGCGTAAAATGAACGCCGGGAGACTTCCTCGTCGGGGCATTCTGCCGGGGTTTCGGCCGAATCATGATTCATCTTGTCGGCTCCACTGTTCGCAAATTTCGCTCATCCAAGTGCACAGGGCCCACACGAACAGTGCGAAACCCGACAACGACATGACCCAATGGGTAAGAATCCCCCATACCAGCAGGGCAATGCCCATTGCCATGGCCACGGGCACGTAGGTTGGGTCAGGGGCCACTTCGTCCAGGGCTGTCGCAGTACTTGGCTCGTTGGTCATGACGTTAAGCTCACTTTGCCGAGGTGCTGAAGGGGCGACCGTAACCGCCTGGGGACTCGGGCGGCGTGACGGTTTCGGTGTTCGAGTACCATCGGCACAGCAGGCTGATGATCACGCCCACGTACAGACTGCACGGCGGCACCCACATCAGCAGTCCACCGAGTTGTTGGTCGATGGCTGGTGTTAGTCCGGCATCGTAGAGTGACGTGAGTACGTGCAATCGATCGACCGGATTGGCGAAGGCTGGGCAAACCGTAATGGTGGTGAAGGTTATGTAGATTCCCAGCAGGGTGCAACCAATGCAGGCAGAAAACAGATAGGAGATACCACTGAGTGGAGGCAAGCGGTATCGCTGAACCGGCGCGAAGATCGGCCACCAAAATGCCAGGCCAGCTAACAAAAACGAAGTATCGCGGAGGCACCCGATTCCGGCGTTCTGCGTTGCGGCGGAACACAGCACCGGAACGTGCCAAAGCCACATCGCCCCCACGCCACAAACCCAACCCGGCACGGGGTGCGACAGCATGCGGCCGGCGCGGTCCAGGCGAGCGTTCTCAAACCACTGCGCCATCTTCTCTTTAGGTAAACTCAATAGTAAGCACATGGGAATCACGAGCAACAATAGCAGGTGTTGCACCATGTGAGCGCTAAACAGATAGCCATCGGCCAACACGCCAATGGGCGAGACGAACGCCAGTACCATCAGCGACGCCCCGAGGACAAGACTCCTCAGTCCGTGGACGGCTGCGCGGCGAAACACGATGAGGTACAACGCGACCCATACCAGCGCAACCAGCCACGCGAGAGACGTCCAGTGCCAGAGTGCATGATCCCAAATCATTGCAAGAATCCCAGGTAGATGATGGTGAACACGGCTATCCACACCACATCGACAAAGTGCCAGTAGACCCCAATGGCTCCAAATACCTTGGAGCGTTTGGGCGTTAGGTATCCCTTGCGAGCCATGAGCAGCATAATACTTAGAGCGACTAAGCCTCCTGTAACGTGCAGGCCATGAAACCCGGTGACGGTGAAGAAAGTAGAGGCGAATAGATTGCGGTTGATCGTAACGCCATCCTGAATCAACTCGTTGTATTCGATCGCCTGTCCGACAAGAAAAACCACACCGAGCAAAATCGTCATCGCCAGATACTTGCGAAATCCGGTCGTGTCTCCACGACTCAGGTGCCGCTCTGCTAACCAGAACGACACACTGCTGGAGAGCAGGAACACACTGAATATGCCCGTACGCAGCACATTCAAGGCCGTTTCCGATGTCGGACCACTAGCGTCCTCGACGCGGGCATTGAATACCACGTAGGCCACGAGCAACAGAATAAAGAAGATTGCCTCGGAAACGACAAACGCCCAGGCACTGGTCTTTGCTTTATCCGGGCGGTGTCCGTTGTCCGCGGGAGTTGTAGAGGTTTTCCAGTCCGCTTGTTCCGGATGATTGGCGTCCCACACGGGGCGGCGACTCTTGATTTCCGGCAGCGATTCAAAGTTCTCTACCGGCGGTGGAGAGGTTGTGAACCATTCCAATGTGAACGCGTCCCAAGGATTGGCTCCAGCCGTTGATCCACGGAGCAGGCTGGAGATTACATTCCACACCAGCACAAGGGTGCCTGCTGCCATGAAGAATGCAGAAACCGACGAGATGGCGTTCAATGTTGCCCAGCCGGGATGGTCGGCGTACGTGTAGACGCGGCGCGGCATGCCCATGAAGCCGAGGAAGTGCTGCACGCCGAACGTGCCATTGAACCCAATCACCCACAGCCAGAATTGAATCTTGCCCAATCGCTCATCGAGCATCTTGCCGGTGATCTTGGGGAACCAATAGTAGGTGGCTGCGAACAATGCAAAGACGATTCCGCCGATCAGCACGTAGTGAAAGTGAGCTACGACAAAATAGGTATCCGTCAACTGCCAATCGATCGGCACCGTGGCGAACATGATGCCCGTTAAGCCACCGACCACGAATTGAACCAGGAAGGCGATAGCGAATAGCATGGCTGTCGTGCAGCGAATCGAGCCGCCCCACAGCGTTGCGGTCCAGTTGAATATCTTGATGCCCGTGGGAATGGCGATCAGCAAAGTGGCCGCCGCAAAGAAGATGTTCGCTCCCATGCCTAGGCCAACCGCAAACATATGGTGGGCCCAAACCCCATAGCTGAGAAGCACAATGACCGACGAAGAACCGGCGACAAAGGCGTAACCGTAGATTGGCTTGCGAGAGAAGACCGGAATCACCTCGGAAACCATCGCAAAGGCAGGTAGTGCGAACACGTAGACTTCTGGATGGCCAAACATCCAGAAGAAATGTTGCCACAACAGCGCCGAGCCTCCACGAGCAGGTTCGAAGAATGCGGCCCCCAACCAGCGGTCGATCAGCAGCATGGCCAACGCCGAATTGAGAGGAGGGATCGTGATCAGGATCAGAATTGCCTGCATCAACATGATCCAGACGAACAGCGGCACACGTTGCAGGCTCATGCCGGGCGCTCGGCAACAGATCACCGTGGCGGCTATGTTGATGGCACCCGCCACGGAGCCGATGCCCATCACGGCAAGGCTGATGATCCAATAGTCGACACCAGGTAGCGAGCTGTAGGGCTTGGTGGATAGCGGGGCGTACGAGAACCAACCCGCATCGGGTGCCGAGCCGGTCAAAAAACTCCAGTACAGCAGCACTGCCCCGAATGGCAGCATCCAGAAGCTCATGGCGTTCAAGCGGGGGAACGCGACATCCTTTGCGCCGATCATCAGCGGGATCAAGTAGTTGGCGAACCCGGTGAACACCGGCATTCCCACGAGAAACACCATGGTCGTTCCGTGCATGGTGAAAAGCTGATTAAAGAATTGCGGTGACAGGAACGTGTTGTTGGGCACCGCTAGCTGCACCCGAATCAACAGGGCTTCAACGCCACCAATCACCAGAAAGAACACCGCCAGCAGCATGTATAGAAGGCCGATGCGCTTGTGGTCGACCGACGCAAACCACGACAGCAGGCCCCAGTTGGAGTCTGCTTTGGCCGTTTCGTATTGCTGAACGACTTCCGTGCTCACTTCAGAGAGTCCAGATAGGCGACGAGTTGTTTAACCTGTTTATCCGTCAGGTTGAAGTCGGGCATCTTGCTGCCGGGTTTGAATTCTTGTGGGTTCTTGAGCCAGCGGGCAAGGTTTTCGGGAGAGTTCTCCAGTACGCCGCCTCCGAGTTCCTTGCGGAGGGCGATATTGGTCAGGTCGGGGCCAATGGAAGCCGTTGCTTCGGTGCCCCGAATCGTGTGGCAGTTGACGCAGGTATACGAAAAGAAAAGCTGCTTGCCCGCAGCTGCGTCCGCACTGGCGGAGTCACTAGGCTGTGCTGATTGATCCGTCAGCCAGGCTTCGTACTCTTCTGGACTGTGGGCGTAGACTTTAAAGTTCATCCACGCGTGTTGCGTGCCGCAGTATTCCGAGCAAAGCCCCTGATAGACTCCCGGTTTGGCGGCTTCGAGCCAAATATAGTTGTCGCGGCCTGGGATGACGTCCATTTTTCGAGCCAACTGAGGGACCCAAAAACAGTGGACCACATCGGCTGATCGAAGTTTGACTCGGATCTGTTTATTGGTTGGGATATGGATTTCGTTTGCGCTGGTTATGCCGGATCCGTTGTAGATAATCTCCCACCACCATTGGTGGGCAACAACGGTCAGCTCTTCGTCCGCCTTCGCATCGCGGGGGGGATGCACTTTGGGCACCGCATTCATGGTGAGAATGAGCTTGGTGCTGATGGCGAGCAGCCACAAAACGACCAGCACAGGGCCAACCATCCAGAAGATTTCTCTTCGGTGGTTGCCAAAATCCTGCTTGGGGAGCTCGGTGCGCTTTCGCCCTCGAATGATCGCAATGACGATCAGACCGGTAACGATGAAGAAAATGGCGGCGCTGATCCACACCACCTGCATAAAGACTTCGTACATCGCCTGAGCTTGGGGCGATTCAGGCTGTAGTACAGGAAGATCAGACATGCCCTCCCTTTACGGGCAAGTGGGTGTCTGCTGGCGGAGGAACCCAAGCGATTGGTTGCCCCTGAATTAAACCGGTCAAGCTAGCGGCTCGTCAAGAACGCGTCGCTCAAAATATCAAAGAAAATGGACACTTTTTTGCGTGTTGGTTCTCCCTTGTTAGATTGATCTTGACACGCAGGCTATGTGTTCTTGGCTAACTGTATCGCTGGCATAAGGGGGACCGGTGGTAAAAGTGAATTTGAAAAGAGCCAGCCGCGCTGCTTGTTCGTTTCACTTGCTCTCGATACGTCGGCTCAGCAACGCCCAGATTGGTAGGTGCGATTGAGACTTGGTGTAGATCTATCCTCCAGCGTAGTTCCAGGATGAAGTATGTCTTTGAGCGCCGATTCCCCTGGTGAGTGCTGTGAGCCGACAAGCATCGCAGGCCGGGAGTCGATTCTGCAACATCGCGGCGCTCTTGCCCGTGGCTATTGAATCATCTTGCCGAACAGCTTGCTTGGGCGGGGTGGATACTTGCCAAGTCGGTGCTCGTGCCGCAAGGCTAGTTGCTACTTCGTAGCCGGTGCTGAGGTTCGAATTGCGTGCCATCTCTGCTTGTTGCAGGACTCGCTGTGGAGCTTTGTACGTCCGAGTGCCTTTAGCAACGCAATGCCGGCCGTCGCCGCGATTGGGTACTAACCCGATGGCGGCTCGAAGTTCCGGCGGCTTTCGCCCCACGGCTGATTCAGCAGAGATTAATCCGATAGAAGTCGCGGTATTGGCCTACGTGCTGGGTGGTAGTCCGTCCAGGTCTGGATTACAACGAACGGGGACGATGCGTTCTGATCCACTACTGTATGCAGCCGAGATTTGCTGCAAGCAGCGCAAGTGAACCACTTGGTGGGACGTTGTCGCCCGCTTCTCACTCACCGCGGGCTGTGGCGCGATCGGCAAGGCGGTCGGCCCAAGCCAGAACGATGGCACTTATCGGGAGAATCTAGCGATGCAGCGACGGACCTTCCTACAGTCGATAGCAGCCATGGCTGCATTTGTCAGCCCAGTCCACAGCTTATTCTCGCAAGAGAAGGAGTCAGGCTTTTCAGAGGAGGTCGTGTCGGACTTCTGCTACAGGCTGCAGCCCATCGGTCGAATCCTCGAAGTTGAGGGATACTACGTGTGGTGCAACACTCCCATCATGGGAGATGATGGCAAGGTGCATGTCTTTTATTCGCGTTGGCCGCAGGGTAAGGGGATGGGAGGTTGGATTACTTGCTGCGAAATCGCTCACGCCACGGCCGACACGCCGGCAGGACCTTACGAGACGATGGACGTCGCGATAGCTCCCCGCGGCGAAGGCTATTGGGATGCGACCACATGCCACAACCCTCACGTCCAAAAGATCGGTGATGAGTACTGCCTGTTCTACATGGGTAACTCCAACGGCAAGACCAACACGAAGCGCGTCGGCCTGGCGACTGCCGATTCGCTCTCTGGGCCCTGGCGTCGACAGGAAAAACCTCTGCTTGAGCCAGGCCCGGAGGGCGCATGGGACGATCACTGCACCACGAATCCCTCGTACATTCGTCATCCAAACGGTGAGAGCTGGTTGTACTACAAATCGTGGAACACAGCTGACTACTTGAACGATCAACCACCAGTTCGTGGGAACCGCAAATATGGTGTAGCGATTGCACCGGACTACGCAGGCCCCTATGCCAAGTCCGCCGAAAATCCACTGGTCGATTTCTCAGGGCTTGGAGAGAACCGTCAGTGCGAGGACGCTTACGTCTGGCTGCAGGACGGCGTGTTCAAGATGATTGCGCGGGATATGGGTGTGTTCAGTCATGAGGTCGGGCTCTACATGGAATCTCGCGACGGCTTGCATTGGTCGAAGCCACAGATTGCTTTTCGCGAACTAAGTTACTACGTCGATCAGCCGCCACAACCAAAGCACCTCAAGAGATATGGACGACTCGAAAGGCCTCAACTTCTTTTTCAGGGGGGACGTCCGACCCATCTGTTTGGTGCATCGCAGGGGGGCAAATTCAACACGAGTTCCGGGTTTGTGTTCTCTTTATCCGATGAATGAACACCACGGAAGAATTATCCGAATCTCTGCTTACGTTTGAGGTTCCACTGCGCCGCAAGTGACCGTTGGCGACTCAGGCAACCAGGTTGGACGTGGGTGGCAGTCGAGATCCCATACGCCTTGCGTCTTGATCGCGAACCGCAGAAACGTATGCCGAAGCAAGGCCGGTAGCGGTCGCTAGCAGTGATCGCTGAATTGCGTAAATGGAGTAATTCTTTGCAAGAAATAGCAGTGGCATGGCTTTAGCTATCGTTACAATATGTGTCTATTAGGCGAGACAGGCAGTAACCCTTTTCGGGCCAATATTCATGGACCCAGAACTAAGCCCTCGGCGGTGGGCGTTTTTAAGCTGAACCGCCAGATTTGCAGTGTCCGGTGAGGTAATTCGACAGCTTTGACGGTTTCGCGTGTGTGGCTGCGCTCGATGAGTTACCGCTCCGTCTGGTATTTGCCTTGATGGTGAATGCAACGGGCGTTTGGGGATAGATCCCTTTGCGTAGAGGCGGCGTTGATGGGTAAACCCGTGTTCACATCTATTGCATTGTCGTCAACGGCTTCGATGTGCAATGCGGTTTCGGTAGCGATGTTCGAGCTATCTATGCCATCTAATTCTGCGCGCTATGTATCGCTCCCATACGTCAAAGCGATTTGATGTTTGTTGCTTGGCTGTGCCTTCAATTACCACAGATCGTGCGCTTGCGCTGAGAGGAAGAACCCAGCTGAGTTTCTTGCGTCTCGCAGTACAGCCGTCACCCCGCTGATTCGTTGCCGTAACACCCAAATAGATAGGCTTGGTAATACGCTGAAAGGTAATTCCGATTTGATCTGAACAGCCTACTGATGCGTCACTCCGTGCTTTCCACCTTTTTAACTTTGTGATGGAATAATGATGATTAGGCACAAGTATCTCATAGCAGTCTTCGCGAGCTACTCGCTAGTTGCCGTGATTGCCCACAATGGTGCGATGGCGGCGAACAATAGTGTTACCACCGAGGCGGACGAGGAGACCAGCTACCTCGTGAGCGACCCGGACGTAGGAGACTTCACCGTCACTATTTCTGGCTATTCCATTAGGGACTTGCGGGAGGACAGGTATTACTTCCGTACCGAAAGTAGTAGTAGTGCCATTGACGAAACCTGGTCCATCGCCATTACAGGGCTGGATCCTGGTGAGGTGATCACCGACCTGTCACTTTCGACCACTCGCATCGTCCCGACCGTGGGCTCGGGTGGAACGTGGGACTGGGATATCGAGTTGTCAGCCCCTCTTGGGGGTGGTGGAACCTATACAGATTCCCGCCAGTTGATCGGCGACGTTACCATCGATCCCGATATCACCTTCGACAATGACATCTCTGGCGACCACTTTGGAGAGAATCCTACTTTCTCCATCAACGTGTCGAAGTCGAACTCCAACACGCGTTCTCTAGGGTGGTACAACCTCAGTATCACGGCTGCCTTGGGCTCGTCGCAGCCGATACCCGGCGACACGACGGGAAATGGCATCGTTGATATCGATGATCTAACTCCGATCCTGCAGAACTACCGCACGGTGCAAGCGGATCGTACTAGCGGCGACCTGGTGGACAACGACTTCATTGATTTTGCTGATTTCCGTCAGTGGAAGACCGCGTTCCTGCAGGAGGGTGGTTCGCTGGAAGGTATCAATTTGGATTTCCTGTCCAACTCCGCAGTTCCTGAACCGGCGAGTCTGGCAATGCTGGGAGTGGCCGTGTTGGGAGTCGCCGTCGTGATGAAGCGACATCGTTCGTAATTACAACTTGCTGGATCAGCGAAGTAGCAACCTCTTACTTTATCAACACATCGCGACAGGTGAATTCGCAGAATCTTGCGTGATGACGGGAGAAGATAGCAATGACTTGCAGGCCATACATCAACTTAGCAGCCTTTACGCTGGCCCTCCTTGGGATCAGTTTCGGTAGTGCGTCGGGGCAGGATCTGTTTGGACTAGCCCCAGACGCCGACACTTGGCTTTCCAACGGGGCCGGCAGCGGTCCCACGGCCACCCATGGCGGCGAATCCATCATGCAATTGCGATGGTATGACGATGGATCGACGACCCGTATTCGAATTCCATACATTCGCTACGATATCAGTCAAATCAATCCTGACTTATTCAGCACCGCCACTCTTAGCGGAACCTTTAGAGACAGCGGCAAAGACGGCCCGGGTTCATGGCAGGTATGGGGACTGAACGACACCCTCACGGCTGCGGGTACCGCAGGGGTCGATTGGGATGAACTCACCGTCAGCTACTCTAACGCTGCCGGCATGGACAACGCAGCCGCCGTGGGCACTTTCGGGTTCTCGAGTGACGCTACTCAGCTCGGAACCATTGCGGTGGACACGATGGATCTCCAGCCCCTGCCCTTCGCATCGAACACCACTGATCTGGATTTGAGCTCGTTCCTCGCAAGCGACACTGATGGACTAGTGACATTCATCTTAATGGACTTAGTGGAAGCCGGTGGAAAGGAGTTCTATATCGATAGCCGTACCGGCAACACGTCCGACGGTCACGGGCCCATGACGCTCAACTTCGAATTCCCAGCTGGTGACGTGGATGGATTCAATGGCGTCGACCTCAGCGATCTGCAGACTATCGCCGACAATTTCCGCCAGGCGGTTGATTCCCGTCTGGATGGCGACCTTGATGGTAATGGATTTGTCGACTTTGACGACTTCGGCTTGTGGAAAGCCAACTACACTGGTTCGTTGGAGGGAGTGAACCTTGGCTTCTTGACCGCCGTCCCCGAGCCAAGTTCAGTGATGCTCGCGGTCTTGGGGGCCGCGGGGGGGGCCCTGATGGTTCGCCGCCGCAATCGCAAGACTTCGGGTATGGTTGCCAGCGTCGTTTTGCTGATGGTGACGTTCTCCGCCACGGCCCATGCTCAGACCGCAGTGCGATTCCGCGACGCCAATTCGAATGTCAATCCATTGCCCTCGCCAGCAGGGCCGGATGGTGACTGGAACATCGACAACAACTGGTGGGACCCGTTCGACAATAATTTCATCCCTGAGTATTCCTTCGGCGACGGCGAGGTTGCCTACATTGAGAATGGTGGCACGGCCTACGTGGATATGGACGGCGGCAAGTACCCCGGCCACATCTACATCGGTAGAACTGAGGGGACGACGGGTGGTGTCGAGATTCGGAGCGGTGGGGTAATGAACGTGCAGGCTGGGGCCGCTACGAATGGTGGTGTCTCCGTTGGCGAATCGGGAATTGGCACCCTCGAGGTGCTTCCTGGCGGAACGCTGACTGCGGTTGGCACCATCTCCGTGGCCGATGGATCGACGGCCATGGTACACCCCGGCGGCACCCTTTCAACCACCGGTCCGCTGGAGTTTTCCGGCAACAGCAACTACCAGGTCGAAGTGACGGGCAACGGGGTAAACGGATCGATCTCTGCTGGTTCGGCGGCCAACCTTGGTGGCAATCTCTACTTTGACTTCGGATCCTACAGTCCTGCGAGCACGGACACCTGGACGATCCTCGAGGCGGACGCGATCAACGGCAGCTTCGACTCTGTGAGCTCCAATCTGTCGCTGGCAGCCAACCAAAAGTTCGTGTTCTCCAAGCCCGATTTGGGAGGCGGACGCGTGGGACTGAGGGCTGCCATCGAAGAAGTACTGGTGCTGGAAGTGAATCGCAATACTGGTGAGGCAATCGTAAAGCACACGGGCGGATCGACCATCTCGCTAGATGGTTACTATGTCGGTTCGGATCTTGGGCTGCTGAGCAACTTAGACGCCGACTGGGATAGCCTGGTCGAAACAGGAAGCCTTGGGGCAGATTGGGTCGAAACTTCTCAGACCACAAACAACATCGGCGAGTTGAAAGTCGGCGCCGATGCCACATTTGGAAGTGATATGTCGCTGGGGAATATCTATAACCCCGTGGCAGGGACCTTCGCAGGTGCGAACGAGGACCTGGAGTTCGTCTATCGGCGATCCGATGGCACACAAACCGCCGGTATCGTGCAATACACGGGAAGCAAGGTGAATAACCTGCTGCTTCAGGTCGACCCGTCAGGCGATACGTACCTCCGCAACCCGTCGAGCACCACCGTCGAAATCGACGGCTACGAGATCCTGTCGCCGGACGGCTCCTTGGTCACGGCCAATTGGACCAGCCTGGCCGATCAGAGCGTTACCACGAACGCCTGGATCGAGGCCTTAAACAACAGCGCCAATCAGTTGGTGGAATTCGATTCCGAAGGCTTCACCACATTGGCTCCAGGAGCCGCATTGAATCTCGGCCAACTGTTTGCGGGAGGAACGCAAGACCTGGAGTTTAACTTCCTTCTGATGGGGGAAGACGTAGGCACGGCAGGCTCAGTGCTTTACTCCGCCTATGAGGGCCTGCTAGGCGACTTTAACAACGACAACACGGTCGACATCGCAGATTACGTCGTCTGGAGAAACAACCTGGGAGGCGCCAGTCTGCCGAATGACAATGACCTCGGTACGGTTGGGGCAGATCACTATCAGTTGTGGAAGACGAACTTCGGTCAGTCCATCGCTTCTTCAGCAGGATCGCTTGCTGCTACGTCGGTTCCCGAGCCCGCTACGTGGCTGATGGTCGGACTCGCATTCGGCCTGGTCGTTGCCCGGCAACGTTCAAGATAGTTCGTGACGGAACAGGATTTCGTCGAATTTGGAATTTGGGAAGAAGGCAGGAAGATGAGTGCGTTATCCCTGCATCGCAGCAACGGGCGATGCGCGTTCACGCTGGTTGAATTGTTGGTGGTCATTGCGATCATCGGTATTCTCGTGGCTCTGTTGCTGCCGGCGGTTCAGGCCGCTCGCGAAGCCGCCCGACGGTCGCAGTGTCTGAACAACTGTCGCCAGATTGGTATCGCGGTGCATATGTATCACGATACTACCAATGAACTACCACCCAGCCGCATGTGGGATGGCGGGTTCACGTGGGCTGGAGTGGTCCTGCCCTACCTCGAGCAAGCAAACGTGCGTGATCTGGCGGACTTCACCAAAGACTTTGCCGATCAGCCTGATGCGGTGAAGGAAACCCAGATTCCTACGTTCCTCTGTCCATCTCGTAGTCACGATTTGCCCTATAATTACCTGCGCAGCGAGGTCATACCAAACGTGACCAAAGCCAACGGCTCACCGCACAACGGCGGTGGCACAACGCGTGGCATCCTTGGCGATTACGCTTGTATCTCGAGCACCTTTCGTTCGGGAACCGGTGGCTTTGATCACGCTTTCGATGGTGCGATCATCCTGCCCAAGCTGAAGAGCGGAAGGCGGTTCAAGGCCCGTACCAGCCTGGCCAAGATCACCGATGGAACCTCCAACACCTTCATGATTGGGGAGAACTCCTATTGGATGTCCGCTCGCGCCTCGATTTACGATGGCAACGATAACCCCGGTGCAATCCTGGGCATGGGCAATAAGGCGCGGATCAAGGCCGCTCTGCCGGGGGACGGGCGAGGGGTGAATTTCACTCAGGCCGAAGGAGGAGCCGTTGGGAGCGATCCCACCAAGTCGCAAACCGACGACAAACTCTGCGTAGATGGTACTAAAAATTGTCCTTTCTGGTTCGGTGGAGATCATACTGGAGTCATCAACGTCACGATGTGCGATGGCAGCAGTCGGGCGGTTAACAAGGACATCGATCTTGTCATTCTGGAAGACTTCGTAACTCGTGCTAGTGGCGAAGTCACCGCCATGGACGAGTTGTAGAACCAGCAAGCCCCCAAGCCGACGACCTGCTACTGAAGGGCTTCAATGCGCTAAAGCCGAGGCAACTTGCGACTTCCAGCACGCGCCTTAGGCCTCCAGCGTTTGTAGAATTAAAAGCAGTTTGGCGTGAAACGTATTCGACTTTGGCTAATAATATTCCTCACCTTATGAACGTCCTCGTTTCGCGGCAGGTGTTATGTAACGCTCTGTCTTTGGTTGCTCTGCTTCTCTATTCTACGGCCACATGGGCCACCGAGCCGATCAAGGCGTTTCCGCAAGCCGAGGGGTTTGGGGCCATCGCCAAGGGAGGCCGCGGGGGCGACGTCTATCACGTGACCAAGCTGACCGACGATGGATCGGTCGGAACATTGCGGCACGGCATCGAGTCGGCTCCCAACGCGTCGGGCCGCACCATTGTGTTCGATGTCGGTGGATGGATTGATCTGAACCGCAAGCTGGGCATTGTCGACAGCAAGAGCAACATCACCATCGCCGGGCAAACCGCGCCAGGGGGAATTGGCGTGCGTGGTCACCAGTTCTCGGTGGGGGCGGACGACATCATTGTGCGGCACATGCGATTTCGACCCGGCAAAGACGCCGGCAGGGTCGACTCGGTAGGCACCAACAGCGATGCCGAGCGAGTGATCTACGATCACATCTCCTCTGGGTTCAGCTTCGACGAGAATTTCTCGGTACAGGCCTCCGACGTGACGCTGCAGTACAGCACGGTTTCGTTCGGGCTCGAAAGTCACTCGGCAGGGTCGCTGCTGGAGAATCCGCATCGGCTCAGCATGCACCACAATCTTTATGCCCACAACAACACCCGGAATCCCAAGCATCGAGTCCAGGAAACGCTCGATTGGATCGACAACGTCATCTACAACTGGGACACCCGCGCCTTCTACATGCAAGGAACCGACAGTAGTGGGTACTTCTGGACGTCCAACATCGATGGTAACTATTTCATTGCCGGCCCGAACGACGGTGGCACCAAGCCAATTAGCGGAGGTTCGCAAGACGACTACGGCACTTGGTGGGGCGTGAATGCCTTCGACGGCGACAAAGACTCCGCGCACGACGGACAGAACTACTCACTCGGCGATGACGACTTCTCCGATATCTCCAGCGCTGCTACGACGTGGAGCGACACCCGTTATCCAGTTGCGGATGAAATCTGGCAGAATGCCTCTCCAAAAGACGCGTATCTACGGACGCTTAGCGAGTTCGGCGCTACCCCTTGGGCGCGGGATGAGGTCGATCAACTGCTGTACGAGAACGTGGTCAATCGAACTGGCAGCATCATTTCGCACGAGAACAAGCTTGTTTCGCAAGGCGTGAGTAACGGCGGCTTCGGCGCCCTGGGCGGCGTGGCCGCTCCGCTCGACACGGATGGCGATGGAATGTCGGACGAATGGGAGCAAAAGCATGGTACGAATCCGCAGGTTCCGAACAACAATGGCGACTTCGATCACGATGGCTACACGGACCTCGAGGAGTACTTGAATGACCTGGGCGCGTTCGCCGCGGTCGGGCAGATCGAGTTCCACGGCATCGGCCGCTACGCTGACTGGCAGCGTTGGGATCGCCGCTGGCAGCCATCACGATTAGACGTTCTGCAGGTCAGGACCGGGGTCGCTTTCGTCGATGCCGTGGGACAACAGGCTGGCACACTTCGACTAGGTTACGACGCGGGTGGCGACGCTCGGCTGTATGTTACCAGTGGCTGGCTCGAAATTACGAATCAACTCGTCGTAGGGAGCCGAGGTATCGGCCGCGTGGAGCAGTACGGTGGTGAGCTGCGAGTGCTGGAGGGGGACATCCAAATCCTCAACGGTGCGTACAAACTCCGTGGCGGCTTGCTGGCGACGCCGCACTTGACCAAAGCGCCGCGGGGGTCGTTCGAGTTTACTGGCGGTACTCTTGATGCCGATGCCATCGACTTCTCGCTGACGGTTGCGGGTGGCACACTGTTTCCCGGCGTGGATGCCATCGGCTCGACCGGCATTGCAGGGGACCTGAACATGGAGTCGGGCACACTGGTGATCGACCTCGAGAGTGCCAGTGCTGCCGACCTTGTGAACGTGTCCGGCGTGGCGTCGCTCGATGGCAACATCGAGGTCCAACTGCTTAACGGGTTCCGACCTACGGCAGGCCAAAGTTGGCAGATTCTCACCGCGCGTTCGTTCGATGGTCAGTTGAAAGTCATCACTCCTGGGTTCTCCGTGGAGCAAATCGGCGATTCGTTATGGTTAGTGGCTGGTACCTCGCCATCAACGTTGGCCATTCCCGAACCGCACTCTCTGGCTTTGCTGCTGCTGGGGGTGCTGGGTTACGCCGCCAATCGAAAGTGCCGTCAGGCCGTCTTCGCCCTGGCGCTGGTGGCAGTCCTGGTTCCCGCTTCGGGTGCGCTGGCTCTGCAAGTGCCGGTCATTGCCGACTCGCAACTGAGCGAGAACGGCAACACCGGGGATGGTGATGCAAACGACTCCGGCAGCGGCACCGGCAGTCCCATTAACGCACGCTTCAACGACGCGAATCGTAACGAGTGGCTGGCGCTCAAGTTCGATCTCAGTGAGTACTCCGACAAGTCAAGGTTCACCGATGTGTCGTTGAACACCTACATGTACCGCGGCGATGCGAATAACACGCAGACGCTCAGGCTCTACGCACTCGCTCCTGGAATCGCGGGCGAGGACTGGAACGAGTCCACCACCACTTATGGTTCGATGCCCGGCTTTACTTTCGATGCGGATTCGCAAACCCGGCTGATCGACGGC
Source organism: Aeoliella straminimaris (assembly GCF_024054565.1). GTDB lineage: Bacteria > Planctomycetota > Planctomycetia > Pirellulales > Lacipirellulaceae > Aeoliella > Aeoliella straminimaris. The sequence continues at coordinate 295,646 of NZ_JAMXLR010000036.1, forward strand.
AATCTTGTGCAGAATCTTGGCGCATTTGGAGTATCGGGTGTAACCGCCGAAGGTAGCGTGGCTTCCATCGATCCGGAGGGGCTTACCTCGTTTGTACAGTCGATGGGCAACAACAACCTGCTCACCTTGCTTGTCACCTACGACGTACCGCACAACGGACAATGGCGCATCGCGTCCCGCGAGACCACGGCGACCACCACCGGAGTACTCACAGGCGCCCCCGGCGACTTGGCACCGTTTCTCGATTTCACACTAGGTCCTGTTCCCACTACCAGCGTGGGCGGCGACTACAACAACAATGGAATTGTCGACATCGCCGACTACACGGTTTGGCGTAACCTGCTAGGGGGAACCTCGCTGCTGAATGAGGAGGTCTCTCCCAACGTGGTGGACATCGCCGACTACTTGTACTGGCGAGAGCGGTTTGGTGCGACCGACACGGGTGAGCCCGCCAGCTTTGGCCAACCGGCCGCGGTGCCGGAACCACCGGCGCTGTCGATAGCCGGGCTGCTGGCCGTGGCCGTGCTGGGGGCCGTCAAGTATCGGAGCCGTAACTAGCGCTCTTGCGCGCGTCACTTGGATTGCTTTTGGGCTGCTGCACGCAGTTCGGTAACGGTCACAACCCAGCGGTTGGCGCGTTCCACTCCCTGCACGCTGCGGAGCGACCCCACGGCAATGGCTCGCTTGCCTTGCAGACTGGTGGCAGTTTTCGCAGGTTCCTTCTGCTTGGTCAAATCGAGTTCCATGGTGATGCCGTTGGCCGTGATCGTGGTGCCGGTGGTCTCGCCACCGATGGCCATCAGTCCGGTCTCCAGCGTGCCGACGATCTTCACCGTGATCGACTCGGCGGGTTGCTCGTCCTCATCGGTGGACTCTTTCGCGTCACCCTGCGATTCGGTCACGGCGGGTACTGGGTGACCGTTGACCGTCTTCACGCCCTCGCGACTGACGCGCCGCATCAGGTACGCAAAGCCCGGACCCGCCATGCGGGTGCTGCCGGCCACGAACGTTAGATTGCCATTGGCATCCACCCGTTCGCCGCCGAACATTCGGTTGGGGCCGGTCACCGTTGCGACCACGACCAGGCTCTTCTTGAAGTCGACCTCCGGAACCGGCTCATCAGGGTTCCATTTGTTCCATAGCTCTTTCCATGCCTCGTTGTCGCCAACGAAGTCGGACTCCGGCGCAAGATCCATCAACGTCCGATCGGGCAGCTTGCCATACCATTGCATGGGATCTTCATCCGCGGCCGAGGCGAGGCTGGACATCGCAGCGGTATGCAACACAGTCAGGCAGAGTAGCACGTTTTTCAGCAGCATGTTCGACTCGACAGGTACGGGGTAGGGGGGATCGTGTAACAGGCGTTCGACGAATTGGCAGCGGGAAAAGTTCCACCACGTACATCTTGCCCAACGGCCGAAGACACGGGCGGCATCGGGTCTCTCCGGCACCGGGGGCGCCGAGTATTGGGCCAACGTTTTTTGGGCCATGTTGTCACAGCGACATTCATGGTCCCAAAACTCCCATGGTTTTGGGACCACCCGGGTGGCGAAACCACTGTTTTTACAGGCCAAAACCATCGGGGGAGGGGACAAAACCCCATGAATTGTTCTCCGCGGTATCGATAAGTTGTGGCAAAAAAGGTGCGGCAAAACTCGCCCAGATGCGCTGGCGTGGCAGACGCCCTTTGTCGGCCAGCCGCATGCGTCTCCGCACGTCGGCAGCGTCTCGACCGTTACTTACGCGGATGCGGGTAGGCGTTGCGGCAAACCCATTAGATCAGACGGGAAGGCGAATTCAACAGCGACCTTTTTACGCTTGCAAGTTTCGTCATTGGAAGTCGATCTCCATCGTCTGACGCGGAGTACCGCTGGCGTCGAGGCATCATTTCGAGTCGTCGACTACCATCGGAGTTTCATCCCAGCTAGAGTACTGGTCGGCAACTGCCTGGGAGGATGGAATACATAAAGAGGGAGAAGGTTCCTTGATCAGACTTCACTCGATCGGCCTTGCGTTGTTGCTGCTGCTGATTGCAAGCGGCTCGGGATTCGCTGAGGACACCCGTCCCAACATCCTACTGGTGATGGTCGATGACCTGGGACCAGCGGACTTGGGTTGTTACGGCTCCGAGGTCATTCAAACGCCTCGGTTGGACGAATTTGCCAACCAGGGGCTCAAGTTCAACCAGGCCTACGCCGGATGCACGGTCTGCGCGCCGACACGTAGTGTGTTGATGACCGGTGTCCACATGGGGCGTACGTCGGTCCGCTTGAACACAGGAGGTGTGCCACTAGCGGACAGCGACGTGACTATCCCCGAGATTCTTCGGCAGGTCGGTTATGCGACGGGTGGCTTTGGCAAATGGGGAATCGGCGACATCGGCACCTCAGGCGCTGCCGAAAAGCAAGGCTTCGACGAGTTCTTTGGCTACTACCACCAAATCCATGCCCATAACTACTGGCCGGAGTACCTGATTCACAATGGCCAAAAGGTGGCGAACGAGCCTCGGCAGCGGGGCACCGCCGTCGGCTATTCCCACTACCAAACCGTGCAGCGGACCAAGCAGTTCATAAGCGACTCGGTGTCGGCCGGAAAACCGTTCTTCTGCTACGCCCCCTGGTGCCCGCCGCACGGCGACTATCTATTGCCCAAGGAGGACCCCGCCTGTCGGTTCTACCAGGACAAACCCTGGAGTCAGAAGGTCAAGAACCTGGCGGCGATGGTCACGATGATCGACCGCGAATTCGGAGAGCTACTTGACCTGCTGGACGAGCTGAACGTGGCGGACAACACCGTGGTGATCTTCTCGTCCGACAACGGCGGCAGCGAAATGGCCGACGCCATTAAGCATCTTAATCCCGGCGGGCCGCATCGCGGGCACAAGCGTTCGATGTACGAAGGGGGCATTCGCACCCCGTTTATGGTGCGCTGGCCTGGCGTCACGAAACCGGGCACAGAAACCGACTTCGTAGTCAGCCACCAAGATGTGTTGCCCACCCTGGCGGCCATTGCCGGTGCCGACGAATTCGTACCCGACGAGGTGACCGGATTGTCGTTCGCAGAGCTGCTGGCCGGCAATACACCAGACCAGCTGCACGACTATCATTACTGGGAATGGGAGCTGTGGAATTGGGGGACCAACCAGCCAGCAACCAACGGGCGGATGCAGGCTCTGCGGCAGAACGAGTGGAAGATCGTGCGACATCGAGACAACCAGCCATGGGAACTTTATCGACCACAAGAAGATCCGGGCGAGCGAATCAATCTGGCGGACCAATACCCCGAACGGGTGCAAACGATGCAAAAGCTCGCCGAACAAGCCCGTGTTCCGATGCGTCCCCAAAGCGAACCCGAGCTGCCACCGGGAAAAAAGTTCCGGTAAGCGGGGCAACGGAGCGCTGCGCCACTTGTTGATGACGCCGTCGGGCACGCCCCGCATTCGCCAAGGCAAATGCGTTGCGATGGAGTGTTCGCGCGGTCGATCTTCCCGGCTCGCAGCCTGTCGAAAAGGGGGCAGAGCCAGTCGTGAAGTATGCCTTGATCGATGACGATGGTCCCACAGGCGGTTTCTTTGCCCGCACCGGGCCGCATCGATGGTGAGGCATTTCCCCTGGTAAAAACACCAGTGGATGGCGACAGGTGTTGCCTCCCAACTCTTTGGCCGGTGGCAGTTCAAGACAGCTGTCTCGCCGCAACGGCGGTCGCTTGCAAATGGTTCAGCGAGGATTGTGCAGCCAAGACGCCAACACTGCTGCTGCGCCGTGGAAATATGGATGCCGCAGAAATGTTCTGTTGAAAGCGCCTTGAGCTAGCGCAGGACAAAGTGACTGGCGCAAGGTATTTGTTGGTCGCCTTACGTCGCTAACGTTTCACGTCTTTATCATCTGCAAGCGATTAAGTGGTGTGCAGAACTGAGATTACTCTTCGCTACCGCATCGAATCTTCACCTTGCTGCCGATGAAGCTATCGCGGATGTCTGCGTCGAATCAATGGGGCACTCCGAATTGAGCAAGTCACGCATTCCTGCAGGCCTGCTATCACCCGTGAACGCCTGTGAACTGCGTGTTAGTCAGCTTAGTATTCTATTGAACAGCCAGAGCGTTTGTTCAGCTACTGAGAGCGTGCATTGTCGGTTATTGGCCATGCTGTTACACTGGACGTGCTAAATGGACCATCACACAACGAAAAAATCGAAGCCCCGGCGAAGCGCAGTCGGGCCTTCAGAATTGGAGTGCCGTCATTCGTCAAAAACCGCTATCAGCCCCCAATAAGCAACATTTTGGGGACAATCCGGTCAAGACGCGAGAGACCGAGAATTACAAAAACGAGTATGTCAAAGGATTCGTCGAGAAATGGGACGAACTCATCGATTGGGAAAGTCGCGCCAAGACGGAAGGCGACTTCTTTATCGAGCAACTTCGCGAGCGCGGCGCCAAGAAGGTGCTTGACGTAGCGACTGGGACCGGATTTCATTCCGTGCGGTTGCTCGAAGCAGGGTTCGAGGTCGTCAGTGCCGACGGCAGCCCCGAGATGCTCTCGAAGGCGTTCGACAACGGCAAGCGGTTCGGGCACATTCTCCGTACCGTACAAGCCGATTGGCGGTGGCTTAACCGCGACGTGCACGGCACGTACGACGCCATCATCTGTCTTGGCAACTCGTTTACCCATCTCTTCAACGAGCGCGATCGCCGTAAGGCGCTGGCTGAGTACTATGCGATGCTAGAGCATGACGGTGTGCTGATCATCGACCAGCGCAACTACGATGGCATCCTCGACGATGGGTTTAGCAGCAAGCATACTTACTACTACTGCGGCGACGCCGTGGCGGCCGAACCAGAGTACGTCGACGACGGACTCGCCCGGTTCCGTTACAGCTTCCCCGACGAGTCAGTGTATCACCTCAACATGTATCCGCTGCGACGGGAATACTTGCGCCGCCTGATGCACGAGGTCGGCTTCCAGCAAATCGACACCTATGGCGATTTTCAGGAGACCTACCGAGACGACGAGCCCGACTTCTTCATCCACGTTGCGGAAAAGGTTTATCGGGACGACGATAAGATTGAGGAAGAAGCCAAGGAGTTGACGAAGTGAGTAGTGCGCCAGATCAAGCCGTAACGATCGCTCGTGACTATTACAACAGCGACGACGCCGACGCCTTTTACGCGTCGGTCTGGGGTGGCGAAGATATCCACATCGGCCTGTACGAGTCCAGCGAAGACCCAATTTCCGAGGCGAGCCACCGCACCGTGCGCAGCTTGGCCGAGCGTCTGGGGCCGCTCAATCAACAGACGCGCGCCCTCGATATCGGTGCCGGTTACGGCGGAGCAGTTCGGTTCCTGGCCCGCGAGTACGGTTGCCATGCCACCGCGCTAAACCTCAGCGAGGTGGAGAATGAACGGAATCGCAGTCTGAATCGTGAGCAGGGCCTCGCCGACCGGATCGACGTGGTGGACGGCAACTTTGAGGACCTGCCATTCGAGGATTCATCGTTTGACGTTGTCTGGTCACAAGACGCGTTCCTGCACAGCGACCGTCGCGAGAAAGTCATCGCCGAGGCCGCGCGGGTGCTTAAGCCCGGCGGGCAGCTCGTGTTCACCGACCCCATGCAAGCCGACGATTGCCCGGAGGGCACGCTGCAACCAATCCTTGATCGGCTGCATCTAAGCTCGCTTGCATCGCCGGCATTTTATCGCGCGGTAGCCAAGGAACAGGGACTCACTGAAATCGGTTTCGAAGACCTCACGCACCAGCTCGTAAACCACTACTCCAGCGTTCTAACGGTAACCGAGACTAAAGAAGCCGAGCTAGTTGGCCAGATTAGTCCGGAGTACCTCGAACGGATGAAGGCTGGTTTACGTCACTGGGTTGAGGGGGGCCGCGAAGGGCGACTTGCCTGGGGGGTGTTCCATTTCCGTCGCTGACGCTTCGTCTGACGACTCTGCCGAACCGTCCGGCGCCCCAGCGGTGGCGATTCGCCGCAGTCTGGGTGGCATCGAGTTCGAGGCTCACCCCGTGGTGTTTCCCGTCGCGGCCGCATTGCTGATTGCATTTGTGGCGGTGGTGGCCCTCCTGCCCGGTCGATCATTGCTGCTGTTCGATCGATTGCAGAGCGGGATCGCGACCAACTTCGCGTGGCTATACATCGCCGCGATGACCGGCTTCCTGATCTTTGCGCTCTACCTTTGTTTCAGTCGCCATGGCCGCATACGATTGGGGCCAGATGATTCCCGGCCCGAATTCTCCCGTGCGACCTGGTTCGCCATGCTCTTCAGCGCCGGCATGGGTATCGGCATGCTGTTCTTCGGCGTGGCCGAGCCGATGTGGCATTACCTTGCCCCTCCGTCGGGCGACGCGGAAACCCTCGCGGCCGCTCGTCAGGCCATGGGTATCACGCTATTCCACTGGTGCCTGCACCCGTGGGCATTGTACGCCCTGGTAGCCCTCTCGCTGGCCTACTTCGGCTACCGCAAGGGCCTGCCGCTCAGCTTCCGCTCAGCCTTTTACCCATTGGTCGGCGATCGAATTCACGGCTCGATCGGCAACGTCATCGACGTGCTCGCAGTGCTTGCTACATTGTTCGGCTTGGCCACGTCGCTCGGTCTGGGCGCGAAGCAGGTGAATGCCGGGCTGAATTACGTATTTGGCATGCCTCAAGGCGCGGGCATGCAGATCGTGCTGATCGCCGTGATCACAACGATGGCGGTCGCGTCGCTCGTGTCGGGGCTCGACGTTGGCATCCGGCGCTTGAGCGAAATCAACATGGTCATAGCTGGCAGCCTGCTGCTGTTCTTGTTTGTTGCGGGGCCCACGGTCTTCCTGCTCGATAGCTTGGTTGCCAATCTGGGAGCCTACTTCCAGCGACTGCCCCACAACTCGTTCCGAACTGGCGGGTACGACAACCAGTCGAACACCGAATGGCTGAGCGCGTGGACCGTCTTCTATTGGGGCTGGTGGATCTCGTGGTCACCGTTTGTAGGGATGTTTATCGCGCGGATTTCCAAGGGCCGCACAATTCGCGAATTCATCCTCGGCGTTCTGCTCGTCCCGTCGACGGTGGCTGTCGTGTGGATGACAGGGTTTGGTGGAGCCGCCTTGCATCAAGAGATTTACGACCGGGTGGACAACAACCCGCTGGCGGACAGGTGGTTCAACTACGAACCAAACGAGTACGCCGTACAAACCCTCGATCAGCAGACCAACCTACCTCTCACCGCCGATGAGCAATGGCTGGTTGGCCCGCACGCGCGCGGTGTGGCGACCCCGGTTGGCGTGCTGATGCAATCGACCGACGAAGGTCTCGTAACCAAGAGCGGCATCCCGGTCGAGTACCGACACGGTGTACTTGTGAATTCGGACGATGGCGTTCCGATCCGGCCGACCGACGAGGACCGATTCACTGGGGCGTATGCAGCAGAGAACAAACAACTCACGCTCGGTGGTTATCTGACGGAGCCAGTTCTATCGGACGACGCAACCAGCCGTCGCGACACGACCGCGACGGCCCTGTTTGTGATGCTCGACGCCTATCCGTTTTCGGCAGTAACCGCGATGCTCGGCACACTAAGCATAATCTTGTTCTTCGTAACCTCCTCCGACTCGGCATCGATGGTAGCAGACATCATCGCGTCAGGCGGCAACGAGGATCCGGCACTCGGGACTCGCTTGTTCTGGGGCATACTCGAAGGCCTGCTCGCTGCGGTGTTGCTAGTTGCCGGTGGACTAAAGGCTCTGCAGACCGGTTCGATCGTGATTGGACTGCCTTTCTGTGTGCTGATCATCGTGATGTGCTTCGGGCTGTACAGGTCGCTACAAGCCGAGCCATCAGCTGGTCGCTAGCCGCCGGAGCACAGCGTCATGTTGCTGGCCGCTTGAGGAGACGACTCTTGCGTCGCCCCCACCCGGATACGCCCGGCGAAGCCGAACGGTTCGGGCCGCTGCTGCCTTGGGTTTTCTGTTGTTTGCGGGCGGCTATGTCATTCGGCGCAGGAACTATGCCTTGTCGAATGGTGCCGGCTTTCGCCGTCTCGAGGCTGTCGCGTTGTCGCCATCCAGTACCAGCCGATCAGGGCGAGAGGGAGGATTAACACTGCGCTGGATGGTTCGGGGACCCAGATGCCAACGGTGGCACGATTGAACCGCACGGGCCCGCTGGCACCAGTGCCGGGGTCGCCACCTCCGCCAGCGACATAGAAGTCAAATAGGCCGTCCCCGACGGGTTCGGCGAATACGGTGTCGACTGCAATGTGGAAGTCATGGAACGTGATCGATGGCAACGGTTGAAGAGGCAGGTCGTGCAGGTTGATGAAGCCAGCGCTTGCAGTGCCTTCGACAACAATTGTCTCGTTCGTAATCAGATTGCCATTCATGTCGCTAAGATCGACGACGATTCGATAGTCGAGATCGACATTGTTGGTGGTGTTGCCGACACCAAACTCGATGTTAGTACTTGCACCGTCTGACAACATAACGTGCTTCATATCGTTGAAGACGTAATCCAGCTCCAACGGGGTGCCTACCGGCGCGCCAAGTATCTGGGGCAAGGGGCCTGCATCAACCTCGACAACTCCGGCACCTTGGATAGGATCGACCATAAAGGTAACCCCACTAGCTGGCACGGCGACAAGGCACATCAGGGAGAAGGCCAGTTTGGACAATGGTAATGCGGAGCCCAGCCTGGAAAAGCAGACTAGCACATGGCGGGAGATCGTGAATGTGAGCTGATACATGAAGATCTTCTCCTTGGTTGCAAACAGGAAGCGCGTGATCGGCTTCCGCCGATCAGACGCGAATTACACAAAGTACGCATTTGCAGGACGAGCGGAGATGTGAGTCAAGCCGAGGAGACAGCCGTGGTACTCGCAGGTGCACCATCATTGAAGGCAAAACAGCTTCGCTGAGCATAAAATGACGTCGATAGGCGCGTCATAGTGATCCGTGTGCAAAGAGGATAGATCCACTGAGCATCAGCCTACCGGACCAGCTGGAGTTGTCAAGGAATTGACGTGATGCGTCGACAATTGTGTCGTTCACCGCTTGGGTGGCGCACCTGTTGCTTGCAAACGTCCATTGTCACTACTTCCGTCGGTTACGCTCACGCAGTCGGCGTCGCGCAACTCGATAAGGGGTCGGTTGATCCATGGCGAGGTGAACAAGTCAGTAACCAACCTATTCGCGCTTCTCCACAGCTCGAAGACCAGTACCCCTTATTCGGGGGATGAGGTGGTCAGACTGTCGGGCAGACCGTACTTGTCACTGTTTTACGAGCAAGTGCTTCTATCCAAGCCTCTCGCTTCCAGGTGCTGTCATGCACCTTGGTACGGGGTTCTCCCTCGCAACGCTCTGTGGAGAGGATTCAAATTGGATCCTATCCACCAAGTCTCTTGGCGTAAGCGATGCAATCTCCGCAAGCGCCAGCAACAACGGATTGGATTTGTCGACCCAAGCACTAGTCCTTCAGCAGGCCAATTTTCTCGATTGGTATTGGCTCGAATCCACGCACCTTGTGCCACGAGGCGGACAGTTGCGTCAGGTCGAGCGAACCGTCGGGGCTGTTGGCAATCGCGGGCAGCTTGGTTGTGGGCCATTCGACATTGTCTTGTCGATCGAGCCACTCTGGTTTCACGTCGCTTGACAGGGCGAAAGGCTGCCGGCAACCGACCAGCAGGTTGCTGTGAATCGTGTTGCCCATGGGCAGCCGAGGTTCATGCCGCATGACCTCGGCCAGGCGTGGGTATCGCTCTTTCCACAGCGGCGACAGATATCCTACTTGTTCGCACTTGGCCAGCAGATTCCACGATCCCGGCTGGTCGAGCGTGATTGCCTTCTTTCCCCGCGCGTCGACATGAATGCCAACCGGCAGGTCGACGAAGATGTTGCCGCAAATCGTGTTGTCGCGACCGCCGCCCAGCAGCACGCCGCGGCCGACGCCGCCACAAACTATGTTGCCGATCACCGTGTCACCGCTATCACAATCGTCGAGATAGATGCCCGACGAACCGTGCCCGGCGTTGTTGGCCACGTCGTGAATGTAGTTCCAACGCACGATATTGCCCCGGCTTGCCCAATCGCGGCCAGTGTAGAACACGCCGACATCGGAATAGAGCAGACACACGTCGCGGACTTCGTTCAGCTCGAGCAGGTGCTCATTGCCACCGTACGACACTCCACCCGTTGGGCAGTGGTGAATCAGATTGTTGGCCATCCGATTGCCGCAGCCATGGATGCTGACACCACGGCCGCCCATCCAGTCGAGTCGGCCGACGTGATGAACATGGCAGTCGACCACGGCGCAACCACCGGGCGTGAGCATCTTACGATCGCCGCCGGTGACTGAAATGCCACAGGATGCCGTCTGTGTCACTTCGCAGTCGTTGGCGACCACGTAGTGACCACTGAGGGATATCCCGTTGCGGCCGAAGTTGCGGACCAGGCAACGTTCGATTCGCGTGTGCTGGCAGTCTTGAAGTTCGACTCCGCTTTGCCGGCCGTTCTCGATCACCAGATCGCGGATCACCAGATGCGAAACCTCTGTGGCACGGATGATCGGCGAAGTGCAGAGTGTCAGGCGAACTTCCGAAGCCGACAGGTCGCCCGGTGGCCAGAAGTAAAGCCGCTGGCTCTGCCGGTCGAGGTAATACTCGCCGGGTTGGTCGAGTTCTTCGAAAACGTGCAATGCGTAGAACCGGCGCCGATCGTTCTTGTTATAAGGCGAGCCGACGCCATAGGCATGTTTGGCTGCCAGACGCAGCTCGCCTGATTCGGCATCGTAGCTGGCAGCCTTGATGGCCTCGTCGCTCCAGTCGTAGGTCCAGAAACCATGCAGCCAGATTCCGCGTTCGAAGTCCCACAGCTTGGCGCGATCGTTCGGAAAGCGAAACGAACCGGGGCGATAGACTTCGCGCCGCACCCAGTGAATTGGCATCGACGCACCGGAGTCGATCACCTCGGTAAACTCGGTGAAGCCTTCGTTCGGCCAGCGGGCCGACTGCATCGGTTGGTCGTCGACAATCAACTCCTCGCACTGATGAGCCCGATGCTGCAGGGGCATGTCCGCGAGTTTCGGAAAGCCTTGGGCAGCCAGATCTGCCACCACGACCTGCAGCTTTGCTTCCTCGGAGATGAGCGGTTTGGCCGCTTCCGGTGTGATCGGCCGAAAGTCGGTCACGGCCTGGCCGCCGACCAGCCGACTCGTGTGAGGTTTTGTGCCGCGGATCACCAGCGGCTCCTCCGCGGTACCACTGTGCTGCGATTCCAGCACGACTCCGTTTGGCAGATAGTACTCGCCGGGACCAATCCAAATGGTCCCCGGCCCCTGGTCGCGCATGATCTGTGCGGCCTTTTGGAGCGTCGCCAGCGGTGCGTCTTGGGTGCCGGCTTGGTTGTCGTCCCCGTCCATGGCGACATATAACTCTTTCGAAACTGCCTCGAACGGTGATTGCCACAAGGCGCCAAGGACCATCAACAGCGTTGCGACTCTTCGCATGGCGGAGTTTCCTCAAGAAGCAAGCTAGTGCGGCTTAGTAACGCGATCGCTCTGTTGGCACAGCTGCCGGCAGCAAGTCGATTCTCTCTTGGAGCGATGGTGTTCGAGCAAGAGTTCGAGTCGACTCGCTCGATTACATATCAATCGCGTATTTGTCGCGGCTTTCGCGGGCGAGGAAGGTGCTGGCCTGTTCGTCGCCAACGATTTCGCGTTTGGTGGGGTCCCATTCAATTTCGCGGCCCAGTCGCATGGCGATGTTACCGATGTGCAATATTTCCATCGCGCGGTTGTGCGACCATACATCGGAAACCGGTTGTTCACGAGACCTCATCGACTCGATCAGGTTAGCGGAATGGTTCCTGCTTACCGGACCTCCATATACCTTTTCGAGCGCGCCGTCCGGCAAGGGGTTGTCGGCCAGGTCTTCCACAGGCTTGCCAACAATCTTGCCGCGATTCACAAAAAACCGGCCCTCAGTGCCTTCGAACATGATGCCGTTGGCACCTTCGCTGGTGATGATCAGCTCGACACCCTCGGGCATGGCGACGCGAAGCTCGAACTTGGTAGGTACGTTCGATTGATCGTTGGCCACGGGATACCCGTCGCGATACTCCACGGGCATCTCGTACGAAATCGGTGTCACCTTGCTCGGCCCGGTATCCGCAGCACCGAGCGCCCAGTTGGCTATATCGACGTGGTGTGCACCCCAGTCCGCAAGCTGGCCGCCGGAGTATTCGAACCAATCGCGAAACGCGTAGTGGCAATTGCTGAACAGTGGCACATTGCCACCGTAGCCTTGGCGGATCTCGGGCAGGGCTCGGTACGGCACCTCGGCCGCCGGCCCCAGCCAAAAGTCCCAATCGAGCCCTTCAGGCACCGGAGCGACAGGAATCTTGGGCGAGGCGGTTGCTCCACCGATGGAACAGGTGACCTTCTTCACGTCGCCAATGCGCCCCGCTTTGACTAAGGCCACCGCCTGGATGAAACGTGCGTCGAACTCGGTGCGTTGCATGGTGCCAACCTGGAACACGCAGCCAGTTTGCTCCACGACCTTTTCAATGAGCTTTCCTTCCGCGGCGGTGAGCGTCAGTGGTTTTTCGCAGTACACGTCTTTGCCGGCTAGCATCGCTTCGACTGCGATCTTGGTATGCCAGTGGTCGGGCGTGGCGATCATCACCGCATCGATGTCTTTACGATCGAGAATGCGACGATAGTCTTTATAGCCGTCCGGCTTTTTCCCTTGACGCTCCGCCGTTCTGTCGAGGTTGGCTTCGAGCACATTGCTGTCCACATCAGCCAAGGCAGCGAAGTCGGCAAATTGGCAGGTCTTTTGGGTGATCTCCCAGCCTTGGTTTCGCAAACCGATGGTGGCAAAGACGGGCCGCTCGTTCGGCGACAGGCTCGCCATAGCTCGGCCAGGGGCGAGCATCAGTCCGGTGGCCCCTGCTGCAAGACCCGCGACAAAGTTCCGCCGTGCAATCGCCTGAGTCACCACCATCACGCCATTCCTTTCTAAATAATTGGGCTATCGCAGTGGGCCATCGCTACTTTCGACAATGAGTTCATCGCGAAAGGGCTGCCATAACGATCGCCGACTTTGCGTGGCGTTGTTTCGCTCAAAACCTCAGCAAGTGCACCGCCACGCACGCTAAACATGTCTGAGGATCGCACCCGATTCAGTGCCCGTTCTGCCCCATCATCCTACTTGTGCGCAGATGTGGTGTCGAGTTTTTCAGGGTAAATAGTCGCCGGAGCCAGCAACTGCCATACTGAAACGGTAAGCGTTAGTGGAGCTCAATAGTTCAATTCGCTCATCGGTCTTTGGAGCTGCGGATCGGTAGTTGTTGGAGTTTTGTGTGCTGTTTGGGGGTGCCCTGCTCGAATTTGTAGCGGAGGTTGGATTGAAGATCAGCCGTGCGATAGCCCAAGACTTTAGGACAGCGGCGGGGCGGGGTTCCACGCCGCTACAGTCGGGGCGCCTTCGGCTTCGCATTGCCGGGGGGCTTGCACCACGAAGCGAGGCGGCGTTGGCGGAAAGGGCTTAACCGCGGCAATCGAATTCGCACGCCGAGGTGGGCGAAGTTCCGTGCCATTTTGCAGAGACATCCTTTAGAGCACTCTCTGAATTAATGCGCTGGTTTGGCGCCGGCGAGTTGGTTCGTGGTGCGCAGGCCGACGCCGTCGAATTGCAATCCGGTGATGCAGGCCGACAGAGCACCGGACGGACACAACTCGCAGTTGCCACTCAAGACTCCCGTCAGCTGTAACTATCGGAATTTCTTGCTGGCTGAAATTGATACTTGTACGAACCGTGGAACGCGTAGGCTGCCCCCGTAGCTAGGGAGCTGTTGTAAACTCAGGTTCCGTAGACTTTACTTGGTTTTCTACCCAACTGCGTAAGATTTGATAGCCCTTATCCATGGTTTGGTATCGGCGGCCACCCTGGTGGCCATCTTCTTCGCCGCTCTGTACGTTCAACGGTTTGCGAAGGATCTTGCTCGTGTTGACGGACTTCTTGTTTACCCTGGCCTGCATTCGCCGGTAGTTGGTCAGCAGGTGTTCGGTGCGGAGATACCCGAGGTCATTTGGCGGATACAGTTCAAAGGAAGGAACTCGATCTGGTTCTCCGTGGCATGTCATGCAACTGCGACCATCGCCGCGAAGTTCCTTGCTCATTTCTGGTGTGACGTAGTCGCGGAAGAAGACGACGTCCTGCACAAACGAGTCGGAAAGCTCTATCGCTGACGCGTCGACTTTTTGCTCTTTGGCAATCGCTTCGACCAAAAGCTGAGAAAAACGTTGTTTATCGCACTCGATAACTCTACGCGCCGTGCGCAGAAGGTTGTCATCACTTTCGAACGCCGTCAACTCCCTCAGCGCTGCGAGCACTTGCGCGTTGCGTCTAAGGACTGGCTTGTTGGCTAACTCGACCGCCAGTTTACGGTTCAAGGACATGGCGCCCGGGCCGAGCTGTTCGAGATACATAGTGAGCGCGCGTTGGCGAAGCTCGGCGTAGGGGTCACCAGCGTTGGGAGAAGGTTCTTGCTGATTTATCGCAGGCAACTTCTGTTCGAAGGTAAGTATCCAAGGGACGCTACGAATCCAGAAGCGGGCCTCGGCGCCATTTCTGAACTGATCCGGAAAAGCATCGGCTAGCTGCCTGAAATGCAGATCGGGGTTGTTTTGAATCGCTTGCCCCAGGCCATCGGCCAGATACCAGGTGGCGTCCGCCTGCCTGGCGATCACCTGGCGTGCAGCAGCGTCCAGCGATTCGTCGATTTGATCCAAATGCTGCCATCGGGAAAAGTCGGGCAAGAAGTACTTCAGCACGTCGGTCCGTTGTTCGTCGCTCTCGGGCACTACCCAGCTGACACTTGTGATCAGTTCCAGCAAGGGATCCGCCAGTTCCTTGCGGCGTCCCGGCTCCATCGCACCACGCACTAATTGACGCTGCAGTGGCTCGAGTTGCTCGGCCACCGCCACCAGCCGAACCAGGCGAGGATCGGAAATGCTCGCCGCGGCGAGTTGCCGCAAGTCTTCAGGCCCGTCCACCGAGTACTCCACGAGCCGGTCCTGAATCCACTCATACGGGTTGTTCGTGGCCGCTTCGAGGACCAGCTTCGATTCACGGTGGCGATCCTGGCCCCGCTCCATTGCCTCGATATGATCCATCCGCCAATCGATGGCCTTGCCGAACAACACCTCGGCACCCTTTGTTGAATAGCCGAGTTGCCCTGGTCCGCCATCACCACCAGCTTGTTTGTAATAGGTCGAAGCTATTGCCACCAGGCGATCGGTCAGGCGATGTTCGAGCGTTGGGTCGTTCTTATGCGCATCACGCAGTATCCCATAGAGATTCTCAAACAGGTGCTGCATCTCGACGTACTGGTGCTTTTGGCTTGCATTGGCTACGTGGCCATTCACGACAAAAAGCGCATGACTCTGATAACGAATTGCGTTCTCGACCAGTGCGTTATTTTCGGGACGCGAGAGCAAACTGCACCAGGAGTCGTTGAGCCCAAGTCGAATCGGTGGATTCCAAACCCACCATTGCCAGGCGGCGCGCGTGGCCCACGCTCGTACTCCGGGATGGGGGTCGTCATTCAGGCTTCGATCAAACAGCGAGTTCAGCTCCTTCCAGTCGAGATCCGATTGGGTAAGCACGGCGTCGGTCTTCATCACCAGCGCTCGCAGTGCGGCCTCACGCGTATGGTCATTGGCGGCGGTGGACGCGGCGTATACCTCCGACCAGCCACGATCGTCAACCAGGTGCTGCCGAAGTCCCCAATGGGCCGCTTCGCGGACCACCTTGGTCGAGTCGCCCAACCCCCGCACGAGGTGCGGAATCGCCTCGTTGCAGCGCAAGTTGCCGAGCCCGAGCATTCCCCAATAGCGGACCAGAGGGCTTGCGCTCTCCGCAGCAACGGCGAGTTCTTCGAACGATTCGGATGAAGCTCTGGTTGCCAACGATTTGCTAGAGCGAATCTTGTCAAGCAATCCCTGGGGTGTGCGAACAGAAGATTCTTGGGATTGCTCCATCGGCACTTCGGGGAAGTATCGAGATAAAGCCTGCAGCGAGTACCCCGTAGAAACGAATCCCGTTTTTGAGGCACCATTCCAATACCCGGTCGGATGCTGTTGACTTAGAAGTGCTTGTATTCCGCGAGAAACCACTTCATCGTCGACATCGAAGTCTGCGGCATGCAATCCGATCAACGCGAGTGCGGTTGGAGAAGGATCCGGCTTGTTGTCAGAGACTATCCATTGCTTGCTTTCCTCGTCGTAGCTGCCGGGATCGAAACTCCAGGCGCCGTCGGTTAACTGCGTCTGGCGTAGCCGATGTATGTCTTCAGCAAGTTGGTTGTCGATCTTCTCACGGAGCTTCCATGCCGCGGCCAACTCCGAGTCGATTTCGGAAGCAGACTTTTGCTCCGATTTGGCCACGTCTACGATCGCTTCCAGGTAGTTCTCGGGAAAAAACCTTCGATAGAACTCGATCCGATGTCCGAGGTCGTCGACATACTTAACCTTGATCTCGAGCATCTTGCGGGCCTTTTCCTCGAGACCACGGAAGTACTTCGGGTCGTCAGTTGCTCGCCAAGCGGACTCGAGTATCTCGCCAGCATAGTTCAACACAACCGCCTGACCGACATTGGCTCCAGGACCTGCCGCATTAATGCCTCCTGGGTCGCCCGTCTGCAACACATAGTTTGCCGCGCGAATTGCCTGCTTGCTGTGTAGCTTGCGCGGAGCGATCACTCGTTCCAGTGCCACGACCGCGTGTCCCGTGACACGCGTGCCGGCGGGGCCGTCGCCGATATCCAACGGCTTCAAGCTCGTGTTTACCGCGGCATCCTTCAGCACGTTGGTTGGCCGCATCGACTGGTAGCACGTGTTTTGTAAGTGCCACCAAGCCTGATAGTTCTCAATGCGATAGCCATTCGCAGCCGCCGTGGCGGGCCCCCACACACCTGATTGCGTGTGGCAACTCATACAATTCGTTCCCAGCAGGTTGCCCGAATCGCGAATCCGCCGTTCGACACTTGCGCCACGTGGGCGGTTCGTTAGCCAGGCGTCGACTTGGCCAATATGATCGTACAGTGCGTGCCGAATCGCCTGTCGCGGGTCACTAAACGGGGCTGGTTGGCTGAGGCGAACCTCCAGATCGTAAGCCGGGGCATTGGCTTCGACCCGCAGAAAGTAAACCCCACCCGGCTCGAGAATACGCCCGATGGCCGTACGGTGCGTCTCATCTTGCTGATGAACCCGCTCGTTGGGGTTTTTTCCTTTCTCGTAGACTTCAATGGGAATGAGCTGGTCTGCTGCCGGTGATTCTTCGCTGGAAGCCGCCAAGCGGTACACTCTGATCTGGGCGACGACCTGTTGGTCGGGAATGGAGAGGCTGGCCATCATCAATTGCGGCTTTGCACCGGGGTAGGCGATCCGGAACCAATCGTCGCCACTTCCACCGACTTCACCGTTATCGAAATACTCGATATCGTCAGAGGTCCCCATTACGTTGAATGTTAGGGAAGAATCGCTCGAAAGGTTCAGAGGTTGTGCCTGCTCGGGCGTATCGTTCGGCTCTGCCTCGACCACTACACCGCCGGGTTGAATCGGATCGTGTTTCGATCCGAGATCGAGACTTCGAACTTCAATCTTGACTTCGGCAGTTTTTCCTTCCGGCCATTCGACTACCCGTGGGACCGGAGTGCTCTGGGGGGCCGTGCCAGATTCGCGCCACCGATTGCCAGAAAACAGGTCAACGGAACTGGTTTCGGGCTCGATATTGAGTTCGTAAACACCGGACACCGGCGCGCGGTACACCACATATACATCGGAGTCGAGTGCGTGAAGCAACTTGTTCCAGTCGCAAGTTGGCTCGATATAGATGCCGAATGCGTGAGGATCCCGCGGAGGGACGTCGACAGCAGTATAGCGAGGAACCTGGGCTGGATCGTCCGCCGTGACTAGTCTCCAAGCCACCCGCAAGCGAGCGTTATCCGGTAAGTCGCTGGGCGCATTGATGTGAACGGATATTTCCACCGTCTGATCGGCTTCCAAACGCACTTTCCGTGCATCGGATGACGCGATCTCCGCAACTGCGTCAATTGGCAGGGGCGAATCAGCAGCGAAGGCTGTTGATATCGTCAATGCAAACAGAAAGCAGAACACGAAGACACATGACGAGAGCGAGCCGGCAAGGAACTGCCGGCGTGAGGGGATGCTATGCATTTTATTGCGGTGGGACAGGTGAGTAACTGAGCTTATCGGCTGCCAAGCTGGCTCAAACTCGGTGGGTGGGTCACTGCTCTAGGGCGAAATCTACATTCTCGTTGGATCCTTCCACGATCTCGGCCGAAAATCCAGACTCGTCAAAATTGCCGTACTTTTCGGGAATCGAGACATAGGGAAGGCCACTTCCCAGTTGTAGTGATTCGGTCTCAATGGCCACGCTGCACTTTCCAATCGGCACGCGTTTAGATTGATACTTGCCAGCGTCGACCATCGCCTTGACGCGAACATTCGGATTCTCATCAAGCATGAAAGTGACGGTCCCTCCTGGCAATGGTTCGCCGTTCAGGGTCACGTTTCCGCTTACCTCAGCCCGGTTGGCAGGACCAGGCTCCGGTCCGCTGCAACCAACGGCAGCAGTTAATGAAAGCACAGCAGCAATGGCAACATGTTTCATTCGTCGCAACTCTAGTATCAAAAACCTACGAACCAGCAAGCGATTAACGGAGCCTGCTGAAGGAAGGAACACTATGCGGCCTGTTCTAACGATGGCCACCACCTGAACCCTGGCTCGCGTAGAACCAGGGAGTGGCATCGCCCTCGTCTCTCGGCAGAATGGTCAATTTCCAAACATCCACTTCAATGTCGCCAGCAATTTGCTGCACACTGCCATCCATCATCACGACATTCATTGCTCCGGGATGTGGAGTTTGTGTGATCTCCGCGTCGCAGTCGGCAGGATCGGGGGCAATTTGGGGTGGATCGAAACTAACACCGTGGTCGGGAACCGAAGTGCTGTTGTAGTTGTTGTTGAATGCAAACACCGAATCATAACGCGAGGGAATGGTGCCAAGCCAGTGCGTACGACCAGTGGTGCCGGGCGGTGGGCACATGGCGTAGCGCTCAGCGAAGGCGACTGTCTTGGTTGTCCCATCGGTGATATGAGAGATCTTCGGATGGGTAAAAGGTCGAGGCTGCTGGAATCGCGGGGCGACATTGGCCCCATCCGCATGCCACCAATGATTGAGTGCCTGGATATTGGCCACCACCGATCCACCTCCCCAAGAGCTTCCGTCGGGAAGACGGACCACTCCATCGGGAGTCGTGCTGGTGTCGGAAGGGCAGATGTATACCGAAGGAGGTAAAGTTCCCACGCCATTCGGACGCGCAGAACTCGGCAGATAAAAGTTGGTCATCGTATGCCCCGAGCTCTGCATGTATAGCGCCTCTTGCTCCAGGTAAGGCAGCAAGAAGTACTGAATGGTGCTGAGATTGGCCGGCGCCTCCTGGCTAAGCTGGGAGGCGGGAGGCCCATAAGAAGCTTTGGCTTCGTCCCGCCCAGGGAAGTACCCAGCTGCTTGGGGCATGTATCCGAAAGTGTCGTTGCAGTTGTGGAGAGCGATTCCAATTTGCTTGAAATTATTGGAGCAACTGATTCTTCGGGCGGACTCGCGGGCCGACTGCACGGCGGGCAATAGCAGGGACACGAGAATTCCGATGATCGCGATGACGACCAGGAGTTCGACGAGTGTAAACCCTCCGTGGCGTTGGTCACCATCGTCCTTAGTTTCGAACAGCATCTTTATCCTCCGGGGTGATTTTACGCCGGACACATGCCGAGGTTGGACCCGCTGGAGACAGCGAGCCCAACGCGATTACGTCATGCGCTCCGAGCTCGCAATCGAAAAAATCCACCAGTTAAAGCGATTCCAAGCAAGACGACCGTGGTTGGCTCGGGCACTTCGCTACCGCCCAGTAACAAATCAAAATCGAGGGCACCAACCCCCGCGTTTATCAGTCCCTCATTGAGAATAAAGCCGTCTTCCAGGTCGACGATGCCATCGTAGTTCAGGTCGCCCTGTTGTCTGGTGGTCCAGTCACCGATTCGGAAACCGTTTACTACCTTTTCACTTCCCCAGTTCATCGCCATGGCCGTGATGTCATCGGCATCGACCACCGTATCCATGTTCACATCCGCAGGATCGGTCACTCCCATGGTCGCCAACTCGTTGGCAATCCACTCATTATCGGTGCCGAGGAACAACGTGCCGAAGTTCTGGCCACTGGCGCCAGCGCCATAAGGGGCTGGCGCGGTGTTGTCGCCCCAGATGAAAATGCGAATGTCGTCGACATCGCCTTCGTAGTAATTGATGACTCCCAGGTCGGGATCGTCACCAGGTACATCCCAGGCACCAACCATTAACGCGGTGTAGTCGTATTCTGCTTCTCCCTCAAACGCTGCCACCGCGACGCCATCGACGTACATTGCGCCGCCTCCGTTGCCTCGACCGTAAACTGGATCGCGCCATCCTGAGAGCGTCATCACGTGCGTCCACTCGTCGAACTCGACATCAACATTCGTGTCGCGCCGAGCGTCGTCGTAAAAATATCCCCAATCGTTGTCTGCCGTGACGTAAATACCATGTTCGGGGGTATCGACAATGATATCCTGCAGTATGTCCTGCTTGTTGGAGCTAGGTCGCGCCCAGAGTTGAATGCCGTTGGCGAAAATGCCCGTTTGATTGACGCTATCACCATTGCTCGGCACTTCTGCCGATGGCGCTGGCCAACTAAACGTTGGAATATTGACGCTGGCCGACGTGAGCAGATAGTCGTCCACTCCATCGAAGCTAGCGCCCAAACTGCTGCTGGTCCCTGGCCGACCACTCGCATCGACGTAACGCGGGTCATTGGTGCCAGTTCCAGAGCCAATAACTTCCAAATCGAAGTAGGATCCACTGGGACCTGTACCATCGAGTGTGAAGCCGGTCGGCACTCCGCCCGTATTGCCCGAACCGAGCACGCTGCCTTCGGCGCCATTCTCAAAATCATCTTCGCCGGGAGTCGGATCTCCAAACAAGTAGGCCCTCAGATCGAACACATCCCCCTTCGCCAAACCACAACCCAACGTGAGCACCAGAACCGCGGCTGCCACTCTAGGCGATATGCGTATTACCAAACTCATTTGAAGTCCCTCTTTAAGGCGATCTCGTAAATTGGAACGCGTTTCTTGCCGTTAAAGTTTTCTATTAAGTATCGGACAGTTATTACTCGATCATCGGACCATGCCCATGTGCCGGGGCCTAAGTTGGACGGCCAATACCGCACAGATAAAGATGCTGACTGAGTAGACCGAAGTGGATGATTCGGGTACGGCATTGACCAACTGCGAAAGTGAATCGAATCCACCCTGCGTTTCGACCGCCTCCTTGAACAAGGCGAAGTCGTACTCGTTATTGACGAGGTCTCCATTCAGGTCACCCAGCAGGTAAGCCTCGGGCTTGGTCAAGTTAGACAAGTCGCTATTGAAATTTTGTTTCAAGATGTTCCAGTCATCCAAGTCAAGTGAGCCGCTCTCATCTAAATCGGCGAACGGTCCGGACAACGCGTTCAGGCGAAAGATCTCTCCACCCTCTCCGTACTGGCCGACCAGAAGGTTACCCATGGGGTCGCTAATCACGTCCAGCGGATTGGCAAATCCTTGGGCGATAGTCGTAATGTCTCCGGTGATCTTGTCGATGGCCAGCAGGTCTTTACCGCTGGCGAATCGCACCAGGAATACATAATTCGA
Organism: Aeoliella straminimaris; assembly: GCF_024054565.1. Lineage (GTDB taxonomy): Bacteria > Planctomycetota > Planctomycetia > Pirellulales > Lacipirellulaceae > Aeoliella > Aeoliella straminimaris. Next base: position 317,437 of record NZ_JAMXLR010000036.1, read on the forward strand.
TAGTTCGTCGTTGGCATTCGTAAATGCCAACCCGTCGGCCGAAGCGTGGTTGCCCAATAGGGCGACTGGATTCTTGAATGTCGAGAAGAAACCCGCCGACATGGCGTCAGCATTTGATTTCCAATCTCCACTGACTTCATTCCCTTTGGGGAACTTGTGATCGTCCTGGAAGTTGCTTTGATGAAGTTCGTCGGGTTTTAGCGGATTCTCGTTCTGGTTCATCGTCGCCCAGAGTTGATCGTCCGAGTCGAAAGCCAAGCCGTACACATTGCGAAAGCCCGTGGAGTAAACCGTCAGCTTGCCGGTGTCCGCCGAAGTGAAAGGCCGAGTATCGGTGTGATGAACCAGACTGTCGAAGCCCGCTGTGTTACTAGTCGTCGTGTCATCGCTGAGTTGGGTCAGATCGCGAATCCAGTTTATCGCCCCGGTATAGGCGAACTCTCCGTCATCGGGGTTTGGCGCATCTGGATATTCGCTGACTTCACCTCCCGTTCTCGTCCTCGATCCGATGCCCGCATACAGCGTGTCGTCCTTGATCAGCAACTGATTCACCTGGTGCAAGTCGGTTACTCGCAAGTTGTCTGCGATGGCCTGGTTAATCTCTCCATCGGCGAGTTCTCCCCAGTTTCCATCACCATCGCTGTCGGTGAGTCGGACAATGGACTGGGTAAAGTTATCCTCGACATTGAAGAAAGAGGTCACTGCCGGGGAGATATACATCACGGTGCCGAGCGTGGGATCTTCGTGGAATGCGACCCCCAACGATCCATTGACGACACCGTTGGGAATGTCCTCGGTGCGTGACCACACGGTCGTTCGATTGGACAACTCGCCAGACGGAGCATAATCGTAACTGACAACTCCATCTCCAAAGGTTGCGACGTACAGCTTGCCGTCCGGACCGAAAGTCATTTGAGCAACGCGGCCAACCTCGTTTGCTATCGACTCCATGCCAAGAAAGTTGAACGTGGTTAGCGAATTGTCAGCAAGTTGTTGTCCGCCTGAAGTCGAAGCAAGTCCCGATGTGAAAATACATACCAGTAGCGCCCGCACGACCAAGAGGTCAAGCGGCGCGGTAACAGCTTCCATTTCCAGTGATGGCATATTCAAGGGGAAAATCGATTCTTTAGATTACTGCATTGGCCCAGGTTGTCGCACGCAGGAAAAAACTAGCGGTGGCGTTGGCGTAGGAGCCCAAGCGTCAAGCTTAGACCGGCGATCAGGATGACTGCCGATGGTTCGGGAACACTCTGTGGCGACGTGCTGCTCACGGCACTTGAATCACCAAAATGATCCTTCCACAAATCGTAGTCAGCGGAAGTCACTGTCATCCCGCCCGCACCGTTGCCGTTCAGCGCAGTGGAATCGCCACCGAGGTTGTTTCGCCATACCACATAGTCGGCGATGTCTACGGTGCCATCGCCGTTGAAATCACCCGGCAGGCCGCCGGATACGTAAACAACGGCCGCGTCGATGAAAACGCCTCCAGCGGTGCGGTAGCGGAAGTAAAGGTCTTCCGTTCCGCCTGCGAACAAGGATCCCAGGCTTACCGAACTGGCAGTGCCCATGGTGGTAGCACCGTCGAGGTAGGACTCCGCAACGACGGTACTGTCAAGCCCGCCGAACTTCTCCCAACCATCTCCGCTACCTGAACCTGAGGGGAAATTGCCCGGATTACCGTCGGGATCTTCCAAGCTATTCCATCCAGAAGCTGAGAGATCCAACGATCCCGAAGCGCTGGTGACCTTATAGAAGTCGAGATCAACGTCGAACGGAGCATCATTCTTTATAAAGACTTCGCCGGTACTGGAATTGACCTCTAACGAAAGTTCGTAGGGGCCGGGAATGACATCTCCAGTAACATCGAATTCAGTCACACTGATGAAGTTCTGAGCGCCGCTCGCTGCAGCATTGCCATCGACACCACCGACGGCGATGCCCCAGCCAGTTCGAGCCGCTTCTGGAAAACTGGATAGATCAAAAGAGATGGTGCCACCATCGCCGGGCGTTACCAAAGAATCAAAAACATGACCGGTGCCCTCAGTTGCCCCAACCAACTCGAACCAGTTATCAGGATCGTCTTCGGGTGCAGTGGTGTTGGTGTCGATTGGGTTTTTAAGAACGAAGACTCGGGGTTGAGAATCCCAATCACCGCCATCGCCAAACTGAGTAGCAAGCTCAACGGTGACCGAATCGAAACGGTTCAACGTGTTGTACTGGTATCCGACGAAGTCCGTAATTGCACCCGCACCGTCCGCCTGGAAGGTGTCGTATCCGTCTTGTGAGGAGTTGTGCAAGATTACATCGTTGTCGATACTCTTGAAGGTTCCCCCACGGCTATCCAGCCAATCCACGATACCTTCTGCGCCAGGGGAATGATAAGCATTGGAGACCACGTTTACGGGATCGAGCACAGTGGGGGTCAACTTCACTGGAATTGGAGCAGCTTCACCTTCAGCGAAGACTTCGGTGAGGGAAATGAAGTTCCACGCGTTGTCACTCGACCGATGATTGCCGTCGACGCCTCCTACGGCCCAGCCCCAACCTACTCGATCGGCTTCTGGCACGGAGGTGAGATCGAAACGAATCGTTCCACCAGCGCCCGGGGTGACAATAGGATTGAATGAGTGCCCTGTCGTTTCCGTGGCGCCAGCAATTTCTACCCACGCAGGTGACAGGTTGGGTTCAACGTTTTCTCCCACGAGCAATGGATTCTTCAGGATGTAGACGCTGGGCGCCGACTCCCAATCGCCACCATCACCGAACTGCAAGCCCAACTCGACTGTGATGGAGTCAAAGCGGTTTGTCGAGTCGTACTGCAGCCCAACAAAATCGAGCGACAGGCCATCTTCGTCACTATTCCAGGTGTCGTAGTTATCCACTTGTCCAACATGGTCCACCACCCCATTTGTGAGGATGTTAAAACCATTGGCGCGGCTATTAGCCACACCGCCTCCATTCAGACTGGCGGAGTTGATGTTATTGTAGAACAGGTTGCTTGGTGTGAGGATCTGGGCTTGGCAGTTCGGAACGACAAGCTTGCCGAAACAAACCGACAACAAAGCAGCTAGCACTACAGATGTATGTCGCGTAGCAATCTGCGAAATCATCGTGTTTTTCTCCGTCATTGGGAGGGGCGATCTATCAAGTTGCGGCTACAGAAGGGAAAGCATTTCACACCACTAGCAGCAGTATTGGTTGTCACTGGTGTAGGCCACGGTGGCCGAGTGTTCGCCCAGTTAGCCTGCGGGTGACTCTTGGGAGCGATGTCGCTTCAGGGTGGCTGTGCCTATCGCTGCGAGACCACACAGAAGCAATGTTGTCGTGTTGGGTTCGGGGACCACCGCACCTGTAACGTCGAATTCAGTAACGCTGATGAAATTACGCGTGCCGTTAGGGCCAGAGTTGCCGTCTACCCCACCGACCGCTATGCCCCAGCCCATTCGCGCGTCTGCAGGAAAACCAGTCAAATCGAAGGAGATGGTGCCACCCTCGCCTTCAGAAACCATGGAACTGAAAACGTGACCTGTACCCTCGGTAACGCCCACCAATTCGAACCAGTTCTCGGGATCATCCTCGGGAGCCGTGGAACCCGTGTCGACAGGGTTCTTCAAGACGAAAACGCGAGGCTGGGAATCCCAGTCACCACCATCGACAAACTGAGTCGCCATTTCGACGGTCACCGAGTCGAACCGATTTAGGGTGTTGTACTGGAAACCGACAAAATCTGTTACTTCGCCAGGATCACCATCGTCACAGCAAGTGTCAAAGCCGTCCTGCGAAGAGTCGTGCAAGATGACATCGTTGTCGATGCCCTTGAATGCGCCGCCGCGATCGTAGAGCCAATTCACAACGCCATCCGTACCTGGTGAACTGTATGAGTTGGAAACAATGTTGACAGGATCGAGAACCGTGGGGGTTACTACCTCCGGAGCGGGTGCTGCTTCTCCGTCGGCGTAGACTTCGGTGAGGGAAATGAAGTTCCACGCGTTGTCACTCGACCGGTGATTGCCATCGACACCTCCCACGGCCCAACCCCAACCAATGCGATCTGCTTCAGGGATCGAGGTCAGATCGAAGTTAATCGTTCCCCCATCCCCTGGAACGACAATAGGATCAAACACGTGGCCAGTCGTCTCCACGGCGCCAGTCACTTGCACCCAAGCCGGGGACAAATTGGGTTCCACGCTCTCGCCCACCAGTAATGGATTCTTGAGAATGTAGATATTGGGTTCTGACTCCCAGTCGCCACCATCGCCAAACTGCAGGCCCAGCTCAACCGTGATGGAGTCAAAGCGATTAGCGTCTTCATACTGCAAGCCAACAAAATCGAGCGACAGACCGTCTTCGTCGCTGTTCCAGGTGTCGTAGTTGTCATCCTGACCAGAGTGATCTACCACCTCGTTAGTAAGGATTGTGAACGCGTTTGCGCGGGTGTTGTCGACAAGCGCTCCGTCCAGGCTAGCGGAGTTAATGTGGTTGTAAAACAAGTTGTTTGGAGTCAGGAGCACAGCTCGGCAATGTGAGTCAATGAGGCTGCTGGCGCAAAACAGGAACAATGCGGATAGAACAGCACGTCGCACAGTTGTTCGCGGAATCATGGTGTTGGTCTCCATCATTAGCAAAGGGGCGGTTTCTCAAGTTGCTTTGGAAGTCGGGGGAGCAGTCGACACTATTGCATTGCTGGGTTTGACCGGTAATTTCGTCGAAAGGCAACCGCACCCATCAACAGCCCACATACCAGTGTCGGGATAGTGGACGGTTCGGGTACGCCGAGGCCGGCAACCATCGAATCGAAGGCACCCAGGCCAGCTGCTGCGTCGTAAAGAAGCTTGAAGTCAGCAAAATCAAATTCATCCACTACCCCGTCGGTGGTCACATCCCCCAGCCCATACCGCTCCGCGGGCGAAAGCAGGGAGAAATCGCTATTAAACGCATCGCGGACGATAGGCCAGTCGAGTTCGTTGATGACCCCGTCGGCATTCAGGTCACCCGCCTGCAATGGATTGTCTGCGATGCCGTCGTAGGTCACGTCCATTCTTCGCCGGCGACCGTCGGCCAGAATCACTTCGGCGAAAATGTCGCCTTGAAGCGGATTTTGAAACCAGATGTTACCGAGGCTGAGTTCAAGATTGGCGCCTAGGCTGGCGCCAGAACCACTGCCGGTAAGAATTTGCTCACACAGGAGAGTTGTCGATTCTGTACCTGGAAGTTCAGTCCAGTCGTTCACCGTGTCGATCTGACTGGGGCCGGCATTGCCAGCGTCGTAGTTGTCATCGACTGTAGTCCAGGACGATTCGTCCAGAGCACCGGCGGCGCTGTCGGAGGTGATGCTATAGCCAGCGATTTCCAGCGGCGTTCCCGAGCCCGTTTTAATCGTCATCTCACCAGTGGCAGTCGTAATGTCGAGGGTTGGGAAAACCTGTCCGGAGTCTTGAAACACCCGGAACTCCGTGTAGGCCGTAAAACCGTTGCCGTCAGCGGTTCCTCCTGCGTCGCCGATCACGCGGATACCCAAAATGCTGTTCTGGGTGGGGAAGGAAAAAGTTGTCATGGGGCCAATCGTGGCAGTGGCGAAGCCGGTACCACGAGCAACCCCAGTGTGGCTAGACACGTAGTCATCCGCGTTGGTGGTGATGGTTGTCCAGGTAGATCCATTGGTGGTCACTTGCACTGCGGGAGCAGCCAGGTCGGCCGCCTCCAGTGCAACGCCCGCCCCGTTCTCTCCTGGGCCAAACCAACCACCATCTAAGGCAATGTAGTGTTGGAACTGCAGCGAGTTGATGTTGCTTTGGGGAGTATCCCAGAGGATACCGACGTAGTCGTTGACGAAGTCCGGCTCGTCGGGCACTTGTGTTCTGTAGTCATCGACACCATCGTCGGTGCCGATGTTGAAGGCAAACTCTTCGGGATAATAGAAGATATCGTTGTTCACCTCGACAATCTGGCCAGAGTTGGCGTTCGCGTTATAAACGTCGCCCGTGCCATCAAGTGAATCGGAGAGGCCCATGATGGCCAATCCGTCCGGTGCGATATTGAAAGGTTCAGCGCTAGAGATATTTCCCAAAAGGACGGGCAGAATCAGGACGGCAGAGGGCAAGAAGCGCAACTTGCGGTGTGAGTACATGTGCTTACCTTCAATTCATACGAAAGATCAGAAGTAGCAGGCAATGGCGCAGCCTTACCCGTCGTCTCTTTGGTTCAAGCGATTTACAGGGCACAGCGCAGGAAAATAGGTCTGCGAAAATCTGATAACAAGTTGATCAACGCCAGGAAAAACTACTCAAACAGCCACGAAAGTCTTTTGAATCAACCACCTGATCATTGAAGCAATATAGAAAAGCCAAATGGCTAACGAGGGAATGGGGAGCTGAGTGAGTCCTCGTTGAATCATTAAGTCTAACACTACATTTAACCCATTAACGACGATGACTGCCCCATCGTCCATGGAATATTTTGGAATGCATATGGAATATCTATCAGCACGAGAGGGGCAAGATAATCCAGGTGGTTATTGCGCAGGCGCGATCATTCCCTGTGTCTCGCAAGTTTGGACCACCAGCACCGTCGACCGAGTTGTGCTTGATTTCTCATAGCGCCGGGAATATTTTACCTTTATGAAAGATGGGCGCACCATTTCCGCTGGGCAGTCTTTTCCCATTGCTCGCGCTGTTGGGGAGTCGCGGTACTGTTTCCCCTCTTCGAAAGAAACGAGCAGCAATACCAAAGGCGTTCGGCTGTTGTGCGCCGGGTGGGAGAAATGCCTGCCGGGCTATCACGTCGAGCGAACGGAGTTCCAATGCAACCTGATGGAATTGGTTGTCGAGGGGCAAGGCACCATCCGTATCCAGGGCAAGAGTCACGAAATATTTCCTGGAGTCGTGTTTTGCTACGGCATGGATTCTCCACACGAGATGTGGGCATCTGTCGAGAATCCAATGACCAAGTACTTCGCGGCTTTTGAATTACACAACTCGCTGGATACGATTGCAGACTTCAACATTTCAAAGGACATACGTTGGACGCGAGATCTTTCTACCATGCGGGTTCTCTTCGACGAGTTGATTCGAGAGGGGCAGCAGGACGGCGATCTGCACCAGCACATTACCGCGGCTTATCTGAATTTGATTCTGCTCAAGGCTGCCGAAGCCTTGCCGGACGACAGGATTCCTCGACGCAGCGAAGGCAAAGGTCGCGATGTCTTCGAGCGAGCGCTCTTGTGTATCGAGACTGGCTTTTGCGATATAACTTCGTTAGACGAACTCGGCGCCAAGGTTGGCGTGGACGCAAACTACATTTGTCGAGTATTCAAGCGGTTCGGAAAAGAAACGCCAATTCAGTGTTTATCGCGGCACAAACTCAACTACGCTGCAGAGCTTCTTTTGAGTCAGTCGATGTCGATCGCCGAAATCGCTGGTGTGGTTGGGTATGCAGACCAGTTTTACTTTTCGAAGGTCTTCAAGAAGCGGTTTGGAAGCTCTCCCCGAGACTTTCGAACCAACGGATAGGTACGGCGAGTCTTCGGTAGGGACACTAGTCGTTCAGCTACACACGGAAGCAAGTCGGAGCTGGCTGCTTTCAGCGACAACTTATTAGCGTAGGGAACTCGCACGCACTATTCATGGCTGAGCCAGAATCGTATCCATCTGTTCCATGTCGTCGGTATCTGGAACCTTGCTTTCCCAACAGTCCTCTCCCACCCAGCCGTTAGTACACCAACGGTCCCGGTGCGACAATAGAGTTGAGAGGAACTCAAGTGACCGGCCCTGGGCCATCCTCAGCATGCTCATCTGGATGCTATCTTGTCCAATTGAAAAAGACGAAGGGGCACGCAACTCTGCCGTAAAGTCTGTAAATGGCAGCTGAGAATCAGAGCGCCAGTTGCCGATTAGATTAGGATCCTCCACTAACATCGTGGTGTCGAGAAGGTTACTTCTTCGGAATGGGGCGAGCTAGTATTAGCCCCCTCCAACGCTCAGCGTAGCAGGCTCTCCTGTGCCGGGAGAAAAGGCCGGGTTGACAGCCCCGCTTAAATCTGCACCATTTGGTGTAGGTTTGATTCGGTGTCGAGCCGATACCTCGTGTATGCCCTTTTGTTTCCGACTTCGTGGAGGGTTCTTAGTCATGCGACGCTTGTGGCTCGGTTTCGCGGCGGTGTTGACCGTGTCGTTCTTGATCCTGGGATGGATCGGCACCCGGATCTATCAAGAAATGCCCCCCATTCCTGATAAGTTCATCACGACCGAAGGCGTCACGTTGATCGACAGTGGTGAGGTCGGCGAGGGACAAAATGTCTGGCAGTCACTCGGCGGCATGCAGGTCGGCTCTATCTGGGGGCACGGCAGCTATGTTGCACCTGACTGGACGGCAGACTGGCTACACCGTGAAGCACGATTCATCCTGGAGAAATGGGCGGAGGAAGACTTCGGCCAATCGTTCGACTCGCTCGATGAAGAGTACCAGGCTCAACTCACTGGCCGGCTCGAGGGCTTGATGCGAGAGAACACTTTTGACGCCAGTAGCGGCGTAGTGACGATCGATCCGGTCCGCGCAGAGGCATTCGAAGCCAATGTGAAGCACCTGGGAACAGTCTTCATCGATGGCAACGCGGACTACGCCATCCCCGCGGGAGCCATCTCGAGCGAGGAGCGGCTTCGTAAGTTCTCCGCGTTCGTCTTTTGGACCTCTTGGGCCGCGAGCACAACTCGTCCTGGCGATATTGCCAGCTACACCAACAATTGGCCGCATGAACCTCTAGTCGGCAACCGCCCTACTGGCGACAACGTCGTCTGGACCGGGGTAAGCGTGATCATGTTGCTGGCAGGCATCTCGGGAATGGCCTGGTGGTACGCCTCGCGTCGTGAGGACGAGGAAAAGCCAACCGAAATAGCTGCTTCTGATCCCCTCGCACGGTGGCAAGCAACACCATCCCAGAAGGCCACGATCAAATATTTTTGGACGGTCGCCGCGCTAATCTTTGCCCAGATGGGGCTGGGGATCATCACCGCTCATTACGGTGTGGAGGGCGAAGGATTCTATGGATTTCCGCTCGCGGAGTACCTGCCCTATAGCGTATCAAGAACCTGGCACGTGCAGATCGGGCTGTTTTGGATTGCCACAGCATGGCTGGCTGCAGGATTGTTTATCGGTCCCTTGGTAAGCAACTTCGAGCCCAAGTTTCAGCGACTCGGTGTCAATGTATTGTTCGCAGCATTGCTGCTGGTCGTGGTTGGTTCGCTGGCCGGCGAATGGTTGAGCATCAAGAACTTCATGACGGACCGAGTCTCCTTTTTCTTCGGGCATCAGGGGTACGAATACGTCGACCTAGGGCGGTTTTGGCAGATTTTGTTAATGGTTGGACTTGCGCTTTGGCTCGTCCTGATGCTACGCGTGCTCTGGCCAGCCCTGCGGGGCTTGAATGAACCAGAGCAGAGTCTGGGGGAAGCCAATTCTCAGCGGCAGTTGGTCACGCTGCTGGCGGTCGCGACGGGCGCGATTGCCCTGTTCTACGGCGCCGGCCTGACCTGGGGTCAGCATTCCCACCTGACGATGGTGGAGTACTGGCGTTGGTGGGTGGTCCACCTTTGGGTAGAAGGCTTCTTCGAGGTCTTTGCGACCACGGTGATCGCATTCGTGTTCATGCGACTAAACCTGGTGAGGCCTGGTCTGGCGGCGGCCGCCGCCCTGCTGTCGGCGACCATTTTTCTCGCCGGCGGTATCATTGGCACCTGTCACCACCTCTATTTTTCCGGCACACCGACGGTGGCTCTAGCTTGGGGGTCGGTCTTCAGTGCTCTAGAAGTCGTCCCGCTTACGTTAATCGGCTTCGACGCCACCGAAGACCTGCGGCGCAGTAAGGCGTCGCCTTGGGTGCAACGCTACAAGTGGCCCATCTACTTCTTCGTGGCCGTGGCGTTCTGGAACATGGTGGGTGCCGGCTTGTTTGGCTTTATGATCAATCCGCCGATCGCCCTCTACTACATGCAAGGACTCAATACTACCCCACTACACGGACACGCGGCGTTGTTCGGTGTCTACGGCATGCTGGGTATTGGCTTGATGCTGATGTGTTTGCGGGTGCTCATTCCGGCGCGACCTTGGAAGGATGGAATGCTGCGATTGGGATTCTGGGGCATGAACATTGGATTGATGGCGATGTGCGTGCTGAGCCTATTGCCAGTCGGCCTGCTGCAGACCAACGCCTCCGTCCAGAATGGCTACTGGTATGCTCGCAGCAGCGAGTTCATGCAGACCGACTTGATGCAGACATTGCGTTGGATGCGCGTGCCCGGCGACACGATCTTTTTCCTCGGTGCAGTGGCGTTGGTGTGGTTCATCCTTGGCCTCAAGACAGGTCACTCGTTCGCCGGCGACGACGATGGATTCGACACTCTGCCGGAACCGAATCCAGGCGAAGACACCTAGCAGCAGATTCTACGCTAACCTATGGAGACAGTATTATGATCACGATTGATACCAACCAGACAGTGGGAGAACTAGTCCGCCAGCGTCCCCTGTATGCGCGCATTTTTGAGGAATTGAAGATTGACTATTGCTGTGGAGGCAAAGTTCCGCTGGCAGAAGCCTGCGAAAAGGGCGGGATCGACGTGGAAGCAGTGCTCGAGCAGATCAATCAGTGTGACGCAGCTGCGGAGCACACGGTGTCGATAGACCCGGACGCGCTATCGCTTACCGAATTGGCCGACCACATCGAGGCGACGCACCACGCCTATCTTCGAAAGGAACTGCCGCGATTGGACTGGATGACCGAGAAAGTCGCGCGGGTACACGGCGAGAAGGATTCGCGGCTCAGTGTCGTGCGTGACGCATTTCTGGCCCTGAAGGCGGAACTTGAACCCCACATGATGAAGGAGGAACGGATTTTGTTTCCTCTGGTGCGCGAATTGGAGTCGTCGAAAGAGCTGCCGGACTTTCACTGCGGCAGTATCGCGAATCCGATTCGCCAGATGGAGCACGAACACGACCAAGCCGGTAATGCGCTCACGATCTTGCGTCAGTCGACGGACGACTACACTCCCCCAGACTGGGCGTGCAACACCTACCGAGCCATGCTGGCTTCTCTCGAAGTGCTGGAGGCAGACATGCATCAGCACATTCACAAAGAGAACAATGTGCTCTTCCCGAAAACCCTGGAAATGGAGCGGGCCAAGTAGAGGGCTCGTCGCCACACCCGATTGATGTACGGTTCGCACCGTGGCGATGAATTGCACGATGAAGCAAATCCCCATAGTCCTTGCTTGTTCGGGCTGTTCCAGGGCGGGACAACTCGCCAACCGAGTCGCCCTGGAACTGGATCGCCGTGGCATCGCAGAGATGTCATGCCTGGCGGGCATCGGGGCCGCCAAACCCCTATTCTTGAAGAAACTGCGTGGTCGACAGGTGTGGATCATTGACGGGTGCCCCATCGATTGCAGCCTCGGCGTACTGCGGCAGGTTCACCAGCAGGCCGACCTCCACATCCGTCTGGATAAGCTGGGCGTTCAGAGGAATGCGGACCACCCCGAGGGTGAAGAATTCGACGAATTGATGATTGCCGTGTTGGACCAAGCTCGATCCGGCGGCTGAGACCGCGCCTCATTGATCCGACTGCTTCAGGCGCTTCGCAATTGCCACGGGTGACGGCAATACTACAGTAGAAATACACATGAAGGTGCAGTACGGCAAGCGGGATGCCCACGCGCACGCCGCTTTCGAGTCTCTGCTGAGTGAAACACGATGCTTTCGATGACCGCTGAGTACGCACTTCGGGCTGTGGCCTATTTGGCGTCCGACACCAGTATCGCCTTTTCGGCCGACGTACTGGCGAAGCAAACCAAGGTGCCACGCCGGTATTTAACCAGAGTCTTGCAGGATCTATGCGCAGCTGGCTTGGTTCAGTCCCGCCCCGGTCCGGGGGGTGGCTACGAGCTGATACCACGCACCGATAAGCTGACGATCCTCGATGTCGTCAACATGGTCGATCCCATCGAGCGAATCAAGAAGTGTCCTCTGGGGCTGAAGTCACACAAAGCACTCTGTCCCCTCCACGCAGAGCTCGACAAAGCCTTTGCCGCCACCGAAGCAGCGTTCGCTGGCGTGACTATCAAACAGTTGGTTGAATCATCCAGCCCAATTAAACCGCTGTGTGAAGTCAAAGCATCGAAGTGACTGGAACGCATGCCATCGCGGTGCCAATCCTGGGCGCTGGCGAGCTCGTCATGGACGATGTGTGGCGGCGAACGCAAGGTGTGGAGTCCCTCGGCAATCAACTCCTGCTTCACCTGCGCGATCTCACCCGCATCGCACTCCCGAACGAGCCGTTGGACATGCGCACCGACTTGTTCGGGTGCGTTTCCAGAGTGGAATTTTTTGACAACGAGTTTCAGCGTGCATAGGCGGTGGGCGCGGTAGTCGAGCAGCTCACTCAGCCGTGCTTGCCTCGGTTAGATTGATTCGTGTCAGCGACCATCCTGCGCCATTCGGCAACAGTGTGTCGCACCAGCGTACGCCCTCGTAGGTGTAGCGGACCTGAACAGCTCGCAGTGAATGGGCTCGTATCGCCATTTCCGCCTCAGCAAGTGTCATGCAGCAATTCTCAACCCTCTGTCGCGAGCTCCGCTTCGGAACGACTTCAATGTCTTGCCCAAGTGCATCGATATCGCTAAAGAGGACTTCGAGCGTACCTTCGTCGAGCGTCGCCATGTGTAGGTCAGGAAGATTCGTCATTTGCCAACTGAAGTCAGGGATGAGTCAATCAGCATCACGGCGTTCACCGGAGCGGGGCAGATTGCCTGACAATCACCGCAGCCCGTGCAGATGGAGGCGACAACCTGTGGAACTCCATCACGCACCTCGATGGCTCCGTCGATTGGGCACCTTTCGACGCACGACGAGCAAAAAAGGCTGCGATAGGCAAGACAGTGACGCCCCTGGATCACGGCCACACGGGGCGTGGAATCGCGGCTCGCACCTTCGGCAGTTAGGTCCTTGTTGGGTCGCCAAATGCCAGCAAGCAACTGCCGCCGGCTGATGTAGGGAGCAGCCTGATTCATGTCGACGGATTCCCGGCGAGTGTGTCCAATGGTTTGTGCTCCTCTTTCGGAGGGGGGGGAGGCACATCGAGTGGTGACCAGTCGAAACCACGACTCGGAGCGTGACACTGGGTACAGTTGACTCGCCAGGGATGACTGGTGCGAAGGCCTTCTTTGCCGAGCGAGCCATGGCAAGTCGCGCAGTCCGATCGCATCCAGACCGCATGAGGAATCGTCGGCGGGGCTCCGGGACCAATACGTTCGCCTCGACCGGGTTCCGTCATTCCGACAAAATGCGACTCAGGCGTCTTGGCAGATGCCAGGGCCCAGGGAGCGTTTTGGGTGCCTTCCACATGGCACTGGATGCAGTTCGCCAGGTAGTGGTGGCTCATCTTGGGGGCGATTACCTGTCCGACTTGGAAACCTTCCCCATGGCAGGCCATGCACGCCTGGGCATTTCTCTCGTCGATCGCATGCGGTACGACCGGCGGGGCGCCACTGAAGGCCCTACGTTCGCTCCGGACCGCCACTGCGGTGGCACGTTGCTGGTCGGTGGCCGACTTGTCGCCGTAAAACCGGGTCGGGTCGTCCTGGTGGCTCGGAAGCGACTGTTGCCAGGCCGCATTGGGTCCACGCCTCACTCCGTTCATCTTCAGGTAGTCGAGCACTTCAGGTGGTAGATGGGCGGGGCGCTCAACGGCGGCAGTTGAATCGATGGACGCACGCTTGTCATCCTGCCGGTCGCGCACGCCAAGCAAGAATCCAGTAACCGAGATGCCGATCGTCACTGCCAGCGCCATGTGGCCAAGACGTTTTCCCAGCATCGAGTTGTTCTCACTTCGATCGCTCACGGCTGCACCTCGTCACTACTGTGGGGGTCGAGGTCAGCAGTCTTGGTCACCCGGGCGGCGCTCTTCTTGTAGTCGGGTTGCTTGGAGAAAGGATCGATCGCGTCGAGCGTTAGATCGTTAATTGAGGCGGTCTCGTCGAAGAAAGGGACGAACAGCGTCCCACGCGGCGGACGGGCCCGGCCGTTGAGCCATACCGGCAGACGCATCTTGCCCCGGGCAGTCCGAACTTCCACCTCCTCGCCGTTGGCGATTCCCATCTCTCGGGCGTCGTCGGCGTTCATCTCCAGGTAGGCCTTGGGCATGGCGTTGGAAAGCTGCTTCACACGGCGGGTCATGGTGCCCGTGTGCCAGTGCTCGAGCACCCGGCCGGTCGTCAACATAAAGGGATATGCCCCGCTGCAAGTTTCTGCAGGATCCTGGTGAGGTCGAAACCAAATCAACGCTCGGTCGTCCTTGGTAACCGAATGGTAGAATTGCAGCTCCTTACCAGGTTCGACGTAGACATCCGAGCCTTCGACAAATCGCCAGCGTGTCTCCTTGAACCCACCGTTGGCGGTCTCGATGACTGGCCACCGCATTCCTCGGTGGGTAACCAGTTGGTCGTACGGGGCAACGTTCTTGTGCTTAAGAAAGGTAAACTGCCGGTACTCATCGAACAGTGCCCTATCGACGTTTACGCTGCCGTAGTAGTTTTCCCATTCCCAGATGGGCACCTCTTGGCCATTGTCGTCGCGGATCGTGAAGAGCCACTCGCCGTCTTTGTCTTTAAGACCTTCGTGGCCAAGTTCCAATAGCCGACGCGCGACGGCGATGATCTGCCAACAATCGTCGCGAGCCTCTCCGGGAGGATCGACCATTTTGAACCACTGTTGGGTGCGGCGCTCGCTATTGCCGTACACACCGTTCTTTTCAACCCACATCGCCGAAGGCAGGACCAGGTCGGCCAGTTCAGTAGTCGCCGTGGGATAGACTTCCGAAACAATGAGAAACTTGTCGGGCTGCCCTTCTTTAGCCTTGAACAGCTTCTTGGTGTTCGGCAGCGACTGACCGGGGTTGGTGACTTGCACCCAGATGGTATTGATCGCACCACCTTCGGCAGTTGGCTTGCAGAATTCCTCGAACATCTTGACCGTGTGAAAGCCGATCTCCGGATTCATCCGCCCCTCGGGCAGATTCCATCGCTGCTCAAGCTCTGCTCGATGCTCCGGATTAACGACCAACCTTCCGCCCGGCAGCGCGTGACTTAGGGTGCCGACCTCGCGGACGGTGCCGCAGGCCGATGGCTGACCGGTGAGCGATTGAGGACCGTCCCCCGGCTTGCCCCAATGGCCAGAAAGCAGGTGAATGCCGTGCACCAGATTGTTAATCGCGGTGCCTGCGGTGTGCTGGTTCATACCCATACACCACAGAGAGACGATTCGCCGCTTCTTGTTGGCAAACAGCTTGGCGAGCATCACCAGCTGTTCGGCAGGTACGCCTGAGAGTTCGGAGGCTTTCTCCGGCGTGTAAAACGATACCAGTTCCTTGTACTGTGCGTAGTCGATCGGCTCGCCGAATAACCCTGCAGAGCCTTTTTCGGCTACCATCGCGAGGTAGTCGTCATGCTTGCAGGTCGTTTCGGGAGTGCGGTCGGCGCGGAAGTTACAGTGCTTGGCCACAAAGTCTTCATCGACGGCGCCCCACTCGATCAATTGCTGGGCGACGCAATTGGCGATTGCCAGGTCGCCGTGCGGCTTCATCAGCAGATGATGGTCAGCCCGCTCGGTGGTGCGGGTCCAGCGGGTGCCGATGTCATAGATTTCGATCTCGTCGCCCCGGATACGGCGGTCCACCACCCGGCTGAAGAGCACGGGGTGCATTTCTGCAGGGTTGTTTCCCCACAGAATTAGTGCATCGCAGTTGTCGAGGTCATCGTAACAGGCGGCCGGCTCGTCGACGCCGTAGGTGCTAAGGAATCCCGTCACTGCCGAAGCCATGCACAGCCGCGCATTGGCGTCGAGGTGGTTGTTCGACAGGCCTGCACGCATCAGTTTGTTGCCGGCATAGCCTTCGGGGATGGTCGACTGCCCCGAAAGGTACATGCCAAACTTCGGCCCCGCCTCCATGATTCGACGAGCGACGATGTCAATAGCTTCGTCCCACTCGATGGGCTGCAGTTCACCGTCTACGCGTAACATGGGCTTGGTCAGTCGGTCGGCTCCGTAGAGAATTCCACCGACGTGATAGCCCTTAACGCACAGGAGACCACGGTTAACCTCCGCCTGTTGGTCCCCAGCAATCGCTACGACCTTGCCATCCTGCACACCTACTTGCACGTGGCAGCCGGTACCGCAAAAGCGGCAAGGAGCTTTGTCCCATTCGACGCCCGGCACTTCAGGCCTTTCGGGCAACGGAGGCTGTGGAGCGGCGGATCCGCGGGACGCCAGCGACCCGGCAAGCCCACATGCGGCGGACATCGCCGCGACCTTCATTGCTTCGCGCCGATCCAAACTCATGACTTAGCTCCCTTGGCTTATTTCCATTGACGGGGCCAACGTTCCACGTGTTGGCTGCGTCCTACTATCGCCAGTAGACGCTGGACCGACATCGGCCCCCAGATAGATGAAGGCGACGTCCACCGACGCCACGCCCGGCAACGTCCAAAGCCACTCCCACAGCGTTTTATCTTCCGCCTTGCTTGCCGTGTCCGTCACAATGGGCACTCGCCCCTGGACAGGCTCCCCATGGGCAACGCCGTCACGGCTGCCCAAGGCCGCCAGAAGGCTTTGCAGGTCGGCGTCAGGATTGGTCGAAATGACGAGGCCGCTGGTTGGCATGGCGTTACTTTGTTGCGCAGCAAATACGGCTGAAAAGTGAATTAATCGTGAGTTTAGCGGGAGACCCAGGATAAATCAAGAAACAAAGTTCTTTTATTCTTGATTTCGGCGGCGAGTCACGATAACTTAAGTGGCATCACTCCTTTCCTCCTGCAGGACTCCTCTAAGATGAAACAAAGCCGCCACGCTGCGATCTCGTGGGGAGGTCTAGTGCTGGCCGTGCTGACCGGCATGGCGGCCGCGGTCGTCTTATCGGCCAACACCCGGAGCGATCCCACGCAGGGAAGTGTCGAGAACGGCCTAACCAATCCTCCGGCGAAGTTTTCCACCACGATTGTGGGGGCGAGCGAGGCCCCCGGCCTCCCCACCGGCGAACTCGATGTCCTCGGCAAACCTGTGCTGGCAAACTGCACGACCTGCCACGCAACCCGGGAAGCAAACCTCGCGACCAGTGACGGCAATCAGCTGAAGGAGTTCCATCAGGGACTCACTACCCAGCACGGAAGCCTGCAGTGTGTGTCATGCCACAATCCGGGCGACTACTCTCAACTTCGCCTCGCTAGCGGAGAGTCAATTGAATTTACCGACTCGATCCGGCTGTGCGCGCAGTGCCATGGGACACAATATCGCGACTATCTGCAGGGTGCGCATGGGGGCATGACCGGGCACTGGGATCTTTCGCAGGGAGCTCGGACCCGCAACCACTGCCTGGTGTGTCATGACTCCCATGCTCCGAAGTACCAGCCAGTCATGCCTGTATTCCACCCTCGTGACCTGCCCGACGTACCCCATCGGGAGAAACACCCGTGAGCGAATCGAGATCCATCCAACTGCCGGTTATCGGTCAGGTCGACCGTCGCACAGCCCTGAAGGCTGCCGGCGCGACACTGGGCGCAGCAGCGTTCGCCAAGGCAGTAGCGCCCATTGTCGAGTGGGCCTCACAGGATACGTCCGCTTCCGAGTTTCTGCAGAAGCACTTCAAGGAACTGTCGGATAATGAGCTCACCCAGGTGATGCATCGACTGGAGGAGGAAACCAAAGAGGAGTACGGCGCCGAGGTGAGCATTTCGGATACCCGCCCCCAGAAGGGGGTGAAATTCGGGTACGCGCTGAATCTCTCGATTTGCATTGGTTGCCGGAAGTGCGCCGAGGCCTGCCACAAAGAGAACAACCACGATCGGTCCTCAGGCAACTCGTACATTCGCGTACTGGAGATGGACAAAGGGAGTCTCGATCTCGAAAGTGGCAACGCGGACTACGATCATCCGGTACCTCAGCCGGATAAGTTCTACATGCCGGTGCAGTGTCAGCAGTGCGACCACCCGCCTTGCGTCAACGTCTGCCCCGTCGAAGCAACCTGGAAAGAAGACGATGGCGTTGTAGTCGTTGATTACAACTGGTGCATCGGTTGCCGCTACTGCGAGGCAGCATGCCCCTATCATGCCCGGCGTTTCAATTGGACCAAGCCCGAAGTGCCCGCCGAGGAGATCAACCCCAACCAAGGGTACTTGAGCAATCGCATCCGTCCACAGGGCGTGATCGAGAAGTGCACGTACTGTCTACACCGAACCCGAGAAGGGCGTCTCCCGGCCTGTCTCGAAGCGTGCCCCACCGGCGCCCGAGTATTTGGCAACTTGCTCGACCCCAATTCCGAGATCTCGTACGTATTGCGCACGAAACGCGTATTTGTCCTCAAAGAAGAACTTGGGACTCAGCCGCAGTTCTTCTATTTCTTTGATACTTGACCTGGAACACCTTATGTCTGCTACTTTGTTCGACTCCTCTCAGAATTCGGTCGGTGACCTGCTGTCACTCATCGGCGTTGAGCCGGACGCTACCGTGACCAAGGCTCTGATCGAAAACTCGGCCCTCAGGTTGGTGCTGTTCGCCATGGACGCAGGGCAGAAACTCACGGACCACAGCGCCTCGAAGCCGGCATTCGTACAAATGCTCGATGGAGAGATTGTATTCAGCCTGGAAGGTGAGGCGCATCCGCTCGGTCCCGGAGGGTGGGTTGCAATGCAACCGGGCGCCATTCACGCGGTCGAAGCCACCAAGCCCTCTCGGTTCCTGCTAACACTCGTGAAGGAGCCCACGGCATGAGCCAAGCGAATACGGCAGGCACTACTTCAAGCCACGCGGTGACCTATCCGCGATTCCTGTGGAGGGCGGTCAAGCTATCGACCGATGGCCCGTGGTTTTTCTATGCCTGGATGACGCTCCTAACAGCGCTTTTCCTGGTAGGCGTACATGCCTGGGCGGTGCAAGTGCGCGACGGCATGGCCGTGACCAATATGACCGACCACGTGTCGTGGGGCCTGTACATTGCCAATTTCACGTTCATGGTCGGCCTGGCCGCCGGTGGCGTGATGATGGTGATCCCCGCCTACCTGTATCATGACGACGAAATGCACGAAGTGGTCATACTGGGAGAATTGCTGGCCATCGCGGCGATCGTGATGTGCCTGGGCTTTGTGATGGTCGATCTGGGCCGCCCCGATCGGTTCTGGCACCTGATCCCCGGCATCGGGAGGTTCAACTGGCCAATCTCGATGCTGACCTGGGACGTTATTGTGCTCAATGGCTACCTGCTGCTGAACCTGCACATCACGGGATACCTGCTTTACAAACGATTCCGTGGCGAGAAGCCCGACAAGAAATGGTACCTTCCGTTCGTTTACCTTTCGATCGCCTGGGCAATCTCCATTCACACAGTTACGGCTTTTCTGTATTGCGGATTAGGTGGCCGGCCTTTCTGGAATACCGCGCTGCTGGCACCGCGGTTTCTGGCGTCGGCGTTCGTCTCAGGTCCCGCGTTTATCGTCGTCGCCATGCTAATCGTGCGGCGCGTCGGTGGCATTCCAATCGGCGAGGCGCCCATCCGCACGCTCACCGGCATCATGCGGGTCACCATCCTGATCAGCCTGCTGATGGTAGTCTCCGAGGTGTTTACGGAGTTCTACACGGGCGGGAGCCACATCGCGTCGGCCGAATATCTTTACTTCGGATTGCACGGTCACTACGCCCTTGTCCCGTGGGTGTGGACTTCTATCGGCATGATGACCCTCGCTGCCATTCTCCTCCTAAAGCCTCGAGTCTATGATAACAAACCGCTACTGGTCGCGGCCTGCTGCCTGGCGTTCGTCGGCGTGTGGATCGAGAAAGGAATGGGACTCATCATTCCGGCGTTCGTACCGTCCACGTTGCACGAGATCGTCGAGTACCTACCAAGCCTGTCGGAATGGAAGATCACAGTCGGAATCTGGGCTTTGGGGCTGATGGTGTTTACACTGGCACTTCGAGTTTCCATTCCAATTCTGACTGACCAAGAATCTCTCTATCTCTCACGAGGGCGCCGAGCTTGATACGCTACGGGAAAACCACTCAAACGGCTATTGCCGCCATGAGCCGACTGGCAGAAGCTTACGAGTCGGGCCAGCAGCTCTCGTCTCACGACGTCGCGCGCGACCGCGAAATCGCCCAAACACTGGTAGCAAAGCTGCTGACGACTCTTTCGCAGGCAGAACTGGTGGCTGGATCACGTGGGCCGGGTGGTGGTTATTCGCTGGCAAGGCCTCCGCAGGAGATTAGTCTGCTCGACATTGTGAACGTGTTTGAACGTCAAGATGGCAACATGGTCTGCCCTTTCGGCCCCAACTGGTGCGGCTCGAACGAACCTTGTCCGCTCCACGAAGATTATGTGGCCTTTACTGACAGGTTCAATAACTGGTTAAGTTCAACCACCCTCGCTGTATTCACAACAAGCAGTAAGGAGCGGCCGACGCGGAAGAGGAAGGCCAAGTGATATCGCCTTCGGCCTCGGATAGCCGGACGCCTCACGAAATGAGATACCGCAGAATCCAGTCGGCCAAACCTGCAATATCGCTTCGCGGTAGCGATGGCAAGTCGAGCGAGCTTTGATCGTCGGTCACTAGCGCCAACACGCCGTCCACTTGACCGGCGATTGGCGGTGATCCCATTGCGGCTCTCCAAACTTCAATCTTGGGAGCAGGCGTCTCAACGTCACCTTCAACCAGCACCAAATCGCACTCCCGATAGGCGGGCGCGAGGATCTCATAACGGTCGCTAGCACCCATCTCGTCATGCGTGGGTATAAATAGAGCACTCATCGACCGCGATAACACTCCCACCACCGCAGCGCCGGCCTGCTGATGCCTGTGGGAGTCCTTGCCGGGCACATCCAATTGATGGTCATGGTGCGTATGTTTGATAGAGCCCACGCGGAGCCCTCGCGTCGCGAGCTCCCGAAGCAAATCAACAACAAGGGTCGTCTTACCGTTGTTCTTTCGTCCGATGATATGCAATCGCTTCATTTTGGTTCCTGGACGCTTTGTGATGCCCCCTTCCAAGCTCATGCAATCATATCTCAATTCCAACAAAAAAGCTCTTCACATACTTCCGTCCCCCAATGCCGTGAGCAAGGAACACCTCAGGCAACGATCGGCTCTGAAGGTGTGGATCGTGTCCAGCGCCCAATTCCGATGCCAGCTTGAGACTAAATTGGGCGACACGGTGCACTGGCACCGGAAGCGGTGGAGCTGTTGGAGCCGCACCAACGACCGATTGGCTACGTGTGCAACCTGAAGCGCAAGGACGGTACACGCCGAGTCGCACTGGCGATCACCGGTTCATTCCGGATCTCGGTTGCAACACGCGACGGAGAAGATCACCGACTGGAATTGCGGGGCCATAGCCCTTCAGCGGAGTACAACCTCTGAATCTGACAGCGGTGTCTCTGTAAGAAAGACATCTCCGCAGTTAGCCGTGATCTCCTCCAGCAGTCGGTGGGGCCAACTTCGGTAAGATCAGTACTTCGCCAAGTTAGCGCGGTCAAGGCATCTTCCGTCTTGCTAGCTTTGGACTTAGGCAGGCCATTACTCACAAGTTGACCCCGCATGGCGCTGTCATTACAGATGGGGGCAGCCAAGATCATCTTTGGGTGAAAGCTCCGCTACTTGTTCTTGCCTCCACGATAACATGGGGCCTCCGCAAGCGTGAAAACTACGATCTCTTCCCCGGTGAGAGTGCTAATGTCGTGGTGCATGCTGACGGGTTTACTGCCAGTAATGTCCGCAACCAGAGCGTCCAGCTTTGGCCGTGCCACTTCAATGAGCTGCGATCGAACTTGTTTAAGCAGGTCGCGCCCTTTTTCTACTGGAAGCACCGTCACCAGGTGTTGCTCTGCGGCAGTCAAGACACCCTGCAAGCGAATCATCAGCAAGTCGCCAATTAAATGTGCACGGATATCCTTTGGGCCGCGCCCCATGAATTCCAGCTCAAAATTCGACATCCCCTTGCAAATGGCATCTTCAATTTCGCCTTGTGTCTTCATAAAACACCCCAGATTTGTGGAGAGAATGCCGACAAAGAGGCACTTAGGGCACCTGAGCTACCTTTGCAATTCTAACTCAAGACGGGCTACGAGATATAGCCGAAGTTGCTTCATTGGAGTACTGCTACTGGGTGAAACTCCCATAAATGGCGAATGCAACAGACAATGGGTGTTTCGGCGACAAGTAACTACGGGCCACGACTAACTTGTCCTGACCACCATGTGTGTAGAAACTGATAGTTGTTGAAGTCGCTGGAAGGGCAAGCAACTTCGTCAGGCTCACCATCGCTCCAGGTTGCATGCAACGCCGCTGATACGGCGGCATGCACTTGCCTTTCCAGACGTAAGCCGTAGAATGAATGCACGAGAGAGTGACCAGTTCATACTTCCTCGCCAAAGTTCGGATGACTAGATAAACAGCAACTTGGCGACACCAAGGGGCTCGTTACCGAGTAAACCGATGAGGCGAAGCACTAGCTAGTGCTTCGCCTCATCGGTTTTTTCATGCGCTAGTCTAGCGGGACCAATCGGTGTTGTGTCGGATCGCGATAGCCGATTCGCCGCAAACTGAAAAGTGAGGCATTCGCTGCCTGAAAGAGTAACAAGATGGATGACGCCAGCCTTCTAATAGTTGCGATGGCCAAACATTGCAAAAGTGTGATTGAGAATTGGAACAAATCTGTACCCGATCTGCCATTGGCACTGCGGCCGAAACACCTGTTGTGGATGTGCAATAAGATTGAAGAACACGCGGAGGGCGGCCCGGCTACAAAATTGCACCGTTGGATTGGATTCGTTCAAAGCGCTATGGTGGCGAATCGAATGCTCAATCTAGACGGATTGAAAACGATGTTCGACGAAGCCAAACGAGCGCATGGTGTGGCTGGTCACGACATGGAGGACTTGATAGATCACCTTGATCCAACAAGCTCATTCGAGTTGGACATTGGGGGAGAAGGGTAACTAAACAAGGTAGTCTGAACGCTGACTGCCAAAACATTCTCTGTTGAAGGACTCACCGTCGTGACTTGGGACCAAATCAAGCTGAACTGGAGCGCGGTAAGTGACAAAATCAAGCTCACTTGGGGAAAATTGTCCGAGGACGATCTTGCTACGATTGCAGGACAGCGGGATCAGTTCGTCCGGTTGCTCCAAGATCGATATGGGTACGACAAAGCAATCGCCGCAAGCGCGGTCAATGACTTCGCAGAGCGGCTAGATCCTTGACTTGTAGCGTGTCCCCCTCTCTTGGAACTTCCAGTAAGGTTGAATCGTGAAAGGATGGTGACAACGCGAATGGCTAATACCTCAATCGACCTCCCCGAGTTTTCACGTCGACAGCTTGAATCGGAGTCGTTGCCTTCAGACAGTTTGATCCAACGGCTTTCCACGGAAGTGGCAGCTGCCAATGAGCGTGTGCGCACTCTCCGTGAAGAGGCGGCCAAAGTATTCAAAGAGCGCGAACGCCGACTTCTGAAGTTCACTGGTGCCGTTGATTACATCTACTCGCTTTTGCTACCTCGTCTACATGCTTTCATGAACTTGGAGCCGTTTAGAGACGCGACCATCTCTGAGCGGATCGATTTAGCCGGACCCCTGATGCGATGTGGCCTGCTCCCCAAGAGCTGATCCATATGTTATGAGAGTCTCAACCGCCCGAGAGGGTCAGAAGGAGACTCAGGATGTCAGAGAAGCGAAAGAAGCGTCATTCGCCGGAGCAGATCGTGAGGAAGCTGCGTGATGCGGATGCGATGCTGAATGCTGGTAAGGACGTAGCATCGGTGCTGCAGTCGCTGGAGATCAGCGAGGCGAAGTTCCCCAACCCGTACTCTCATAACGAGTGGTACTAACTTTAGGGGCAGGCCACAGTGTTTGCCCCGTTTGTGGACATGCGTCCTATTCTTCAACGGGCATCCATCCCCAATGTGCCGTCGCACGAGAGGATGAACCGTGATTAAGCTCTTTCTGTTTTCCTTCGCAAACGGCAATTCCAACATCGGACCCTTGTATTGCTAATCCCGTAACGTACAATGACATAGGTAGAGACAAGTGACACAAAGGTCTGCTTGTTCATCGCTTCGGATGACTGAATAAATAGCAGCTTGGCAACGCCAGGAGGCTGGTTAATAAGTAAACCGATGTGGCGGAACACTGGATGTTCCGCCACATCGGTTTTTTTTGTGCGCAGTTCGCATTTTAGGTAAAGAGCTATGTGGCTCGTCTGAGCGGTTGAGAAGGAACGGCGACAATGACCGATGCACATTCGCAGATCACGCAAGAGCTTGCCCAGATGGCTAGTTCGTCGCAACGACAAAGAACAGGCCTCGCACCCAAAGCAGTCACCGTGAGCTTCTGCGAAGACACGTTGACCCTAACTTTGCACGAAGCCCTGACTCCGGCTGAGCAGGTTCTAGTGCGCACACCGCAAGGCGCCGCCCAAGTACAGGAGTTTCATCGTCAGCTGTTTTCTAGCGACTCCGAGTCAATGCGGAAGGCGATTAAGAGGATTACTGGCAGAGAAGTGCGCGAAACTACGGCGGAGATCGAAACAACGATGGGTGCGGTCGTGCATGCATTCACGACCGGTGCGATGGTGCAAGTGTTCCTGCTAACCCCAACAAACGCAGCGTACACAGGCACCGACCGCGTTTCGCTTGAGAGCGCGGATGAGGATGGACGTCACCCGGCGGATGAAAGACAGTCTTCCGAGTAGGACAAAGAGGCAACTCTGATGTGCTAACGCAACTGTCACGGTGTTCTGGAACAATGCGAAAGGTGAAACCGGCTGTTCGGGCTGATGCTGTATATGTATGAGGGATGAATGGAAGTTATCGCGGCACAAAGATTACTCCCAAGGAGGGAAGCATGTTGATTCTGAGCCGAAAGCAACAACAGAGCCTACGTATTGGCGACTGTATCATGGTGACGGTACTCGGCATACAGCGCAACAAAGTGCGCATTGGGATCGATGCTCCGAAAGAGATGCCAATCTTGCGCTCAGAATTGCAGAAGAGTCCGTTGGCTGTACCGTTACAGGCGTCCATCGCTCGTGCCATCGACTTTATCAAGCCATAAGAGAGAGCGTCATGACATTGAGTACCGAGAGTCTTAACACTCCCATGTACGTACTCATGGACGGCGATGGCCGCATAGGCCCTCACCTGGTGCCATTGCCTGGGGGGCACACGTGCTCGGCAATTCATGGCTTTTCAGATAAAGCTCGCTATGATCGCTTCATTTCGGCAAGCACGCTGCCTTTGACTCCATATCCTTTGGTGCGAGGGTACTTACGAAATCAACTCGAGTCAGCAGGCGATGAAATCGCGCTGGTGGTACTTGACGCAGCGGGTCCTGGTGAGCCGCTTTTGCAAGCGGCAACGATGCAAGCCGTATTAGCTGCACAAGAAAGCAAGGCAACGCACGTGCCCGCGAACTACCGGCTAGTCCTCGAGCCGTCAACGAAAGCATACAGAATGCAAGAAGCCGAGCCCCAAGAGTCATGAGAAGATGACGGCACATTTGAACACGAATTCTCCGTTGGGAGATCAGCCACACACAAAGGATCAAGTAGATGAAATGGACTAAGAATGTTAATGGCTGGAGGCTCCTTGATAGTCAGATATCGCAAGCCTTGGATAGCATCGTCGAGAAGCTGATTGAGAGGCTAAGCGGTCTGCGACGCGCTCCAGTTCGATCGCAAGGAAAGTTCTGGCATCGATAGGTAGCAAGTACTACTTGCCTACAGACTAAAGAACCGTATCGAACACTGCGCCGAGCAACGCCAACGAAATCGAATGACCACAGCAATTCAGACAGTTGACGACATCTACTTTCGAGTAGCAAAGATACGGACCTTCGACGGCGAGTTGCCTTTGACTAACGCCACGGGCTTCTTTTACATGCACCAGGCGTTTCTGTACCTGGTGACATCACGGCATGTTGTTCTGAACGAACTCGAAGAGCACCGTCCTGATCGTTTACAGTTGTCGCTGCATTCTAACCAGCACGACCTGCGACAAAGGGCCGAGTTGTCGATCCCATTGTACAAAGATGGATTGCCGCAGTGGTACCAACATCCCGTTCACACCAGTTCCGCCGATGTTGTTGCTGTCGCAGTGAACGATCCTAATGTGTCTAGAGATCACGATCTGGCCACCTTTTCTCGCCAAGACATCGTGGATACCAAGAGTGTACTCCCGTTGGGGCAGCAAGTGCACATCCTCGGGTTTCCGCTGGGGTTTCACGATACGGTGCACAATTTGCCCATCGTGCGCAACGCCACGGTCGCTAGTTCTTATTCTCATCCGTTCAAAGGTGAACCGTATTTTCTAACGGATGCCCGCCTGCATCGAGGGATGAGTGGCTCTCCCGTAATCACCCAGTTGACATGCAAGCAGGACGATGAGTTGCAGCAGACGACAAAATGGCGTCTGCTCGGCATCCATTCCTCCGCTTTGGATGTTTCGGATCGAGATCCCGAGCAAGATGAAAAACTTGCCTTGAACACGACATGGTATGCATCACTTTTGCCCGAGATGATCCCCGACAATATTCAGGTGGGGCACGAACGTGTTAATTGGAATGCCACAAGTCGCTAAAGGAGTGCAGATGAAATACTTGAAAGGAACTCCCATTTCTCCTGGCTGCGCAAGTGGGATGGCGGTTGTGTATGACTTTGACGTCGGGCGGAGGATTGAGGTGACAACCTCCAATGTGACAAGTGCGGAGGTTGAATCCGAATGGAAGCGACTTGACGACGCATTGCACCGGTCTCGCCAGGACTTACAACTTCTCGAGCAATCGGCCATTGGCAGGCCGGACCTGAGCAAATCCCTGGCGGTTCTGTCAGCCCATTCGGCGATGACGCATGAAATTGCTGATCTAGTAAAGCAACATGTTGGCCGAGAGCTAGTTAACGTAGAAGAAGCTCTCGATTCAGTTATCTGTGATTGGGTCGAGCGGCTGCAGCGGCTCGACAGTGAGTACCTACGCCAGCGCGAGCAAGACGTACGAGATGTGGGGCGTCGGGTGACCCGGTACCTCACTGGCTCTCTTCCCTGGAGTAAAGGTCCCTTGCCACCTGGGTCGATTGTCGTAGCCCGTGAGCTCATGCCTTCGGAAGCCATCGAACTGATTAACTGCGGTGTAGTAGCGATAGTGTGCGAACACGGAGGAAAATATAGCCACACAGCGATAGTCGCTCGTTCGTTAGGTGTTCCAGCGATCACGGGGATAAATAGAGCTTCTTCGCACATACATCCGGGCATGCGACTGCTTGTCGATGGACAAAGGGGCAACATCGTTGTCGCTCCCACAGAGTCCGAAGAGAACTCTTTTGCGAAGCTGAAAGAGGAATACGAGAATCGCGTCCTCACAATGAAGGCTTGTGGACATCTGCCCTGCGCCACCGAGGATGGCATCGCGGTATCTTTGCTGGCGAATATCGGCCTTCCTGACGAGATTGAAACCGTCGAAGAATACAATCTGGACGGAGTAGGACTATTTCGTACCGAGTTCCTCTTTCTCGAATCACACGAACGCCCCAGTGCGCAAAAGCAATTTGAAGTATATGACAAGATGGCAAGTGACCTGAACGGTCGGCCATTGGTAATTCGGACGTTCGATCTTGGCGGCGACAAACTGCCGCCGTTTCTGCTGGAGGAACAGTCTGATGCACAGGGCAGTCTTCATCTGAGGGGATTACGATTCTCACTTGCTGAGCGTGATCTTCTGGACGAGCAGCTGCACGCCATTTTAAGAGTGGCGCAAACATGGGACGTACGCATCCTACTTCCCATGGTGATTGGCCGTGACGACTTGGAGCAAGCCATTGCAACGATCAACCGAATTGCCAAGAAGTGTGGCTATCTGCGAACCCCTCCCATTGGAGCAATGATCGAGACTCCTGCGGCGCTGTATTCCCTAGCTGACATACTTGATCTCGCAGACTTCTTGGCACTGGGCACCAATGACTTAACGCAGTACATGCTCGCGACGGATCGAGACTTAGCTGAAGGACAAGACGATTGCACCGCATTGTATCCGGCCGTTCTGCGAGCGATTAAGCAAGTGGTCGACGTCTCGGAGAAACATCAATGTCCCGTCTGTATCTGCGGCGAAGAGGCGGGAGATGCAGAGTTTGCGTGTCTATTGATTGGGTTGGGTATACGGGAAGTGAGCCTCAGCCCAGGACGGGCGGGTATGGTTCGCCAAGCACTGAGGGGCATCAAGCAACGAGATGCAGTCGAAACTGCGAGCCAAGCCCTTTGTTGTCACACCCCGCAACAAGTGCGGGCACTACTCAGAGATCTGTATCCCAGTACAGCCGAATCCGCTCCACACTTGACTGGAGCATCCGAAGCCAAGCACACGCATCACGACCTTGGTCCATGATTGAGGCAATGGACTCTCGCTTACTTCCCAAGAATCGACGCTAAACTCACAACACGAAAACAGGTCCGATACATGCATGGTAACAAAAAACCCGATCCGCTCTTCGTCTCGTCGACGCCCAGTGTTTGCCCCGTTTGTGGACATGCGTCCTATTCTTCAACGGGCATCCATCCCCAATGTGCCGTCGCAAGGGAAGATGAACCACTTCGCATGAGATTGGCAGCGGAAAGGAAGGCAAAGATTGCATTGGCCTTGATAAAGTCGCCCAATCGCACGGTGTTAAAGGGTGCGAAGTAGGACATGCTCCCACGTAGAAGCGAACGACTGGTCTTGAAGCCAGAGGATGTGCAGCCCTCAACCGCTAACTTCAAGGTGATTGGAGTTTTTAACCCAGGTGCTGTCAGGCTTGGCAATGAGATTGTGTTGCTCGCCAGAGTGTCAGAGCAGCCAAGCGAACATCGTCCAGATGTCACCGGTTTGCCCCGCCTGGGGAGCGATGGTGCGGTTGTCGTTGATTGGCTAGCAAATGACAATCTGGACCGTTCAGATTCTCGGGTGGTACGGCGCAAGGATGATGGTCTCCAACGGCTAACGTCCATTTCACATCTAAGGGTGTTTCGTAGCCACGATGGAAAGCCGGAGCATTTCACTGTTGGCCCGAAATTCTTACCGCAGTCGTCCTACGAAGAGTACGGCGTCGAAGACCCACGAATTACTCGGCTTGATGGCAAGTACTGGATCACCTACGTCGCCGTTTCGCGTTTTGGAGCCGCCACCGCACTGGCTTCAACAGTAGATTTTGTGACTTTCGAGCGTCACGGCTTGATCTTCTACCCCGATAACAAAGACGTGGTACTCTTCCCGCACAAGGTTCAGGGGAAATATGTTTCGCTCCATCGCCCGAGTCCGAGCTCACGCTTCAGTCGCCCACAGATCTGGCTAGCATACTCGGCAGATTTGATGCACTGGGGCAATCACGAACCGATCTATGCGGGCAGTGAGGGCTGGGAAAGTGACCGAGTTGGTGCGGGTGCGCCTCCCATTGCGATCGACGAAGGCTGGCTAGAAATCTATCACGGCAGTCGCCAAGCGACACGAGCCGGTGAAGTGGGGGCCTATTCCGCAGGTGCACTGCTCCTCGATCGAAATGATCCAACTTGCCTACTCAGGCGATCTCGAGGGGTGATCATGCAGCCTTCCGCGGACTTCGAGAAGCAAGGCTTTGTGCCAAGTGTGGTGTTTCCCACGGCTCTGATCGACGCTGGTGATTTGTTGCACCTCTACTACGGGGCCGCAGACACATGCGTCGGAGTTGTGCAGTTCTCACGGCATGAATTACTGGAAGCCCTCCAGTAATCGGTCATTTGTTCAATTCCATCCAGTGCCAAATACAAATCATGATAGTGCGTTCCGACGAAGAGTGGCCGCTGCTCACACTTCCAGATAAGGAGTCCCAGATGGCCTTTCCCGAACTACACAAGATCGCTTTTATTGGCGACTACCCGCCACGGCAGTGTGGCATTGCGACGTTTACTCACGACTTGCGTAGCGCAGTGTCCCAGCATACCCAATCAGAATGCATTGTCGTACCGGTAGATGACATACAGGGTGGTTACGAATACCCTCCCGAAGTGCGTTTCCAAATTGACGAACAAGACCTGGACTCTTACCGTCGTGCCGCGGACTTCCTCAATTTCAGTGACGTCGACGTGGTGTCACTGCAGCATGAGTTTGGAATCTACGGCGGTCCCGCGGGAAGTCACATTCTGGCTTTCATGCGCGACTTACGGCGGCCGGTCGTGACCACATTGCATACGGTATTGCCAGAACCGAGCGTAGCTCAGCGGCGGGTAATGGATCAATTGGTGGAGCTGTCGACACGGCTTGTCGTCATGACCGAACGCAGCCGCACCATGCTTCACCAGGTCTACAAGGTTCCCCAGCAGAAGATCGACCTTATAGTGCACGGCATTCCGGATTGTCCCTTCGCCGACCCAAACTTCTATAAAGACCAATTTGGTGTCGAGGGCAAGAGCGTCGGACTTACCTTTGGGCTGCTCTCGCCTAACAAAGGTATCGAAACCGTCTTGCAAGCCATTCCTGAGGTGATTCGGGAGGTGCCAAATTTTGTGTACATCATCCTGGGAGCTACCCACCCGAGCCTCGTCCGATCCGAAGGGGAAACCTATCGCATCAGTCTGGAGAGGATGGCCAAAGAGCTGGGTATTCAGAATCATGTCAGTTTCTACAATCGCTTTGTCGAATTGAGAGAATTGACGGAGTTCATCGGCGCCGCCGACCTATACATCACACCTTACCTTCAACCCGCCCAGGCCGTCTCGGGAACTCTCGCCTACGCTTTTGGATGCGGGCAAGCCGTAATCTCCACACCGTACTGGCACGCTGAAGAATTGCTCGCCGATGACCTCGGAGTTCTCGTCCCATTTGCTGATTCGTCGGCGCTCGCGCGGGAGATAATTGAACTCTTAAACGACGATCAACGCCGGCACGCGATGCGGAAGCGAGCGTATCTGATCGGGCGCGCCATGGTCTGGGGCCACGTCGCTGGTTTGTACCTCAGTTCATTCCAGGAGGCTCGCCGCAATCGCAGTCGTGCTCCTAAACCATTGGCTGTACGAACTCTGGAAGAGCAGCCACTCGTCATGCCTCGTGTGAACCTTGACCACTTGATGCGAATGACCGATTCGACAGGCATCTTCCAGCACGCGACCTATTCACTTCCCAATTTCCAGGAAGGATACTGTACGGACGACAATGCGAGGGCGCTGATTCTAACAGTTCTCCTCGAAGAGCTGGGGAGGGATTCTCGTGAAGTGCATCAAGCAGCGTCGACCTACGCCGCTTTCTTAAACTACGCGTTTGATCGGGAGTCTGGACGCTTTCGCAATTTCATGAGTTACGACCGGCAGTGGCTGGAACGGGACGGGTCCGACGACTCACAGGGGCGTGCAATATGGGCGCTTGGCAGCTGCATTGGCCGGTCGCAGCGGCGTAGCCTGCAATCCTGGGCCGCCCAATTGTTCGAGCAGGCGCTGCCTGCCTGCGCGGAAACCACTTCACCTCGCACTTGGGCGCTGGCCCTAATTGGAATTCACGAATACTTCCGCCGACTCAGCGGCGACCGACTCGTGAACCAAGTCCGAGAGACACTGACCAATAAACTGGTTGGATTGTACGAATCTTCGGCGACGGAGGAGTGGCCCTGGTTTGAGGACGTAGCGTCTTACAACAATGCACGCCTTTCACAGGCGCTGATTTTGAGCGGACGATGGGCCGGGAATGACCGCGCTCTGCAGATCGGACTTCGGTCGTTGCGTTGGCTGGCATCCAAGCAGTTGTCGCCAAGGGGACGATTTCGACCGATCGGATGCAATGGCTTCCACCGCCGAGGGGAGCAAGCCGCAGAGTACGACCAGCAGCCCATCGAAGCGCATGCCATGGTCTCGGCTTCCATCGAGGCATGTTACGCCGACAACGAACTCTTTTGGCGCGATCAGGCTCACTTTGCCTTCGATTGGTTCCTGGGTCGCAATGATCTTGGGCAATCCTTATATGACACCGGCACAGGAGGCTGTCACGACGGACTCCAGGAAAACCGACTGAATGAGAACCAAGGTGCCGAGTCGACGCTGGCGTTCTTGCTTTCTTTGGCCGAGATAGAATTACTAGAAAGTTCGTTGGCAACCTTTGAGCCTTCCTCGGCCGTGCCACATAGTCCACTGGGAGCGTCCGCCAACCGGTCGAGCATGGAACATGCAACTTAAGCGAACAGGGATAGTCCTTAAGCCGAACAGTCGGCACGTCGTGCTGCGGGGTTTTGAACCTACCAATGATCAGCGCAAGCTAAACATCATCGCCCGTCTGTCAACGCTATCGGAAGGAGAGGTGGACCAGCTTCTGCAAGAGGTTTTGGATGAATTCCATGGGCGACACCAAAAACCACGTGAGTTCTTCCTGCAACGTTTTGAGGCGGTGCGCCGCCATGTATTGACCGACGCGGTCCTAACTGAAAATCGACGGCTGTTGATCGGCGCGTACTTTACGCAGGAATATGCACTGGAGTCCGCGGCGCTTTTTAACCCATCAATCGTTTGGCATCCAGATCAAACTGGACTCGAGCCTGGATCACGACGGTTTGTGCTTAGTCTTCGAGCGACAGGGGAAGGACACATTTCGTCCATAACTTTTCGCTCAGGTGTGGTGGACGCCCAAGGCAAGATTTCGGTCGATGAACCAACACGATTTGTGACGACTCCCGACGTCGTTACAGACTCTAAGTTCGAAAAGACACTGTTTCGTCGCAAACTCGTGGAGTTGTGCTTGGGCACTCCTTTTGCCGAAGGCGTTATCGCGCAATTGGGAGCCAAGTTCTCGTTGGAGGAACTCGAAAACGCGCTTCGACTCGCGGTGCAAGAAAACGACGAGCAGGCAGAGACGTTAGACGCACTGGTCAAATCCATCGTTACACTCGCCAAGTCGAATTACGAAATAAGGTATCGTCCAGAGCACAACCTGTCTGAGCGATTAATC
Source organism: Aeoliella straminimaris (assembly GCF_024054565.1). GTDB lineage: Bacteria > Planctomycetota > Planctomycetia > Pirellulales > Lacipirellulaceae > Aeoliella > Aeoliella straminimaris. Next base: position 350,432 of record NZ_JAMXLR010000036.1, read on the forward strand.
TTCCCGCTTGGTCCCACCGAATCCAACGGCATTGAAGATGCGCGGTTTGTAGAGTTTCGAGAAGAGGATGGAACGGTTCACTACTATGCCACGTATAGTGCCTATGATGGTCGATTTGTGCTTCCGCAGTTATTGGAGACGGATGATTTTCTGACGTTCAAGATGCACACACTCAACGGCCCAGCAATCGCCGACAAAGGCATGGCGCTCTTTCCCAGGAAAATCAATGGGCACTATGCCATGCTGTCGCGGCAAGACGGCGAGAGTCTATATATAATGTACTCCGACATGCTCCATTTTTGGTACTCTAAAGAGGCACTCTTGCGGCCTACCTTCTCCTGGGAGTTCGTGCAGGTCGGTAACTGCGGCTCACCTATTGAGACGGATGCCGGTTGGCTGATCCTCAGTCATGGCGTCGGACCCATGCGGAAATACTCCATCGGAGCGTTTCTTGTCGATCACGAAGACCCGTCCCGCGTCATTGGCCGCTTGCAGCATCCCTTGCTGACACCGAATGAGGATGAACGCGATGGATATGTTCCCAACGTGGTGTATAGTTGTGGGGCCGTTGTTCACGATGGCAATTTGATCATTCCCTACGCCATGGCCGACTACGCCACGACATTTGGGACTATCCCCCTCGATGAGTTGATTTCCGCTATGGAACGGGGATAATTACTTTCTCTCTTCAGTTCTAGGAGAAGCAAAAATGGGTGATAAAGGAAGCAAAGACAAGGGTAAGCGGGAGCAACAAAAGAAGGCCCAGCTCACGCCGAAAGAAAAGCGACAGAAGCAGAGGGAAAAGAGGGCCAAGTAGAGTCGCTCGGCGACGCTGAGGCATCAGGTCGTCAACTCTGTACGCAGTCCTTGATAAGCGTATAGTTGCAGGCATCTTGGCCCGACACCTCTCTCATCGAAGTCTAAACCGATCGCCCCCCTGCGCAGGCTGAAGGGGGGCATTGGAGCGTCGATTGTATTGCGCGCTGCATTCTGGATTGTCCGGCAACTCGCAGCGTTGAGGTCGTCCGTCGCTTCACACCATCGAACAGAAGTGTGTCAGAAAGATGATACCACTGGTCATGCTTAAAATGCGTTCGGCATTTGTAGCTGTGACATGTAGATAACTTGCAGCCGGAGTTCCCTAGCCAGGTGCACACCTCAGCGAGATGGCGACAGATCTCTCGTTTGCAGAGGCTGGCCGAGTCTGTCTAAGCACTCCGCTCTAGGGTTGAGCCGAAGCTGGCTCACCCGGCACCACCTCTAGCGTTCCCAAGCCAGGTACGAACTCGATGTCCTGGATGTGCCCTTTCAGGACGGACATCAAGCCAGTCCGTCGCGCATCCTCGTTCCCATTTCTGATTCCACAGGCTTGCCCTTCGTCAATCGGCCATCCGTGTTGTTCCCATGTCCATTTTGACAATCTACGCAGGCAGTCATTCGAAAGGCGAAGTATCGTCGGTGCCTCGGAGTGCTCGTTTCGAACCCGCTTCAACTGCGCGTTGAAATACTCCAATTCTTCATTTGGTCTCATGATTTTCTCCATGTTTTCTTTATGAATAAACGTTTGCGATTTCTTAAGCGTTCCAGCTCGCTCTTATTCGTGGCGAGGGCGAATCCCGTAAGAAACAGTTTTGTCACACTACTGATGTTTGCTAGCACTATCCAATTAAACTCAAAACGAAGAGCCGCATCGTTGTGCTCCAGGAGCGGGCTTCTCCGCGTCGTTCCCATTGGAACAGCGATAGTCAGAAGGAGCAATTCCAAGGAATAAAATCCGAGGCTCGAATCAAGCGGGGGTAGAAGGCAGATTCAACTGCGAGGCCCAGCTTCAGGCTCGATTCGAAGTGGATCAGCAACGGGACCCGTGCATCGACTCGATTAAGACCTGCCAGCGACGATAAACGCGCCGCCCATGCTTTCTGAACGCCTGAAGTATAGGTTAGTTCGACTGCCAAGTCAATGATTGGAGGAATTAAGAGATAGGAAGGCACTCCCGGCTGCGATAGCCCAAGACTTTCGGACAGTGGCGGGAGCCGAAATAATGGTTCCCTTAGGAGGTCGGAAACATGGACGCGCAAGCGAAGCGGCAGCGGCCGATGTATAGCGATGAGTTCAAGCGAGACGCGGTGCGGCTGGTGGTTGAAGAAGGTTATTCGTTCAAGTCAGCTGTGCTGCGGTGGGGGTGTGCGATGCGACTCTGCGTGATTGGCATCGCAAGCTGGCTCCGCCGCCCGAGCCGTGTGGTGACGACGCCACGGTCGAGGAGATGCGAGCCGAGATTGCTCGGCTCCGCAAACAACTCAAACGGACCGAACTGGAACTTGAAATCCTAAAAAAAGCCACGGCGTACTTCGCGAAGGAGTCGACATGAAGTATGCCTGGATCACCGAACATCGCGACTCCTTTCCGGTGGCCCTGATGTGCCAGCTCCTCCAGGTCAGCCGCTCGGGTTACTACGCCTCGGTCGATCGTCCGCCGAGCAGGCGTGCCGAACGAACGGCCAAGATTCACCAGTCGATTCGGCAAGTATTCGACGAGCGACACACGGTGTACGGCCCAGCCAAGGTCGCCCAGGAACTCGCGCAGCGAGAGTAACTGGAAACGGCCTGTCGCAACACCGTGGCCCGAGCGATGCAAGAAATGGGCCTGAAAAGCCGAGTCCGTAAGCGGTTCACGCCGACGACGACCAAGGCGGATCCGTCCAAACGGCCAGCGCCGAACGTCTTGGATCGGGACTTCGATGCGGAGCGTCCGAACCAGAAATGGGTGACCGACATCACGTACTTGCCGACGCTGGCTGGTTGGGTGTACGTGGCGGTCGTCGTCGATCTGTTCAGCCGCGAGGTGGTAGGTTGGTCGATGAGTCGCTCGCTGGCCACCCCGCTGGTGAGCGATGCGTTACGTCAAGCCATCGAGTCGCGCCGCCCCCAGCGTGGCGAACTGCTGCATCACAGTGATCGCGGTTGTCAGTACACGAGTGAGAGCTATCAACGGACCTTGCAGACGCTTGGCATCGAGTGTTCGATGAGCCGCCGGGGCAACTGCTACGACAACGCCGTGGCCGAGCGGTTCTTCTGGAGTCTGAAGCACGTGTGGACGAAGCACTGTCAATGCCGACACACACGTGCACATCCCACAGAGTCAGGCACCAGCGCTCGCACAGGGATGGGGGAGAGTCCCGTCTCCAGTGTTTCGATGGGTGGACATCGTGTGAATCCCGCCTGAGTCCGCGCGGTTAGCCAAACGCCGTTCAGAGGCAGATCCGTGGCATCTAGGCTCCGGATTGGTCTTGCATCGCTGGCAAGTTCCTTGCTTTGGGGGCCGCGACGATTTACTATACAAGTTGATCTTTTGGTGGTCTTCCCGCCAGATTCTCTTGTCCCTTGGGGCAGAGTTGCCGACATCCGGGCAGCTTGCCTCGAGTCGCGTGGCGTGCACCGCTAGAATTGAGCAGTTGATAGGGAGCGATCAATCGAATGAAGTATCTGGGGCGGAGGGGCGGTTGGGTGCCTGCACAACTCAAAGGGATGCAGCGGCGGGTGCGACGATTCGAAATGCTCGAAGCACGCATGATGTTGGCGGGCGATGTTATTGCCTACAACGATCACGTTGCTGGTCCCGCTACCGGGCAATACGTCACAAGCTACGCCACCAATGGCGACAATTCGGGTTTCTTGCTCGACAGCCAAACGGGCGCTCCCACCTCGATCACGCTGACGACCACTTCCCAAGGCGTGTCGTACGAAACCACCACCGGCGTGCCGGCCGCGGGGACGGATGCGAGCAATTTATTTGATGGCTACGTCGATTTCAGCTCGTCGTTCGGGAGCAGCCTCGCGCTGAGCGGCAACGATTGGTATCGGCACAACTTTTCGGGCCTGGACCCCGATGCCGACTACGACTTTGCCGGTACCACCATCCGCGGTAACACCGGTTACACCAATCGCTGGACGCTGGTGACGCTGGTGGGGGCCGAGTCATTTACACCAGCTCACAGCACAGGCCTTGGTGTGGTCACCGCCGGCTTGCCTGCCAATCAGGTGGCGATCTGGACCGGCGAAAACCACCAGTCCAGTCAAGGTTTCGTCGCCCAGTGGCAGTCCATCGATCCGGGACAGGATGGCGAGTTTGAGATCGTGTCCGAGCAATATCGTGGCTCGACTCCGGGTGTCGGGTCGGGCAGCGCGTTATTTGGCTCGAAAGGTTACGCCCTGACCGGGGTTCGCCTGGTCGAGTACGCCAGCGGACTCCGCGTGCAAGCGACCGACCCTGCCGATGGCCAACTTCTGACTTTGCTGCCCACCACCTACACCGTCGACTTCAGCGAACCCGTCAATCCGGCCACGATAGACGCCAGCGACCTGCTGGTCGATGGACAGCCGGCCACGGCGTTCGAGTTGCTCGACGCCGATACCGTCCGCTTCACTTTGCCAGCGATCGCTGGCAACGGGGTGCATCATGTCAGCCTGGCCGAAGGAGCCATGCGAGGCAGCGACTCGGGCGAACCGCTGGTCGCCTTCAGCGGCAGCTTTGCCCTGCTGGTTGGCGAAGGGGTGCTGATTAACGAGATTGGCTACGACGTGGGAGACGACTCCGAGCCGCTGGAGTTCGTCGAACTGTACAACGCCGGCAGTTCGGCAGTAGACCTGTCGGGCTGGCAGCTCGACAGTGGCGTTCAGTTCACGCTGCCCCATGGCACCGTTCTGCAATCGGGCGAGTACCTGGTGATCGCCCAGCATGTGGGCCAATTCACCAGCCAGTTTGGTGTGCCTGCCGTGGGGCCGTTTGATGGTCGCCTGAGCAACGAGGGCGAAGTGCTCCGGCTGCGAGACGCCAATGGTGATCTGCAGGACGAAGTCGATTACCAATTGGGGTACCCCTGGCCCACGGTCGGCGACGTGCCAGGCGAGTCGATCCAACTCATCAACCCGACGCTCGAGAACGATCTCGGCGGGAGCTGGCGATCGGCACCCGTGACGCCGGGGGCATCGAACGCCGGGTTTGCCATCAACGCGCCGCCGCAGACTCGCAAGGTCGACCACTACCCGATTCAGCCGCAGCCGAGCGAAGACATTACCGTAACGGTGAAGGCGACCGACCCGGATGGCATCGGCGCGGTGCAGTTAGAGTACCAGTTGGTGAACCCGGGCGATTACATTGCCATAGACGATCCTCGTTACCTGACCAGCTGGACCACCCTCGCCATGGTGGACGATGGGACGAATGGCGACGTCACCGCCGGCGACGATATTTACACCGCCATCTTGCCCGGTAGCCTGCAAACGCATCGGCGGCTGGTGCGGTACCGCGTGACCGTCGAGGACACCCTGGGGGCGAGTGTCACCGTGCCGTACGAGGACGACTCACAACCGAACTTTGCTTACTTTGTTTACGGTGATACACCCGATTGGACCGCCGCCGCCCGGCCGGGTGTCACGCCCGACATAACGTATTCAGGCGACTTGCTGGACTCGGTGGCCACGTATCATTTGATCACCACCCGCCAAGCCCACGAAGATTCGCAGCACATTCCCGATTCGAATACCCCCGCGTACGGCGGCAGCGAGTACCTGTGGCATGGTGCCCTGGTGTACGACGGCATCGTATACGACCACATCCGGTTTCGTGCTCGCGGCGGCGTGTGGCGCTACTCGATGGGCAAGAACATGTGGAAGTTTGACTTCAACCGAGGTCACGACTTCCAAGCCCGCGACGATTACGGCAACACGTACAAAGTGCCTTGGAGCAAACTGAACCTGAGTGCAATTGTCCAGCAGGGCGACTTCTGGCACCGCGGCGAACAAGGCCTGTTCGAATCGGTTGGCTACAAGTTGTTCAACCTGGCGGGAGTGCCGGCGTCGAATACCAACTACGTCAGCTTTCGTATTATCGAAGACGCCGACGAAAACGGCAGCAGTCAGTTTGGCAGCGACTTCCAGGGCCTGTACCTGGCGATCGAACAGCTGAACGACAACTTCTTGGACGATCACGACTTGGGCGATGGCAATCTGTACAAAATGGAAAATGGCACCGGCGTCAATGGCATCGGTGGCGAACTAAACAACCAGGGAGACTACCCTCAGCCGAACGATTCGTCCGATCTGATAGCGTTCAAGACCGCCTACGAAAACAGTACGCAAACCGCCCAGTGGTGGGACGATAATCTCGATCTCGAACAGTACTACAGCTATCGTTCGATTGTCGATGGCATTCACCACTATGACATCGGGGCTGGCAAGAACTACTTCTTCTATCACAATCCCGACACCGATAAGTGGGAGACCGTTCCTTGGGATCTCGACCTGACCTGGGCCAACAACATGTATGGCGACGGCAATGAGCCGTTCCGGAATCGGGTGCTCCGAATTCCAGAGTACAACGCCGAGTACCGCAATCGTATGCGCGAGATTCGCGATCTGCTGTTCAATGCCGACCAAGTGCGCTTGCTGGTGGAAGAGACGGCGTCGTTCGTCTATACCGCTGGACAACCTTCGCTGGTAGATGCTGATCGGGCGATGTGGGACTACAACCCCATCATGACGTCGTCGTACGTGAATTTGAACAAAGCGAACGTCGGGCGCTATTATGCCGGGGGTGGCGGCATTCTCAGCTTTGGTAGCTACGCCGGAATGATGCAGTTACTCGTCGACTACGCCAGTACGCGAGGCGCATGGATCGACAGCAATATCCTGACTGACGACTGGCTGGTCCCCCAAACTCCGACCCTTACTTATTCGGGTGACGCTGGCTATCCCATTGGCGGACTTGAGTTCACCACTAGCCCGTTTTTCAGCACACAAGCGGGATTCAACGCCATGGAGTGGCGCCTCGCCGAGGTATCGAATCCCGATACCCCCGGCTTCGATCCCGCCGAGCCGTGGATTTACGAGATCGATTCGATTTGGGAAAGTGAGGAGCTGACGACGTTCGACGACACTCTGGACCTGACCGTCAGTGGCCTCGAAGCAGGTCATACTTATCGTGCGCGAGTGCGGATGCAGGATGACCAAGGTCGCTGGAGTCACTGGTCGGATCCCGTGGAGTTTGTGACTACCCCGCCGATCGACGTCCCCACGCTAGCCATCACGGAACTGCATTACCATCCCAACAACCCCGGTCTGGTGGACGAATCGGATCAGGAATTCTTCGAGATCTATAACACAGGCACACAAACGGTCAACCTGGCGGGCATAAAGCTGGCAGACTTTGCTTCGAATCCGTATGTGTTTGCTGATGGCATGTCTCTGGCACCTGGTGAGTACCTGGTGATTGCCCGTAATACTTCGGTGTTCGAATCGATCTACGGAACCGGTATCAATCTCGCTCCTATCGGATATGGCGATGCTAACCTGAGCAACGGCGGCGAGACACTGACCCTCCTAGCAGCCAGTGGGGCCGAGATTCTCTCGTTCACCTACGGCGACTCCGACCCGTGGCCCGCTGCGGCCGACGGCGACGGACCTTCGCTGGAGATCATCGACCCGCTAGGCAGTCCGAATGATCCGACAAACTGGCGGGCCAGCGCCGTGGACGGAGGTTCCCCCGGCTGGAGTGGCGAATCCGTGGTACAACTCGCAGGCGACTACGACGATAGTGGTACCGTCGATCAGTTGGACTACCAAGTGTGGAAAGATCAATTCGGCCAGATGCCCACGTCACCCGGCAGCGGAGCCGATGGCAACGGCAACGGTTCGGTCGACCTGGCAGACTACGTAGTCTGGCGGAACAATCTGGGGGCGACGCGTCCTGTAGCCGCGCTGGTGTACGGCGACACGGAGCTAGGCCGCATCGCGCTGCGGCTCGATGAGGATATCACCGGCGAGACGGCCGATAGCCCGATGTCGCAAGCGGCCCTCGTCGATGTAGCCCTCGCCACGTGGGTATCGCCCGCGACTCGAACCACACTAGACTACGCGGCCGCCGTCAGCGCCGATCTGACACCAAGCACCACGGATCAGGCCTTGTTGTTACTTGACGAGTCTGAGCGGCCCGCGAAAGGGTCGCTCACCACGGAAGACTGGTCTCCCGACGACTCGGATGAAAACAGATTCGACCCAGATCATGAAGACGAAGTGGCGACCAACCTCGCCTTCGAGTTCGACATACTGGCTCTAAAACTTGCGTGAAGTCAGGATCCGCGAAAGTGCCAAATACCCCAACGCTGGATTAAACGAGGAGCTACAACACCCGATGCCAGCGGCTTCCCCAACTTTCTACTTCTATTTCCCCTGCGTCCAGGCCAACCCCCAATCGAATTAAGTCTGTTGCGAGTGAAGGGGCGCCCGATCACGACTGAGGAGTTCGAACGGCTGTTGGCTGCTGTGGACAAAGCAGTTCGCCCGGAGGCTGCGGACTCGTGGAAGTTGCTACTTCGCGGCTTGTGGGCAACAGGGCTCCGCCCAAGCGAAGCTCTCGCCCTCCGCTGGGACTATCAACCCGATGGGGTCCACGTCGTGTTGGATGGCAAGCACAGCGTTCTGGCGTTCGATGCGGAATCGCAGAAGTCCGGAAGCGTGGAGCAAACTCCACTGGCTCCCGAGGCTGTGCAACTGCTGGAACCGCTCGAGCGGGCATCCGGCTGGGTGTTCACTCCGATTCGCCCAGATTGCACCGTAATCAACAGGGCAACAGCCAAACGCAACTACGTGACGAACTTCGTCGGCAAGTAGATAGCCCGCATCGGCTCCGCAGCCGGCGTGGTTGTGGATCCGGCGAACGGCAAAACTGCCACCGCCCACGACTTGCGGCGGGCGTTTGGCTCCCGCTGGTCCACGCGGGTTATGCCCGCCCAGTTAAAGCAGCTAATACGACACGCCGACATCCAAACTACAATGACGTACTACGTGCAACAGTCCGCCCGAACGGCTGCAAGCGACCTCTGGAGGGTATTGGACAAGGAGTTACGCAAGGAGCCAGAGCAGCGGGAATCGCAGAACCCAAAAAGCCGTAGTTTCCTTAGAGGCTTCTGAGCACACCCCGCAGGATTCGAACCTGCAACCTTCGGATTCGTAGTCCGATGCTCTATCCAGTTGAGCTAGGGGTGCATACCGCTTGGGGCCGGAGCCTGTGGGCGAAACCCATATCATGCCCGAATCTCCTCGGTTCTGCAAGAGAGGCCTGACACCCGGTCAAGGTTCGCCGTGGGCGCGGGGCGGGGCGTCGTGGAGTCGGGCGGCGGGTGCTACAATTTGGCTATTCTCTAGGGCAGATTTTGTTGCCGGGCGCGAATTTCGGCGGTGCCGATTGTCTGGCCGCGCCCAATTGCCACACGCATCGTGAGTGTCTATCCGCTATGGACGAACAGTCGCCCTTTGCATCGCCGCAGAGCCAACCGGAACTTCCCGAAGAACCCGTTCAGGATGAACGCCAGCAGTGGGCGGACGGCCCGCAGCTTACGTTCCGGGCGATTGTCACAGGATGCCTGGTTGGTAGCATCATTGCTTGCACCAACATCTACATCGGCCTGAAGATTGGCTGGACTTTTGGCGCTTCGATTATTTCGGCGGTGCTGGGCTTCTCTTTCTTTGCCGTGATCAACGATCGGCTTTCCGTGATGGAGACCAATATCGCCCAGACGTCTGGATCGGCGGCCGGCTCGATGGCATCGGCAGCAGGTCTGGTTGCGGCAATACCGGCGATGCAGTTGATGGGTTACCAGATCACCTGGTGGGAACTGATGCTGTGGTCGCTGGCCGTGGCCTTCCTGGGAGTGTTCTTCGCGGTGCCGCTGCGGCGACAGATGGTACTGGTAGACCAACTGAAGTTCCCCACCGGCACCGCCACGGCCGAAACCATCACCGCCATGTACAGCGAGGCGTCGGTTGCCATCGCCAAGGCGCGGGTGCTGCTGTTCGCGGGTTTGTTCGCCGGCCTGTTTACCCTGGCCTACTACTTCGTCCCTGAACTCGAACAGCCCCCGATCGCGGAATGGACGGGAGTGGCGGTGCTGGCGACCATGTCGGCCTGGGGTTTCAAAGTGTACCTTGGCCCCGCGTTGTTGGGGGCCGGCTTTCTGATCGGGCCACGCGTGGTGCTCTCGCTGCTGGGCGGGGCGATTATCGGTTGGGGCATCCTCGGACCGTTCGCCCAGTCGCAAGGCTGGGCTCCTGGCGAGGTGAACAGCTATAGCGATGGCCCGCGGGGCTGGATTCTCTGGCCCGGTGTGGCGCTGATGGTTAGCGAAGCGCTGGCCAGTGTGGCATTCAGTTGGCGGACGTTTATTCGCGCCCTACAGGGAGTAGCGGCCGCTGCCGAAGGTGGCTCGGATGATAGCGCCGAGTCGATTCCGAACATGTGGTGGATCATCGGGCTGGCGATTGGCTCGCTCCTTACGATGGTTATCGCGCAGCTGGTGTTCGGGATTGCCTGGTATTTTTCGCTGCTCGCTATCGCACTGTCGTCGGTGCTGTCGGTTGTGGCCGTTAGATCAACGGGCGAAACCGACATCAATCCGGTTGGCGGGATGGGCAAAGTCACCCAGTTGGTGTTTGGTGGCTTCGCTCCGGGGCAGATCTCCACCAATCTGATGTGTGCGGCGATCACCGGTGCCGGGGCATCGCAGGCGGCCGATATGATGCAGGACCTGAAAACCGGCCACCTGCTAGGGGCTTCGCCTCGCAAGCAGTTTATTGCCCAGATCATCGGCATTCTGGCGGGTATCGTGTTTGTAGTGCCGGCCTACATGCTGTTTACGAAGGCCTACACCATTGGCGGTGAAGATGGGTTGCCTGCCCCGGCAGCGTTCGCTTGGAAGGCCATGGCCGAATTGCTTGCCGAGGGCTTTGGGGCATTGCCACCTTACAGTCCGCACATTGTGATGGCCGCCGCGGTGGTGGGCGTGGTGCTCGCCGTGTTGCGGCGTTTTCAATCGATCGGGCCCTACGTACCCAGCGGCTTGGCGCTTGGCATTGCGTTCATCGTGCCGCCCTACTATTCCCTGGTGATGGTCTACGGCCTGGTGATTTGGCTCATCTGGAAGTGGCTGTCGCCGCAGTCGTGCCGCAACTTCGACTTTGCGATCGCCTCGGGCCTGATCGCCGGCGAGGGGTTAATGGGAATCGTGAACGCCGTGCTTACGATTCTCGGTGTTCCGACATTAAGCGAGTTGCTTTTCGGGGCTTGATGGCCGCGGTGCCGTTCGTCACTAAGGTTCGAAGTCACTCGGCGAATTCTCTTCGCTTGCGGCAAGCTTTGCCCGCGACCGCCACGTCATCACGATGAGCACCAGCCCGCCAATTGCGCCGAACAGGTAACTGGCCATATGGATGAACCAGTCGGTGAGGAACGCGACATGTTTGTCGGCCGGTATGCGTGACGCCATTGGTTCCGGCAGGAACACCGCGCCACTGCGAGCGACGAAGTAGCCTGCGACACCAGCCAACGCTGCCAGTGCTCCGATGGTGAGCATCAAGATGGCCATCGGCCTGACGAGCGATCCAACATCCCGCGTTGGCCGCTTTCCGGCGCGAGCGACGATGGCCAGGGGCACGCCAAGTCCGGCACCGACCCACCATGTGGCGAGCACGCCCCAGGCCAGGCCCACGATCGTCGGGGACGTAACTGGCACCGTGAAGATGGGCGGGTGGCCAATGGTGAAATATTCGATGCAAATCCGCGCGGTGAACTGGTCGTGTACCACACCGTAGGTGACCGCGGCGAGGATCGATAGTACGACGATGGCAATGCCCTGAAGCATGGGGCTTGGACTCCGACTCAGATCATTGGCTGCGGGATGGCTCGCTGGGGACGCTCGCATTTAAAGCATAGTTCAGCATTGCCAGCGATTCTGCTGGGTGCCAAATCACTTCTCTTCCCGTAGCCATTGCACAATGTCGAGCCAGCCAACAGCGATGCCCAATTGACGTAGCATGTTGGCGCATTGGGCTCGATGGTGCGTGCCGTGACCACAGAGTTGCACCAGCGACTCGGTTACTCGGTAGCAGTTCTCGGGGCCGCCGATCGCAACATAGACGATGCGGTCGGCAGATTTGTCATCGAGGCTCTCGATAAACTGGTTTCTCTGGCCGCACACCATGGCGTACTGTTCACGCATGGAAGACAGCGACCGAGGTTCCTCGCCGCGGGGGAATGCCGAACGATCGGCGGCCCAGTTGCCCAGCCACCATCGCTCGGCGTCGATCATGTGTTGCAGGTTATTACGGAGCGAGCCGGTGCCCATGTCGAACGCCTGATCCAACTGCGGTTCGGCGAGTTCCGCGGCGCCGGCAAACACCCGGTCCATAGCCCACTCGCTGTAGGCAAAGTAGAACTCGATCCGCGAGCGGTCGAAATGTGGGATTCTACCCTCGGCAGTGGCGACCTCCAGTCCATAGGATCGCAGCGGTTGCAAACTTGCTTCGGGCACCTCGCACGAGGGATAGGCGATCTTATAGAAGAGGTAATCCAACCCACCCGGCACCTTGCGGCCGAACGATTTCAAGTAGCTGAGCGCTTGCGCCCGATGATGCATTCCATGGTTGACCACGTGGTTCATCAGGTCGCCCAACGTAAAGGTCCACTCGTTCTGCTGGCCATCCTTGAAAGTGACTTGCCGCGTGAAGTTATCGGTCGCCTCGCTGGCGACTAACTCGTTTCGATCTGAGGCGACACTGGCGGCCCGCGCACGAATCTCGCTGATCGAGAGGCCCTCGGCGTCCCGCGCGAGCGGCGGAGCCGGCTCGCCACGCCACCGCCCGAGCCACACGCGTTCCGCTTCGAGCATGTGGAACAGCGTATTACGCAGCGACCCAAACCCCATTTCTCGCGGCTCATCGAGTTGCGTGTCGGTGAGATCGGACGACAAGTCGTACAGCTTGGCGTTCGCCCAGTCGTTGTGGGCGAACATGTCTTGAAGGATGGTGGTGTATTGCATGGGTGTCCTTGATGCAAATAAAGCACTCGATTGCACGAGGTCGATGGGGGCCGAGTCCGGGAGCATCAGCGATGTATGCGATATCGCTACAGCCCTTCTTCCGGCGTCCTCGGCACCCAGGCGAACTCGTAACCATCCCCCAACTGCATCCTTGTGAGGCAGATAATCTCCTGCGCATGGCCCTGGAAGTGAGGGACGCTGTCGAAAATGGCCTCGACGCCGGAGACTTCAAAGTTTTGGACCAATCTTTGGCGGATCAGGTCGGCGTCGCTGGTGGCGAGAATCGCCTGTTTGGCTTCTTCGACGGCCGTTTGGAGTATCGTCCAGAGCTGTTCTTTCTCCAGTGTGCGGTCGGCCGAGAATTCGCTGGGGCGATCGCGGTTGTCGACGGCTCCGCCCACACCGGCGACGACCCATTGCCGCAGGTTGCCGGCGAGGTGCAGCATCAGGTTGCCGACGGAGTTCAATCCTTCGGCCGGCCGCCACCACAATTGGTCTTCGGTCAATTGATCAAGGCAATGCCCGATCTTCCGCATCGAACCATCGAGCGAACGACAAGCTCCCTGCCGCATGCCCAGGCTTAGTTGGTCACTTACGCTCATGATGTCTCTTGTTCTCTACTTGCACTGTCTTCCGCCCGCAGAGTCGAGCTGCAAAACTTCCCTTGCCAGGTATCTCGTCGCTCGAACTCCGCATCGATCTCTCGCTTCACCGCTCCTTTGTTCAGGCACCACTCCGGGCCGATGAAATAGTCGGGTGGGGCGTCGCCGCTGATGCGTTCGATGACCATCGTGGGGGGCAACAGTTCCATGAAATCGACCACCGTTCGCACATAGTCGTCCTGGCCCATCAGGGTTACTTCGCCGGTTGCCAACTGGTCGGCCAGCTTGGTGTTCTTCACGCAGTACAGGTTGTGCAGCTTCACCCCGTCGACGTTGAGCCTGGCCAGTTCGCGGGCCGTGGCCAGCATGTCGTCGTGCGATTCACCCGGTAGGCCCAGGATGGCGTGGGCGGAAATTTCGAACCTTCGATCCTGGCTGCGCCGCATCGCGTCGAGCATCGCATCGTGGTGGCAACCACGGTTCATCCAGTCGAGCGAGCGGTCGTGTATAGTCTGCATGCCGTATTCAACCGAAACGTAGCTGCGCTCACCAAACTCGTTCAGTAGTGCAATTACCTCTTCTGGCACGCAGTCGGGGCGGGTGCCGATCGCCAGACCGACGACTTGTGGGTGTTCGAGGGCCTGCTCGTACAAGTCGCGAAGCCGGTCGACGGGGGCGTAGGTATTTGTGGCCGGCTGAAAATAAGCGAGAAAATGCTCGCAATCGGCATACCGAACCTTCATGCGAGCCAGGCTCTGGTCGATTTGTCCCCGGATATCGGCCCGTGGCAACCGGCGGCTGGGACTGAAGCTGCGGTTGTCGCAGAACGTGCATCCCCCCTTGGCAACCGTGCCATCGACGTTGGGGCAGGTGAATCCTGCGTCGAGGCTTACTTTCTGCACCCGATGGCCGAAAAGTTCGCGCAGCCGGAATCGGTAGCTGTAGTAGCGAAGTCCTGACTGTCGCCAGTCAGGAAAATTATCGGTCGACGTAAGTGGTTTGGTTGACGGCAATTGGGGCGACGAATAAATTAGGGGGTTGGCGAAGGACTTTGTTGCGGGCCATTATTCCTCCAAATGAGGAGGGGCCCGATCATCGCGCGACCGGACGGGGCAAGACCGGCCGAGCGATGCAGGCCTGAGGGCCTCTATGACCTTCGTGCGTGATTAACAGTTATATTCTTGTGTTCTTCCAGTGAGGTCAACCATGCAAGGCTTCGACGCCGAATTTGGGGAACTGATCCCCATGGGCGGAGGCGATACCATTCCCCTCAAGAAGCAGCAGTTGCTCGTTGGCCGACGCGAAAGCTGCGACATCGTCCTCCGCTTTGCCAATGTGTCGGCCCATCATTGTCAGTTGACCCTCGATAGCGGGTATTGGTACGCCCGCGACCTGGGCAGCCGCAACGGCATCAAAGTCAACAATGTGCGTGTGCAGGAGAAGCGGCTCGACCCAGGCGACATCCTGCATGTGGCCAAGCACCGCTACGAAGTAACCTACTCGCCCGCCGATTTGGGTGCCGTCGGTCCTCCGCCCGATGACAATCTGACTCGCGAGATCTTGGGCGAGTCGTTGTTGTCCCGCGCCGGACTCGAGGCCAAAGCCAAGGCCGAGGCAGAAAAGGCCGGCAGGCGGTACGACCCCACGAACCACAGTGCAGGCCAGATTGACCTACCGGATAAACCAGTCTAGGCAGAGGCCGAAGTCGGAATGTCAAATGTTGCATTCGATACTTCGCAGACTCTTTGCTTCTTGGCGCCCCAGCATCTAGCCCATGGCCCGTAAGAAAAACAAGGTACGGGCGACGTTCCGTAAGAACCGTGAGGTGCGGACGCGCGAGAACGATCTCACTCGTTCCTATGGCGACGAAGCGGCCGAGGATCACCTGCAGGGCGAGCGCATCAGCGGCAAGGGGGACCTCACGCGCAAGCGGACCGTTGTCGGTGGCGAACTTATCGAGGACGAAGCCGGCGAGTACATCCTTCCTGATGTCGACACCTCGGTGTGCCGACCGGGACGCGTGCTTCGCGTACAAGGATTGGTGAGCATCGTTCGCGATGACCACGGCGAGCTCTTTTCCTGTGCCACACGGCGGCTGTTGAAGACGCTGGCTACCGATCAGCGGCATGTCGTTGCGGCCGGCGACCACGTTTGGTTCCGGCCCGAGGGCGATGGCGAAGGCATCATCGAACGCGTCGAGCCCCGACGGGGGTTGCTCTCCCGCACCAGTCGCGGCCGCCGTCACGTGTTGGTAGCCAATGTTGATCAAATTGTCGTAGTGGCCAGCGCGGCCGAGCCCCGCATCAAGCCAAATCTGATTGACCGCTTCCTGCTGACGGCCGAGAAAACCGAGATCCGACCGGTCGTCTGTATCAACAAGGTCGACCTGGTGGAGCCAGCCGACCTGATGCCGTTGGTGGGCGTTTACAGCCAGCTCGGGTACCAGGTGCTGCTGGTCTCTGCCACGACGGGCCAGAACATCGACCAGCTGCGAGAGTTGCTCGCCGGTCGCGATACGGTGCTCAGCGGGCAATCGGGCGTTGGAAAGTCGTCGTTGCTGAACGTCATCGAACCTGGGCTTGGCCTTCGCGTACAGACCGTGAGCACCGAATCGCAAAAAGGTCGCCATACCACCACCACCGCCGAGTTGTTTCCGTTGGCATCTGGCGGCCACGTGATCGACACGCCTGGCATCCGCCAGTTCCAATTGTGGGACGTCATCCCCGAGGAAGTGCCCGGTTTCTTCCGCGAACTGCGGCCGTACGTCTCCAGGTGCCGCTACCCCGACTGCACCCACACGCACGAGGATTTCTGCGCGGTCAAGGACGCCGTGGCCGACGGCCGCATCGACACCCGGCGGTACGAAAGCTTTACGCAGATCGCCGCGGGCGACGAGGCTTAATGTCGCAGGTAATGTCGCAGTAGCGCGGCAAAACGATTCACTGCGACAAAACTCGCTCGATCACCCACTGCGACAATACTCGCAAGTCCTTGTACTTCCAAATGTTATGTCGATCGAGGGGCTCGCGAACGCACGAATTGTTGCGCGCGTTTTGTCGCAGGTGCGACAAAACCCTGCCGGCTGACGCGGCAAGGCTCCAAGAATCGCATAAACCTGGTCTCCACCGCTCCTCAATTCTGCTGGTGCCGGCTTCCTGACCCTACCACCCGGCAACCACTATTAGAACCATTCGTCGGGCGGAATCTACCGCGATTTTTTGACACACCGCGTGCGTCCACCGCACACTCTGCTGGACGTCCATTGCTCGTGCCCCCGGTTCTCCTACGCCGAATTCTTCAGCGGACGGACGATCGTCGGCTTCCGCGAGGTTGCAGCGTTGAGGTGGTGAGATGGCGTGTGGAGTGACTGCTCCGACCGACGCATTTGGCAGATCTTCCACCCTTGGCATTGCTACTTGTGTTAGCCTCATGCCACCGGAACGCACCCACCGCCCCCCTTAAAAGAGATGGGTGGTCCGGGGCTTGAGGCAAGTTATGTAGGAGTGTCGCGACGAAACGCGAGTTGAGCAATTCTGGCGGGAGATAGCGAGGTGAGGAGTATGGCCAAATGGGACCGGCTCATCGAGTGGAAGGACGGAAGGAGGGGAAGAGGCGGATGCGGGCCATCTCATTGGCGACATGGCGACTGCGCGTTCCACCAGCTCTGTTGATGAAGCTAACCACATCTCCGAGTAGGGACAACCGATTAAAGGCGGAACGCACCGGAACGCAGTCGCCAAGTCCTTTTAGGGACTCGGGTTGAGTTCGCCGCCGGCATAAGTGGAAAAGCCACGATAAATAGCAGGTTCTATTTCACCAGCGAGAAAATGCGCCGAGCCATCGCAGTGGAGAAACCAGCCGCCGGTTAGGTGGTCGCTGCGGAAGTTGCTCGTGGCATGCGAACCGCCTTCAAACGACGCACGGCAATCGGTTGCTGCGGCCGTGTTGAGAATCGTGTGGGTTACGGGCCACTTGTTGAGCGATTCGGTTGTCGAGGCGAATATCGAACTGCCCACGAAGTTGGGCAGCATGAAATCGGCCGGAAGGTTGCCCACTACCCAGGGATAATCGGCCAACGCGCCACTGGCATCGGGCATCGAACAGCCGAATCCCACACACACTGGCCACCGTTCGCCACCGGCAGCCTCGCCCATGGCAATTGTGTGGCTCAGCCCGTCCGAGATCTGGCGGAGTTTCTTTGGGTAGCCGATGTCGAAGACTCCACGGTACTGCTCAGGGTATTGGCCCGAGATGCACCAGGCATCCGTCACGCCGTGCGAGTAGGCGTAGTCGACCGTGGCGAAGGTGTCGCCAATCGGCAGTCCCAAATCCTCGAAAACACTACTCACAAACAGTTGGGCGCCATTGGACGGGCAGTGAAATAGGGACACCTGAGCCTGCACCACGTCGTTGCCCTGGAGCCAGTACGGCTGGTTGAGATCGTAGAGGTTGGCGAGGCCCGCTTGTTCGAAATAGGGCAACAGCAATGCATTGGCGTTGGCCGTGATGTCTGCAGGGCCGAACGGTGGTTGGGCCTTTACGCCTGGCGGCAGCATTTCTAGCGCCGCCTCGTAGTTCAACAGGGCCAGTCCGAACTGCCGCAGGTTGTTGCCGCAACTGGTACGCCGCGCCGACTCGCGTGCTGCTTGCACCGCGGGCAACAGCAGTGCCACCAGCACACCAATGATGGCAATTACCACCAGCAGTTCGATGAGCGTGAAGCCGCCGGGTTGCGGTTGGTCAGCAGAGCTTACTCGGACTTGGGATGCCCGTCGGCCAGTCGAACGGCAGCTGCTGTATCGTAAAAGTTCTTCCACTCAAGAATCCTCCCCCGCCTGAGCTTATATCGATTCACCTGCCACACCCCGACTGGCGTGCTCGAGTGCTCACTCGTCCAATAGGTGGAACCAATCACAAAGACATCTTCGCCGGTTCGCAGAATCTCCGGTTCTTTGTCTCCTCCATGATACGTGAAACACTTCAGCAGGATACTGAAGTACTCGTGCAAGCCATCGAGCCCCCGCCATACGCCCGCAAACGGCAGTCCCGTTTCCTCGCCCGCGATCCAGACCATCAGTTCGTCGTCGAACAGGTGGCTCATCTTGTAGCCAACGTCGGCACCGTAGTCGCTTAGTGCCAAGTAGAACGTTGAGATCACCAGGGCATCGGAGAACACCAGGTCTTCGGGGGCCAGATGCTGTTCGGGAGTGGATAGCGTCTCGGCTAGAATATCGATGGTGTCTGGGTGGAGGGGAGTGCCAGATTCCGCCTTGCGAATGAGCCGCGAGGTGAATCCCGACTCTTCGGCCAAGCGTTGCTGCGTCCACCCTCTGTCGTTTCGCAGTTTGCGAATGTCGTCCCCCAGAACGGGGAGCGATGTGCGCGGCGGTGGATCTTTCCAAGTCATGGCATCCCCGACTGCTGTTGGAAAATACTGCGCCCGTCTGCAATTGTACGCGAGTATAGCGTAGTCTTCCGCTGCCTACTACTGCGAAGGCACTGGTGCGTAGCTACATCGAAACTTCCAGGGCCGATGGACCACTCGAAGTGAGGGGAACTCGCAAGTCGAGGCTCTTTCGGTGGTCCGTGTGATGTCTCCCCGCGAGCCGACATTTCGCTACAATACGCCCTACTTTGTTCCGTAAGGCAATCCTTCCACGTTTGAGTAGGTAACAAGTGGACATGTCCGAAGATATCGTCAGCAAGTTTGTGCTTCTGTGGGCGGTGATCGATCCCATCGGGACTATACCGGTTTTCATCTCGGCCACGGCAGAGCGGACGCCGAAGGAACGCCGGCACATTGCCCTCATTGCCACGGCAGCTGCCGCGCTGATACTGCTGTTTTTCATCGCAGCGGGCGAAGCTGTGCTGGCGGCCATGGGAGTGCCGCTGGTGGCATTTCAGATTTCCGGCGGTATCGTGCTATTTCTGTTTGCCCTGACTATGATTTTTGGCGAAGGCAAGCCGGAAAGCGAAACCAAACTGCTCCCCAGTGTGCACGAGACGGCCATCTATCCGCTGGCCACCCCTTCGATCGCTTCGCCCGGGGCCATGATGGCGGCGGTACTGCTCACCAAGAACGACGTGAGCACCATCGCGGACCAGGTGACGACCTCGATCGTGATGCTCGTCGTACTGGCCATTGCGTGCTGTCTGATGCTGGGTGCCGGATTTATTTCGCGCATTATCGGCACTGGGGGGGCGAGCATCATCAGTCGAGTGATGGGCTTGATCCTCGCCTCGGTGGCGGCCGCCAACGTGCTGGAGGGGGCCAAGGAGTACTTTGGGTCGTAGCGTAATTGAACACTAGTTCGATTGATGCCTGACTAATAGATGTGTCCAATCTGCACGACGGATGTTCCGAGTGTGGCCTCTAGTCCGGAGACGAATTGCTTACCGGGAACGGAGTTGGACTTCTCAAAAATCTTCGGTAGGTCCTTTCCGCAGTCCAGGACGAGCGCCGCACGCCAGGCTCCCACAAAACCATCTGGGAAGGGGAGCTTTCCTTCACGTTCAAGTCGCAAGTTCGCGTAACTGTGTTCATCCGCTTTGGCCATTGTGGCGTAGAATGGTGCCAATCCGCCAAACGGCTCAGCTAGAGTCTCACAGTCGGAAGCATCGATGTAGAAATATTCATTGCTTGGATGAATCCGTAACTGAGTTCCAATGACCAGATCGATGCTCTGCAGATAGCGATCACCGGCTGGTATCTCGGGGTAAACCGACGGCCCCAGAATCTGCTCGATAGCCACCGCACCCTCGAGTCCTGTATAGCGGACGAGGAAGTTGTTTGCGTTCCCTGGAAGTTCCTCCAGCAAAGCCGAATCTGTCGGCAAACCGTCAGCGAGGTTGAACACCCGAGGTGCTCCCGCCTTGAGTTCCCACTCGGCCAACAGTCGGTCCACTTTCCTGGCAATCTCCACAGAGCCAATCCAGGTTAGATCCCGAACGATGAAATAGTGTTGATACTCGACGCCCATGCTGTTTCGGTCATTTGGTGTGACTGGTAGGGGTGCCAAAAGTATGGCTCTTGCTGTCCTCGAACGGAACCTGAGGGTATCCTGCCCGCGCCACGTTCATCCCCCTGGCCACCCGTCCCCCGACTGCTAGCTCCCACCCCGGGAGAAATTGGGGAAATCTTACCGCTATCCCTATAGACTACGGGGGGTGTGGGCGATAACATTTGCGCAATCACACGGCTCTGTCCGTGGACCGTTCTTTGCAATGTTTTTCCCCACCTGCCTGGCCGAAGAAGCGGCCATTATAGGCAAACAACGGTTTTATCTCTCTGTTGCCGGAAGGTTCTGCGCACGTTGCGTTAGGGGACGCCGGTTTTGCATTTCTCGTGTTTCGGAGCTGTTACGCACGATGCAGGTATTAACTGAATACCGCCGAATTCAACATCAGGGCGAGGCCCACTACGGGCAGCACCTGCTGGTGACGGCCCTGGGCTGCAACGAAAACATCCTCTCCATCGAGAGCATGTACCACTTTTTGCAGACCATGGCTGACGAGATCGACATGGTTCGCTACGGACCACCGATTGTCGCCCGCTTTGGTGGCGGGATCGAAACTGGACTGTCGGGTGTGCAACTGATCGAGACGAGCGCGATCATGTTCCATACCAACGACGCTCACCGCGACATGTACCTCGATGTCTTCAGCTGCAAGACGTTCGAGGAGTCGACGGTGCGTCGTGTGCTCGACGAATTCCTTGCCCCCACGAACATTCAGACGGAGCTGATCTACAGAAAGTAATGACCAGAATCTATCCCGAATCCCTCCCCGTCATCCCGGACGAACCATCGGCCGAGGATTTTCGGGTGGTCCAAGTCGACGATAAACGCGGCTTGGGTGTGCTGGTGCTGCGCGCATTCAAGGCCGGCGACGTGCTGTTTCGGATGAACGGCGTCCTGACCGCGGAAATGACGCAGTACAGCCTGCAAATGGATGAGCGGTGGCACCTGGACGACCCCGACTTTGCCGGTCGGGTGTTGCACTGCTGCGACCCCAACTCCGAACTCGATCCGAAGACGCGGCTCTACACCGCGGTGAAGGATATCGAGCCGGGCGATTTGCTCACCATGGACTACGACGTGACCGAAGACGTGCTGTACCGCGCGTTCGAATGCTCATGTGGCGCCGACAATTGTCGTGGCTACATCGCGGGTCGTAAAGTTGACCAAGTGGCGGCGAATGTCGCCTAACGAGCGTTGATTGAAATCTGGCGGCTAAGCCGCGGGCGGCTGCTCGCGGCTTAGCCGTTTTTTGTTGCGCCGATCTCCCAACGCCATACCAGCCCGTCTTCGGGGTCCTGTACCTCGCCCAGCTGCCGAAAGCCACATTTTGTGAGCACCCGCGTTGAAGCGTTGGCCTCGGGCAGCGAATGCGCCCGAACAGTTTGCACCTCGGGCTGCTGGAGTGCAAACCGCGTGAGTGCCGCGGCTGCCTCGGTAGCGAAACCTTGGTTCTGGAACTCTGGCTCAATTGCGTAGGCAATCTCGACCATGCCAGCGGCGGATGGTGGACCTTTGAACCCACACTGGCCGACGGTCGCACCGGTCTTGCGGTCCGATACATTGAACCCGAGTACCCAGAAGTCTCCATCGCTGGCGGTGTCCAACAGCTTCAGATAGTCGGCCGATACTTGCTCGCGGACACCTGGAGGAAGTGCCAGCACTCGCTGCCGAGTGGCTGCGAGCGACTCGAGAGTGAGCCGGAGTCTTTCAGTATGGATGGTCAGACGGTCCATGGTGATTGGAAGTCGGTGTAGCTTCGGCCAGGTGGTTGCCGGTCGCGTCATCATTTTTCTGGAGCAGATTGCTGTATCCTGCTACCACTTCCTTCACCGTGCAGCGCCCATTGAGGCCCCCAGCAGAGTGCCAAGTATCGCAGAAAGGCCCATGCAAAGAAACGAAACGGCCATCGCTAATTCGAGCGGGGGGACCCCGCCACTCACTCTTCCACTACGATATAATTCATCCTGCTCGAGGACTGCACTAAGCGTGGCACCGGCGGAGATGGCGAAAATAACTGCGACAATTCCCACAACCAAAGCCGTGGATACCAGAGCCCGCCCTTCGAGTTGTTGCAGGATCGATGCTACCAGCACGCAAGGCAGCACGCTCGAGCCAACGATCACACCCAACTGCGCCAAATCCAACCAGACGATGTGTTGCCAATCGATGCATGCCAGCCACCCGCAGATGGGACCGGCCGCCAGCAGTACGATCAATAGCAGCCGAAGCGACCATCGCACGTTATACTCGCGGCGACGACTCGATATCAGGTAGGGAATCTGGCCATGTTGATTGGTTTGGTAAGTAGGCATAACTCTACTTTCTCGCTTGGTTCTGCTGTAATCTCCCTTACAGTTCAGCTCGCGGCGCTATCGCTTGAAGTATTCCGTAGAACAAGCCAATTCCTGTCGATGCCCACCCACACACGGTCGACATGCCGAGCACCTGATAGAGCGGATGTTTAGAACGTGCGGTGGATTGTTCGAACCGCAGCAAGTGACTAAGCATGTGCACGGATGGCACGGACAGCACCGCAAGACGCATTCGGGCCGAAATGGTCGCGGTCGCAATCGATTGGCAATCGACTGGCGGAAGGTAGACCTGGCTCGACGGTTGGACTTTCTCGTCGGTCATGATAAACGCCCCCGTTTACGACCTGAAAGTGAAATAGTGAGTGCATCGTAACCCTCCCGATCATCCACCGTCAACAAATCGGGCTTTTCGCCATCGCGATTGAGTCTATAATAGTCCTCCAGAGCAACCTAAAGTTCTTTCTCGCATACGCCCACTCGCGTCGGTTCTTGGGCTTACGACGCACCAAGCTGTGAAAAACTCGAAATTGCGGCGGCAAATCGCTTTCGAAGCCGCCCGGCTGATGTACGATCGGCAGGAAACCGAGTACTACCGAGCCAAGCAAAAGGCCGCCAGCCGCATCTGCAAAGGCTGGGTGAAACCGGCGGACCTGCCCTCGAATGCCGAGATTCGCGACGCCATCCAGTCATTTGCGCGACTCTTGGAGGGCGACTCCCGCACCGAGAACCTACAGGCGATGCGCCTGGCAGCCCTGCGAATGATGCGGCGGCTCTCGGCCTTCCGGCCGCGGCTCATCGGCAGCGTACTCACGGGCCATATTCGCCAGGGATCGGACATCGACCTGCACGTGTTCAGCGATTCGGCCGAGGCGATCACCCACCTGCTGGACAGCGATGGTCTGAGCTATCAGGTCGAACGTAAGCAAGTCCGCAAGGCTGGGGAGGAGCAGGTCTTTACGCATATCCACGTGCGGAGCGACTTCTCGTTCGAACTTACCATGTACGCTCCCGAGCAGCACAGCTACGTGTTCAAGAGTTCGATTACCGGCAAAGCAATCGAGAGGGCGAGCATCGCGCAGCTTGAGCAGTTCCTCGCGGTCGAGTACCCGGACCTCGATATCGAGGCGGCGCTATCCGAGGTTAACGATGGCGTTGACTGTTACCGGCTGTTCGAGTCGCTGCTGCTGCCACTGGAGGACGTGAAGCAACACGCGCGGTATCACCCCGAGGGCGACGTGTTGTACCACAGCCTGCAGGTGTTCGATCACGCCCGAGACGAGATGCCCTACGACGAGGAGTTTCTCACAGCCGCGCTGTTGCACGACGTCGGCAAAGGCATCGACCCGCGAGACCACGTGAATGCCGGTATCGAGGCGCTTGAGGGATTCATTACCGAGCGGACTGCCTGGCTCATCGAGCATCACATGCATTGCCACCTGATCATCGATGGTTCGCTCGGCGCCAGGGCGCACCGGCGGCTGCGAGCGTGCGAGTGGTACGAGGAGCTGATTCTGCTGGGCGAGTGCGATCGCGCCGGCCGCCAACGAGGCGTCGAGGCTCCCGAACTGGACGAGGCACTCGACTATCTTCGCGACCTCGGGGGCATGTTCGATCCGGATTAGTGGATTGAGCAGCTGTAAAATCCGTGTCCCACCTCTTCGGTTTTGTAGCCCAACCAGGCGGATGTGGTACGATGGACCCGACCCCCATCCCCCTCGCTGAGACCTGCTATGCGATACCCACTGCTCTTTTGCCTCGGGCTTGTGCTTATCAGCTCCGGTGCCGCCGCGGCTCCCAATGTTTTGTTGATTTGCGTCGACGATTTGAAGCCGACCCTTGGTTGCTATGACGACGAGTTGGCGCAGACACCCAATATGGATCGGCTGGCGGCTGGCGGCGTGCTCTTCAAGCGGGCGTACTGCAACCAAGCGGTCTGTGCGCCGTCGCGGAACTCGTTGCTCACGGGCTTGAGGCCGCAGACGCTTGGCATCTACGACTTGGGCACCTTCTTTCGCAAGTCCGCACCCGATGCGGTGACGTTTCCCCAGTTCTTCAAGCAGCACGGTTACCGGACTGCGGGCATGGGCAAGATCTACCATCTCGGCCATGGCAACAAGAACGACAAGCGGTCGTGGAGCGAACCATTTGCCAATACGCCGGGGATGATCTACAAGGTCTCTTCAGCTACGTCGCCGGACGGCCGACGCGGTCCGGCATTTGAATCAGCCGACGTGCCCGACTCCGATTACACCGCCGGGCAGCTTGGCGACCTGGCCGTTGATAGGTTGCAGAAACTGAGTACCGAGCGAGACCAACCCTTTTTCCTGGCGGTTGGGTTCCGCCGGCCACATTTGCCATTCAACAGTCCCCAAAAATACTGGGACCTGTACGATCGCGAGCAGTTTTCCTTGCCCGCACGTCGTACTCCGCCCGATGGAGCGCCGCCATACGCTCGGACGACTTGGGGCGAGCTTCGCAAATACGGCAACATTCCCAAGCAAGGTCCGATGTCCGATGAACTGCAGCTAGAGTTGATTCACGGCTATTACGCCGCGGTGAGCTACGTGGATGCGCAGGTTGGTCGGATTCTCGACACGCTACAAGAGACCGATTTGGCCGACGACACGATCATCATTCTGTGGGGCGACCACGGTTGGCACCTGGGCGACCATGGCATGTGGTGCAAGCATACGAATTACGAGCAGGCCACCCGCATACCGCTGATCGTTGCGGGGCCAGGAGTCGCGAACGGCGTGGCGGCCGACTCGTTGGTGGAGACAGTGGACATCTATCCCACCATCTGCGAACTGGCCGGGCTGCCGGCGCCCGAGGGGCTTGATGGCAAGAGCTTCAAGTCGGTGCTGGAGGATCCGAGTACCGTGGTGCGAGAGTCGGCCGTGCAGGTTTATCCTCGCGGTAAGCGAATCGGCCAAACCGTCCGCACTGCGCGGTACCGACTGGTGGAGTGGAAGCTTCCGAACGGTTCGGCCGAGTACGAACTATACGATTACCAGGAGGATCCCGACGAAACCGTGAACCTGGCGGCCGAACGCCCGGCCGTGGTGGCGGAACTCAAGGCGTTGCTCGATGCATTGCCCGCGCCGAAGCGTTTTCGTGGTTAGGGAGACTGACTCTAACCGCGACCCACGCGGGCCAGTACCGTCTCGACGGTCTGACGAAGCACGTTGCCGCTGTTGCGCAGCCCCTGCATTTCCTTAGGCCACAGTTCGACCTCGAACCGGTCAACCACGCCGCATCGGCCAACCACCGTTGGTACCGAGAGAGCCACGTTGCGGATGTTGTAGCAACCGTTTTGTACGCTGGAGACCGGCAGCACCTGGCGACTGTCCAGCGCGATGGCCTCGATCACGTCCTGAATGGCGATGCCCACGGCGAAGCCAGCGCCGCCCTTGCCGCGGATTACCTCGGCACCGCTACCCTTGGTACGAGTGAAGAGTTGATTCGCCAGGTTCGGATTCCAGCCGGGGTACTTGTCGATCGACAGGCCCGCGATCGTAGCGCTCGACCAGATCGGCACCATGCTGTCGCCATGCTCACCAAGTATCAGGGCCTTCACTTGCGTGGGGGGGGCCTTGAGCTCTTGAGCGATCAGGCTGCGGAAGCGAATCGTGTCGAGCTGCGTGCCGAGACCGATCACCTGCGTGGCCGGCAGCCCGAGTCGATCGGCCGCCAGGTACGTGAGCACGTCCACAGGGTTTGAGACCACCACGACAATCGCGTCTGGCTTGGGGCCGGCCTGCTTCACGGCGTCGAGAATCGTGACGAACAAGTCGACGTTACGGTTGATCAGGTCCAGACGGCTTTCGTCCGGCTTGCGACGCAGCCCCGCGGTGATGCAGATCACGTCGCTCGAGGGGATGTGTTCGTAGCCGCCTGAGTTGATCACTTGATCGGCAGTGCTCGGCCCGCCGTGTAGCAGATCGAGCGCCTGCCCCGCCGCCAGGTCGGCGTTCACGTCCAGCAGACTGATCTCGCGGACGATGCCACCGGTTTGCAGCGCAAACCCGGCACACGATCCTACCAGTCCGCCGCCGCCAATGATGCTTACTTTCATGGTTCCACTTTTCTGCGAGCGGGGGCCGTCAGGCCCCTGGCTAGTTGTGTAAGGGGTGAAAGGTCCTCTGTGCCAAATTAGCAGCCTTAGCTCTTTTGCAACGCTTCAAGCACGCGATTGGTAATCAGTTGCACCAGCGCTTCCTGATCGCCACTGGCTGCCGGTGGGGCAGGGGGGATCGCTGCGGCTGGAGCGGCAGCCATCGCTGGCGGCGCGGGAAAGCCACGCCGCTCGACGCCGGCACCTTCCCAGCTTTCGCGGAAGATGTCGTTGGCGCAGATGTCGCAATTTTCGAACTCCTTGTGCAGCCTTGGATCGTCGAAGCCCCATTTCTGCTTCAGGTCCAACAACTCCTGCGACTTCTCCTGCGTAAGATACGAAACGTTACCCACCTGCTTGGCCAGGATCAAAATGCGGCAGTAAGCGTCGAGAATCTCAGTCCACCAGTAAGCCCGTTCCACGTTTTCGCCATAGCTCACGGTGCCATGGTTGGCCAGTAGGATGACATTGGTCTGCTGCACGAACGGTAGGATCGTCTCGGCGAATGCCTGGCCGCCGGGGGTCTCGTACTTGGTAATGGGCACGTCGCCTAAGAACACCTCGACCTCGGGCAGAATGCATTGCGGAATCGGTTCGCGGGCCACGGCGAACGCCGTGGCGTGGGGCGGGTGGCAGTGCACCACGCTCTTCACGTCGGGCCGGGCCTTCATGATTTCGATGTGCAGCAGGGCCTCGCTCGAACGTTTCTTGCTGCCAGCGATCTGGTTGCCCTGCATGTCGATCAGGCAGATGTCGTCCGGCTTGAGGAACCCCTTCGAATGCATGGTGGGCGTGCACAGCACCTCGTTCTCGCTGACGCGGTAGGTGATGTTGCCATCGTTCGCGGCGGCGAAGCCCTTCTTGTAGATGCGATCTCCGATCTCGCAGATTTCCTGCTTCATCCGATGGATGTTCATCATGGTCTTGCCTTAGTAGGGGGTGTCTGGTTCTTCTGACTTGCTTGGTGTGGTTTAGGGAGCCGCGATGGGATGGTTAGTACGTGAGTAGGTGTCCTGCTTACTCACTTACTCACCAACTCACCTCATCAAAACTTTAGCTCATCCAAAAGGGCCGAATTATAGGCGTCCACGGGCTTCATTTCGGGGCGAAATGGCTGCGCCGCCTCACCGCTTTCGCTGATGGCCATCAGCGAGCCGAGTCCCGCTCCATGCTCGTCCCACACCACCAGTTCTTCACCAGCCGGCTCGGCACCGGTGGTCAGTTCCTCGAGCGTCATCGGCACCGCCAGCCGCAACGAACCACCGGTGAAGCTCGGATGGCTGCGACTGAGTACCACGTTGCCTATGACTTTCGCGATTCGCATGTTGCTGAGGTTAGTAGGTGAGTAAGTAATTGGGTGAGTAAGTGATGAGAGAATTTCTTGCCAGTCCTGGTTACCCTCTCACCAGTTCGATCTTCTTCTCTTTGAGTTCGTCAACGACCGCTGGAGTCACAATCGCCCGACAGCCGACTTCGACCCGTCCGACGCCGCCGAGTTTTCCTTTGAGCGTCTCCAGCGTTACTAGACGTTCCGGCAGGGTGAGTGTTCCCGCCGTGGAGGCTGTGGGTGCTGGAACTGCTCCTGACGCGCGAAGTCGACGGACGACCTCGCTTACGATCCATTCAAGTTGTTCGTCGGTGAGTGTCACTTGTCGCATATTCCAATCACGGTCCAACGGACCGGTGTCGTATCGCAGTTCAAAGCTTCGCGGGCATTGCGGCCGTCGCTGGTGATCATGATCTCGTCACCCGTGCCAGCACCGCAGCACGTGTCGATGGCCAGCAGAGGATGGCCGTCGGGAGTGGTGCCGTCGGGACCGTACGGCTGCACCACCAGCATTCGTGCGCCAGCAAGCGACGAATGCTTCACGGTGGAAGTAGCAGTTCCAACAACGGAGGCCTTGAGCATTGGTGTTTGTTCCTACCGGCGACCCAAAATGTGCAGGTCGTCGATCAGCGAGCAACGTCGCTCGCGGGTAAAGGTAAGCGGGGTGGTCACGCCTTCGCCGGTGGGTGTGGCGATGGAGAACGACAAGTACCCTTCGCCCCCCAGGCCGAGCGACGCCATGCAGGGGCCGTTCTTCACGAACAGCGTGGTGTCGAGCGCCCGACCCATCATGGTCATGTGCCGCACATTGTTGGTATGGATGATTGCTGTGTGGCGGAAGCCATGCTCGTAGTACTTCGCTTTGGCGATGCACTCTTCGATGTCGCGGCAGCGGACGAACGGCACGAAAGGCATCATCTGCTCTACCGGCACGAAGGGGTTCGTCTCGCTGGTCTCGCCGAACAATAGTTCAGTGCCCGCGGGCACGTCGCGGCCGGCTGCCTTGGCCAGCACGGCGGCGTCTTTGCCGATGAACTCCTTGGCCGCTACATCGTGCTTGTGCTCGCCTTCGCCCACCGAAGTAATCGCCACGGCGGTCAGCCGATCGATCTCCGCGGGTGTTAGTCGAACGGCGCCGGCACGTTCCATGGCATCCATCATCGGATCCATGGCCGCGGCGGTGCAGAAGACCTCTTTTTCGGCGATACACAGCAGGTTGTTGTCGTACGCAGCACCTTGAATGATGGCCTTCGCCGCACGGTCGTAGTCGGCCGTCTCGTCCACCACTACCGGCGGATTGCCTGGGCCGGCCACGATGGCTCGCTTGCCACTGTTCAGCGCCGCCCTGGCGACCATCGGACCGCCAGTGACGCAAATGCAGGCGATGTCGCGATGATGGAAAATGGCGTCAGCCGTCTCGAGCGTTGGCTCGGCGATCACGCAGATCAGGTTGTCGATACCCACGTCGGCGGCGATCGCTTCGTTGAAGCGACGCACGCCTTCGGCCGCGACCTTCTTACCGCTGGGATGCGGATTCACCACCAGTGTATTGCCACCGGCAATCATGCTCACGGCGTTGCCCGTAATGGTCGGCAGCGAGTGCGTGACCGGCGTGATGGCGCCAATCACACCGAACGGGGCACGTTCGATCACCGCCAGGCCGTAGTCACCGCTGTAAACGTCTGACTTCAGGAACTCGACGCCTGGTGTTTTCTCGCCCAGCGTCTTGAGCTTTTCAATCTTGTGATCGAGTCGACCCACGCCCGTCTCGTTCATCTCCATCGTGCCGAGTTCGACACATTGGTCGATCGAGATGCGGCGAATGTGATCGATCACGCGTTTGCGGTCTTCGATGGTCCGCCGGCTCAGTTGGTCGAACGCCTCGCTGGCCGCAGCCACCGCTTCGTCCACGCAAGTGAACACGCCGTGGCGGCCAAAGTAGCCGTTCGTGCTCGTGGCAGCCGGAATGTTGCC
Source organism: Aeoliella straminimaris (assembly GCF_024054565.1). Lineage (GTDB taxonomy): Bacteria > Planctomycetota > Planctomycetia > Pirellulales > Lacipirellulaceae > Aeoliella > Aeoliella straminimaris. The sequence continues at coordinate 380,651 of NZ_JAMXLR010000036.1, forward strand.
CACCTCGGCCAGCACTTGGGCGACCACGTTTCGCAATGTCTGTTCGTCAAGCTGCATGATATTTAGAAGGGTCAGGAGTCAGGATTCGGGGGTCAGGGAGCGTGTCGGCTGAAACGCAAACCATGGCTTGCGGCCTCTCGCCACTCGTCACCATCTAACTCTGGTCGAAGACAGTCGACTGCTCGACGACCACGCGGTCGACGATGCCAATCACCACCGTGTCGATTGGCAGGTTCTTCGTCTCGGGCGTGAGCCGGGCGCTGGAGCCTTGCGTGATGAGCACCATGTCGCCTTCGCCGACGCCCAGGGTGTCGACCGCCACGAACGTGCGGCCGGCGCTTACCAGTTCGGTTCGCTTCTTGGCGTCGACGCGGTATGGCTCGACCATCAGCAATTTGTGGCCTCGCAACGTGTCGACTTTCTGCGTCGACACTAGCGATCCAATGACCTTTGCGAGAAACATCTTCGTCGCCTCTAGTGGATTAGTTACTTACGATTGCTCGAGCAGGTCGCGGGTCTGGCGTGCCACCACTAGTTCCTCGTTGGTCGGCACAATCCAAATTTGCGTCTTGCTCTCGGCGGCGTGGATCGCTCCTTCGCCTGTTGCCGCCGCGTTCTTTTCTTCGTCCAGCACGATGCCTAGTTCACTCAGTCCACTGCAAATGGCACTGCGAATCCGGGTGCCGTTCTCGCCAATGCCACCGGCAAAGGCCAGCACGTCCACACCGCCCAGCTCCACCAGGTACGCACCGAGGTAGTGCCGCACGCTGGTAGTGAACACGTCCAGGGCGAGTTTCGCTCGCTCGTCGCCCGCGTCGGCCGCTGTCGCCAGGTCGCGAACGTCGCCACTGGTGCCCGAGAGGCCTTTCAGACCGCACTGGCTGGCCAGCAACCCCAAGGCTCCTTCGAGCGTCGTACCGGTTCGCTCCATCAATAGTGGCAACGCGAACGGATCGAAGTCGCCCGCCCGGTTGTTTTGCGGCGGCCCCGACTGCGGGCTCATGCCCATCGAGGTTGCCACACTTTCTCCATTGCGGATGGCACACACGCTGCTCGAACCACCAAGGTGGCACGAGATAACGCGCTGCTCCGTGTTGCCAGTCAGCTCGGCCGTGCGACCTGCCACGTAGCGATGGCTCGCCCCGTGAAAGCCCCACCGCTTGATGCCGAACTCTTCGGCCCACTCGGTCGGTATCGCGTAATGCTTCAGCCGCGGCGGTATCGTTTCGTGGAAACCCGTCTCGAACGCCGCCACCAACGGAATGTGAGGCAGTGCTTCTTGCAGTTGCCGCATCGCCGCGGTGTAGGGCGGGTTGTGAGCCGGCGCCACCGTGGCCATTTCTTCCATGGCCGCCAGCACGTCCGAGTCCACACGGCGGACACCTCGGGCACGGCCGCCATGTACCGCCTTGAAGCCAATGGCACTCACTTCGTCGGCCGAGGCCAGGCACCCTTCACTCGGGTCGGTGAGCTGTGCGAGGCACTGCTCGACCGCCGCGGCATGATTGGGAGCCTCGATGGTGATTTCGCGTCGCGAGTCGCCGATTTCTACGAAGGCCGAACTCTGCTCCGCGCCGATGCGTTCCACACCGCCACGAGCCAGTTGGCGCTCGCCGTCCATGTCGAACAAGCGGTACTTGAAGCTGGTGGAGCCCAAGTTCGCAATGAGTACCTTCATGGTTCTCGCGCCTTCAGTTACGAGTAGGCTGGTTCCCTCTTACTTGAAGTAAGCAGAGATAACACCATCCGACGGACGCGCGATGATGTGGCTGGACAGCAGCTCGCCAACCTGGCTGGCTGCAGCAGCACCGGCTTCGACGGCGGCGCGAACGCTACCGACATCGCCGCTCACCACGGTGGTCACCAGGCCACCGCCCAGGTCGACGCGTTTTTCCACCTTGACGTTGGCCGCCTTGGCCATCGCGTCGGTTGCTTCCACCAACGGCACCAGGCCCTTTGTTTCAATAAGTCCGATTGCTTGTTGCATCGTAAGACCTTTCAATCAGTTGTGTTGGATTCTAAAGTTGGCTCTAGCTCTTGGGGGCGGCCTTTTTCATGACCGTCTCGACGTCTTCGTGCGGGCGGGGAATCACTTGCACGCTGACCACTTCGCCCACGCGACCTGCGGCCGTTGCGCCGGCATCGGTTGCTGCCTTCACGGCAGCCACATCGCCCGTCACAAAAACGGCGGCCAGGCCTGCGCCGACCTTGTCCCACGATTGGAACGTTACGTTCGCTGCCTTGAGCATTGCATCGGTTGCCTCGACCAGCGGCACGAAGCCTTTGGTCTCGATCATGCCGAGTGCTTCCACTGTCTTTGCCATCGTTTGTTGTCCTCGTTGTAAAACAGAAAACTACGTTTGCTCCATCACCATTCGCCGACCCTACACTGGTCGGCGCTATTCATCACAGGGCCGATCAATGCGACTTGCACTGGCACGGCTCTTGTTTCTCCAGCACAACGCTGGCCGCCTTGTCGAGGTTGGCAGCGTTGCCTTCGTCGGTGTCGATGTGTACCTCGAGCTTGCTGGTGTCGTCGGCACGTACCAGCAGGTTTTCGAGCACCATCGAGCAGCTCGACTCGATCCGCAGATTCATGCGGTCGCCATTCTTCACGCCGTAGAACTCGGCGTCGCGATTATTCATGTGAACGTGCCGCTCGGCACGAATGACCCCCTCGGGCAGTTCAACCACGCCGGCGGGGCCTACTAGAACGCAACCTGGCGTGCCTTCGATCTTGCCACTGGGACGAACGGGCAGATCGATGCCTAGCGATATACCGTCGGTAAAGGCCAACTCCACCTGGCTGAACGAACGAGTGGGGCCCAGCACTCGGACGCTCGGCAGCATTCGTCGCCGGGGACCTACCGCCATCACGGTCTCTTCCGCGGCATAGAATCCGTCCTGATACAGATCTTTGGCGGGGGTCAGCGTGTGGCCGGGGCCAAACAACGTTTCAACATGTTCGTCCGTCAGGTGAACGTGCCGGGCCGATACGCTCACCACGAGCTTTGGCTCGACGGACAGTGCCGATTGTCGATTGTTGCTCGGGAACGAGAATTGTCGTTGGACAATCTCGCGAACGATGCGTTCGACGTCGCTACGATTCAAAGTTGCTGCGGTCATCGACGTTTCATCTTCAAAGGGGAGATTCACTAAGCGACGTGGCGACATCGCCCGGTTGGCCATGCTGGTCGGCGGGCAATTCGTCGGCCAGCGACAATTCGAGGCCAGCCTTGACTACTACCTCTTGCCACGTCTTGTCGAGCTGACTGTCGACCACGACGTGGTGGATATCGTTCAAATCGCAAACCTTCGCGATGCTCTGGTGGCCAAACTTTGTGCTGTCGGCAACCAGGACTACCCGATCTGCAGCGCGGATCATGGCTTGTTGGGTGCTGGCGATCATGTGGTTGCTGTTGTACAGCCCTGTTTCGTTCACCCCTGCGGCGCTAATCACCGCGGTGCGAACTCGCAGTGAGCCCAGCATCTGTTCGGCATAGGTTCCGACCAACACGCCTGCCGAGCTTTGAAGGTTGCCGCCCACCAGCATGACGTCGATCTCCGAACGTGAACTGAACAGGTTGGCTACCGGCAGCGAGTTGGTCACTACGTGCATGGCACGCCCAGCAATCAGTCGGGCTAGTTCATAAGTGGTGCTGCCGCCATCGAGCAGCAAAGTATCGATGTTCGTTACCAGGTTGGCCGCTACGCGAGCGATCGCCCGCTTCTTGCTCCACTCCGCCTCTTGGCGGTTCTTGAAGTGGGACAAGTGCGGTGAAGGTCCCGCGTAAAATGCTCCGCCATGGGTGCGGCGGGCCATCCCGGAACGCTCCAGGTGGGCCAAGTCGCGACGGACAGTCGACTCCGAGACGTTGAGCGTCTCGGCGAGGTCGGGCAGAGACGCAAACCCTTGCCGGCGAACGATTTCGAGTAGACGTTTCCTGCGTTCGCTGACCATCTATCCGTCCGGGCGGCTCAACCTGACTATCAAACGCCACCATTATGCGCCATTTGTGAAAGATATCAAGCGTCTCGGTGGAAGAAAATTGTCAGTGTAGTGTGGGTAATGTGGCGTTGAGTGGTGGATTTGAGAGCAGGAGGCGATGAAAAGCGGCGTATAGGGGGTATATAGCGGTGGATCAGCCAGATTTTGTGTCCAGAATCGACCGATGACTGTGCGCGGTTTGTGAAGAATGTGAAAGAAATCTTCCACATGCTGGAAGGCCAGTTGGGCGGCTCAGTCCAAGGTGCGGTATGCCGCGTTCCGCAAGGCGTGGATGGTCACTCCGAGCACTGCGAGTAGCAGGGCGGTTGGCTCCGGCACCGCGGCGGGGACGGCGGTCGTGGCGGAAGTGGTGCCGAAGTGCGATCTCCAGATGGCGTAGTCCGCCGCATCTACCTGGCCATTGGCGTTGCCGTCGGCCTGAGTGCCGGCCAGTACCTGTCGGCCGAGTTGATTCCTCCACAGAGTGTAGTCGGCCAGGTCGACGACGCCATCCAAGTTGAAGTCGCCCGCCACGCTATCGGTGACGACGGCAATGCTCAGGTTGTCGACTTCGGCCGTAACCGAGGCCATGGGAGCCAGGCCGCTGCCGGTCAGCACGTGCAGACCGAGGTATCGCTCGAGTTGCGAAAGCGTGACGCGTTCGTTCAAGAGCAGGGTGTCGCCGTTGATGGCAACGGTCATCTCAGGCACGGCCCGCGTTTCGTCCACCAGCACTTGAATGAAGTAGTCCGGGCCCGCGGCGATGCCCTGGCGGACAACTTCGCCACTGGAGTTTCCTCCCCCCTCGACGATGCGATAGAAGTTGTTGCTGGTAGCCAGCAGAGTCAGGTCGGCGTCGTCGGAGAGAGGTTCGCCGGTCGGCCAGGCATCGCTCAACGTTAGCGCAAAGGCGGCGTCGAAGCTCGAGGTGCTCGCGCCCAGATGCACGTTGAGCGATAGGAGCCATCGCTCACCACTGACCTGGGGGCCGAAGTTGCGCAGAGCGAGGGCGCTCGGCGAATCGGCGTCGGTGGTTCCTTGCACGCCACGAAGCGTTAGAGTTCCGTTGGCGATCTCTACGGTCGGAGTGCCGGCCGGAGTAAGGCCAGCGTCGTACTGGTAATGTGTGTCGACTTGTCCGCCGCCCTGGCGTTCAGGGGAGTCGACATCGGCGTTCAAATTGCCATCGCTGTTAAACGAATCGCGGAACACCATTGGTGTTGAGGGGGGAGTTATCTGATTGGCTTGTAGGTTGAGTTCGTAGAACTGATTGAAGTTCTGTGCCCCACGAACTTCGACGTAGTAGGTCCCTGGCGAAGGCAGGTTAAAGCCCCCAATCCGCTCCGCGGCTCCGATGCCGGCAGAGTCGACGGTCGCCAGCGGGGTCTGTGCGTCGCTTGCCAGTAATCGAAACCGAAGGTCGCTCATCGCGGCGGCTTCGAGCGACTGCTGCGAAAGTCCTTCGGGCGTGTAATTATAGGTCGGCCCGCGGGGCGTAAGCGAAGTGGTCACCTCGCTGGCCAGTGGAATTTCAAAGCGGTAATAGTCAACGTCGCTTGCCCCATCGATGGTAACGAAGTCGGATTGTTCTGTGGCGATGTGCAAATCGTCCGCATCGCCTCCAACGATAATCGCCTCGCTGGAATGCAGTGTTCCCAGGGTCGTTGCGTTTGCAGGCAGGTCGTTTCCGCCGAACTTCTCGAACTTATCGCCATACAAACGTGTGAGCGCGTACAGGTCGTCGAGCTGTGGCCCCTGCAGCGGATAGCTGGTAGTGGTCATCAGCGGTGTGGAGCCCGCCACCGACACGTGCAGCAGTCCGAGCGAGTGTCCAAGTTCGTGTTGAAAGACGCTCCCCAGTAGTGTTGGGTTGTCGAATGTCGTGTTGTTAGTGTCAAGCAGGACGTCGCCCCCAAGAGAGGGGCGTTGCGCTTCGCCGAGTTGACCAGATTGCAGGAGATCGAAACCAGCTACGCGAATATCGGCCTCCCCGGCGCCGGCTGCATCCGTGCCCCACGCGCCGCCGTTGTCGGAGATATAGTCGAATTCAAGGCCTGTCTTCGCGGCGATGGTGTCGAATTGCGTCTCGAGAATTCCGAACCAAGGTCGTTGCGTATAGTCGTTGCCGGCTGCTGCCCCGTAGAGGCCGTCCAGGTAGGCGACCAAGTTGCTCTGCGTGTCGTCAACGTGCAGGCCGTCGTCGACAATGCTCCATCGCAGCGTGGTGGCGTCGCCTTGCGAAAGTGGCGAGCCATCGGCTGCTGTGGCCGCCCAGCGATAAATATCCTGGAAGTTCGCCGCGCATGACCAGTGCCCACCCAGCATGGCGAATACCACGATAGGGCATGTCGCAAGCAGGCGGTGGCAACGGGGCGATGGAAGGGCGGGGCGATTCATGCGGGGCGGCGGATAACAACGAAGGGAAGTCTTTAGTATAACTAGAAGCTGCAAATCCTCACTGGAATTGGGCACCTGGAAAACATCCACTAAGGAGCGAGCAGTATGCTACGGATTGGGATCGCCGGCCTGGGATTCATGGGCATGGTCCACTATTTGAATTACCAACGCGTCCGGGGCGTCAAAGTGGCGGCCATCGCCACGCCAGAACCCGAACGGCGGGCGGGCGATTGGCGGAAAATTAAGGGCAATTTTGGCCCTCCAGGCGAGCGGATGGACCTTTCGGGCGTCGAAACGTTCGCCACGGTGGACGAAATGATCGACAACGCCGACATCGATGCGGTCGACATCACTTTGCCCCCCTCGCTGCATATGTCGGCGGCCATCCGGGCGCTGGAGGCGGGCAAGCAGGTTTTCTGCGAGAAGCCGATCGCGATGACCACTTCCGACGGCAAGAAGATCGTGAAAGCGGCCACTAAAGCTGGCTGCCCGCTGCTGGTGGGCCATGTGCTGCCGTTCTTTCCGGAGTATGCCTGGGCGCTGAAGGCCATCCGCAGTGGCAAGTACGGCCAGGTGCTTGGCGGTTCGTTCCGACGAGTCATTTCCGATCCCACCTGGCTGAAGAACTATTGGACCGCGGATCAGGTGGGCGGACCGATGTTGGATCTTCATGTTCACGATGCGCACTTCATCCGACTCGTGTTCGGCAAGCCAAGTTCGCTATCGTCGATTGGTCGAATGCATGAAGGACTGCCGGAATTCTGGCACACGCAGTTTCAGTTCGAATCGGGAGTTACGGTAGAAGCGACCAGTGGCACCATCGATCAGCAGGGCCGATCCTTCGATCATGGCTTCGAGATCCATTTGGAAGATGCAACCTTGGTGTTTGAGTTTGCCGTGCTGGGCGATACTGGGCGCTATCTATGTCCTCCCACGCTGCTTACCAGCACAGGTCGGGCTAAAGAGGCCAAGCTCAGTGGCGGTGACCCCATGGACGCGTTTGCTGCGGAGCTGAAAGAAGTGACGCGGTGCTTTTCGTCCGGTGAGCCGAGCGACATTCTGGGGGCCGACCTTGCGCTGGATGCGGTAGAAATGTGCCACGCACAGTCAAAGAGTCTGGCCAGCGGGCGTGCAGTCAGACTATAGTGGGGCTGCCACCTTCCCCATCGAGCCCTGCACGAATCGAAAAACCTGCCTGATCGGGCGAAACTGTTCATGGCTATCGACTTTTCCCCCGACCACGTCCTTTACCAGCTAGCCCTCGTGCTGGTGGCGGGCATCATCGGTGGCGAGATATTTGGCCAGCTGCGGTTGCCCAAAGTCACTGGTTGGATTGCGACGGGTATCCTGATTCGCGCCACAACCGGGCACCATACTGCGATCACCGGGTTGACCTCTCACTCGGTGCAGGACTTTGCGCCCTACATGAGTTTCGTCCTTGGGTACATCGCCTTCACGGTGGGGGCGGCGCTGCACTTTGCCAGCCTGCGCAACTCGGGTCGTAGGCTCGGGATGCTGCTCCTTGGTGAAGCCGTGTTCACGCCTGCGGTGGTCACGTTTCTGATGATCTTCGTCGGTAGGATGATCGCGCCCGATGAAATGACCATGAGAGCTGGCATTCTGTTGGCCGCCATTGCCATCGCGGGTGCTCCCGGGACTACCATCCTGGTGGTGCAGGAGGCCCGCGCGCGAGGTATCCTCACACGAACGTTGGTCGCTGCGGTGGCGCTGATCGATATGGTGGCCGTCGGGGCATTCGCGTTTGTCTCGTCGTATCTGGCTGAAGGAGGTGCCGGAGGCGAAGCCTGGCACAGCACCTGGTCGACGGCCGTGGTGTCGGTCGGCCGTGAGTTTGGGCTCGCCTTCTGTGTGGGTGCGCTCAGCGCCGGCATTGCGTTGGTGCTCAGTCGCACGCTGGTCAGTCCTGCGTTCCTCGGTCCCACCATGGTGGCGGTGATTCTTGGCTCCTGGGGCGGTGCATCTGGTCTGAATGTTTCCGGTATTTTGGCCTGCACGTTTGCCGGCATCGTGGTGTCGAACCTGCGACACGATGTGGTTCGCTCGGCCGAGGCCTATTTGCATTCCATCGGCGGGGTGCTGTTTGCGGCGTTCTATACCTTTGCGGGCATGAACCTCGACTTCTCGCTGGTGATGAATGCAGCCGGTCTAGTAGTGCTGTACTTCTTGGCTCGATTCCTGGGGAAGTACGTGGGCGCGTTCACCGCGATGTCGCTGGCGGACGTGCCGCCAAGAGTGCGCAACTACCTGGGACTCGCGCTGGTGCCGCACGGTGGCGTGGCGGTTGGTTTGATCCTGATCGTGCAAAGCGATCCCCGCTTGAGCGACTCAGCACAATTAGTCACCACCGTGGGGCTGGCTGCTTTGGCGATCAACCAGTTGGTTGGGCCCAGCGGTGCGCGGTTCGCCTTGTTCAAGGCGGGAGAGGCCGGCAAGGATCACCCACGGCTGTTGGATTTCCTGGACGAGCACCACATTACCGTCGATGTTTCCGGTAAGAGCAAGGACGACGTGATCCGCACGCTCTCCGCACAGCTTTACAACACGCAGGACCGACCTACGATTCCGCAGGACGAGTTTGTGCAGAAGGTGTTCGAACGCGAAGCGCTAGCCTCCACCTGCCTGTCGCAAGGATTGATGGTGCCGCACGCTATTCTGGATAGCGGTCAGGAGATCACCGGCATCCTGGGCATTAGCTCTGAGGGGCTCGACCTCGGTGCGCCGGACGGTCACCCCGTGCATGCCGTGCTGCTGCTGGCCACGCCCGAGTCCGACCGCAACCGCCACCTGGAAGTCTTGGCCGCCTTCGCCCGCGCGATAACCCGCGACATCAACCTCCGCGAACAACTCTACCACGCCCGCAGCGCGGCCCACGCCTACGACGTACTCCACGCCGAGGCAGCGGAGGATATTAATTACTTCCTGGAAGATGCCATGGAGCGGCACGCGTGAACGGGCGGCAAGGATCAACCACGGAGAACACAGAGGTCACGGAGTTTTTCGGAACACTAATAACCACTAATCTACGCTAATACTATTAGTGATTATTAGCGTAGATTAGCGTTCCACTTCGTTACCCCGTGTGCTCGATGATCGCCGAGCCGAACTCGCTGCACTTCAACAGCTTGTTAAGCTACTGGAGCCTATGGAGGCGTTCCCATAATCGTGATCATATCCAGCAGACCATCACGAAACTGGTAATGTACAGAACAGACTTCGCATTCCATTCTGATCCATTTGTTTTCGATACCAAGAAACGTCGCTTCTCCAGCAAGCGTTTGCCATCCCTTTGTCGTGGCATGAGCTGCGACATCTGAGCGGCTATCGAAAACCTCAACGTCGGAATTCGTAAGTTCGGCAGCTGAAAAACCGTTACGTGGAGTGACGTGAAGGAAAATAGTTTGCAACGACTGGCCTGAGTCAAATCGCAACTCAATGCCATGCTCATGGCAGCTTACCGTGTAGCTATCCGCTGTGCCCTCGCGAAGCCTGTCAAAGTCGTACACGACGTCCGCGTCCCAGAACTCCAACAACTCAATGATTGCATCGCTTTGCAGTTGCTTACTTAGAAGCTCAATGTACTTCATCGTTTCGCCAGCCGATAAATCCCCATTACAACCGACGAGGCGTAGCTCGTCGGCTATGGGCGGTGAGAGCTTGCGGTACCGCTCACTGCTCACCGCCTTCTGCCTGCTTCGTTACCCCATGTGCTCAATAATCGCCGAGCCGAACTCGCTGCACTTCAGCAGCTTGGCGCCTTCCATTTGGCGTTCGAAGTCGTACGTGACGGTCTTCGCGCCGATGGCGCCGTTCACGCCGGTGATGATGTTGTCAGCGGCTTCGGTCCAGCCCAGGTGGCGGAGCATCATCTCGCCCGACAGGATTACGCTGCCTGGGTTCACCTGGTCCTTGCCGGCGTACTTCGGCGCGGTGCCGTGGGTGGCTTCGAAGATGGCGTGGCCGGTGTCGTAGTTGATGTTGCCACCCGGGGCGATGCCGATACCGCCGACGCAGGCGGCCAGGGCGTCGCTGATGTAGTCGCCGTTGAGGTTCAGCGTGGCGATCACGCTGTACTCGGCGGGACGGGTGAGGATCTGCTGCAGCATGGCGTCGGCGATCACGTCCTTCACGGTGATGGTGCTGCCATCCTTGGGCGACTTGAACGTGCACCACGGGCCGCCATCGAGTTCGGTGGCGCCGAACTCTTCCTTGGCACACTGGTAACCCCAGTCGCGGAAGCCACCTTCGGTGAACTTCATGATGTTACCTTTGTGCACCAACGTAACCGAGTCGCGGCCGTTATCGATGGCGTACTGGATGGCAGCCTTCGCGATGCGCCAGGTGCCTTCCTTCGACACCGGCTTGATACCAATGCCAGCGGTGTCCGGGAAGCGGATCTTCTTGAAGCGTTCGGGGAACGCCTCGGCGAACATCGACTTGAACTTCTCGCAGTCCTCGGTACCGTTCTCGAATTCGATGCCAGCGTAGATGTCTTCGCTGTTCTCGCGGAAGATGACCATGTCGGTCAGGTCGGGACGCTTTACGGGCGAGGGAACACCCTCGAACCACCGCACGGGCCGCAAGCAGGTATATAGGTCGAGGATCTGCCGCAGCGCGACGTTCAGCGAACGGATGCCGCCGCCAACCGGCGTGGTGAGCGGACCTTTGATACCAACCAGGTAGGTGCGGAATGCGTCGAGCGTCTCGTCGGGCAGCCAGTTGCCATTGGCGTTGAACGATTTCTCGCCAGCCAGTACTTCCTTCCAGGCGATTTTCCGCTCACTGCCGTAGGCCTTCTCCACGGCCGCGTCGAACACCCGCACGCTGGCAGCCCAGATGTCCGGCCCAGTGCCATCGCCCTCGATGAACGGAATGATCGGTTCGGCAGGGACGTTCAGCTGGCCGTCCTGCATGGTGATGGCGCTGCCACTCATGATAAGGGGTCCTTTGGGGGAGGGGGGTGTTTCTTGGTTGATTGATGATAGCGGGGGCCAGCTCGGGGCCGGTGAATAGGTAGGTAAGTGAGTAGGTGAATCCATGGCACCTACTCACTGACTCACCTACTAACCCCACCTCGAACCGCCGATTCTCGGCAGCACCAGCGGACGGGTCAATGGGCTCAGGGGCTTGGTGGGCCGATTTCTGCCGTGGCCGGTCCTGTTGCATCCCGCTTGGGGGCCAGTCACAATCAGGGCTCACTGCCGCACTTCCGTTTTTTCACCCTCATTGGAGTGCATTGATATGCCTACCTCCGTATCCCGCCGCGACATGCTGAAATCCGCGGCCCTGGCCTCCGCCGGTCTTGTGACGGGCAGCCTTGGGCTTGGCCATCTGGCTTGGGCCGAGGACACCAAGAAAGACAAAAAGGACAAGAAGGAGCCTCTGTACCGGCTGTCGCTGGCCGAATGGTCGCTGCACCGCACGCTTAATAGTGGAGAGATGACGAATCTCGACTTCCCCGGTGTCGCCAAGAAGGAATTCGACATCGACGGTGTGGAGTACGTCAACCAGTTCTTCAAGGACAAGGCCAAGGATAAGGAATACCTGGCCGAGCTGAAGAATCGCTGCGACGACCTCCAGGTCCGCAGCCTGCTCATCATGTGCGACGGCGAAGGCAACCTGGGCGATCCCAAGGAGAAGGCCCGCCGAAAGGCCGTGGAGAACCACTTCCGCTGGGTCGAGGCGGCCAAATTCCTCGGCTGTCACTCGATTCGCGTGAATGCGGCTTCCGCGGGTACCCGCGAGGAGCAGCGTGACCGGGCCGCCGATGGCCTGTCGCAGTTGGGCGACTTTGCCGATCAGTACGGCATCAATGTCCTGGTCGAGAACCACGGTGGCCTGTCCTCCGACGGGGCGTGGCTGGCGGCCGTCATGAAGCAGGTGGGCCGGCCCAATGTCGGCACGCTGCCCGACTTCGGCAACTTCTATGATTACGACCGCTACCAGGGCGTCGAGGAGTTGATGCCGTACGCCAAGGCCGTGAGTGCCAAGAGTCACAAGTTCAATAAGCAGGGCGACGAAGCGGAGATCGACTACCGCCGGATGATGAAGATCGTGCTCGACGCGAACTACCACGGCTATGTCGGCATCGAGTGGGAAGGTGGCGAGCCCGGCGAGAAGGAAGGGATCCGCCTGACTCGCGACCTGCTGTTGAAAGTCCGCGACGAGTTGAGCTGAAACGAGCTGAGCTGAGTATCTGCCAAATCGGCAGACGGCGTACTTCACCTGTACACCACCAAAGCCGACCGAGTCCTGCGGGGCTCGGTCGGCTTTTTGTTTGCCTTGAGCGAAAGCCCCAGAAACTGTCCAAAAAAGTCTCAAGTCGCAGATTGACCTTGTTTTGATAGCATTTTCTTGATACTTACGACGCCCCCTGCCGGACTGGACACTCGGCTGATGGGACAGAGAACCGCTGCACGCTTTTTGTGCACGCAGGCGTGCCCAGCGATTGGGCACGCCGTGCACCGGAATAGGCACCGCCGGCCTGTGGTCGTAAGTGCAAGCATTGCAACGGGATGCATGCATTGGCTTGACAGCATACGAAGATGTCCACAACTGGCGGGCCTGCGTGGGCCCGTGACCGCTATCGCTCCCAAGCACACCGTAAGGAGACAAGTGCCGTGACCACTGAAAAACAGGAACGCTACCAACAAGTCCTCGCCACCGCCCGCCAACTCGCCGAACGTGACCTCGATTGGGTTACCTTCTTCCGCGAGGTGCTGGGCATCGAAGGGGTTGTCCGCAAGGCCTTCCCCACCTTTGAGGATTTGACCGAATTCGAGAAGTCGGACGAATACGACGCCATTCAGCACATCCTGGTCAAGCTGCGTGAGAAGAAGGGTACCAACGACTCCGACAGCGAGCCGACCCGAGTCATCACCGTTCGCCTGCCCAAGAGCATGCACGAGTACCTGCGTACCGAGGCTCACGACCTGCGGACCAGCATGAACAAGCTCTGCATCTCGAAGTTGCTGCAGGTGGTCGAGCAGGACATGATTCCGGCCGAGAAGTCGGCCCCGGCTCGCCGCCGCACGGCTCCGGCTCCCCAGCCCGTGCAGCAGCCCTCGATCAGCTCGACTCCCCCCCAGTCGACGCACACTCCCTCGAGTGCTAGCAATAACAGCCCGTTCACCTCGAGCTCCAATGGCATTTCGCCACTGAAGACCAACTGGTAACGGTCGCGTGCGATCAGCGGTCAGCGATCAGCAGTCAGCCCGCAAAGCTGTCTGCTGAGAGCTGATCGCTGAAAGCCCCTCCACTGAACAATTAAAAAGTAGCCAGAGACGACCTGTAAGCCGGGTTCTGTCGTGGCTGCGATTCCCGCTTGGAGAACCGTGGCCACGGATGGCCATTCCTCTACGGAGTGAGTTGCCTCACACCTCTAGCGGCCTACCCGAGAGTCGTAACGAGCCGAGCCGGCTCTGCCCTCTGTTTGGCCTTGCGCCGGGTGGGGTTTACCCTGCCAGGCGAGTCACCTCGCCCGCGGTGCGCTCTTACCGCACCATTTCACCCTTACCTGAAGGGCTATCGGCTATTGGCTGTCAGCTATCGGCCAGAACGAGGGTGTTTAGATCCCTCGATTCTCGCGCGACGGCCGAGAGCCGACGGCCGACAGCCCCCCAGGCGGTATCTTTTCTGTGGCACTTTCCCTAGTCTTGCGACCGGTGGACGTTATCCACCACCCCGCTCTGTGGCGCCCGGACTTTCCTCCCGCCCAGGTCCAGTGGACCCGAGCCGGCGACCATCCGGTCGTCTCTGGCTGCTGTCATTGTAAGTAGACAGGCCTCGGTTGTCAGTTGTTCGTGTAGAACGGAGTTCATTCCGTTGGGAGCCTATCTCCGCAAACCGGCACGCCGTCGGGGCGGCGTCACCAAGCTGCCAGCCGGTCACTCTTTATCCCATCGAGTTTTGGGCCAACTCGAGTTTTGGGCCAACACTGGACTAACTCATCCATGGGCCCAAAACCCCAGGAGTTTTGTCCCCCTCGCTTTCAAAAGCTCCTTGTTTTTCTGAGGCGTACCGCGTGGCATGGGCCCAAAACCCCGTGCGTTGTTCTCCGCATGTACCGCGAGTTGGCCCAATACTCAGCCAGTTGGCCCAAAACTCGTTGGCCCAAAACACCACTCGTGGCCAATCGCTCCGCCATCGAGCGGGCCTCCGTCCTATCTCAGGCATGCGTTCACGGGCCAGTAGCCGCCAGCGGCCACCGCTCAACACCATCGCGAAACCCATTCACACTACCCCACCCCGTGTAAGAAAACTACAGCGGCGCGAGAGAAAGTGGGAGTTCGTTGAGAGGGCAGAGTCGAAGCGACTAGCCGCTGGCTGGCAGGGAACTATCCCTTGTATCCCGAGGCCAACGCCCCGCGATTTCGCACGAACGGTCGCGAACAGAAGAATAGTATCGCCAGGGTGCTTCGAACGGAAACAGCGTCGGACGATGTGGCCGAGGTAGTTCTTGACGTCTCTAAACATGCTGAGGTGAGCTGCCCGATGCGCGTTCGGAATTTCCGAAACTGATAGAGGTTGTGACATCCTCAGCGGCGTAGACGCCCACTAGATTGCGGTACGTGATGACCCCCGCGGGGAGTTTCGGGGGCACAAAAGGCGTGCGGTTTTGCTACAATCGAGGGACAGCTTATTCACACTTTTTGTGGATAAGCAGTCCTGCCCGGACTTATCCACATTTTTGGTGTCGAATAACAAGTTCTGCCACACAATCATGCTGTTGACGCCGCATCGATGGACCACCTTGAACCAAATGATTCCCCGTTCGATTCACCTCCGGTCATCACTGCGTACATGCATGCTGTCGCGGCATCCTTGAAACCAAAAACTGATCGCAAAGCGAAAGCTGTTGCGACGATAACATGCCTACCCTCATTTGAATCGGAATGGATGCTTTGCCTCGAATGCTCGCGGAGCGGGCACTACACGTCGTACGCCAACACTGCGGACCAACCGATTTGGCCGATCCAAGAAACGAAAACGATTACCGCGACGAAACACCAGGCTGGACTTTCCGATGCGATTGGCACGACATTGCATGTTGTTTTTCGATTCGCGTTGTTGGGCACCCGGCATTCCGAAACATCGCGTATCGGGCTCGATGGCGTCACGTATCACTTCTCATTTGACTACATGAGTGGAAAGACTTGGTCCCCGCCCACCGATTCGGTTCCTGGAAAACTTTGTGCATTGGCAAATGAACTATACAATGACACCGTCGCCGAACAGATCAACGAGCGTCGAATCGCCCGGATCGTCGATTGGTTTCGCGGTAACCTTCCTGGCTTCCACTGATAGCGTCTATCGTGGCAGAACAAAAAAATGCACCGGAGTTGCCGGCCGGGTCGAATTTGAAGTCAACGTCACTGGCGGCAACCCGGTGATTTTAGTCGTTATGTCGCTTGAATGAACATCAAACCAACACCAGAAACGATTTGGACGCGACCAGCCTACTTGCCGTACGTCCAAACTCCATTGACTGAGGCACTGATCCGGCAGACAGAGTCCCAATTGGGCCACACTCTTCCGCAGCTCTTCTTAGATATTCTCCGCGTGCAGAATGGTGGGCCGATTCGGTTTTCGATCCCAGATTCGGTTGGTGACCAGATTGCTGGAATTGGACCTTCGTATCCCTCGATCACTGATGACACATTTCGCGATCATCAAGAATACGTTGACTACCCACTAGATGGCCTCATCCCATTTGACGGCGATGGGCATTGGTATCACTGTTTGGACTATCGCGAGGGCTCAGCGGAGCCGGCGGTTTCGTATATCGACGTTGAATGCAACAGCCAAGGCAGAATTGCCGATTCATTCTCCGATTTCTTGCAACTCATGGAACTTGACGTTGAAAATGAACGCGTGCTTCAGAATGTTGAGAACATTCATGATGCTCAACGGCGCCTCGAAGCACTGTTTGGTTTGGCATTCGAACGGAAGCTCTCAAACATAGGCGTACCGTACTTGAAGCTTCAAACCGGCAAAAAGTGGGATGAATGTTTCTGGATTTCATCCAACAGGGTCGCTGCGGGATATTCCGGTGACGATCCCGAAACAATGGAATTTGAAGGCGACGCACTCCTGTTCCCAGAGCTTCCTGCAGATACGGTTATTTTTGAGGCTCCCGATGAGTATCTTGACCAATACGGAACGCGACTTCAGGACTCCGGTCTGGCGTTGGTCGACGTTCACACTGCCGCAAACGCGACATAACAAAAAAATGCACCCGAGTCGCGAAGTCGGGCGTTTTGACAATTGAGAATCTCTCGTCGCGACCGGGTGATTTTAGACGTTCAGCGAGCATCCATGCTCGTTGAACGGGTTGGTGGATGAGCCGCTGACCTTGCTGGTGCGGCGCACCGCCGCGCAACTACGACCTGGGGTCTTGGAGGCCCAAGTCGCACTTACCTCGGCGGACGTTTTCCCGCGCGGAGAACGTCTGGATTTGGCCCGCATGGATGCGCGCCGAACAAGGCGGATGGAACTGACCAAGCGCACCACGTGGATCGAGGACAAGCATCCATGCTTGGCAGCTCATCCGCCAACCCGTTCTGCGGATAAGTAAATGAGCGTATCGCTGATCGTCACGAAATCCATTGATCGCGATTACAACGAAACCGGTGACTCCATCTCCGACGCTGATTGGATTGCGTTCATTGAATCTGACTCGGCGCTTGCATTACGTACGGAACCGTTCGAAGCGACTGCTCCCGATGGCGGCGTAATCCGAATGTCGGTTCCACCCGGACAATCCGAAATGGCTCTGAACGACGGAACGCGGATACCATTCCTCGCATTGTCTCGCGGTGAACTGTCGATGCGCTACCATCCTGACATGGAAGACGTTTCAAATCTCGTGCGTCAGAAAGTTGCCCAGATTGCACACCATTTCAACGCGCTGATTACTTCGGATGCTGGTGATGAATTCCTCGAATGGTAGAATCAACCGTAGAATTCCGCAGAACAATGCCGTGAACCGAAGCGGCGAAGTCGGGCGGTCTTGAAATGGAATACCTTTCGTCGCCGCTCGGTTACGGCTGACCGTTATCCCTTCAGAACCATGGCCGAGTTTCCAGCCCGACTTCATGTACTACTCGCAAGTCATGCACCGCTCGGTCTCGTGATCCGCCGCGGCCCGTCCAAGCACGTTGCCACCATCCTGTGGAATCGCCGCCGCGACGAATTCCAACTTGGCCAATGGCTCAAGGGCCGAATCTATGAAAGACGCAGTGACCTCTCGCCCGACGGCAAGCACCTCATCTACTTTGCAATGAACGGCAAATGGGATTCCGAGGCCAAGGGCTCTTGGACCGCGATTTCACGAGCTCCGTACTTGAAGGCGTTAGCAATCTTTCCCAAAGGCGACTGCTGGCACGGCGGTGGCTTATGGACGAACAAAAACGACTATTGGGTCAACGACGGTTATGGCCACTCCGTCCTACGTGACACAAAGGAAGTGCGCCGCGACAAACGATTCGAACCATCGGAATACTATGGTGGCGAATGCCTTGGCGTCTACTACCCGCGTCTACTCCGCGATGGTTGGCAACTGATGGAACGCGTTAACGTCTCAAAATGGAAAGATAAAGACGTATTTGAAAAAGATCTCGATCGTGGCTGGCGTCTTCGCAAGATTGCACACGCTGAAATCGATTCACCCGATGGCAAAGGATGCTATTGGGACGAACATCAACTGGTACACACGGAATCCCGCACCGAAGTCGATTGCGCTGATTGGGAATGGGCCGAACTCGACCGCGAACGTCTTGTTTGGGCATCTCGTGGCAAGTTGTTTGCAGGGGTTGTAGAATCAAGTGGCTTGGTCAATGAAACTGAACTGTTTGACTTCAACCCAATGGACTTTGAA
Organism: Aeoliella straminimaris; assembly: GCF_024054565.1. Lineage (GTDB taxonomy): Bacteria > Planctomycetota > Planctomycetia > Pirellulales > Lacipirellulaceae > Aeoliella > Aeoliella straminimaris. The sequence goes on from NZ_JAMXLR010000036.1 coordinate 398,932, forward strand.
GCAATCGAAGCCCCATATTGAAGGGATAACAAATCGGTGAACGGGAGCGGGCAGGTTTCCGGTTGTTCAGACTCAACGCCTTCGTTTACAGTAATTCGTTGTTCAAGGTGGTTTGCTTCGGCCCGCCCCGTTACCTCAAACGTTCACCGAGCATCCATGCTCATTGAACGGGTTGGCGGATGAGCCGCTGACCTTGCTGGTGCGGCGCACCGCCGCGCAACTACGACCTTGGGTCTTGGAGGCCCAAGTCGCACTTACCTCGGCGGACGTTTTCCCGCGCGGAGAACGTCTGGATTTGGCCCGCATGGATGCGCGCCGAACAAGGCGGATGGAACTGACCAAGCACACCGCGTGGATCGAGGACAAGCATCCATGCTTGGCAGCTCATCCGCCAACCCGTTCGCTTGCGAGAATACGGAACATCATGTCGCTCGACGTCTATGTAATGCCGATGTGGCAATTCAAAGCGGGCGATGTTGAATCAGCCGTGCAGCAGTTGCTTGGTGGCCAATCAAAGGTAATTACACCGCAAGGCATTTTCAGCCCCCAGCGTATTAAGAGCCTCTTCGCCCGCCGAAAGGCCAAGCAGCAAGTCCGACAGATCGTCGCGGAGGCCGAAAAGGAGCTGAAAACGACCATCGAGTGGCAAGACGAAGGTGACGTGGTGCATTCGCAACAGGCATCGTGGGGCTTTGAAGCGTTACGCGCATACGCAAAATGGCTTGACCTGCAAGATCATCTCCCCACGTTTGACGACCCACCCGAAGATAATTTTTACAAGCATCCGGCCACGGTATGGGATGGCGAGCCCCGAAACTTCCGGTTCTCCCATATCATCGACCACAGTTGCCACAGCGGCTACTACGTGCCGTGCCGCTTTGATCGCGTCGTATTTGTTGAACCGTTTCAATCGTTTGGCAAATTCACGTTCTACCACAGCTTCGGATCGTCATACGCGCTCGCCGATCAGCTTCGTACAATTGAACCGCACATCCCGTCAGACAAAGACTCCAGCATTTCGGAATCCACACGCGAACTGATTACAGCTGGATTCGAAACGCTCAGGGAATTTTCGGCCAAGAGCCTCGAACATAAATTGCCCATCGTCTTTTGGGGGTAACCTCAATACGACACATGCTAACAAAGCCGTGAACCGGAGCACTCAATCACGCGGCAACTGAAATCAACATCTTCCGTTCGTGCCCGGTTACGGGCGACGTTAGGCGGCCAGGAGAAATACTCGTGAAATCGAAGACCATAGAAGTCTCAATACTGAGCGATGGCGGCATGTGTGCCATTCCAGTGCCCTTCGACCCAAAAGAAGAATTCGGAAAAGTACGTGCACCGGTAAAGGTCACTGTAAACGGCTACACTTTTCGCAGCACGATCGCACGCATGAATGGGCAGACATTCATACCGCTTAGAAAGAGTCATCGGGAGGCTGCGGCTGTTTCAGGTGGCGAACGCGTAAAGGTGCGGATCACAGCCGATTCCGATGAGAGAACGGTCGAAGTGCCGCCAGATTTGGCCAAGGCAATCAAGATAACGCCGGGACTCTGGAACTGCTGGCGTGAGCTCAGCTACACGAATCAGCGCGAGTCTGTCGAGTCGGTTCTTGGGGCGAAGAAAGCTGAAACGCGTGAGCGGCGCATCGCCAAAATTGTCGAATCGCTGGCGGGCAGAAATACTGACTAGCGGGGCGCTAAGTCAGTGGAACCGATAGCTTCGCTACGAGGTGCTGACAGGTGATTGAACCTCGTTTCATCGCAGTCAACGAGGCGCCGCCTAACAAATGCACGGAGCTGACAATCAAAAGCGTCACACCCTTTGCATGCACAAAGGCTGCGCCACTTTTGCTTGCAGCTCATGCTCCATGTTCAGCCTGGAAGTCGACTGAAAACCCCCTGTGCGGAAGGACTGAAAATGAAAACGTTAATTACGGTGACGCTGGCTGTTGTTTTAGCGATGGCAAATGTTCTCGCGAAAGCAGCCTATTCGCAGGAACCGGTGGTACTCAAAGGACACACGTCGCGGGTATTAACTGTGGCTTGGGCCGACGATGGGAAGTCGTTGGCAACTGCAAGTGACGACAGGTCGATTCGGGTCTGGGATTCGGCAACCGGTAAACAACTAGCGGACGTGCCGGAGATCACCCGCGCAGGCTATGGCAGTCCGGTCGTCGTCTTTACCACCGATCTGAAGCTCGTGGCCGTCAACTATTGGGGGGAGATCACGATCCGCACATTACCCGACAACAGGCTACTGGCCAGGATCGACCCGATCCTCGATCGCGGGCAGAAGTCCGCATTCCGGCCGGACGTCTTCGCAATGGCATTTAGCCCGGATGGGAAGCGGCTCGCCACGGGAGGATCGACCGCCGCGGTGGGCGGACGGCATGGGTTGCCTGGCGGCATTGTAATCGTCTGGGACACCGAGAGCGGAGAAATCGTCCACCAGTCAAACCAGCTTTCGACGGCCGCCAGTTCTGTGACATGGAGCAGGGATGGCAAGTTGTTGGTTGCAGGAACCAGCGGGGCAGGCGGGGAGCTGCAAGAGGCGGGCGAAGTATGGATATGGGATGCTGAAACACGCAAACCCTTGCATCACTTCTCGGTCAAGCCCGAGACGAAATACGGCGAGTGGGCGTCGGCCGCCGACGTTGCGATCAGTCCCGACGGAAAGCACGTGGCAGTTCCAGTAACGGCCGGCAGTCGCGGAGCCCCGGCGGGTATTGTTATTGAGGACACCGGCGCGGCCGTACGAGTCAGGGAGTTGGAAACCGGCAAGGATACAGAGCCGGTCAAGGGCCTCAAAATGGCAGTCCAAGGAATTGTGTTCAGTCCCCACGGCATGCAACTAGCAACGGCCGGCGGCGACAAGGTCGTGCGGTTGTGGGACGTGGAGACAGGGAAGCAACTCGCTGCGCTGACGAGCCCCGACCGGGTCGAAGCGGTCTCGTTCAGCCCGGACGGCAAATTCCTGGCGGCGGGCAGCAGGGACGGAACTGTTCGGATCTGGGTGACGCCCACCACCAATTGAGCAGAGGCCGAACCAAGGGTTGCACGCAAGCGGGCGGCGACGTCGGTTTTGAGTTGATAGTAAAACGCGCCCGCCCCGTGAACTGTGCATCCCATGAACTGAGCACCCCATGAACTTCAACGACTGGCTACGGCAGTTAAGAGAGTCCGGTTGGATCGGGCCGGTGCGGCTCGGTATGTCGCGCGACGAGCTTGTGGGACTATTCGGCGCCGCAAACGACACGGCCAAGTGTTCTCGCAAAGCGCAGCGGCCAGAGATCCTCAAGTACGACAATGTCGAGTTCCACTTCGGCCCCAAGTGGGAAGACGGCTTGAATCTGATCTATTCCGACACCGAAGACGGCATTCCGACACTGAGCATCAGCGAGTGCTCGGGAAGGAGATAGTGGAGCAATACTACGGCGGTAGCCGCCAGGGCAGGGCGGTGCGGGCTGTTTGGCCCTAGGGCACGCCATTTGGTATACTCATCGCAGCAGTGGAGCACTGCTCCTGTATTCACCAATACCGCAGAAAGAACTTCCATGTCGCCGGCCGACCTTTACGAGTGGCTCACTGTGATGTTTCGCGTGCCGTTCGCTGCGTTGGCGATGGCGTTTCTGGTGGCAACGTGCCTGTACGTGTACGTGGATGCCCGCCCGCGCACCGGCAGCCGGCTCTGCGCTGTGTGCCTTGCTGTGGCCGTGGCGGTGGCCTACTGGCCGCTGAGTTTCTTCGCGTACATCGCCTGCATCGCCTCGGTGGATCGCCGCCGAAGCCGCGCTGCCGTTTGAGATGACCAATCGGTCGAGGAACGGGTCTTCAGGACTCGGTTGGATGATGCTTCGAGGAATCCTCGTGCTGCTGTCTGTCGTGGTCATGGGTGGATGCAGCAATCCTCCGCCGGCCCCGACAACCCCAGCGGAACTCATCGCCGCCTATCAGTCGGCCTACGACCGTGGTGACACGCAGGGCGTACTCGCTTTAGCGAAACTGGAGGATGCTGCTGATGCTATGTTTTACGCCCTTTAGATACTAGCGCAACGCGGAAGAACCCCAGTGGCCGGGCAGACACGCTTGCCGGCATCAACCAGAAAGCTTGCGCCAACGATATGCGATCGTACTCAGCATGGCCAAGCTCACCAGCGCCAAGTTGCTTGGCTCCGGTACGGCGTTCTGGCTCGACGACGCGGCCACCGCGCCGTAGTTGGCCTTCCAGATGGTGTACTGCTGGCTGCCAACGTTCGTGGCGTACGGGTTGTTGAATAGCGAGCTGGCCTGGCCGCCCAGGTTGTTGCGCCACACGGTGTAGTCGGCCAGGTCGACGATGCCGTCGTTGTTGTAGTCGCCTGCCAGACCGGTCGGCAGGTTTCGCCAGTTGAGTGTGAAGGACGAGACATCGGACACGCCGAACTCGTTGCTCACCGCTTCTACCTCGATGGTGGTGGAGGCTTCCCGCGCGGAGCGTGGCAGGTCGCGGACGAAGAACGAGTTGTTCAGTGTCCCGCCCAGGAAGGTGCGGACGCCGCCGGGCGTGACCTTGTACAAGTTGTAGTAGTACACCTCGTTCGTTCCGTCCCCGGCGTAGTCGGCCGAGTGCTCCCACTCGAGACGCATGGTGTACCGCGTGCTGTCGACCTGCGCGTAGTCCAGCAGCACGAGGTTCGTAGGCGCCACGGGGGCATCCGCCTGGCCCTCGATCACGCCCAGGCGGCCGATGTTGATGTCGTAGTTGGAGTCGCTGCCATCGAAACGCAGTCCGAGTTGCGCGATGGTGCGGCCGCGGAACTGCGAGAGCGGCAGCGTGACCAGCTCCCAATCGGCCCCCGTGCTTGTGCCGACAGGCAAGGCGGTGAACGAAGTGGGATCGTCCGCGAAGGCGACCAGCACTTCCATGTTGGAATCGGTCGCTGGTGCGGCCGTTTTGAAGGCCACCTGCAGGTTGGAACTGGACGACACCCGCAGGCTCGTGGCGTACAGCCGGAGGTCGTTCTGGCTGGTGAGGTTACCGCTGACGCGGAGGCTGCTGCCACCGTAGAAGGCGTCGTCGAAATCAATCTCGGGCGTGAGTGGGTTGGATGACGCATCGAGCAGCCATCGCCAGGTGGGAACCACGTCCTGCAGACCCAGGTTGTTCCACTCACCACTGCGGGAGAGCTCGCCATCGACCCAATAGTTGAAGCCTTGTCCCATGTTGAAGTTGGTGACGAACGCATCGCCGGAGATCGGCGACTTGGCCGGCACGTAGTGAGCCATTCCCTTCCAGTTGCGCGAGCCAACACTGCCGGAAGTGTCGCTGGGGTCGCCGTTGGCTCCCACCCAGAACTGGCTATCACGCTCGTAGAAGCCTTCGATGGTGCTGGTGGAGTTGAGTGTCCACTCCGGACGGTAGAACCCTAGCGACGAGCGGTGCGGCTGTCCTTCGGGAAAGGCGTCGTCCAGCGACACGCGATTCTGATTCCAGCCCGAACCTTCCACGTCCACGCCGGCGTAGATCTCGTACTTGTCGCGGCCCAGTTGTTCGGCGTAGTTGCCCGAGTTGTTCAGCTTCGAGGCGTTCCAGCGAAAGTCGAGGAACATGCTGTCCGCGGCCCGGTCGTCGGTCGACGAGCCTTCGTAGTAGGAATTGTTGCTTTGGTTCAGCTCGCCCTGCCAGCTGATGCTGCCGTTCTCGAGCATCGAATCGTACCACACGACGTCCAGGTCGCTGTTATTCTGGATGTACTTCATGAACTCTCGGGTCTGCGATGCCAGTTCGGGGTCGGCGCCGTGGGTTTCCTGGTTAAAGAACCAGCCGTCGAAGCCATTGCGCTCGGCAACTTCGATCAGTTGGTCGGCCACGGGAAAACGGCCGGCACGCCGTTCGTAGACCAGGTCTTCCAGTCGCCCGATGTCGCCGCCGTAGACGTTGGGAGGCAGGAAGATGGTGCCATAAACGGGCACCCCGTTTCGATGCGCGGCGTCGATGATCGGCCCGTTGGGCGCCAGGATGTTTCCTTCGCCCGCCGAGCCACCCCAGAACACCAGGGCGTCGACGTATTGCCAGTGGCTAAAGGCGTAGTAGCGGTGGCTGTCGCTGCCCTGCGAGGGGTTGTTCGACGTGGCATGAAAAGCAGCCAGCGACATGATTCGCGCTTCGTTCGGCCGCGCGTGGGGATTGGCCTGCAGGGCAGGATTCAAGAACCGGCTGGCAAGCGGTACGCTCCCCTTGTTGAACTGCGCATCGGGGTCGGTGTGGTAGTCGTAGCCCAGCAGCGGATTCGGATCCGAGTTAGGTTTCCAATACGACACGTACGGCTGCAGCGGCAAATCGGCCCGGCAATCGAGCGTGCCGGCGCAAGTGGCGAGAATGGCAAGTACTACGCACGACCCGTAGGGTCTGATGGACATCATGAGCCTCCGTCAACGTCTGTTCCGAAGCCTCCATTATAAACACAGACGGCGGCGCAGGGATGGGCCACGCTGGCCAAATTGCGAGCCAACGAGGAAAGATTGTGCGGTGCGAGGTGCGAATTCGCCCAGGCTTGCTTGCGGACCTCCTCCGCTACTCGAAGCCCTCGTGCGCGAGGTACTCGTTCTTCAGCTCCACGTAGTGGGCGGGCGAGTAAGTGAAGAACTTGCGTTCCTGCTCGGTGATGGGGCGGAGTTGGCGACACGGATTGCCGACATATACGAAGCCGGTCTCCAAATGCTTGCCGGGCGGCACGACGCAGCCGGCGCCGACCATCACCTCGTCGTCGATCACGGCACCATCGTTCACAATGGCGCCAATGCCAATGAGCACGCGGTTGCCCACCTTGCAGCCATGCACCACGGCGCTGTGGCCGATGACCACGTCTTCGCCAATTTCCAGGGGAAAGCCGCCCGGGTTGAAGTCGCTGGGGTGCGTGATGTGCAGTACGACGTTGTCCTGCACATTGGAGCGATTGCCCACGCGAATCGAGTGCATATCGCCGCGGACGGAAGCCCCGGGCCACACCGAAACGTCGTTGCCTAGCACGACGTCGCCCAGCACGGTGGCCGTCGCCGCAATGTAGACACGTGTACCGAGCGACGGCGTCGCCCCACGAAAGCTTCTAGTTCGAGATTGCATGGTCGATTTCTCCAGGTTTCTTTCCGCCGAGGCGATTATCCGCCATGCGGGGGAAGAGAACAAGCTACCGCGGTCTGGTTGGGACTTGTTGGAGTAGCGACTATACTTTTGCAGAATGCGAGTTGCAGAATCCGACCATTTCGCGCCGCTGCCGGCTTCGTCGTGATGATTGAGCAAAAACTTCTGAGCCTTGTTCTTACGTTCCTAGGGACCGTGCTGTTTATTGCGGGGATCTACTCGTTCCGGGCGCTACGGCGTCTCGATCCTCCGGCAGAGAGTCTGGAGAAGGACACGTTCAGGAGCAGCATCTCGCTGGCCTTTGCCACAGGCGAGCGAAGTCCCGAGTTCCGCCGACGACAGCGGCAAACGGTGCTGTACTTTAGTGCTGCCATCCTGTTGCTGTACGTCGGCCGATTTGTCGTGTTGTCCGCGACGCAGTAAAGATGATGCGTCGCTAGTCGTACAGAAATAGGGTACCGTTTTCGGCCAGGTGATACTTGTGACACGTTGGATTTTGCGAATCGGCTATGTGGCGATTGTGGCGGTGGTTATTCTCAGCGCGATCGCTATCTACCAAGGTATCGTGGCCGCAAGGCATGGCAAGGAGACCTTGCAGGCGACGCTTCTGGTAGTCGATCTGATTAAGCAGCACGTCGAAACGCACGACGGCGCGTGGCCCGGCTCATGGGCCGATCTGGAGAAGATCACGCCGCCCCGTTCGTCGATCTACGAGTGGCCCGCGGACCTGCAGCAGGTTCAGCAGCGGGTGGAGGTCGACTTTGCGGCCGATCCGCGGCAGATTGCCCAGCAGACGCCCGAAGAGTTCAAAGCGGTGCTGCCAATCGGCTACTACTACACGTACAAGGACAAGGGCTCGGTGCAGGCGCTGATCGATGCGGTGGGCGAGCATCAATAGCCTGAGGCCGCTCGATGCTTGGCTACAAGAGGTTGATGAGCGTGCGGGCGGCCAGCACCAACGTGACACATAGCCCAATGGCTCCAACGACCAGCAGCACGATGGGCACGGGGCGCTGCTGCTTACTGCCAGAGAGCCCCAGCCACACCATCAGGGCGGCCAGCGGAGGAAGGCCAATCACAGTGAGCGCCTGGGCAAACACAATGAAGTTCACCGAGTTCTTGCCGGCGAGCGTCGAGTAGCACGCGATTGCCATGCCCACCACCAGGGCGAGCACCGTGAGCCGCTTGGCCCAAACGTCGTTCACCGAGCTTCCCCATCCGAGACCATCGGACAGCACGGTTCCTCCCAACAACGCGTTCCCCAGGAAGCCGCTAAACGCCGCGGCGAAGATGCCACAAGAGAAAAGTATCGACGCAAAGGGGCCGAACAACGGTTCGAGTTGACGCGCGATTTCAGCGGTGGAGTTAAGCTGCTCTGGCGCCACGTTGCCATGCAGGGCGGCGGCGCTGGTGATCATGATGGTGGCTGAGATGATTCCCAAGAGGGCGATGCCAACGATGGAGTCGCCGAGCCCCTTGCGTGCTTCGGCCACGCTCCAACCTTTGTCGCGGACCAGGTAACACTGATAGAACGCCGCCGCCACGGAAAACGTGGTCGCCACGAGCCCCAGCAACGGCCATAGTGCTTGCGGCGCCGAATCGCCACCTTCCGGCAAGCTGGGAACGAGGCCTTGGAAAACTTCGACCACCGACGGGCGGACCAGCAGCAAGTTCGCGCCGAACCCGATAAGCATCATCAACACCAGGCCCATCATCAGCAGTTCCAACGGGCGGTAGAGTCGTCGCACGCCCAGCACGGTGACGATTGCGATGGCGTTAAGGACCAGCAGCGAAATCAACTTGGTGGTATGGGAAGCTGGCGCGGATTCTTCGGTCGATTCGGAAGTCTCCGCATTGTCTTCCGACGCATCTGCTGGTTGAGCATCACTCGCCCGCGCCGGGGCGAGTCCATCGATCGATGCAATCACCGCCGCGTTGTTGCCCGCCTGAAAGCACGCGACAATCAAAAACACCAGCACTCCAATCACCACCGCCGCTGGGCGTCCTAGGGTGTCGGCCAGGTACTGGCAGGGAGTGCGCGTGGTCGTTGCCCCCAAAAAGGCGCCCAGCGCGGTCATGCCCATCATCAACAGTACTGCGGTCGCCAGTACCCACAACATGCTGTAGCCGAACTGGCAGCCCACCTTCGAACTCGTCAGCACGCTGCCGGGGCCGAGTACGATGGACGCCACGATGATGGCCGGTCCGATAGCACGGCCGACACCTTTCACTCCTTGCCAAGCACTCATTATAAGGCTGCCATGCTAAGTAGATTTAAGGAAATGGACGCGCAGCGCCTACGGCGTTGAAGGAGCGTCGCTGGCCACGGCGTTCTCGAGCAGTTGCTGCACGTCTACCGGTTGTCCACCTTGCTGCATACTCTGCTCGGCAGCTTCCATAAAGGCCAGCAGCTCCAACGTTTCTTCCATCGAGACGGGCGGCTTGCGCGACACGAAAAACTCGCCAATCTCCTCCACCAGTGGCGCGTAGCCATCGAAGCCAACCAGCGTACGGATATTCTGGCTGCCATAGACGGTCGCCGAATACGGTTTGCTTCCGCCGGGGCCATGCTTCAGTCCGCGAAACACGCCACACCGGCCGTTTTCCCAGGTTCCCATCGCTACGCACTCGTTGTCGGTTTCCAGGCACACCACCCGCTGGCAGCCGGTGCCGAGCAGGGCGTACAGCGATTCGACGCCATGAATGCCGTACCAGAATAGGGCAGGGTGCGTGGGGTCGGTCTTGTAGGGCGAAGTGGTTGTGGCGCCCTGCAGCGTGCCCAGCGAATCGTCGGCCTGCAGTTGCTGCATCTGCGCCGAGAAGCGAAGGGCCGAACTGGAGAAGCAGGGCGTACCCGTTTGCTGGGCAATCTTGTGGATTGCCACGGCATCGGCCAGCGACGCGGCACAAGGCTTGTCGATGAACACCGGCTTGCCCTGGGCGATCTTCCGAAACTGCTCCAAATGCACCCGCCCATCGACGCTATGTAGCAGATAGGCGTCGCACTGCGAATCCAGGTCTGCGATGTGCTCGACAATTTCAATGCCCATGTCGCCGAGTTGTTTGGTGAATCCTGCCACGCGATCTCGGCTCGAGGCGATGTCGTCGCTGCCCCCAGGGTAGGCGGCTACCACGGTAATGTCGGCCAGTGCGCCCGTGGCGCTCGAGCTGTTGATCAACTTGGCGAACGCCACCGCGTGTGATGTATCGCAACCGACAATGCCCACCCGAATGGGTTTGGCCAGCGAAGCCGATGCCAGCAGTAACGAGACAATCAGTCCGCTGATCACGCTCAAAATAGTGCGATTAAACATGATGAGTGCCTATGTGCCTGTCTGTTAGTAGTCGTTTTCAAGGAGGGAGGCCGCCGGAGTGTCCAGAAACAGTATGGTGGCGGCGTGTTGCTGGAGAATCGACGCCGGCACAACCGGAGTGACGGGGCCTTCCACCGCATTGCGGACCGCTTGAGACTTCCGCTCATCCGGCACCGTGCACACGATGTGATGGCTCTTGAGTATCTGCTGGATGCTCATCGTAATGGCGTGCGTTGGCACGTCGTCGAGCGTGGCGAACCACCCCTCGCCGGTCTGTTGCTGCCGGCATGCTTCATCCAGGGCAACACACAGGTAAGGCTGCTCGGTCTCGAAGTCGGCCGGCGGGTCGTTGAATGCCAGGTGCCCGTTCTCGCCGATGCCCACGAATGCGACGTCGATTGGATGTTGCTGGAGGATGTCGCCCACGCGTCGGCACTCGTGCTCCGCGTCTGCTTCGCCATCGAGGTAGTGAAACGCACGTAGCGGCACCGGCAATTTGCTGACGAAGTTCGACCACAGGTAGCCTCGAAACGATCCCCGGTGGCGAAAGGGAAGGTCGATGTACTCGTCGAGGTGAAAGCCGGTGACGCTCTGCCAGTCGATGTCGACCCATTCGACCAGGTTGCCGAGCATCTGAAGTTGCGAAGCTCCTGTGGCCACCACAATGTTGGCTTGACCACGTTGTGCGATGGCTTGCCGAATGAGCTGGGCGCCGTGATCCGCGGCCGCGGCGGACATGGTACTGGCGTCGGGAGAGATGCTTACTTGCATAGGGGAATGACTCCGGTCTGGTGAATTCAATGTTTGTAAGGTGACCGCGCGGCTAGGTTAGTTCGAGCCCGATGGCCCTCTGGGGATTCTCGAACGTCAACTTTCGAATCTCGGAGTCGGAAAGTCCGAGCTCGTCGCGCAGGTGGTTTGCCACCGCGGGCATGGTGGAGGCCGAACCGACCAGGTTCTGTCGATCTGCCGACCACGTAGCCAGATGCTCGTCGACCACCACTTGCTGCGAGCCCAACTGAAATACGCCAGGCCCGCGACCGGCAGCGGCGATCGCATCGGTGACAATAAAGGCACGCTCCAGCCCGGTGCGGGCCAGATAGTTTCGCAGCGCATTGAACGGCACGTGGACTCCGTCGGCAATGAACCCGATGGCCAGCTTCTCCGAGAAGCTGAGCGCCCGCTGGATGATATTGTCATGACGATGCATCAGAAGTGGGCAGCCATTTCCCAGATGCGTGAACATCGAGAGTCCGGCGTCGATGCTGGCGGCCAGTTCGTCCTTGCTCGGATTGCAATGGCCGGCCGAAACGGTGATGCCGCTATCGGCTAGCAACTTGGTTACTTTACCGCCAGGGTCGCACTCCGGCGCCAAGGTGACAATCCGGGTGAGTCCCGCTGCTGCATCCAGAAGTCGATGCATCGAGTCGACATCGGCCCCGCGAACGGCATCCTGAGGGTGGGCACCAACGTAGCCGGTCTCGGGATTGATGAACGGGCCTTCGATGTGGATGCCGCGAATCATCTTGGCGACCAGTTCGTCCTGCTCACAAGCGCGAGCAATGTTGGCCAATCGCGCGCCCATTTGGTCCAATTCGGCTGTGATCACGGTGGCCAAGATGCCGGCCACTTGATGATCCGCCAGTTCGCGGCACACTGTGCGCGCATCTTCGACAGACAAAGCGTCTGCATTGAAGTCCACACCAGCGTAGCCGTTGACTTGTAAATCGAAGTACATAGTGTGGGCGAAGCGTAACGAGCGAACGGAAGCAGCGGTGACAGTATATATTGTCTTGCTAGGAGAAAGCCATTCCCGCCCCCGATGCACCGCGGTCTGAAGTGAGAAGTAAGCCCCTGGTTGACGGATTCTTGGTGTCGGGATGAGGGAATGACTGAAAGGCGACGCCCGTCTGGCGGATGCCACCTCGTGGTTCCCGTATGCTTCGAGTGATGACTACGCCCAGTCACGACCGTTGCCGCGACCTACCTTGCGCGAGCTACAAAGAACAGCGGCGCACCCTCTGGCGACAAGCCTGGGCTAACCTAGCGTGGCGTGGCAGGACGAGACGAACGCTCGTGTGAGCGTCGTCACGGTGACCGAACCGATTCCCGCGGCGTCGGGGCGACGCATCGTTCGGAGTATTTGCCTTTGGCTGGCTGTGGGATGAATCGCCTATGTCCTCAAGTCTGAGGTATTCGGTCTAGACCGTCCAATGCGATGTGTTTACCCCACTGTCGTGGGGGTGTGCGTCTCATGTGAAACTCTAAGCTATTGCGGTTGCAAATCTTGCTGCGCCAGGCCCACTAGAGCGCGGAACGCAGGCGAGAGGTGCCGGCATCGTTGCAAGCAGTGGATGAATCGCTAGTGTGTTCAGAGAAATTCTGCTGAACTTGCCTTCCAGATGCTTCGCGCAGTTGCTCGGCGGCCTATACTGAACTTTGAGGAGGGGGGCTCTTCAATCAACACTCCATGCTGGAGTCTTGGTCCGAGCTCTTCTTGGGATCGATTTGCAGCATTCGTTGCAGTATGCGGTGCGCAGTGGGGCTGCTTCGGTTGTGCGTGGTGCCGATAGTGGCCGTCGTTACGTCGCTTGTTCAAGCAATTCAGCTTCAGAGTGTGACTCGATAATACGGAGTGGGGATTCTCCCCAACTCTGCAGGAGGGATTCCCACGTTATCTGCTGAGGGGTGATGGATGACCGAACGCGATGATGCAATTGCGGCCGATCTCGACTCGCCGGTGGAGAGCCCGGTGATTCGGGATGGAAACGTCGAACTCGGGGAGAGTCAGGTCGAGAGGGGAATCGCCCTGGCTCTCTCCGGCGGCGGCTATCGGGCGATGTTGTTTCACGTGGGAGCCCTGTGGCGGCTGAAGGAACTCCAATTGCTCGCCGCGGTAAAACGAGTGGCCAGCGTGTCGGGCGGCTCGATTACGGCGGGCGTGCTGGCGCTGAATTGGGATCGCATCGAGCGAGAATCGTCGGATACTTCTCGCTTTGTGGCTCACGTCGTTGCTCCCATTCGTGAACTGGCCGGCGAGACCATCGACGTCAGTGCGGTCGGCTGGGGCATGCTGAATCCGCTACGCACCATTGGCGATGAGGTGGCGGCCTACTATCGCAAGTACTTGTTCCAGGATCGAACACTGCAAGACTTGCCCGCGGGAGATACGCGATTCATTCTCACGGCCACCAGCGTGCAGACGGGTTCGCTGTGGAGGTTTTCGAGGCCGTACATGGGAGACTACCGCATCGGACTGTACGATGCACCCGACTTGGACATGGGCACCGTGGTGGCCGCCTCGTCCGCCTTTCCGCCGTTCCTATCGCCCATCACGGTCGACCTGGAGCCCTACGACATTCGTCCCGGTACGGAGGGCGAGCAGTTCGAGTCGCCCTGCAACGAGCAGGTGGTGCTGACCGATGGTGGTGTATACGACAACCTTGGCCTGGAACCGGTGTGGAAACGCTTCGATACCCTCTTGGTCAGCGATGGCGGCCGCACCATGGCGTTCGATCCCGAGCCTGCCAGCGATTGGGCCCGTCACTCGCGGCGTTTGATCGATCTGTTGCAGTCGCAGGTTAGTCGCTTGCGCCGGCGGCAGTTGATCGATTCGTTCGTCCGCGGCAGAGATAAGTCGATGGACCAGCGCGACGAAATGTTGCAGGCCTCCGGCCGGTGGGGTGTGTATTGGGGAATCGAAACCAACATCGACGACTACCATGTGCCGGACAAGCTGACCGCTCCGGTACGGCGGACGTCCTCCATTGCGGCCGTGGACACACGTTTGGCCGAGTTGGATTCGGCGACGCAGGAACTACTCATCAACTGGGGCTACGCCGTGTGCGATGCCGCCGTGCGGAGTGCCAATCTGGCGACCGAAATCCATGAGCATCCAGCTACGTTCCCGTACCAGCGAGGCATCTGACATCGCAACCGCCTCTGCTTTGTAGCAGAGGGAAACCCGCATCGACCGGCTCGACAAACTCTTGGGCAATCAATCAACACGTCCCCGGCGGCGAAAACTCTCATGAAGCCAAGAACCAGAAATCTGAACGGCTACGCTTTTGACCCGTCGCTCTCATTGTTGATCGACACCGTCGATATCAACACGATCACCTATCCGATTCCCTGGGAGGACCTGCAGCCGGGGCCCATTGGCGAGTATCTGGAGGTGGTCGACTACGATCCTACCACCAAGCAACTCTATCAGCCGGTGGATCTGAATGGCCAGTTCGAATTGGTGAACAATGGTCTGGATCCCAGCGAAAGCAATCCGCAGTTTCATCAGCAGATGGTTTACGCCGCCGCGATGCTGACTATTACGAATTTCGAAAAGGCACTCGGACGCCAATTGTTCTGGTCGACGCGTCTGTTGCAGGGCGGAGATCAGTACGAGCAGTATGTACCCAGATTGCGCATGTATCCTCATGCCTTCCGCGACGCTAACGCTTACTACAGCCCGGAGAAGAAGTCGATCCTGTTCGGCTATTTTTCCGCATCGCCCCACAACGTGACTCTGCAGATGCCGGGATCCCTGGTGTTTACCTGCCTGAGTCACGACATTATCGCCCATGAAACCACCCACGCAATTCTCGACGGCTTGCATCGCGAGTACATCCAGCCGACCAACCCCGACGTGCTCGCCTTCCACGAAGCGTTCGCCGATATCATTGCTCTGTTCCAGCACTTTACGTTTCCCGAAGTGCTCAAGCACCAGATCAGCCAGACCCGCGGCAATCTGGACGACCAAAACTTGCTCGGTCAACTGGCACAGCAGTTCGGCGTGGCGATTGGTCGCTACGGAAGCTTACGTAGCGCGATCGGCCAGTACGACGAACAGGGAAAGTGGTCGCCGAAGAAGCCCGATCCGTCCGAATACCAGGAGGTCATAGAACCTCATCATCGTGGCAGCATCCTGGTCGCTGCCGTGTTCGAAGCCTTTCTGACAATCTACAAGCGCCGCATCAAAGATCTGCTGCGAATCGCCACTTCGGGCACCGGCATCGTGCCCGAGGGCGAACTGCACCCCGATCTGGTCAATCGTCTGGCGGGCGAAGCCTCGAAGTCGGCTCAACATGTGCTGATGATGTGCATTCGAGCGATCGACTACTGCCCGCCGATCGACATCACGTTTGGCGATTTCTTGCGGGCCATCATCACGGCCGACGCCGACCTGGCCGACGACGACAAATATCATTATCGCCTGGCCTTCATCGAGGCGTTCCGACGCCGTGGCATCTATCCCAGCGGTCTGAAGAGCTTGAGTGAAGAGAGTCTGCGACATTCCTCTCCTTCCCACTTCTCCGAAGCCACCAATCGAAACATCGGCATTCTCCTCGACTTCCTGAAGCAGTTTCGCGAACGGCTGCTCTACGAGACCGAACGAGAGAAGATCTTCAACCTCACCCGGATGTACATTAGGGGCAGCGCTCATATTGTGGGCCTGCACAAGAGGTTGTCGGAGAAATTTCAGGCTACCTACGAATTCGAGAAGTTGACCGGACTGGCGTTCAACTGGAGCAAGTTCGACATGACGACGGCGTCCGCTCGTAGCAACCCCTCGTTCGAAGTGCAAAATCTGCGGGTGGTGTCGCGAGCCGGACCAGATGGCAAACACGTCAACCAGATCGTATTCAGCCTGATTCAACGCATGGGTGTCGTGATCCGCGATGGTAAGTTTGTTCGCTATTACGATCCTCGTTCGGAAGTCAAGCCGCAGGGGGGCATCGAGGTTCAGGGAGGTTCAACGCTGATATTTGATCTGGATGCCGAAGATATGCGGCTCAAGTACGCCATCTCGAAGCCTCTGTTCGAACCGCTGCCGTCCGATAGCAGAAAGATCCGTCAGCCAAGTTCACGGATCATGAAGCAGCACCATTTTCAGAAGCACGAGTTGCCGGAGTCGATTTCGGAGTTTGCCCAGTACTTCGGTATCGGTTGCAACAATCGGTTTGGCCATATGTTCTCCCTTCTCCACAACCACTAATCTTTTGGCGGCAGCTATGCCTGAAGACTCCAAGAAACCAATCACCTCCGTCAAGATTCGCATGTACAAAATGGGAACCGGCGACTGCATTTCGCTGAAGTTCCTTCACGGTACCGAAGCGACATACTCGATGCTGATCGACTGCGGCTGCATTCACGGGTCGCAGGATCGTCTGAGCAAGTTTGTCAAGGAGTTGATTCGCGACCTCGATGGTCACGTGGACGCGCTGGTTGTCACGCACGAGCACCAGGATCACGTGCTCGGCTTTCAGCGATGCGAAGATCTGCTTGTCGAAGGCTTGTCCGTAGGTGAAATGTGGATGGGGTGGACCGAAGACGATGGCAAGGCGAAGGTGAAGGAGTGGAAAACTGAGTATGGGCAGAAGAAGATGGCCCTGGCGCGGGCCGCCGAGCAACTGGAGAGCGAGGTGCGGTCGGACCGATTCGCCAAGCAGCTCGACGGAACGCAGGCGGCCGACGAGTTGCTCGCCTTCTATCAGAACTTCGCCGACGCCGTGCGAGGTTTTGCCGCCCTGCACGCCAACGAGGAGCCTGAAAACTACAAAGGGCCGCTCGCAGGAATGCGGATCGCCAAGCAAGAACTGGCTCGCGACCACGAGAACAGCTACCTGAAGCCGGGCGACATTCTCTACGACATTCAGGGGCTCGACGGCGTCCGCATTTATGTGCTTGGCCCACTACAGACCTACGAGCAGGTGGACAAAGAAAGTGGCGAGGGGGACGAAGCCTACCGTCACAACAAGAAGCTCGATCCGGATGAGTTCTCGCTCAACGAGCTGCGACGTCGCTTGCAAGACAGCGACTTGTTTACCCGCACCATCAACTTCTCAGGCGACGTGGCGAGCGACGCCGCCTTGTCGCCCTTTTCTCCGTCGAGCTTCGCCCCCAGGTCGGTTCTCAAAAAGTCACCCTATGAGAAGGAGGACGAAGCGTGGAGGAGGATCGATGCGGAGTGGTTGCAGAGCTCCGCAAGTTTGGCGCTGCGAATGAACAGCCTGACCAATAACCTCAGTCTGGTGCTGGCGATCGAATTCGAAGAGAGTGGAAAGATCCTGCTATTCCCGGGCGATGCCGAGTTCGGCAGTTGGGAGAGTTGGCACACGATCGACTGGAGTAGAACCGAGCCGGGGTCGGAACTGACCACCGAGGAGATTCTCAACCGGGTGGTATTCTACAAAGTGGCTCATCATCTCAGTCACAACGGCACAGCTCGTAGTATTGGTCTGGAAATGATGAACGATCCCAATCTGGTAGCCATGGCGACGCTCAATTATGAGGTGATCAGCTCGGGGTGGACTTCGACGATGCCAAACAGGGCGATCTTGAAGGAACTGCTGGAGCGGACCAAGGGTAGAACGATCATCCAGAACACGGACGACCTGTTCTTCGATCTCGATCTGACCATTCCTGTAGTTGACAAGATCGAAGAGTATCAGGAGGAGATGACAGACGACGAACGCCAGCTCTACACCGACTCGGTGGTCGACGACGACCTGTACGTGGAGGTGACCATCAACGTGTAGTGTGCCGCTGCAACTGTCGGCGCAAAGATAAGCGGGGCAGAGCGACCGATGGGCCGACTCCGCCCCGCGTTGCGAGGCTCAAAAGAGACTACTCAGCCACGGGCGGAGTGACTCCTTGTTCTTTGAGCTTCGCCAGGTACTTGTCGGGGTCGGCCGCGAGCATCTTGGCGCAACCAGGGCAACACAGGTAGACAACTTGGCCTTCTACCACGGTTTTATAGGGACCGCCCATCGCGTCGAGGGACTCGTCCATCACTGGGCAGAGCTTCTGGGCGGCCACGTAGGTGGCGTCGGCCGCGGTGGCCTTAACCACGGTGGGCTTTGCCACTGGTAGCGGCGGCAGCTTCGCCAGGTACTTATCCGGGGCACTCTTCAGCGAGTTCACACAGCCCTGGCAGCACAGATAAACATCCCGTTCGAGCCCGGTCACCTTGATGGGGGTGCCCATCGAACCGAGTGGCTGGTTCGCTACGGGGCATGTCTTCTGCAATTTGATCGCCTCGTTGTCGGCCGCGGTGGCTGGGGCGGCTACGATCTGGGGTTCGAGCTTCTTCAAGTAGGTGGCAAAATTGGCCTTGGCCTTCTGCACGCAACCGGCGCAGCATACGTAGAGCGTTTGATCGCCCTGGGTAACAGCAATCGGATCGCCCATCGAGCCCAGCGGCTGACCACTGACGGGGCAGACCTTTTGCTTGGCAATAGCGGCGGCCGTTTGCTGGGCTTCGGTCAGTGGCCCAACGAACTCGGTGCTGAAGGTCGTAGGCCGACGACGATCGCCGGTGAGTCCAACGAGCTGGAATGTTAGCTCACCCGCTTGACCAGTGATGCGGCTTAGATCGACCGATACGGCGAGCGACTCTGCCGATTGGTCCTTCCGCACTTCGGGGTACAGGTCGTAACGGTAGCGTTTGGCAGCGCCCTTTAGCTGCAGCGACGCTACGCCCCGCGCGTTTCGCAAATCGAGTGGTTGGCCTGCCGAGTCGAAGGCATACAGTCGAATGCCTCCTGGTTCCACGGCGGTTTCGATCTTCATATCGCCCGCGGCGGTGAGGGTCCCACCGTGTGGCCCTTGCTCGGGCGACGCAGCGTGTTCGGCCATCGCATGCTTGGCGGGGTCCGCCGGAGTTGACGAATGCTGTTGCATTGTTGGCTGCTGGGCTGATGCGTTGGTCGTAATGCCCAAAGTCACCAACGCGGTGGCCACTGCTAGTCGCATGATCATGATACCGTCCTTTCTCTTTCACACAGAAAAACCCGAGCATCCATCCTCAAACGCTCGGCACTAGTTGATCCAGCGAGCGGGCTGCCTCGACACCTTCCCAGTGCCGATCTGCCATGCCCATTCGCATCTTGAGCTCCTTGTATCCACAGAACATCACCGGCACGACGAACAGGGTGACCAGTTCCACCAACATGCCACCGAAGACGGGAATCGCCATGGCTCGTGCCACATCGGCTCCACGCCCTGTGGAAAACAGCACCGGCAACAAGGCGAGCACCGTGGTGGCCGTGGTCATCAGGCAAGGGCGAATCCGCCGCATCCCGGCTTCGATGGTCGCCGCGCGGATATCCTCCACGCTGGTGAGTTTGAGGCGGCCAAACACCTGGTCGAGGTACGTGGCGATCACCACGCCATCGTCAACGGCAATGCCAAACAGTGCGATGAAGCCCACCCATACGGCCGTGTTCATCTCGGTGCCGTAGATGGCCAGCAGGATCATGCCGCCGGCGAAGGCCACCGGAATGCCTGCAAACACCGCAAACGTAATCGGCCAGTGCCGAAACTGCAGATAGATGATCAACAGATTGATCAGCACCACCAGTGGCACAAGCCAGACGAGCCGCCTGTTGGCTTCGATTTGATTGCGGAAGCTACCTACGGCCTCCAGCGAATAGCCGGCCGGCAGTTCCAGGCGATTAGAGTCGCCCACGGGTAGTTCTTGTGCATTGTGCAGCGCTTGTTCGATGGCCTCCACCGACTCCAAGGCACCCGCGATTCCGCTGCTGGCAAATGCGACATGCGCCACCAGACGGGCATTCTCGCTATTGATCGCCCCGGGACCCCAGGTGGTTTCCAGTTTTGCCAACTCCTCGAGCGGTACCACCGCGCCCGCGTGGGTCACCACCGGCAGGTGGGCCAGTTCGTCAATGCGTTCACGGAGGTCGCGGCGGTAACGCAGGCGTACCGGGTAACGCTCGCGACCTTCGACGGTTTTGATCAGGTTCATTCCGCCTAATGCTGTTTCGACGACACCGTTGACCATTTCGACAGTCATGCCATAGCGCGCGGCGGCCTCGCGGTCGACGGTGAACTCGACGTAAGGTTTTCCGAGGACGATATCGGGATTCACGCTGCTCGCTTTTACGTAGGGCGATTGCTTCAAATGCTCGGCAACGGCCATTGCCGCAGTGGCCAGTTCGTCCAGTCGGTCGCCATAGATGCGGATTGCCATGGGAGCCTTGATGCCACTTTGCAGCATGACGACCCGCCCCTCGATGGGCTGCAGCGGGCTGGCAGGCGTCACGCCGGGAAGGGTGGCGACCGCGTTGATTTCATCCCAAACGTCCTTGGCCGCAATGCCCTCGCGCCATTCGGCTTCGGGTTTCAGCATCACGTAGGTTTCGATCATGGCCGCCGGCGCTGGATCGAGCGCCGATTCCACGCGGCCAATCTTGCCGAGCACATCTTTCACTTCCGGAATTTGCTTGATCAGGTGGTCCTGTGCTTGAAGCACCTGCATGGCCTGGCTGAAGCTAGCCGCCGGGTAGAGCGTTGGCATGTAGAACCAACTGCCTTCGTCCAGGGCGATCCAGTCGTCGGTCTCCAGTCCGGAGAAGCGGTGTTTGAAATCGACATAACCAGGCAGCTCATTCGGTTTCACGCCCAGCACCTCGGCAGCGCGTTCGGCGGGCCTCAGCACGGTGGGCAGTCCGACGTAGGCCCCCAAACCAAGCAGCAATATCGCGATGGGAATCGTGGAAAATAGCACCTTGTGGGCCAGGAAGAACCGTAGGGTCGGCACATAGGCGCGCACGATCGACCTACTCACAATGCTCTCGTCGATCGGTCGGATGCGTTCCCTGCTCATTTGCCATCCGGCCATCCCGCTAAGCAGAACGGCCATCGTCGTCGAGGCCCAAGGCGCGAGGCCGTACGTCGCCAAGATGTCGTCCGCCCAGACAAAGTAGACTAGTACCCCTGCGATCACAGCTAACGCGGCGGTTGCCACCAGGCTGCTAGAGCGGCTTCGCTTCGCACTGCGCAACATGAGCCGGCACAACGCGGGCACCAGCGTGATCGCCACCACCAGGGCCGAGGCGATAGCGAACGTTTTGGTCCAGGCAAGCGGACTGAACAGTTTGTAGTCGCGACCGGTCAGGAAGAACACCGGCAGAAAGCTCACAATCGTCGTCGACACGGCGGTCACCACGGCTGGCGCCACTTCCGCGGCGGCCTCTGAAATGAGCTTCGACCGTTGCGAGCTTCCGCCAGGCGATCCGTCTTGTTCCCAGTTGGCCAGGTGCTGGTAGATGTTCTCCGAGACGATGATGCCCATGTCGACCATGGTGCCGATGGCAATCGCAATGCCGGCGAGCGACATGATGTTGGCGTCCAGTCCGAACACCTTCATGGCAACAAACGATAGCAGCACCGCCACGGGCAATGTCACGGCGACAATAAAACTGCTGCGGACGTGCAGCAGGAAAAGCAGGATCACCACGGCCGTAATCAGCACTTCCTCCTGCAGGGCGGTGGTCAGCGTGCCGACGGTTTCGTCGATCAGGCCGGTCCGGTCGTAAACCCCCTGGATGGTGACTCCGTCCAGGCCCGGCGTGATTTGCTCGATCTTTGCCTTCACGCGGTCAATTACCGCGCGGGGATTCTCGCCGTATCGCATCACCACAACACCGCCGACTGCCTCACCGCCATTGAAGTCGAGCGCGCCACGACGGAAATCGGGGCCAAGCTGAACCCTGGCGACGTCTTCAAAACGCAGAGGCACTCCCTCGCGCTGCTCGATGACAGTTTGCTCGATGTCGCGAATGGTCTTCGCGCTGTCGCCGTCGGTGCCCAGGAATCCTTTGCCGCGGACAATAAACTCCATGCCGGACGATTCGATGGTCTTAGCACCGACATCGACGTTCGAGCCTTTCACCGCCATCATCAGGCGGTCGAGCGTGACGTTGTGGAACCGCAGTTTGTCGGGGTCGACCTCAATCTGATACTGGCGTACGTAGCCACCGATGGATGCCACCTCGCTGACGCCTTCAACCGACTGCAACTCGAACTTCACGACAAAATCTTGCAGCGAACGCAGCTCGGCCAGGCTTTTGCCCGACTCGGGGGGTACCAGCACGTAGTAGAATATCTGTCCCAGGCCCGTGGCATCGGGTCCTAACTGCGGCGTCACGCCATCAGGCAGTTGGGCGGCGGCCGACCCCAGTTGCTCCGACACCCGACTGCGAGCCCAGTAAAAATCGACGCTATCCTTGAAGGTAACCTGCACGAACGAGTAGCCAAACATGCTCTTACCGCGGACGCTCTCGGCGCCAGGCACAGCAAGCAGCGACACGCTCAGCGGGTAGGTCACCTGGTCTTCGATGTCCTTGGGCGAACGTCCAGGCCATGGCGTGAGCACGATCACCTGGTTCTCGCCAATATTCGGAATCGCATCGATCGGCACCGTCCGAAAACTGTACCAACCGAATACCAGTATCCCCACCGCTAGTAGCACGACCAGCGGCGCTTCTCTGACACAGAACTTCACCAAACTAGTGAGCATGGGCCGCCTCCTGTGGGCTAGACCCACCATCCTTCATCGCTTTCGACGGATCCATCAACGAAGGCTTGCCAGTGAGTTGCATTTGCGAGTCGATCAGAAAGTTGCCATCGATGGCAACTTGTTCGCCGGTTTCCAGACCGCTTTCAATGACCGCCTGCTCCGATGTCATGGCGCCGACCGCAACCTGACGAAGCTCAAACATGCCCGGCTCCGTTTCGACGTACACTACCGAGTTGTCGCCTGCCATCAGCACCGCGCTTCGCGGGACAGCCGTGACTTTTTGATCAGACAGTGGCTCGGATGCATAACCAAGCTCCGACGTTGGCACGAGGTCCATCCCGCAGATGGGGCACTGGCCAGGGGCGGTGCGAATGATCTGTGGGTGCATAGGGCTGATCCACTTGTTGGCCAGCGCCGGATCGTACACCTTGTCGCGAGGCACCGCGGGGACGCGAACCGTAGCGGTGGCATAGTCACCGGGTTTCAGACGGCGGTCGAAATTCGACATCTCCACCCGCACGGCTACGGTGCGCGTCTTCTCGTTCACCAGTGGATCGACGAAGGCGATGCGGCCGGTGTAGATCTCGCCCGGCAAGGACGCCAACTCGGCCTCGACCTGCTGACCGAACCTTACGGCCGCAGCGTCGCTGGGATACAGATCGAGCATCAGCCACACCATCGTCAGGTCGGCCACGCGGTAAATCGGTTCTCCCGTTTTCACGTAATCGCCCTCGACCTTGTGTTTGGTAATCACGGTGCCGCCAATCGGCGCGGCGATTCGCAACCGCTTTTGTGCCTTGCCCGTCGACTCGAGCTTCTCTATTTGCTCGGCCGTCATACCGAGTTCGGTCAGATTGTCGCGGGCCACGTCGCTCAGCTGCTGGTCGTCGCCGGCCAGGGCATTAAGTGCAGGCGTGTTGAGGCTCGACAGGTATTCCACCTGGGCTGAGTACAGCTGTGGGCTGTAGAGCACGGCCAGCGGATCGCCCTTGGCAACCTCCACGCCCTCGTAATCGGCCAATAGCTCTTCGAGACGTCCATCGACGTAGGCCGCAATCGTCGCCACTTGTTCTTCGTCGTACTCAATGCGACCGACTGTTCGAATCGATCGGTAGACATCTTCGCTGGTCACAGGTGCGGTGCGAATGCCGAGAATTCGCCTGGTCGCGGCATCGATCGAAACACTGCGGCCATTGCCACCCGAGGTGGCGGAGGATTTCACCAGGTCCATCCCGCACACGGGGCACTTTCCCGGCTCGTCATGCGGCGGAGTGCACATCATCGGGCAAATGTACTGCTCAGATGATTCGTCCGCTGGTTCTGGTTTCGCCGTCGCCTCGGACTGGACCGGAACCAACTCCATGCCGCACTTGTAGCAGTTGCCGGGCGTGTCTTGCCGCACATCGGGATGCATTGGGCAAACATATTCCGTTGAGGTGGAACCGGTTTCTGAGGCGGCGGGCATTGCAGCGTTGTTCGCTTCGGACTGGATCCACCCAACTCGTTGCGCGAGACCCAGTACGAGCAGGCACACGACAACGGTCGCCACGACAAGCGCGCACTTAATGGCGAACTGCGCAGAAGCGGACGCAAATTGGGTGAGTCTCGACATAGCACTCGACCTGGAGTGTGTTGGCGTGGAAAAAAGTACGGGCGCGCAGAGGGTCTCGCGCAGGCGCAGAGGTGCTTGGACGTGACGCCTTGCGAAGGGACTACCGGTGATGCAAGAAACTCAAACCGTAAATGCGGCAGCTAGCTGTCTCGCGGCAAGCGCACACCGGTAGCGCACCGATCAAATCCGCCAGACACAGAACCCACACTGGGCGTCCTGGGACAGCAGCACGGGAGGCACAGAATCCTCCCTGAAAGTACGACGACTGCTCTCACGAGGAGAGCATGCGATCAACGGACTCGAGGTCAGCAGTTTGGCCACCAGTTGTTGCGTAGTGGTGCGACCATCGGGAACAGGTACGGCAGGCTCGGGATCGGAACTGCCACACATGCAAATGCCAGGCGAGGCGCTTCTCGGCTCCCGCTCGGCATTAGCGGCCGGTTGGTCGGGGCAGCAACTCGCGTGTTGCGAAACGGCTTGCTCTGGGGGGGGCGACTGTTCGTGCCCACAACAACAGCACATCTCTCCCGATTTGGCCACGGCACAGCATCCGCAACCCGGGCAGGTCGCTGTGCTAGCAACCTGCTCGTCGCATTGCGTCCGGGAACCCGCCGACAGACCCGCAAGCGGCAGCAAGAGCGCAACGGTCACGCAGAGACTAACGGCTAGTCGAATTGAACGGGACTTGAGCATCGGGTGAGACGATAGGTTAAGACGTGATCCGATCCTATACCGCTATTATCGTATTCCGATTGGTTCCAATCAAGATTAGCCCACCCAAAGGAAGTGCAGTCGCTGCTTTTCAAGGAATTCCGACTGTGGGACCACGAAAGGACAACTTTTTCTGCTGGATAACGATCTGTCTCCTCGCGACTTGCGGATGCCAACATCCCTCGGTTCGCCCGGCGTCCGACAGCCATGTTGCCAAAGTTGCGCCTCCTGCCAACGAGCAGGTCCAGCAGGATCCTTCGGTTCAACCGGCTCAGCACCAGGACTCCGGCGTGCCTCAAGTCGAGTTGCTGCCACCCGCCGAGCAACCTGCCAACGCCCAACCTGTCGATTATTTCGTCAACGTTGCGTTGGCCAATCACCCAAAGATCCAGGCCGCTAGAGCACGAGTCGCCGCGGCGAGTCAAAGGGTTCCTCAAGCGGAATCGCTCGAGGATCCTCTGCTATCCAACAGCTTCTATCCCATTTCGGATCAAGCCCTGCAAACGGCTGCCGGTCGGGCGGGCAATACAATGTCGCTGTCACAAAAATACCCTTGGCCCGAGAAGCGTTGGACCAAGGGAGCAATCGCCTGCCGCGAGATGCAAATGGCCGCTTCGGTACTCGACAAGACGGAACTCGAGATCGAGGAAGCGGTCAAACTGGCGTACTACGAGTTGTGGTTCGCCCAACGCGCCATCACCATCACCCAGAGCAATCGCGAGATTGCCTCCGAACTGATCACCCTGGCGAGAGCGCGAAACGAAGCGGGAGGTAGCCAGCAGGACGTGCTTCGCGCCCAGCTGCAGGTGGACGACATCGACAACCGGTTGATCCAACTGAGGCGGCAACGGGCACTGGCTCAATCCGACCTGGCAGCGCTCATTCAGCAGCCGGCGGCTACTGAAATAGAAGCCGTTGGCGATCTTGAAACCGCGACCGTGCCTGATCGACTCGACGCCCTGTTTGCCGCGGCTGGTGAGTGCAGCCCCGAACTCCGCGAGCTTCGCTGGGCCGTTTCGCGCGACCGCGAAAAGCAGAAGCTGGCCTGTCTGAACCGCCGGCCCGACTTTGTGTTGGGGGCCGGTTGGCAGACCATCACCGAGTCGGATGCCATTTCGCCCGTTTCGACGGGGCATGACAACGTGAACTTCATGGTTGGCCTGACGTTGCCCATCTGGAAAGACCGCATCGATGCCTCGATTCGCGAAGCCTCGGCTGTGGTCACGGCCTCCACCAGAGAATACAACGCGGCCCGCGACGATACGTACCGCGACATCCGCCGCCTAACCGAACAGGCCTACGCCGCAGAAGAACAATTGCGGCTGTACAACGAGCGTATTGTTCCCAGGGCAAAGCGGGCGCTGCAGCTGGCTGCGGCCGACTATCGGGGAAGGCTGGTCGACTTCGGCGAGGTGACCGACGGCTTTACCGAGGTCCTGATGATGGAACTGCAAGTCGCCCGCAGCCAAGCCACGTTGGCGGGCGTCATGGCACAACTGCATCGGGCCGTCGGCTGCGAGATTTCCGTTCCCAACAGCCCATGATGCCACGCGATTAGCGTCTGCTTGAATGAGCCGCTGGTCATACGCCAAGCGAACATTGTCGGAATGGTCCGCCGGAAACCAGCGGTAAACTCAGAGGAAAGTCGGGGCGACACGATTCGAACGTGCGACCTACTGCTCCCAAAGCAGTCGCGCTACCAGGCTGCGCCACGCCCCGTGTGGAAACGGACTATGCTACCAGCCACACAAACCGCCTGCAATCGCTATATCAGTGGCGGCTCTCAGCAGGGACCGGACGGAGTGATGGAGGGTTCGGTCTACGTTTGTCATAAACTACGAGAAAATTGGACTGCGCGGCAATGCGCGAACCCAATTGCCTAAGTCGGCTCTATATGCGATATTCTGTAGGAAGCTTGGTAGTCGAGCTAGCAAACCGGTTGGGCCCGCCCAGCCGTTCGGTTGGCTGCTCCACCAATATGTCGGGCCGTGGCGCAGTCTGGTAGCGCGTTTGACTGGGGGTCAAAAGGTCGCAGGTTCGAATCCTGTCGGCCCGACTTGTTCTGATTGAGCCGTTTCGACGATTACGTCGAGAGGGCTTTCTTTCTTGGGGCGATCAGTACCGCCAGATAAGGCGTCCCCAACCGAAGCAGGTTCGGCGCGGCGAAAGCTCACAGAGATGTCTGCCGCTTCCGTGCTGTGATCGGCGACGTCCCGGTTGAGATTGACGTTCTTCTGCGTAGCAATGATGGTTCAGAATCCATTGCAAACGCCGGGCTGTGAGCCAACTCCTCGGAAACGGCGCCTGCCCCGGTTCCGCCTCTCACTGTTCTGCTTGGTGGGCTTGCTCCTGTTTGGCTGGTCGATACCCAACTGGTGGCGCTTGGTTCGCCTGCAGCAGTTAACCGACCCGCACCACCCTGACCACTGCCCCGTGGCAGGGACCGCGTTGAGTGAGCGGGCGGGAATCGGCGTCGCCAAGTGTGCCATTCGAGCCGTATTGGTGATCTCGGGTGTCAAAGTCAACGAGTAATATGTGATTTCCAACGGAGATATATTCCTCTGGTGGGAAGAACGGTTGCCGTCACCAAAGCCGAGCGTAGCACAATAACGCTGACTGCACCCCCACCGAGGGTGGTACAGACGTGCCCAATTCCGAGCAGATTCTTGCAGACCCGCGGCAATTCGGTTGTGATGATCACGCTGATAACCGAAGAATTGGCAAAAAAACAGGAATTACCCTTTGCGCAATTGGCGTAGCTTGGTTAAATCCGTCCAGTTGAGTTTCACTGGCTTCGCCTTGTCCTGCCGGTGATCCCTAACTACCAGCACGGAACAGAGTCTTGCGGTCCAGCGCCGTATCGGTGTGACCTCCTCTAACTGGACTGAGGTGCCTCTGTGGCATCTCGCAAGACCTGCACATAAACCCATCAGTCAGCCGTCGGGGTGCATAGATGCACTGCCTGGCTCACCAAATTGTCGCAAGGACTACGCGATGGCTCGAAAAACTAGTCGCACCAGGAATTTCGTCGCTCGCGTAAAGCAGGCTTTTGTTCGTCGCCGGAAGCTGAACCGGACCAATCTGCGATTTGAGCCACTTGAGTCGCGCGCTTTGCTGGCCGTTACCCAAGTTGAATTTATTCCTTCGACAGGTGTTGTACAGATCGAAGGTACGGATTTGGCCGACAGGGTGTTCGTGGAACAGGTCTCTTCCACTCACCTGCAGGTTTCCAGCACGGACAATGGATACACTTCGACCTATCAGTTTCTTAGTAACGAAGTAACGGAGATCGTCTTCAGGGGATACGCCGGCGGCGACACCTTTGTGAATCAAACAGACCGACCTGCATTGGTAGATGCGGGTATTGGCGATGACTTCGTTGTCGGTGGGGCAGGGAATGACCAGTTGTACGGGAGCGGTGGCAGCGACCGGCTGATTGGCGGCGACGGGGACGATCTGATTGATGGTGGTGACGGCGGCGACCAGATCTACGCTGGCGAAGGTAACGACATCGCATACGGCGGTGATGGAGACGATCGAATTGAAGGGGGGGCGGGCGACGACGTGATCTACGGTGGTGCCGGCGATGACAGTCTGCTTGGTGAACTTGGCAACGATGTTGTGCGTGGCCAAGGCGGCAACGACTACGTCTATGGCAATGACGGCAATGACACCCTCACTGGTGGCGATGGCAATGACTGGCTCCGGGGCGGTGATGGCAGCGACTGGCTGGGGGGGGGCACCGAAGATGACAACCTCTATGGCGAGGATGGGAACGACTTTGCGGACGGCGGCGATGGAGACGATCGAGTAGAAGGTGGGGGGGGCGACGACGTGATCTACGGTGGTGCCGGCGATGACAGTCTGCTTGGTGAACTTGGCAATGATGTAGTGCGTGGCCAAGGCGGGCACGACTACGTGTACGGCAACCAAGGCAACGACACCCTGAGCGGTGGCGCGGGCGACGACCGGCTCTTTGGTGGCGAAGGTGACGACTGGCTCCGGGGAGGAGACGGTGATGACTACCTCTACGGCGAGGAAGGGGCCGACTTGGCAGAAGGGGAAAGTGGTAAGGACCGAATAGAAGGTGGAATCGGTGATGATCTGATCTACGGCGGTGCCGGCGATGACAGCCTATTGGGGCAACTGGGCAACGACACGGTTCGCGGCCAAGCTGGTGACGACTACGTCTATGGCAACGAAGGCGACGACATCCTGAGCGGCGAAGCGGGTGTTGACCGACTGTTTGGTGGTGAAGGTAGTGACGGACTCTCGGGAGGATGGCACCACGATTACCTCTTTGGCGATGGAGGTGCCGACCTCATAGACGGCGGTGATGGAAACGATCGAATAGAAGGGGGAGATGGCGACGACATTATTACCGGTGGTGCCGGTGATGATAATATCCTGGGCCAGTTGGGTGACGATACCATTCGGGGTCAAAGTGGCCACGATTACATCTATGGTAACGAAGGCAACGATACCCTAACTGGTGGCGACGGCAACGACATGCTTTTCGGATCGACGGGGAACGATACCCTCGATGGCGAACAAGGAGACGACAAGATATTCGGAGGTGCAGGCCACGACATTGCCTACGGTGGCTCGGGCCACGACCGCATTGAAGGTGGAGACGGCGACGACCTGATCTACGGCGGCGTAGGTGACGACAGCCTTTTTGGGCAACTTGGAGTTGATGTTCTGCATGGTTCCGCTGGGGACGACTTCCTGTGGGGCGACGAAGGCGACGATACGCTATGGGGTGGAGAAGGCCACGATACGCTGCGGGGGGGAGCCGACAACGATGTGCTAATGGGCGATAGCGGCGACGATCTGCTAGAGGGCGGCACCGGGAACGATGCCCTCACGGGCGGTGATGACAATGATCGACTCTTGGGGGAAAGTGGCGAGGACGTTTTGATTGGCGGCATGGATCCGGATTCTCTGCTTGGCTACCGAGGGCAGGACATCCTGATTGGTGCGGCGACGATTTATGATGAAAGTCCGGATTCGCTGCGCGCGATTCTGCAGGAATGGGGAAGTAGTCTATCGTTTGAGCAACGTGTTTCGTCCTTGTCGCAACATGAGCTTGAGAACGGCCCGGCTCTTGTGCCATTGCTCACGCTAATAGAAGACGGGGTCGCCAATAATCTCTGGGGGAATGATGGAGCGGATTGGCTGATCCTGGCAAGCCACAACGCAGCTTACGATCCCACCAATTCTTACCAAGGGCCGAGGACACAAGTGGTGTCCGAGCCGTTGAAGGTCGAGGGCTTCTCGCTGATTGATTCGATCGACGTCTTTGATAACCTGGAATCGATCGACCAAGTAACTTCGGTGTTGCCGCATGCAACCAATCCAGTGAAGGCTGGCGAACATCTGCAGGTGTTCGAGCTGGTAAAGTACGCGGACGTTACCCATACGGCCCTGGCCAGCGGCGATTGGTCGAATCCAGCTATCTGGCAAGGCGGAGTTGTACCCACGACAGACGCCCGCGTCTTGGTTCCGATTGGCGTGCACGTGACGGTCGATGCAGTCCTAGAGCCGGAGGTTTTCTCGATACGCGTCGATGGAACCCTTTCATTCGCGACCCACCAGGATACCGAGCTGCGTGTAGATACGCTGTTTGTGGCTCCTCAGGGCAGGTTGGAGGTGGGTACCCATGCAGATCCGGTACAATCTGGAGTGACAAGCCAACTGGTCATCACCGATAACGGTGAAATCGATCGTGAGTACGATCCCTTTGGCGTCAGCCGAGGTCTCCTCTCGCATGGGGCCGTGGAAATGGTCGGCCAGGAGAAAACGGCGTTTACCAGTGTGGTCGGTTCACTGGCTGCTGGTGCCCGTTTCATTCAGTTTAACGAGATGCCAGTGAACTGGTCGGTCGGAGACAGGGTGGTTATCGCGGGAACCAGCTCTCTCAGCAATCAAGACGAAGAGCGA
The DNA here is from genome assembly GCF_024054565.1 of Aeoliella straminimaris. Classification (GTDB taxonomy): domain Bacteria; phylum Planctomycetota; class Planctomycetia; order Pirellulales; family Lacipirellulaceae; genus Aeoliella; species Aeoliella straminimaris. The sequence continues at coordinate 429,953 of NZ_JAMXLR010000036.1, forward strand.
GTCATTTTGAGTATTGAGGGTTCCACCATCGAAGTAGCGCCACTGGAATTTGCTCACAAGTCTCTGTCATCGAGGATGGTGTTCCATGTGGCGAATCTCACTCGCAACGTATCGATCGAGTCGGAAGGATCCGAAGCTGATCGTCGCGGGCATGTCATGTTCATGCACACCCGTAATGTAGATGTCAACAATGTTGGTTTCTATAAACTGGGACGCACCGATAAGTCCACGGCGATCATCGATCCTGTCGTGAATGCAAATTGGGACTTGGTGCCTGACACTGGTACAAATCCTCGCGCCCGTTATGCGGTCCATTTCCACCGCAATGGAGCCATCGAAGCCGGGACTCCCGCCTCGGTGAAAGGCAGTGTTGTCGACGACAGCGTGGGATGGGGCTACGTAAACCACAGCAGCTACGTAAACGTGACCGACAGCGTGGCTTACAACGTCGTTGGTTCGGGTTTCGTCACGGAGACGGGCGAGGAAGTGGGAGAGTTTTCCAACAACATCGCTATTCATCTGCCAGGTGGTGGAACTGGACTGGATACGACAGTGCGTGACTTCGTCCAGGATTACGGACATGGCGGCGAAGGCTTCTGGCTACAAGGACCGGGGGTGACGGTCACAAACAATGTTGCTGCCGGAGCTGCTGGAGGAGCGTTTACCTACATGTTCAGGGGCCTCATGGAGTTTGGCTACGCAACCGAGTTCGCCAGTGCCAACTTGCTCGATCCGTCCATCGCAGGGGGGGCTGCCAGCATCTCCATTCGTGACGTATCTCCCCGCCCGTTCGAGAACAATGTCGCCTATGCCTCCTTGGTTGGGTTGCAAACTCGCTACGTAATGTATCAATCGACCAACGGACAACATGCCTTGTTCTCCGATTCGATACTTTGGAACAACCAAGTCGGCATTCACGCCCCGTATGCTCAGCACACGACGTACGAACGAATGGTTGTATTTCACGACGATTCCGCTTTGCAGCCTTACGGCTTCGACAACAACAGCCTCACTCGAGATATCACCTTCAAGGAGGTGACCATCGTTGGATATAACGTGGGCATTTGGGTGGCCAGACGCGGCTACACCGATGTGCAGTCGGGAGTGTTAGCCAACGTCAGGAATATTCGCGTGACCAGCGCCGATCAATCCGACCGGGAATACTCCGTTGGTCCTGATGTCGAATTGCTCGACTTTCCCTACGAACTGATGTAGGAAGCAATCTGAGGCAAAAGCAGATTTGATTTAGGACTGAGCGACGTCTTGCTTCGGAGCCCATCCTTGGGCTCCGAAGCTGCGTGTTTGACGCCGGCTGTTTAGCAGTGCGGGCTGCATAAAGCCTGGCCGCGCTCGATTGGGTGGTGTCCGTACCTCGAGCAATACCGCCGTGGCTACAGGCCGGAGGAGACCTGCCGGCGAGAGTGTGGCCAACTCTCGCTGACGCCTGTGGCGGTTCGCGCGGGGCGGCTGACCCGCGCGCTTCCAGTTCATTTGGCAAAGTGTCCTGTGTCACATCTCCTGCTGTGGGGGAAGGAATGCCGACTCGGCCAGTTGGTCGTACTGGTCGGCTCGCTGCTCGATGTACTGTTCCCAAGACGCCCGCGGCCAGATCTCCACGTGATCTTGCACGCCCACCAGAACCACTTCCCCGGACAGCTTGGCGAATTCGGCGAGCTCGGTGGGGATTCGCAGTCGACCTTGTTTATCTGGCCGAACTGCTGCTGCGCGGGAGAAGAACAGCCTTGCGTATTCCCGCACCCCGCGGGCGTTGGGCGTGGCTGCCTGCAGTCGCTCTCCGAGCCGGCGGAAGGTCGATTCAGGGTACAGGGCAAGTGCCCCATCGGTGCCTGGTGCGAGGTAGAAATTGCTGTTTTCACCGGTTTCCAGGCCTTCCCGAAGCGGTTTGGGCAGTGCGACTCGGCACTTGTCGTCGAGCGATCGATGGTGTGTCCCAGTCAGTAACATTCGTGTCCCATTTCCCCCCACAACTCACCATCGATTCCCAAAATCTAATCATCTTTGTGCCAGCGTCAACGGCGGAATCTACGTGCTAGCAGTTCGCTTTTGTTCAGTTCTCGGCGAGCAATCGATCGAGTTTCCCGAGGATTTGCTCGCCGTTGGGGACGTGGGGGAATTTGAGATTTTTTTCCACCGACCTCTGCACCATCGCTCTGCAGGTGGGGAGTTCTTGATGCCAAACCAAAGGCCTGGTTGGTTGATTGAGGTCTGTCCCTGTATGATGCTTCCGACAGTCGCTTGGAACTTCCGGCTGCTCCCGCCGCGTCCAGTCCATGGATGCCACTCATTCCAACCAATCACCACAAGATGTCCCCCGATCCGTTTTTTGATTACCACCTTCCCCGTGAATTGATCGCGCAGGAGCCACTCCGCAATCGGGCAGACGCTCGAATGATGGTGGTGGACCGGCAGCGGCAGAAGATCACGCATTGGCACGTTCGCGATCTGCCCGAGCTGCTGAGATCTGGCGACTCCTTGGTGCTGAACAACACCAAAGTGATTCCTGCGCAGCTGTTCGGCCGGCGGAAAACAACAGGCGGACAATGGCACGGTTTGTTTCTCCGCGAGTCGGAAGATGGCCACTGGCGAATTGTCTGCAAGACGCGCGGACGCCTGGCTCCAGGCGACGCTATCGATCTGTTGGATCGCGAGGGACGAGAAGCAGCGACCTTGTGGCTGCTCGACCGACTCGAGGGAGGGCAGTGGCTTGCGCACCTGGACTCCGAGGGAACGACCGAGGAGCTGCTGATCAAAGTGGGGCGGGTCCCGCTGCCCCACTACATCCGTGGTGGTCGCATGGTCGATGCGGACGTGAAAAACTACCAGACTGTGTTTGCCAGTCAGCCAGGCGCTGTGGCCGCGCCGACGGCCGGCTTGCATTTTACCGAAGAACTGCTGAGGCAGAGCAAACAGCGCGGCGTGGAGTTCGCCCAGGTGACGCTGCACGTGGGGCTGGGAACCTTTCGCCCCATCACCGTCGAGCGGCCTGAAGAGCACCAGATGCACAGCGAGTGGGGCGAAATCACCGAGGCCACCGCCGAGTCGCTCAACGCGACACGAGAGAAGGGGGGACGCATTGTGGCGGTGGGGACAACCGCTGTGCGAGTGCTCGAATCGGCAGCTGCTGCGGCGCCGGCGGGCAAAACGCTGGCCGGTTGGTGTGGCGATACCGACCTGTTCATTCACCCGCCTTACGAGTTTCGCGCCGTCGATACGCTGATGACGAACTTCCACTTCCCCCGCACCACACTTTTGTTGTTGGTGCAGGCATTTGCCGGCACCGAACTGGTGCGCGAGGCCTACGCCGAGGCCGTGCGAGAAGAGTATCGTTTCTACAGCTATGGCGACGCGATGCTGGTCATCTAGTGCCAACCGCAAGGCCATATAGGGGGCCATGGCGGCATTGCTCAACGGATGAACGCATCGCTGCTCAGAAAGACGCGACCGACCACGGATCGCTCCATGGCCATCGTCAGTGCACACGCTTGAGCGGAGGTGTGGTGCTGAAGGGAATCAGCGACCGATCATCAAGGTGCCAAAGTGCTCGTGGCGCCAAGTGTTATCGGCTCTGGGAACGGGGTTTAACGCGACTTGGCGAAGTCTGGCGCAAATAAAAAAGCGGCTCTTCACCATGGGGAATGGGGCAGGTATTCCCGTCCGGTTTGAAGAGCCGCCATTTATTTATACCCTGTCATCGAGGACCAACGGCAAGCGCCGGAGGGGCCCGCAGGATTCCGTCAGTATTGTGCAGGTCCAAGTTGTGGAAACTCGAACCTGACACACATGAAATCGGCCAGTCGCATGGTGGACTTTATTGATTCGGTCCACGCACCCCAAAAACCAGTTTTCATGGCGGAAATTCAGTGTTAGTGGTTCCGCATGATGTCGTTAGGATCCGAGTGCACCGGCCAATTCGGCAGCCGAAGCGTCAAAGCTATCGGCTGTAGCATTGGACATTTGCAGCACGGATACCATGCACGCGACCACGATCAGTGCGAGCATCACCGCGTATTCCACCGCAGTGGGTCCGTCGTCTCTTTCCAGAAATTCATAAATGTGTTTTAGCATAGTGGCACCGTAGAGAAGAGTATTAAAAGACGCTCTATCACGAGCATCAGAAAAGGAGGGGCTGAAGCGACAATCTGAGGCGCAGCAGCCGGTCTAATCAACTCTAGGACAGATATGCAAGCGTGATGCTCAGAATCGCCTGTGACTAATGCAACTTTCTATCGCTCCCGCGCCTTGTAGCAACGATAGCGAATGTAGGGCCCAGCGGATTGCCGAAGAAGACACCAGTGGCTGGTTCGCAAAGTGCCCACGAAAAACGGTCGCCGCTAGAGCGACGACCGTTTGACGTTTGTGCTGGTTATAAGGGCGGCGAGAACCGCGCCTCGGCGTTAGGCCTGGAATGAGCTACCGCAGCCGCAGGTCTTCACGGCGTTCGGGTTGTCGAAGCGGAACCCATAGCCCTGCAGGTCGTCCTGGAAGTCGATGGTGGTACCTTCCAGGAACAGGGCGCTCTTCTTGTCCACTACCACCGGCACGCCGTGGCAGTCGAATTTGGTGTCGTCCGCTTCGCTGAAGTCACTGGCGAAGGCCAGGCCGTAGTTGAATCCGCTGCAGCCACCGGCGGTGATTTGCACGCGGAGCATGGTGGTTTCGTCCGCTTTCTGGTCGTCCAGACGCCGGCGTACTTCGGCTGCGGCCTTCTCGGTGAGGATTACAGACATGTGATACAAGCTCCTATGGGCAGAACTATCTGAACTATGTTCGGTTTTTTGGGAATCGCGGACGTGCCGCAGAGTCTCTAAATTATAGCAACTCGGGGCAAAAGGGAAGGGAAAACACCTATCCGTGGCCGGATAGGGGGATTCGCCACCTTTTCGTGGGGGGGGGCAGGATTCCCGCAAGCCTCAGCCGCCTCCCGTCATTCGCCCATCTGGCGAACCTTTGCTACGGCGGCTGCCACCATTTCCGCCGCACGGTCAATCTGTTCCAGCGTATTGAACCGGCCCACGCCAAACCGCAGGCAGCTGCGGGCCTCGTCGGCCGACAGCCCCAGGGCCATCAGCACATGGCTCGGCTCGTCGCGCATGCTGCTGCAGGCCGCTCCGCTGCTGACGGCCAGTTCCGGCATGGCCAGCATCAGTGCTTCGCCGTCGGTGCCAGGGAACATCACGTTCAAGTTGTTCGGCAGCCGCAGGGGAGATGCGTACGACAGCCTGGCGTCGAGCGCCGGGCCGACGAGCCTCGCATCCGGCACGGCAGAGAAAATCTGCTGAGCCAAATGGTCGCGGAGCTGCGTCAGAAATGCCACTTCTGCTGTCAGGTCGTCCGTGGCCAGCTGAATGGCCGTAGCCAGGCCCACGATACCAGGCACATTGAGCGTGCCGCTCCGCCGTGCTTGCTCGTGGCCACCGCCGGTGATCTGCGGTGCAAGACGCACCACCGGATTGCGTCCTCGGACGTACAGCGCCCCCACGCCCTTGGGGCCGTATAGTTTGTGCGCGGTGAAACTCATCAGGTCGACATCGAATTGCTCGACGTTTACTGGCAGCTTCCCCACCGCCTGCGTGGCATCGCAGTGCAGCAAGACACCACGCTCCTTACACTCCGCAGCAATCTCGGCCAGCGGTTGTACGACACCGATCTCGTTGTTGGCCAGCATCACGCTCACCAGACACGTCTCGTCACGCACCGCGTCGGCAACATGCGCAGGATCGAGCCACCCCGCCCGGGGCGAATCGTGTGGTTCCACTTCCAACAGCGTTACTTTGAAATCCTGTTCGGCGAGTCGCTCGAGCGGATCGAGTACGGCTGGATGTTCGGTCCGGACGCTCACCAGATGATTCCCGCGCCGCCGGCGACGCTCGGTCACACCACGAATCGCCAGGTTGTTGCTCTCGGTGGCTCCGCTGGTGAACACAATCTCCGGGGCGTCGGCGCCGATCGCCGCCGCAATTGTCTGGCGAGCCGCGTCCACGGCCTCGCGAGCCTCCTCGCCAAAGGTGTGCACGCTGCCCGGGTTGCCAAACTTCTCCGTGAAGAAAGGCAGCATGGCGTCCAGCACTCGCGGGTCGACGGGTGTCGTGGCGTGATGGTCGAGGTAAATGGTCACGTCGAGAGTTGGATGGAGGAAAGGTGGGTTTCAGCGTGGCCGCAAGTTAACGCTCGCGAGTTTAGTCGCAGTATTGTCGCAGTGTTGCGGCAAATCGATCCACTGCGACAAAACTCCATCTTTAATGTCGCAGTCCTACTCGCCAAGCTGCTTGTTTTCTCGGCAAAACCATGCGAGGGGTGCGACAAAACTCGAACCATTGTTGCGCTCGGGTCACCGTAACTGCGACAAAACCTCTGTTGCTGGCAACTCAGTCTCATCGGCAACGCATACCGGTAGCTCGGTATCGCACCGTCAGGAGAACTCCGCCATTTTCTCACATTCCGTGTCAACTTCCTACGGTTAATTACCATGATAATTGCACGCAGCGCTTCGGCGGTGATGGGTTGTGAGCGGCCCGCTGCGAGGTGGCGCACTTGAATGACAACCCGAGGGTCGCCAATTGCGAAAGTTGCCGGAGGAACATGGCAGAGGTTATACTCTGGCTCGTCACGCGTCACACCAGGTGGATGAAATGTCTCGGATAATACAGCGTTTCGCTTGCTGGAATTTTACCTGCCTACTAGCCGCGATTGCTCTGGCGGTATCAACGCATCTGCCCGCGCGAGGTGAAACGCCCGCCACCACCGACTCGAACAAGACCGCGCCGGACGAAGCGGGGCCAGTCAGCAATCAATTTCGTGAGCTGTTCAATGGTAAAGACCTCAGTGGATGGAAGGGTGCGCCCGGCTGGTGGCAAGTGCGCGACGGACTGCTGATCTGCGAGTCGACCGCGGAAAAGCCGTGCACGCGGTCGCACTATCTGTATTGGACGGGGGGCGAACCGGGCGACTTCGAGTTGAAGGCGGTCTTTCGCATCACCGGAGACGGCAACTCTGGCATTCAGTTCCGCAGCGAGCCGCGACCCGACTGGGATACCTGGGGCTATCAGGCCGACCTCGACACCGCCGGCCAGTACACGGGGTGCGTCTATCAGCACGAACGAGGCCTGGTAGCCGAGCGGGGCCAACGGGTGCGGATCGACGAGTCGGGCGAAAAGCACATCGAATCGATTGGCGACTCGGCGGAGTTGCTTAAGAAAGTTCGCCCTGGCGAGTGGAACGAGTATCGCATCGTCGCCAAGGGACCGACCATCCAGCTTTGGATCAACGATACGCCAATGTGCGAAGTCGAAGATCATCAGCGAGACTTTGTTCGCTCGCGCGGCATCCTGGCGCTGCAAATGCATCAGGGCCCGCCAATGAAAATTGAGTTCAAAAGTGTCCGGCTGCGATCGCTCGACGATCAATCGAGCGACAGTGGCAGGGAGTAGCCCGAGTTTCAACCAAACGGAAGAACGATGAGCAAGAACCTTTCGAGACGCGATGCCCTGAAGATCGGAGCGACTGCGATTGCTTTGCCGACCATCGTGCCGGCTTCGGTGTTGGGACGCGACGCCACGGCGCCGCCGAGCGAAACAGTGCGCGTAGGAGTGATCGGTTGTGGCGGACGCGCTCGTATGATCAGCCAGGGGGCGGACGTACGAGGCTTCGATGTGGTGGCCGTGGCGGATTGCTTGAAAAAACGGGCGGATAACTTTGCCGCAGAACTTTCCGCGAAAAAGCCGTGCGCCGCGTACGAAGACTTCCGCAAGATGATCGAGAAGGAAAAGCTCGACGCGGTAATGGTCGAGACCACCACCCATGCCCGCGCGTGGATCACCGTGCTCGCCATGCAGATGGGCATGGACGTTTACATCGAAAAGCCGATGTGCCTGACGATTTCCGAAGGTCGGGCGATGGTCAACGCCGCACGGGCTTACGACCGTGTCACCCAGGTTGGCACCCAGCAGCGGAGTATGCCGATCAACAACTGGGCGAGCGACCTGGTGAAGAACGGGGCGATTGGTAAGGTCAAGGCGGTGCTCGCGCCGAACTTCATTGGTCCCTATCACTGGACCGGCCCAACGCTCGATGGTTCGAAGCAGTCCGTAGAACCTTGGTGGGACATTTGGACCAACCAGGCGGAGTTGCGTCCTTACGACGGGCAGTTGCACCGCGGTTGGGCCAAGTGGTGGGCCTACGACTCGGGTGGGATGTGCTTTGGTGTCACCGGCTGGGGCGCGCATTCTTACGACCAGATCAATCGCGCACTCGGCACCGACGAAACCGGTCCGGTCGAAATCGTACTCGAAGAAGAAGTGGCCGAGCGCGACTCGGGACGCTTCGCTCCGCGAGAGACGGTAGGTGGAGTGGTGTTGGGCGACACCGGCGACATCGACACCGGCACGGACTATCACGAGATGGCCCGGCTCGCCGGACCCCGAGCCAAGGTCCGTATGAAGATGGCCAACGGCACCGAGTTGCGGCTTCATCTCGATGGCGATCGCGGTCCAGGTTTGGGCGCCATCTTCGTGGGCGAAAACGGTAAGATCGAGATCAACCGCAACAAGTTAGCCAGCAATCCCAAGGAACTGGTTCACTCGCCCGATAACCCTGGACCTAATCGACGTCCCGAGACTGCCTATCACATCGAAGATTGGATCAATGCAATCAAGAGCCGCAGTCGATGCACCGCCGACATCGAGTACGGCCAGCGATCGGCGACTCTTTGTGAGTTGGTGAATATCGCCCGAGCCGTTAACCGGGTGGGCGAGCCACTGAAGTGGGATCCCGATGCGGAGCGGTTCACCAATTGCGACGAAGGGAACACGATGCTTTCCCGGCCCCGCCGCCAAGGTTACGAGCTGCCCGAAGTCGCCGAAAAGGCATAGGGCCTGTAATCAGGCACAGTTGCGTGAAGTTCGTTCGCTTCGGCGGCGCACGGATGCTCGCGCCTTTCGAAGCTGCACAAACAGTTGTCCGGAGCAGCTTGTATCACGTTCTACCCAGCAGTCTGCCATAGACCCATTGGATCATTCGATGAGCTGGCTTTGCCCATGGATATGCTGCTTGGCGATGATCTTGCAGATGGAGTTCACGGCGGATTCCCCCGCGCAGGCAAACGCACCATCGCCATCCAACCCGAGCGACAACAGTTCGCCCAGCGGCGGCTCAGCGGCAACCATGCGGGGCATCCCCAAACCGCTGTTTGCGGATCCAAACTACCACGGTTCTTGCGATCCGGAGGTAGTCTGGAATGCAGGCAACCATGAATGGTGGATCTTCTACACCGCGCGGCGGGCCACACGTAAATCGGCCAGCTACGTCGGCACCCCGATCGGCGTGATTTCGTCAGCGAACCTGACCGATTGGACGTTTCGCGGCTACGCAAGTTTCGATGGCGTACCGGGGCAGCCCGACATGCCGACCACCCATTGGGCGCCGGGCATCATTCGTCGCGGTGACGAGTATCACATGTTCGCCACGTACAAGGACAATGCCAAACCGCCCTGGGGCGGCAAGGGTGTTATCAGGCACTACATTGCCAATGCCGATCGTTTGCTCGACGGCTGGAGGTTGGCAGGCGTGCCGAACCTGGGGCAGCCCGATCCGATTGATGCATCGTTGATTGCTGTGGGCGACGAGTTTCGCTGCTATTATCGGCTGGGAGGCGGTGGCGGAATCCACTGGGCCAGCAGCCCCGATCTTGACGATTGGACACGGCAGGGAAAGTGCCAGGGCGACGTTAATGCTTCCAAGGCAGTCACGGGATTCGGCTATCAGGAAGCACCGTACGTGTTCTTCTGGCAAGGGGACTACTGGATGCTGACAGACCCGCACGAGGGACTTGCCGTCTACCGTTCGTCCGACGGCATTACATGGAAGACTAACGGTACGATCCTCCGCGAGCCCGGCACAGGACCACAGGACGCCACCCGCGCTCGACATCCCAGCGTAGCAGTGGTTGGCGAGCGGGCTTTCATCTTCTACCACACGGAGCCGAACCGCCCCTATCCCACGCCGCCTGCTGAGAAACGGACGCCGCGCGAAAAGATCAGCTACTTGCAGATGGCGGAGCTCCGCGTGGAGGATGGCAAACTGGTCTGCAATCGCGATGCGGCGATCGACCTCACAGGCTTGGAGCAGGTGGAGTAGCCACGAACACTCTCTTCTGCACCTTCGACTGAGGCCCAAGCGGCCAATAGACAGGCGGGCTGCCACACAAAACCAGGTGAGGAAGTCACCTGTCCGCAAATCGTCATCGATTCTGCGCAAATGCTGGGATTGCCGAGAACTGAGGGATCGGTTGGCCGTAGAATCCTCCGTGCGGCCACTTCGCAGTCGCTGGAACGTCTTTACATTGCTTGGAGTAAACTTCGATGTCGATAACCAAACGCATATTCTTAGTACTCGCGATGTGCCTAATGGCGGTCCCGGTTGCTCAGGCGGCCAGCAGTGCGGATGAGTCGAAGCAGCTAAACCCCATTCACGCATCGGTGAAGAAAGTGGCCGAGAAAGGCTACCAGGATTCAGCCGACTACCTGTTTGGCCGGACTGCCCATTTCGAGCAGAACACGATTCCCTACGTCCTGGAAGCGATGGTGAAAGTGCCGGTAGGCGTCGATCCCGGTCTCGAAGTGGTGCGTGGACCGAGGGCAGGTGGATACTGGCTGGAGGTTGAGCTTCGCGATGAATTCCATCCTTATCCGCGGGCCGAAGGAAAGAGCGATCGCGGCGAGTTCCTCGAGTACGTTTACTATCCGCAGCTCAAAGGTGGCAAGCAGCACCTGTACATCGTGCTGCGGATCCCCAAGGACGATAAGCGAGCGACCGCTTTGCATGACGAGTTGCTCAATGCGGTGAAGGAATTCACCACGCCGGTGGCTGGCTAGTTAAGCGTGGTTGTCTGTGAGTTGCCGTCAAGCTTGCGGGTTTTCGACCTGCGGCTGGCGAAAGGCGAGCAGCAACCAGAACAGTACCCCGCCAGCGGCAAAGACGCAGATCGCAAAGTAGCCGAAGGGTCCCGCCGCGAGCAGCACGGCCACGCCAGTAAAGATCAGCAGCAAGTGGCCAAGCTTGAAATGGAAAGTGGGAAGACCATCAGGCCAGTGAATGGCCAGGGCGAATAGGCTCAATACGTACATGATCACAGCCAAGAACATGGGGTCGTTGCTGAAGATCCCTTCAACCGTCAGGTTGTAGTTTGGCGAGACGACGGTCGCGGCCCCGAAAGCGAGCGACGCGGCAAGCATGACTTGAGCGGCTGGCCAGAGCACCGCATCTCGTCGCCCCACGCAGGCCACCACGGCAGCCGCTACCCACACCACAGTGGCGATACCAGGGATACGCTTGCGAATGCGTTCGGCCGTGCTGGAGTGCGATGTTCGCGGTGGCTTGGCATTGCCGGGCAGTTCCTCCGGCGATCCGCCCGACATCCGCCACCCTTCGAACTGATCGCCATCGAAGTACAAGCGAACCGGGATGTTATACTTGGGGTGCGTCCAATCGACCATCAATCGGCCCCGGCTTTCTTCCAGGTCCAGGGGTTGGCCGTCGTTCAGTTCTCGCTCCAAGTCCGCCCGTGTCAGTGGCGAAGCGCGGTCGGATTCGAAGAACGCATCGAGCCGGGCTAACTCCTGACGACTTTCTGCTTGCAGTTGGCTCATGTGAGCCTGCCAGGCGACTTGCCGCTCCCAGTCGCTGCTGTTTTCCACCGACTTGTACCATCCTCCGGCTACGAGCAGCACCAGAAAAACAGTCCAGAGTACGACAGCAGGGCGATAGCGAGAAAGCATGGTCGAAGTGGTTCAGATGGAGTCACAAGCCGTCCAATCATTCGAACCGAATTGCCGCCACGATGCAACACGCCCGCAGGGCTCGCGCTACCGAGGTCGCCGCCGTGGAGGACCTTCGCTGGCCTCAATCGACTGGTCGTGCCACTCGCTGTGTTGGTTCCGCAAGTGATGGTCGAAGAAGCGGCGGACCAGGTTGTTCGCCTCGGGCGGGAAGCCTTGCCCATGTCCGCCGCCTTCAATGGCGACCAGCGTGGTGGGCACGCTGGTTTCTTTCAGGGCAGCGTTGATGAGTTCCGATTGATTGAAGGGAACCGTGGGATCGGCAGTGCCGTGAATAATCAGGAAGGGCGGATCGTCTTCGGTGACGTACGTGATCGGGTTCGCCGTGGCCACCTTTTCGGGATGGTCGTGAATTGCGCCACCGATCAACAGCGACTCGGGCGACCGGGCCGAGTCGTGATCGAGCCGCGCGCCCGGCAGGGCACCCTTGGACATCTGCAGGAAGTCGGTCGGCCCGAAAAAGTCTGCTACGCAGGCCACGCTGGTCGTTTGATCGGTGTGAGGGCCGAGCGTGCCGTCCATTGCTTCGACACCCGCACTGGTGCCGAGCACCGCCACCAGATGACCACCGGCAGAGGTTCCCCAGACACCGATTTTATCGGGGTCAATATTGTACTTCTCAGCGTTAGCCTTAAGCCAGCGAATGGCCGCTTTGCAGTCGTGCATTTGCGCAGGCCACTGCGCTTCGTCGCTGAGTCGGTAACCGATGCTCACGGCCACGTAGTCGCCCGAGTCGGCGTAGCGCGCCACCCGCCACAGGGCCTGCCGCTTGTCGCCAGCCCGCCATGCACCGCCGTGAATGAACGCCACCACGGGCCGTGGCTTGTCGCTCTCGGCTTTGGGCACCAACAGATCGAGCGTTTGCCGCCGATTGTCGGTCTCCGCGTACGGTACGTCGGCCACCAGTTGCACGTTGTCCGGCACTCGATCAGCAACCGCCCGTTGTCCAAGGCGAAGCTGTGCAGAACTGATGGCGGCGGCAGACACGACGGCGATCGCAGTAGCGACGAACAAAACCCGGGGCATGAAACACTCCCAACATAAGAGCAGCAGAAACCTGTGTACAGGCATCTAACCCCGACGGGAGCGTTGGGTTGCGATTATCCAAACAGCGCCCGCATCACGATCTGCGACCAGCTCTCGTAGCGGTCGAGCTCGGACAGGATGTCGGCCACCGGACGGAAGCCGGCTTCGGTCAGGTCGTCTTCACGCGGCTCGACGCTGGGCGACCCGACGTCGAATACGTGCACGACGCCCAGGTGGACCTTGCCCACTTCGGTTTCGTCGTCGTTGATCATGCCGACGGCCGATTCGGTGTAGGGCGTGTTGATGGAGACTTCCTCTTCCAGCTCGCGACGCATGCCCTCGCTGTAGACGTCGCCGGAGTGGTTTACGGCCTCCGCGTCTTCGATCGAGATGTGACCGCCGACACCAACGCTCCGCTTGGCTCGCAGGCGAGCTTCGCCGACGCCACCGCCTCGCAGGTAGTCGAACACCTGCACCTCGCCACTGGGCGTGGTGTAGCGGAACAGGCAGTAGGGGATCAGTTGCTTGAAGCTGGGGTCTTCTTCCATGTCGCCCCGCGGGCGGTAGCTGATTTGGTCGCTGCTGACCAGCGGTTCGAAGTACCGGGCGACGTCGGGCGAGAATCCTTGGAAGTGTCCCAGCTCGTGAAACAGCTCGGTGGGAACAACCAGTACTTTCTCCAGCATGACGGTCGACACGGCGACTCCTTTCGTGGTGGGGGGCAAAATCGGAAGCCGCCATTGTAGGCCACACCCGCGGGCCTCGCCAAGCAGGGGGAATTTCCGGGACGCGGTTAGCTTTTCGTGTCATTCCGACGGAGGCTCGCCGACTGAGGAATCCGTCTTGCAGATCTACCAGCATCAACGGACGTGGGAGTTCGGCACTCCAAACTCCAGCAGGGCAGACTTACCCACCCCGGCAACGTAGATCCTTCAGTCGTCTAGACTCCCTCAGGATGACACAATGCGTTGGTTCCCTCAGAACGGCATGTCTGCCATTTGCTCATTCCTGCTCTTTGTCTACTACCCGCACTTTCAGTTCGTTGCTGTTACCCTTGAGCTCCGGGGCGTACATGGCGTAGGCCTTGGTCGGCAGGGCGGAGAACTTGCCGGGCGTCTCGGCTCGCATGCGGTAACTCACACTATGGGTGCCGCGGGCGAGTTGGCGGACGAACAGGCTCACGCAGTCGTCGCGCAGCTCCATGTACGCACCCAGCTCGTTGCCGTTGTAGCCGCTGCGGACTTCCACCGGTTCGAAGCCAGCGGCTTTCAGGTCTTCGAGGATTACGTACTCATAGTCGTTCTTGCTCTCGACCGTCAGCTCGATCTCCACCAGGTCGCCACTATCGACCACGCCCAGGTTGGGGATCTCGGTTCGCTCGTACTTTTCGACCTTCTGCGACACCGCCTGACCGCGACCGCCGGCCACGTTGGCCGTGGCGTCGACGGGCGTCAGCTTGAAGTACTTGCGGGCGACTTTCAATTCGAGCCCGGCAGCCTTGATGTCGTCCTCCAGCGAGAAGAGCGACAAGTAGGCGTTATAGTACAAGCGGCCTTCGCCGGTTTTGCGAATTTCGAGGGTGTGCCGACCCGCTTCGATGTCGCCACCTTCGACGACGAATCGGTTGTCGAACGAGAAGAGCACTTCGGGCGTGATCTCCACGGTCTTCTGCCGCTGGCCGTTGAGCCAAACCTCGACAGTCATCTCCGATTTGCCTTCGCCGGTAGCATTCAGGTAGTCGCCCATCGCCTCGACCACCAGGGCCGTGTCGCGAGTGCTGTTCCAATACGTGGCGTGCTTACGGTTGTTCAGCAAGTACTTCACCAGGCCCGCGGCTACATCGCTCTTGGGATCGGTGGCCACCAGCAGCTTCAGGTAGAAGGCATGGGCCTCGTACTCGCTGCCGTACCAGTACCACCAGAAGCCGGCCGGCAGGTTGAGGTACGCCGTTTGGTTCTCGTCGTCGATCACCACGTACTGCGACAGATTGCGAACCAACATGTTACGCATCGTGTCGGCGCCGTCGATGTTCATGTCGACTTCGTACTGCAAGGCGAGGCCAAACGTGGCCTGGCTGTAAACGGCCAGTTTCAGACGGTCTTTGTATAGATAGCCCCGCATCTTGGCCATCGCAGCGTCGGTTGCCTGCCCCACGTCGGCCCGCCGGGCGTCGGTCAGCACCAGGAAGACTAGTGCGTCGAGGTTATCGGCATGCGCTTTGTAGGGCTTGGCGTCGTCCAGTCGATTGCCGTCCTGGTCGGCGTTGGCCAGCTTGGCGAGTTCGCCTTCCTGATAATTGACCAGCCACTGGATACCCTTCTCCAGCGTGCCTGGCACCAGGGCGACGTCGTTCTGACGAGCGACCAGCAGGCCACGGACCACGGTGCAGGTGGTGTGGGCCGAGCTATACTCGCCGAATCCGCTGAACCAGCCCCAGCCGCCATCGGATAGTTGCATCTCGGTCAGACGATTAACGCCTGCTTTGACCACCTTATCGAGTTCCGCTTCGTCGAACACGGGGTTCGCCTTGTAGCGTTTCCATTGTTCGGCTCGCTCGCCGGCGTCGCCCAGTTCCTGGGGATTTAGGTTCGTCTGCTTCTCGCGGATTGCCTTCAGGTCGACGCCCATCTGGCGGAGCGTCTGCTGTGTGATCACCGCCGGCAGGAACCGGTTGAGCGTTTGCTCGGTGCAGCCGTAGGGATAATTGATCAAGTAGGGCAGGGCGTCGACCATCGCGCCGGCCAGGGTGGGCGAGAACTGCACCTCGAGCCGGGTGTCGCCCACACGGCGCTGCTCGGGTACCACGATTTCGAACGCCTGCTTGGCGGCGCCCGACGCTAACACACCGCTATGCGGAATGAGCTTCTCGATGCCATGCACCTTGATGGGAATCTCGACTTGCATGGCGTCGGATTCCTCGTCGGTGATCGCGAGTGCGCGAAGTACGGCGGTGCCTTCGTGTTCGGCCTTCAGTCGCCAGTCGACACGCTGCTCGCCACCCGCGGGCACTTCGATCTGCATCTCCAGATTCCGCGAGGCGGACAGGTAGTCGCCGTCGAGTTCCAGACGAACCTTTACCCGTTTGTCGCTGGGCAGATAGTTGTGAACGTTGGCCGAGATGACTACCTCGTCCCGTTCGACCAGAAACCGTGGCGTCTGCAGACGCACGAGCAGGTTCTTGCGCGTCACGGCCGAGGCCGAACCGTCGCCCACGCGGGTGCCGTGTCCCATGCTCCAGACGCCGAACTTCCACTTCGAGAGGTTTTCGGGCATCGGGAACGTGACTTCTGCCAGACCGGACGAATCCGTCTCCACCGAGGCGGCCCAGTAGGCCGTGTCGGCGAACTCCTTGCGCACGGTAGGCGTAACTCCGGATTCCGATGGCTGACCTTGTGCTGGGCTATCCATCTGACTTCGATCTTCGTCTACAAAGGCGTCGACCGATTTGTCTGCGGCAGCCTCCATCGCCATAGGGGGGGCGGCCATTGGTGCTGCGTCGGACCTCGAGAGCGTTACAAGACCGCGGGAGCCGCCGAGGCCAGCCATTTCGTTGCCAGCAGTGCTTGCGCCGAGTGTCAGGTCGCCAAACCGGCCGAGTTGCTGCATCGCAATCTGACCGGGGGGAGTAATGCCTTGTGTGTAGCGGCTCAGGTTGTCCTCGGTTCGCGGATGGTGATGGCGTTTCCAACCCCAGAACGCCTTACGGATGTCGCCCACGTTCGAACCGCCGGAGATGTACTCCAGCGCTTCGTCGTACACGGTGAGCACCGTATCGCCGACAACCGGTTGGCCGGCCTCGTCCGTGAGGCGGATCTTCACCTGGGCATCCTGCCCCGGTTGATAGGCGGGCGAGGAGGGGGCCACCTCGACGTTGACTATCCGCTTGGCTGGCGGTACCACGATTTGCTTGGCGACCGTGTGCACCTGGCCGTTGGAAACGGTTTGGGCTTCGACAAAGAAGTTCGGCATGTCCCCCGGGTGAATATCAATCGGCACAATCGTGCTCTTACCGGTCAAGCGAACGATCTGTGGCTTGTAGTAGGTGCCGTTTTCGGGGCGTACAAACAGCAGCACGACGCTGCCGCGACGGTTGGCGTTGATCTGCAACTGGAGCTTTTCACCCGGTTCGTAATGCCGTTGGTTGGGCACGAGTTCCAGATCGGCAAAGTGGAAGTCGCTGCCATCGAAGTTCGGGCCGACAATCGTCAGCAAGTAGGCGCCTTCGATGGTCTTTTCGCCGCTGATCACCTTGTACGACAGACGATACTGCCCCGGCTCGGAGGCTTTGATCTGCAACTCCGCGGTGCCTTCGTCCGAGGTGGCGAGTTCCCATTTGCGGACCTCGGTCTCGGTGGGCTTGCCGGACGCGTCGTAGGCAATCTGTAGCAGCCGCACGACGCCATTGCCCGCGACCGGCTTGCCATCCGGGCGGTGTGCCTGGAAGTTGGCTTTGATCGTCTCGCCGGTGCGGTAGTATCCGCGATCGGTCCAGACGTACACATCGAACGGTTTGCGAGCCACCAGTACGTCGCCCGTGCCGACGATGGTTCGCCGCGAGCGGTCGACTACCTGGGCCTCGATATTGTATTCGTGGTCCTGATCGGGATGCAGTTCCTTGGCCAGTTGCGTATCGATTTCGATCTTCAGTTTGCCTTCGGCGTCGAGCGGCGATTCGCCTTCAGCCACCACCTCGGGCGGTTGCTGTGCGCGCTCTCGCCACCAGGGATGCGGCGCCCAGCAGCCCCAGCGATTCCAACCGGGATACCAGGTATAGTCGTAGCCGAACCACCAGTAGCCTCGACCGTACAGCCAGTCCCACGGGCCAACGGGGAACCACTGCTGGTTGCGATTGGTTCGAGTGACGGTGTACTTAATGGTGCCTTCACGCACCGGCTCGCCGAAGTAGTAGCGTGCCGACACCACAGCTTCGAACGCGTCGCCCAACGCGAGTGGTTCCTCCGGCGCGTCGACAATCACCTCGTACTCGGGCTTCTTGTATTCTTCCACTCGGAACGAGCCGCCACCGTAGTTAACCAACTGCAAATGGTACTGCCCGAGAGTCGCGCCCGCGGGCAATTCGAGTTCGCCGGCGACGCCACCAAAGGCGTTGGCCGTGACCTGTTTACTGTCGATCTTCTCGCCTTTGGGGTCGTAGACTTCGAGTTGAAATGTCTTGTGCGCGTACTCCGACTCCATGGGCGAATCGTATTTGGCTCGTTCGACCCAGATCTTGTACTGCACTTTCTGTCCGGGGCGATAGACGGGGCGATCGGTGATGGCGAACGCATGCACGCGATCGAGCTCATTGGATTGCGGATTGGCACGCCAGACGTTGTAGAACCCCAGGAAGGCCAGGCGCCCCTCGGGTGTGGTGGCCGTGGCCAACCAGTTATACCGTCGATTGTCGTCGCCATCCTTCACCGGTGCGATGGCCAGTCCGTCGGCGTCCGTCAGCTCGGCAAACTGCTGGGTATCGACCCGCATCTCATTGGGCTTGGAGCGTTCGAACTTGTAGCCAAACATTTCCAGGTTCGCCTTGGCGATGGGCTTGCCGGTTGCGGCGTCGGCCACGTAGTACATGGTGTCGCTGCTGAGGTTCTTCTTGACGATGGCCGTGTCGGCCACCCACAACACGATGTTCGTGGTGTTGCCATCCGCCAGCCTGGCGGTAACCAAATACGCGCCGGCCTTCTGCAGAGGCGAGGTAATCGTGGTGTGGCTATCGAAGTGGCCGTCGCGAGGTTCGAGTTCCACGGTCCACTTGGCGACTTCTTCGCCGACGTACTCTTCCTGTTTCTCGTTGACCAGTCGATAGCCGATACGCGAGATATCGAGCTTCTGCCAGTCGAGTTCGCGCGGATTACTCTTGAGATAGGCCTTCAAATCGGCCAGCAGTTCGGCAACTTTGATCGCCTGGGCGGTAAACTCGACCGACTTGCCGTTGCGGTAACGAAATTCGAACGTTGCACCTTTGCCCGCGGGCTGCAGCTTGGCCGTTTCGAACTGGCCCCACGGCTTTTCGATCTGGTCGAGCATCTGCTGGTCGCGTTCTTGCGTGTCCTTGTCTTCGGCGTACTCCAGTGCCTGGCGCCAATACTCGGCCGAGCGAGGAAACTGCCGCCGGTCGGCAAACCAATGGGCCAGTGTCGTGGCGGTCGAGTGGGCGCGACCTTTGGATTCGCTCTGGTTGGCGACTTGCAGCGCTTGCTTGTACAGCAGGATGAAGTTCTGATCGTCGGGCAATTCGAACCGCTGGATGCCGGTGGCCAGGCGAGCGATGGTTTCGTTCTCTTTGAGCGTGTGCAGCGAGTAGATGCTGGCTTGCTGTTCGAGGCCGTCTCTCTCCCCGCGTGCCAGCAGGGGCGCGATGGCACCTCTCAGAGTGACGACCCCAAATTGGCCGTGCAAGAAGTCCGCGCGGGTGGTGAGCTCCAGCCATTTGGTGGCCGAATCGATCTCCACCATGTGCGCCAGCGACCAACGCCACCGCTCGCCATCGTTCTTGGCGGCTTCCCAACTGGCTGGCAGTTCGTAGTACACCGGCTTATTGTCAGCCGTAACGGGCGCGGCCTGCGTGCCGCCGCGCTGCCATCCCTCCTCGTAGTCGGGCAGCATTTCCAGGTCGCTCAACAGTTGCAGCTCCCAGGAATTTTGATGCTTCCGCCCGTACATCACGGCGTCCGCCAGTCGGGAGCATAGCTGCGTTTTCTGGTCGTCGGGTGCCTGCGGGTCCGCATCGGCAAGAGTTAAGGCCTTGCGTAGCAGTTGCAGCGAGCGGACGCGGTCGCGCTGTTCGCTGTTGACCACCTTGCCACCGCCACGATGTTGCCCCCGCTGGAATTCGCCCGAGATCAGGTAACCGAAGTGCTGCGCGTCGAGGTATTGGTTGCCGGCCGACCACAAGACACGCCACTGGTGGGGGTGAGCCTCGATGGTAGCTTCGACCAGCGTGTCGAACTCCGCGTACCGGTTCAGCCTTCTGAGGCACTCCACCGCGAGGTGAAGGTCCTTCTGCACCTCCTTGCTGGGCGTGTTGGGCGACTTGAGTCTTGCGGTGTAGGCTTCCAGGGCTTCTTTGAAGTTGCCGTCGTCCATCGTCTGTTTGGCCTGGGCTTGGGTAGGGGGCGAGCCGGCCGGTTGAGCAGCGTAGGCGGCGATTGCCAACAGCGGGAAAGCAAGCAGCACGAGGGCGACTCGGCGCCAGGAGCAAAGCAATATCATTGGAAGGAAGTGCCTGTCGGTCGTTAGTGTTCCGTAAACGAGACGCCGCTGCATCAGCCGGGGGGGCGGGGCCTGCAGCGGGCGCCTTCAACATACGCTACTTCGACGCTGCCGCGAAGGTCTAAGTTCCGTGCGAGGCGCTGTTTGCGACGCGAAACAGCCGTGTTGCAAAAATTCAACAGGGGAGGCGAGATTTCGCCAAAAACGGCTTGTTTTTCGCCTGGCACGCCGGTTGCAAATTAGTCCGGCGTAGTACGACTTTTCTGCACCCAGGATTCAACTCCCACCTATGTCGCCTGTCACTCGCGGAATTGCCGAAACGGCCTCGCCGGTCAACAGCCTGCACCGTCTGATGGATGGCGTGCTGATCGCCCTGTGCACGCTGTGGGCGCTCGGCTTCACGCCCGACGTACCCACCGACGAACGATTGGTGTTGTCGGCGGCCGCCATCCTGGTGTACCACGTCGTGGCCGAACTCACCGGCTTGTACCGAAGCTGGCGGGGCTCCCAGATGCGGGGCGAGTTGACCTGCATCACCCTAACCTGGGCCTACTCCGTACCCGTGCTGTTAGGCGTCGGCCTGGCGTCCGGGTACAACGCGACGTTGAACTACGAATCGAAGCTCGGCTGGGTCTTCCTGACGCCCATTGCGTTGATGGCCGGACGCATGGTCTTGCGTACGCTGCTGCAGTACTTGCGAATGCGTGGTTTGAACACCAAGACCGTCGCCATCTGCGGCGTGAATGAACTGGGGCTTCAGCTGGCCCGCAATTTGACCGATTCGCCCGAACTTGGCCTGCGTGTGCATGGCTTCTTCGACGATCGCCCCGAATCGCGAACCAGTCAGGTTCCTTCAGAACTCGGTAAGCAGATTGGCACCCTGGACGAACTGGTGATTGCCGCCAAACGGGGGTCGGTCGATATGATCTACATTACGTTCCCCATGCGGGCCGAGGAGCGGATTCAGAACGTGCTGAAGGCCTTGGGCGACAGTACCGCCAGCGTGTACATCGTGCCCGACTTCTTCGTGTTCGAGTTGCTGCACGCCCGGTGGACCAACATCAATGGTCTGCCCGTGGTCAGCGTATTTGAGAATCCGTTGTACGGTGTCGACGGGCTGTTGAAACGCGTGTTCGATTTTGTCGTGGGCGGAGCCATCCTGGCATGTGCCGCGGTGCCGATGTTGTTGATTGCCGCGGCGGTGAAGTTCACCTCGCCCGGCCCCGTGTTCTTTCGGCAGAAGCGGTACGGTATGAATGGCCAGGAGATCCGTGTGTGGAAGTTCCGCAGCATGACCTGCTGTGAAAATGGCGACAAGGTTACCCAGGCTACCAAGGGCGATCAGCGGGTAACCCGAGTGGGAGCGATCCTCCGCCGGACGTCGTTGGACGAGTTGCCCCAGTTGTTCAACGTACTGGAGGGTTCCATGTCGCTGGTTGGCCCGCGGCCCCACGCCACGGCTCACAACGAGCAGTACCGGTCGTTGATCGAGGGTTACATGCTTCGCCACAAAGTGAGGCCTGGCATCACCGGCTTGGCCCAGGTAATGGGGTTCCGTGGCGAGACCGAAACGCTCGACAAGATGCAGGGCCGTGTCAGCTACGACCATCAGTACATTCGCGAATGGTCGTTGTGGATGGACCTGAAAATCCTGGTACGCACGTTCAGCGTCGTCTTTGGCCAGCAGGGGGCGTACTAAGCTTCGCCCCGGGGGCCCGACGGCGAATTTCGAATGCCCGGAATTTGCCCCACCAGCGCTGCAGGTTCTGTTACAATCTGCCCGAGGTTTGAACGCCCAATTCTTCGGGAGACTTGTGTATGTGCCAGCGTGTTGTGACAGTGGTTGCCGCCTTCTGTTTGCTCCAAGGGACTTTCGCCGAAGCTGATTCGGAGTGGCCCCAGTTTCGCGGACCGGATGGACAGGGCAACGTCGAAGACGGGGCTCCGCTCGAGTGGAGCGAAGACTCAGGCGTTATCTGGAAGACCGAAATCCCCGGACGTGGCTGGTCGTCCCCCGTCGTCCAAGGCGATCGCATCTGGATGACCACCGCCATCGAGCGGGCGGCCGACCGCGACGAATTGAAAGAACGCACCAAGGGCAGCCCCACGGCCAACGCCATGGAATTGGCGTCCGAGGTGTCGCTGCGGGTGGTGTGTGTCGATCGCAATTCAGGCCACCTGTTGCACGACAAGGAAGTGCTGCACGTCGAAAAGCCTGATCCCATTCATTCGCTCAATAGCTACGCGTCTCCAACGCCGGTCGTGGAGCCAGGGCGATTGTATTGCCACTTCGGCTGTTATGGCACCGTGTGCCTCGACACATCGGACATGTCGGAAGTGTGGCAGCGCAAGTTCCCCAACGACCACTTCGTCGGCCCGGGCAGCTCGCCCGTGTTGTGCGACAATCTGTTGGTGCTGACCTGCGACGGTGGCTACAAACAATACGTGGTGGCGGTGGACAAGCAGACCGGCAAGACGGTGTGGAAGAAGGACCGCCCGCCGATCCGTTCCACGAATCCCGATTGCAAGAAGTCGTACTGCACGCCACTGGTGATTGAGGAGGATGGCGAAAAGCAAATCGTGATCCCCGGCGCCCAGTGGATTATCGCCTACGCTCCCGAAGATGGCCGCGAAATATGGACCTTCGACCATGGCGCAGGATTCTCGCTGGTGCCTCGGCCGGTGGTGGACGAAGAGCACATCTACTGTTGCACCGGATATACCGGGGACAAACTGCTGGCCATCCGCCGTGGTGGCAGTGGCGACGTGACCAAGACGCACTTCGACTGGGACCACGGCCAGCAAGTGCCCCATCAGCCATCGCCCGTGCTGCATAATGGGCGGCTGTTCATCGTCAGCGACAACGGCATTGGCCAGTGCCTTGAAGCGTCGACGGGCGAGGTCGTGTGGAAGAAACGCCTGGCCGGCAACTACTCTGCCTCGCCCCTATTGGTGAGCGACCGGTTGTACTTCTTTAGTCGCGAAGGCACTGCCACGGTGGTCGATGCCAACAGCGACAAGGGCGAAGAACTGGCCATCAACGAGCTGGACGGAGGCTACATGGCCACGCCCGCCGTGGTGGACGGCCAACTGATCGCCCGCACCGAGAAGCATCTCTACGCCATTGGCGAATAACGCCGCCAAAAAAAGCAGCAAGGTGGCGGAATTCGCCGGAATTCCGCCACCTCGCAATCTGCGTGTGACAATGTCTTGTGAGTTGGGCCAACCCATGCGGCCGCGAGATTACTTGAAGATCTCGGGGTGCGCCTCGCTGAAGTGGGCGGTGGTGTATCCGTTGTTGATCTTCACATCGGTGTACATATAGAACTCGACCAACTCGGGGTTGCCGTTACTGTCCTTCTTCCAGTCGTAGGCCTCGAACCGCACTGGAATCTTCAGCTCCTTGTCAATGTAGATCTTGGCCACGTGGAACTTGAACTCGCGACGGGGAACCGGGTGAGTGATCTCCAGCATCACGGCAGGCCGGGCCGCCTCGCCTTTGCCGAGCGTGGCATCGGAGTAGGTCTTCACTTCGCATTCGCCGTACTGCATGTCGTTTTCGGCGATCGTGATCAGTTGGTCGGTCAGGTTCTTCACACCAGCCATGGTGATCGGGTGACGTTGTCCCTCCATGGCCATGCCCTTGGTGGGGTCGAGCGTCAACACGCCGGCCACTGTGGCACGCCAGCCATGGCCGCGAGCACGCATCTTGCCGCCGTTCTGGCCCTCGACGTACAGGCATTCCTGACCCTGCTTGGGTTTCTTGAACAGCAAGTGAACGCTGAACGGGTCGTGCATCACACGCATCGACATGCAGTTGTAGTCCTGCAGCTTGCCATCGATCAGCTCGCGTTTCCAGAACGTGCAGCTATAGTCGTGCACGTTGGCGTCGATGTGAGTCTTCACCCGCTCGGCCAGCCGCTTGCAAGGCGCCAGCGGATGCTCGCCCTGATGTTGGGTGAGGTCGAAGAAGTCGGCGACGGGCACCGCATGGGCCGAAACCGTCTTGGCGGGCGTCTCGTGCGCCACACGGTAGACCGGTTCCCTCAGGTTCTCGCCACGCTCCTGCTGAGCATTGGCTGCGGATGCAACGGTAAATACAGCCACGCAACTGGCTAGTCGGCAGGTGGTGGTCGAAACCTTGATCATCGAAAAACTCCCTTCGCTGTGGCTCGGCCTAACGGCCCAAGGCGAGGCAACACTTCCACGCGGTTGTCTATGACAGCCTTGTGGGATGGTGTCGATACCAATTATTCTCAAGCGATGGCGGCGGTGTGGTGCAAACGTCGCGCCAAGGCCGCGAAGTCTGGCGGGTAGTCAGGCTGGCCGACTTGCAAGTCGCTTGCTCGCAACTAGTTGGAGTGACTTGCTGCTGGCCCGCGTGGGTGGCAGCATCGTAAACCGATTGGCAAATTTGCCATGGTTTGTAATGCTTGCATCCTTTGCTGGCCAAGCTCTCGCCCGTCCATGGTAGTTGCTGCTTGACTGATCCGAAAGGGAGACGCAAAACGTGAGTTCTTCTCAACCCCCAAAGATTACCACCATCCTCTCGCAGCCATTTGGCGAGAACACCTATATTCTCGGCATTCCCGGCCGGTCAGATTGCGTCGTAGTCGACCCGGGATTCGAACCCGACAAGATTTTCGCCGAACTGGACACTCAGAACCTCGTTCCGGCCGCAATTCTTAACACCCATGGGCACAGCGACCACATTGCTGGCAACGAGGCGATGAAGCAACGTTGGCCCGACTGTCCGCTGGTGATTGGTCACGGCGACGCCCACAAGCTGACCGACCCGCGGGCGAACCTGTCGGCGATGTTTGGCGGCCAGCTTATCAGCCCCACGGCCGACGTCATGCTAGCAGAGGGCGACACCTACGAGTCGGCCGGCATGGCGTTCCGCGTGCTGGAGACACCGGGCCACTCGGCAGGGCATATTGTGTTTGTGCTCAAGAGCGATGAGCCCACGCTACTGATCGGCGGCGACATGCTGTTTCGGCAGGGGATCGGCCGGACCGACTTTCCCGATGGCGACCCCGCGGCCATGGTTCATTCGATTCGCACCAAGCTCTACACGCTGCCCGACTCCACGGTGGTTTATCCCGGGCATGGTCCGGAGACAACCATTGGCTACGAGAAAGAGAACAACCCCTTCGTGCCCGCCACGTGAGCTGCCCTACATGCCGGGCGCTAAGGTCTGGCGCTGGATGTGACTGTCCGAGCCGTCGTCGTCCGGCTCTTCGTCCACCACTTCGGAGTGCGCACGCTGATCAGCGGCTGGCACCTTTTGCACGGGCAGTTCCATCAGGAACTTGCTGCCCTTGCCGGGGGCGCTTTCCACACGGATGTTGCCGCCATGCTCCTGCATGATTTTCTGGCTGACGGGCAGGCCCAGGCCGGTGCCGCGGCTGCCTTTGCCGCTGACGAACACGGTAAAGATGTTTTCGATGTCTTTGGTCTCGATGCCGACACCGGTGTCTTGCACCTCGACAATGGCCAGCTTGCCGGCATCTTCCAGGTGGGTCCGCACGTGCACCTCGCGACGTTGGCAGTCTTCGCAGGCATCGATGGCGTTCGTCACTACGTTCAGCACAGCGCGGTGAATGGCCTCGGGATCGAACATTGACGTGGGAATGTCCTTGCCCGGTTTGAACTGCAGCTTGGTGCCAAGTTCCCCGGCGCGTGTCTGCATCAGTTCCACCACGTCGGACACCACCTCATTCAGGTCGGCGGGCACCGGTTCGGGTTCGCGTTCCTTGCTGAAAGTCAACATGTCCATCACCAGGCCGGAAATACGCTGCTGATTGCGCTCGACAATCTTCCAGCCTTTCTGCATGGTGTCCATGGCGCGGAACAGGGTTTCGGGATCCTGTTCGCCGCTCTCCAGGGCCTTGGCCTGGTCCTGCATGGCGAGCTCTATCAAGTAGCTTCCTCCGCGAACGCCCTGCAAGATGTTCTTGATATGGTGCGACAGCGAGGCGATCGTCTGCCCCACGGCTGCCAGGCGTTCGGCCTGAACCATGGCTTTGTAGTAGCCAGTGTCTTCCACTGCCAAAGCCGCCTGGTGGGCGATGGCCACCATCAATTTCAAGTGCTCCTGCGTGAACTTCGTGGTGGTTCGCTCTTGCAGCATCCGCTGCGGCGTAAGCGACGTGTCGATGTAGATCACGCCTACCACGTCGTACCGACCTTGCATCGGCACGCAGATCGCTTCCCGCACGCCCAGCTTCACGATACTCTGGGCGGGGTCCCAACGCTGGTCGTCGCGAGCGTTACTGGTCAGCACACCCTCGTTACGTTCGACCACGTAGTCGAGGATCGTCTTGCTGATCGTGATTTTGTCTTCGGTCTGCACGCCTCGCCGGTGGCGACGCACGCGTGGGGCCAGGTGCCCGTTGCGTTCGTCTTTCAGCATGATGCAGCCACGGTCGGCGTCGACCCACTCGAAGATCATCTCCATGATCCGCGCCAGCAGTTCGTCGATGTCCAGCGTGTGGCTCACGGCCAGTGCCGTGCGATACATGATCTGCAGATTGCTTCGCGCCCGAGCGAGCCAGGGGCTGGCCTGGTCGTCGGTCGGGGCGACCAGGATGTCGCTCGAATCGCTCTGCGTTACCGCGTGTAGGATGCGCGATTCATCTTCCTTCGCCCCCGAGGGGATGATGCTGATCTCGTCCGACAGGTCGGGTTGCTCCTGCGGCGTGCCGGTGTACAGCACCAGGGTGCGGCCCAATTGGATCTGATCGCCGCTGGCCAGCACATGGTCCTGCACCCGTCGGCCGTTGATGAAGCTGCCGTTCGAGCTGTTGCGGTCGCGGAAGCGATAGGTGTCGCCTTCCTGCTCCAGCACGGCGTGCATACGTGATACTTCGGTGTCGTGCAGCTGGATGGCGTTGTCGCCCACCCGGCCGATCGATACGACGGGCCCCTCGAGGTCGAAACGCGACCCCTGATCGCGGCCTTGGATAACAAACAGACTCGGCACAGTAACCGTGGGTGGACGAGAATAGTGGGCGTAACTGCTGAAAGCACCGCCCGACTCGTCCACAGCTATGCGGCCGCGGCCCGACGTTGCTCCAAAACGCTCTCAATTCTACGGATCAGTTGGCCGTAGTGGTAGGGTTTTGCTAGCAGCTCTGAGGGGTCAAAAGCAATTTCTGCCCCGGTTATTTTGCCGAGAAGAACGATTGGGGTGTTCGTGCGGCGCGCCGTCGCGGTCAATTCCCGCAGCGCCTGCCGTTCGACGCTCGAATCGCTGTCCGCATCCAGCACGATCAACTGCGGCCGCAACTGCTCGGCCAGCGTCACCGCTTCGGCTGCCCGCGAAGCCTCGATGGACGAAGTGCCACTTCGCGCGAGCAGGGCACAGAGCACCTCACGCGATTCGGCGGACTGGTCAACGATCAACACTCGGTTCGAATACATAGCGAAATACCGAAATTACTGTCTGCCGAACTGGTCGGGTCGAACCGAGCGGAAGACGTGGCGCACAATGGATGTTCGTACTGGCAAGCGGTTTGCCGGGCGGGGTGCGAAGCATAGTAAGGGCCCGCGAGTGTGTCAAAACCGAATTTTCGCTTCCCGGCTACTATCTGTACCTTCTGTGGCCTTCATGCTAGCAGATGGCGACTCGCCCTTGGACGTTTTGAAGGTTTTGGGCCGCTTTTGGGGGATATCGATTTCACGTTCCAAAACTCCAGGGGGTCGGCCTCACCTCGAATGTTGTAACTTGATACTTGCAAACAACTTGCGCGTTTCCAGGTGCGTCAAAACCCAGAGGGTTTTGGAACCCCACGCTCCCCAAAACGATCAAAACCCCGTTTCCGTCCAGGAAGCGCTCGTCGGCTAAATCGTCTCCCTACCTGCGGCTAACGCCGCCAGCTCCTATGTTGACGATGCCCCGCTCATTGCCCACGCAGCCACCACCTCACGATGGAGGTGTACGTATTGCCACTTATGCATTAGACCAACTGCGACAGGCGTCTCAAGAACTACTTTTTGACAAGTAGGTAGGTCGCTCGCGCCAGACTCCTGCAGCCGATGTCTTGCAGATGGTTCTTGTCTCTTCAGCAGAGGTAGCGTGGGTGGTTCCAGTGGCAGTGTTGAGGCTTCCTGTGCGGGTATTGCGGCTTGGGTGGGTGGTACACTTGGGTGGCTTTCTATTCGGAGGTCCGCGTCAAATTCCAGAAGAGCTAAACTTTAGCGACTCGGTGCTGCTGTTGTTGCTACTGACAAACAAAGGACCGCCAATCATGTGGACTGAATTGCCAAGCTGTCTCGTTTCGGTTCCGGAGATCTTAGCAGCTGGAAACGCTGTTCCCGGCATTCCAATCGATGCTCTCTGTATGCACGCTCTCGCGGCAGGGCTAGCTTCTACGTGGCTGCTTGCCCTCTGCAAAGCAGGAGAACTAACTGGCAATCAGGAAAACGTCTCACACTTGCCTCCCGAAAGAAGGTTGCCGCACGACTCCGATGCGAAGGTCGCAGGCGCCTTGTTTGCGATGGGGGCGGTGATTGGTGTCGCGATTGCGCTGGTTCTGCACTCCAATGGAGGAGACGCAGCGAGCTATTGGCCGCTGTCTCTGGCAGCGGGAGCGGTGCTTGGCGTTGTGGTTCCCTGGCCGCTGGTTCGCAGGCTCGGTAAGGATTACCTCGACCGTGCGCGACTCAACCTGGAACAAGGTCGCTTCAAAGAAGCGATGCAGGATGCCGCCGAGGTCGAACGTATCTCAGAGGTCTACAAGTCCGAGGCCATCGAGATCAAGGAGTACGCGCGCCAGCAGCGAGACGAGCAGATCGCTATAGGAAACGCCCAACCGGTTAGCGTCAGCCAGTCGACAGAAGGCGATCCTGAGTTTGCTGAATTTTTGAGCTCCTACACGCCTGGCTCATTGTAAGTCGGCGCTCGCGACACGGTTGTACAATAGGCCACACCCCAGGAAACCAAGCTCAGTAGCCGTTTCCACCACGAGGTTTGGACAGCCCCCGCCACCGCTCTAGTTCGTTCTGGCGCTTTCGAGCGAGTGCATGATCTGCTGCAGCCGCACGCGGGCTGCGCTCGCTTCGGGATCGTCCTGCTGGGCGGGGGTCTCGCGGGGCAGGGCGCGGGCGTCGAGCAACTGCCCCGACTTCTTCAAGCGCCACTGGCCGTCGAACACGGCGGCCTTTTCACCGGACGCGCCGTACGTGTAGGCGTGCGAAGCTCCGGGCTTCCCGTGTACTTGCGGAGCGATGGAATTGCCGTCCCTGCTACTTTGATCGGTCAGTTCTACCCCGGCTAGTTCGCAGAAGGTGGGGAACAGGTCCACCACGTCGACCAAGTCGTCGCAGACGGCTCCCTTGGGAATCGAATCGGGTCCCCACCAGATCAAAGGTACATGCGTGCCGGCGTCGACCACGGTGTGCTTTCCGCCATTTACCCTTCCCGCAGTTGTGTGTCGGGTGTGGAGCAGTTCGTCGGTTTGGCCGGACAGGGGATTCTCGAAGAAGCGTTCTTCCGTGCCATTGTCGGCCATGAACACGACGTACGTGTTCTCTCGTATTCCCAATTCATCGATGGCTGACAATAGTCGGTGCACGAGGCCATCCATGTAGCTGACCATGTTCACCAGGTTTGCTGGCCGAGGGGGCGAGGCAGCACGGTCCTCAGGCGTCTCGACCATCGGATAGTGTGGCATCAACTCGTTGTGCACAAGGAGGAAGGGTTCGCCCGCTGCGGTGGCTTCGCTCATTTGCTGGACCACGTAGTCGACGAGCACATCTGGCCCGAAGCGTTCGGCGATGTCGTCGCGGAGCTCACCATCCTGGTTGAAGGTCGGATTCCAATAACGGGTGGTTTTATGGCCCTGGCCGGACTCCGAATCTGTTCGCCAGATTTGCCATAGGCACCAGGAATCAAAACCCGCGTAGTGCGGATGCCGCGGGTGCAGTTCCAGCGTGGCGAGTTGCCACTTGCCGGAAACCGCCGTGCGGTAACCCTGGTCGCGTAGTCGCTGTGCGTAGGTCGGCATTTTCTGGAAGTCGACCTGCCGCGTCGTGCCCTGGTGAACCGGCAGAACGCCCGTTTGCAAGTGCCGGGCGCTGTAGAGCCCCGTGAGCATGCTCACTCGCGACGGTGTGCATACGCCGCTGGCATATGCTCGGGAGAAACGCGTTCCTTCGGCCGCCATGCGATCGATGTTTGGCGTCGAAAAGTCGAGCCCTCCGTAGCACCCCAGCCCTTCGTACCCGAGATCATCCACGTAGATCAGCAGGATGTTCGGTCGAGTGGGTTGAGCCTCGGACTCAATTGCCCACGCCAGGCAGGCACCGACAAACGCAATCCAACACGCGAGCTTAGTCATGTTTCTATTTGGCCAAACAAAGCGGCGTCTCCCAACCGGCCAATTATAGCTTGCTTGTTCCGCGTTCGCATCCGCATGCTCGACTCTAGCGTTGCCCCATCGCTGTGGTTCATTGGCTGCACCGCCATCGGGTAGTATTGGTCGCGGTGTTGGCGGGACCCATGTCCCCGTTGCCCCGCCCGCTCTGCTATAGTGAGCCTTACTCTTCCTTCCCACTTCGAGGACATTTTGCCAATGGCGCCCACTGTTCGCGACGATCCCTATTCGCTTGATCCAAATATGGTGCGGGAGCCACCGACCTCTTGGTGGGAGAGCCTGGGGTATGTGGGGCCGGGTTTCGTGCTCTCCGCTTCGATTGTTGGCTCGGGCGAGTTGATCGCCACCACGGTGCTGGGGGCCCGGGCCGGGTTTATTGCCCTGTGGATCATCCTGCTCTCCTGCGTGGTGAAGGTGGCCCTGCAACTGGAGTTTGGCCGCTACACCATCGCCCACGGAACGACGGCCATGGAGGCAATCAGCCAGCTGCCGGGCCCTAGGGCGCGCGGCACCGGGTGGATGGTTTGGCTGTGGCTGTTGTTGTGGCCCGTCAAGATCCTGCAGGTTGGTGGCATTCTTGGCGGCGTGGCGATGGTACTGGTGCTGGTGTTTCCCGGAACGAGCGCTGTGGCGTGGTGCTGGACGGCTGGCGCCGTGGTCGCGGTACTCGTGTCGCTGGAGCGTTATGGACTGATTGAGCGGACCTCGCTGGTGCTGTTGTCGCTGTTCAGCCTGCTGACGCTCAGCTCGGTAGCAGCCCTGCAGTGGACCGAGTACGCCGTATCGATGGGTGACCTGGCGAGTGGGCTAACCTTCCAACTGCCGGGCGACATGCTGTTGGTGTTCGGGGCATTCGGACTCACCGGCGTAGGTGGCGATGAGATTATGAGCTACACCTATTGGCTGTTGGAGAAAGGTTACGCCGCTTACACCGGCCCGTACGACGGTACCGACCAGTGGCGGGCCCGTGCTCGGGGATGGATTCGCGTGATGTATCTCGACGCGTTCTTGTCGATGATTGCCTACACGGTGGTCACCATGGCCTTCTTTGTGCTCGGCGCGGCGGTTCTGCACGTCCAGGACCGCGTGCCCGAAGGGGACGAGCTCGTGGAGACGCTGGCCACCATGTACACGCACACGCTGGGCGAGTGGGCGCGGTGGTTGTTCCTGGCAGGGGCCTTTGTCGTGCTGTTTAGCACGCTGTTCTCGGCCCTGGCCGCCTGGACGCGTATCTGCGGCGACGCGATCTGCGGGCCCTTGGGGCTCGACTTCCGCCGGCCCGCGACACGAGGCCGGTTGGTGTTTGTGCTGGCGTGGTTGTTTCCTGTTTTGTGGGCGGGCGTCTACACCATCTATCCCAACGCGGTGAATATGGTGCTGCTAGGCGGTGTGGCCACCAGCGCTATCTTGCTGATGGTAGTGCACGCGGCCATGTGCTTCCGGTTTCTCACGCCGCATCGCGTGGTAGAGTCGACTCCCTGGTACGACTCGGCCCTCCTGGCCAGCGCGGCCAGCATCACGGTGTTCGCCCTGGTGGGCCTGTGGATAACGCTGGCCAAGTGGTGGGCCGGAGCAGGGTGAGCATGCGCTCCAAGCAACCGCCGGCACTCATTCCGGGATCGCTTCTGCGTCGTCCACCACAATCGCCACCAGGTCGGCCAGCCCGCGAAGGCTGGCGCGTTGCACTTCGGCGGCCGAGATGGTACCGCCATGGCCATCGGGCAGGTCGCGCGTAGCGGTGGTGTTTTCCACGACGCTTACTGCGTAACCACGATCGAACCCGCCCCGCGCGGTCGAGCTGACGCACATGTGACTCATAAAGCCGGCCAGGATGAGATTCTTGCACCCCATGGCCTGTAGTTGCTCGTGGAGATCCGTCGAGGCAAACGAATCGGGAAAGTTCTTCACAATCACCGGCTCCGATCCAGCGGGTGCCACCACATCCGCAATTTGTCCATTCGTCGCCGTCAGGTCGTAGGGCGAGCCCACGCCTGCGTCGTGCTGGATATGAAAGATGGGAATGCCGGCTTTTCGCGCCCGCTCGAGCAACCCGCTGGCCTGCTCGAGCGCCTGCTCCACGCCCACCAGCTGCATCACGCCTTCGCGGTAGGTGTTTTGGCAGTCGATCATAATCAAGGCTGACTCGCCGAGCTTTGCTGGAGTGTCGGACAGGCCGGCAATCTCTCGTATGGTGGGCATGGTTGGTACCTTTCGGAAGTTAGTGCGTCTGACTGGCAGACCAGGATCTGGATCAGTGCTCTTCCCACTCCAGCTGCTCTCGCCAGTCGTCCGCCTTTTTGTAGTACGACTTGAACACGGCGACGATGTCGTCGACGGACGAGGCATTTGTTGTTGAGTAGCGCTGATAGACTCCGTAGCCGCCCATGGTGGTGAACTCGATCTCGAGTCGATCGTCGTCCGAAGTCGCGGCGCGTGACCCCAAAACCGAAACGCTCTCTTCGTTCGTCGTGACGGGATGGTGAGGGAAGGTCAAATTGGGGGCCTTGTTGGGAATGTTCCAGTCCAGGTTGCGAACAGCGGGTACGGTCGGCCGATCGACGCTGAAGGACCTGGTCAATCGTTTGCCGTGCCAGATTGTTGGCAGTGCGCCTCGATCAACAGGTTGGCGAGACGCCGCGCGATGTCGATGGTTCGCTCGTTACCGGTCACGTGCCGCGTTACGTAGGTGCCCTCCATGATCAGGCACAACTCCTGGGCCAGCTCGCGCGGGTTGTCGGCCGCCGCTTCCACAGCCAGTGTGTGCAACAGTTCTTCAATCGCCTTCTTGTTTTCCGCCGCCGCGACGTGGGCTGGTTCGTGGGGCAGTGGAAACTCCATCGCGGCGTTTACGAAGATGCAGCCCTGGAAATCGTCCGAGGCAATGATGTAATCGACCACATCGAGCACCGCATGCAGTTGGTCGATCGGGGAATCGCCGCCACGCTCGCGAATCATCGTGACGAAGGTGTCTTGCAGCCAGGCGTTCTGCATCTCGAGCGCCGCCAGCATCAGGTCTTCCTTGCTGTCGAAGTGCTTGTAGAACGCCGTCTTGCTGATTCCGACGTCGGCGAGCACCTGGTCGATGCCGACACTGCGAAAACCGTCGCGGTAAAAGCGGCGAACCGCTGCTTCGACAAGCCGTTGGCGAGTAGGAATGCTCATCGTGTGAGAAGTTGCCCTGGCCGGGTGTACTTGGAGTCCACCCTCAAGTGTACCAGAAGTCAACTTTCGTGAGCTTTTAGTCGAGCGATAATCGCTTTACAGAGACCAGGGCGGTTTTCGGTGGTTTGCTCCCCGAACGACCGGGTACTAATCAGGCATTTTGGGAGGAAATCTCATGAAACGGGCGGTTTACATGGTTTATGGTGTGGCGTGCCACTTGTTGTTTCTCGGCACTTTTGCCTACATGGCCGGCTTTGTCGGCGACCTGTGGGTGCCGAAGACCCTCGATTCGGCCCCCGCAGGGCCGGTGGGCGTGGCCGTGGCGATTAACCTGCTGCTGATGGTGCTGTTTGCCGCGCAGCACTCCATCATGGCCCGGCCCGCGTTCAAGAGGGTCTGGACCCGCCTGGTGCCGGAGCCCATCGAACGGAGCACCTACGTGCTCTTGTCGTGCCTGGTGACGATGGTGTTGATGTGGCAGTGGCGGACCATCGACACCGTGGTGTGGGACGTCCATTCGCCCTGGTTGAGGGGCGCCCTGTGGACGCTGTTCGCCATCGGCTGGCTGCTGATTCCGGCGGTATCGCTACTGATCAACCACTTCGACCTGTTTGGCACGCGGCAAGTTTGGCTGCACTGGAAACGACAGAATTACACTTCCTTGCCATTCCGCGAGCCACTGGCCTACAAGCATGTTCGCCATCCGCTGTATATCGGTTGGGCGATCGCCTTCTGGGCCACGCCCACGATGACGGTTGGTCATCTGTTGTTTGCGGGCGTGCTGACGATCTACATGGGGCTGGCGGCAGTAGTCGAGGAACGAGACTTGGTTGCGCACTTTGGAAGGCAGTACGAAGAGTACCGGCGAAGAGTGCCGATGTTTGTGCCGCTCTGGAAGCGGCGCACTGCGAACGCACTCGAAAGCAGTGTCCATGCAGCGCTGCCCGCCAGCCCGGAGGGGTCCCGTGCTTGAGTCTCGCTTCGACTTCAGCGTACTGAAAGATCCCAGCTGGTGGCATTGGGCAGCGACGGTGCCGCTGCTCGCACTGCACCTGACCGGCTACTCATGGGCGCTACCGGCCGCGATTGGCTTGTGCGTCGTGGCGGTAGGCTATTTCCTGCACCGCCTCAAGCGGGTGCGACCGTACCCGGTGCAGGTTCGGGTGGCCTACCTGGCACTGCTCTTGTGTGGCATGTTGCCGGGGATGAACTGGATCTACTGGATTCCGCTCGTCGGCACGACGGCCATGGTGCTCGTGGGCTACTGCCCGCTACTCCGCTTGCTGAGCATTTGCCCCTGGAACCGCATTGGACCCCTGAGTTGGCCACTTGTCTGGCGAGCATTCGTCCGCGAGCCCTGTGCGGGCGGGCTCGTCAGTTGGCCTGTGGATTCGTCCGTACCCGTGGCGGCGTGTTGTAGCTTGGGGAAGTAAGACGGCAAATGGTGCAAGCCGATAAGAGTGGCCCTCGGCCCGATGACTCGAGCCGAGGGCCTCGCGTAGCCGGGGCCGCTACTCCACTACCAGATCGCTTGTCAGCTCCACTGGATTGGCAATGTT
The DNA here is from genome assembly GCF_024054565.1 of Aeoliella straminimaris. GTDB lineage: Bacteria > Planctomycetota > Planctomycetia > Pirellulales > Lacipirellulaceae > Aeoliella > Aeoliella straminimaris. Next base: position 465,152 of record NZ_JAMXLR010000036.1, read on the forward strand.
GTAGTAGTTGGGGCTGGTGCGCTGCACGACTTCGTGCATTTTTTCGAATTGCTCCTGGGTGCCATCGCCGGCCAGGTGCACGGTGTAGTGCAGTCGCTCGTAGCCGCGTGCCACACTAGCGTCGATATCCAGGAAACCTCGCAGGTCGATGTCGCCCGTGATTTCCAGCTCCAGCTTGGTAAGCTTCACGCCCATCACAGCCGCCACGGTGGCGTAGCCGACCATCATGCAGGCGTTGGTGGCCGCCAGCAGGTACTCCTGCGGGTTGGCATGTTGGTTGGTGCCGCATAGCTCGCAAGGTTCGTCGATTTCAATCTGAAACTTCCGATCCACTTTTTGGCCACCGATGTCGACTCCGTCGACATAGTGATCGGATCGGGTGCCTCCTTGCCAGCGGCTGCGAACCGTCCAACGCGTCAGGCCGGCAGCGGGATTCTCTTCGATGGCGGCGATCGTCTGCTTCAGCGCGGCGACGTCGATGCCGTTTGTGTTTTCTTGTTGGGCGGGCGTGGACATAGAACAGGTCCTTTTCTTGTTGGGAGTGCGTTAGTGAGGGGGACCACCTGGTGTGGCTTGCGGTGTGAACTGCTAGAAAGTATCGTCCGAATACCGTCAATTTACAGTGAACTCGAAGTAACCCCTGGGTGTACTTGGAGTGCACCCTCGATCCGAACAGCTACAATGGCGTCATGGTCTACAATACCAAGCACAAACCGGTCGCTGAACTGTTTGGGCTACCCGAGCCACCGGCAACCGGGCGGGGACGGCTGGTGCATGTTGCTATCGAGCTGTTTTACAGCCATGGCTTCCAGGCCGTGGGGGTGGATCAGATTCTGACCGCGGCCGGAGTGACCAAGACCACCTTCTACAAGCACTTTGAGAGCAAGGACGATCTAGTGGTCGCCGCGATCCAGCAGCGGGACGAGTGGGAGATGCAGGCTTGGACCAATGCGGTCCGAACGATGGCCGGCGACGACCCGAAGGAGCAGCTATTGGCTTTCTTCGATGTGCTCGACGTGTGGTTCAACGCGCCCGACTTTCGCGGCTGCCAGTTTATCAACGCGGCAGCGGAGTTCCCCAACCCCCACGACCCTGTCCACACCGTGGCGGCCCAGCACAAACGAAAGAACCGCGACTTCTTTCGAGATCTGGCCGCTGCGGCCGGTGCCGACGACCCGGAATCGTTCGCCGACAGGTACACGGCCCTGGTCGAAGGCACGCTGGTGCTGCGGCAAGTGCATGGCAGGGACGACGCGGCAGCGGTGATCAAGCCCGCGGTCGAGTCACTCGTGAACGAAGCGTTGCCATAACGCCCCACCAAGCTTATGAGTTCTCCACGCGTTGGTTACGGTATCGATGAGGTTGTCAGTGGACACGCCTCGCCACCCGCGGGCGGGCGATACGGCTTGTTGACCAACGACGCCGCCCGAGCGGCCGGCGCTCCGCACAAGTTGAGTCGTCGAGCTCTGCTGGACGCCGGAGTGCGGTTGGTGAGGCTCTTCTCTCCCGAGCACGGCATTGCCGCCACGGCGGCGGACGGGGCGAGCGTGCCCGATGGCGTTGACCCGGTGACTGGACTGGAGGTGGTGAGTCTGTACGGCGAGCGGATGCGCCCCGAACCGGCCATGTTGGATGGTCTCGACGGAGTGTTGGTCGATCTGCCCGACATCGGTGCGCGGTTCTATACGTTCATCTGGAGCATGTCGCACATGCTCGAGGCATGTGGCCAGGCCGGTCTGCCGGTGTGGGTATTGGACCGACCCAATCCGATCGGCGGCGACCTGGCCGCGGCGGAAGGGCCGATGCTCGATGTCGGCACCTGCGCCAGCTTCCTGGGACGATACGCGATGCCGATTCGGCATTCAATCACGATGGGCGAACTCGCCTGCCTATGGAATGACGAGCAACACCTCGATGTGGATCTGAAGGTGGTGCCGGCAGTCGGGTGGAATCGAGCGGATCATCAACCGGCGTCCGGCGTGCCGTTTGTACCGACGTCGCCCGCTATGCCACGCTACACGAGTGCGTTGTTCTATCCCGGAGTTTGTCTGTTCGAGGCGACGAATCTCAGCGTGGGGCGGGGCACTGCGCACCCGTTCGAGCAGATCGGTGCTCCATGGCTCGATGCTGAGAAGCTGAATACAGCTTTTGCCTCGCTAGGCTTGCCGGGTGTAGAGAGCCAGCCAGTGCAGTTCACGCCAGTGGTGCCGCCTCACGAGGGGCAGTGCTGTGAGGGTGTGCGGCTGAAAGTGGTCGACGCCCAAGCCCTCCGCCCGGTTGCGATGGGGCTGTTGCTGTTAGCCTGTGCGATGCAGCACTCGCGTGGCGAGTTTCATTGGCACCGCTATCCAACGGCCGCCAACCCTCAAGGCGATTGCCATTTCGAGTTGCTGGTAGGCCGCCAGGGCGTGGCGGCGATGCTCGCAGACCGCAGTGCCGACTTGCGACAGAGAGTGGAAACGCTGACCGCCGTGCCCGACTGGCGGGAGCGCGTCGAGCCGCATCTGATCTATTCATAGCAATGGCGACTCACCCCCATTGCCTGAGTTCGCCCGTCACTCTTCGAAAAATTGCTGCCGGATTCGACCTTCCAGTTTGGTGACATACGTATTGAGCGTCTCAGCGTCGACCGTCTCGTTGCTATCCGGAATGGCAGCGCCCATCACGGCGTACACCACCGTGGGCCGCTTGCCTTCCCACCAGCCGGCGCGGACGTAGGTTACGGGATCGGACCCGAGCGAACCGCCCTTGAAGTAGTGGCTCGTGCCCGATCTGTCCTTGTCCAGCAGCAAGACGTTGCGGATGCGCTCGATTGTCTCAGGTTGCAGGCCTTTAATCTCGCGTCGAGCGAGCGCGGAGTGTACCGCGGCAAGCGACTCGGGGGTGGCCGTGTTGTCGCCGGTGACGTTGCGGTCGGCCAGCATGTAGCGATTCACAGTGTGACCGGCGAAACGATCGTCGCGTTCGTGAACCCGGGCGGTCGCCTGGGTGGGCCCGCCGAGCATTGCGATCACGACGTTGGCTGCGCCGTTGTAAACGCGATTCGGATTCTCCCCGACACGGATCATCTGCCTGCCGAGTTGTTCGACGCTCATCTTGGTGAGCAACTCTTCGGACTCTTGTCGATCGCGCTTGCTGTAATGCACGAAAGCCGGATGCTCGCGTGCGGTGAAGATCTCCGACACGCCTTCGGGCGGTGTGTCGAGCTGTTCCTCGTGCATTGCGAACAGTTCGATCAGTAGCGCAGCCTTGATCGAACTGGCGGTTGGCATCACCGCGTCCGCATGGTGGGTGTAGAGTGCATCGCCGTTCGGTCGCCCTATCCATACGCCGAATTGCGTGCCTGCCGGTGCGTCGGCGAGCAGTCCTTCGTTGCGTGTTGTGTTGGGCATCGAATTGTCGGTCGGAGTCTCGCCGGTTGCGGGGCGTAGCGCCAAAGCGGTGAGTAAGAAAAAGCAAGTCGCGAGGTGTCGCAGGTGCATGGGCGGATATAGAGTTTCAGGTAGGGAGGCCGGAATTCGCTTCCGGGTTGAATGCCCGCTATTGTAGCCGAAACGCCTGCAGCCGGGGCCCGCGTAGATGGCCGCTCGACTACTTCGAGTCCTGAATCGGCTCTTCGGAGGATGGCAGGGCGAAGTCGGAGTAGCCAGGCAACTGCTGAGCTTAGTCCCGCATGCCTGCTTCTTCCAGGTACTTGGCGCCTTGCATGGCGTCGAATAGCACCTCGTGAAATACCAGCTTTCCGCGACGAAAGACGAAGCGGTGCACCAGCTTCATGGGCTCGGATAGTGGTCGGCCGATGGGGCCCATCCAGTTTTGCCCCCATACGATGACCTCGTTGCCCTGTCCGACAAAGCGGTACCAGGGGCGCCAGTCGTGGTCGGGCGGGGGGGTAATCATCGAGAAGAAAGTGCCGATGGCGCGTTGCAACGCTTCGACGCCGCGGTGTTCGCCTGTGAAAGGGAAGACCGCTGGATCGCCATTCCACTTCATGAGGATGTTCTCATCCAGGAAGTGCCGCACTTGCGTGATGCAGTCGGCGCCATGTTCGTATTGGGCGCCGATATAGCACTTGGCCATGGCCACCGGATCGCTGATGAGGTCTTCGGGATAAACGGGTTGCTCATCGGTAGAAAGCGAGTCGGCTAGGTCGACTACGGTGACAGCCATAATTGGCAAGCCGGCCTCGGCCTTGGCGATGAGTCGGTTGCTATACCCTGCAAGTTGCGCAAGCTTGTGCTGAGTCCACTCGCGCTTCTGCCTTAAGGTGGCAATCACCTCTCCATTGCAGGCGTAAGTTCTCTTTTGCGGCGGTTCTTGCCAAGGCATCCGGAATCACCTCTCTCCGGTAACACGAGCAATCTTTCAGCGGACCGTGCTATACGACAGACTGTAGCTTAAGCTAGTTCCTTCGCCGATGCGAGGCAATGCGCAATCGCTTGCTGCTGTGAATTTCGCGGTAGCCCGCGATGGAGGATGCTGGCGCTCGTCGGAGAGCGTCAGTTTATATTCATTCGCCGCGCGCAGCGAAGCACGCGCATGGCGGTTGGGCAAACCGCAAACAGTTGCGGGTGACGCAAGTGGGATTCCACCTGGCGGTCGATTCTGCGGTACACGGCCAACTGCTTTGCGGTACTTGGATGCCGGCTATCGAACACGCGAACTTCAATAAATGAGGCCCGAGTCACTGACTCGGGCCTCGTTGAACATTCGGCTGGTTTGCCACGGCGAGCGTTCAGCATTTGGAGCGACGCAGGCATAGTCCCAACACGCCTGCCAGACCAACCAACGCCAGCGTAGAAGGCTCGGGAACCAGGTTGATGCGGGCATTCAGGTTGTCGGCCAGATCCGCCGGTGTAAGCAATTCGTCGTAGATCGCGACATAGTCGATGGCGCCTTGGAACCACTCCTGTGAAGCCTCCGCCGTGGAATCGCCATCGCGATCGATAGCAAAGTTTCCGAGTCCAAAAATGCCGGTAGCACCGGCCAGTGCGCTGGGGTCCGCCGAGTTCCAGGTGCGATCGTTGAGAATCAGCGTGGGAGTTGTTTCACCAGCCGAAAGATTAGCCGCATAGACGTCGGCCACGGCCTGGCCAGGCGAAGTGGTCAGGTCGATCACGGCGGCAATGTAAATCCAGGTATCGTTGGCGTCGTATTCGGCGCCGATGGCGACGTCGCCAAAATTGTTGCCGATGATGGAGCCAATGCCACCGATCGAACCACCACTTAAGTTGTCCTCATCCTGAATGAGGTAGTAGCCACGGTCGCTGCCGGGACGGGTTTGGAACAAGTAGTTGACGGCCGACCCAGAGGTCTTGGCATCGGGCTTCACGATTGCTTCGATGGTGAATTGGCTGGGGCTCGTGAAGCCAGAGCCCGTCAGGCCAGCGCCGGCTGTCGACGATTGTGAGACGTCCACGTAGTAGGGGCGGTAGGCATGGGTGACGTCGTTGAACCCTTTCTCGAAAGCGACGTCATAGGCTTTTCCCATCACTCCGCCGACGTTCCCTTCGCCCGGTGCGTAGTTCAGGTCCAGTCCGCCGGCGCTGTCTTTCAGCACGTTGTCGCCAGGCCCTTGGAATAGCCACTGGTGAAGCAATGTTGCATCGGCGGTGCCGACGCCAAACAGGGCCACCAGCAGGGCTGCAAGAATTGTTTGGCGCACATTCGATTTCCAATCGTTCGACATTAGTACTAACCCCAGGTGAAGACAAAGGAAAAGTAGCGACGAGCAGGCCTCCCCAAAACGCCTGAACCTGCTGATCGTGATGAACACTCGCCGCCAGGACATGTTCCGTGGCAAGCGTTAAGCAACGGACGACACTGCAGCTGAAGCGGCTCGAAGCTTCCTCAACTGAGCGACTGCGAATTATTGTAACCCGCATCGTCCGAATTGTGGTTGGCCGTAGACGTATTTGTGTGCATTTTCCTGCGGCTCGCATGCGCGGAAAAGACCGTAAGTGGTTCGCAGAACGATTGCGGAGCCGCGCATAAAAATCGACATAAGGCGATGGCGACGTACGAGCGGAGACCGCACCTGCGTAATGCGGACCCGGCTTTGCGTATTGCAGCCTAAAATGACCTGAGTTGGTTCGCTTTCGCGAGCGGGCTACGCCGCGCTCACAGCGGTAACCCAAGCGTGGGCCATCAATGCGGCACCGTCGCCCGTGGGGTGGACGCCATCGCGGGCCCAGGTGGCCGGAGGAGCGAGTTTCACGGCTTCGTCGAACATCGATTGGAAGGGCACCCACACGTTGGCGTACTGATCGGCGATCTCCTTTGCAGCGGCGCGGAAGCCATCGAATTTGGGGAACCATTTGGCGTCGACCGCGCCGGTCTTCAATACGAAGGGCTCGCAGACGACGATCTTCACGTTGGGTAGAGCCTCTTTCGTGCGTTCCATTAAGGCATGGTAGTCGGTGCGATAAGTCTCGACGGTTCCGTCGTACTGGCCATTCAGGTGATGCCAGATATCGTTAACGCCAATCAGTATGCTCAGCACGTCGGGCTCGAGATCCAGGCAATCGGCCTGCCACCGCTCGGCCAGTTGGTAGACTTTGTTGCCACTGATGCCCCGGTTGTAGATCTGCAAATCCGCTTCGGGAAACTGTGTCAACATGTTGGCGGCCGCCAAGAAGGCGTAACCGCCGCCGAGCGCCGACTGGTCGTTTGGTTCGGCGGGACCACCTTTCTTGCGGCCCGCGTCGGTAATGCTGTCGCCTTGGAACAGAATCCTGGTGCCCTGTCCAAGCAGGGGAGTGCTCGCAGGTTGGGACGTTTCCTCGGCACGAATCGCTCCCCCAGCGGCAAGGCCCGCCGCTACCACGCTGCCTTGAAAGAACGACCGTCGATCGAGTGAGAAGCTCATAGGGTAAACTCCAGGTGAGAAGGTGGATTTTGGCGCCCATGATAGCATGCGGCGCGAGGTGCGAGGAGCACGCCTGGAAATCGGTGGGATCGCCGAACTCCGGATTCCGCAGTTCACAGTTGCACTTGGATAGCCTGTTTTTTCAGGTGTTTCGTTGCGGGCCATCGGGATTACGGGGCCGGATTGGCAGCAGGGTGCAAGCCGTTGCAGGGGGCTCGAAAAAACACTGAAAAAACTACCCAAGAATGGCCTTGCCCCGATCGGCCGATCTCGGCACAATACCGCCCGCTTGACTTTCCGGCTGGGCGAGCACGTGGCTCAGCTGGCAATACTTCGCCTTGGTCAAGGATGACCCGTTTTTTCAGCAAGGAGTGCTGACGTGAAGACTCTCGTTTTGGCCGTCGCGGCCGCTCTATTGATTGGTGTCGCTAGCCCAAGCGCCCATGCCCAACACCCCGAGGCAGCCAACGCTCCCACGTTCGGAATTGCCGTGGTGGACATCAGCTACGTGTTCAAGGAGCACGCTCAGTTCAAAGCCACCATGGAAAACATGAAGAACGAAATGAAGAAGATCGAGGATAGCCTGAAGGCGAAGCGCGATCAGATCGCCCAGATGGAAGATGCCCGCAACCAGCTTAAGGTGGGCACGCCTGACTACAAGAACATGGACGACAAGTTGGCTGCCGCCAAGGCGCAGTTCAACCTGGAGATGGATCGTCTGCGTAAGGATTTGATGGAGAAGGAAAGCAAGATCTACTACAACACGTACCGTCAGATCAGCTACACAATCGCCAACTACGCCAAGCAGCGTAAGATTGGTCTGGTGCTGCGGTTCAGTGGCGATCCTGTAGATCCCACCAATCCGAAGGACATCCTGAAGGACATCAATCGTCCCGTGGTGTTCGAGAACAATGTCGACATCACTCGCGACATTGTGGCTCTGGTGAATAACGGCGCAGCCACCAACGCTGCGGCGAATCCCCAATCGGGTCAGCCTTTGAAGTAAACGCGTGCAACGCCCTGACTAGCCCGGCCGCCCATTTCTCCCCCCCATGGGCGGCTGGGTCCGGGGCTGTTGTATCGCGAATGCAACGAAGCTGAATCAATCACTTGTCCACCTCGGACATTGACCCCGCTTGGGAGCCCCCTCCGATGATCCCCCTGCGCCATCAGCGCACCGTTGCCCGAGCCGCCGCCGTAGAAGGCTTCGGCTACTGGAGTGGCAAAGACTGCCGGGTAGAATTCCGGCCCGCCCCTGCCGGCAGCGGAGTGACTTTTATCCTGGACACGCCCGACGGTCGCCCGCCAGTACGCCTGCCGGTGGGCCTCGAGCTTCGCGAAGATCGCCCCCGCCGTACGGTGCTGAAGAGTGGCGAGCGTCGCGTCGAGATGATCGAACACGTCATGGCCGCCTTAGCCGGCCTGGAAATCGACAACTGTGAGGTTTGGGTCACGGCCGAGGAGATTCCCGGCTGCGACGGCTCGGCTTCCGCTTTTGTCGAAGCCCTGGACATGGCCGGCGTGGTCGTGCAATCCACGCCCACTCGCCCGCTGGTGGTCACGCAAACCGTGCGAGCCGGCAATCAGCACAAATGGGTGGAAGCTCAGCCCACCAACCGAGGCGGGCTCTCTATCGAGTTTCACCTCGACTATGGACCAGGCAACGCGATCGGCCGCCAGTCGTTCGCCGCTGAAATCTCGCCCGAGCAGTTTCGCTATGAACTGGCCCCCGCGCGGACATTCGTGCTTCGCGAAGAAGCCGACGCTCTGGTAGCGATGGGCAAGGGCACCCGAGTGACTGCCCAGGACCTGTTGATCTTCGACGTGGATGGTCCGATGGACAATCCGCTCCGCTTTCCCGATGAATGCGTGCGTCACAAGGTGCTCGACGCCGTGGGCGACTTTGCCCTGGCTGGTCGCCCCGTGGTTGGTCACTTCATCTGCTACCGCAGTGGTCACCAGCTCAACGCGTCGCTGGTCGAAGCCTTGTTGGAGCACGAGAAGCAACAATCGCTCAGAAGAACCGCATAGCTAGGCGTCGTTCGCCAGGTGTCAGGCATCCTGCGTCTGATGCCCGACCCCAACCTACGCCCTACGCCTAACAACTATCGCCTAAACCTTATCCCCCCGCAGAGCCATGGCCATCAGTATTGCCAATACCGCCTGGATTGATCCACGAGCCGAAATCGGTGAAGAGGTTGAAGTGGGGCCGTTTACCACCATCGGCCCAAATGTGAAGATTGGTACGGGTACCAAGATCATGAACAGCGTGACCCTGATGGGCCACGTGACGATTGGCCGCGATAACACCATCTACCCCCATGCGGTGCTGGGTGGCGAGCCGCAGGATATCAGTTATGCCGGCACCGACACCAAGGTGATCGTGGGCGATGGCAACATCATTCGCGAGGGGGTGACCATCAACCGCGCCAGCGAGAAGGAAGATGGTATCACCCGCATCGGCGATAACAACTTCCTGATGGCCAATACGCATGTGGCTCACGACTGCAAGCTTGGCAGCCATATCATTATCGCCAATGGTTCGATGCTTGGCGGCCACGTTCACGTGGACGATCACGCTTCGATCTCCGGTGGTGTGGCCGTGCATCACTATACCACGATCGGCAGCTTCAGTTTTGTCGGTGGCTTGAGCCGCGTGCTGCACGATGTTCCCCCCTACATGCTGTGCGAGGGCTCGCCGGCCCGACCGCGTTGCATCAATATCGTGGCGCTCAAGCGTAACAACTTCGACGCACCGGTGATCGACGCCCTGGCCGAAACTCACCGCCTGATGTACCGCTCGAAGATCGGTCTGGACGCTGCTCGCGAAGTCCTTCGCGGCAACGACCGCCTGCTGCCGCAGGTGAATCACCTCCTGGCGTTTATCGAAGGACAACAGGAAGGTCGCCATGGTCGCGGCCGCGAAGCCCGCCGGGCCGCTTAAGAGGAGACTCGTCCTGCCGAATGCTCCATGTTGAATGGAAGCATGGTTCATTCGGAATCGCGGTTTGGCCATTCCTCGAACCTTAACCTACCAATCCGATTGCTCTATCATGCTTCCGCTACGCACCGCCGTTATTGGCACGGGACACCTGGGTCGCATTCATGCACGTTTAGCCGCCGAGGCGCCGCACATCGACTTGGTGGCGATCGTCGACGTTAACCAGGAAGCCCGCGAGCGGGTGGCCGAGGAAACCGGTTGTCGCGCGGTGGCCGACTACCGCGAGGTGCTAGGCGAAATCGAAGCGGCCATTGTTGCCACTCCCACCATCTATCATCACCACGTGGTGAAGGACCTGCTGGGCTCCGGCATTCACGTACTGGTCGAGAAGCCCATCACCACCACGGTGGAAGAGGCTGACGAACTGGTCGAACTGGCCAAGACAAACGGTCTGAAGCTGCAAGTGGGACACGTCGAACGGTTCAATCCCGGTCTGGACTGTGTGGCCGACGACCTTGCAGACATTCGCTTTATCCAGGGCATTCGCGCCAGTGGATTCACGTTCCGCTCCACCGATATTGGCGTGGTGATGGACCTGATGATTCACGACATCGACATCGTGTTGTCGCTGGTCAAAAGCCGCGTGGTGCACGTCGATGCGTTTGGCGTGGCCGTGATGGGCGACAGCGAAGATATTGCCCAAGCCCAATTGCGTTTTGCCAACGGGGCCATCGCCCAGCTAACGGCGTCGCGGGTCAACTACCAGGGCGCCCGCAGCATGCAGGTGTTTACCCCCACTGGTTTTACCGATATCGATTTCGCCGGCCGGAGTGCCACTACCGTGCGCCCCACCGCGGAACTGCTTACGCGTCAGTTCGATCTCAATTCGCTCACTACCGACCAGGTGGCCCACTATCGCGACCACCTGTTCGAAGAGCTGCTGGTCAAGAAGCAGCACGAGCCGTCGCAAACCAACGCCATCGCCGAAGAGCATCGCGACTTCGCGGAGGCCATTCGCACCGGCCGCGATGTTCGCGTCACTGGTCAAGCGGGGCGGAATGCCCTGGCGGTGGCCGAGCAAGTACTCGAGGCCATCGACAAGCACCTTTGGGACGCCTCGCCACTGGGCCGCCGCGGCGCACAACTCACCCCGGCTGTGCCGCTCAGGAAGGCCGGCTAGCGCAGGCCCTACGCGAAGCTGGCGCTACGCCAGGTCTCGATCTTCGAACAGCAGCAAAGCCAGCACCATGGCCGCTGCGCAATAGAGCAAGCAGTAGATGCCTGCTCTTATCAGGTATTCGTACGGCACCGCCACGCCGGCCGCGATGGCCGGCTGAATATTAAAGTGGTTCAGCACCGGTAATATCACGCTGAGCAGCTTGCCCGTGAACGCGATGAACGGGATGTCGCCGGCGCTGGTGCGGACGATCTGCGGCAGCAGGTTGCCGATCACGTAAATCGATCCCACGATAATCAGGTTTGGCAGCATCGAGAGCCGGGTGCTGATGGCCACCGAAATGGCTGCCAGCACGGCTGCCTGCATGTAGGCCAGTACCAGTCCGGGGATAGCCGACACCATGGTGGTGTAGCACAACTGCCAGTCCGGCGTTGGCTGGCTCGACTCGCGGGCGTCGTACACGACCTTGTAGCTGATGGTGATCAGCAAGATCGCACCGAGAATGACGAACATCACCAACAGCGGCCACAGAATGCCAAGAAACTTGCCGATCACGAACTGGCGGCGGCTGACCGGCTTGCTGAGCATGGTGAGGGCCGTCTTGCCTTCGATTTCCTCGCTGACGCTGGTGCTGGATGTCCACAGAGCGAACAGGATGCCTAGCACCATGATGGTGGTCAGGCCCGAGTCGGTCAGCATCTTCACGTCTTCGCCGAAGGTGTGGTAAGGAATGAAGACGAAGATCACCAGCGCCACGGCGCCCAGGATAGTGAGCACCATGAACAGAGGTTGCGAGATCGCTTCCTTGGCCGTGCCGACCGCCACCGTGGCAATGCCTGGAAACAGGATTTCCAACATGAAATACAGCAGCACCACGGCCAGCACCGACATCATGACGATGGGCAGGTGATGCACCTCGGGCATTTCGACGTCGGTTTCGTAGGTTAGCGCCAGGTCGACCGGCTGGTCGTTGGGATTCGTGGCGTACAGCGTGGTGATGCGGTCCTGAAAAATGCGGGGGTACTTTTTTGCAGGGTCCCAGTCGTAGTCGTCGCCACCAGTGAGGGTGAAGTCGACGGCCACGAATCCTCGCCCTTTTTCGGTCGATAGTCGCAGGTCGCCATCGGTGGCCAGCGTGTACCAAAGCAGTTCATCGGCCCGAATGTCGACATCCAGTGGTTGGTCTTCGGCGTTGGGGGCGATGGTGAACGTTGCGGTGTGCTCATGGGCTGTGGGAAGTCGTGTGAGGGAGTCCCACATGTCATCCACCGGCATCGAGGCGGAGGCCAGCACCGTGAGCAGAACGAAGGCCCCGGCCACGCACGCAATCGGCGTCAGCAGACCGTCACCTGCCGCTTGCCGTACCGAGTAAGCGCCAGCCGGCCACACCAGGACCATCAATCCATACAGCACGGCCAAGATCACCACGGCCGCAGTGACCCCAAGCGACAGAATCCACAGCGGTGTGATCCACAGTTGAACGTTGGCCAGAGGAAGCATCACGGCGTTGAGCATGGCGTGCGGGGGGGAGTGGTGAGTAAGTGAGTGAAGGAGGGGGGGATGAGTGAGTGGCGATTAGGCGATCGATAAACCAGATTGTCTACTCGCCCGGAAGTCTCTCTCAATACCTTATCTCAAAAGTGTCGTAATGTCCGGTGGCCGGGCGAGTGTCGCGTTGTACGTCCTGGATGCTGTCGGCCTTTTCCTGGGCGATGGACCGCTCCAGCAGGTCGAGTTCTGCGGGGGCACCTTCGGCCACCAATTTCACACGGCCGTCGGGCAGGTTCATCACGTACCCGGTCACCGCCAGGCCGCTGGCGATGTTCCGAGCCGTGGCCCGGAAAAACACGCCCTGGACGTGACCCTTGTAGTGAAGCTCTCGCAGCTCGTTTTTCGGCGATTTGGCCATGATAGCAGTGTACTTGTCCCAGGTGACAGACTCCAGGGGATCGCCGCACGGGAACGCGGAAAGGTGGCTTCCGAAAGCCGAAAAGACCGTTTCGTCCCGTCGGCAGGGCGGCTTTTGCTTCCGCCCTGCCAGCATTGGTCCCAGTTCGCCTTGACGCCAACCGGCAAAATCGGCTACACGCCGCGGTATGAAAGCCCGCATTCTTGTTACGACCGCCCTGATTATTGCCTCCGCCCTCGCCAGCCACGCGGCCGAGGTAGTAGTGCTGCGCAATGGTAACGTGCTGCAGGGCGAGGTCGATCGCCTGCAGGGCGCCATTCGAGTCGCCACCGAAACCAGCGAGCACTACTTGCCTGTGCGTGATGTGGAACGCATCACCGCAACGCTCCTGGATGCGTACGCAGCCAAACGGATCGAGGTTCGTGAAGGTTCCATCTCCGACCACCTGGAACTGGCAAAATGGTGCATGCGACAGGAAATCTGGCCGCAGGCCGCTGCCGAAATCGAGGATGCCCGCAAGATCGCGCCCGACAATCCGGTGGTCGGCTACGTGCAGCGGCAATACGATGTTATGTCCCGCGCCGCCATGCGGGCTCATGAGCCTGCCCAGGCTACCCAGCCGGTGGCCGATGACTCGCATCAGCGAACCGAGGAACTGGCGGAGCTCGAAAAACTGGCGACTTCGCTGCCGCCGGGTGCCTTGGAAGACTTCGCCCGCCACGTGCAACCGATCTTGGTTAACGGATGTGCGACAGGTGGTTGCCACTCGACAGAGGATGCCCGCAAGTTGCGTTTGAACCGCGATCTGTTGCGGGGCATGGCGAATCGCGAGAGCACGCTGCGAAACCTGCAGGCGGTGTGGAATACCATCGACCAGGAGACTCCCGAGTACAGCCCGCTGTTGTTGCAACCGGCGGTACCGCACGGCGGTTTGCCTCGCCCGGTGTTTGATGGACATCGTGAAAAGGTCCGCGAGAAGCTGATCGAGTGGGTATTGAAGGCAACCGGCAAGGACCAGGTGAAACCGCCGACCGGGCCCCCCACGGTGGAACTGGCCGCCCATCAACAGCCATTGGCCACGCCGACTCCGCAAGCGACGCCAGCCCAGGCTGCGCCAACCAAGCAGCCCAAGCACTTCTGGGAAGATCCCGACGCCGGCGCGGCGCCCCTTACCGACGCGCCTGACGCTCCCCCCGCCGTGAAACGCGGCGCGGAACCCACACGGTACGAACCACGGGACGAGTTCGACCCCGAGCTATTCAACCGGCAACATGCGGAGCCCGCTTCGGAGTAGTCTGCTGGAGTTCCGATACCCATGAACATGCATTCTAAGACCCTATCGTGCCCTCGCGCGAAGCGAAGTCTGCTGGGCGAATCAGCCACTACCATGTTTGCCACTGGACTGGCATTCCTCTTGGCGATCGTTGCCGTAGTGGCGACGCTACGGTATTGCAGTCCATGGCATCAGCCGCCATCGGCCTACTACGTTGGGGACGAAATCCAGTACTTCCCGCCGGGCCCGGAGTTCAATCTCGTACAGGAGGCGGCAGCCCTTGAAGCGGCCGCGGGCAAAACAGTCTCGGAGTAGCGAGTTCGCTTGGGTGCTGGCCGCACCAATTCGCGACGTTCTGTGCAAAGCCGCCCAGACAATTACCTTCACGTGGCAAGCAATGCACCACGAGGTAGGATTTATCTATGCACTTTGGCTAGGAGAGCGATCGCCGGTGCACATCAATTCCGTTGCGTCTGTCCCGAATCCAGGAAGGGCAGCCAAGCAACTGAATGAGCATTCGAACGGCGACAGCCTGCTACTCGGTCACTTCGCCTTCAGGCATCATCGGGTCGGCGTACATCAGTTCGCCGTCGTACATCTCAGGCTGGGCGATCACCTCGCCACCGGCGTAGCCTCCGGAGAGCACTGAACCGGCGCGGCCACCGCCGCAGGTGTCGCAACCAGCGCATTGGCAGTTGGCCACTGGTGGATCGTAGTCGTGGCAACTTTGGCAACTACGGCAACCGGTACCGAACGATACGGAGGCCAGGCCCAAGACAACAGCAAACACGAAACGTTTCATCCGACCAACCTTCTGCAGGAAAAGAAATGCAGCTTTGTCGGTGGTATCGGCTGTAAGGTTCGCGAAACTTTGAGCGTTACCTGGTGGGCGAGCGGAATTTACCCCGCTAGCACCTCTCGAATGCGTGGGTCTGCTAGCGTATTGGCGACGAACTTGGCCCCGGAGAAATCGTGATCGGCGCTGTGGGAGCTCGGTACGGCCACCGTGTAGGCACCGGCCGCAACGCCCGCCTTGCAGCCGTTCTGGCTGTCTTCCAGCACCAGGGTCTCGGCCGTCGGTAGGCCAAGTTTGTCGGCCGCCTTCTGGTAGATTTCCGGATGCGGCTTACCATGCGTGATGTCGCCGGCCGTCATCAGGAACTCAAAGTGTTCGTGCAGGTCGACTCGCTTCAACAGCTCTTCGGCGTAGTGCCGCGCGCCGCTGGTGGCAATCGCTTTGCGCAGACCGAGCTCATCGATGGCTGCCAGCAACTCGTGCAGGCCGGGCATGGTGGTCAGTTTGTCCTCGACGAGCTCCCAGAACGTCGCTTCCGACTCGGCCGCCAGGTCTTCGAGCGTATCGGTCAGGGCGTGCCACTCGATGGCCACCGCCAGCGCGGCGTGAGCGGGTTGGCCCATCATGGCGCCACGCAGGTCGTCGTCGAAGGTCTTGCCTCGGCGTCGCATCAGTTCGGTGCCGACCAATTGATAGACGTCTTCGGTGTTGACCATCAAGCCGTCGAGATCAAACACCACGGCACGAATCGGAGCATCGGGAGCAGGGAACATAGGCATTGGCTGTTCGTGAGCGGGGCCCGGCAGGGCCGTGATGGGGTGGATGTACGACTGAATCACCATGCAGAACGACAGTCGTTATTCACTCTTTTGGATTTCGTAAACCACGTACGTTTCATTGTCGTAAGCGATGGGCAGGCTAACCGGCGTACCGTGCCGGGTGAGCACGTAGCGGGAGTTGTACTTGTCGGCCAGGTGCATGATACGGGCGGTGCCGAGTTCGCCCAGGTTGCCGACCCACAGGGCGTCAGGGTCGCCGTCGGGCTTGAATACATCGTACAGCCGCTGGCGCCACTCGATGAGCCCCGTTGCATTTTGCGGAATGTCTTTGTAGGTGACCACTTCGGCCCGCTCGGCGTGCCACTTGAACGACGTATTTCCGCGGGGGGTGAGGAACAGCGCGTCGCTGGGGGTGTTTTCCTTGACCCACGTACAGACATCGAGCCAGTCGGACACGTCGCGTCTGCGGGCATCCGACACGGCGACCGGTTTCTTCGTGTAGTCGCGAAGCTCGAGACCCAGTGGCACGCCGGCCACCAGCAGCATGATGGCGAGCATCGCTGGCGCCCAACGGTAGCGGGCAGCCAACAAGTCGGCCAGCAAGCGAATCCACAGCAGGGCCGCGGCCATGGGGACCGCCACGTCGACGATGCGGAACCAGTAGTAGCGCAGCAGTGACGCAGACGTTGCGGGGTGGTTCCAAAATGCCAGTTCGATCACCACACCAATGAGCGCCAGTACAATGGCGCCTGCCGCGTAGAACGCCATGCGGCAGGCGGGATCGTCGCGCAGTGTGGAGCATTCCTCCATGCGGAGTGTACGAAGCCTGAGGACAAACAACAGCGCAAACAGCGTTGCCACCGTGGAGTGGCGTAACGCTCGCTCGGCAATCCATTCCGCAGGCTTATGTAGCGGAGCCAAGTGGTGAGGCAGGCGTTCGAATACGTACACTTGGGCCGCCTCGGCGCGTACCTCGGGGGCTGCGCCCGCCGAGGTGGAAAGTGCTGGGATGATGCCTGCCAGCGAAATCACTCCTCCTAGCAGCAAGCCCGGAAGCATGCCCACCAGCGACTGCTGGCGTCGCCATCCAGCCAACCACAGTGCTAGCAGGATGAGCACCGACCAGCCGCCCACCAGGGCGTGCCAGGCGCTGGCGATGCCAAAGTGGATCCAGGTCCAGTTCCATTTGTTCAGAATCCAGCTCCGCAAACCGAGCAGTACGAAGGCGTACGCAATGGGTTTCGACTCGAAGCCACCGACCAGCCACTCGCCGGCGAAGTTGCCTTCGGCAATGCCCACAATCACTAGCGCTGCCGCCAACGCCGCAAACAGGGGCCGCGGCACTACCGTCCACGACAATCGCCTCCAGGCCCAGGCCACGAGCGTCCAGCAGATGAACCTTCCCAGCCAGGCCAGTGCCGAGAGGCTCATCCAACGGGTGAACGGGGCGAAAACGAGCACGAACGTGTAATGGGCATCGGGCGATTCGAGAAATAAATCGCCAGGGCAGTAGCTGGGGTCGACCGCATGTTGCAGGCGACACAAATAGTGCGGCTCGTTCACTCCGGGAGGTGGGGCCGGGGAGCTGATATAGAAAATAGCCCCAATTAGGGCAATTTCGCCCCAAACCCACCACCATGGGGGGGTGCTCGATTCCGACTCTTTTGAGGAGATACGCACCAAAGTTACCGATTACCGATTTTTTCGCTTTTTGTGGTGTGAAAAACGACGACTTGGGTGATTAGTAGGTAGAGAGGTTTCCCTATCCTGTCTTGATTTGTGAGGCCGATAAAGACTAAAGGACCGCTGCAAAGTTCCTCATCGGAACCTAACACGCGTGAGCTAGTCTTTATTAGTGAGACTGGAAGAACAACAGGGGCCCAGTAGACGTAATTCAAACTGGCACCCAACGCTAAGGCTTGGAAGTCGGCAGACATCGAGTCTTTAGTCAGTTAATTACCAACAGAGAAGAGTAACATCCGAAAGGTGCGAGAGTGGCTGAACACGAACCGAAAGAACCCTTTGGCTATCAGAAACCGGCTCTGGACGACAAGGAACTGGCGACCAAGCTCGAGCGGGTCGACGAACTTGTCAGTCTGATGCTCGACGACGAGCTGGACGAACCGAAGGTTACCGAGCTGGAATCGCTGCTGCTGGATAGCCAGCAGGCACGGTGCCAGTACGTCGGCATGATTCAGTTGCATACCGATCTGGTGGAGTTCTATAACCCTCAATCAACGGCCGCTGCAACTTCGCCGGTGCTGGCTCAACTGAACCAGCCGACCGACACCACTCCCCCCGCCACGCAGACTCCCTCTGATAAGGGCTAGACAGGGCTGGGGCGAAATCGAGCCTGCGGCTGGATCGCAATCTAGTTCATAGTTCGGCGATCCGTCGGAAGTCGTCTTTCAGCGACTGGTACAAGTCGCGGTACACCGGAAATCCCCGATCGTAGCACCTTCTTGCTGCGGCAGAAGGCTTGCACTGGTCGGTGGTGCGAATCGTGGCTTTGGTCGCTTCGACGATGTCCTTGTATTCGCCCGCCCCAACGGCTGCCAACAGCGCGACCCCCATGGCGGGGCCTTCGTCGCTGGCCATTGCCGAGACGCGTTTGCCAAACATGTCGGCTTGTAGCTGTCGCCAGAAGGCGCTTTTCGCACCGCCACCGGTGGTGCGAATCTGCTTGGTGGCGACGCCCAGCGACTCGACGATCTCCAGGCAGTCGCGCAGCGAGTAGGTAACCCCCTCGAGCACGGCGCGGATCATGTGCGCCCGCGTGTGGGCGACCGTCAGGCCAATGAATGCCCCACGGGCCAGCGGGTCGGCGTGCGGCGTGCGCTCGCCGGATAGATAGGGCAGGAAGAACAGTCCCTCGGCGCCGGCTGGCGTCGAGGTGGCTTCGGCCGTGAGTTCCTCGAACAAATTGAACTTCTTCCGTTTGGCGCGTTCGGCGTCCACCTGGCACAGTTGGTCGGCAAACCAACCAAAGGAGCCAGCGGCCGAAAGGGTGACGCCCATCATATGCCACTTGCCCCGCACGGCGTGACAGAACGTGTGCAAACGCCCCTCTGGATCGACCTGGGGCTCATCGCTGTGCACAAACACCACGCCCGAGGTGCCGAGCGACGTGGAAACAATGCCGCTTTTCACAATACCGTTGCCAATGGCCCCGGCGGCGCAGTCACCCGCTCCGCCTACCACCACACAGTCGGTTGATAAGCCGAGCATTTGGGCAGCTTCGGGCGTGAGCGTGCCGGTGACGTCTTCCGACTCGTGCATGGTGGCTAGCAGGCTCTCGTCGATTTCGAGCTTCGACAAGAGCGGCTTCGACCACTTGCGTCGTTTCACGTCCACCAGCAGCATGCCGCTGGCGTCGCTCACTTCGGTGGCATACTCGCCGGTCAGCCTGCGGCGAATGTCGTCTTTGGGCAACAGTACCTTGGCGACGCGGTCAAAGTTCTTCGGTTCGTTGTTCCGCAGCCAGAGGATTTTTGGCGCCGTAAAGCCCGTAAGGGCGGGATTGGCCACCATCTGCACCAGCTTTCGCCTGCCGCCGGCCAGGCGTTCGATCTCTTCGCACTCGGCGAAAGTGCGTTGGTCGTTCCACAGCAGTGCAGGGCGGACCACCTGATCGTTCTTGTCCAGAAACACGGAGCCGTGCATTTGCCCCGACAGGCCGATCGATTTGACGTCTGCTGGCTTGAGCTTGGCGGTTTTCACCACTTTACGAATCGTGCTGACGGTCGCTTGCCACCAGTCTTCCGGGTCTTGTTCGCTCCACAGAGGCTTCGGATGGTGGCACGGGTAGGAAGCACTGGCCTGGGCGATTAGCGTGCCGTCGGGGGCGATGGCGATGGTCTTGGTGCCCGAGGTGCCGATATCAACGCCCAAAAACGCATTCATGTGCCGTGATCCTTAAATTTATAAGACAAGTGAAATACTGCCCGTTTCCCGCGATGCGGGCCCCCCTAGGCCGGCATTCGGACGTGCCGGCATTCTTGCCAGCGTAGCCAGGAAACGTTATTTTCGTAGATTCGCCGCACCACGCTACCCACCCCCATTACCAAGCCCATATGACCAGCCAGGCGCCCGACAACCAACGGATCGTCATTACCGGTGTTGGTCTCACTGCGCCGAATGGTAATACCTTAGCCGAATACCGCGACGCTTTGCTCAGTGGGCGTAGTGGAGTTCAGCAGTACGATATCCGCTATATCGGCGAAACGCTCGCTGGTGTGTGCGACTTCGACGAGCTGAAGTACCAGAAGCGGCGGAACGTTCGTCGCGGCACCCGGGCTGGCAGCATTGGCATCTACTGCGCCAACGAGGCGATTGCCGACTCGGGCATCGACTGGGAAAACACCGATCGCGAGCGAGTTGGCGTGTACGTCGGCGTTACCGAGCACGGTAACGTGGAGACCGAGAACGAAATCTACGAGATCAAGCAGTACGACTACGACACCAGTGTCTGGACCCACCACCACAACCCCCGCACGGTGGCCAACAACCCGGCTGGTGAAATCACCCTGAACATGGGCATCACCGGCCCGCACTACACGGTGGGCGCGGCCTGCGCCGCCGGTAATGCTGGGCTAATTCAGGCCGCTCAGCAGCTGTTGTTGGGCGAGTGCGACGTCGCCATCGGCGGCGGTGTCAGCGAGAGCATCCGCACGTTCGGCATTTTCGCCGGCTTCGCCAGCCAAGGCGCGTTGGCCTCGAACGAGGATCCCACCAAGGCCTCGCGCCCGTTCGATCGCGATCGCAACGGGATCGTCGTCAGCGAGGGGGGCTGTTTGTTCATCGTCGAGCGATACTCCGATGCGGCCGCACGGGGCGCAAAGATCTACGGCGAGCTGGTTGGCTACGCCATGAACAGCGATGCCAGCGACTTTGTGCTGCCCAATCCCAAGCAGCAGGCACGCTGCATGCGGATGGCCCTGGAGCGGGCCCAGCTGAACGCCGGCGACATCGGCATCGTCAGTACGCACGCCACCGCCACCTCCAGTGGCGATATCCAGGAGTGCACCGCGGTGCGAGATGTCTTCAACGGCGACAGCCCCACGTTGATCAACAACACCAAGAGCTTTATTGGCCACGCCATGGGCGCCGCCGGCTCCTTGGAACTGGCCGGAAATCTGCCTTCGTTTGACGATGGCGTCTGCCACCCTACGATAAACGTGGACAACTTGGACCCCGAGTGCGAACTGGCCGGCCTGGTGCTGGGCGAGCCGCGCCAGACCAAGGGTGTCGACACCATTCTGAACAATTCCTTCGGCATGCTGGGCATCAATTCGGCTGTCGTCATTAAACGCGTGTGAACAAGCGACGATAGTGCGTTCGGTTCGCCACGATTATGAGCAGAGAGTGATAAATATGACCAAAGAAGAGATTCGCGAAGAAGTACTCGACATCCTGGCCGACATCGCTCCGGACGAGGACCTCTCGAACCTGGACGACTCGCAAAGCTTCCGCGAGCAGATGGAACTCGACTCGATGGATTTCTTGGACATCGTCATGGAACTCCGCAAACGCCATCGCGTGCAGGTGCCCGAGGACGATTACGTCAACCTCGCCAGCATGAACAGCACCGTGGAGTACCTCGAACCGCTGATGAAAGACATTCAGAAGGTGTGAATGACCAATGCAGAATGACCAATGACCAGACTATTGGGCATTGGTCATTGGTCATTCGAACTTGGTCATTCCCGATATGTACGACACTCTCATCATTGGCGCGGGCATGAGTGGGTTGGCGGCCGGTATACGGCTGGCTCACTTCGGGCAGCGGGTGGCGATTCTCGAACGCCACTACACAATCGGTGGACTCAACTCGTTCTACCGACTCCGCGGCCGCAACTACGACGTCGGTCTGCACGCGCTGACGAATATCACGCCCAAAGGAGCAAAGCGTGGTCCGCTCGCCCGGTTGCTGCGCCAATTGCGTTTTTCCTGGGACGACTTCGAAATCTCCCCGCAGAACGGTTCGCAGATTGTCTTCCCTGGCGCGAAGCTGTCGTTCTCCAACGAGTTCGAGCTGATGCGGAGCGAAGTCGCCCGGCAGTTTCCTGGTCAGGCCGACGCGTTCGACAAAATGGTCAGCCAGATTGTCGATTACGACGACCTGACCGACGAGCATCAGCAGCTCTCGGCCCGCGAGGTGGTGTCGTCGTACATTACCGAGCCGCTGTTGGTCGAAATGCTTTTCTGTCCGCTCATGTTCTACGGCTCGGCCCGCGAGCACGACATGGACTGGGGACAGTTCTGCATCATGTTTCGCAGTATCTTTCTGGAAGGACTCGGCCGGCCATTCGCCGGAGTGCGACTCATCCTGAAGCTGCTCGTGAAACGCTTCCGCTCGCTCGGTGGGGAGCTCAAGCTCCGCTCGGGTGTCAAGCGTATCCTCACCGACGATGGACATGTGTGCGGCGTCGAACTCGAAGGGGGCGAGACCATCGAA
Source organism: Aeoliella straminimaris (assembly GCF_024054565.1). Classification (GTDB taxonomy): domain Bacteria; phylum Planctomycetota; class Planctomycetia; order Pirellulales; family Lacipirellulaceae; genus Aeoliella; species Aeoliella straminimaris. The sequence goes on from NZ_JAMXLR010000036.1 coordinate 487,352, forward strand.
GCTCGCCGGGTGCTCAGTTCGGCCGGCTGGTGCGAGACCATGCGGCTGTGTGACGATGGCGATCCGGTTTCTTCGCGAGCCAGTGGACAGCTCAGCTTCTGCGAGGCGATTGCCACCTTGGACGTTCCACCCTCGGCCTTCGACTACCACCAGACGATCACGTTCTTCAACGACTCGCCCGAGTTCCATTGGACCAAGCCGACCGGCGAAATGTGCGACGTGCGGAGTGGCGTGATCTGCTCGCCAGATAACTTCGGCTACGATCGACCGCTGGGCGAGGAAGGCACCATGCGCGTCACAGTGCTTGCCGATCAGGATCGTTGGATGGCGCTCGACGATCCGGACTACCGCCTGGCGAAGCATCGCTGGTGGGATCGTATTGTCGAGTCGGCGGTCCGCTTTGTGCCCGATTTCCGCGCACGCGTGATCGACACCGACATGTTCACCCCCGGCACCATCGTCCGCTACACGGGGCACGACAATGGCGCCGTATATGGTGCACCGGACAAACAGCTCGACGGCACCACGCACCTGGATAACCTGTTCGTCTGTGGCACTGATCAGGGCTTCGTCGGCATCATCGGCGCCATCATCAGCGGTATCTCGATGGCGAATATGCACTGCCTGCGGGATTGAGGATCGGCTGATCGGATACCGGAGCCGGTTTTCGGTCTCCATTCCCCCAACGACGAGGAACTCTCCCTCGCCGGAAAGCGTCCCAATATTCTCTTGTGCACGGCGAATACACATGGCGCAAGTGCCCGTGTGTTACAATGAGCCAAGTATGGAATTTCAAGAAGATTCAACGTATCGCGCCCGTCCCCGCTTTTCGCTCCTCACTCTGGTGTTGGTGACCACGATCGTGGGTCTTTCGATCACCGTGGTCTTGTTGTACCGCGAACTCGCACCGCTGCGGACCGAGGTTCGCACGTTGCGCGAGGAGACAGGTCAACTGTTGGTGGACGACCCTACCAAGCTGCAAGCCATCGAGATCGAGACCTACAACGACTGGGCCTGGAAGTGGCGCGTGTGGGTTCCGCCCGAGACGGCTTGGATTGTGGGCACCAAGGTCGAAGAGATCCCGCCGAAGGGCGAATTCCCGGCTGTTAGCGGTCTTACGCTCCGACACATGAAAGAGGGACGCGAGACCCTGATCACGGCTCGGATAGAAACCAAGCCAACCGGCGAATTGCGATGTGCTATTGCGTGCGAAGGAGTGACCACCTACGAGCCCATCGCTACGGAGGAGGCCAAGTGGTTGCTCGAGGGATCACGTGGGAGTTCATTCAACGGCGTGGGCAGCACCATCCGTGTGGCGGAATCGGGAACGCCTTTCACGTTGCTCCGCAAGCGAGTGTTCTACCAATCGGCCACCGGTTCGATTCCTCCCATTCCCGAACCAAATGCGACCGACGGCCTGCTCATTTGGCTGGAGGAACAGAAATGAATGCCAGTACTTCGACTGAATCTCCACTGCCAACAAAACGCCGTGCCCGATTCTCGCTCCTCACGCTGGTGCTGGTGACCACCATTGTGGCGCTCGCCATTTCCGTGGGCATGCTCTACCGCGAAGTCGCTCCCCTGCGGGCCGAGGTCAAACGCCTGCGGGCCGAGGTGGGTGAGCTCGATGTGCGCGACAAGTCGAAGATTCATGCCATCCAGGTTCCCTCGGGCAGCAAACTGGAGTGGAAATGGCGCATCTGGATTCCCGAGGGCGTAAATTACCAGATGCGAGCCGTTGGCGAGGATGTCCCTAAGGAAGGATTTCCAGATATCGGTGGCGGTACCACGTATCTCCGCCAGCCCGGCGAGCAGGTGATTCGTTACGTGATTGAACGCGATCCCAAGCGAGGTGGTTGGGCGGGCAAACTCGTTTACGATGGCGGAAGCCTCGGCAGCGACGAGCAGCCTTGGGTTGAATGGAGCAGTTGGTCCGGCGGGGGCCATGGCGTGGGCGACTCCACCAAGGTATTCGAGCCGGGAGAACGTATCCTTATTGCCCGCCGCCGCTTTACGAACGAAGACAACCCGCCCAAAAATGCCGACGATCCGCTGCCCGGTTTTCTGATTTGGCTGGAGCCCCGATGAGCGAAACTGCAGAATCACAATCAAAGCGAGGCGCGCGGTTTTCGCTGCTTGCCTTGCCGCTGCTCACCACCATCGTTGGCCTGGGTACAACCGTGGTGCTGTTGTACTCGTCGCGTTCAGAGCTGCGCGGTGAACTCAAGGAAATGCGGGAGAGTCGCGGGCAACTATACATTGAAGACCGGACGAAGCTGCACGCCATAAGTATCGCAAGCCCAGGCAGTCGCCACTGGCGCTGGCGAATCTATATTCCGCCCGGCAAACGCTACCAATTGAACATGCACGGCGGGCCCGTTCCCAAAGAGGGTTTGCCCGATAGTGGAGAAATATCTGACGTTCTCGAACCCGGTGAGCATGTGGTAGCCTATCGCGTGATTGAGGACTCCGCCGATGGCGAACCGATCGGCACCCTGGAGATTGACGACTTCTCCCGCTCCGGTGGCAAGCACCCTTGGGCCGAGTGGGTCGACTGGAGAGGCAGAACACAGGACGTAGGTCCCTACACCCAGAGCTTCGAGCCAACCGAACCCGTGGTAATGCTTCGCCATCGAGTATCGGCCACTGCCAAGAAGTCGTCGACGATTGAAGATCCATCCGCAGGACTGCTAATCTGGCTGGAACCACAATGACAGACTCCTCCGCACCACAAACCAAACTCGGTGCGCGATTCTCACTCCTCACGCTGGTGTGGCTAATCACCATTGCCGCGCTGGGGGTGGGGTTGTATTCGTCAGGCCGGCGGAATGCCAGGCTGGAGGCGCGGAACAACGAACTCGATGCCGAGAACAAAACGTACCGCAATATGCTCGGCATCTTCGAGCTCGAAGACCCCGCGAAAATTCACGCCATTCGCGCCCCCAGCGAAAACGATGCCCCACGCAAGTATCGCATCTACTTGCCACCGGGCCGGAAGTACCTCGCCTGCTACCAGGCGAACCGCATACCCAAAGATGGAGTGGGCGATCACCCGAACACGTCCGTCCTGCAGCCGGGCACCTATCTAATGAAGGTGAAGATCAACCGTCGCTTCGATCAAGAGACTGGCGAGCCGACCCGAACCGTGGCGGTCGACTTCGACATCGACGCGGTGGACGAAGATGTGAACTCTAGCCAGAGTGCCAGAATCGGCATCTCTGAAATGTGGAATGACTGGATCGTGAACAAAGAGACCGGCCAGATGGCCTACGGCTGGCAGGACATTGGCGAAAAGGTGGAACTTCACGAACCGACGCAGCCCATGCTGGTGTATCGCGCTCGGGCGCATGAGATAGTCGTTCTCTCGCGCGACTCCGATGGCCAGCCTGATAGCTACACGACGAAGCAAATCGACGGTCCGACCGACGGCTTCATGGTGTGGATTGCACCGCAAGAGGAGGAAGGAGACGGAGAATGAGCGGCGATGCTACAGAGCCATCTCGACACGCACGGTTCTCGCTCCGCACGCTCTTGTTGGCCACGGTGTTTCTAGCAATGGCGCTCGCGATCGTGGTGCTGAGTTGGGAGCTGATTCCCTTGCGCGCGGAGGTTCAGCGGCTTCGCGACGAGGCGGGGTATTTGACCATTGAGGATCCGACCAAGCTGCATGCGATTCGATTGGAGTCCGAGAGCCCCCTTGTCTGGCGATGGAAGGTCTGGGTGCCAGCTGGACCAGGAAAGGTCTGGATGGGGGCAAAAGTGGGCGATATTCCCGCAGCGGACCAGATGCAAGTACTTGGCGGTGTAGGGACTCTACGTCACGACGCCCAAGAGCTGATTGTCACCGTAGCTGTCTTCCAGGACTTGGATGAAAAATGGAAGCTCTCGGTCAGATTTGGTGGTTCCCAGAGCAAACGGGTCCTCACCGAGGAGCAGCTATCGGCAATGCGGGATCAGAGTAGTAGCTTTGGCAGTGGAGTTGGTGCAAACACGCAAGTCTGTGACGACGAAGGGCCACTTGTCCTCTTGCGTCGCCGTTTTATTCCAAAGGGCGTTAACGTCGAGGGTGGCGAATACCTGAAGACATCCGGTTCAGGGATTCTGGTTTGGATTCGGCTCGACGAGACTCTTTAACTCTCGAGGCGAGGCTTAGCTCCTTGGTTATTCGGCCCTGTTGGAATAAGCCATTGCGGTGCGGTATGCTGATGCTGTCCCGCCACATTCCTTCCGAGGGCCCTCCCGATGAAATACGCTTCGCTCTGCCTGTTACTCTCGCTAGCTCCGCTGGCCGTGGCCGATGACTACGCCATCGTCTTCTCGAAAGCCACCCTGGATGAGGAGGGGTGGAACGAGGTGATTGAGACGCTGCAGGAGAAGCATGGCGGTGCATTGGTGATGTATGCCGACCGCCTCGACGAGGCGAAGTCGGAACTTCAGCAGCAGCATCCACGGTTCACCTGCTTTGTCGCCCGGCCCGAGGAAGCCACGAAGGAGTTCGTGGCCGCCGTGCATCAACTGACCCGCCAGTACGACGACGATCCTTACACCGACACCCGCTGGGGCATCCTGACCGGCTACGACGCAGCCAACGCACTTGAAATTGCCAAGACCAGCAAGCCACTCACCATTCACAAAGTGGCGGCCGGCACCGAGGTGGCGCTCGAGATGTGCGAAGAGGGCAGGTGCTTCGACGAACTGGTGCAGGGCAAGCTGGTGGTCAAAGAGCAGGGCGGGGAGGCAGAACTGACCAAAGGGCCGGCCGACTCGACCAAAGCACTCGTCGATACTTTGAACGACTACCAGCCCGACCTGTTCGTCACGTCGGGCCACGCCACAGAGCGAAACTGGCAAATCGGCTTCCGCTACCGCAACGGCTACTTCAAATCGCACGCGGGCGAGATGATCGGTCAGGACACCGCGGGCGACGTGCACGAGGTCGATTCGCCGAACGTGAAGGTCTACATGCCGATCGGCAACTGTCTGATGGGCCACATCGACGGGCCCGACGCGATGGCGCTGGCCTGGATGCACGACGCCGGCGTCCGGCAGATGATCGGCTACACGGTGCCCACTTGGTTTGGGTACGCGGGCTGGGGCTGCCTCGATTACTTCGTCGAACAGCCGGGCCGCTACACGTTTAGCGAGGCCTTTCTGGCCAACCAGATTGCCCTGTTGCACAAACTCGAGACGACCGACCAGGACCGCCGCGGCCTGGAGTACGACCGCGACACCTTGGCCTTCTACGGCGACCCGGCCTGGCAAGCCAAAATGGCCCCGGGCGACTGCGCCTATGACCAAGAGCTCAAGGTCGATGGCGACACCTACACGCTCACCCTCACTCCCCGCCGCGGCGCGAAGTCGTTCGAGCCGATAAACATGAATGGCTCAGAGCGTGGCTGGCGCCCGATGGTGGCCTTCCTGCCCAATCGCATTGGGGAAGTGGAGATCGTCGAGGGGGAGGAATTGAAGCCCGTGGTGACCGACGATTTCATCCTGGTGCCGAACCCGCGGACGGTGGAGGAGGGCAGGGAGTACAAGGTGGTGTTTCGGGCGAAGCGGGTGGAATAGTCTGTCGAAGCCCCTCAGGCTAGCTGCGAAGCAGCGCGCTTCGAAAGCCCAGGGCGCAGCCCTGGGAACCAAGGTGATCCAACCGCCGAAGTCCCCTACTTCGCGAACCCGTATAGTCTCGCCAGGGTCAGGGTAGTTGAGGTTTGATTCAGTCCCAGGGGTGCATGATGTGCCGTGAGTGATATTACTGCCAATCGCGAAGCGCAGCTCAAGGAGTGCATCGAGGAGCTGTATGCCACTTTTGGCGGTTATCGACTCCCGGAAGGGTGGCGTGAGCAACTTTGCGATCCGAAGTTCACGAAGGAAGAAATACTTAGGAGCACACCCCTACGAAAGCTGACGGGCGCCGATCTCACGCCGTATCATTGGAAGGCAATGACGACTTGGGGTACGGAGGAAGATTTCAAGCACTTTGTGCCGCGACTGCTGGAGCTGATTGTCCCTCGGGTCGTGCCCATTGAGTCGGATATGGCATCCGAACTCGAGCCCTGCATGGTAAGCAACAAGCTCCGATATGGTCGGTGGAGCAGTTGGCCTGAGCGAGAGCGTGAGGCCATTCACCGTTTCTACCTGGCACTCTGGTCGGCGCTACTTGCTAGCGACTCGAAGGTGCTGGCGGCGCCGAGGGTATGGCTTAGCATCATTGCACATGCCGAAGACTCGATTGCTGAGTTCCTGGAGATTTGGGACAGCGACCTGCATGATGAGGAGTTGGCGTACGTTGCCACAACGCATCTTGCGACCAGCGTCGGCGTATACGATTGGCCGGCCATCAGTTGCCATAAAGTCTTGGAAGATTACTATGCTAAACTCGACGCTCAAAATGCCGAAGCGGTGGAGTGGATCTTGAGCGATCGGATTTTCCAGCTCATGGAAGACGCCTTCTTCCGCTGGCAGGATACCCCCGAGGCGGAGCACTTCTCGCAGGCCCATCACTGGCTAGCTTTGCTCAGGCAGGAGCGACGCTGGAAACGCTCGGTGGCCGACTTGTGAGAGTTCACGGCGAACCGCGGAAGCGTAGATCCTCGGCTATTTTGGGCCCCATCGAGCGTTCCGAGAAATCCTGGTAAACTCTTGGGTTCGTCCCTGACCCCCGTCCCCTGATCCCTGACCCCACTGCTGTGCCCAAAGACTTCCTCAAAGACGCCCAAAGTCGCTACGACGTCGTTGTGATCGGTGCCGGCCTGGCCGGGCTCACCGCGGCCAATATCCTGGCTCGGCAGGGCCGCAGCGTGCTGCTGCTCGAGCAGCATTACAAACTCGGCGGTATGGCCACGTGGTTCAAACGCCCGGGCGGCCACATTTTCGACATCTCGCTGCACGGTTTTCCGTATGGCATGGTGAAGAGCTGCCGTCGGTACTGGTCGAAGGAAATCGCCGATTCGATCGTCCAGCTCGACGGTGTGCGGTTCGACAACCCGATGTTCTCGCTGTGGACCTCGTTCACTCGCGAGGACTTCACCAATCAGTTGATCGAGAAGTTCGGCGTCGCGCCCGAGCAGGTGCACGCGTTTTTCGACAAAGCGCGGGGCATGAACTTTTACGACGACCAGCAGACCACCACGCGGGAGCTGTTCGACGAGTTCTTCCCCGGCCGCGAAGACGTGATCCGGCTGCTCATGGAACCGATCACCTATGCCAACGGTTCGACGCTCGAAGATCCGGCGATCAGCTACGGCATCGTGTTTTCGAACTTCATGTCCAAGGGCGTGTTCACCTTCCAGGGTGGCACCGACAAGCTAATCGGGCAGATGGAAGAGGAACTCAAGAAGAGCGGCGTCACCATCGCCATCAATTGCGACGCCAAGAAGATCAACCTGAAGAACGGCGCGGTTCAGTCGATCGAGGTCGACGCCAAGGGAGCGACCCACACCATCGAATGCGACGCGGTGGTGTCGAACGCCAACCTCAAGGCGACGATCTTCAATCTGGTGGGCGAGGACAAGTTCGACAAGAACTTCATCGACGACGCCCAGGCCGTGCGGCTCAACAACAGCAGCACGCAGGTGTACATGGCCCTGCAGGAGGACGACCGGCTCGATGTCCAAGAGTTGGGCGATTTGCTCTTTAGCAGCACCGCGCCCTACTTCCGCACCGAGGCGCTGCTGTCACGCGACATCACCAGCCGCACCTATTCGTTCTACTATCCGAAGACCCGCCCTGAAGGCAGGCCGCGGTGCATGATCGTCTCGAGCACCAACGCCAACTACGACGACTGGGCCAAGCTGCCCGAGGACGAGTACGAGGCGAGTAAGCAGGACCTGTGCGAGACGACGCTCGACGCGCTGGAGAAGTACGTGCCGAACGTCCGCAACCGTGTGGTGCACGTCGAAGCCTCAACGCCGCTGACGTTCAAGCATTACACGGCTCATGTCGCCGGCGCGAGCTTTGGGACCAAGTTCGAAGGCTTGGCCGTAAGCCGCGCCTTGCCCCAACAAGTGACCGGCCTGTACCACGCCGGCAGTGTCGGCATCATCATGAGTGGCTGGCTGGGCGCGATGAACTACGGGGTGATCGTCGCCAACGAAGTGGACAGTCAACTCGAGACCAACAACTCGACGTCGACCTCGGGCGTAGAGAAGCAGCTCGCCACGGAATGAGGGGGGCTCGCACCACTGCATCATGAATGACGAGAATCCGTACAAGTCGCCCGAGTCGCGGGCGAATGGCGTTTCCCGCGAGCACGTTGACCAGGAATCGTTCGACGAGGCGGACGATTCGCGACTCATTAAACTGACGTCGTTCCTGACGATTGCCGATGCCCAGGTGTGTCAAGCGGTGCTGCGGCAGGAAGGCATTGATAGTTTTCTGGAGAACGAAGGCTCCGTTGGCGTGAACTGGTTGTGGTCGAACGCCGTGGGAGGGGTGAAGCTGCTGGTGCCAGAGGAGCACCTGGAGACCGCCGCGAAGCTGCTTGGAAAAGTGCAAACCACCGAGCAGGCGAAGGAAGCCCTAGGCGACATCACTTTCGAGTGCGAAGACTGCGGTGCTGAAATTACCTTCCCTGGCGACCGTCGGGGCATGACCGAAACCTGCCCGAAGTGCCACGAGTACGTCGACGTGCCGGACTGAGATGTAGTCGCAACCAATCCAATTCTGATCCGCGACAATCCGCCAAGATCCGCGTCCATCCGCGACTGATTAAGATCCACCAAGAGCCTATGTCCCTAGACCAAATCAAAGCCGCCATCCCGCATCGCGAGCCGTTCCTGCTGATCGACGAGATCGTGGAGCAGGAAGAAAACCGCATTGTCTGCCTGAAGCGTTTCACTGGCGAGGAGTTCTGGTACGCGGGGCACTATCCAGAGTTTCCCATCACCCCGGGCGTGATTCTGTGCGAGGCCAGCATGCAGGCCGGGGCGGTTCTGCTCTCCAAGCACGCGGCTGACAAGCCTGGAGCCGTACCGGTGGCGACGCGGGCGAACAACGTGCAGTTCCGCGACATGGTGCTGCCGGGGAGTAGCGTAAAGATCGAGGTCGAGCTGACCGAACGACTGGCCGACGCGTTTTTCCTGAAGGCCAAGGTCACCAATCACGAAACCGGTAAGCTGGCCTGCCGGTTCGAGTTTGCCTGTACGCTTACCAGCCCAAATTAGTGTGAAGCTCCGATCCGTTACCTTGTTGACCAAAGCCACCATCATTTCAACTGTCCGTCGCAAGCCTATCCACCGGCACGGAGTGTCGGGCTACAATCATGCCTGCCGATTTCCTACAACTTGCTGGTAAGACCGTCTTGGTAGCCGGAGTGGCCAATCGCAAAAGCGTGGCCTGGCACATCGCGCGACTGCTGACGGAAGCGGACTGTCGGGTGCTGTACTCGGTGCGGAGTCCCGAACGGCGTGAACAGGTGGCGAAGCTCGTCAGCAATATTTCCGGCGGCAATCCAGACGACGTGCTGGTTTGCGACGTAGAGCACGAGGATCAGATCGAGCGACTGGCCGACGAAGTGGCCAGCCGCTGCGAGGTGCTGGACGGATTCGTGCACTCGATCGCCTTCGCCGACTATGAAGACGGGATGAAGGCGTTTCACGAAACGTCGAAGCGAGCGTTTTTGCGCACGATGGACGTTTCCTGCTACTCGCTATTGGCGATGTCTCGGGCGCTAAAAGAACGTTTTGCCCGAGATGCTTCGGTGGTGACCATCTCGATTTCGACCACTCGCATGGCCAGCGAGAATTACGGCTACATGGCCCCGATCAAGGCGGCCCTCGACTCGTCGTTAGCGTTTTTGGCAAAGAGTTTCAGCGCAGACAGCGAGATTCGGTTTAACGCGGTGGCGGCCGGATTGCTAAAAACCTCGGCATCTGCGGGCATACCGGGCTACGTGGACAGCTACTTGTTCGCCGAACAGGCCACGTTGCGGCATCGGGCAGTGTCCACCGAAGAGGTGGCCAGCACGGCGGTTTTTCTCCTAAGTCCGCGATCTGCGGGGATTAACACGCAGCGGGTGGTCGTGGATGCAGGGATGGAAACCAACTATTTCGATGCAGATATCGTCCGGCGGTGCGTGGAGGGATCTTAGCGATTGGACCGGGCGGGGCAGGGGGATTGCCGGCAATCCCAAGTGAAATCTACTGGATGATTTAGGCCGGTCGTGCTATCGTGATAGGTGAGGAGAAGGCGACCCTCGGGTCCGCTACGGCGGCCCCACAAGCTGGCGGTCGATGGCCGCTGGGGGCCGCAACGCGTGCGCAGGGCTGCGCGAGGGGCCCGGCCGGATACCACATTTCGTTGTTCCAGCGCACGCAATACCGTAGAGAACAAGCGGAACAGAGACACACTTTTCAGGCGGCCGATTCATCCAGCCCCCAAACTGATGCCAGAGGCCATCACTAACAAACTGCTCCACGACCTGAAACGCAGCGAACTCGTTGAAGACGACCAAATCGAGTCGTTCCTCAAGAAAACCGCTGCGAAGCACGGAGGGTCTGTACCTGACGACCCCGAAGTGCTCGCGGCCGAGATGGTCGATCAAGGTCTGTTGACCGAATGGCAGAGCAAGAAGCTGCTGGCCGGCAAGCACAAAGGTTTCCGCCTGGGCAAGTACAAATTGCTGGGCGAAGTCGGCAAGGGCGGTATGAGCGCCGTCTATCTGGCCGAGCACATCTTGATGCGTCGCCGGGTGGCCATCAAAGTTCTTCCCAAGAGTCGTGTGAAGGACTCGTCGTACCTCGAGCGGTTCCGTCTGGAAGCCCGCGCTGTTGCGAAGCTCGACGATCCGCACATCGTGCGTGCCTTCGACATCGATAACGAAGGCGACATCCACTACATCGTCATGGAGTACGTGGACGGCAAGGACCTGCACCGCCTGGTGTCGGATAGTGGTCCGCTGGAACCGGATATGGCCGCGGACTACATCGCCCAGGCCGCCACCGGACTGGCCCACGCCCACGCCAAGGAACTGGTGCACCGCGATATCAAGCCGGCCAATCTGTTGGTCGATCGCGCACAAACCGTCAAGCTGCTCGACCTGGGACTGGCGAAGTTGGCCGAAGAAGACCAGACTTCGCTCACCCTGGCCAACGAAGAGAACGTGCTGGGAACAGCCGACTACCTGGCGCCCGAGCAAGCACTCAACAGCCATTCAGCCGACCATCGCAGCGACATCTACAGCCTGGGCTGTACGCTGTACTTCCTGTTGACGGGCCGGCCGCCGTTCCCCGAGGGAACCATCAGCGAACGGTTGCTGAAGCATCAGGTCGAAGAGCCGGACAACCTGCTGAAGTTGCGGCCCGAGTTGCCGATGTCGCTGGTCGAAATCTGCCAGAAGATGATGAACAAGCGGCCGGAGCTGCGGTTTGAGACGGCCAGCGATGTGGCCGACAAGCTAACGCAGTGGCTGGCGAGCCGCGGCCGCAAGGTTCGTGGCGGCAGCATTGAGCCGAGCGACGAAGGCAGTGGAGTTGGCAGCGGTATTCTCACCCGCTTTGGGGTCCGTCCGCCGAGCAGCGCCATCAGCACTCCGCCCAGCAGCGAGACCATGTCGAACGCCGCGGCCGATCGCGACACCCGGCGGTTGGACGACTCCGCCAACTCCGATGTGATTATTGATGACGACGACATTAGCCTGGCGCCGATCGAAGACGACGAGCCCACATCGAGCAAGAAGGACAGGGATCGAGCACGCTCCTCGGACGTGTTGGGCGGTCCGGGTACCAAGCCCAAGTCTCCCTCCACTTCTTCCAGCGGACCTCCCACCAAGTCGTTGTTCGAGGAAGAGTTCCTGGAGCAGCAACAAGAGGTGAAGCCGCGCTTCTCGGGCGAATACGACTACAACCCGCTGCACCCACCGGGGTACACGAGCCCCTATAAGAAGACGCCTTGGGGCCTGATCGTCACCATTGGCCTGGTGGCCGTGGCCGCCGTGGGCATTTTGATGATCATCATCTCCAACGGTTGATCGCGGTCCGGCCAAATCTCTTCTCTATCGCTGGAAAGCGGCTCTCGTGGCACCGGTGCCGAGTGCTAAGCTTCTTCGAGGCCGCCAGCGACCTTGGTCGTTTGCCATTGGCAGCCCAGCATGACGCAGTTGATGCCTGATCCGATACCGAGCATCGCGATCCGATCGCCCGGTGCTGCAGGTCGCTCCTCGAGGCCGCGAGCCATCGTGATCGGTAGCGCGGCCGAGCCCGTGTTGCCGAGCACTTCGAGTGTGGCGTAGTCGAGCGCGGTGTCGAGTCCCAGTTGGTCGAACAGCAGTTTGCGATGCGCCACGCCCACCTGATGACAGAACGTCCGATCGATGCTGGCTGGCGAGAAGCCAGTTTCGGACTCAAAAGACTCAAAAGTCGCCCGGCCTGTGGCAACGCCTTCGTGCATTAGCTTTTCGCTGTCGGTCTGCATCAGTTCTGCGTGGCCGTCGCTTTGGCAAAGCTGATGCTGTTCGGTACGGCAGTGAACCGCGCCACCCACCAGCCGATTGCCGGTGCTGGTCAGTTCGGCATCGGCCAGTACGATCGCGGCGCTGGCCGAACCAATGGTCAGCGAAGCGACGGCCAGTTTGATGTCGCTGCGGGTAAGCGACGTATTGGTGTTGAGTTGCTCAATGGTGCCCTCGACCAGGTTGCGACCGCTTTCGGTGCCGACGACCACGCCGGCCCGAATCTGACCGAGCTCGATCATGTTGGCCACCTGTAGTATTCCATTGAGGAGTCCCAGGCATGCATTCGACACGTCGTAGATCACGCAACTGTCCGGCAGTCCCAATTCGTGGTGCACTCGACACGCGGTGGCCGGCTCAAGGAAATCGCGGCAAACCGAGCCGTGCACAAGAGCACCGAAGTGGCTCGGGTCGATGCCGCTGGCCTCGATCGCCCGTCGGGCCGACTGTATGCTGATAGTGCTGGGGCGCGTGCCGGGAGCATAGAATCGCCGCTCGGCAATGCCGGTCATCAGCTCGAGGCGGCCCTCGGGAAGCCTCAGTCGCTGGTAGACGGGCGCTAGACGTTGCTCGATGGCCTCGGTGGTCACCACTTTCGCGGGCAGCGTGTAACCCAACGATTCGACGTGGACACGAGAGTAACGCATGGCAGTTGGCAATTCTCTGAAGGCGATTCGCGGGGGTAGCAGGGACGTGAGACGTTTCCAGCGAAGATAGACGGCGCAGCCAGTCGGGTAAAGCGGCGGAGCACATACAGTGGGCAATCGATCGATGCAGCGACGGCGGAAGCTTGATCCCTGGGTGTTGGCGTTCGCCTGCGTGCTGCCCACACTGGTAACGCTGGTTTACTTTGTGTGGGCCGCCAGTTGGCCGTCGGGCGTGCAGCAGGTGGTGTTCTCGATCGCCAAGGTGGTGCAGTTCTCGCTGCCAGTGGTCTGGACCGCCGTAGCGTGGCGAGAACGCCTGGGCTGGCCGCGTTGGAGCACCCGCGGCACGGGCCTTGGTATCGCTTTCGGTTTGGCCGTGGCCGCTGCATTATGGCTGCTGTATTGGGGGCTGCAGGGTCAACCACTGCTGGAGCAGGCATTGCAGCCCATTCGTGAGAAGATCAGGGAGATGGGGGTCGACAGTCCCGTCGGTTTCATCGCCCTGGGAGTGTTCTATTCTCTGTTTCACTCTTTACTCGAAGAGTACTACTGGCGGTGGTTCGTATTCAGTGGCATGCGGCAATACGTAAATCTAAGCTGGGCGATCGTGATTTCTTCCCTCGCGTTTGCCGCCCACCATGTGGTGGTGCTGTGGGCCTACTTCGCACACTCCCCCGGCATGACGATTTTCCTGGCTCTATGCGTGGCTATGGGTGGCGGCGTTTGGGCTTGGCTCTATAGCCGCTCAGAGTCTATATTTCCTGCATGGATAAGCCATTTGCTGGTCGACGCGGCCATCTTTTCTTTGGGCTTCCACTTGGCCGGACCACTGTTTTCTGGCTAGCTGGCGTGAAAATGCTATCACACTACGGATAGTCCCATCTAGCACAGCATATTGGGGTTCAACAGTTTATTTGTCGCAAAATGTTCCGCCGCACTTGCGTTTTGGTCTTGATGGACTAGATTCATCCACGACTTGCATCTTTTCAACTGCCGAGTGACACGGCTTACCCGCAAAAGGAGATTGCAAAAAGACGAACGATAGGGAAATCGGGCGTTGTCGCACATGGCTTGTGTCTTGGTGTGCGACGAACATTGGGGGTTGTGATAGCTAAGCCAGGGAGTTGGCTCGCTACACTTTCTTCCGCCTGAGTGCCTCACCCTACCTGGCGCTCACTTACCAAGCTCGCTTACCGTAGAAATCTCCGTGCCATCGGTTTGAGATCCGGGCGCAAGCTCTGATCCAATCCAGGTACGGATTTTGGTGGGTGGTGATTTTCCTTTTGTCCTTCTATAGCAACTCCGGCATGCACGGAGGACGGATTTCAGCAGCGCCATACCACCGGCTTTAAGAGAAAGTCGGGGCCTGTGCCGTCTATCCCAGTCACCTCACAGGGAGTGTTGAGAGATGTCGAAGCCGGTCATTGGATTGAATGCAGACTATCGTGCCGCCCAGGGCGATACCCCCGCTTTCTCCTACGTTGGCGCCGGATACTACGACGCCATTATAAAAGCGGATGCTATTCCGCTGATCTTGCCCCCTGTGGCAGATCTGGACGATATGAACCAGATGCTGGATATCGTCGATGGCATGTTGATGGTCGGCGGTGCCGACCTCGATCCGCGTCGCGATGGATGGATGCTCCATCCCACTATCAAGCCGCTTGATCCCCGCCGCGAAGTGTTCGACCGAGCCCTCGCACGGCTCGTATGCGAACGTCGCGTTCCCGTGTTCGGCATTGGTGCCGGTATGCAGCTGTTGAACGTCACCATGGGAGGCAACCTGTTGTTGCATATCCCCGAGGACCGTCCCGACGCCCTGCCGCACCGCGACGCCATCGATTCGCAGCATCGCCACACGCTGGAGATCATGCCCGGATCGTTGCTCGATCGCGTGTACGGCGATGGCGAGCTGCGTGTGAACAGTCGTCACCACATGGCTGTGGATGAACTGGCCGAAGGCTTTGCCGTGACGGCCAAATGCCCTGACGGCATTATCGAGGCCATCGAGTACCAGGGTCCCGAGTGGTTCGCGCTGGGCACTCAGTTCCACCCCGAAGCCAACACCGCTTCGGCACTCGATATGCGTATTTTTGAAGAGTTCGTGATCGGCGTGAAAGAGAACCACGAAGCGGTTCGCCTGGTGGCCTAAACGTCGCCGCAACCAACAGCAGGCCTGGATGCCTCCTGCCTTCCGATCGACGTCGTTAGAGCCCGCCTTGTACACGGATCGTACGAGGCGGGCTCACTTTTTGGGGTACCCCGCGCAGGGCGAGTGTTTCGCGTCACCTGCCGAGCGGTGCTCAAAGCCTCAACGCTGGCGAAGCTTGTGCGGCTATCGCTTCCCGCGTCTGTTCTTGGGGCCGCAGCTTCCTCCGCATAGTTCGGGCTGGCCGTTGCAGCAATCCAGCAGCAAGTAGGTGAACAGCTCGCAGACCCCCTCCTCGCGGATCGAATAGCGGATCGATCGGCCTTCACGCTGCGAATCGATCAGTCCAGCGTAAGTCAGTTCCTTGAGGTGGAATGTCAACGTCGCCGGGGGGATGTCCAGCGCTTCGGCGATCTCGCCGGCGGGCATGCCGACACGACCGGCTGGGACCAGCAGTCGGAAAATACTGAGTCGCGATTCTTGGGCCAGGGCGGCCAAGGCAGTGACGGCGGTCTTGACTTCCATAATTCCATAATATTAAAAATGTCGTAACGAGGCAATAGAGTTTCGAATCCCAGATCCTTGTCCCCGCTGGTCCGAGCCGTTTGGCGGAAGGAGTTGAGATGAACGTACAAGATGCCGTGAAGTCGAAATACGGAAGCGTTGCTGGCAGCGGACTTTCCAGCGATCACCAGGGCGTAAAGGCCGTGGCCGAGGCGTTTGGTTACTCGTCGGAGGAACTGGGATCGATTCCAGCCGAAGCCAACATGGGACTCTCGTGTGGCAACCCAACTGCCACGGCCTCGATCACCGAAGGCGAGGTGGTGGTCGACCTGGGCTGTGGTGGCGGTTTGGACGTGTTCCTGGCCGCCAGAAAGGTCGGACCGACCGGCCGTGCCATCGGCATCGATATGACTCCCGAGATGCTCGAGTTGGCGCGTCGCAACGCGGAGAAGTCGGGCGCGACGAACGTCGAGTTTCACCAGGCCACCATCGACCAGCTTCCCTTGCCCGACGGTTCGGTGGATTGCGTGATCAGCAACTGCGTCATCAACCTGGCGACTGACAAGCAGGCGGTGTTCGCCGAGGTGGCTCGCGTACTCAAGCCAGGGGGACGACTGGCGGTAAGCGACATTGCCCTGAAGGCCGAACTGCCGCCGGACCTTGCCGGCGACTTGTTGGCCTACGTCGGTTGCATCGCGGGCGCGATTCCCATCGAGGAGTACCAGGCGGGCTTGGTGGCCGCTGGGTTCGACGCCGTGCAGGTGGTCGACACCCACAGCGATCTAAACGCCTACGCTAAGGTCGAAAACCAGTCGGCCTGCTGCTCGCCCTCGACGGACGGCGACCTGCCGGTCGTGTCGTCGGGCGACGAAGGATTGCACGAGCGGCTGAAGGACTTGCTGGCCCGCTACAACGTGAACGACTACGCTGCCAGCGTGAAAGTGTATGCGGTGAAGCCCGGCGGTTAAGTTTGCGCGAACAGGGCCAGAGCGTCCTCAGAAGACTCAATAAGCATCGGCACTGTACGTGCAGCCGAAGGATTCGCGTCTGCATGATGACGCTTCCCGAGGCATTGGAGGTTAGCGATCATGGCGAGCGAAACAAGCAGCACACAGACCTGCCCCACGGGGGTTTGTCCTGATGGCCGACTGGGCTTTCTGGATCGCTTTCTGACGTTGTGGATCTTCTTGGCCATGGCCGCAGGCGTGGCGATCGGTTATTTCCTGCCAGGCTCCGAAACTTTTATAAACCGCTTTCAGGTGGGCACCACCAACGTACCGATTGCCATCGGCTTGATCCTCATGATGTACCCGCCGCTGGCGAAGGTGCGGTACGAGGAATTGGGCGACGTATTTCGCAACTGGAAGATCCTCGGCCTGTCGCTGGTGCAGAACTGGGTGATCGGCCCGGTGCTGATGTTCGTGCTGGCGGTCGTCTTTCTCCGGGGCTACCCCGAGTACATGACCGGGCTCATCTTGATCGGTCTGGCGCGGTGCATCGCCATGGTGATTGTATGGAACGACCTGGCCAAGGGCGATGCCGAGTACGCCGCGGGGTTGGTGGCCTTCAACAGCGTGTTCCAGGTGTTGTTCTACAGCGTTTACGCCTGGTTCTTCATCACCTGGCTCCCACCGCTGCTGGGGCTGGAAGGTAGTGTGGTGCAAGTGAGCATGGGCGAGATTGCCCAGAGTGTCTTCATTTACCTTGGCATACCGTTCCTGGCCGGAATGCTGACCCGATGGGTGTTGCTGCGGGCAAAGGGACGCGCGTGGTACGAGCAGACGTTTATCCCGCGGATCAGTCCGCTCACGCTGGTCGCCCTGTTGTTCACGATCCTCGTCATGTTTTGCCTCAAGGGGGATCAGATAGTCCGTATCCCCGGCGACGTACTGCTGATCGCGGTGCCGCTGTTAATCTACTTCGTGGCGATGTTTTTTGTCAGCTTCTTCATGGGCCGCAAAGTGGGTGCGGACTACTCGAAGACAACCACGCTGGCCTTCACCGCGGCGAGCAACAACTTCGAGCTGGCCATCGCCGTGGCGGTTGCCGTGTTTGGAATCAACTCAGGTGCGGCATTTGCGGCCGTGATTGGGCCGCTGGTGGAAGTGCCTGTCATGATCGGGCTGGTGAACGTCGCCTTCTGGTTCCAACGACGGTATTTTGCGACCACTCCAGCGGTATGACGTGGTTTACGCCGTTTGCGATGGCACAGGTCGCGACGGGAGCAGAGGTGTGTCACGCTGGAACTGCTTCTCCCAGCCGCTCCGCGGCTAAGAATGCCTCGGCCACCTACCTGCGTACAACCGTCCGGCGCTCAAAACACTCCAAGCTCACCGGCACTGCGTGTGCAGCCGCAGGATGCGGGCCACCTCGCGGATCGTGGCGTTATCGTGCGTTAGTTCGGTGTGCTTGCTGTCGACTATCGCTTCGCTGCACACGCCGGCCAGTTGGGCACTCCACAGCGGCACTACGCCGTCGGTCGGCTCCGGGCGGAGCGGCCGGT
The DNA here is from genome assembly GCF_024054565.1 of Aeoliella straminimaris. GTDB lineage: Bacteria > Planctomycetota > Planctomycetia > Pirellulales > Lacipirellulaceae > Aeoliella > Aeoliella straminimaris. The sequence goes on from NZ_JAMXLR010000036.1 coordinate 505,603, forward strand.
TCACGACGCCGCAGATCGAATGCACTCGCACCCGTTGCGAGAAGGGCATGCCCAGCATCGTCAGCAGGAACGGATTGTCCGGTTTCAGCAGGTCAATGCTGCTGGGGATCCTTCGCTCGATCTCCGCGGTGAACACGCCCGGGTTGTCGCGCAGCAACTGATCGTGCTCTTGTTTCGTTTCGGGCGACTGTTCGGCCAGTAGCGAACCCAGCCGGCCAATGCACCGCGAGGCGTCCGACGAGCCCTGATGGGGCGTGCCGATGAATACCACGCGGGACACATCGGGATTGGGGTCGAAGAACATCTGGCTTACCAAACCATCACGCGTCGCTGGCGTGGTGACGATCTGCGATGGGGGGCGATTGGCCAGCGTGCTCCACAGCGCGTCGCCGGCGAACATAACCTGCAGCTTGGCTACCAATCCTCCCATGCTGTGCCCCACCAGCACCATTTGCGCGTGGGCGGGATGGTCCCGCTGTGGATCGTACGTGGCCCGCAGTTGGTGCAGCTCCTTTCGCAAGGTTGCCGCGCTGCGGAAGAACTGCGTGCCGGTGGAGTAACGGAACGCCCAGAACTGGTACTTGTCGGCAATATCGCGGTCGGCCCGCAGGTCGTTCACCATGTTGAGCCAAGTGGCCGGATCGGACAGCAGGCCGTGGATCAGCACCACAGGAATCTTATTGGGCTGGTATGGTTCGAGCATGTACAGGCCACCATCCTCGGTACTAGATCCCGGCAGCAGGAAGTCCTGCAGCCACAAATCGTTGTTCTCCGGCGGCGGGTACGCGAAGGGAGCCGAGATGTCGCGGGCGAGCGGGGTGCTGCGGCCGCTGGTGGAGATCGTATCGCTGGCCAGGGGATTGATCAGCTCGAGCGTGAAAACCCCGCCTGCGCTACCGTCCGCGCTCGCCGAGCAAGGACGCAGGACAGCCGTCGCGGCGAACGATTCTTCCACCTGCATGAACGGCTCGATGCACGGCCCCCGCCGCACCACTACCAGCGGCACACCAAGTCCCGGGGCGTTATACCGCCGTTTCAGGTGGGCCAGCTCGTACTCGCCGACGGGCGCCAGTTCGCTGAACTCCGCAGGCTGCCAGGCAAATCCATCGTACGCGGTTGGCACCGGCACGAGTCCGCCCCGACCGGCGACCAGCAAACCTTGCCCTGGTCGCCACCGGCCGTGGTGCTGTGCTGCTACGAGCATTCGCGTTACAGCCGAGTGGTACAGGTCCTGCTCTCGGGATGCGCCGCCGCCATGGGATGCGGCGATGGTAGGCCATGCCGCGACAGCCGCCTGGTAGTAGAAGTCGACGCATTCGGCCTGGCCCGATTGCTCGAGCGCAAAGGCCTGCGCGTAATTCCATTCGGCCGGACTGAGTCCTCCGGCCAGGGCCTGTGGCGATTGGAGATCGAGGGGGGCCACTACCGCCGGCGACCGCCAGGTGTTGCGGTGCGAACTGCAACCCGTGGCCAGCAGCAAGCAGAGCGCTGCGGCAGCGGCGACTTGCCGGGTCGGGTTGGCAGGCAGGAAACGCACGCGGGTCCCTTCCGTGGGCACGCATCGAGGACGAAACAGGAATGGCAACGGGGCAGGGGGGGAATCCGCCTCGGTACGGATCACCACCTCTATGGGAACATACACCACCTGCTGCGCGCGGCTGGGCGAAGGGGGCAGATTCCGCGGAATGCTGCGGAGTTTTTTGGACCGCGGAGCCTACAACGATGGCAGTTGTCGACGTTTGCGCAGGCAGCAGAGTTTACCCAGGCGGCGCGATGCGTTTCGAGCAAGGGCGAACAGGTGCTTTGGGGCTTTCTCCGCAGGAGATGAGATGCTCGTGAGTACCACTTATCCGTTGCATCATCGCCGGGGCGACTACTGCGTGTGCTTCACCCACCAGGGGCTTGGCTCCGACGTTGATTCCAGGATCTGTTGAATCTCGTCGGGAGTTCTCCCCTGGGCGAGCAACTCGCGTTTCAGTTCATGGTCCAGCTCGGCCTGGCGAAGCTTGCGCTGGTGGTCGGTGATAATGGCAACGATCGGAACCAGACAGCCCAGCACCGCGCCGGCCGTGGCGGGCAGCAGCCAGGGATTCTCGTAGATAGTCTGCAACATGACGATGTTTGCTTTCAGCAAGCGTTTCGAATCAAGGGCCTCGGCCGCATCATTGGCTCAAATCGCGAAGCGAACCACCTGACAGTCTATCGGGCAAAAGCGGCACTCAACAGACGTTTCGCCCGCGAAGGGCGATTCTTGGCGTCGTAGGGTGAAAACAGGGACAACCTAGCCGGCGCGGCGGATCGGCCCCCAACCTTCCTTCCCGCAGGTCCACAACAAGCAGCCACCCCTCGGCGTATCGGGACACCCCCGGCGAGTTTTGCTACAGCTGGTTTTTCTCCCCAGCCTCCCCCATTCGCATTCGTGGGCCCAAAACTCGGAGGGTTTTGGTCACCCCCCAGGTGGAGAAACCCCTTGTTTTCCAGGCCCAACCACCCGCAAGGTGCGACAAAACCCCGAGAGTAGTCCCCACCTATACAGCGAGTTGTCCCAATACTCCCAGGTGGGCCCAAAACTCACCGAGCAGGCCCAAAACTCCTCACAGGTTCCCGTGCACTGCCACTCACGTCCGCGGGATGCCTGGGGACGAGCTCCACGAGCCCCCAGCCAACACCTACTCCCCCGCGGCTAGCGCCGTCGGCTCAGTTGGCTTGCGCACCTTCGGCCCATCCACCCAGCCCGCGCGGCATCTTCATTAGATCACACCACCGCGCGATATCTACGGCGATTTTATTACAACCGAGATTTTGACGCCCGACCGCGCCGCCACTATCCACGCTTCAAACGGGGACCAAACGAACCAAAGGGAAACACTCTTCGTCCAGGGCCAGGGCTGGACGGCCGCCGGCGAATTGCAGCCGGGCGACCTGGTCAGCACGGCCACTGGCGAGTGGCTACCGGTCCAAGCAGTCACCGACACCCACCAGTCGGTCACGGTCTACAACTTCCGCGTCAGCGAGTATCATACGTACTTCATCGCCCCGGCGGACCTGGCGTTCGACGTTTGGGTGCATAACGCGTGCAACGCGCCACTGGCTGCCGTTGACGGTGCACACCATCTGGACGACTTTATCGACGATTTGGTTGACGGATGGAGAACGCATCAAGCGGCCCAGAGATCAGCGATCAATGTAATTGAGAATCACCACCTAGTTTCAAATAAGATGCTGAGTGCGTTGGATGACGTTGGATTCGCTGGTGGTCATGCGCTACGCAACCGACGAAGTCTTCAATATATGTCTTCTCCTGGTGGGCATGTAGGCTACGAAGATTGGCACAGAATCATGGACGACGACATGGTGCGATACATTAGACAACAAGGTCCGGACCTTACGGAGAATGCCCTTCTTCAACATATACACAACTACTACCAGCAGCCGGAATTGAGTTGGAGGATTCCTGGAGTTAACCTGGGCTTTTAGAATTATGCACTTCTATATACTTTCCCTCGCCACTGCAAAATCTACATACGCAGAGTTTGAGTTGGTTGACAGGCCACAGCGTGCCGAGCCTCCCAAGTGTGTCGCCTGTGGAGCAAGACTGTCTAATCTCCGCCGTCTTCCGCCTCATCGCTATCGACTGAAGCACGGCAACCATCCAGGCGATCTGTTAACCGATGGCATGGATATCGCCGTATCCACAAGATTCGTAGAATCATATAGTGTTTCGGGTCTCTCTGGCTTAGAGTTTTCAGATACTACCATCGAATTGTGCAATACGGCACTTGCATATTACATGGCATCGCCTGTATGCACCTACACGCTCTTGGATGAGTCCGCGAGTGGAATCGCCATCAATAATTTTCGTGGATGTGACAAGTGTAGAGCTATGTCGATCAAAAGTATTGATCGAGTTGTATTGAGAGAAGAGACGTGGTTAGGCGAAGACATTTTTAGGACCGCCAATCTTTTTGGTGAAATCCTAACTTCTCAACGATTCGTGGACTTCGTCTACTCGAACAAATTCACAAACTTCCAGTTCATTGGTCAACAAGACTATCACGTAGATTTTGGCATCTAGATATCAATTACTCTATCTCGCACAAATGAGTAGCAACAAGACTTCCATGTGAGAATACCGTAAACAAATTTGTGAAGTAACCACCAACGAGCGACGATGGCACGGCCGTTCCCACGCCGCAAGTGGTCGAGGAGGTTTTCACTCGCGAAGGGCAGCTGCTTGAGGTCGAAATTGCCGGGCGGGTGCTGCGGACCACGCCCGAGCATCCGTTCTTTGTCCAGGGCCAGGGCTGGACGGCCGCCGGCGAATTGCAGCCGGGCGACCTGGTCAGCACGGCCACTGGCGAGTGGCTAGCCGTCGAGTCAATCACCGACACCCACCAGTCGGTCACGGTCTACAACTTCCGCGTCAGCGAGTATCATACGTACTTCATCGCCCTGAGCGGACCTGGCGTTCGACGTTTGGGTGCATAATGCGTATCGAAAACCAAATGCTGCCGCAGCAGCCACCGCGAATGTCCGCAAGGAGATTGATAGAATCAAGCTCAATATGTCGGACTATGAAATTGCCAACACAACATATGCTGCAGCTGAAGTTCGAACGAGCGAAGGTTTGACTGAGATGTGGGTCGCAGGTGCTGGGCGTACGGGGTCAGCGCGCCGTGCCATTCGTGGGGCCTCTCGTAACGTGAAAAGCCCAGCTCTGCCGCAGCATGCTCTGGTGCCGCGAATCAATGATGCAGAGAGGCACATCATGCGAACCGCCAGACGTGAGGGAGCTATTATTGAGGCCATTGGGGCCACACGTGACATCTGCACTTACTGCCAGGCGGCGATCCCACGTTTAAAGATCGTGACGGGGAGAAAGTGAAAATGTGCCGATCGGAGAGGTTCAAGCCAGACATGCTGAAAGACGAGATGAATGAGCTTACAGAATTGTTACGCACTGAACCGATACTTGAAGACCTTAGGCGAGCGATTCTTGCGCATGGTATTGATCCAAATACGGCTAAGCTGGTCGGGTTTATTGAGAATGGTGAAGGGTTGGAGGCGGGCGTTCTGTTCTCACCTGATATGCGTTGCTTTGAGTTTGAACGCAACGTTCTGAAGTCAACTCATTTTGTTGTTTGGCGAGAGATCTTGGACCTAGCTGACATTGAGGGAAAGTTTCCTACGGCCGTAGCCATCATCCACCTACTTAAGTAGGGTTGAGTTTACCGACACCCACCAATCGGTCACGGTCTACAACTTCCGCGTCAGCGAGTATCATACGTACTTCATCGCCCCGGCGGACCTGGCGTTCGACGTTTGGGTGCATAATAGCTATGGTCAACAGGTAGATGACGCGATCGAAGCTGGAACCCTTGGACTCAGGAAAATAAGGAGACTACGTGGCGAACTCCATCATATTGCAACAGATAAAGATGCACTGTTTGCCCCACAGTTAGAAGTGCTATTTGAGAAAGCTGGACTCTCGCTTCAGCATCCTCTGAATATCACGCGCCTGCCAGGCCATGTTGGGCCGCATGGAAAAGTCGTCAATCAGATCATTCTTGACCGATTAGTCACTGCAACTGAAGGCCTGTCCGGCACATCCTTTAGGAACCAATTGTTGGACGAACTTTGGGATCTCCGTCGTCAAATTCACAATACTGACTTTGGTGATCTTTTTAAAGCTGCGGCGTCTAGAGCTGATGTTCTGGGGAAATTCTGAGCTAGCGAATATGAATTACTTTCGATTGGTTGCAGACGATGATTCAAGTTGGCATTTGCAGCTCCCCGATACGTTTCCGAACGGGGAAGATTTAGACGTTTGGGCGTTTCGAAAGGGAGTAGCATACTCAGGGCTGCAACCAGTGCCAATCTTAGTGCAGCGAGAGGGTAGACCCGTAGACTATGTGCCTACAGCTTTTGGCTCTGAGATTATGTCGACGCGGATGGCGAACATCATCGACGAAATCGCGCCCGATGAAATTCAGCGAATTCCGACGGTCATAGCCGCGGAAGGGAGCTGGGAGTTGATCAATCCACTGCATGTAGTTGATTGCATCGACCATGATCGATCAGATATCCAATACTATCCGCCCGATCATCCAAGGCTCGCAGGAAACCCTCGCATGGTAGTCAAGCTGGTGATCAACGGCAATCGAACTCAGGGACATGATCTTTTTATGGCAAAGGGGTGGCGTGTGGCTACCATTGTGTCGGAGAGACTTAGGATGGCATTACAGGACACTGGCATATCCGGCATTGACTTTTGGCCAGTTTCTGCAGAGGATTGACGATCTGATTGTTGTCAATCACCGACACCCACCAGTCGGTCACGGTCTACAACTTCCGCGTCAGCGAGTATCCTACGTACTTCATCGCCCTGAGCGGACCTGGCGTTCGACGTTTGGGTATTGCAGTCTCACGGCACCGCTCATGTTGTGGAGGCACTGAGATAGCTGTCCCTGGCGAAGTCCCAGAATCGTCGGCTGGCCCCATTCGGGCCGTACACCGGTGGGGCCAGGGGGACTTGCGTTGGCCGTGCCCGCCGTGCGTTCCAACTGCATGGAACCTCGAGAACGCCAGCAATACCGCGACTCGTCAGGTTGAGCCCCAGGTGCTGTCGACGGCGGGTGGGCCACTCTGAGGGGAAGCCTCCAAAGTTTCGCAGAATTTCGTCGCAAATGGTATCGATTGGAAGCACGAACCCCTACAATGCCGGGCTGGAGTGGGGCGGGTCAAGCAGCTCATCATCCGTCCGAACCAGGTGCCTTCGGCATGCTCGAGAAATATCAACTCTGCTCAACTGCACAGGAGAAAGCGATGCGAAAAGACGACCACGCGGCGTGTGAGGCTGCTCTGCAATGTCTCTGCGACAGTAAATCACTCCGATTGGCCATGGGGCCGGTATGTGCTCTTCTGCTGCTGGCATCTGCCGAGGCCCCTGCTGCGTCGATCCTGGGCGACAGCATTCAAATCGATGGGCAACTCGACGGCAGCTCGATTGGCCCAACCACCACCACGGCGAGCATGTCCAGTTTGTCGGTGCTAACCAACCCCGACGTTTACATTGAATGGGCCGATGACGATAGTTTCGACATCGCCATCGAGGGGGCGAGCTCCAATTTCGATTTCTCGCTTACGCTGTCCGACCTGCAGTTTGAGTCATCGCCGGGCAGTACGGTCGATATCATTGGCGCCAGTTTCAACTTTGCCGATAGCGACTACTCGTCCTACTTGTTCGATCCCGATTCCAACCCAACTGGCGCCACTCGACCGAGCGACCCCGTCGTCACCTGGACGGCCGATTCGGTGACGGTTGCCTACGGTACCGACTGGAGTGGGCAACTAGCGGCCGACTGGCCGACATTGCGTTTCGATGTCACAACAGCCGTACCGGAACCGGGCACGCTAACCTTGTCGGGTCTCTTCTGCCTGGGGCTGCTGGGCTCGTACCGATGGCGAGCGAAGTAGTACCCGCCGTCTCTTAGAACGCAGGCCGGATAGCACGGACAGCTGGGCGGAGTTGCTCCTGCCACTTGTTGCGTCTTCCCCGGCCAGTTGTCCGTGTGCGTAGCACAAGAGGTCGGGGGGAATGCATCCAGTTGCCTGCAAAACCTCTTGTCGCCAGCGACACCGACAATCGGTCGAACCAGCTTCTCCCGATGGCTAAACCTACTCCGACCGACTGTCGCTGCCACCCAATGAGTTACGGCAGCGGATACTCCAGACGCTGACGCTTCCGGCTCACCGGAGCTGTAGCTTGGCCAACTGGAGTTTTGAGTGTTTTGAGTAACGGTTCTCGGCTCCTCGAAACTCGCCACTACCCAACCAGCACCTCTTGAAACGCCTTCATCCATACGGCGTTGGCGGGCCACGCTGGGGCGGTTACCAGGTTGCCGTCGACGCAGACGCTGTCGAGGCCTTCGGCCGGGGTGTCCCACGTGCCGCCGGCCGATTCGATTTCGGGGCGGACGGTCGGGTAACCTTGGCAGCGTTTGCCTTTCACCACGCCGGCGGCCGTCAGAATGAGCGGGCCGTGGCACGTGGCCGCAATCGGTTTGTCGGCCGTGGCAAAGTACTTCACCACCTTGAGCACCCGTTGATCGATCGCCAGGTACTCGGGCGCCCGCCCGCCGGGCACCACCAGGGCGTCGTAGCTTTCGGGTTCCACTTTGGCGAACGTGGCGTTCAGGGCAAAGTTGTGCCCTCGCTTTTCGCTGTAGGTTTGTTGGCCCTCAAAGTCGTGAATGGCGGTGGCCACGGTGTCGCCGGCCGACTTGTCGGGGCACACCGCGTGGACCTCGTGGCCAAACGCCTGCAGGATCTGAAAGGGAACCATCACTTCGTAGTCTTCGACGAAGTCGCCAACGATCATCAGAATCTTGGACATGAGTTTGTGCAGGCCTGAGTTGGGGGAGGGGATGGTCGCCCGCCGGGACGTTGGGCGATGCAACGTTGTTTGCTGTTTAACATGCGACAGTCTGCCGGCCAACTACCGGGACGTCGCCGCGGCTACTCTTTGTCGAGCAGCAAGTAATCGGGTATCCGCTGGATGTTGCCCTCGCGGTCGACGCAGGCCAGGGTGCTGGAGCCTTCGGCGATCAACAGGCCATCGCGGTGCACCAGGTACTCGTGGTCGATGCGGGCGCCCCGCGCCTTGATCGTCCGGACGGAGATCTCCAGGGTGTCGCCAAACCGGGCGGGCATGCGGTAGGCGCAGGCAATCTTGTTGACCACCAGGATCACGCCGTCGCGTTCGAGGTCGGCGTACTCGTGCCCCAGGAACCGGAGGTGGTGCACGCGGGCGACTTCGAAATACTTGAAGAAGTTGGCGTGGTGCACGACGCCTTGGGCATCGGTTTCGTAGTAACGAACTTCAACGGAGAACTTAAATTCGCGAGACACGGTGGCCACGGCCCTCCATGGCGGGGTGAAATTGGACCAGCCATCCGTTATAGCGGACCCGCCACAGCACGGCAGCGCCCGGTGTCGGGGGGGCGAAAAGAGTCGCGTTGAATTAACTACCCAATAGACCTATACTTACGTCAAACTTCGCAGCTCAGGCTCATCTCATCGCCGACATCGACGTCGGCCATCCGAAACGTAACTTGAAGGAAGAACCTCTATGAGTATTGGCGAGGGAGCGGGAACCGACTTTGTCACAGCGCGTGGCCGAGACTATCCGTCGATCCGGCAATTCACCGTGTTTCTGGAAAACCGCGTCGGCCAATTGGTCGAAGTGGTGCGGAAATTCCAGGGCAGCAAGGTTCGTATTGTGGCCCTGAGTATCTCCGATTCGACCGAATGTGCGTTGGTTCGCTTCCTGCTCAGCGACCCCGAGGCGGGGCGCGAAATCCTGGAACGGGCGGGCCTGGCCCTGGTGGAATCGGACCTGATTGGCATCGAATTGCCCGATACGCCCCAGCCGATGCTACAGATGTGTACGGCCCTGTTGGCGGCAGAAATCAACATTACCCAGGTCTATCCGCTGCTGGTCCGCCCCACGGGCCGGCCGGCCGTAGCGGTGATGGTCGACAACATCGAAATGGCGCTCGATACTCTCACCAGCCAGGGCTTCAAGCTGATCAACGAAGATGAGCTGAAGCAATACGACTCGCCGTGAGTTGCGAATTTTCCTCACAGCCCGGTATGGACCCGTCGCAGAGGGCTGTCCACACTTGCAGAGTAGCGACTTAGTCCGCGGCCGCCTTCCACCTCGATCGACCTCCCCCTCCGATGCCCATCCAAGTAACTTGCCCCGGTTGCCTGAAGCGTTTTACCGTTGCCGATAAGCACGCGGGAAAGCAGGGCCCGTGCCCCAGTTGTAAGAAGACGATCACCATTCCCAAGCTGGAAGACCAGGTGGTCATCCACGAGCAGCCCTCGGGTCCGGTGGACTCGAAGGGTCGCAGCGTTCTGAAGACCTTCCGCCGCCAGGACAGCAAGTTCTCGCCGCTGATGGCCCTCAGTGCGTTGGGTGTCGTGGTGGTGGCCTGTTTAGTGGCTTTCTTGCTCAAGGGCTTCGTGGCAACGGCGAGCGTGGTCCCCGCCGTGCTGGTGATGTGTGGCGCCGCGGCGGTGCTGGGCCCGTTTGTCGCGGCCGGAGGATACATGTTCCTGCGCGACGACGAACTCGAGCCCTATCGCGGGGCGCAGCTCTGGTTGCGGGCCGCGGCATGCGGTGTGGGGTTCGCCCTGGCTTGGCTGTTGTTCGCGTTCATCCTCAGCCGGCTTACCACGCCGGAGGATGTAAAGTCGGGCCTGCAATTATGGCAACTTTTGATACCGCTGGCCGTGATGTTCATGGTGGGTTTGCTCTCGGCCTACGCGAGCTTGGAGCTGGACCCCGCCAGTGCGGTAATGCTGTTTGCCTTGTTCTTCATCTTCACCGGACTCTTGCGGCTGTTGATGGGCCTGTCGTTCCTGCCGGGCCTGGTGCTAGGCGGCTAACCACAAACCGACGGCCGCCATGACGGACGATCTGCACTCCATTCCCGAGTTCGCTTCGCGTCACGCGCCGCAAGGATTGCTTCGCCTGCCACCGGGCGAGGACGTGCCGCTGACGCCGCGGATCCGTCGACTGATCGATACCCCCGCCTTTCGGCGATTGAGCGACGTTTCGCAACTGGGGCTGGTTCGCATGGTGTATCCCGGGGCAGGGCACTCGCGATTCGAGCATTCGCTGGGCGTGTATCGCGTGGCGCTCGACTTCCTGGAGCGACTCGCGAGCGACACCCGCTTCGCCGGACTGGTGACCGCTCGCCAGGCCGAGTGCTTTCTGCTGGCGGCATTGCTGCACGACATCGGCCACTACCCGTACTGCCACCCGTTGGAAGACATCGCCCTGGACAGCGTGATTCATCACGAGGCGACCGCCCGCACCGCGATTACCGAAGGACCCGTGGCGGCGGCCTTGGCCGACGATTGGAACGTCTCGCCGCAGCAGGTGGCCGACCTGATCGAAGGCCGAGTCGACACGCCTGGCGAGCGGGCGCTCAGCAGCATGCTCTCGGGTCCCATCGATGTCGACAAGGTCGACTACCTGGCCCGCGATAGCATGCATTGCGGCGTGCCCTACGGGCGGAACTTCGATCAGCGGCGGCTGGTGTCGAGCCTGTGCTTGAATGCATCGGGCGATCGCCTGGCGGTGACTGAGAAAGGCAAGACGGCCGCCGAATTGATGGTGTTTGCCCGCTATGTGATGTTCAGCGAGGTGTACTGGCACCATGCAGCGCGGTCGGCCACCGCCATGTTGCAGCGGGCTGTGTACGATCTGGAGAACGAGCTGGACTGGGGGCTGATTTTTTCGGCCACCGACGAACAGTTCGCCAGCCATCTGTTGGCCGTCGGCCAAGGGCGGCCTGCCGAGGGGCTGGTGCGGTCGCTGTTTGGCGGACAGCGACAACTTTACAAGCGAGTGGGCCAGTACAGTTTGCTCGACTCGCCAGCCGTGTACGAACTGGTGGCCCGACGGCCGTACGAGTGGTTGGTGAATTGCAGCACGCGACTGGCGGAACGTATCGCCGATAAAACGGGCGAGGTGGTTGCGTCGCACGATGTGCTGATCGATGCCCCGCCAGTGAAGTTGGAGGTGCAGTTTAATGTCGACGTCTACTCCAGCAAGGCGAACACCTACCGTCCCCTGGGCGAAGTCTCGCCGGTGGTGCGGACGCTCGCCCGCGAGCAGTTCGACAACTACGTGAAGCGAGTCCGCGTGTTCGCCAGCCCGCCGGTGGCGAATGCCGTAGCCCAGTTGGATCTGGACGAGCTGCTTACCTTGGTGGCCAGCTAGCGGAGTTCGTGGTGCTAGACCGTCACCGTGGCGTTATCGACCGCCAGGTGAGTGACATCGTTCGGGCATGAAGAAGCACACACTGTTACCACGTCGCTCGCCAATAGGTTGCCGTAGTGGTTCAGCAGCTTTTCCAGAGCCACGGCCGACAGGCGTTGGCCGCGACGCAGCAGCCGCGAGTCGTCGCGGGTCATGACGTCGGCATACAACACCATGCCCTCTTCCAGCTCTTCCAGTGTTAAGCTGACCGGCGTCAGATGATCGGAGCAGATGGGGGTTCGTTCGAGTTCCTGGTCGAACACCGTATGCAGTTTCGGCAGCAACTGCCGCATCTCGGCAACAGCATCTTTCGTGCTGACCCCGACGCGTGACAGGAAGTTCCATTGCATGGCGATGCGGAGCAGGGTGGCTCCCACTGCGATGATTTCGTCTTCCTGAGGTGCCAGCGAGATGGTGCAGTTACCATCGACGTGGACCTGCTCACGAATGATCTTGGCGATCGTTCCCAGTCGAGGAATCTTTTCCAGCAGTCTGGCTCCCGTCGCTGCGCTTTCCATCAGGATCGCCTGCAACTCAGGATCTTCCGGCGCCGCAGTTTCCAGTTTGCGACGTTGCTCTTCGGGCAGGAGGGCGAAGCCAATCAGACCGAGTCGGGCGGCCAGCTTGTATTCCCAGCGGTCGGGGGCGCCGATGGCTTGGCGCAGGGTGTCGACCATCATTTCGATTTCGCTGGTGCGACTGAACACGTCTGGCTGCACGATCTCCAGCACGTCGGTAAGCACACCCACGGCACCGGCAAATGTCTTGTGCAGCAACACTTTTTCGGCGGTCACCAGTCGATACTGGGCCAGCCCGGCATCCAGCGCTCGGCGGATGAGGTCGTGGTCGCAAGGTTTGTTGAGGAAGCGAAACACCTGCCCATCGTTTACGGCTTTGATGGCCGTGGCCTGATCCTGGTTGCCGGTCAGCATCATGTAGATGCTATCGGGGGCCAGCATGCGCGCTTGCTGGATCAACTGAATGCCATTCATTCCCGGCATCCGCATGTCGGTCATCACTACGGCAAAACCACCGCTGGCCTCGATCTCGGCAAGCGCTGCGTCGCCCGAGTTGGTGGTGGTCAGGTCGTAATAGTCTCCGAGGCGCCGCCGCAGTCCATTCAGCAGCGGCTGTTCGTCGTCGACAATCAGAATTCTCTCGCTCATGCTGCTCTATCCCCCCCGGTGGCGCGCAAACTGAAGACGGTGAATGAGGTTTTCTGTGTCAAAAAGTCTACAACAGAGAATTCACCGCACGTCTAAGTTGCGGCGATTACTACTCCCGCTTGCGGGTGTTGCGGATGGTAACAGTCAGCAATGGGAAGTTTCAGGGAGAAAACGGTTCCTTGCCCCATTCTGGAAACGAAATCCAACTGCCCTCGGTGCTTGTTGGTGACGATGTCGTGCGAAATGGCTAGACCCTGACCGGTACCTTGCCCGACTTCCTTGGTGGTAAAGAAGGGGTCGAACACCCGACAACGGATTTCCTCCGGGATTCCGTCGCCGTTGTCTTCGATTTCGACGTTGGCGTTCTCTGCATCGCAGAAAGTACGGATGGTGATGACCCCTGCAGGTCGTTCGAGGTCGCCATACTTCTCTCGCAGGGCGTCGGCGGCATTGACCACCAGGTTCAGCAGTACCTGGTTTATCTCTGCAGGGAGCAGCGGTATCGCGGGCAGGTTTTCATCGAGTTCCAGTTCCACCTTGGCGACATACTTCCAACGGTTACGACTGATCGTCACGGTGTTGCGAACCAGTTGATTCAAGTCGGACAGTTCTTTCTCGGCGGTGCCAGGGTGTGAGAAGTACTTCATCGCTCGGACAATGGTAACTACCCGTTCGATGCCGTCCTGGCTTTCGATCAACGCAGCAGGCACCTCGCGTTTTAATTCTTCGTAGTGGCTCTGTTCTAACATGGCATTGATTTGCCGACGCCGCTCGCTCCAGGGAATGTCGGGACCGGTCATGTCGGCGATTTGCGAGTACATCTCGGTCATTGCCAGTAGGCGGTCAATGCACTCTTTGAGATAGAGCGTGTTATCCGAGATGAACTGCATGGGCGTGTTGATTTCGTGAGAGATGCCCGCCGCAAGTTGTCCGATCGATTCGAGCTTCTGAGCGTTGACGAGTTTTTGCGCCATCAGTTTCGCTTCCCTTACCGAGGCCTCTAACTCTTCGGTGCGCTGCTGAAGTTCGGCAGTTCGCTGCTGTACAATTTGCTCGGTACTGGCCTTGGCCTGCTCGAGTTGGGCCTGCGTGAGGGCCGCCTGCCGCATGTCGCGCATGCCCACGATGCAACTCCACACCAGGAACACGTCTTCGAAGAGCACCCAGCCTGCGTGTTCCAGGGCCCTCCCCAAACTGGGTGTGAGCACGCCAAACACGGAATTGGGCCAGAACACCCCCCGCAGCAGGTGGTCGCTCGCCACGACCACGGTGGCCGGAACCAGCACTCGCCAGTCGCGATAGAACGCTAAAAAGGCCAACGAGCCAAACACGTGAAAGTGCGACTCGATCCGACCGCCCGACAGGTGAATCAGCAGAGCCGAGTAGGCGGCCTGCGCCACGGAAATTGTCATTCGAGTCGCCATCGAGCCCGGCTTCAGAATGGCCATCGCGATCGGTGCTGCTGCGAGCAGTCCCCCCAGCAGCACCGATGCCCAGATGTGAACGTGCAGGTAGTGCTCGTTGCCTCTCCAGGATAGCGGGGTGAACCAGGCGGCTGCAGCCACTGCGGCGATCCACTGAACCACAAACAGCACAGCAAACAAACGATCGGTCTGTTTGTAGAGCTCGAATGTCCGCGCACCGAGGATTTCCCGGGCGCGCCTGGTTGTTTGTGGACTCTCCAACATGATTTCAGCCTTGTCGATGGCGTTCGATCCAATCGCTAAGGGGATGTTGCAGGACGCTCGAGTGGACACCCATAGACATCTGTGCTGGTGGTCGCCGGCGGCTGGTTCTCAAGCAACGACAGAATGCATTGCGAACCCACGCTATCTCCCTCGTGTCCACGGGCAACGGTGATGCCACCGTAGAACAGGGCGCTACCTGTGGGGCCATACAGCACCACGGAACCGGAAGTGCGCATGCCGAGTGTGCGCGCCGTTCGGCCCTCCACGTCCCGAACAATCGTCGTGTTAGGAAGTGTCGCCAGGTGACTCATGAGCCATGTCTCACCAAATTCTCGGGGGGCGCTTTCGGGCTGATACATCAGCACCTTGCAGGCAAGCACGTCGGAGTGGTCGTGCAGAATTCTCGCCAGTTCGTTGGCCGTCGCACGCGAACAGGTGCACTGGGGATGAATCGCCACAAACAGGCGGAAGGGCGTCCGCGGGTGCCAGTCGACGTCCAACGCGTCGAGCGGGGGCGTTTCCAAGGTGCCGGGCGACTGACTGTACGCAACCAGCATCGAGAAACCTACGACGGACGATGCCAGCCAGATCACCAGCGCGGCGATGCAGGCCAGGTCCGTGGTGCGGTTGGTCGCTTTGACTGGCATGAGGTTGCCCCGGGAAGCTCTCAGGTATGGCGGAATGGATGGACGCCGGATTGCGCCGCCTGCGACCCTGGGAGACAGACACGCTAAAACGTAGGACTTACATCGAAGCGCCTTCCGCCAATTGTGGAAAGCACCATCGGAAAATCTCAGCCCAGCGGTCTCTAGACCGGCCGAACATAAGGCCCAGGGGTGTTCGATGTCGGGTTTCCGAAGGGAAACCCTCGGATGGGCGCAAGCTCGGCTGGCATGACGGGTGGCCACTATGGGGAAATCTCATCCACACCCGGAGGTCAGATTTATTGCCTTTCCCCGCAGTTCTGGGGTGGCCGAACGCCTCGGTGCTTGCAAGAATAATTAGAGCGCTAACCATTTTGCTCCCCGAAACCTGCGCCTTCTCATGCTCCGGTACGACTTTGACGACAGCGTTGGATACTGGATTACCAGTTCCCACCAAGCCTACATGCGGGCATTTAACGATCGTCTGGAACCCCATGGCATTACCTTTCGGCAAGCACAATTGCTAGCGTTCTTGGCCATGGAGGGGCGACCGCTCAGCCAAACCGAACTGGCCGCCCGCATGTTGATCGAACCTCCCAGCCTGGTGGGCATACTCGACCGAGCAGAAGAAGCAGGGCTCATTGAACGCCGCTGCTGCGACCAGGATCGACGGCGCAAGTTGATACATATCTTGCCGACCGCCCAGAAGGTCTGGAAGCAGATCGCCAAGTGCGGCCGCGAAATCCGCCAGCAGGCGGTGAAGGGGCTCAGTGAGGATGAAGTTAAAACACTACGCTATCTCTTGGATAAGGTCCGCGAGAATGTTTCCAGTGATGAAACTGCCGTTCGCTAAGCTAGCCCTTGCGCTGGGGCTTTGCTGCCTATCCGAGTTTGCCATGGCGCAGGGGCGCGGGCCCGCGCCGGTCGTGGTGGCCAAAGTCAAGCAGCAGCCTATTACCTACGTGCAAACTTTCGTCGGCACGGTCATGCCCTCACAACGGGCAACCATCGGCAGCGCCGTGGATGGTCGCGTGATCGAGTGCAATATTGAGGAAGGCGACCGCGTTGAAGCTGGCGACGCTTTGGCCCAACTGCTTACCGAGACGATCCGCTTGGAGGTCAAGTCGGCCAAGAGCGAATTGCAGTACCTGCAGGCTAAACTTGAAGAACTCGAAAACGGCACCCGCCCGGAGCAGATTGAACAAGCCCGCGCGAAGATGGCGGCCGCCAAGGCCAGGAGCGACTACCGGGTGGAGCGAAGGGAACGCCTGCGGGACCTGGCCGAGCGATCGACCGCGGTGACCGAAGACGAATGGCGGGAAGCATTGATGGCGGCAGCCGAAGCTCAAGAGCTGTACGCCGAAGCCACGGCCGTGTACGACGAGGCCCAGGCCGGACCGCGCAAAGAAGCCATCGCCCAGGCCAAGGCCCAGGTCGAAATGCAGCAAGCGGTAGTCAATCGGCTGGAGGATCAACTCACCAAGCACACCATAAGCTCGCGATTTGCCGGCTACGTGGTTACCAAGAACACCGAAGCTGGCTCGTGGGTCAATCGGGGCGATGTGGTTGCCGAAGTGGTAGGCGTCGACACGGTGGAAGTCGTGGTGCAGGTTTTGGAGCAGGGTGTGCCGTATGTCACCCGAGGCAGAGAAGACAAAACGGTGACCGTACGCGTGCCCGCGCTGTCCCAGACGGAAAGCGAAGGCAAGTTCGATGGAACGGTCTTGGCCGTGGTGCCGCAAGGCGATGTGCGTGCACGCACTTTCCCGGTCAAGGTTTCGATACCGAATCAATCGACCGAGTTGGGGCCATTGATTAAGCCCGGTATGTATGCCGAGGTGGACCTGGCTATGGGAACCTCTCCGCAGGCCATGTTGGTACCCAAAGACGCCATCGTGTTGAACCAGAAAAAGAAAGCTGTCTTCGTGGTTGATAACGGGATAGCGAATCCGTTTCCCCTGACCCAAGTGCGAGAATACGGCGAGTGTCTGGAAATCTGGGGCGACGTGTTACCTGGCCAGCTGGTGGTCGTGGAGGGCAATGAGCGGTTGCGTCCAGGAGCACAGGTCTCGGTGATTGAAACGAGGGAATTCGAAGTTCCCAGCACGAACGCCGGCACTAGTCCATAGCAGCAGTATCTGCGAGCCACTCTATGCAACTGGTTGATGCCTTTGTACGAAATCCGGTCAAGGTCACGGTGGGCGTTCTGCTAGTGGCCCTCTTCGGTATGGTTGCGTTGCTGCGGATGCCGATGCAGCTGACGCCCGAGGTGGAAACGCCCACCATCACGATTGAGACACGCTGGCCGGGCGCCAGTCCGCAAGAAGTCGAGCAAGAGATCATCGTCGAGCAGGAGGAACAGCTCAAAGGCGTGGAAGGCGCCCGCAAGCTTTCGTCGGAGAGCTCGGACTCGGTCGGTCGGATTACCATCGAGTTTGCCGTTGGCACCGATATGGATCAAGCCATCCTGAAGGTGAACAGCCGCTTGCAGCAGGTTCGCGAGTATCCCGAAGAGGCCGATCAACCGGTGCTCACCACTTCTGACGCAGCGGCACGAGCGATCGCCTGGTTTATTTTCTCGGCATTGCCACCGTCGGAAGACGAAATCGATCAGTTCGTCGCCGACCATCCGGAGCTGAGCGACGATTTCCAGCGCATCCAGGCTGGCGGAAGTGTCGGGCTGAAGATGTTGCGGCTGCGCAACCTGGCTGCCGAACACCCAGAGGTCGCCCAGTTGTTGCCGCCACCGGAACTGGAAGTCCCCAAGCTTCGCCGATTTGCCGAAGACGAAATCGAGGCTCGATTCGAACGGGTTGCCGGTGTTTCCCAGTCGAATGTCATTGGTGGTCTGGAAGACGAGATGCAGGTGATCGTCAACCTGGAACACCTTGCTGCCAGGCAGTTGACGCTGACGGAAGTGCGCGACGTCTTGAAGTCGCAGAACCGCGATACGTCGGCCGGCAATCTCGACGATGGAAAACGCCGCTACGTGTTTCGCGCACTCAATCAGTTTCGCACGCCCGAGCAGGTGGAAAACCAACTGCTGGCAGTTCGCGACGGGCGGCCGGTCTACGTCCGCGACGTAGCCGAAGTGCAGTTGGGATACAAGAAGGCCGAAGGACTCGTTCGACGTTTTGGCGAATCGAGCATCGCGATCAACTGCGAGCGCGCTGGTGGTGCCAACGTGATCGATGTGATGGAAGGCTTGCGGACGGCGTGTGCCGAACTGAATCGCGACATCTTGAATCCTCGCGGGTTGATGCTCACCCAGGTGTACGACGAAACCGACTACATCAATTCGTCGGTGGACCTGGTGCAGCAGAACATCCTGTTGGGCAGTGCACTGACGATGATCGTGCTGATGCTGTTCTTACACATGGGCGTCCGCACCCTGCTAACCATTCCACTGATTCTGGTCACGGCGCTAGCTTCGATTTATGTCTCGCCGTGGATATTTGCCATTTGCCTCGCGATTATTATCGGGGCAGGAGCTGTCTTCGCTCGCGGTGCGCTGGTCGTGGCGCTCGCCATTCCAGTCAGCATCATTGGGACCTTCCTCGTGCTGGGAATGCTGGGGCGCTCGCTGAATGTTATCAGCCTTGCGGGACTGGCATTTGCCGTCGGTATGCTGGTCGATAATGCGGTTGTGGTGCTGGAGAACATCTATCGTCGCTACAGTATGGGCGAGGAACCATTTACCGCTGCGGTACGAGGCACGCAAGAAGTGTGGGGCGCCGTGGTCTCGTCCACGCTTACGACAATCGCCGTGTTCCTGCCGGTGGTGTTCATGGAAGAAGAGGCCGGTCAGCTATTCCGCGACATCGCCTTGGCCATCACGGCGGCAGTGGCGTTGTCGCTGGTGGTTTCGGTGACTTTGATTCCCACAGCAGCGGCCCGCTTGTTTCACCGTCGCAAGGTCGACGACCTGCCCGAGTTGGGTACGCCCGACCCACCGCAGACCACTTCCCGAGTCGCCCGTATGATGACTCGCTTTGGCGAGAGATTCAGTGGGATGATCGTAGGCATCAACAATGTCATTCAGAAGAGTGTATCCCTGCAGATTGCCACGGTTTGCCTGTTGGTCGGTCTGGCAGTGGGAGTGAGTTATCTGTTGTGGCCCCGCGTGGAGTACTTGCCGAACGGCAATCGCAATCTGGTGATCGGCATTGTGATTCCGCCCCCCGGCTACAATATTGCCAAGCTGATGTCGCTCGGCGAGACGGTCGAAGACAAGATGCGGCCCTACTGGGACATCGATGAAGATACGGACCTGTCCCAACTGGACGGTCCTGCCATTGAAGATTTCTTTTTCGTGGTCCGAGGCCGTCAGGTGTTCATGGGCGTTCGCGCCAAGGACCCACTCCGGTCTGCGGAATTGGTGCCGGTGATACAAAAATCGATTGGTGGTTTGCCGGGAACCTTTGCGATTGCCAAGCAGACCAGTCTGTTCGAGCGGGGGCTCACAGCAGGTCGGACGGTGGATGTAGAAATTGTGGGGCCAGACATCGAGAAGTTGGTTGGTTTGGGGAAACAGACGTTTGGCAAGGTGATGGGATCCCCCGGTGACGACGAGACACCTCCTCAGCCTCCCCTGATCGCAGACGCCCAAGCGCAGCCGGTGCCCAGCCTCGATCTTTCCAGTCCCGAAGTGCATGTCGAACCAAAGCTGATTCACGCCGCCGAGATGCAAATGAGCGCCACCGACATCGGATTCGGCGTCGACACCATCATCGACGGAGCTTACGTCAGCGACTACTTCCTGGGTGGCAAGAAGATCGATTTGACGGTCATGGCCGACAAGTCGTTCAATAAGTCGACCGGCACTCTGGCTTCTGCTCCCATTGCGGTGCCATCCGGCCAGTTGGTGCCACTCGACGCGCTGGCAGACGTAAGAATCTCCAGCGGGCCCGAACAGATCAATCACCGCGAACGGGAGCGGGCGATCACCATCCAGGTTACCCCACCGCCAGAGGTCGCCCTGGAAGACGCCATGTCGCTCATTGACTCGGAGATCGTCCAACCGATGCGCGAATCGGGCCAGCTAGAAGGAGGGTACCGGATTACGTTGGCCGGCACCGCCGACAAGCTGAGCCAGGCGTGGCAGGCGCTGCGTTTCAATGTGCTGTTGGCGTTGATTATCACTTACTTGCTGATGGCAGCCCTGTTTGAATCGTGGATCTACCCGCTGGTGATCATCCTCAGCGTTCCGCTCGGTGCGGCGGGGGGGGTGATTGGTTTGGCGATCCTCAACCGGTTCGTGCTGCAGCCGCTGGATGTGCTGACCATGCTCGGCTTCGTCGTGCTCATCGGCACGGTGGTGAATAACCCAATTCTGATTGTTCACCAGTCGCTGAACCACCTGCGATTCGATGGTATGTCGCCCCGCGAAGCGATTCTCGAGAGCGTCCGCACCCGCATTCGACCCATTTTTATGACGACCACCACGACCGTGCTGGGACTGGCGCCGCTCGTGATGTTCCCCGGTGCTGGAAGCGAACTGTACCGCGGATTGGGTAGCGTGGTGCTTGGTGGATTGGTGGTTTCGACCCTGTTCACCCTGGTGTTCGTGCCCACGCTGCTCCGACTTGCCCTGGAAGTGTTTGGAGGGACCAAGATCCCTCGCGAGCATCACGCCTGGGAGCAAGCGGCTTCAGACGACACCATCCTCGAACCTGCGCCGGCGACCGTGGGAATTAGTTGAGATGGGCAGCTAACCGCTTCAGTTGGGAGCGTTTTCCAGCAACCAGTCCTCCAGGCAGACGTGCTCCACATTGGGTGCCCGCAGCAGCGACGCACGCTGTGGGAGCATATTGGCGAGCCAGCGACGATTCACCAGGTTGGAAACGGCCCGCATGCTGATACCGCCGAGGGACATCCTGGCGAGCTGCTGGCAGACATTTTCGCTAAGCCGCTGGAACGTGGCAGGAATGACGTTGGGGCCGGGACCGACGTGGATCACCAGCTTGATATCTTCTTTCAGGGTATATGCCACCGCATCCCACAGTCGTTGTGGGTGGTCGACCCAGCGGCGTAGCACCTCGCGGGCGGGCTCCTTGCCATAGCTGGTGTCGCCTGTCGCGAGCGAGAAGACTACCGGCGTATCGAGCCCGGGCTCCGGCGACATGGCTTCCATCAGCACCGAAGCACGGTCGGGAATGTGCCGCTGCCTGACGATCGGCGTATGCATGGGTGGCCACAGATTCGAGTCTCGCTTCAGCAGCACGGTTTCGGGCAAGACGTCGTGCATCCTGGACTTCAGGCGAGCCAGCGAGTCGTGCTGCCCCAGCACCAGGTAGGTATTGGGCGAAAGCACCGCAGAAATTCCAATCACTCCCTTTTGCTCCGCCGTGATGTCTTCGCATAAGTGAATGACGTTCATCTCGCTGATGGCCTCGGTGCGAGAGAACAGAATGCCCATCTTGGTATCGTGCGCCAGTATCGCGCAATCGTTTGCCAACGTGACCGGCACCTGCATCGCTTCGGCCGCCGACACCATATGATTGGCGGCCGTGGCGGTCAGTTCGCCCAGACTGTAGCCATAAGCCAGCGAAGCCTGGCCATATTCGACGCCATGAACTTCAGCCAGCATGTCCAGTTGCGCCAGCTCTACGGCCATGATCATCGCCACGGCCTCGGCGTAGTGTTCCAGGTCCGCTTCCAGCTTGCCGACAATGCGGGCCACCAGGTCGGTTCGTTGCCCATGAGCACGGTGGCAGACATCGCTGCCGAGTTCCAGCCACCGTTGCAGGATGGGCCGGTAGGCCTCGACCTGCCACAACTCGGGGGTCCGTCCCAGATTCGTGATGTTATAGCCCCGGAAGGCAAACGCCGCGCGGGGCAGTTGCAGGCGAAGCTGCTCGGTGGGAGTCAGTGGTTCGGTGGCCATGCGGCAATGCCTGAGCGGAGTGGGGAGTACAAGGGTGCATCGTCAACAGCAGTTGATTGCCAGTGGCCGCCTTTGGAGTTTAACGAATGTTTGCCCACCGGAGCCTTCGATTCGTCACGACCGATGCAACCCGATGCCCATCGGCAGCGGTTTCTTGCAGCTCGGCGTGGAAGTGCCCGCCGCGTGGAGAATTGAGAGAGCGCCTGTCTGTAGTGAACTATTGTTGTACTGCAGGAGGCAGGCAAGTGTAACGTCGTTTTCCCGGGGATTCCGACGGCCCGACTACCCCGGACACTACATCCCTCGCGGCGGATGCCAGCATCGATTGTAGGAACGGCTAAGATCCACTCTAGCAGTACACCAGCCCGGCGGATGCGGCACGGCACCGTACGGGAGCCTTCGGAGACTCGACAATGTTGACTGCCGAACACATCATGACGCCCGACGTCCACACGATTGGTCCGGAAGCCTCTATCCGGGAGGCCATTGAGAAGCTGCTGGAAAAGCGAATTAGTGGGTTGCCGGTCGTCGATCGGGCGGGGACGCTGGTTGGCATTCTAAGCGAGTACGCATTGCTGGCCATGGCTTACGACAAGTCGGTCACGCATCAGACGGTCGCACAACACATGACCCGCGAGGTGATTTCGGTCGACGCCAAGGCGCCGGTCAATCGAGTGGCCGATCAGTTCATCGTGCATCGCGTGCGCCGATTGCCGGTGGTAAAGGACGGTCGCCTGGTTGGTCTGATTTCGCGAGTCGACGTGCTGCGGGCGCTCTATACGGCCGAAGCCCCGGTGTGCTCCGCCTGAGAGCAGGGCACCGAGGCCGATCCGCCTGTCTCGGCGTGGGACGCGAGCGTAGCTCGGTCGCACTTGCCGGACAACAAATGCCATGGTCGCAAGCGGTTTGGCTGCAGGCTTTGTGGCTTCGCTGCAACCGCCCGCATGGTCGACCAATTCCTTCACTGCCGGAATGGCGAACCCGTCTTACACTCCCAACCAAGCAGCAGTAAGCACGTGGGGCCGGATGCATCCGGCCTGCAAGCTACGCTTCTGTCCCATCCGGATCGGCGGCTGCCTCGGCTTCTTCTTCCCACGGATTCTGGGGTTTGATTTCTACCGGATGCAGTTCGGCTTCATCCTGCGCCACCCGCTGCGGCAGGGCCACACGGCCTTGCATGAACTCGCGGGCCGTGCCGGGCATGTTGACCATCAGGATGCAAACCGCGACGGCGCCCAAGACGATGGATTGCAGGATGATCTCCTTATCCGAAAACCCGCCGCCCTCCAGCAATTCTCCCAACGTCCAGAACGGGTTCGACAATTGTAGGGCGGTGTACCCGGCATTCCTCATACTCCGCAACGAGAGCTGAATCACGAGGGGAATACCTGCCCCGGCCATTAGAAATATGACGTGGAGTAGGAACCCAGCTATGGCGTTCACCGGCACCAGGCGGTTGATCCCGGCAATAATCAGTTTGCCTACCCCCAGGTACGTAACCAGGTAACACCACAGGAGGATCATGCCGCCGATGATTTCCGGGTACTGGTAGTTTCTTCGCTGAGACAATGGAACATACTGGACGTAAACCAGCGCGGCGCACGCCATCAAACACAGCCCCGTGAAACAAGCGACAGCGAATAGATATCCCGTTCCAGGCCCGGGATTCAAGAGCCCACGTACCAGGCGCCCCATGCTCGACTGCGGCAAGCGGCGGCGCACCCGGTTGGACAGCTCCGGCGATTCGCTCGTGAGCATGGTCCCCATGGCGTACCAGTAAATCGCTCCGATGATTAACGCCACGATCAGGCCTTCGGGCTCGTAGTTAAATCGGAGCCAGGCCCAGGCCATCCAGCCGATGAAGGCAGCTTGCTGGACGATCATCGCCCACCGCAACGATGTGGAGCGATTTTCGGAGCGATAGGAGATTAACGCCACGGCGGCCAGGTACAGCAGCGCGAAGGTGGTCAGGTAGAAGGTGAGCGCACCGGCGGAAAAAATCCGCAGTTCCTCTCGAGAGACTTCGTACCGGCCCTCATCAAGGTATGCGATCGCCAAGCCAGCCGAACCGGCGAAACTGCCAAGCAGCATGGTGACCACACCCACCGAAAGCAGCACTTGCCCATGTTTGCCCTGGGCGAGTGCCGCCATGAACAGGCTGGTCATCGCCAGTCCCAAACTGCCCAACGTGGCGTATAGCAGCATGACCGCGATGGTTACCACGTCGACACCGCGGAGCAGGTAGGTAAATGCAATGCAGGGAGCGACGGCCGACAGGTAGACGCCCATCTGCACCGCGGCGCTTCCCAGTTTGCCACGAACTATCTGGTGTGGCGAGAGAGTCGAGACCCGTAAGAGGTCGTATGTGTTCTCTTCGCGTTCGCTGCTCAACGAACGAAAGGCACTGAAAGGAACAACCACGGCCAACGGGAACAGCAACAAGAACATGTAGGCCTTAAGCAGTTCGCCCCCGGCGGCCGAATAATAGACGCCAGGGCCCAGCAACGTGAGGCCGCCGATCGTCACGATCCAGCACAGCATCAGCAGTAGCACAAACGTGATCGCAAACTGCTTGCTTTTGATCGCTTGGCGCGTTTCTTTGACCAGAATGGGGTTCAGTCGATCGCCGGCGGCTTCGAGCCACTTGTCGAGTACGGCGAGCCGTTGCCTCCACGCGGAGGACTGGCCTTCGTCGGCAACCGTCGGATTGTCGATCGCTACGGCGTCGCTCATTGCACCCGTCCCTCCGTGACTTCCAGAAAGATGTCCTCCAGCGATTTGGTGCGACAACGAAACTCCACCACCTTGAGCCCGGCTTGAATCATCTCGCGCAAGAGCTGTGCTTGGGCCGCTTCGTCGCCCGCATGAGTGAGCGTCGCTTTGCGTTCGTCGATTCGCACCTCGTGCAGGTCTCGGCGGTCGTGCAGCCACTGGTGCGCTCGCGGCACGTCTCCTACGAACCGCACCTCCACCATGGCGGTGGCCTCCGCCTTGCGACTGATATCGTCGACCGAGCCAACGGCCACCAGTTGCCCTTGCTCAATGATGCCGACTCGATCGCACACTTCGGCCAGTTCGGTGAGAATGTGCGAACTTATGAGGACGGCCTTGCCGAGGTCGGCCAGGCGGCCGATCATCTCTCGCAATTCGATGCGGGCCCGCGGGTCGAGGCCCGCAGCCGGTTCGTCGAGCACCATGACCGACGGATCGTGAATCATGGTCCGTCCCAGGCAAAGCCGCTGCTTCATGCCCTTCGACAGGCCATTGATGGGCTTGGTGGAAAGCTTGTCCAGCCCTGTGAAGTCTTCGACAAACGCCAGCGCGCGTGATCGCTCGGTGCCTCGCAGGCCGTACGCGCGGGCGAAAAAGTCGAGGTACTCGTGCACGTCGACGTTGTCATAGGTACCAAAGTAGTCGGGCATGAACCCCAGACGCCGCCGTACGCGGTCGGGGTCTTCGACCACCGAAAAACCATCCACCAGGGCATCGCCCGATGTGGCTTCGTCCAGCGTGGCGAGGATTCGCATGCTGGTGGTCTTGCCGGCGCCGTTGGGACCGATGTAGCCAAACACCTCGCCAGCGTACACCTCAAACGAAACGTCGTTCACGGCGTGCGTATCGCCGAACCAGCGATTCACTTGACGTAGTTCGATTTGAGGGTGGGAACTCATGACGGAGGTCGAAATCTGTTAGGGCCAAGGCCCTCGGGTTCAATATTTGCCGATGACGATGTGGACGCTCGCTTCTTCGACGGGAAATTCGTCTTGCGATACGGGCAGCAGCGCCCGCTCGCCCACCACCACATAACTGCCGGGAGGGATGTCGAGTGCCTGGCCTCCGGACAGTCCCAGCAATTCTTGCCAGCGTCTTTGCAGTTGACTCTGGTTGGCGGATACAAACGCGTATTCCATCCCGGCTTGATTGTAGCTGCGGCGCATTCTGCGGCGTTGCTGGTACATCATGGCGGAGTTTTCGGCCGCCGCATACGCATCGGGAAAGCGTGGCTCGCGGTCGCGGAGTACATCGCGCAGCGCGGTCACGGCGAGAGGTTGGTCCACTTTGGTGAGGGTAGCTGCTTCGCCCGCCGGCACGCTTTCCGCCATCCACCAGGCGCCATCTTTGTCTTGCAGGACGAGTAGTTGCGCCGCGGAGTCGAATTGGTTCGTGGCCGTAATGCCCGATTCGCTCTGTTGCACGGCCAGCCCTGCCGTGGTGGTACGTGGCTCGATCACCAGGTACTGCGTCGGCGTACGCGACCCCAGCCAACCGTTGGTCAGTTGTTGCTCGGTATCGGTCCATTGAATCTCGCGGGCCGATTGAGAAACGTTCACATCGTAGGCTTCGATCGAGCCGGGGTGGATCGTGTACACGGCCGATTCGTCCGAAAAGGTGAGTCCATCCTGCGGTGCAAAAGCGGCATAGTACGACAAGCGACTCCAGGTTGTTGCATCGCCCGTCTGTTGATCGAGCAGCGTGATGGACTGGGCTCGCAGACGGGTGGCGAATCCATCGGCGAACACGCCATAACTCAGCAAGCCCAGGGTGATAGCGATGGCCACCGCGGGCACGGTAAGGACCATGAGCTGCAATTTGCCAGCACGCTTCAGCAACCAATAGTTCGCCGGGCCGATGCCCAGTACGAACAGCGTGATGAGCACCTGAAAGGCAACCACCGGGGCGAGTCCCACACCGGGAATCAACCAACTGCTGAAGTCGGTATTCGCGCTGCCAGGCACCAGTCCGTGCCGCTGTGGCCAGGCTTGCATCTGCCAATACATGCCAGCCATCTGTAGCTTGTCGAATCGCCACTGTCGGCGATCGCTCACGCGTTTGTCATCAAAGGCAGCTACCTTACCCCAGCCATGGCGCCGCACGACGAAGCCGGCATCCGAATAGAGTGGCCGCTGCGCCGGAGGTTGTGTTATGGGCTGGGCATAGGGATCGAAGTCCTCGACCAG
The DNA here is from genome assembly GCF_024054565.1 of Aeoliella straminimaris. Taxonomy (GTDB): domain Bacteria; phylum Planctomycetota; class Planctomycetia; order Pirellulales; family Lacipirellulaceae; genus Aeoliella; species Aeoliella straminimaris. The sequence goes on from NZ_JAMXLR010000036.1 coordinate 532,781, forward strand.
GCCGTCCGCTGCTTCATCGGTTTGCGTCATGCGTAGATTGACGTAGCTCCACCCGTCGACTCCCGCTGGCTCCCGGCCTATGGGACGGTCGGGTTCGATGGCGCCCTGGCTCGACGGCCAGCCGAATAAGGGCTCGAGCGCATGCAATTCCTGCCAGTCCTCGCTCTGTTGGCGGACCCACAACACTCCCCCCGCATGCACCCACCGGCGAAGCGCCGCCATTTGCTGTGGGTTGTCCTGGGCGAGTGCCACCAACTGATCAATCTCGCAATACAGGAAGTCGAATGGGGTGAAGTCGAGCCAGTTGTCGCTCAGATCTCCCTGGTGTGTCGTGGCCATCATGTTAATGCCCGATGCGGACAGCAAGTCGCTCGAATCGGTCTGCGACTCGGGGTCGCTCTTCGGCAATTCCGGCTCGAACATCAGCATCTGACTATTGCGCCATCGGCTGACGTCGGTATTGCCTATCGAATTGGGAGTTTCGCGGTCGACGGATAAGTGCTTGTCCAGTCCGGCATCGATCCAAACCTGCCACCAGATGTAGTGCCATTCGGAAGACTGGGGAAAACGCAGTTCGAGCGTCGTCTTCTGCTGCCCGGCGCGCAATTGGCCGTCGGCTTCGATCGTGGTGACGCCGCGCGAGCGGGACCAATCGCTCATGGAGGCCCGCACGGTGATCTGGGTGTCGGCCGTGACTGGAGTTGGCGAGTGGAACTCGAAGTACAGGCAGCGGTAGCCGAATTGCCCATTGCCCAGTTGGTCGTCACGGACATCGAGTGACAGTCCGCTTTGTTTTGAAGTAGAGCCCGGTTTGCTTGGCAGGTGAAAGTTCACCAAACTGCTGGTGGTGGATTGGGCAAGACAGCAGGTCGTGGCGACCGCGCAGGTCAGCCAGGCCAGCATCAGCCAGCGGAGGTTCGTTGCTGGTGACAATCGGTGCAAGTCTAGCCGTCCTGTGAGGTTACGGGCGAAGTGTCCGCCGGCGAGGAATTTTGTCGGCTTTCCGGATAATGGCTGCGTGAAGCAGCCTGCGCCGCGTCGGGAGTGGCGATCAGCGCAAAGGCCGCCACCATGCCGTAGAATAGGGCGAACACCAGCCACAGCACCGCCAGGCTCGCCACGGCCACGGTCACGCCCTGGGCCCAAAATGCACCCTGAACGGCTTGCCCGGCAATCAGGGCGACGACAGCCACCAGAATCGCCACGTACAGCACCGTGCGGATGGAATAGCGAGGCAGAAGCATTCAGGGGTACTCGAAAAAGGCGAGATCGACGAACGTGAGCGAAGGGTGCCTATGGCAGCCAGCGATTATGAACGATCCTTGGTTTGCTGGCCACAGTTGCCAAGAATGTTGCTGGTAGTTTACTGAATAAACGCATTGTTTGCCCCTAAATATTGCCAAGGTCCTTCATGTCGACCCGCTCCGCTCTGCTATTCGATGTTCGCCGCGCAATCTTGCCCGTTGTTGTGGCAGTATTGGGAATAATGGCGGGCCGCTCCGCCACAGCCGAGATTCGCGTCCAGGCCTACGCTGGCCAGCCGCTGGGCGTGGCCCGCGTGGAGATCGACATGCCCTCCGAAGCGGCTAGCGCCGCGATGGAGGACGATCGCTTCACCGTGAGCGATACCGCCGGGCGAGTGCTCTATCCCACGCTGGGGCAACGACGAGCCCGTAAACTTCTCGGCAGCGTGTTGGGAATCGATCTGCCACAGAAGCTCTCGTTCTACTTCCTGTTCAAAGGCGACCAGCCGCTCGAACTCGACCTGTACCTGCCCGACCGCACCAAGGTGACGGTCACTCCGCAATATGGGCAGCGGCAATACAACCGAATGCTAGAAGATTGGTGGAAGTCGTACGTGGGGCTCTACCAGCGTGTGCACAAAGAGGATGAGTATCCGATCGGGGTGCAAACCTACTTGACGGCCATGTGGGCGGGACGGTTGGGGCAGCAGATGCCGAAGCTGGAAGGTTTCCTGATTCGTGAGCACGAGCAGGGTGGCACCGTGACCGGCAAACTGATGGCCGACGAGGCGTATCGCGCGTCGGTGCTCCGCGACCTGATGCTGGGCGACGCCGACAGCGATGCAGCCACCGAGCCGCTGCCAGACATCACGCCACCGGTGGCCGAGGTGCCGATGCCCAACTTTCAAGGCGAAGTCGCCCTGGAACCGATCGCCACGCACGTGCCCGCAGAGTGTTTCTACGTTCGCTTCGGCACGTTTCCCAATTACCTGTGGCTCAAAGACTGTCTGGGCCGCTGGCAGGGCGATCTTGGCAACATGCTGATCCAGCGGAGCATCAGCCGCAACTCGGGCGACGTGATCGGTAAGATGCTGGCCCTGAAGGAATCGAAGATGTCGGCCATCCTCGGGCCTCAGGTGATCGACGATGTGGCCCTGGTTGGCTTTGATGCGTATTTCAGCGATGGGGCATCGGTGGGCGTGTTGTTTCACGCCAAGAACAACTTTCTGCTCGGCACCAGCTTCAGCCAGCAACGCTCGGCCGCCGCGGGCGAGGTGCCCGGCGCAAAGCTCGAGAACGTCGATATTGCCGGTCACAAGGTTTCGTACCTGTCGTCGCCTGATGGCTCGCTCCGTTCCTACTACGCGACCGACGGCGACTTTCATTTCGTGGCCTCGTCGCGGAAGTTGATCGAACGTTTCTATTCCGCTGGCGCTGGCGAGCAACCATTGTCGGCCGCAAGCGATTTCCTTACCGCCCGCATGCGGTACCCAATCACCCGCGACGACCGTGTGTTCGTCCATCTCTCCAGTGCCTTTCTCAGCAACCTCATCAGCCCCGCGTATCGCATCGAACTCGACCGGCGGCTCCGCTCGCTCGAAACCCAACGGGCGATGAAGCTCGCCCGATTGGCGGCCGCTCAGGAAGACTTGCCAGGGGACACCGAAGAGCAACTGGTGGCCGGAGCTTTCCTGCCGGGGGGATTTTCCACGCGGGCCGATGGAGCTACTTGGGATGCCGACGAGTCGGGCCGCGCCAAGGAGACGGTACGGGGCTACCGCGGGCACTTCACCCCCATTGCCGATAGCCTGCCCACCACTTGCAGCGTGAGCGAAGCCAGAAGGTATCAACAGTTTATTAGCGACTTGAGAAACGAGGTGGGCAGTCTAGTGCCGGTTACCGCGTGCGTGCACCGGGATGAGGTGGCGCCGCAGCTCGAGAATATTGCCATCGACGTCTACCTGCAGCGGTACGAGTCGACGAATCTGGTTGGCTGGGCGAAGAAGCTCGGTCCGCCCTCGCCGCTACGGGTCGCACCGATTCTGGGCGATGTCGTTTCGCTGAACGTGGTGCTGGATGGCATGCTTGGCGGCGGCGAACCCTTTCACGTGTTTGCAGGGGTGCGGGACGGGCACCTGCCGCTAGCCGTCTCGGGCGGCAAACTCCAGGTTCCCATGCAGATTACGCAAGCCATTCAGGCGTATGTCGGCGCCTGGCCGAAGCCGCAATTCCTCGAGCGGATGCTGGGGCGTCCGTCCGGTCCGTACGATGCCCACGGTGTGGCTCGCACGGCGGGGCTGCTGGACATGTGGGTCCGCCGGGCCGACGACTTCCTGTTGTTCTCGTTCAAGCGCGAAGTGCTGTTCGAAGTCGGCAGCCAGTTGGCGATGGTCGAAACGCAGCGCCCTGCACAAGCGTGGTTTTCCCTCCAAGATCTGGTGGGCACCCAGTACGAACAGGTCGCCACCTCGTTTGCCTACGCTCGCACCCGCGATACCTCGGCCAGTGGCAGCCGGTTCATGAACTCGCTGACTCGCCAACTGCACGTAGAGCGGTCCGCCGCCCGAGGCATGGCCAACGAACTGGTGGGCGGCGAATTCGTGTGCCCGCTGGGGGGGACCTATGTCCTGGCCGAAGTGCCTGGAGGCATCCAAGCGTGGACTTCCACGGCCGCGGCCCCAAACAACCAGTTCCTGCTGACCGAAGTGCCCGGCGACTACCACTTCCCACTGCTGGAGTGGTTCCGTGGTATGCGGGCCGAACTGCTGCGAGCCAACGACTCGTTCACGCTATCGGCCGACGTGTTGATCAGCGAGACCAAGCCCGATCCCCCAGCCGAGCCTGCCACGGCCGCGGAGGAACTGCCGCCACCGCCACCCACGCCGCCGAAGTGACCTTAGTTCGTCAGCTTCATGGTGACGGTCGTGTCTGGGGATCTGGCCGTGACGTCGACGATTGCCGTTTTGTTGGCCGGCACCGTTGCGGTTAGATCAACTTCGGTGGTGTCTTTCGCGTTGGCGAGCATCTTTTCCGACGTGAGGTTCGAATCCACCTTCGACTGAACTTCGTCTTTGTCGTCTTCCAGGTAGACGAACACGCTAATCGGATTATCTGCCCTGGCGATGACTTTCAACTGTTGCTCGCGCGAGACGCTGTCGACCGTTAGCGACTGCACGCTGCCAGGCGAAATGGTGTAAGTCTTCTCGAGGGACAATTTCGTCTCGCACCCAACCAGCGTCAGCAGCGACAAGGCGAGTACCCCACAAAGCATCGACTTCATCGATTTACTTTCTTACGTGCGTCGGCGAGCAACTCGCCGGCTCGGAACGAACTGCGAACCATCGGCCCAGAGGCCACACCAGCAAAGCCGAGGGCCAATGCTTCGTCGGCCCAGGCGTTGAATTCTTCCGGCGTGGCGTAGCGATCCACCGCCAGGTAGCGCTCGCCAGGGCGGCCGGGGGCCAGGTACTGGCCGAACGTGATGAGGTCGACGTCCACCGATCGCAACCGCTGCATCGACTCGGTGATCTCTGCGTTGGTCTCCCCCAGCCCGACCATCAAGCTGCTCTTGGTCACCATGTCGGGCCGCAACTCCTTGGCGCGGCGGAGCATTTCCAGCGACAGCTCGAACGATGCGCGCGGGTCGCGCACCGTCTTGTCGAGTCGCTCGACGCATTCCACGTTGTGGGCGAACACATCCAGGGGAATGCCGTCCAGCATGTCGGCCAGTGCTTGCCAATTGCCAGCCAGGTCGCTCGAGAGCAGTTCGATCGTGACATGCGGCGCCGCGTCGTGCACAGCTTCGACGCACTTGCGATAGTGCCCGGCACCGCCATCGGCCTGGTCGTCGCGATTGACCACCGTGATCACCACATGGTCGAGGTTCATCCGCGACACGGCGTCGGCCAGATGTTGGGGTTCGTCCTCTTCGGGCGGGGCAGGGGCGCGAAGTGTTTCCACCGAGCAGAAGCGGCAACCGCGGGTGCACTCCTTGCCGGCGATCATAAAGGTGGCCGTGCCGCGACCCCAGCAGTCGTGCAGGTTCGGGCACTTGGCCTCTTCGCACACCGTGTGCAGTCCGCCATCGTCCACCGCACCCCGGGTGCGGTTGAACAGGGTTAACGCTTCGCCCGAGGGGGGCTGGGCTCGCAGCCATTGGGGCAGGCGCGGTCGGGATGGCGGGGCGACGATCGGAAGTTCAGCAGAGTTACTCATACTAAAGAGTGTAACCAGTCGCCGCGAGGATGACCAAGGACCGAGTGCCTGGCATCGTGCCCGTTTGCAGCTAGATTCGCCAGAATTCGGTTGGCCTTGCCGATTACCGAATTCCTGCCAGTCCGGCTGCGTTCGCTCGGTCGTGCGGTGCAACTCAGCCCGTCAGGCCTTCGAACAGCGGCGTCGACAGGTACCGTTCGCCCAGGCTGCACATGATGGTGACGATCCGCATGCCCTTGAACTCGGGGCGGGCGGCCACCTTCGCGGCGGCGCACATGTTGGCTCCGCTGGAAATGCCTGCCATGATGCCCTCTTCCTTGGCCAGCCGGCGAGCCCATTGGAAGGCTTCCTCGTTGCTCACCGTCACCACTTCGTCGACCAGCGACGTGTCGAGGTTGCCCGGAATGAAGCCGGCGCCGATGCCCTGAATCTTGTGCGGGCCGGGCTGGCCGCCAGAGATAACAGGCGAGTCAACCGGCTCGACGGCGATGGCCTTGAAGTTGGGATTCTGCGCCTTCAGGAAGCGAGCCGAACCGGTGATCGTGCCACCGGTGCCCACGCCAGCCACGATCACGTCAATGTCATGGCCCGAATCTTCCCAGATTTCCGGGCCAGTGGTCTTCTCGTGAATGGCGGGGTTGGCCGGATTCTCGAACTGCTGCGGCATGAACGTGTTCTCGCCCGCCTCGGTCATCTCTTTGGCGCGGTTGATCGCGCCCTTCATGCCATCGGCGGCGGGGGTGAGTTCCAGGCTGGCCCCCATCGCCCGCAGCAGGGCGCGACGTTCGAGCGACATGCTCTCGGGCATGGTCAGGGTGAGCTTGTAACCCTTGGCGGCACAGACGAACGCCAGGGCGATTCCGGTGTTGCCGCTGGTGGGTTCGATGATGTGCGTGTTGGCGTTGATCTTGCCATCCCGCTCGCCGGCCTCGATCATCGCTGCGCCGATGCGGTCCTTCACGCTATTGAGCGGCTGGAAAAACTCGCACTTTGCAAACACCGTGGCGTGGTCTTCCGGTACCAGGCGGTTGATCTTGATCATCGGCGTCTCGCCGATGCACTGGGCGGCGTTGTCGTAAGTACGATTGCGGAACATGGGACAATCCTTTTGCGTGATTTCAATGACAAGCAGCTGGCCGCAGCGCGCGCCGGCGCTGCCTTGGGGCGAGCATTATCGCACACCGGGGCGATTCGGCAAACCCACTATTGGGAACGCGGGGTTTTCGCCGCCAGGCTGGGCGGTCGCATTCCCACAGGCTGCGCGGGTGGCGCCGATTGCTGGTAACTGGCGATTGTCCTACGATGTCCCGCGGTGCACTTACCTACGACGGAGGAATAGATGTTCGAGCGATGGATCACGTCGGGTTGGGATCAGATTCCCATGGTGCTCTTGTCTGGGGCGGTGGCATACGCGGCGATTTTGCTCTACACCCGTTTGGTCGGTCTGCGGAGCCTGTCCAAGATGTCGGCTGCCGACTTTGCGATGACGGTCGCCGTGGGATCTCTGTTTGCCTCAACCGTGGCGACCGCCTCCCCCAGTCTGGTACTAGGATTGGCGGCGTTGGCCACCCTTTACTTCGGCCAGTGGTTCCTGGCTTGGGCACGAAGCAAGTTCCTCGGGGTCAGCAGGCTCGTAGACAACGAGCCGCTGCTCTTGATGCGTGGATCAACGATTTTGGACGAAAATCTCCGCCGTGCCAATGTCACTCGCAACGACCTTTACGGCAAACTGCGGGAGGCCAATGCGTTCAATTTCGAGCAGATCCTGGCAGTGGTGTTCGAGACTACAGGCGACGTATCGGTCTTGCACTCTGCCGATCCAGAGGCAATGCTCGAACCTGAGATCATGGAGCAAGTGGTGGGGTGGTAGTCGACCGGCGACATCGAAATAAGAAAGCGTCGACTTCCAGGGGGTGGAACCGGTTGGAACAGAGAACTCCAGGACCCCTCGAAGCCGACGCTGCCCCTCTGAGGGCGATGGACATCAGCGGAAGTTGGCCAGACGGTCGATTTCCGCGGCGATGGCCAGCATGCGGTGCACTCGCTCCTCCAGCTCGGTCCCCACTCGCAGCGGGACGTATCCCTGGGGGGCACCGCGGTACGGAGTGCTAAGCTGTTGGCCCAGCGAGTTCACGATCTCGGGACGGGCGACCAGGCGTGGCTTGCGGCCCGAGCCGATGCGAATGCCGATGGTGAATCCCCCGGTGGGGCCGGCGCTCGAGCGGTAGAAGGCCGGACCTCGCGGAGGCAAGGCCGTCTGACACGGGCGGTCGCGATTCAAACGGTCGATGGCCTCGTGGATTTCTTCGTCCAGCTCCTCGACCTCTTCCAGCACGTCGTCCGATCGCTTGCGAACGCGACTCCACTTGCGCGGCTTGTAGCTGGCTTCCTCAAGGGCTTCGTTCAGATCCAGCAGTTCGTCGCCCAGGTCGCGCAGCTCATCCAGCACGTCCCGGCGTTCGCCACCGCGGAGTAGTTGGTCCATTTCGTAGGTCAGAGCAGTTGCCTCACGACTCAATTCGATCGACAGGGCATAGGTTTGCTCCAGTGGTGGCCCCGGCAGGTAGGGTGGGGCAGCGCTGGCCGTGGCCGACAGGCCCAGGGCCAGCATCGTGGCGATCCATAACGCAAATTCCAGGCGGGACATGAGGGAGATCCTTTCATTCGGAGCGGGGCGAATCAGTACCTCGTGACAGTTGCAGCTAGCATGCCGCCGTCGGCTGGCAATGCCGGAAGGCCTGTTTTTGCAGGGTTTTCCGATTGAGCAGTCCCAATGGGCGAGTGGAGAAGCGTCGCGGTATTGATGGCGCGCAGATCAGGGCCGCGGCGCAGCTGGGGTTGCGGCATCCAGCATGGTCCGGTAGTTACCCGAGGCGGCTTTGCCTTTTCCCCTTATCTACAGCTTCGAGTGCTGCCTTCCCATCTCGTGGGGCGGACGTGCTCGATCGATCATGAAACCGCAAGCGACACCAATCGGTCGTCCGGAACTGCCCGCGGTGCCTGTACGCGCCGGGTGGGCGCGCTGCCTGGTGGCGAGTCTGCTCGTTCTTGCATCCGGGCAGTTGTTGCTGGCGCAAGGAGTCGACAGCCGCTTGGGATTCAGCCACACCGCGGGCGAGTTGCCGGGGCTTGATGATGGCTACACGCGTTTCAACTCGTTCCTACCACTCATTGGCCCGACCGACTATTCACTGGTGTTCGCCGACTTAGGCTTTGTGCTGTTTAACGAGAACACCCAGGCCGATGGAGCCAACGTAGGACTGGGTCTGCGGGCCTACGACTCGCTGACCAACCGCATTTACGGTGGCCACTTCTACTACGACTACCGCGACACGGGGCACTCGCACTACAACCAGTTGTCGTGGGGCTTCGAAAGCCTGGGCGAGATGTTCGACTGCCGCGTGAACGCCTACCTGCCGGTGGGCGATACCTGGAATCACTACCTCGACGGCGCGTCGACTAGCTTCATGGGGTCGTACCTCTACTTCACCGACGTGCCGCAAGAAGTCGCGCTCCGCGGGGTGGATGGCGAAGCGGTGGGCCTGCTGATCGACCAGGGCACCTGGCAACTTCGTGGTGGGGCCGGAGTCTACAGTTTCTGGCACGACAACACCGGCGTGGCGGCCATCGGACCGCGAGCGCGGTTGGAGCTGCGCGTGGCCGACCAACTCTGGATCAACGGCTCGGTGCAGCACGACGACGAGTTCGACACCACGGCCGCCGTGAGCATCTCCTGGCGCTACGGCCTGACGCGGCACCTCGAACACTGCAGCTCCAGCACGAGCGTCGCCTGCCGACTCGGCGATCCCGTGGAGCGGCAGGATCAGATTTCCATCAAGCAGTACATCGGCGGCCCGTCGACTGACAAGCTGGTGACCTCCGCGGACGGCCACGCCTACACGTTCCACCACGTTAGTTCACAGGCCGCACCCGGCGGTGACGGCAGCATTGAATCGCCCAGCAACACCCTGGCCGCAGCCAGCCACCAGCCCGAGGACATCGTCCTGGTGCACGGCGGCAGCGCGTTCGTCGGCGAGCAATTCGTCAGTAGTACCGAAGGTCAGCGCGTGTTGGCCGAGGGCGTTCCGCATGAGCTGGAAACGCAGGCGGGGACGATCCTGTTGCCGGAGGTGGGGAGTGGAGTGCGGCCAACGATCGTGGGCGGGGCAGGGGATGTGATTACGATCGCTGCGAATGGGGTGGAGGTGTCGGGTTTCGATATCAAGCCGTTCGCCACATTCGCCCCATTTTACTACTACTATACCGACGCGATTCATCTGATGCTCGTTTCTAGCAGCGGCATCGTCGCCCAGAATGTCAACGACATCAACATTAACCGCAATGTGATCTTTGGTGCCACCTCGTCTGGCATCTACCTTCGCAACGTACACGGGATGTCGAGAGTCGTAAACAACGTTTCCTCATCCAATTTGGAATACGGATTACATATTCAATCGAGCTTCACAGGCACCATCGCCCATAACTCGTTCAACGACAACTACGGTGCAGGACTGTACATATTTGCGAATGTAATTCCGGATGTCCCAGCTGAAGTTGTTGGAAATATCGTGGATAACCAAATGCTGCGCAACAACCTCAGTAGCCAGGGGGGACCGTTTGGTGGAGGCTTGTATGCTGTGGCCAACATTGACGGTAACGTGTCCGGGAATGCTGCCAACGAGAACGGAGGGGTTGGCATCCAAGTTGTTGGCTCGATCTCGGGCGACTTTAAGGACAACGGTGCCGAGGGGACTGTGCCCTATGTTCAACTCAACTACTCTTTTATCATCGACGACTCCGTTGGGTTCGTTGATGGTAACGGCGAAGTTGACAACGCCTTTGGCAACGAAGAGTTTTTATCCAGGCCTTGGTTTGCAGCCGACCTACCCAATTACAATCCGAATGATGTTGCCGTCCTTGCTGAACGCAGCCCGCAAGATCTCTGGTCCGGGTTCGGTACTATTTCGGCTGAGCAGCGACGAGTTGGCGTACCATTGCTGGTGTGGGGGGCGGTTGGCGGAGAGGTTTCAGGAAATGCCGGCTCGGTCACGACGGACGTGAACTTGGAGCTGAATGTGGTCGAGGAGTATCCCTCCTGGTCCGCCTCGCCGTATACTGCGATTGGCGGTTCTCCGCTGATACCGCTCGGAACGATCGACTAGTCGGCGGGCCAGAAGCGTCAGCGCCTGGAGTTGCTAGAACTGCTTGTAGCTTTGGTTCCTACTCCGGATGCTGACGCTTCCGACTCGCTACAACTCAAAACGCCAAACTCCCGACTTCCATGCGTGCTGAAATCATTGCCATCGGCGACGAACTTACCAGCGGCGAGCGGCTGGATACCAATACCCAGTGGCTTAGCCAGCAGCTTACCGATAAAGGCCTGGAGGTGATGTTCCACACCACCGTGGGCGACGACATGGCGGCCAATGTCGACGTGTTTCGCAATGCCATCGGTCGGGCCGACATCGTGGTAACCACCGGAGGTCTCGGCCCTACGGCCGACGACCTCACCCGCGATGCCATGGCCGAGGCGATGGGCGTGGAACTGGTGCGGGACGAAGCGTCGCTGGAGCACATTCGCCAGCTGTTTGCCCGTCGCAACCGGCCGATGCCCGAACGCAATGAGCGGCAGGCGTACTTTCCGGCTGGCTCGGTGCCGATCACCAATCCCAATGGCACGGCCCCAGGCATTCACGCTCAGGCCACGAAACCCGATCGCGGAGTGTGCCATCTGTTCGCGCTGCCCGGCGTGCCGGCCGAGATGCACGAGATGTACACCGCCACGGTTTCCCCTGCGGTGCTCGCGCTCAGTGGCGAGCCACGGGTGATTCGCCATCGGGCGATCAAGATCTTCGGCCCCGGCGAGAGCCAACTCGAGGCCATGCTGCCCGACCTGGTGCGGCGTGGCCGGGAGCCGCGCGTCGGTATCACGGCCTCCAGTGCCACCCTCACGCTGCGGATTACGGCCTCGGGCGTGGATGAACAGGCCTGCCTGGCCGCCATGGAGCCCACCGCTCAGGAGATTTACGCTGCAGCGGGACGGTTTGTGTTTGGCGAAGGCGACATCGACCTGCACCACGCGCTGCTGAATGAACTCGGCGAGCGGGGCGAGACGCTCGCCACCGTGGAGTGCTGCACCCGCGGGCTGGTGGCCGGCTGGCTGGCCGAGGACGATCCCGAGGCCCGCGTGTTCCTGGGCGGCGCGGTGATGCCCAACGTCGATTCGGTGGCTGCTGTGGCGGAGAACGCCCGTTCGGAGCACAACGCTACGTACGGCCTGGCGATCGGCGCCAGCGATGCCGACGGGGCAGTGGAAGTCGTGGTGTCCGATGGCCAAAATGTCCAGCACGAGACGTTCACCTGGGGAGGCCATCCCGCCGTGGTCGGCCCCCGCATCGCCAAGAGTGCCCTGAACGTGCTGCGGCTGAAATTGGTGCGGGAAGAGGCGTAGGTTCGGGCCCTGGTGAACCACTAGCCGCAACTTAGTGTCATGGATACACTAAGTTGGCGGGTACGCTATACTCGACTCGACGCCCGCTGCCTTCCTTCTGTCCACTGCCTACCGCCGACACCAAAATGCACAACATCCGCATCGCCGCCGCCAGTGTGAATCAGACTCCGCTCGATTGGAGTGGCAATCGCGAGCGACTGCTCTCGGCCATCAACGAGGCTCGCGCCGCCGGGGCACAGATTCTCAACCTTCCGGAGCTCGCCATCACCGGCTACGGCTGCGAGGACATGTTCTTTTCGGTCGGTGTGCAGCGGCGTGCCTTGGACGAGATTGCCGAGTTGTTGCCACACACCAAGGGCATGGCCGTGGCTGTGGGGCTGCCGCTGTTTTACGAGGCCAGTCTGTATAACGCCGCGGCCCTGATGGTCGATGGCGAACTGGCCGGCATCGTCTGCAAGCAGTTCATGGCCAGCGACGGCATCCACTACGAACCGCGCTGGTTCCGGCCGTGGCCGGCGGGCGTGGTGGGACAGATCGAGTGGAACGGTCGGCTGTACCCAGTGGGCGACCTGCTGTTCGACGTCGGCGGCGTGCGGATCGGCTTCGAGATCTGCCGCGACGCCTGGATCGCCGAACGCCCCGGCGGCCGCCTGGCCCGACGCGGCGCGGACGTGATTCTCAACCCCAGCGCCAGTCACTTTGCCTTTGGTAAGCAGGCCGTCCGCGAGCGGTTCGTGCTCGAAGGCTCGCGGGCGTTCGGCGTTACCTACGTTTACTGCAACCTGTTGGGCAACGAGTCGGGCCGCAGCTTGTACGACGGCGGCGTGCTCATGGCCAGCGGCGGCAAGATGAGCGCCCGCGGCCGATTGTTCAGCTATTCGGACGTCGAGCTGACCGTGGCCGATTTCGATGTGCATCGCAATCGACTGGCACGGGGACTGGCGTTCGATTCGCGGCTCAAGGTCGAGCGGCATGGCGACACGTTGCAACTGGTGTCGTTCGCCTGGAACGATGCAGGACCGGGCCTCGTGAATCACACTGCCGAGCCCGAACCGTGGGAGACCGGCGAGTTTGCGAAGCACGAAAACTTCAGCCGGGCGGTGCCGCTGGCGCTGTTCGACTACCTGCGGAAGAGTCGCACGCAGGGCTTCGTGGTCAGCCTCAGTGGCGGGGCCGACTCGTCGGCCGTGGCGGTGCTGGTGCACCTGATGGTTCGGCGGGCGCTCAAGGAAATGTCGCCGGCGGAATTCGTCGAACGCTTGGGCGCACCGCTGCGTCTGGCGGCGGTGCAGGAGTCGCTCGACACCAGCGACCACGACGCCGTGGCCAAGGCGTTCACCGGGGCTTTGCTCACATGCGTGTACCAGCCGACACGGAACTCCACCGAAACCACCCGCAACTCGGCCCGCACGGTGGCCGAGGCTGTCGGCGCGGAATTTCTGGAGTGGGACATCGATGCGGTGAACGAGAGCTACGTGCAGCTCGTTTCGCAAGCCATCGGCCGCGAGCTCTCCTGGGATCACGACGACCTGGCGCTGCAGAACATTCAGGCCCGTAGCCGGGCGCCCGGAGCGTGGCTGTTGGCGAATCTCCGCGGTGCTCTGTTGTTGTCGACCAGCAATCGCAGCGAAGCGGCCGTCGGTTACGCCACGATGGATGGCGACACGGCTGGCGGGCTCTCGCCAGTGGCTGGCATCGACAAACAGTTCCTGTTGTCGTGGCTCCGCTGGATGGAAATGGTGGGGCCGGACGACCTGCCACCGCTGCCAGAGTTGAGCGTGGTCACCTCACAGCAGCCCACCGCGGAACTTCGCCCGCACGACGAGGGGCAGACCGACGAGGCCGACCTGATGCCCTACGCCGTGCTGGACGCCATCGAGCGCGCAGCAATCCGCGACAAGCAACTGCCGCAAGACGTGTATACTGTGATCCGTGCCCAGTTCTCCGACTACGACGAGCGGCAGATCGGCCAATGGGTCGTGCGGTTCTTCGAACTGTGGTGCCGCAACCAATGGAAACGCGAACGCTACGCCCCCAGCTTCCACGTGGACGATGAGAACCTGGACCCGAAGAGCTGGTGCCGCTTCCCGATCCTGAGCAGCGGCTTCGCCGAGGAATTGGCGGAACTCAAGCGGCAATTGAAGCTGTAGGCGGCGGGATGGGCGAGATAGTTTGCATGCATTCTCTGTGCGAGGACGTTCACTTGGACCGTGACCAACTTCCGCTAATTGAACGCATCGTTGAACTCCTAGAGGAGAGGCGAGCGTACCGTGAAGCACATCCCATCACGCGCGATCCATTCACCTTGAAACCGGGTTTTCGTGCTGTCGATGCTTATCCGCCGGGAGCTTCGCAGCGAGCAATTGGCGCATTCGAAAAGAAATACAACTGGAAATTGCCTGACGATCTCAGAGCTTGGTTGCGGATTACAAACGGAGCGGCGGGGTATCTGGGAGTCGATACGGCAGAACGAGGATCGCGGATCAGCGAGATTTGGGAATCTTATCCTGACTGGAAGAAGTCCAATTGGATACCCATCGCGCGCGACGACTTCGGTAACTACTACGTGGCGCTCGCTGATAAGTCCACCACGTCGCCGGTTGCCTTTTTCGAGGGGATAGGATCAGAGTATCCACGCTATTTGGTGGGTTCCGATGTCTTGCACTTTGTCCTATTGAAACTGTTGGAGTTCAAGGACGTTGCACCGGGCAGTTCGACATCTCCTTGGCCATTTGGTCGAGAATATGTACTCAAACTCGATCCCTCGATTGAGCATCTCAACATCGGTGTCCCGTTGGCCTGGGACTAATGGACAACTCGCGCCTTGGAGATGTTCTAGCCAGGAAGCAAGCGTTTCTTAACAAGAGCCACTCGGTCACAGTTCAAATACTGTCTGAATTGCATCCATGAGTTTCTTGGTTGTAGGTGCTCGAAGAGTCGTTAGCTTCTTAGTGAGCCTCTGCTTGTCAATGGATCGGAGTTGGTCAATTGCTGCCACTCCGTCTCGACCTTGCACACGAGTTGGTACGCGAAAAGAGTAACGTCGCCCAGAAGTGAGCGGGGCGACGATGACTGTTCGCAGCTGGCGATTCAGTTCATCAGGAGAGACAATCACGACTGGGCGAGCCTTTCTCATCTCGGCCCCTCGTGTAGGTTCGAGCTGAGCGATCCAGACCTCAAATCGTTTGACTACCACTCCCATTCTCCGTCGAAATCCAGGAGAGTGCAGTCCCAGTCATCAACGTTGTCGCCGCCGAGTGCATGCAACTCAGCTGCTTCCTCCTCCCATCCCTCGCGGGGATTCTTCTTCGCGGGGCGGATGATCACAGCTCCGTCGGCAACTTCCAGCTCCAGCGGCCCGGCCAGGCCAGCTTGTTCGATGACCGACTTTGGCAACCGTACGCCCTGCGAATTGCCGATTGGAATCAGGTTGATTTCCATTTGTCACGTTCCGGGAGTGATAACAATGTAATTACATTCTACCATATGGCGGTCGCGGGTCAATCTCGGCAGATTCGACCATTCCATTGGCCCTCCAAACTCACTCCCTCACCAGTCGCCAGCAGCGATGGATCCGTTGGTTGCGGAAGTCCTCCGGCACAGTTTGCTTGGAAATTTCCCGCGCGCTGTAGCTCGGCAGTTGCTTCTCGTCGAACTTGAAGCGGCGGAAGTTGGTGCTGAAGTACACCACGCCGCCGGTCGGCATCCGCGCGGCGAGTTCTTCCAGCAGACCTGCATAGTCACGCTGCACGTCCCAGTCGTCGATTTCCTGCCGCCCGGTGGTGGTCCGCTTGGTGTTGGAAAACGTGGGTGGGTCGACCACCACCAGGTCGAACAGCTCCTCCTGGGGCAGGGTGGTGAGCCATTCGCGGGAGTCGGCCACGACGAACTGGTGCTGCGGGCCGGCCAGCTCGTTTCGTTTCAGGTTTTCCTCGGCCCACGCCAGGTAGTTGCGAGACAGGTCGACCGTGGTGGTGCTTTCTGCACCTCCGGCCGCCGCGTAGACGGTAAACGCCCCCGTGTAGGCGAACAGGTTCAGGAATCGCTTGCCATCGGCCTCCTCGCGAACCATCTGCCGCGTCTGGCGGTGGTCGAGAAACAGGCCTGTGTCGAGATAGTCGGACAGGTTTACTAGAAACTTCAGGCCACCTTCGTGAGCGACCATGGTTTCGCTCTCGGCGCCGAACTTGCCGTATTGCTTCTCGCCGCTTTGCGTCTCGCGGGTCTTGAGGAACACGCGATCGCGGTCCACTTCCAGCGTCTCGGCGGCGGTGCGGAGCATCAGGTCGAGCCAGTCGGCGTGCTGGGCGGGTGTTCGCTCGTGGGGGCGGCGATACTCGGCCACCACCAGGGCGTCTTCGTAGCGATCGACCGACAGCGGTACGTCGGGAACGTCGCGATCGTATAGACGAAAGCAGGTGATGCCCCGCCGGGTGGGCCACCGGCGCAGATGGCGAGCCCGTTTAGCCAGCCGGTTGGCAAAATCGGTTGCTTGCCGCTGGGAGTCTTCCTGCAAGCCGCCGAATACCGGCTCCACGGTCTTCTTGGGTTTCGGATGAACCTCTTCAGCTTGCGGCTCCGCCATCGGTGGCCGATCGCCACGTGGTGGTTTCGGACCGAGGAACTGGTAGTAGGTGCACTCGATGCGGCCGTTGTAGAGCTTGCGCCGCCGGGTGGCCTCTTGCCCGATGAGTCGCTCGAAGTCGCCACGGGCGGTCAGCACGTAGTGCGACCAGGTGGGCAATCCTCGCAGTACGATGGGCAGCTTCTTGTGCAGCGCGATGGACTCGGCCTCGTTGCCGATGCGAATGCCGTACGGCGGGTTGCAGATCATGCAGCCGTACTTGCGGCTGCTGGTCAGTTCTTCGAACGGCCGCTGCTGGAAATGGACGTCGCCGGCCACGCCCGCCCGTTCGGCGTGATGACGGGCGAGTTCCAGCGACTTGGCGTTCAGGTCCGTGGCGACGATGCGCTGCTCGAGCGGCGGCTGCCACAAATCGCGGGCCTCTTCGCGGGCATTGTGCCACAGCCCGGTGTCGATGGTGGGCCAGGCCTCGGCGGCGAACTCGCGGTCGAGCCCCGGGGCCGAGTTGCGTCCGATCAGTGCCGCTTCGATGGCAATGGTGCCGGTGCCGCAGAACGGATCGATCATCGGTCGCTCGCGGTTCCACACGCTCAGCGTCACCATGGCCGCGGCCAGAGTTTCGCGCAGCTGCCCCTCGGCCACGCTGGTGCGATAGCCACGCTTGTGCAGCCCCGCACCGCTGGTGTCCAACAGCAGCGAGGCCGTGTTGTCGAACAGTTCGACCTCGATGCTGTACTTTGCGCCGGTTTCGGGCAAAGACTCCGTCTGGTGCGCCGCCAGCAGTCGCTCGGCCACAGCCTTGTTCACAATTTTCTGGCAGGCTGGCACACTGGAGAGTTGCGATTTGTGCGAACGACCACGGATGGGAAACGCCCCCTCGCGAGGAATCCACCGCTCCCACGGCAACTGGTTGGTACCGTCGAACAATTGCCCGAAGTCGGTAGCCGGAAACGAGCCTGCCAGCACGACGACTCGTTCGGCGGTTCGCAGCCACAGATTGGCCCGGCAGATGGCCGAGTCGTCGCCTTCGAACTGCACCCGGCCAGGACGTACTACGCGCGGCGCGTACCCTAAAGATTCAAGCTCGCGAGCAGCGAGCTTTTCGAGTCCAAACGCGGTGGTGGCAATGAGCTGATGGATGGAATTGCCGACTAAATGATCGAATTCACAGGAAATAGCTGACGAGCAACGCCTCGTCCGATGGGAGCTTACACGTAATAATAGCCGCTCACACGAACAATTGTTACGGAGCGGTGGCGCGAATGTTGGAACGAGTGGAGCTGAGTGGTGAGGACGCGGGGCGGTACTTCTATGCTCACGTGCCCCCAGGCGAAGCGTTGCCCTTGGTCCTGGCGTTCCACGGAGGCGGCAGCACGCCACTGGACATGTCGCGGTTCTGCCACCTGACCGAGCTGGCTCAACGGCGTCGGTTTGCCGTGGTGTTTCCTGCGGGCAGCGGTCCGTCGCCCGAGTACCTGACCTGGAATGCCGGCATCTGTTGCGGGCATGCTTCGCGGCGCGAGGTGGACGACGTGGGATTCGCCACGCGGCTGCTCGACTCTCTGCTCGACCGCTACGACGTGAATCCCGCGCGAGTGTACGCCACGGGCATGTCCAACGGTGGCATGTTCTGTTATCGCCTGGCGGCAGCCCTGCCGAATCGCATCGCGGCCATCGCCCCGGTCGCCGGGTGCCTGGCGTTCGAACCCGAGCCGCTGCCGCGGGTGGTGCCGGCGCTGCATATCCATGGCACGGCCGACCACTTTGTGCCGTACGACGGGGGAGGGGGGGCGCGGAGCTTGCGGCAGATTGAGTTCCCCTCGGTGCACGACTCGCTCACCCACTGGGCGGACGCGTGTGGATTGCCGAGCATCGAGCCGCAGTATCAGCAGATTCCCTACGACCGGGCCCTGGCCAACGACCAGCGGCTCGACGCCCACCGTGCGATTTACGCCACCCAGCACGGGGTGGATCAGATGGTGGAAATACGAATCACCGGGGGCGGGCACACCTGGCCGGGCGAAGCCCCCCCTTGGTGTTTTCTAGGGGCATCGCTGCTGGGGCTTTCGGCCAGCGAGCTGATCTGGCAGTTCTTGGCGCAGTTTTTTTGCACGAACCGCAGCTCCGAGTAGAATAAAGATCTCGGAACAGAATCCTCGCGAGCACCCACGTTGGCGGTCCCACCCTCCTGCCGTGCAACCGTCGGCCTCGCCTCCTTCTCAAATTGTTGTTGCACCCCAGGTTGTAGATCGCATGTCCAGATTGTTTCTTGTGGCTATCGTGTTGTTGGGAATGAGCAGCACGGTGGCGATGGCCCAGACCGTGCGATTCGAGACCAATGTCGGCAGCTTCGACATGGTGCTGAATCCCGACGACGATCCCAACCTGCAACCATTGGTCGACAACTTGATCGCCTACGTTGGTCTGGGACGCTATCACTTCACGGCCATCAACCGTGCGGTCGATGGCGACAACGATGATCCCTCGGACGACTTCGTCCTGCAGATGGGTGGCTTCCTGGGGTTCCAGCCCACTCCTGATCTGTGGCCGCAACTGTCCACGCCCGTCGAGCGGTTGCCTGAAGCCATTGTGGACGCGGACGGCGACGGTGCGGTCGATTTCAATTCCATCACCAACTCGCGGGGCACCGTGTCGCTCGCCCTGGCCGGTGGCGACGTGAACAGTGGTACCAGCAGCTTCTTCATCAATCTGGGCGACAACGACTTTCTCGACGATCAGGGCTTTGTGCCGTTTGCCGAGATCGTGAACATGAATACCATCGACAGCATCATGGAGCTCGATCAGGTCGACCTGAGTGACGAGTTTGGATCGCCGGGCAACTTGACGTTCATCGACGTACCGGTGACAGAAGAGGACAAGCTGGTTGTGGTCAAACGTGCCTTCGTGGTCGAGGCCGACGAAGACTTCTCGTTCGTTGGCCCCATCGCCTCGGCACTACAACTGCAGAATCGTGGCAGTGCTTCCTCCGCCTTCTCATCGCCCGGTAGTGCGAGCCTCGAAAGTGCTATCTCGGGATCCGCAGCCCAGATATCGACCAGCGTACCCGAGCCTTCAACCGCCTGGTTGCTGGCGCCGCTGGCCCTGTGGGGCGTGTCGCGGCTGCGTCGTCGCAAGCTGCTGGCAACTCCCATGCAGGATGAGCTCAAATACTGAGGGCCACAACTCGGCGCACTCTGTCTCAGCCAACGAAAAGTCCCCTCTCCCGGATACTCACTTGCGTGAGCTTCCGGGAGAGGGGACTTTGCTTTCTGCTATCAGGCTCTGAGGCTCAGCCCTGCTTGTTGGCAGGCTCTTGGGCGGCCGTCTTCTTCGCGGCGGTCGAAGCACGCAGTGCTTTCACGACGTCGTCGGTGATATCGCACTCGGGGTCGAAGTCGTACAACAGGCTATCCTGCTGCGTCACAATTACCGATAGACCACGCTCTTGGGCCACCTTGCGGGCTGTGGGGCGAACCGCCTCGCGAAACTGGCCGATGAGCTTCTGGCGGTGCTGCGATAGGTTCTGTTGCGCTTGGGCGCGAGCGGTCTTGAAATTCTGATTGACTTGCTGCTTGTAGGTGGCGAGTTGAACCTCTCCTTCCTGATTCTGCGCTTGGGCCTCGATCGCTTCCTTCTGCTTCTTGAACTCGCTGGTGTAGTTCTGGGCCAACTCAACCAGTTTGGTGTTCAGGGCGCTTTCCCGCTGCTTGATGGCGTTCACGATCTTTTTGTCGCTACCGAGTTGCCGAGCGACCTCATCCAGATCGATGATGGCAATGCCAGCGGACGGCTTGGCTGCCGCTGTGGGCGGCGGCGTTTGTTCGATGTTGTTGCAGCCGATCGACAGCAGGGCAGAACAGGCGAGGGCGATAACGCTGGCGAATTTATTCATGGCAAGGATCCGTCCCGTGGTTTTTGAGTAGCAATTCCACTTCTCGTGGGCGGGAAATGTAGGAAAAGCACCCGCCCGTGACAAGCGAAGTTTGCGTGGGCCCGCCGCTTGCCGGATCGCTGCCTGGATCGCCAGGTGTGCTGCGAGTGACAGCATGCCAGGAGCTGCCCTGCGGCCTGGCCGCAGCGATTTGGCAGTTTGGATAAACCCTGCCGATAAAGTTATGGGAAATGGCTGGTGAAAGCCTGTTGGTTCTGCCGATGAGCGTCGTAGCGACTGTATAGACTTTGCGGATTCAGCTGACCTTGCCGACTTCGGCCGAGTAGCTAGAATCCGCCCCGCGAGCGCCAAGCATACCCAACGACACCCTTGGCCCAGCACTTTTCTAGGAGCTTATCGTGCAAGGCTGTGAGTACCTCCTGCGGCGAGGCCGTGGCATTGTTTCTGCTATGACAATCGCTTGGCTGGCAACTGCCACGTGTGCGTCGGCGCAAGAAATCGTCGAACAAGGTGCGCCTGTTCAGGGCGTTCCCAGTGCTGGTGAAGTCGTTTATTCCACCGACTCCAGCTATATCGCCACGCCCGGCACCACCTATTCTCCCTATGGGATGAACTATAGTCCCAGCCTGGGGTCGCACCTGCGAGCTCGCTATAACACGCAGAGCTATGGCCAGGTCCGCGGCAACCTGGACCTCGGCACCATGAAGGTGTTCGACGGAGCCAACGGCGTGTGGTTCGTCGATGGCCAGGTGACGCTGAACGACGAATCCAAAGTCGGCTACAACGCGGGTATCGGCTATCGGTTCATGACGCTGCCGCTGCTGCCCAACAGTGCCGACAGCGCCAAGATCGCCGGCATTAGCCTGTGGTCCGACGGTACGACCACCATCAACGAAAACTTCCTGCCGCAGATCGGCATTTCGTTGGAATACCTGGGCGATTTCTGGGACGTACGGGCTAACACCTACATTCCCTTCAGCGACATCGAAGTGGGTGACTTTGTCGCCACCGACAACATCAACTACCAGGGCGACTTCCTGGTGCAGGAGACCATTGCCGGTACGGACGAAGCCCTCACAGTTCAGGATTTCGAACTGGCACGACGGATGGGCAACCGCGACCTGTGGGTGTTTGCCGGCGGTTATGGCCTGTGGGGTGATACGGTCGATACCGCGGGCCTGAAGATTGGTGCGCGTGGGTACCTGACTCCCGACCTGGCTGTTCAATTGGCGGTGAACGACGACGACGAGTTCGGCACCAACACCGTATTCAGCGTCACGTGGTTCATCGGCCGTACGCGTGATCCTTCGGAAACCGGCCCGGGGCTGTACCAACGGTTCCGTGAGCCTGTGATTCGTAACGACTACGTGGCCGTCAAGCAGGACACCGTCCTGGGTGGCGAAATTCTTGAAGGCGACCTCGACGGCGACGGCGAAGTCGAAGACATTCGCGTCGTGCACGTCGACAGTTCGGCTGCCGCCGGTGGCGATGGTTCGTTTGAGAACCCGCTGAACAACCTGGATGACATCGAAGGCACGGGCGCCTCGCCAGGCATCGTGCTCGTGCACTCCGACAGCAGCTTTACGGACCAACAGGCCGTGTTGCTGGACGGCCAGCGAATGCTGGGCGAAGGTGGCGGCATCGAGCACATCGTGAACACCACCAACTTTGGCGACGTGGTACTGCCCGAGACCTCGGCCGGAGCACTGGATGGCGCCGTACCGGTCATCAATGGCGGAGCCGGCGAAGACGTGATCACCCTGGCCACGAACACCATCGAAGTGTCGAACTTCGTCATGAATGGCGGGGCCAACGCCATTGTTTCGCCCAACGGAACGCTGGGCGTCGACCTCAACAATCTGTCGATCTCCAACATGACCGGCAACGGCATTACGCTCACACCCGGTGTGATTGAAGACGATCCGGAAACTCCGGAGGACGAACTGGCGGTTCAATTCACTCCGATTCTCTCCGACCTCACCTTCGAAAACGTGGCTGGCGACGACATCAATATCGATGCCAACTCACCTGAGGGGGCGAGCGTACCAATTACCGAAAGCATCGCTATCTCGGACGTGACCAGCACCGGCAACGGCGGCGTTGGCATCAACTTGTCGAATAACATTAGCACGGCCACCATCGAGAACTACACCAACGATTCGAGTGCCGGCACCGCTGGCATCTTGCTGACCGCCAACGATGGTTCGGTGAACATCACCGACGCCACCATTACCAACCAGGCTGGCATGGGCATTTCGGTGGTCGACAGCAACGGTTCGCACACCTTCGCCGAAGTGCAAATCACCGATACGGGCGCTGCAGCGCTTCACGTCAGTGGTGGCGAGGCAGACATTTCGTACACGGGTAACATCACCCAGGGCGACACCGGCGAGGTGCTGCTGGTTGAGAACGGCCACAGTGGTGCCCTCGACTTCTTCGAAGGCGCCGACGGCAACGGCGTGGTCGACGCCACAAGTGGCGATGGCATGGTGTTCAACGATGCCGACGGCACGTACACCTTTGTCGACGCCGTATCCATGACCGGCACCACGCAGGGCATTGACGTTTCGAATGACTCGGACGGCTCGATTGCCATGCTGGACGCCACGATCACCGACACCACCGGCACCACTCTCCACTTCGATGGTGGTGAGATGAGTCTGAACTACACCGGTAAGATCACCCAGAACAACGCCGCTACGACGTTGCTCGTCGAGGGCGAACATACCGGCACCCTGACCTTCAACGAAGGGGATACCGACGGCGGCGTGATCGACGCCTTCAATGGCGATGGTCTGGTGTTCAGCAACGCCGACGGTGGATACATCTTCAACGACGCCGTGGTGCTGGATGGCACCGCCAACGGTGCGGACACCGGCATCGACTTGCTGAATGATAGCGACGGTACCTTCACGTTCGCCGACGGCACGATCGTCAGCCCCACGGGCGAAGCGATTCTGGTCGATGGCGGCTCTTCGGTGTTCACCTTCACGGGCGAAATCACTCAGGAGAACAACGTGGCGACCGTCTCCGTTACTGGCGGGCATGATGGGGCAATGACCTTCCTGTCACCGGACGACACCACCGACGTGATCAACGCCACTAACGGCACGGGCCTACAGTTCAACAACGCCGATGGCGACTATGGTTTCGTCGGTTCGGTAACGCTGGATGGTTCGAGCAACGGTGCTGATACCGGTGTGGACATCATCAACGGCTCGGACGGTACTTTCACCTTCACCGAAACCACCATCACCGACCCCACCGGCGTAGCATTCAACGTCGTAGGTGGCTCGGCCGACGTCGACTTTGCGGGCAAGATTACCCAGTCGAACAACGCGGCGGCTGTGTCGGTCAGTGGTGGACACGACGGCACCATGACCTTTGCCGAATCGGAAGCCGGCACCGGGGTGGTCGAAGCCACCGACGGTACGGGACTGCAGTTCGACAATGCTGACGGTACCTACCAGTTCAACGACGCGGTCGTGCTGAACGGTGGCGACGCTGGTGTCGATATCGTAAATGGCTCGTCCGGTACCTTCTCGTTCGCGGCCGACTCGGAGATCATCAACCCGACGGGAGATGCCTTCGTGATCACCGACAGCGACGCCAACGTCGACTATAACGGCACCATCACCGACGACACGGGCTTCGCCGTACGCATCGAGAATCACTCCGACGGAACGGTCAGCTTCGACGACGAGGTGACCAGCACCGGCCAGGGTATCCTGGTGCAGAACAACACGGGCGGCAGCTACAGCTTCATCGGTGGCACCGATTTGGATACCACCACCAACGACGCGGTGACGCTCAATAACAACACCGATACCACCATATCGTTCGCCGACATGGACATCACCACCACGTCGGGCGATGGTTTCGTGGCTACCAATACCGAGGGTCTCAGCATCATCGGTGCTGGTAATACGATCACCACCACGACGGGTACCGGTTTGGATCTCGATACGGTCGAGGTTGCCCCGGCTGGCATCCTGATCGACAGCGTGACGGTCGACGGTGCTGTGAGCGGTGTCATCATGAACGACGTGACCGGTGGTCCGGTGGTCATTGGTACGGGCAGCAACGTCGGCGACGGCGGCAGCCTGGCCAACACCACGGGATCGGCAGTTTCGCTGACCAACGTCGAGGATGTCACGCTCAACTTCCTGGACATCAGTGCCACGGGTGGAGCGGGTGTTGAGATCAACCACGTTGCCGGCTTCGGCGCCGATTCGACGGTGTCGATCAACAGCAGCGAGATCTCCGGCACCTCGGCTCAGGGTGTTCTGCTCAACGCGGGCAATGCCAACGATGTGAGCATTACCCTCAACGACAATGTTATCGAGGATACTGCTCTGGCGACGGTGGAACTCAATATCAACGGTAACGCCAACAACGCGGACATATTTGTCACGGGCAATACGCTCGACAATACCAGCGATGCGGAAGCACTGTTGATTACGGGCAACGATGCCACTTTGAAGACGGTTAACCTGCTGGTCAGCGAAAACTCGATGACCAACGACTCGGCGACCGCCTCAACGGTCGAGTTGCAGTCCAGCGGCGATGCGACGCTTAACTCCACGTTCCTCAATAACAATATGAGCAACGCTACGAATGACGCGTTCACCGCCTCGACCAATGCGGCAGGTTCCCGACTGAACCTGCGGATGGAAGGAAACACTGCCACCTCGGGTGATGGTGGTGACGACTACTTCCTGATCGAGAATGCTGGTACGTTCCGCGTTCAGAACCTCACCACGCCGAATGATGACGGCGATACGATCGATACGGCCAATGCCGGTACGTTCGACATCGATCCCGCCATCACCGAGTTCGGTGGCACGGTGCCGCTGCCGTAGTTGGCTGTTCGCAGCAACTGGAAACTGGCATGCTGGCCGGTATCTCTTGCGAGGGATGCCGGCCAGCGGCCGTTTGGTGCGAAAGCTACTTCATTGCCACGACGCGATTGAAGTGCAGCCGCACTTCGCCATCCACCACACGCCGCACGCCCTCGACCAGGCAGTGTGGTTCGTTGTCTTCCTGGCCGCGGCGGATGATCTCCTCGCACGACATGCCCGGCGGTACCGTGAAGGTCGACTGGTAGATGATCTGGTTGCCGGCATCCAGCTCCGGCACGATGAAATGACTGGTCGCACCGTAGGTCAGCATCCGGCTGGCGAATGCCTCCTGGTAGGGGCGGATGCCCGGAAAGCTGGGCAGCAGGCCATGGTGCAGGTTGATGATCCGCCCGCCGGCATACTTCCAGCAACTCGATGGGGGCAGCACTCGCATGTAGCGGGCCAGTACGATGTAGTCGACGTCATGCTCGTCGCAGATATCGATCAGTCGTCCGTCGTCAGGAGAACCTGAAGAGTCGGCAATGTTCTCCCAGGGCACGCCGAACTGCTCGGCCAGGTGCCGGCACTTTTCGCGGTTGCCAATCATCACGCAGGCTTCCGCTTTGATGTGTCCGTCGCGAATCGCACGCAACACGGCCAGCGGAGTTTCGTGGCGAAAGGTCACGCAGATGGCCAGGCGGGGTTTGCGCTCGGTGATCTCCGGCGACCAGGTTCGAACCGACAGACCTGTGGTGCGAGCCACCTCTGCCATGGCCTGCTCGAGTTCCTGCCGGTGCGAGGCGTCTACCTCCACGCGGGTCAGCATCGAGAACACCGATTGCTGGTCGTGATCGTACATCTGGATCTCGGCGATATTGGCGCCCAGGCCAGTTACCGAGTGCACAATCGGATCGGCGAGCCCGCGATTGTCGGGTCCAACTGCGGTGATGACGATTTGCATGGTGGTCAAGGGAGTTGCGGTTGAGTGTGGTCCACTGCTTCCATGTTACCGCAAGGCGCACTTCGCATGGAAGGTTGCCGGCATCGCACCAAGTCTACACGGCCGCCATGGCCTTGGTGGCCTCGAGCGTCTCGTCGATTTGCGACCAGATGTCCGACAGCCGCTCTTCGTTGAGGGCCAGCCGCTCGAAAACGGTCTCGGTCGGAGTAATCGGCGCGGCCTCTTTCATTACCCCTGCGCCACTGCGCGTGGCAATGTAGTCGGAAACGGCAACCAAGTCGGTCAATTGGCGGTCGTCGCCCTTGTAGTCTTCCGGTTTGTGATGGAATTCGATGCTCGTTACCAGTCGCGACGGGAACTTCGACCGCCACGCGACATAGGCACCCAGTTGTGAAGGGCAGAACGTCAGAATCCTGTGCACCGATTCATGCAGCGAGAGGCCTTCCTGCATCGACGTGCGAATCCGCGGAACATGGCGGGCCAGGTGCTGGTCGATGATCAGCAGGCCCATGTCGTGTAGCAGGCCGGCCAGGTACGCTTCTTCCGGATCGGCCACGTGTAGTGTTTTGGCCAGCAGGCGGGCCACCGCGCCAACGGCCATCGAGTGGCTCCACAGTTGGTTGCGGTCGAGCGTGTCCTTGGTGTTCGACGGGCTGAATTGCCGCGAGACGAACACGGTGATCGCCACGTTGCGAATCTGTTTGGTACCCAGCAGTGCGATGGCGCTCCGCAGATCGGCCACTTCCTGCCGCACCCCGTAGAACGAGGAGTTGACGATGCGGATAATCCGCGCGGCCAACGCCGGATCGCGCTCGATCAACTGTCGCAGGTCTTCGGCGTCGGTATGCTCGTCGACAGCCGCTTCGATAATTCGAAGCGCAATCGATGGCAGGCTCGACAGCTCGCTGAGCCGTTGAAACAGCGTTTCGAGTGCTTCGTTGTGAAGTTCCAGCGTTCCTTCGCTGAGTTCATTCTTTGCATTCGTGGCAGTCGCAGTCACGGTTCAGTGTTGGGCTAGAGGTCGAAGTAGCGAAAAGTCGGCGGCAATGTCGATGGGCGAGACAGACCGTCTACGTCTGCCACACCTCGCACTTCGCGACAGTAAACCCTAGCTTGCGTGATTTGGACACAGGGGCAAACTCCTTGACCGGTATTCCGCAGACGTTCGTTGGCAGTAGTCACAATCGTTAGTACCGCGCTCACCTGCTCCATAGAGGCTGTCGATCAGTTGTTGCTTGCTCGCGGCCAGAATCGAGGTAGCTTTAACGATAGGCGCAGGCAGGTGATCGCTATCGCTGCGGTCGTGCGCCGCCTGCTGTGCACTGCTTTCCCATTTCACTTTGCGCGTAAGACCGAGCTAACAAAATGTCCTCCTCCGAAAAAGATTCGGCAGTTGTTACGCAAGAACCTGCCCAAAATCGTCTCGATGTCTTGTTGACGAGGATTCACGAGCTGACGGCCACCGGCGATGGTGCCGCAGACGACGTGGCCGAGGCCATTGCCGTGGTGAGCGAGGCCACTCGACCGGAAGTTCCTCAAGATGCAGCGCAGACCTCCGTCGCCAGCGAAGCGTTCGCTGACCAACGGGACAGCCATGGCGATTGGTTCCCCAGCGAGCCCGAAAGTCTTCGCGCCGCAGGACTGACCGAAAGTGAAGTGGAAGACCTGTTGCTCAAGATCCTTAACGCCCGCAGCGAAGCGAGCGGTCGTGATCTGGCAGACCAGGTGAAGCTGCCCTTCCGATTAGTCGATCCCACGCTACAGCAAATGAAGCAGGATCAGATGGTCGCCCACCGCGGCGCGTCCGTCATGAACGACTATATCTACCAACTCACCAACAAGGGGCGCGAGCGGGCCAAGAAACTCAGCGAGCACTGCACCTACTTTGGTTCGGCACCGGTGTCGCTCAGGCACTACATCGATAGTGTGGCGAAGCAGACCATGGCCGATCAACACCCGTCGGAAGAGGATCTGCACCGGGCCTTCGACGATTTGCTGATCGACAAGCGAATGCTGCTGCGGTTGGGGCCCGCCATTAACTCTGGCCGTGGTCTGTTCCTGTATGGCGCGCCGGGTAACGGTAAGACGAGCATTGCCGAACGCGTCACCAAGGCCTTCGGCGAATATGTCTGGATTCCGCGCTCAATCGGCATCGATGGCGAGATCTTGCGGCTGTACGATCCCAGTATGCACGAGCCGGCGCCGGAAGAGGATTTCGAGGGCCTGCTCGACGTTCGCAAGGTCGACAATCGCTGGGTCCGCATCCGCCGGCCGACGATCGTGGTTGGTGGTGAGTTGACGATGAGTTCGCTGGAGGTGACCCTCAACACGGCCACCAACGTGAGCGAAGCTCCGGTGCAGCTCAAGAGCAATTGCGGCACCCTGGTGATCGACGACTTTGGCCGTCAGCGCATGACCACCGACGAGTTGCTCAACCGCTGGATTGTCCCGCTCGAAAAGCGGTACGACTTCCTCAATCTGGCCAGCGGCAAGAAGATTCAAGTGCCGTTTGATCAGCTGATTATCTTTTCCACCAACCTCGAACCAAAGGACCTGGTGGACGATGCGTTCCTGCGTCGTATTCCCTACAAGATCGAGGTGGGTGATCCAGAAGAACCGGCGTTCCGAGAGCTGTTCCAGATCATGGCCCCCATCATCGGGGTGAAATATAGCCAGGAATCGTTGGAGTACCTGATCAAGACGCACTACAAATCGATCGGCCGACCGATGCGATGCTGCCAGCCGCGCGACCTGTTGTTGCAGATCAAGAACTTCTGCCACTACGTGAAGCAGCCGGCCGTGATGACCAACGAGAACCTCGACTTCGCCGTCGAGAATTACTTTGCGGTGATGTAGTTCGATCCTTGGGCCTGGCATGCTTGCCCGGCTCGGTGAACCTGTTCACCGCTTGGTGCCGTTGCCGAACTCCAGGGGCAGCTGCGGGTCGGGCGTTTTGCCGCCGGCGAACTCTTCGTGCAGCAGGCTCGGTTGGATGTCGCGGTTGTGTTGGTACTTGCTGGCGTACTCGGTCACCTCGCCGGTGAGTTCGTGGTAGAAGATCTGGCAGATCGGTACGCCCGGGTAGATGCGAATCGGCTGCACGGCGAACATCTCGAGTGTCCAGAAGCCCGAAAAGCCAACGTCGCCAAATCCGGCCGTGACGTGCACGAACAGGCCAAGTCGGCCGATGCTCGAACGCCCTTCGATCTGCGGCACCAGATTGTGCGTGGTGGTTTTCTCGATGGTGCGGCCCAGGTAGAGCTGGTTGGGACTGAGCGTGAGCCCTTCTGCGGGGATTTCGATCCGCCGCACCCGATTGGCCTTCGCCATGTCGAGCACCAGTTCTTCGTACACCATCAACTCGTTGTGCAGCGACAGATTGTAGCTGTTAGGGTTGAGGTTCGCTTCGTCGAAGGGATCAATGATGATGTCATTGCCCAACCGCTCGCGGATCTGTTGCCCGGAGAGAATCATTACGGTGCCGCTCCATTGCCCGTGTACGGTGCCCAAACCGAAAACGCAATTACAACGCAGGCGGCCGACGTTTTCAACCCGTCGGAAAACAGGGGCGAAATCGGCGAACTGGGCGTTGTCGAATTACTCCTTTTCGACAGTTGCCTCTGAATCTGCGAGCGGGGGTCGAGCAATCCAAGTGGAATCGCGCAGTTGAAAGGCACGGTTTGCCAATTCTTCGGGGGCCACCGATTCCAATAACCATCGCAGACGCTGCAGAATGCCCTGACGGTTGGGCTGCTTTAGAGCAATGACAACCACACCATGGTGAGCAGGGAAGCTCAGACTCAAAGCATGGTAGAAATCGCGATCGGTAGACAGCAGCACGGCTTCGCGATCCTGAGCCTCGCGAATGAGAGCGGAGTCGTCGGCTCCCCGTGGCAGCAGAACACGCGCCTCAAAAGCAGTGTGCCCGAGCCCTTCGAGAAATGACACAGCCGCCTTTGGAAAGTTCTCGTCAAGTAAGAACTTCATTTCGCCGTAGTATAGTCGGTCTGCTGGTAGTCACTTAGTTCGCTGGCAAAGAGGAGCGCCGCCGCAATGTCCTCTCGCGTGATAGTAGGATAATCGGCCAGCACCGTCTCGATTGAGTCGCCGCCACCCAATGCCCCTAACACTGTGGATACGAGTACCCTGGTTCCGCTGATAACGGGCTTTCCATGGCAAATGGCAGGATCGATAGAGATTCGGTCACTCATGCTTTAATTCTCGGCTACAACTCCTGCCGGGTCAAGCTAAGTTGCTCCCCTCGCCCTCACACCCCTACCTGTGGGCAGAACTTCCGCATCGAGCACTCCTCGCACTTTGGTTTGCGGGCGTTGCAGATGGCGCGGCCGTGGTGGATCATGCGGTGCGAGAACTCAATCCATTTCTTTTTCGGCAGGATTTGCATCAGGTCGTTTTCGACCTTCACTGCGTCGGTGTTGTCGGTCAGGCCGAGTCGCCGTGACAAGCGGCCGACATGCGTATCGACCACCACACCGGTAGGAATACCAAACGCCGTACCGAGAACGACGTTGGCCGTCTTCCGACCAATGCCCGGCAGGTTCACCAAGGCGTCGAGATCCTGTGGAACCTCTCCGCCGTAGTCGTCGACCAACGCTTGGCTGCAGGCTTTGATGTTCTTCGCCTTGTTGCGGAAGAAGCCGGTACTTTGGACGAGCTTTTCCAGCTTCTTGATCGGCGCCGCGGCGATTTCGGCCGGTGTCGGTAACTCGGCGAACAGTTCCTTGGTGACGATGTTCACCCGCTCGTCGGTACACTGGGCCGACAGGATCGTGGCAATCAGCAACTGATAGGCCGTGTCGTGCACCAGCGCGCATTCGGCGTCGGGATAGTCGGCCTCCAGGCGGCGGACTACCTTGGCCGCTTGCTTCTTGCGCTCCTCGGGCGGCAGCGCAGCGGCGGTTGCGGCCTTCTTCTTAGCCGGGGTCTTTTTCCTGGGAGGCGTCTTCTTCGCAGTCTTTTTCTTGGCCATGAGGCCGATTGTACGCAACGACGCCACCGCGGGCAGTGGGTGGTGGCGGGCGGAGAGTTACCTGCCCTCCCGCTGCCGCTCGAGGCGTTGGGGGATTCCTGGGCTGGGGTGGCAGAAGGCTCCGAAATAACCGCTAATTTCGGCAGAGGCACACGATCTCAGCCGCCAATTCTCCTTGACGCGGCATAATGTCGAGCATACCTTTTACTAGCAAAATACGGCGAGCCGCTGCGCTCCGCCCCCCCTTTCCTACGAATCCCCCCGCGGAGCCTCGTTGCCATGAGCCAAGGTGACTTTCAAGCCCAGAATCCTTACGCCTCGTTTGGGCACATAGCGGCCGATGCGCCGGCTGCCGATCGTCTGGCATTCATCAAGCGCACCTACATTCACCTGGCATTGGCCGTCTACGCCCTGGTGGTGCTGGAGTTTATTTACTTCAGCATCTTCGGCGCCGCGATGAATGACTTGATGCCCAAGCTGCTTAGTCCGGTTTGGTACCTGTTGATGTTCGGCGGCTTTATCGTATCGGGCTGGGTTGCTCGGTCGTGGGCCGACTCGACGACGTCGGTGGGCAAGCAATATGCTGGCCTGGCCGTAGGTGTGCTAGGCTGGTCGGTGATGCTCGCACCCCTGTTGTGGATCGCGAATCACTATGTCACGCCCATTGGCACGCAGACCTATAGTCCCATCGCGGTGGCCGGACTGATCACGTTTTTGGTATTCGGCGCGCTGACGGCGGCCGTCTTCCTGACTCGGGTTGATTTCTCCTTCCTGGCTCCGATCCTCGCCATCGCCACGGCGGTTGCTTTTGGACTGATCCTGGCCAGCTTCATCTTTCAAGGCCTGACGTCGGGCATGTGGTTTTCGGCCGCGCTCGTAGTGCTCGCCTCGGGTTACATCCTGTACGACACCTCGAACGTCCTGCACCATTACCGCACGACGCAACATGTGGCCGCCGCGCTGGCGTTGTTTTCGTCTGTCGCGCTGTTGTTCTGGTACATCCTGCGAATCGTGATTGCCGTATCCGGCCGCCGCTGAGCAGTCCGTATAATCGCTTCACCCGGCCGCAGGTCCGTGCCTGTGGCCGGGTTTTTTTATACGCAAATGCGCTTTTTATTCGGCTTTTTTCGCACAAACCTATTCAATTCGCTGCAGGCGTCTATTATTAAGCATAGGCATAGGACTGCCCCTCACAGCACTTGATACCGCTTTAGCGAACTGTAGAGTACTCAGGATGTCTCCCTCCGATTTCGATCACGCCGAGTTCGATCCAGGAGAGTTTTCGGGCACGGTTCGAATGTTCCCGATTCCCAACCTGGTAATGTTCCCACACGTGGTGCAGCCGCTGCACGTGTTTGAGGAGCGCTATCGCGAAATGATGGCCGACGCCCTGGTGGGCGACCGGTTAATCGCGATGCCTGTGCTTCAGCCTGGTTGGGAGCCCGATTACGCTGGCCGTCCGCCGCTCGAGCCGTGGGCCTGCCTGGGCAAGATGGTGCTGCACAACAAGCTGCCCGACGGCTGTTACAACCTGCTGATGATGGGCGTCGGACGGTTGAAGCTGGTGGAGGAAATGGCTCCCCTGCGAAGCTTTCGCCAGGCCAAGGCCGACCTGGTGGCTGATGTTCCGGTATGCTGCACCAGTGACGAAGGTGAAATGCTGCACCAGCGGATCGTGGAAGTATTCGCACAGCGAATGGCTACCGGCGACGCGCCCTGTTCGCTGCGACCGCTGTTGGAGAACGACCTGCCGCTGGCGACGCTCACCGACCTGGTGGCGTACGCCTTGCCACTGGGCTGCAAACAGAAGCTGCAATTATTGTCGCAGCCGTGCGTGGCCAAGCGGGCTCGATTGCTGCTGGATTTTCTAGGTGTCGATGTCACCAAGCCGCAGCACACCATGCTCTCCACAGGGTACTCTACGGGCTTCCCGCCGCCGTTCAGCGCGAACTGATCGCGTTGGCGTCCGCTGTCGCCGAGGGGCCGCTGCACGGGAGCGCACGTGGCGTTCGAGTCTGCACACCCTTCGCGAAATAGACCTTCACACCGCACCAAGTGTCTTATTTGCTGATAGCGGCTGCATTCGAAGCCGACTTTCGCTCCAGACTGGTTGCAACCATAATCTTTGTTGGAGGGCCGTTGGCGGAACAGCCCCGAGACGACTTGAACCAAGGAATGTACTGTGCAAACTCCCAGCGAAACCGGTTCGCTCGATGGCGAGGCCACCAGCACCAACGTGCACGTGCCCTCCGAGGTCGACTTGCCTCGGATCGAGAAGGCGGTCCGCGAGATCCTGGCGGCCGTCGGCGAGGATCCCGATCGCGAGGGCCTGCTCGAAACACCAGCCCGTGTTGCGCGGATGTACGCCGAACTGTTCAGTGGCCTGCATGACGATCCCCGCGCGCACCTGCAAAAGTTCTTCACCGAGAAGTACGACGAGCTGGTGCTGGTCCGCGATATCAGCTTCAACAGCATGTGCGAACACCACATGCTGCCCTTCAGCGGCAAGGCCCATATTGGCTACGTGCCGAACGGCCGGGTCGTGGGGCTCAGCAAGCTGGCCCGGGTCGTGGAGGTGGTTAGCAAACGACCGCAGGTGCAGGAACGCATGACCGAGACCATCGCCAACCTGTTGATCGAAGAACTCGACGTGAAGGGCGTGGCCGTGGTGATTGAAGCCACCCACTCCTGCATGACCATCCGCGGTGTCCGCAAGCCGGGCAGCCTGTGCGTTACTTCGGCCATGAAAGGTTTGTTTCGCTCGAACCATTCCAGTCGCAGCGAAGTGATGAACCTGATTTACGGTGGGTGATCAGCCAGAGACTGCGATCTGAGCAACTCCCTGACCCCTGAACCCTGAATCCTCTCTGCATGGATCCCGAACGGCAACGCATCGAAGAAGACCTTCGCGGGCTGGTGACCGGCCAGGTGCATTGCGACGACGTTACCGTGCAGCAGTACGCGACGGACGCCAGTTCGTACGAAATCTGTCCTATCGGCGTCGTGCGACCCAGCAGCACCGACGACGTCGTGGCCACCGCACGCTATGCGAGCGACCATGGTTTGCCGATACACGCCCGCGGGGCGGGTAGCGGGCTGGCGGGTGGGGCCCTGGGCCGGGGGCTGGTGATCGACTTCTCGCGCAATATGCGACGCGTCTTGCAGTTGCGACCCGATACGGTCCGCGTGCAGGCGGGCGTCGTGCATGGCGAACTCAACCGGTTGCTGGCGACGCATGGACGGGTGTTCGGGCCCGATCCTGCCAGGTCGGCCGTCACTACCATGGGGGGCGTGGCCGCGGTGAACGCCACCGGCAGCCACTTCTTGCGATATGGCACGCCCCGCGACCACATTCGCCAGATGCGGGTGGTGCTGGCCGACGGAACCGTGCTCGACGTGGGCCGCCATCCGGTGCCCACGACCGCACCGGTTATTTCCGATACGCCCTCGCCCGACGAACGTCTGCGGGAACTCGTGTGGTCGGTAGCGGGGCTCATCGATCGCAACCGTGGCACCATTCGGGCGACGAACATCCACAGCCACGTCAATTCGTCCGGCTACCACCTGAGCGACGTCTTGGAGGATGGTGAGCTCGACCTGGCGCGGTTGCTGGTGGGCAGCGAAGGGACACTTGCCCTGGCAACCGAACTGGTGGTCGAGACGCAGGACCTGCCCACCGAGACAGGCTGCGCAATGCTGATTTTCGAGAGCCTTGACCGCGCGGCCCGTGCCGTGCAAGAGGTGCTCACGCTGAAACCCGCGGCCTGCGACCTGATGGACCGTCGCCACTTGAGCCTGGCCCGCGAGCTCGATGTTCGCTATGAGTTGTTGATTCCAGGCGCTGCCGAGGCAGTGCTCCTGGTCGAGCATTTTGGCGCCACGCGTGAGGAAGTCGAGCAGAAGCTCGAGGCCACCGTCGACCTGGTGACCAATGTCACCCGCCTGGCTGCCAGCGCGCATATTGCCACCGACGAAACGGACAACGCCCTGTTCTGGGAGCTTGCCCAACGTTTCGTGCCTACGCTGCACCGACTGCAGGGGGTGCGGCGGGCGGTGCCGTTTGTGGAGGACATGGCCGTGCCGGTCGGTGCGCTGCCGGTGTTTCTGCGTCACTTGCAGGACGTGCTCAAACGCGAACAAGTTACCGCCAGCCTGTTTGGCCATGCGGGGCATGGGCAATTGCATGTGCGGCCGTTTCTGGACCTGGCCAATCCCAACGAAAAACGCCGCATGGAACGCCTGGCCAGCGAGCTGTACGAAAAGGTGTGGTTGCTGGGCGGTTCGATCAGTGGCGAGCATGGCGACGGGCTGAGCCGCACGCCGTTCGTGGCCGGGCAGTACGGACCGCTGGTCAACGTGTTTCGCGAGCTGAAGCGCATCTTCGATCCCGATGGCGTTCTGAATCCCGGCAAGGTAGTGCCCGAGTCGGGCGCTCGGATGATTCATCATCTGCGGCAAGTGTTGCCCGACGTGGACCGTGCCCCCGCCAAAACGTCGGGCGATTCGCCCCCTCCGGCCAAGACCGGCGGGGCAGGGCAGTTGGTCGAATTGCAACTGGCCTGGGACGTCGACCAGATGGCCCACGCCGCCCGCAGTTGTAATGGCTGCGCTGCCTGCCGCACCCGCGCGCCGGGCACGCGGATGTGCCCGGTGAATCGTTTTGCTCCGCGCGAGGAAGCTTCGCCCCGTGCCAAAGCCAACTTGATGCGGGCCGTGCTCACCGGCCAGTTGCCGCCCGACACGCCACTGCAGGACGCGCTGAAGGAAGTGGCCGACCTGTGCGTGCACTGCCACATGTGCCGCATCGAATGCCCAGCGAACGTCGACATTCCGCGGCTGATGGTCGAGGCCAAGGGGCAGTACGTCGCCAGCAATGGCCTCGACGTGTACGACTGGCTGATGGCCCGCATCGACCTGATGATCCGCGTGGCCGGGCGGCTGCCGCGGTTGTCCAACTGGTTGTTTGGCAACCCGCAGGCGCGGTGGATTATGGAGAAGCTGCTCGGCATCAGCCAGGCACGCAAACTGCCGAAGCTCGCCCCGCGATCGTTCATGAAATCGCTCTCCCGCGAGCAGCGCACGCAGCCCGACAGCGACGCCGAGAATCGCGTGGCGCTGTTCATCGATACGTTCGCCAATCACTTCGATACGGAACTGGTCGACGCGCTCTTGAAGGTGCTCGAGCACAACAACGTCGACGTCTACATTCCTCCCAGCCAGCACCAGTCGGGCATGCCGCTGATTGGTTCGGGATCGCTATCGCACGCTCGGCGGGTGGCACATCGCAACGTGGCTTCGCTGGTCGAAGCGGTGCGGCTGGGCTACAAGGTGATCTGTACCGAGCCGACGGCCGTCCTGGCCGTGGTGCGGGAGTACCCGGCGCTATTGGCCGAAGACGAAGACGTCCGGTTGCTGGCCGACAACACGCAGGACGCCAGTCATTACTTGTGGCAACTACATCAACGCGGGGGCCTGGCGCTCGACTTCGAGTACCAGGACTACGAAGTCGCCTACCACGTGCCGTGTCACTTGCGGGCGCTGGAGGTCGGCACTCCGTCGGCCAACCTGCTGCGACTGGTGCCGGGGCTCACGGTGCATCAAATCGAAAAAGGCTGCAGCGGCATGGCGGGCACTTGGGGACTGAAACGCAAGAACTATCGCAACAGCTTGCGTATTGGCCTGCCGCTGATCTCCGAGGTCCGCGACGGCCCGTACCACGTCGCCACCACCGAATGCAGCACTTGTGCGATGCAAATCGATGGCGGCACCCACAAACCGACGCTGCACCCGATCAAACTGCTGGCCGCCGCCTATGGGCTGATCGACTTGCCAGAATCGCTTAGCGCCAAGACAACAGTCGTTGCTGCCGAACCTCAGGTTCCCAGCGACGAGTAACCGGACGGCCACGCGGTCCGCGAAGAACGACCAGGTTCCATGACCCTCCAACTCCTCTTGTTCGCCGCCGCCCGACAAACTGCTGGCGATACCAGTGTGACGATCGAACTACCCGAGGGGGCAAGTTACGCGGATCTAAAAACGGCGCTCGCCGAGCAGCATCCATCGCTCGCGCCGATTGCAGCAGTCAGCCGACTGGCCGCAGGGGGAGAGTTTGTGAGTGATGATTCGCTGGTGGATGCAAAGGCGGAGCTGGCGCTGATTCCGCCGGTGAGCGGGGGGTAGAGGGCAGGATCTGCAGATGCCGACACTTGCTATCCCGCCTATCAGTTCGTCGGAGGCGGAACGGGATCCAGCGGAATTCCCTTGGCCGTTGAGTCAGAGACGGGGGAGACGTCAACTTCTACCAGCGCGCGTTGGGCCCTCTTTCGGATGGTCTCGTCCGGTACGCCGGCTTTGCGAAGTGCCTGAATGTTCGAGATGCAGCGGGCGGCGCCATCCTTCAGTCCGCGGAGCAAGTATTGGTTATTGGTTTGAGGTGCTGCTAAGCGAAAGTCCTCCATCTTATGGTAGGGGGAAGCGACCCATTGCAGGCAGTCTTGCCAAGCTTCGTGGTGCGCGGTTTGGTAAGAGATAGAGGCAAACAAACGCTGCTTGTAAACCGTGCCATCTTTTTCCCTGGCGTTGCGAACAATCAGGAACGGAATATCCGCGGGGATCTCGACTCGCTCTGGATGGGACAAACTCACTTCCTCTCGTTCCAACGTTTTTGTGACGGGCGGAAGTTCCGCCACGTGCTTCCAGGTCGGTGGTTCGCCAATGTATTGCCTCACTCCTTGTTGCATCACGATCGGCTTGTTGGTCTTCGGCAGTACCACAAATGCGTACGGTGTCGTTCGCTCCGCACCTCCATCGGGGCCCGCTGACTGGGAAGTATTTGCTTCGAACCGCACCACGACGCTATCCGTGGTTTCAATCACGGAGGCGACTTTGTAGCCTGCGGTGTTGGCAGTCGTCCCGCCGAATATGGCCACCACCATACAACGTTCGAAGTCGACCTCCATCGCTGCGCGGTTGGGTGTGTCGTACCTGGGATCGAGTCCCAGGTGTTCGAGCCACACGCGAGTCCACCGCTGCGGTGAATCGATGCGGCCAAAGCCAGCTATCGTCACGTGGGAGTCTTGATCACTTAGCACCACCAACTGGGAACTCATTTCAGACGCCGGTGGCTGGGCTTGAACCACGCCAACGAAAAACAGAAGCAGGCCGGCTGCCAGTACGGTTCGCATTCAAGTCCCCTACAGTTCAATGGATGAGAGCCCGATGATTGAAGCTCGGTTCCTGCGGGGATTCTAGTGGAAACGATCAACTGGGGCGACCCGAAAGGACCACGCCGCAATTCTATCCAATGGACATAGATCGCTTCCCTGTTGGT
This sequence comes from Aeoliella straminimaris, assembly GCF_024054565.1. GTDB lineage: Bacteria > Planctomycetota > Planctomycetia > Pirellulales > Lacipirellulaceae > Aeoliella > Aeoliella straminimaris. The sequence continues at coordinate 571,290 of NZ_JAMXLR010000036.1, forward strand.
GGCCGCTGGATCGCGTGAGCGCAGGCTGGCTACTCTTCGCTTAGCAACTCCTCAATCCGTTTTCGCAGTAGCTGTTCGCCTTCGGCGCCCTGCCAGTTCAGTTCGCCGTACCACCAATAACGGACGTAGCCTTGTTTGTCGATCAGGTAGACGCTGGGCCAGATCGAGTTGCCCCAGGCCCCCCAGTTCTGTTTGTCGTTGTCTATCAGGATCGGAAACTTCAGTCCGGAGTCCCGGGCGTTGCGGTGGACGCTTTCAACGTCGTGCTCGGCTGACGTTTCCGGGGTATGCACGCCGATAACGACCAGGCCCTGGTCCGCGAAGGACTCGTGCCAGCCCTTGTACCAAGGCAAGTTGCGTTTGCAGTTGATGCAGTTAAAAGCGTAGAAGTGCAGCGCCACGACTTTGCCTTTCAACTGCTGCATTGTCAACGGCTGGGAGTTGATCCAGCCACTCTGGCTGCCATGAAGCTCGGGCACCTTGAACTTCACGCCTCCCAGCTTCGAAACATCGATCTGCTCGCCCAGCAGGCTTACCCACTCATCTCGTTGGCTGCTTGTCAGCGTCGCGAGTATCTGTCTCTGTTCGTCGGTCTTCAGAGTTCGATACTTCTTGTCCAGCGATTTGTCCGAGTCTTCCGCCTGACGTTGCTTAATCAGTTCGTCGACAGCTTCCTGCGTTTCTGTAACCGTTTTGCGGATCTCCTGTCGCTGCTTTTCGGAGAGTTCCAGCTTCTCGGGCAGTTCGTCATGCAGGAAGGCTTTGGTGCCGAGGGTCCGCAGCACGATCTGCGACAGCCGACGTTGTTGGTCGTCCTGCAGGATGGATGACAAACGTGTCTGGGCCGTCGCCGTCGCTTGCTGGATGGTGGTTTCGATATGCTGAGCAGAATTGTTGCGCATGGACCATAGCTGGACATCCAACTGGTCGTTCAACTCGCCGAGCTCTTGCCGTTGTTGTTCGGTAAGCTCCAATTCTTCGTGGACAACCGGATCGCGGATGAGAAACAGGTAAGGTTCCGCAAAAGAGGTCACCGGCAAGCGACCATGCGGATTCTGCTGAGCGCTGATTGCGGCGGTGGCTCCCAGCAGCACAACTGCCAAGGCGAGAAGTCTCGGAAGATGGGTTATCATGCAGGCGGTCCTCCATTGGGTTGTCACCAGCCTAGCAGACAACGGGCAAACTGTCTCGTTCTCTAGTCCCATCAGGCAAATCCTCGGGCATTCGCTCTCTAGTGGCATTTTGGCTGCACAGGTCGTTCAGTTGGCTGGGGGCTCCTCAAGCTGCAGTGGGGCAGCCGACCTTCAACAGACCTACGCCGTAACGAGCACCTGCCCAACTGCCCCGACGACAAGATTAGGCCAGCGAACGATCGCGCCGATGCCAGCTCATTGCGGGGCAGCTCAGTTCGAGCAATTTTCTGCCCGCCACATTGCTTGTAGGAATTTTACACACTGTTTGCGACAATGCGTGGTGCGGTAAAATCCTGGCTTTGGTCCTTCCACCAAACGACTCCCCCGGTGTGGTGACTGGCGAACTGCAGGCGTCGCTGACGGCCAGTTCGTTCCGGTGCGAAGGGCTGAGCCATGACCGTTTCGCCGCCAAATCGCCGCACCTGGTCGCCCAAAAAAGAGTTTTGCCGCACCTGCGGTGAACCGAGCGCAACAACCGGTTGAGTTTTGTCGCACCCCCCAGATGGTTTCAACTATCAATCAAGGATGATTGCCCAATCGGCTGCGACAAAACTCGAAGAGTAAAGTCGCAGTGAATCGTATTTCCGCCGCCCTGCGACAAAACATTGACGGCGCGCAATTACCAGATCCTAATACATGCCTACAAACTCCAGATTCCTAGTCCAGTGATCTTGCTCACTCACGAACCGATAGAACTTGAGCCGCTCCTCACGCAAGCCAGCCAGCCGGCGGCCGGGGCGGTGGTGGCGTTCGTGGGCATCACGCGGGCCGTGACTGGCGACAAGCATACCGAACGCCTCGCGTACGAGGCCTATGAGCAGATGGCCGAGGCGAATCTCGCCGAACTTGAAGCGGCGGCACGCAACCGGTGGCCGCTGGTCGAGTGCCTGCTGGTGCATCGGCTGGGCGTGGTCCCCATCGCCGAGGCAAGCGTCGCGGTGGTGGTGAGCAGCGCCCATCGACGGGCAAGCTTTGAAGCGGCCGAATGGTTGATCGATACCTTGAAGCAGGACGTCCCGATTTGGAAGCAGGAACACTACCAGGACGGCGAAACCGAATGGGTGCATCCGGGAGTGGTGGGCGGTGGGCAGTAAGCGGTGGGTAGAATGTCACTTTGAAAGAGGCTCGCCGGCTGAGAAACCTTGTGCCCAATGCGGAATGCAGATTTCGGAATGCGGAATGCTCTTCCGCGACGACTATTCCGCATTCCGAATTCCCACTTCCGCATTTCGTAGATCCTTCAGTCGCCCAGGCTCCCTCAGGATGACTTAATCCAACCACCTACTCACTCACCCGCGGCTAGCGCCGTCGGCTCAATTGTTTTGACCAGCTCTAATCCAACTCGACCACCGCTCGTCGACTCGTTCGGACGCACGCATACCAGCTTGCGGCTGAGCGTGACCGATCGGTGCAACATTCGCTGCTTCTATTGCATGCCGGCCGAGGGCGTCCGGTTTTTGCCGCGGAGCGAGATACTCTCGTTCGAAGAGATTACGCGGTTGGTGCGCGTGGTGGTGCCGCTGGGGGTGACGCGGATTCGCCTCACCGGCGGCGAACCCCTGGTGCGGGCGGAGCTGCCGAAGCTGATGGCGATGCTTCGCGAGATCGACGGCCTCGCGGACCTCGCGCTGACGACCAATGGCATGTTGCTGGGCGAACAGGCGGAACCGCTGAAGCGGGCGGGGCTCGATCGGTTGAACATCAGCCTCGATACGTTGGACGCCGCGAAGTTCGAGCGGATGACGCGTCGGCAGGGGCTCCAGCAGGTGCTCACCGGCATCGACGCGGCGCAGCAAGCCGGGTTCGAGTCGATTCGGCTGAACGCCCTGGCCATTCGCGGCGAGACGGAGGACGAAGTGGTGCCGCTGGTGGAATTTGCTCGATCTCGCGGCCTGGTGATGCGGTTCATCGAGTTCATGCCGCTGGATGCGGATGGAGCCTGGCAGCACGATCGGGTGCTCACCGGCGAGGCGATCCGCGGAATGCTTGAGCGGGAGTTGGGACCGCTGGAGCCGGCCGAGCGAACCGATACCAGTCAGCCAGCGATGGACTACGTGTTTGCCGATGGCAGTGGGACTGTGGGATTCATCAATCCGGTAAGCGAGCCTTTTTGTGGAGCCTGCGATCGGCTACGCTTGACCGCCGAAGGTCAGGTCCGCAATTGCCTGTTCAGCACGACCGAGTCCGACGCCCGCTCGCTGTTGCGATCGGGGGCCGACGACGCGGCAATCGAGCAATTGGTCCGCGACTGCGTGGCCGCCAAGAAACCGGGCCACGGCATCGACGACCAGACATTCCTCCGTCCCCGCCGGGCCATGTACCAGATTGGGGGGTAGTGACGAATGACCAATGACCAATTCCGCAAGCGGACGATTGGTCATTCGACATTGGTCATTTAGGCCGACTCCCTTCACCCACTTCACGGACGACCCAGTATGCCCACCAAGAAGCCACCCACTCCCTGGTACGCCGATGGACTCCGGTTTAAATGCACCGGCTGTGGGGACTGCTGCACGGGCGCCCCAGGCTACGTGTGGGTGAACAAGGCGGACATCGAGCTGATTGCCGCCGAGCTGGATATGGACGTGCCCGACTTCGAGAAGAAGTACGTCCGCAACGTGGGCGTCCGCAAGAGCCTGGTGGAGTTCTCCAACGGCGACTGCGTGTTCTTCGATGGGAAAACCCGCAAGTGCGAGGTTTACGCCGCCCGACCCCGCCAGTGCCGTACGTGGCCGTTCTGGGACTCAAACATCCGCAGCCCCGAGGCCTGGCAAGCCACCTGCGACGAGTGCCCCGGCGCGGGCAAGGGCAAGCTGTACGACATCGATCACATCGAGGCCGAGCGAGCCAAGATCCGAGTCTGAGGAAGCTAGCAGGCCAGCTCAGCATGCTGGGGTGTTCGCCACCCGGGGACCGGTGGCACTGGTTTACCACGGCGGGCGTCCGAACTTGCGGATCTGAGAAACTTTGCCGATTGGATGAAGTCTGCCGGTCGAGCGGTCGATGAATGGTTGTGAGTCGCCATTGGACCGCGCTGATAGCGATAGGACCGGTGAGGCGAGAATGCTCGCAAGTCTTTGTTAAATAAAGATTTGCAGCGATTTTCGCCGAAACGGTGCGGTAGGCGTCACCTCGGTGGACTCGTAAGTTGTTTGACAATTTGGGTTTAAGTGCATTTTGTTCGGCCTGCCGCTGGCATTGAAATCACCGAACAGAGCATGGCAGAATACCGTACCAGGACGGGCGACTGCGAAGTGTCAATCTTGACTCTAGTGCTTGCTACAATTACACTTGGAGCAAGACAGCACGTCGTCAACAGGGCCATTTTTGGGGCCCCAACAGCTCTTCGGACGAGGAAATTCTGTCGTGACCAAAAAAGAGATTGTAAAGACCATCTCCGAGGAGATTGGGCTCACCCAGCTCAAGACCAAAGAGATCGTCCAGAAGACATTCGATGCGATAGTCGAGACGCTGGTCGAGGACCATCGGATCGAGCTACGCAATTTCGGTGTCTTCGAGGTAAAGAAGCGAGCGGCCCGCAAGGCTCGAAATCCCCGCACTGGCGAGAAGGTATCGGTTCCGGAGAAATTCGTCGTAACCTTTAAGCCTGGCAAGGAGATGGAAGCACGGGTACGCGAGTTGGAACGGCGTGCCAACGAGGAACGCGAAGCCCGCGAGCGGGCGGAAGCGGAAGCAAAAGCAGCAGAGATGAATGGTTCGCTGGGCCATACGGCCCCCGCACCACCTCCACCCACGCCAACACCAAGCGAACAAACGAGTTACGAATAGTAGAGTAGTCAGCTGCAGAATTCTTCAATGGAATGAAGAACGGCCGGCGACAAAACTCATCACCTGCGCAACTCGTTGGCCACAAAACACTTATCACCCATGAATTTTCTTTGCCAAGCCGAGCTTTTCGGACGGCGAAGGTGAGTTTTCGCGAAATTCAAAGGTTTCAACCGAATTCGCCATCCGAAAAGATTCGTTTGACACCGCACTTATCAACTAGCCGTTTCGGCGGCACCAGAGTAGCAGTCACGTCTCCCCGAGCTTCGAGGGCGCCCGCCCACTGAGCCGGTGGTTACTCAAGGAGGAGTACCAGTCCCATGCGTAAGTGGTTAATGACAGGTCTATTGGCCTGTGTCCTCACATCGAACGTCGGTTGCTTGATTCCGCTGTACTCCGGCGATCCGGCCCGTCGCGCCCGCGAGTTAATCTTCACCTCCGAAGACCTCAACGCGATTCTGGACGAATGGGAACGCATCTGGTTTCTCGACCAGCCTAGCCATTTGAAGCCGTTCGTGACGCACGGCGGCGTGATTTAGCATAGCTTGGCTCCATCCCGGCAACTGGGCCGCTCGCGTTGCTGCGAGGCGCGCGGTACATTGCCGGTTTGACCAACTAAACGCGAATCACTGCTGAGGACTACTGCGCTCGTGGACCTGTCCGTATCGCTCGGCCGACTGCGGCTACCCAACCCAGTCATGGTGGCCTCCGGCACGTTTGGGTACGCCCGCGAGATGCAGGGTCTGGTAGATCTTGGCCGGCTGGGTGGCATCCTGCCGAAGACCATCACCAAGCAGCCCCGGCCCGGCAACGCCCCCTGGCGAACCATCGAAACGCCCGCGGGGATGCTGAATTCCATCGGGCTGGACAACGACGGCATCGATTCGTTCCTCGAGAAGCTGATGCCCTACCTGGCGTCGCTCGGCGTGCCGATCGTCGTGAGCGTGGCTGGCCGCAGCGCGGATGAGTTTGTGGAGCTCGCTCAGCAGCTCGACGGCGTCACGGGCGTGGCGGCCGTGGAACTGAACATATCTTGCCCCAACGTGTCTGGTGGGGTGGACTTCGGCACCGATCCAGCAATGTGCGAGGACCTGGTGCGCCGCTGCCGCGAGGCAACCGAAGTGCCGATCCTGGCAAAGCTCACCCCCAACGTCACGCGCATCGCCGATATGGCGCGGGCTGCCTCGGCGGGCGGAGCGGACGCCCTGTCGATGATCAACACCTGCCTGGGCATGGCGGTCGACTGGCGGAACCGCCGCCCAATGCTCGGCAACGTGATGGGCGGCCTCAGCGGCCCGGCCATCAAGCCAATCGCCCTGCGCTGCGTCTACCAGGCCCGGCAAGTGACAGACACCCCCATCATTGGCATCGGTGGCATCGCCAACATCAACGACGTGATGGAGTTCCTGGTGGCCGGCGCCACCGCCGTGCAACTCGGTACCGTGAACTTTTACCACCCCCGGGCGTCTATGGAAGTGCTGGATGCGCTGCCGGGAGCTCTGGAAGAGCTAAGTGCGGGTTCGGTGACGGAGGTGGTTGGTACGCTGAACACGGAGAAGAAGTAACGACTCCCGAATGGCGAGCGAGTTGAACTCGCTGTCAGTCGTTCTCAACCTCAACTAGCAATACGATTCCTCATAAACCATGCGATACACGTTCCTGCCATTATTGCTGACGTTCGCTACGACATTCCCGGCTATGGCGGTGGGCCAAGAATCGGCTGCCGAAGCGAAGGAGCCAAAGACGCAGGTCGAATCGCCGAAAGCAAAGAAGGTTGCCGAACAAGAGTCGACTTGGACTCCGCCTGCCTCGCCAGACCCGTTTCAGATTTTTCACCAAGCGAGACGCGACGCTGGTGCGGGGCGCTATGCGGATGCGCTTGCCAAGCACGTGTGGTTTCACGAGCACGCCTTGGAAGTGGATGAAAGCTACTATGGAGTGCGGCTTTCGTATGCGTTGGAGGCCTGGAGCGAACTCGCCAAGGTCTACCCTCCGGCCAAGCAGAAGCTGCTGGAAACTCGCGATCAGGCGAAGGCTGATGCACTGACGCAGGGCGATCCTTTCAATGCGTTTAGCGACCTGCAGAGCATCAACGAAGTGCTGGGCCAATCTGCCATTACCGTCGATGTGTTCAAGGTACTAGTCAAAAAGAGTCGTCCCAAGGCCCGGAAGTTGTTCAGCATTGCCAAGAACGATCTTATGGCGAAGAAGGAATACGAGCTTTGCGGCGAGTTCCTGGACCCGGAAACGGACTTTGCCGGGTTCAAACGCAACTATGAGGAAACCGTTCGCCTGGCTGCCGAACCTGATTTTGGTGATAACCTGGCAGAGTTCGCGCGAAAGAGCTTCACGTACGAAGTGACATCCACCGTGGCCCTGCTGGTACTCAATGACCGTAAGCAGGAAGCGAGCGAGTTAGCGGACAAGGCGTCCAAGGTGCTGGACACCGCCGAGTTCAAACGCTCCCTGGACGAAGCCCTCGAAGGCAAGGTTCCACCACCGTGGCCGTAGACTCCCAGTGGCCCATCCACACCCTGACCCCCGACCACTGAATCCTCACCCCTCCCACAACCATGCGCGTACTCTCCGGCATCCAACCCACTGGCCCGTTTCACTGGGGTAATTACTTCGGCGCCATTCAGCAGTACATCGAGCTGCAGGACGTGGCGACCGAGTCATATTACTTCATTGCCAACCTGCACGCGCTGAACACCGTGCGGGACAAGGCGCTCTTGCAGCAGTATACGCTCGACGGGGCGACGGACCTGTTGGCCCTGGGGCTCGATCCCGAGAAGGCCGTGTTGTTTGTGCAGAGCGATGTGCCGGAGGTGAGCCAGCTTTGTTGGTTGTTGTTGACCGGCACGCCAATGGGGCTATTGGAGCGGTGCGTCAGCTATAAGGACAAGATTGCCAAGGGGATGAAGGCCGACGCAGGGCTGTTCACCTACCCCGTGCTGCAGGCGGCTGACATCCTGGCGTACGACGCCGACATCGTGCCGGTGGGCGAGGATCAGCTGCAGCACATCGAGGTGTGCCGCGACATTGCCGGCTCGTTCAATCATCACTTCGGCGAGACGTTCGTCATGCCCAAGGGCAAGGTGCTCGACCAGAGCGCCAAAGTGCCGGGCCTCGATGGCGAGAAGATGAGCAAGAGCTACAACAACACGCTGGCCGTGTTCGAAGAGGAGAAGAAGCAGCGTAAGCAGATCATGCGAATCCAGACCGACAGCCGCCCAATGGAAGATCCCAAAGATCCCGAAGGCGACGTGCTGATGGACCTCTACAAGCTGGTTGCCACCGAAGAACAGGTGGCCGAGATGAGCGAGACCTACCGCAAAGGTGGTTTCGGTTACGGCGAGGTCAAGAAAGCCCTGGCCAACGCGGCCCAGGAGTACTGGGGCGAAGTACGAGAGCGCCGCGCGGAGTTCGCCGCCAAGCCCGAATTGGTTCGCGAGATCCTGGCTGCCGGCGCCGAGAAGGCGCGGGGTAAAGCCAGTGCCGTCTTGAAGCGAGCTCAAGAGGCGTGCGGCGTCGTGGGGTGGTGATTCCAATCGCCCCGGTTGTCAGTACGACGACCAGTCTGATCGCGCTCGATCCGCCCGGGCAATCCCGTGAAGGGCTTTTCTCTGCGAGGCATGGCGAACGTCGCCGCGGTATGTAACTTGCGTCGATGCACAGTAACGGGCTTCTAACTGTTACCACGGAGCGCACGATGGGTTACTGCATTGAACCGGGCGAACCGCTCGGACCCGCGATCAAGCGAATTGCCAACGAACAAATCGAGCGGGCGATGGTCGAAGTGAACAACGCAGCCGAGGATCGAAACCATGCGATCCACCAAGTTCGCAAGCATTGCAAGAAGCTGCGCGGGTTGTTGCGGCTGGTGCGGCCGGGCATTGATTTCTACAAAGGCGAGAATCGCGCGTTCCGCGACGCTGCCCGGCCGCTTTCCGAAGCACGCGATTGGGAGGCGATGGCCGAGACCTACGACATGGTAATGGACCACTACGAAGATGAGGTCGAACGGAGCGACTTTGCCCACATTCGGCGAGCGCTGACCATCGAGAAGCAGAACATCGTCAATACCGACGAAATGGGCGAGAGGCTGTGCGCGTTCCATGCAAAGATGGTCGATACCCAGCAGCGGGTGGAAGACTGGTCGCTCGAAAAGTCGCCCGGCAAGTCGATTCAGAAAGGCGTCGCCAAGACCTACGGCCGAGCTACCAATGCGATGGCCGCCGCCTACGACGACCCGACCCCCGATCGGTTTCACCAGTGGCGTAAGCGAGCCAAATACCATTGGTACCATGCCCGGCTTCTGGAGGAGCTATGGCCGGCCATGGTCAAACCGTATCGTCGCGAAGTGAAGCAAGTTAGCAGTGCGCTGGGCGACCACCATGACCTGGCCATATTGGCCGGCAAGTTAAATTCCGAACCCGAACTGTTTGGTGGCGGTCATGATGTTGAGCAACTTGCTAAACTTGCTGATGATATGCGGGCCAACATTGAACACGAACTGCGCTGTCGCGGGCGACGGCTCTTCGCTTTCAAGCCGAAGCAGGTAGGAAAACTGGCGAGACGAACCTTCGAAGGGAACGTGCACGACTTGGTCGTGGCATGATCCTCAATCGAGGTGCGTTTCGACCCTCGACTTTGTGGAGGTGGCTGTCCATACTGGCCGGATGAAATTTCGAACACGCGCTATTCACGTTGGTAACGAACCCTGTCCGCAGACTGGTGCTGTGGTGCCGCCCATCTATCTGGCGAGCACTTTCATGCAGCACGAGGCCGGCAAGTGGCGAGACTTTGACTACTCGCGGAGCGGCAATCCCACGCGGTCGTGCTTCGAGCACACCATCTCCGAACTCGAGGGGGGCGCCGGAGCCATGGCCTTCGCTACGGGCATGGCGGCCACCACTTGTGTGATGGCGATGCTCAAGTCGGGCGACCATGTCCTGTGCGGCAGCGACATCTACGGCGGCACCTATCGATTGCTGCACAAAGTGTCCAACCGCGCGGGCATCGAGACCTCGCTGGCCGACTCCACCGACTCGGTAGCATTTGCCAAGGCGATTCAGCCGAACACGAAGCTCGTATGGATCGAGTCGCCCGGCAATCCGCGGATGACGATTACCGACATCGCCGCTTGTGCGAAGATCGCCCACGACGCCGGCGCGCTGTTAGGTGTCGACAACACGTTTGCCACGCCTGTGCTCACCCGACCGATCGAGCTAGGCGCGGATATCGTGATGCACTCTGCCACCAAGTATATCGGTGGCCATAGCGACATCATGGGTGGCGTGCTGGTGGCAAACACCAAGGAGTTGTACGACGAGTTGTACTTCGTTGCCAACGCCACCGGCGCGATCATGTCGCCGCTGGAGTCGTACCTCTGCTCGCGGGGTCTCAAGACGTTGGAACTGCGCGTACGCGAGCAGTCGAAGACCGCCCTGCTGCTGGCCGAGTGGCTCGACACCCACCCTCGCGTGGCGTGCGTTCGCTATCCGGGCTTGCCCACGCACCCGGGGCATGACCTGGCCGCCAAGCAGATGGAGGGTGGCTTTGGGGCAATGATGTCGTTCGACCTGGACGGCTCGTTCGACGACACCAAGCGAGTGGTCGAGTCGACCAAGCTGTTCCACCTGGCGGTGAGCCTCGGTGCGGTGGAGTCGTTGATCGAACAGCCGGCGAGTATGTCGCACGCCAGCTACGACGCCGCGGACCGGGCGAAGCACGGCATTACCGACGGTATGATCCGCTTGAGTGTCGGCCTGGAAGATTTTGAAGACCTTCGTGATGATCTGACGCAAGCGATCGGGTAGTTGACTACTTACCCGGAGTCGCAAGACTTCGAATGTCGCGAATCTGATGTTTAGCGAGTCCAGCTACAATTCATCCAGAGGTTTTCCGTCATGTCCAAGCCGACCGTTGCCATCGTTGGCGCTAGTGCCGACGCTTCGAAGTATGGCCACATGTCACTGCAAGCGCACCACGCCGCGGGGTACGACGTCTATCCCGTCAATCCCAAGGGGGGCGAAATTGAGGGGCTCACGGTCTACACGTCGCTCGCCGAAGTGCCGGTCGAGCACCTCAATCGCATTAGCGTCTACCTGCCGCCAGCCGTCGGGCTGACCGTGCTGGACGAGATTGCCGAGAAGGGCTGCGACGAACTGTGGCTCAACCCAGGAAGCGACGCCCCCGAAGTAGTGGCCCGAGCCCGCGAGTTGGGACTGAACGTGGTTCAAGCTTGCAGTATCGTGGACGCCAAGTTGAATTAGATTTCGGCAGTTGCTGCACCGTCATGTCTTCAATGGACGGTGGAGTGTTTTCGCAGACGATTAAATTCCACGGATAGCTACAGTTGTTTCTTGACCACGACTGTTGCCAGGCGTTAAGTTCTAGCCATACATGTTGTGCAGCCCGGGCCAGTTGACCCTCCTTGTCAAATGGGTTTGCACCAATAGGGGCAGTCGTAGCTTTGCGCTACGCGTCTTTATTCCGTGAGGTAAGTTCTAATGAGTAGGAAGAATGTTTGTGGGATGCTATGGCTGCTGGCCATGGCAATGTGGGCCGCGGCGTCTGGCGCGGCCTTGTCGGCAACTCTAGCCGATGCCGACTACAACGCTGATGGCAATCTCGGTCTTTCCGACTACAACGGATGGCTGGCCGCGAAGGGCGACATCGAAACGTTGGATGTATGGCGGGCCAATTTTGGTACTGAGGTGCCTGACGCTACCGTGCCGGCCCCCGTTGTTCAGAGCTTTGATGCAGGAACTGGCCCCCACGCCACGGCCGTCGGCATTTTCGACGGTGAGTTCATCAACTGGACCGTCTACTTCGTTCCGGATGCGGCTGGTTTCTTCGATCCGCCCACCGATGTGCCCGATCGTGGTGTGGGAACAAGCATGGCCGTCGGTTTCAGCTACGAAGTGCCTGAGGGAACTTTGATTCCTTCCAGTGTCATGCGGTTGAATCCATTCGATCCCGACGACATTTCTGGAGATGCGTTTCCCGGGATTGATCCCTATTCTGGCAATGCGGTTGTCGAGGGAATTCAGGTCTATCAGTCAACGTCTTCCCAACTGGCGACCGGCAGCGTAGATGCTATTTTCCTGCCGGCAGGGTCTGAGTGGATCACCGAGATGGGCCCGGCACCCGCCATGAAGTTCACTACGACCTCAGAGGGCGATATGCTCACGTTCGGTGGTGAAGTGGCGCAGGAGATTCCTGGAACATCGGGCCTGTTTACTCTCGCCACGCAAACCGTTGGCGCCGTACCCGAGCCCAGCACGGTGCTGCTTCTTGGACTGACGCTCACTTTTGCCGCAGTAGCTTGTCGCCGTCGATAGCGGCGGCCCTCGATAACTTCGCGAAACTCGTAGCAGCCTGCGGAACGTCCGCAGGCTGCTTTTTTGCGTGCGACGTTTTGACGCATTCACGTTGCGGACATTCGTGGTAGGATTAAGCGTTCAAAAGTTCTGCACGCCCACGGGCGTGCAGAGTCTAAGTGACATCTTCCACGCACCTCCCGGCGACACGTGTTTCCTTACTACCCGATTAACGAATTCGGCCCTGTGATGAAGGGGATGGTGATCGGAGGGCTGGGGATCTTTCACGTGTTTCTGGCACAGTTTGCCATCGGTGGTGGCATGCTGCTCTGCTATTTTCAGTGGCGCGACAATCGCTACGGCGACACGCTCGCCAGGCGTTTTGTCGACGGCTATTTCCGCTGGCTGGTGCTGGTTAGTTTCGTCACCGGGGCACTCACCGGTGTGGCCATGTGGTTCACGACCATCCAGGTCAGCCCACGGACCATCGGCATGATGGTCGACGAGTTCCACTGGCTGTGGGCCACGGAGTGGACGTTCTTCTGCCTGGAAGTGGCCAGTGGGTACGCTTTCTACCGCTATGCCAAGGTGCTGGACGGCCGTACGCGGCTAGCGCTCTTAGTGCTGTACGCGATTGCTGCCTGGATGAGTTTGTTCTGGATCAACGGCATCCTGTCCTGGCAACTGACCCCAGGCGGCTGGTTGGACGATGGCAGTGTATGGAGCGGCTTTTTTAACGCGACGTTCTGGCCTTCGCTCATCTACCGCACACTCGCCAGCATGGCGATCGCCGCATTGGTGGCGGCCGTGGTGGTGAACCTGGCACCCAGCTTCGACCAGGAGGAGAAGCTCACGCTGGTCCGCCGGGTGTTCTGGTTCCTCGCGCCGATGGCGCTGATGCCGATTATCGGCGGCTGGTTTTTGGCGGTGCTGCCGGAAGATAGTCGCGGCTGGGTGATGGGGGGTAGCATTGCCATGACGCTGTTCTTTGCCCTGGGTGCGGCATCTTCGCTGTTGATCGGCGCCTACGCTTTTGCGATGCTGGTCAAACCCCGCTTGTTTGTGAACGGCGCGACCGCGGCGCTGCTGTGTGCGCTGGCTTTCGGGGCCACGGCCGGTGGCGAGTTCGTTCGCGAGGGAGTCCGCAAGCCGTACACGGTGCGGCACACGTTGTACTCCAACAGCATCACCGAAGACGAGGTGGCACACTTCCGTGAAGTGGGCTCCGTGACGAACGATCCCTATCCTTTGGTCGCCCCCGAGCAATATCCCAGCGATCAACTAGGGCTCGGCGCCAAGGTGTTTCGCATGCAGTGCGGTATCTGCCACACGATCGACGGCGCCAACGGACTGGTGCATCTGGCGGGTACGTGGAGCGTCGACCAACTACGGCTGAACATCGCCCAATTGCAACACACCAAACCGTTCATGCCGCCATTCGCTGGAACGCCAGAAGAACTGGAAGCCTTGGTCCAACTGATCCGCTGGGAGGGCGAGCACCGACCCGAACAGTGGGGCGAGACCAGTGACCCAGCAGTGCTGGAGGGCATTGCCGAATACATGAAAGCTGCAGGCACGCAGTCGATGGTGTCGCGGCCAGAACAGTGAGGTGGATACATTTCGTCAGTAGTCATTCGGAAGTCCGTCATTCAATAAATGTTTGCCCTCGATCTACCCACTGAAAACCTGTTGTACCTGGTGCTCTACCTGGTGACGCTGGTGCTGCATGTCGTGGCGATGAACTACGTAGTCGGCGGGGCGATGGTGCTGGCCGGAGCAGCCGTCTATCGCCTGGTGGGTAACTACTGCGACGCCACACGGTCGATTGTGGCGGTAATCAAGGACTGGCTGCCGCTGGCGCTGGGGGTGACCATCACGCTGGGGGTAGCGCCGATTCTCTTTGTGCAGATGCTCTACAAGCATGCCTTCTACACGGCAAACCTGCTGCTGTTTCATCGCTGGATGGCCATCCTGCCGGTGCTGATCGTGGCGTTCTACTTGCTTTACCTGCAAAAGTCGGAGTGGCTCGAACGACGGGCTCAGGTAGTTCGCGCGGCAGTGGCGGTGGGTGTGCTGGCGATGTTTCTGTTCGTTGCCTGGAGTTGGTCGGAGAATCATTTGCTTTCGCTTGCCAGCCAGCAGCAGTGGACCGAGCACTACGCCCAGGGACGGATGTGGTATCTGACTTCGGAGACTTTTCCCCGGCTCTCGCTTTGGATGATCGGCTCGCTGGCTACGCTTTCGGTAATCGTTGCCTGGCAACTGCGCAGTCAGGCCTCCAGCACTACGGTGCACCGTCTGGCCCTCATCGGTTTGTGCGGGGCGATTGGTTCGGTGGTCGCCGCCGGGTGGTACTGGTTGGCGCTTCCCGGGGCCGTGCGGACGGCGATTGGCGAGTCGGCGAATCTAGTCGTCGTCATCGTGGGCGGACTGGGGCTTGCCGCGTTCGTGGCCGCTTGGGTGAAGATGGCTCGCAGCGGTCGTATGGAAGCTCGCCTGCTATGGTTGGCCACGGTCGGCCTGGCGATCGCCATTCCCTGTGCCACGCTGCTGCGCGAGGTCCGCCGATACGTGGCCCTGACGGAAGTGGACCATTGGCAGCCGGCCGTCGCGGCCACCCAAGAGTCGGCCCAGTTTGGCGGCTTTGGCGTGTTTTTGTTGTTCTTCGTGGCGAATGTGCTGGTGATTGGCTGGATAATCCGCAGGGTCAGCCAGCAGGTAAAGCACGCTAGCTAATTCACTTCGTTGCCTCATGCACCAAATGTGGCAACTCGGGCAGGATCAGCTTTTCCATCGCCAACCGCACCGCCGCGGTGGACCCGGGCATCGTCAGGACAATTGTCTGATCGCACACCCCACCCACTGCGCGGCTGAGTATGGCGGCCGCGCCGATCTCCTCGTAACTGAGCATGCGGAATAATTCGCCGTAGCCTGGCAGAAGTTTAGTCATGAGGCTTACCACCGTCTCGCAGGTGGTGTCTCGGGCCGAAATACCGGTGCCGCCGGTTACGAGCACGGCGTCCACCGCAACGTCGGCGATCCACCGCTCGACGAGTTCCTTCACCAGGAGGGGCTCGTCGGGCACTATTTCGCGGTCTGCGACCGCGTGCCCCGCACCGGCAAGCAACTCGGCGACGAGCCCGCCGCCGTTGTCGGTTTCGAGCGTGCGCGTGTCGCTCACCGTGAGCACAGCCACAGCAAGCGACGATGGGGCGGATTGTTGGTGCTGGCGAACGGACATGGACCTGCAATTGGAGTTAGAGGGTCGCGGCGGCCGAACAGGGGCTTTCCCTCCACGGCATATTATCGGCTCCCCACAAGTGAACCACCCCGCAAAACCGATAGATTCCCCGCGAAGCCATCGAATTCCGCCGCGGTCAGCTGGTCCCCTCAGCGGTCAGGCTTCTATAATAGCGAGTAGAACTATCGCAGTTGTCTATTCCCCGCACAAAAGCACGATGCGAAGCCTGGTCCTGCCACTACTGCTGCTCTCCACGCCCGCCTGGGCCGATTTGGTGCATCTGAGCACTGGTGGGCAGATTGCCGGGCAGGTCGAACGGCAAGAGGACGGCAACTATCGTATCACCACGTCCGCCGGCACGGTGATCGCACTGGAGCGATCTCAGATTTCTAAGATCGATGACGCCTCGGCCGAAACACAGAGCTACGATGCCCGCGCCCGCACGGCGCCCGACACGGCCGAGGCCCAACTGGCGTTGGCCAAGTGGTGCCGCGAGCATCAGTTGAACGGACGTGCCAGCCGCCACGCCGAACGGGTGATTGAACTGGAGCCGGGCAATGTGGAAGCGCGGCAGATGCTGAATTTTCGCAATGTCGACGGCGAGTGGATGACTCGCGAACAGGTGATGGCTTCGCGCGGACTCGTGTGGTACGACGGCAGCTATCGCACGCGGCAGGAAATTGCCCTCTTGCAGCGATCGGAGAAACACAAGCAATTGTCGGCTCATTGGTCGTCCGAGATTCGCAAGTGGAGGCGCTGGCTCAACGATCGTCGACCCGAGCGTGTACGGGAAGCGGTGGCCAATTTCAACAACGTGACCGACCCCCTGGCCGGCCCGCCGATTGTGGAGATGCTGAAGGACGAGCAGGATCCTGCCGCCCGCCGTTTGATGGCAAAGGCGGCTTCGCAGATCGATCACCAATCAACCGTCAACGCGCTGGTGCTGCTGTCGCTGAACGATCCAGACGAGGATTTGCGACTCAACTGCCTGGGGTGGTTGATCGATGCCGAGCGCCCCGGCCTGGCCGAGGCGTACGTCAAAGCTTTGAGTAGCAATGACAACGACGTGGTGAACCGCGCCGGCGTAGCTCTTGGTAGCCTGGAAGACGAGACGGCGATCGGCCCTTTGATCGACGCCTTGGTGACCAAACACAAGCGAGTGGTTGGTAGCGGCAGCGGTGGCAGCACGTACTCGGTTAGCCCGAGTAGCGGTGTCTCCTCGTTTGGCGGCGGCGGTCCGAAGGTCGTCTCCGGCGAGCTTCGCAATCCGGCCGTCCTGAGTGCCCTGGTTCGCATCACCGGCGAGCACTTTGGGTACAACAAGGAGTCGTGGGAGAAGTGGCACGCCACCCAGGCCACCTTGGTCCACATCGACCTGCGTCGGGACAAGTAGATCTGAAACGATGCATCGTTTCGGTTGCCGTATTCTGCCGGGCTTCGAGCCACTCTGCCGGCATGTTCCCTTCTGGTGCTGCCGCCGCTAAATTGAACTCTGGCGTACTCACTACGTTTCTTGCGCTCGAGGTTCCCCATGCAACTCGGATTTGTAACCGCCATTTTTGGCGATTTGAGTTTTGAAGAAGTTCTGAAGTTCGCTTCGGACGAAGGTTTCGACTGCGTGGAGGTCATGTGCTGGCCGCCCGGCGGACCCGATCGCAAGTACGGTGGCGTGACGCACATCGACCTGACGGAATTCACCCAGGCAATGGCCGACGACACCCGGGCGTTGCTCGACAAGTACGGTGTGGCTATCTCGGCGTTGGGCTACTATTCGGTTCCATTGTCGGCCAACGAGGAGCAGGCAAAGACCGCTGTGGAGCACTTGCACAAGGTGATCGACGCCGCGCCGATGTTGGGATTGAAGAATGTGAACACGTTCGCCGGCGCTAACCAATACAAGACGCTGGAAGAGAACCTCGACCTGTTTGCCGAGGTGTTCCCGCCGATCGTCCGCCACGCCGAAGAGCAGGGCGTCTACCTGGGCATAGAAAACTGCCCCATGATGTACGCCAACACGTGGCCGCAGGGGCTGAATATCGCCCGCTCGCCTGCTATCTGGCGGCGGATGTTCGAGTTGATTCCCTCGGACCATTTTGGCTTGAATTACGATCCCTCGCACCTGCGGATGCAGTTGATGGACCCGATTGCGCCGATTCGCGAGTTCGGATCCCGCATCTTCCACGCCCACGCCAAAGACATGCGGATCGATGAACACCGCCTGAACGACGTGGGCTGCCTGATGCCGCCGATGGACCGCTCGACCGCCAAGATTCCCGGTCTGGGCGACATCGATTGGGGGCGTTGGGTCGGGACCCTGACCGATGCCGGCTATCATGGTCCCGTTTGTATCGAAGTCGAAGACGAGGCCTTCACTGAAACCCTGGAACTGCGGAAGCAGTCGCTCCGGGTCGCCCGGAATGTGATGCGGACATTCATCGGCTAGCCCACCCCCCACCGATTGGTGGTGGCGACGCGGCCTAGCTACAATAGCTCGCATGGGTGCCATCGATAAATGGGTTTCTGAAGCGAGTGCCGACACGCCAACAGGCAAAGTGGCACAGCGCGCCCTGGAGTTGCGTTTCCGCGACGTGATTCACTTCCTCCCTTTGGCGGCGCATTTGGCCGACGAGGACATGGAGTATGTGCACCAGGCGCGGGTGGCCACGCGGCGTGCCGCGGCGGCCTTGGCCATGTTCCGCGCATTCGTACCGCCCGCGAAATGCAAGCAGATGAAAGCCATGCTCAAGCAGTTCCGCAAGTCGATGGACGAAGCGCGGGACCTGGATGTGTACCTCGAGCGGTTTGGGGCTGCCGAGGAACCGGCCGCTGGTTCGTTGTATGACCGGCTCGAGCATCGTCGCCGCGAGGTGCAGATGCCGATCATCCAGTGCGCTTCGCCGCTGTTGTACAACGAGAAGTTTCGTCGCCGGGCGGCGCGACTTGTTTCCAAGGTGAAGAAGCACGCTCGCAAGCGGCTGCGCCGCGAGCCGTTTGGCCAGTGGGCCACCGAGCGGCTACAACAGGCTTGGGCCCGGTTCCAATCGGCGGTGCCCGGCGACCAACCTACGGCCGACGAGCTGCACGCGTTTCGCATCGAGATCAAACGTTTTCGATACGCCCTGGAACTGCTTCGCAACGGGCTGCCTGGTGCGGCGCGCAAGCAGATCTATCCGCAGGTCAAGCAACTACAGGCCCAGTTGGGCGAGATTCAGGACCACGCCGTGGCGGCAGATAAGCTTGCGGCGTGGCGTGCCGAAGCCGAGTCGGACGCAGAATGCGAACTGCTGCAACGGTACGAACGCGACGAACGCGAGCAATATCGCGGCAAGAGCGAGGCGTTTCTGCATTGGTGGCGGCGCGATCGCCTCGACGAGTTGGCCGCCCAGGTAGAATCGCTGTGGTCGGTTACCCAGAGGTAATGGGGCGCAGCTTCAATCGCGTAGCGATTGTACGTCCCCTTCCAAGCGGTGCCCAAACGTGACGGGGCGGTCGACCTCCAGGGCAAGCCTCGCCAGGTATTCGCGGCGCGGTATTTCAATCGCCCCCAGCCGGCCGGTGTGGGGGGTCCACTGCTGGATGTCCAGCAGCCCAAAGCCGCGAGCCCTGAGGTGGGCAATCAGCACAGCCAGGGCGGCCGTCGATGCATCGCGCTGGCGATGAAACATGCTCTCGGCAGCAAACAGTCCGCCGATGGCCACGCCGTAGACGCCGCCCACCAGCTCTCCATCGGAGCGAATCTCGATGCTGTGGGCATGCCCGAGTCGATGCATATGAGTGTAGCCGCGGATCATATTGGGTGTAATCCAGCTTCCTCCCTCGCGACCTGGCCCTACCGCACAGCATCGCATGACGCCTGCGAAGTCGGTATCGGCAGACGGAACGAACTGGCCACTGCGCAATCGTCGCAGGACCCGCCGTTGGGGACGGAATTCCCCGAGTTCAAAGATGGCTCGCGGATCGAGTGACCACCACACCAGTGGCTCGTCGTCGCTGTGTGGCCACGGAAAAATGCCGTGTGAGTACGCATCCAGCAGCAACTCGGCGTTCAAGTCGCCTCCCATGACCAGGGCCCCTTCGGGGCTGGCCGATTCGGGGGGCGGGAAGAACCGTGGTCGCCGCGCCGGGCGTGGATTGGGAGGATCGACGCTCATAGACTATGAGCATAGCGACTAAACTTGCCGGTGTCGTCCTGCTAACGCCATAACATCTGCAATTTTGCCCGCCCAGTTATGACGTCGATTGACTGGGGCCAGTTTGCCGCAGGCCAGCGAGCCGCGAGCTACCAGGGCAGGCTGATTTCGGGTAGTAGTTCTTCGATTTCCAAGTCGCGTAGCTTTCCGTCGTCGGCCTGCAGAGTATAGGTAACACGCACCGGGAAACGTGGTTTGACCCACGTGGCGACGTGGCCGGTCTTCACCAGTGGCGAGGCGGTAATCGACCGCATCAAGCCTCGCTTGAGCTTGGCTGCGTCTTCGGGGTCGAGCTTTGGCACTACGTTGCCGGCGTAGTACAGGCGGCCGTTCGCTTCAGTGGCCAGGTACAGCTTGTCGATCTGGTCCAAGTCGCTCAGTTCGAAACCAATGATCAGGCAGTCGGTCTCTTGGCGTTCCACAGGCTCGTCCGGTTTGTTGTCGGCGACTGCACCCAGTTCGCCATCGACTTGTCCGGCCTTGCCAGCGAAGTCTTCGATCGAGTCTTCCAGATCTCCCTCTACGGGGCCATTGGCGGCGGCCGACGCAATGGCTTCCACCAGGCTGGTCTTGGTATGGGCTTCAATATTCCAATCCCACAGCCGGTCCCAGTTGATGCCACCAATCACCAATACGGCGGTCAGGGACAACATCACGCCGTTGGTGGCCCCGATCACCAGCCATTTTCGCTCAGGCAGCCGCGAGCACACCTTGAACCAGGCCTTCAGCGGGCTGACGATGATATCGAACAACCCAATTGAGGTGTCGCTCGAGGCGGTCATCACAAAGCACAACACGTGCAGCACCGTTACCAATGCCAGGCCAGCAACCAACTGCCATACGCCCCAAAATTCGAACACCACCGAGCCGGCCGGCAGCAGCAGGCGACCCGCCACGGTGGCCACTAGTATCAGCAGATTAGATCCGGCCAGAGGCCAGGTCCATGAGGGGATGGAGGTACATACCTCTTCCATCGGACTCTTGGCCGGCGCCGGAGCCACCGACTCCGGATCCGCCGCTCGTTCCCACTCCGAGTCTACTTCCACCATGATTCCCAGGCTCGGATACCAGCCACAGCTGCGGCAGACCATCTGGTCGTCCGCCATGGGAGTCTCGCATTTCGAGCAGACGGGACCTTCGTACTCCAGAGACTCGAACTCCATGCCCTCGAGTTCAGGTGCATCGAGAAGGGCCGAATTGCTATCTTCCAGCTTATCGAAAGTCGACATGCGGATCTGCTCACTCATGAAATGGGGCGGGTTGCGGGAAACCAGGAAGTTACGGAACCCTAGCTTCCGCGGCGGGCCGCAGTGGGGTGGAGCTGCTAGAGTTCTGAAACGCCAGGATCGGGTTATCCAGACTGGTTAGGTAAAGCGGGATATCAGGGTGTTTTTCTTGTTCGCAGCGAATTAATCGCCACGGCGGCCACGTTTCGCTATAATGGACTCGAGCGACGCATTGCTGCCCCCTTGTCCTCAAGATGCCCGCCTATGTCTGCCAGCGCCTCCGACTATGACCCCCTGCCGGACCCTCCACCACCACGACATAACTACCCGAGCAATGGCGACGGCACCCGCGGTCTGCGTCTGTTGGTGGTGTTGTTAGCCGTTTTGGTAGTCATTCTGGCCGGCCCCTATCTCCTCAGCCGCTTCCGGTACGCCGATACCCGAGCCCGGATGCAGGCCGAAGTCGACGTGGCTTCCACGCAGTTGACCAAGGTCCGCGCGGAACTAAGCGACCTGGTCACTGCCTCACGCTTGGTGGCCAAGCGCGTTTCGCCCAGCGTGGTCAGCATTCACCGCGCCGATATCCAGGGAATCGAAGGCCAGGGCTCGGGAGTGATCGTCGATCCCGAGGGCTACATTGTCACCAATTACCATGTGCTCGAAGGCGCCACGGGCCTGCACGTTATTCTCGCCGATGGCCGGGTGGAATACGAACCGGTGGTCGTCGGAGGGGACATGCGGATCGACTTGGCGCTACTGAAGATCAACAAGTCCGACCTGATCGCCGCCGACTGGGGCGATAGCGACCAACTGCAGGTGGGCGATCTGGTGTGGGCCGTTGGTAGCCCCTTCGGACTCGACCACACCGTGACCTTCGGCATTGTCAGTGCCAAGCAGCGTCGCACGCTCTCCCAACGTTCCTTGCAGGGGGGCCTACAGAGCAATCCGTTCCAGGAGTTCCTGCAAACCGACGTGGCGGTGAATCCCGGCAATAGCGGCGGACCGTTGGTGGACCTCGATGGCAACATCGTAGGAATCAACACGGCCATTGTTGGCCAGGTCTACCAGGGCATCAGCCTGGCGATCCCCAGCAATTTGGCGAAGGATACCTATGAGCGTTTGAAGACCGATGGCTGGATCGAGCGTGGCTACCTGGGCGTTTCGCCACAGCCGGTGGACGATCGACTTCGCCGCCGTTTGGGCCTCCAAGATGGCGAAGGCGTGTTGGCTGCCACGGTGTCGGCGTTCACCCCCGCCGAACGCGCGGGCCTGCAACGGGGCGATGTGATCCTCAAGTGGAACGAGCACAACGCCAGCGATCCGTTCCTGCTGACCCAAGCGATTGCCGATACGCCAGTGGGTTCCAAGGCCCGGCTGAAGATCTGCCGCCTGGTACGCAGCCAGCCCGAGGAATTGGACCTCGAAGTGACAGTCGGCGCCGCCCCTCGACTCGAGCGGCTCTCGCAGTAAGCTAGTCCTATATGGCTCGCGCGGATTCCTGGGCATTGAACCCGGTCCGCAATGTTTCTCTCGTCATGTCGATTGAGGGACAAGCAACTCATTATTGACGGATCACCGCGGTGGATTACGGATCGGCCCACGACTCGAAGGAGCAAGTCCGCCAGGCGGTCGACATCGTCGATCTGGTGGGCAGCTATCTGCAGCTCCGTCGGCAGGGACGCGGCTACGTGGCCCACTGCCCGTGGCACGACGATACCCGCCCCAGTCTGCAGGTGAATCCCGAGCGGCAGACTTTCAAATGCTGGGTCTGCGACATCGGCGGCGACGTCTTTAGTTTCGCCATGCGGATGGAGCGGCTGGAGTTCCGCGAAGCCCTGGAGATGCTGGCCGAACGCGCGGGCATTCAGCTCGCCAGTACGCCGGGACCCAAGGTCGAACCCGGCAGCCCGGGCGATAAGAAGACCCAACTGGCCGCCCTGGCGTGGGCGGCCGATGTGTTTCATCGACATCTGCTGGCCGCTCCCGAGTCTCGCGACGTCCAGCAGTACTTGGCCGATCGCGGTATCAACGACCAGATGCGCGACCACTTCCAGATTGGCTTCTCCGCACCCGACTGGGAGTGGCTGGTCCGCCAGGCCCGCGCGACGCAATTCTCGCCGGCCGTACTCGAACGGGTAGGCCTGATCGGCAGTCGCGACGGCGGCGGGCACTACGATCGGTTTCGCGGCCGGTTGATCTTTCCGATTCGCGACGTCCGCAGTCGGCCAATTGCGTTTGGTGGTCGGGTGCTGCCCCAGTTCGCCGACGACCGTTCGGCCAAGTACGTCAACTCGCCCGAGACCCCGCTCTATAGCAAGAGCGAACAACTGTACGCCCTGGACATCGCACGCGAAGCGGTCGCCGAACGTGGCAACATCGTGGTGATGGAGGGATACACCGACGTCATCATGGCACATCAGTACGGTGTTACCAACGCGGTGGCTTGTTGTGGCACCGCGTTGGGCGAACGCCATCTGCATTTGCTGCGTCGCTTTACCGACCAAGTGGTGTTGGTGCTCGACGGCGACGAAGCAGGGCAGAAGCGCACCAGCGAAGTGTTGGAGTTGTTCGTCGCCAACCAGGTCGACTTGCGTGTGCTCACGCTACCTGCAGGGCTCGATCCGTGCGATTACTTGCAAGCCAATGGGCGTGAGGCGTGGGATGCATTGATCGCCACAGCCCGCGATGCGTTGGATCACAAAATGTGGCTGGTCGAACAACGCGTCGGTATGAATCCCCCCACGCACATTGCCGCTGAAGCGGTGGAAGAACTTCTGGCGGTGCTGGCAAAAGTGGAAGTTTCGGCCGGGCAGACAAGTTCGTCGGCATTGTTGCGAGAGCAGCAAGCGCTGGGGCGCATCGCGCGGCGATTTTATCTGCGCGAGGACGATTTACGCGAGCGTTTGAAGACTTTGCGCCGCGCAACGACTCGGTTGACGCACGCTTCGGAGGAAGAAGCTCCCGTTGTCGTCGATCATGCGATGCCAGCAGTGCTGTCACGGTGGGAGCAAGAAATCTTTGAATTGGTCTTGTCGGATTCGGCGCTCGTCGGTCCAATCCTTGATAACATTCCTGAAACGGCAATGGAGAGTCGCCCCGCCCAATGGTTGTACGAGCTATGCCACCAATTGCATTCGGCTCACCAACCGGTTACCTTCGACCAACTGATGGCCAAGGCCACACACGAGCGACAACAAAAGTTGCTCATTGATATAGATGAGTCGGCCGGAGAGAAACGCGAGAGCGACCACGATCAACGACTGACCGATTTAGTAGAGCACTACCGGAAACACCACGAGGAACAAAATCGTCGAGCCGACATCGCGAACCTTCGCGATGGCAATCTCGACCAGCACGCAGAGGAGCAACTGCTTAGCAAATTCTTCGACAATTTGAAACGCCGGCAATCAGGGTCTCTCTCCACGGATGGTTAGAGTGGTTGCCCGGCGACTGGCTGCCTCGGTTTTTCACTTCGTACGACCAGGCACGCCACACGTCATTCCCGCCAACTGCATGCATGAAGCATGCAAGGAGTACGACGATGACCCCGCAGGCCGCCCAGGACCTTCGCGCATTGCTCGCTATCGCCAAAGAGCAACGTTTTCTAACCTACGAGCAAGTTAGCAGCTATCTTCCCGACGAGACTTACGGCACCGAACCGGTGGACCGATTGCTCGAGGCACTCGATTCGATGGGCATCGAAATAGTCGATGATCCCAACGTCCGCAAGTTCAACATCGTTGACGAGCCCGTCATTGTCGAAGGTGCCGACGATCGGGCCAAGGCACTGGCCGACGCCATGCCGCAGTACACGAGCGACCCGATTCGCATGTATCTGTCGCAGATGGCCGAGATTCCCTTGCTGACTCGCGAGGAGGAAATCTCGCTGGCCAAGAAGATTGAACTGACCCGCCGGCAGTTCCGCCGCAATCTGCTGCGGTCGTTCCACGCCCTCGAGGCCACCGTCAAGACGCTGGAACGCGTCGAGAATGGAGAGTTGCCGTTCGATCGCACGATCAAGGTTTCGCTGACCGAAAATCTGACCAAAGAGCAGATTCAAGGTCGTATGCCGGGCAACCTGGCCACGCTGCGTCACCTAATGGAAGCCCAGAAGGCCGACTTCGCTCAGTTGACTCGACGTGGCCTGACTGACGACGAGCGAAGCACGGTACGTCGCCGCTTCCTGCGTCGCCGCGAGAAGATGCTGGTGCTGGTCGAAGAACTGAGCCTGCGTACTCGCCGGGTGCAGCCATTGATCAAGGAACTCGAACAGTTCTGCCAGCGGATCGATCTGGTTCGCGACCAGCTTCGCGAACTGAAGGCAGAGAACGCTCCGGCCGACAAGATTGCTTCGGTCAAGGCGGAACTCAAAGCCCTCTTGAGCAACGTGCTCGAGAGCCCCTCGACGCTTCACCGCCGGGTGGATCTGTTGAAGAAACAGTACAAGGCGTTCGAGAACGTCAAGCGTGAGCTCTCCAGCGGCAACCTGCGATTGGTGGTGTCGATCGCCAAGAAGTATCGCAATCGCGGTCTGAGCTTCCTCGACCTGATTCAGGAAGGCAACACGGGCCTGATGCGGGCGGTCGATAAGTACGAGTACCGTCGTGGCTTTAAGTTCAGCACCTACGCCACGTGGTGGATTCGTCAAGCGATCACCCGGGCGATTGCCGATCAGGCACGCACGATCCGCATCCCCGTGCACATGATTGACGTGCTCACCAAGCTGCGCAACACGGCCAAGGCATTGCAGCAACAATTGGGGCGTGAACCCTCGATCGAAGAGATCGCCATGGCTGCGGAAGTGCCGCTGGACGAGACTGAACGCGTGCTGGACATCGGCCGCCACCCGGTGAGCCTCGACCGCCCTGTGGGCGATGGCGAGGACTGCAGCTTTGGCGAATTCGTCGAAGATCAGCACACCGAGAGCCCGCACAAGCTGGCCAATAATGGTTTGCTTCGCGACCAGATTGAAGAGCTATTGAAGACGCTCACTTTCCGCGAGCGGGAGATCATCCGCCTGCGATACGGCCTGCACGACGGCTACAGCTACACGCTGGAAGAGGTGGGCCGCATCTTCAAGGTGACCCGCGAGCGGGTTCGCCAGATTGAAGCCAAGGCGGTGGCTAAGCTGCAGCACCCGGTCCGCAGCCAGATGCTGGCCAACTTCGTGCCACAGTTGCCCGTCGCCGCGTAACGCTGCCCCGGAAATCTACCCGCCGAAAAATACTTCAACGGCCGTGGGAGCTAGTCTCCTGCGGCCGTTCTTTGTGCGTTCGGCAATCTACCGTCAGCTCTTCAATGGCAGACGGATGACCGATTGACATGGATGTAGGAAACTTCAGGGGCTTGGCAACGTGGCGGTTTGGCGAGATAACGGAAGTAGCTCTTTAGCACATCGCCGATAAATCTCGCACCACGGGCACTCTATGGCCATTACCGCCGACTTGCTTCGCACGCTGCATCGTTTGCATCTCCAGTTAACGGATCTTCGCGACCGCTTGGAGCGAGGACCCAAGCAGGTCGCCCTGCGTCAAAAGAACGTCGAGGCGCGGCAAGCGGATTTGGCCGCTGCACGCGAAGCGGAAAAGCAAGCCAAGTTGAAAGCTGACCGTCAGCAACTCGACCTCAAGAGTTCCGAGCAACGCCTGGTCGATTGGGGAATGAAGCTCAATCTGGCCAGCAGCAATAAAGAGTATCAGGCACTCAAGGAACAAATCGCGGCAGCCGAGATGGCCAACAGCGTCCTGGCCGACGAGATACTCGAGAGCTTGGAGCGAATCGACAAAATGGGCGAAAAGACTGCCACCGCCGAGTCGGCCGTCAAGGCAACCGAGGACGAGATGGCAAAGGTGAAGGAGCAGGTGGAGTCGGCCGCCGAGATGATCCGGGGGGACATCGTCCGTTTGGAGGCCGAGTTGGCCGAGGCCGAGAAAAAACTGCCGGCCGATTTTCGCGGCGACTACAACCGCGTGGTCAATATGAAGGGGGCCGATGGCCTCAGCGAAGCCGAAGACGGGGTGTGTACCGGCTGTGGGCAGAAGATTACCCCTAACATGCAGAACGATCTGCTGCTGAATCGCCCCACCTTCTGTAAGGCCTGTGGCCGGCTGCTGTATCTGCCGGAGTGAATGCGAGCAGGTGTCTCATGCGCGGTGACGGCGATAACCCGTATCAATCGTCGTCTCATCCGCAAGCAGCGAACTCGAGTCGCACGAAGTCGCCAGTCGTCATGCCGGTCGCACGCTGGAAGATCTATATCAACGGGATCGGTCTCGCGATATCCTCAGCGGTATACGTGTTGTGCGCCGCGGTATTTCGGCACGGACCGGGCGTCCTCACTACCCCGCTAGCGGTACTGGCGATCCCCGCTTCGCTGTGGCTGATGGTGGGCTGGGGAGTCGCGGTTTACCAGGTGCTGTGGGCCTTCGTGTGGTGGTGGCACGACAATCGCCAGTGGCCGCATCACCTGATCGCCGCCGGGCTGGCGGCCGGGTGCTATGTGGTTTGGATGATGTTTGTTCAGAACGGCTTCATCATTGTTGATTGATGACTGCGCCGTCCTGATTGCGGCCGGAAATGGGGCAAACTGCCGGGCAAGAAGGGGTTTACACTTTCCGGCCGGCTCGCCAAAATGGGGTTATTCAAGACGGGCGCCCCGGCCGGGTGCCCGTCTTTGTTTTGTTCACCCCTAAACTTCTTATCGCCCAGACACCGGAAAGATCGCCATGAGTGGCCGAGTTCCCATGACCCGTGAGGGTTACGAAAAGATCAAAGCAGAGCTCGATGTGATGGAAAACGAGCAGATGCCGGAGATCGAGAAACGGATTGCCGAAGCTCGGGCGGAAGGCGATTTGAAGGAAAACGCCGAGTACCATGGTGCTCGCGAGTCGCAAGGCATGTTGCAGGCGAAGATCAACCTGTTGAAAGACAAGCTGAAGCGGGCCGACATCGTGGATACCTCGAAATTGCCCAAGGACGAAGTGGTCTTCGGTTGCACGGTTGCCGTGAAAGACCTCGACTTTGGCGACAAGGAAGAGTTCACGCTGGTAGGCGAGGGCGACGAAGACTACGACAACGGCAAGATCAATGTCGCCAGCCCACTGGGCCAAGGTCTAGTCGGCAAGAAGGTGGGCGAAGTGGCCGAGGTGGAAGTACCGGCCGGTCTGAACAAGTTCGAGATTCTCGAAATCCGCTTCGACGAACAGTAGTCGCTCCATCTCATCGTGTGGTTCCGACATTTTGCCCCCATGCAGCGGGGCCGCAAGCACTTCTGGAGCGCCGGGTGCGCTGGACCAGCGGACAACGTCTCAGCGATCGAGCAGCACGAGCGATTCACCTCGTCGCCAGGAGAGCAGGGCGAATAGCCCGGCCGCTGCCGAGCCAATCGCCAGCACGGCCAGGGTGCCCTCGAGCGTCGTGATCTGCATCTGCATTTTGGACGATGCTGGCATGCTCGACAGTATCTTCCACACCATGCCAGTGGCCAGCAGCGTGAAGAACATCGTCTGCATCCAGGCGGGGAACATGTAGCTGAAGTAGTACGCGCAGGGGATCACGACCAGCGTAAGAATCGTGGCGAATATCAGCCCAAACACAATCGCGCCAGTCAGTGGCTGCCAGAACTCGGCGCCACCGGAGATATTCAGCATCAGCGGCAGCAGTCCGCCGCAGGTCGTAACGGTGGTCAGCAGCACGGGACGCAACCGATTGACGCCCGCCTCGACCAGTGCCTGTCGCACTGGCAAGCCGCGCTTGCGAGCCTGATTGGTAAAGTCCACCAAGACGATGGCGTCGTTCACCACGATGCCCGTCAGACTCACCAGTCCGATAAACGTCGCCAGGCTGAAGGCGAAACCAGTGGCCCACATGCCGAGTATTACGCCAATAAAGCTAAGTGGCACCGTGATCATCACCACGGCGGCTTGCCGGAAGCTGTTAAACTGAATGACCAAGATCGCAGCGATCAGCACTACAGCAATCATCATGCTGCGAAGCAGGTAACCAAAGTTCTTGTCCCGTTCGTCGTTCTCGCCCGCAAACTCCGCTTGCACGCCTTCGGCATCAGTGGCGGCTTTGCCGATGAACTGCTTGGCAAACCCTTCGACCGTTTTCTCGGCTCCTTCGACCGGTCGAAAGCCCAAGTCGGGCAGGATATCCTTGGCCAGCGATTCAAACACCTCGGCAGGCTGCTTCGAGTCGTCCACATCGCTCTTGGTCACAACAGCTCGATTGCGGTCGTAACGATTTACGCTAAACAAGTCCACATCGCGGCGAATTTCGGCCAGCGAACCGATTGAAGCTCTGCGGCCGTCCGGACCCGTGAGCAGCAAACGCTTGAGGTCTTCGGGGTGTTCCTGGTATTCGGGGGCCAGTTGCAGCCGAAGATTGATGTCTTCGTCGTCCATCGTAATCTGCACCGCGGTGTCGCCGGCGATGGCCGTTTGCACCGCCCGGGCGATCTGCATATCGGTCATGCCGGACAAGCCCACCACGTCCGGCTTAGGTTCGATAATCAGCACGGGGGCGTCGTCGCGGTAGTCGGTGGTTACGTCGACCGTGCCCGAGATTTGCTTCATCCGATCGCGGGTGGACTTGGCGATGTACCCCAGTTGGTCGAGATTTTTACCCGTGAATCGCACGGAGACTTTGGCTCCTCCGGGCGGTCCATCTTGCACCTCGGCGA
Source organism: Aeoliella straminimaris (assembly GCF_024054565.1). Taxonomy (GTDB): domain Bacteria; phylum Planctomycetota; class Planctomycetia; order Pirellulales; family Lacipirellulaceae; genus Aeoliella; species Aeoliella straminimaris. Next base: position 600,937 of record NZ_JAMXLR010000036.1, read on the forward strand.
TGGTCATCTTCATGCCGGGCAGCAACTCCACGTTGCGGCGCAGGTAGTTCATCACCTCGCGGGTATGGATGGAGCGATCCATGGGCGGCACGAGTTCAACCTGAACCTGACCGAACTCCGGCCCCGTGGCGGGATCGTCGTCCACACGCGTCGCCATGCCCGAGGCCGATCCAACCGACGTGACATAGTTGACCAGGATGCCGGTATCCTCCCAGTCATCTAGCTTGTCGGTGATCACATGCGATGCGGCCAGGGTCTCTTCGATGCTGTACCCCAGCGGTAATTCGTACTTGACGATAAACTGGCCACGATCGCTGGCAGGGAAGAAGTTGAAACCGATGTAGCCCATCAGTTTGCCGGCCGCGAAGATCGCGACTATGCACCAGATGAGCACAAAAAAGGGCGTGAAACCCGTAAGGGCTTGCCGCAGGACCCAGGCGTATGCTCGCGTGAACATGCCGACGTTGGGGCGAACTCGGGCGGCTTCGTTGGCCTCGTGGCTGTCGTGCGTTGCAGTGAGCACCGCGAACGACTGCGATTCGTTGGCTACCGGTTCGCGGCGACTGAACCAGCGGGCGGCGAGTGTCGGAATCACAAAGTGGTCGACGAGCACCGAACCTAGTAGCGCGACGCTGACCACCTTGGGCATTACCCCCATGAAATCGCCCATGATGCCCGGCACCAGCACCATCGGCAGGAAGGCAGCAATGGTGGTCAAGTCGGCTGCGATGACGGGCATGCCCACTTCTTCGATACCCGTCTTGGCGGCGTCCATGGGCGACTCACCACGCTCGATGTGGCGGTGGATGTTTTCGGCGACGATAATCGCCCCGTCGACGACCATGCCCAGCACCAGGATGAAACTGAAGACCACCATGTTCGAGATGGCAATGCCGGCGAAGAACAGGAAAACGAGGCCCACTGCCGTGCTGAACGGAATGGCGATCAGCACCAACAGCGAGATCCGCAAGCCCATCGACCAGCCGAGGATGATCAGTACCAGCATGGCGCCAAACAAGGCACTGGAGCCAAGCACACGGAACATCACCCAGATTTCGTTCGAGGCATCTCTGGACGTATAGAAACTGAGATCCGGGTACTGGTTGCGCAGGTCTTCCACCTTTAGGTTGACTTTGTCGGCGGCTCCCAGGGTGTTGATGTCCGCTTCTTTGTTGACGACGATGGTGGCGGATTTTTGACCATTCAGTTGGGCCAGGTTCCTGACCTTGCGATGCGAGTCGACCACCCGGGCGACGTCCCGGACGCGAATCACCCGACCTTCCTGGCTGGAGACGACCGCCTCGCGAATGTCGTCTACGTCGCGTAGCTTCGATTCGTTGCGAACCTGCCGGTCGTATTCGCCGGTGGTGAATGCACCGGCGGGAACTTCGGCGTGAAAGTCCGACAAGGCCTGACGCAGCATGCCGAGCGTGATGCCGTACTGCACCATGCGATCGGGCAACACGTTGACATGGATCTCGCGCTCTTTGCCACCAAATAGCTGGGTGTTGGCCACGCCATCGACGGTCTCGAGTTGCTCCTGAACGTCCTCGGCGATGACTTTCAGCGTGCGATCGTCCACTGCATCTGGCGCGGTGATACTTACCAGCATCAGCGGAGCATTCTCGAAGTCGATATCCGTGATGACCGGTTGAACCTCCCGGCCTGTGGGAAGTTCGTTGCGAATGCGATCGACCAGGTCCTTCACCTCACGACGACCTTCGTCCGGTGTGACACCATCGAGGAAGATAATCTGCGTGACGGAAGAACCGCGGACGTTCGTCGATGCGATGTAGTCGACGCTCTGCAATTCGGTGAGCGCCTCTTCCACCTTGCGGGCGATTTCGTTCTCCGCCTCGCTGGGCTGCGAATCGGGATAGGGAATCGCCACGAGGATGACCGCTTTGCTAATAGCGGGCGCTCGCTGCACCGGGGTCAGCAGGCACGCGAACAGGGCGAGCAGCAGCGTCATGCCCGTGCAGACGGTAACCAGTCGCGGTCGTTCAATAGCGAAGTTGCTGATTTTCACGGAAAGCCAACCTGCGTTGTACCACTCCGAACGGATGCCGGCGTAATTTTGGAGAACTCACCCTGCGGCACGACGCGCCCCACGCCTCTTAAGAGTCCGCCTTTGCCACTTTGCCGTTCTTCTTCTCGGGGCTCACGTACTGCGAATCGTCCGTCGACGCCGAATTGGTAACGCGGACATGCTGTCCATCGTTCAGGCGTTGATGGCCACGCACGATAATTCGGTCCATATCGACCGATGTGGAAGGAATCAGCAGGTGGTCGCCCTGGTCGATCCACCGCGTGAGGTGGATCTTGCGAGCCGTGGCGAGCGGAATTTCGTCGACCTCCCAGAACATAACCTGCAACGGTTCCTGTACCTCTTCCAGCCCGAACACGTACGTTTCTTCATCGCGGAACAGGACGGACGCTTCAGGAACACTGTAGGCACTGATCCGGTCGGTCACCACCTCTGCCGTGGCGACCATTCCAGGTCGGAGCAGGTGGTTTTCGTTGGGGACTCGAATCTCGACTTCAAACAACCCGGTGCGAGTATCAGCTATTTCGGCAATGCGGTAGACCTCGGCATCGATTTCGGGAAACGGTTGACCAAATTGATCCAGAGATTCCAGGCTCACGCGAGCTCGGAAGACGCCAGCTTCCGGATCGGTGAAACCATCCTGTTGAGCTTGCTTCACCGCTCGCATGCGGCTCTGGAGCTCGCGAATTTGCGATTCGGGAACATCGATGACTAGCAGCAGTTGGTCGTTCTCAACCAACTCGAACACGGTGGAGTTGGCGGAGACGAATTCTCCCGGTTCGGCCAGGCGACGGGCGATGGTTCCTTGTACCGGGGCGTACAGCACCGCGTCCTGCAGGTTCTTGGCGGCGATCTCCAGCGCGGCCTTGGCCAGCGCCTCTTGAGTCAGGTATTGCTGATACTCCGCTTCGGTGATTGCGCCATAGCCATTGCTCTTTACCTGGCGGGCGCGACCCAAGTCGCTCGAGGCCTGCTCCAGGTTGGCCGTGGCTTCGGCCACACGGGCTTGCAACACACGGTTGTCCAGGCGGGCGAGCACCTGTCCCTTGGCAACCCGGCTGCCGTCGTCCAGCGGCTGCCCCGCTTCGTTTTGTCCCAGCTCGACAATGCGGCCCGGCTGCTCGAAGCCCAGCGAGTAGGTTTCCCAGGCCCTGATCTTGCCGCTGAACTTGGAGGTGACCTCGCAAACCGACGCTTCAACGTCCTGGGCCGCCACCAAAGGTTTGATCTGAGCCGCGACCGGAACCGGTGTGGTGAGCTGCTCGCGCGCCCGGCGGGCAGCCGAGTCGTCGCGCATGCTGACCCACGCCATGATGCCGATTGCCAGCAGCGTAATGACGCTCAGCGCGATGTAGCGGGCGACGTGCTGCGTCCACTGGGGCATGAGGTGGCTCGAAAGGTGGGAACAGGGGGCGGGAATAGCACGAAAGAGGGCCGGAGATCTGGCGCATACGACAGGTGTATCATAGCCCGCTCAGGGCGACTCGACAACGACGTTATGCGTTGTCCACTGCGGCGCGAATGCGCTCGGCAGCCGTCTTGGCATCGATTCCCACCAACAGAAACTGTTTGCTGCCGGACGTGGCCCCACGGACTAGCTCGATTTGACGTTTGCCGCAGCCCAGCAGCTTGGACAGGACGCCGACAATGGCCTGATTCGCCTTGCCCCGCTCGGCCACCTGGGTGACCGACACCATCAATTCGCCCTGGCGGATCCCTGTTACACCGTTCACCCGACCGCCGGCTCGGGCTCGGACTGCCAGCAGGGTGCCCTCGGGGTGTTCGGTCAGCTGGATCATTACTGCTCGGGGGCTCCTGCCTGGGAAAGCATGAGAATCAGGATTCCCACGGAGACCGCATTGATCACCATATGGGCCACAATGCACGGCAAAATTCGGTGGGTTCGCTGGTAGGCGTAGCCCATCATCAGGGCCAGGGCGAACAGCGGGATGGGGCTGGGGCCGTTGCCCAGGTGTGCCAGCGCGAACAGGAACGATGAAATCAGGATGGGGGTCCATCCATGGTTCAGGCCGGGAGCGATGCTCTCTCCGCAGGGGGGCAGCTTCGGCAGGTCTTCTGGCTCGAGTCGATCGACCCACAATTCTTCGCCGGCCGCTCGCTGGGGGCCAACGCTGCGGTGGAGGACATCGGTATCGGGCTGCAAAGGAATGTCTTCCAGCGGAGCCTCCTCATACGACGCATCCGTAGCGGCTGGCTGAACTGTCGATTCCGAGTCCAAATCCGTCAGCAGCACTTGTTCCTTCAGAGGGGGCAGGCTGTATTTCCAGCCGACCATTTCGTCTTCCAGACGCTCCAATCCCCCCTGCAGCAGCAGGCGGAAGACCAGCTCCTCGAAGATTGGCGCCGCCAGTACGGCCGTGACCATGGCCGCAGCGAACAGCAACAAGTTGGGTGTCTGCTGCATCTGGTCGAGCAATGGATGGCCCGGCTCAATTCCCAACAGCATGATACCGGCCACCTGCAGCAGCCATAGCGGCACCATTGCCGCAAAGGCAATCCAGAAGCCCAGCATGATGTCGTACATGGCCTGATCGGACGACGTGGGCAGGCCAAAGTCTCGCCAGCTAGCGCCATTGACGAATACCAGTACCGCCACGATCGCGATGGCGAACCCGAGTTGCACGACGCTCATTGTTAGCTGAGCGCGGGCGAACTCGTCGGCCGTCCATTGAGGTGCGGCGCCCTGAGTGGTTCGCAGCATCAGGACATTCCAGACGCCCAGTCCGGTCATCAATACCGCCAGCACCCCGGCCAAAGGCCCCCAGGGTGTGCGACGACGCGGCTCGTAGGCCAGCATGTAGCCCAATCGCGACCAGCGTCGAATCCACATCACGAATGCGGCGATGGCGGCGAACGCCACAAACAGCGATAGCAGCCCGGCGAGGACCGGCACCTGGGCTTCTGGGTCGTTCATCGCATCTACGGGAGCGGGTGGGTAGGAGAAATGATGGAGCTACTAGTGGTCCGTCAAGCTTTCGACTCGACGAAACAGTCGCCTAGCTCGCCTCGCGGAGCATGCCGATGGCCAGCTTCACGTAACCCCATCCACTATAGACGGTCGATACCACGGCCGCGATAACCACCAGTACCAGCAGATTGTCGAAAACGGGGGTGGTGTCGAGGCCGCTCTCGAGTCGGTGCATTCGCCACAGACTCAGCACCACGGCCAGGCACTGGACGGCCATTTTCACTTTTCCGGCCCACTTGGCCGAGAAGTCCTTGCTGCGGCCCTCGAGCAAGCTCCGCAGCGCGGTGACAAGCAGTTCGCGGGCCGTCACCAACACGGCGACCCACGCCGGAATCAGCGAATCCTGAGCCGCACCCAGCAGAATGAAGGTGCCACAGATCAGCACCTTGTCGGCAAATGGATCCAGAATCCGCCCGAGCTGCGTAATCTGGTTGTACTTTCGTGCCCACCATCCATCCACGTAGTCGGTGGCGGCGGACAGCAGAAACAACAGTAGTCCGACCAGATACCACTCTAGGCAAATGGCCACGAAACATAAGAGCGAGAACCCAATGCGAGCGGCCGAAAGCCGGTTGGGAACGTTCCAAACTATGCCGTCTGTTGCGGTTGCCATATCGTGACTTGCTGACCACTGCGTTGCGGAGCGTACGAGCGTCGAAACCGACAGTTTAACGCAATCAGCGAGATTCTACAGCGCCACTGCCACCAGATCGTAGTCGCTTCGGGCTACGACTTCGCAGTCGACGATCATTCCCGGGGCGAGATTCTCGCCCGTCACGTAGGCGACGCAGTCCACGTCCGGGGCATCGGCCACGGTGCGGCCGATCCAGGCGGTCGGCTCGTCGGGCACGGGCGAGTCGATTATCACGGGTTGCTGGGTGCCCAGCTGGCGGTCGGCGAATTCAAAGGCGATTTCCTGTTGCAGGGCCATCAATTCGTTGCGGCGGGCATCCTTCACCGTCTCGTCCACATGATTCGGCAACCGTGCCGCTGGCGTGTCGGGCTCTAGCGAGTAGGTGAACACGCCCAGTCGCTCGAATCGTTCGCGCTCCACGTATTCCAGCAGCTCGGCAAACTCCTCGTCCGTCTCGCCGGGAAAGCCCGTGATCATGGTCGAGCGGAGCACCAGGTCCGGAATGCGTTCGCGAAGCTTGCCCACCAACTCTTCGGTCTGCGCCCGATTCACGCGTCGCTGCATCCGTTTGAGCATTCGGTCGTTGATATGCTGCAGCGGCATGTCCAGGTAGGGCAGAATCTTGTCCGACTGGGCGATCGTGTCGATCAGTTCGTCGGTGAAGTACATCGGGTACAGGTACATCAAGCGAATCCACTCGATGCCGTCCACCTTCTGCAGTTCGTTCAGCAGTTCCACCAACCGCGGTTTGGCGTACAGGTCCATACCGTAGTAGGTGGTGTCCTGGGCCACGATCACCAGTTCCTTCACGCCATCGGCGGCCAGTTCGTGGGCCTCGGTCAGCACGTCTTCCATCGGCTTCGTGGCGTGCTTACCCCGCATCTTGGGGATCGCACAGAACGTGCAGAGCCGGTCGCAGCCTTCGGAGATCTTCAGGTAGGCAAAGTGTCGCGGCGTGACCCGCATCCGCATCGTGTCGGCCAAGGCCCGCACAGGAGCCGGCTTGAACACCAGCCGCTGCTCATCCAACCCGGCGATCAAGCGGTCGGCCACCTTGGTGACTTCTTCGCGGCCAAACACACCGACCAAATGGTCGATCTCGGGGCGGTCGGTCAGCAGCTGCTCCTGCTGTCGCTCGGCGAGGCAGCCGCTGACAATCACGCCCCGCAACAGTCCTTGGCGTTTGCGCTCCAGCATCTCGTCGATGGCCGCAAACGACTCAGTGCGGGCCGATTCGATGAAACCGCAGGTGTTGACGATCGCGAAATCGGCGTCCTCGGGCGATGGCACCAATTCGTACCCGTCCAGCTGCAGCAGCCCGAGCATCCGCTCGCTGTCCACCAGGTTCTTCGGACATCCGAGACTGATGAACGCGTACTTCCCCTTCTCGCCGGGCGTGGCGTCTTGCAGGGGCGTCGTCGAACCAGAGGCAATGGGTAATTCGTCCATACTGCTAAGTTACGCGACAACGTCACTTTAGGCGAGTGGGTAAAGGCGCGTATTATCCGCTAAGGTCGGCCAATCCGCTCGCGGAGGAAGGTTACCAGCCCCTCCGGATCGTCGGTTCCGATACGGACGGTCCGGCCATCGACGCGGAGCACGGCACAGTCGAAGCCCCACAGGTTGTAGGTCCAGCCCCGGCCCGGCACCCAGTGGATGCCCCAGCCGTCAATCCACAGCGACTTTCCCGCTTCCGCTGTTTGGATATCCGCGTAGGGTATCGACTTGCGGAACATTGGCAGCGGACCAAAACGCAGCTCCAGTCGATCTCCGAGATCGACTGTGGTGAGCGTCTGGAAGCAGAATCCGACGAGCACAAAGAGGAGGCTGGCCAGTCCGAGTATCAGGGTTGGTGCCATCTCCGCTCGTGTCCACCATGCGGCTACCAGCATGGCCGCCGCCAATGGATACATGAGCAGATGGAAGTAACCATGTTGGGTGTGTTGGTAGGACATCGCCGGACCTCCAGTTCGAGTCGAATCACACGCGGGGGGTGGAATTCTAGTAGTGATTCGTGCCAGCTTCGTGGCTCTTGGATTCGAACTTAATTCTCCGCGACGACGCAAGTGCAGAGCATAGCAGCCCGCTGGCGCCTATGCCGCCCACTTCTTGGGAAACGTCCTGTAGCTGCACGGGTTGAACAAGTCAGGCATACGCCGCGGGCAAACTCTGTCCGTTTCTTCCCAAAAGTGCTTGCAGTGATACTGGTCGCGTGTATACTAAACGCACGTTCATGTGTCGGTCATGCCGAAGGGGGGCACCCATGTTCTTCGACGTTCCTGTACGCGACTACAACTCTGCTCTCGACACCGTGGCGGAAGAGCTGCTGTGGGAGGCAGGTGTTCACGAGCCACCAGTCGACGCCTTTTTGATCGCCATGCGCCTGGGCGTCGTGGTAACGGAGGACGTGGCCCTGCCGGGGCGGGCGCAATTGGTGCGTTTGGACGATCGGCTGGCGGCGGCCAACAGGGCAGGGGGAGAGGTCGAGCTTGCGACCGCCAGCCCCACCATCGTGCTGGGCCAGGAATTGCGCTTCGAGCGGCGGCAGTTTGCCGTGGCGCACGAACTCGGCGAGTTCGCGGCCGTACGGGTGTGCGAACATCTGGCGATCAACCCCCGTCAGATGCCACTCGGCAGTCGCGAGCAGGTGGCCAATGCCCTGGCCGGACGGTTGCTGTTGCCGCAGCGGTGGCTGCAGAAGTCGGGTGAGATGTGCCAGTGGGACCTGGCGGTCCTGAAAGAAATGCACTGGACCGCCAGTCACGAACTCATCGCTCGGCGGCTGCTGGACTGCGCGCCGCCGGTGGTGATTACCCTGTTCGACGAGGGCCGAGTCACCTGGCGGAGGAGCAACCTTGGGCGTAGTGCCGCGGCGATGCTCACGGCCGAGCACGATTGCTGGCAGCAGTGTCACCACTGGGCCACAGCGACTGACGAGCAAGTCGATCTTGCCGACGGGGCTCGGGCGGTCGTCCGCTGCTGGCCGGTGCACGAGCCCCATTGGCGACGCGAAATCATGCGAACCGAACTGGTTAGTTACGAATGAACCGCTACCGGCGACCACCATGGCAGGGTGCCCTGGGGTCGAGCTCCGCGAACCCCCAGCACTCCAGCCACAGGGGGCTCGCTGGACTCGACCCCAGCCACTCCCAACGTGTTAAGTGCGTACAGCCCACGACTTCTCTACCGGAACAGCCCGAAGAAGCCCCGGTTGCTGTACTTGCCGTGCTCCTTATCTTTCTTCTTGGTAATGGGGTACGTCGGCACCCGTTGGCCCTTCTTGCGGTAGATGTCTTCGGCCGCCATCCCGGTGGGAGGTGTAACGAACACCATCGGATCGTCGATCACCCACGGTGTGCTCCAGCTGCGGCCATTGTCCCAGTTGGCCACGTTGAAGAAAAAGTTCCGCATGCACAGGCACTTGTAGCCGTACGGGTAGTTCGAACCCAAGTAATCCTCCTCGGTCAGGTCATCCACGCCAGGGCTGGCGTAGTAATGCACCATGCCGTCCTTCGAGAACGAAAGTCCCATGGTCCACCAGCCGGGTTCGGTGATTTTCAAGCTGCGAATGTCCTGACCACGGTTGTTCGAGCGGATCGAAATCTGGGCGTAGTCCTGTTGGATATTCCGCGAGGTCGAACTGCGGAACAGCAAGAACATGCCCGGCCAGAAAGCGTCGGTTTCGCCTTGTGGGGTGCGGCCGCGGCAGTCGGCTCGCATGCCGAACGATGCCCCGGTGCGATTTTCCCACTTGTCGAACTCGGGCAGATAGACCCGCACGGTGCAACTCGGTTCCCACTCGACCGGGATCGATCGTCCCAGTTTCGAGTCGAACTTCATTAGCAGGTCGTCCTGCATCTGTTCGTTCGTGGTCCGCCCCGGCATGCCGGAGTCTTTGGTCTGGAACAACAGGGCGCCGATGCTCCCGTCGATGCCGCCCGGCGGCGTGGCAATACGGCGAACGATGTCAGGCGTGCCTCGCTTGGCCCCTTCGTGCCACAGGCCGTTGCGTGAGATACCGCCGGGGCCACGCTGTTTGTCATCCTGTTCGTAGCTGCTCTTGGGCAGACGGAGCGAATAGCTCCAGCTCTCGTCTTCGAAGTCGTCGCTACATCCAGGCAGGAACCAACCCGAGCCAGGAACGAATGCGCTGCGCGGTGCAACGGGCCGTTGCTGTTCCCGGGTCTGCTCTTCGTTTACCTCTTCCTCAGTCGCGGTGTCGGCAATCGAGTCATCTTTTTCGTCTGCGGTCACCGGAGCAGCAAGCAGAAGGGCGAGAGCGAGCGAACCGGCAATAGCGAAGTAGCGACGCATTACAGCATTCCTTTGCCGCATAGGCGATGGAGCAGAAAAAATGATTGCACTTCTCGTATCGACCAGATCGAAGACGTAGTTCAACCTCATCAGTCTGCAAGCGCCGAAGTCACCAGACTTTGGAATACCACTCAGGCATCGTTCGTCACTGCAGCGGATTTGGCCTGCTTGTGTACACGAAGATTGCTAGCGAAGCTGGCACCGCGAATCGCCGTCGCAGAGGTCGCAAGTCTCGCCGTCCGCCGTTTGATGCACCAGACAAGTCTCCACCCGCTCGGCCATCACGTCCGCGATCAGCGAGTGCAGTCCTAAAGGCGCCGTAACCAGGTGTTTCACGCCCGGAAAATTCTCGGCCGCCTCACTTGCGAGGCGGGGGATGTCTTCCGACCAGTGCCGGCCTGGCGAGAGGAAGTAAGGAAACACGACCACGGTCTTGGCGCCTCGTTCGGCACATTTGGCGAACGCCTGCGCAATGGTTGGCTCGGCCAGCTCCATGTGCGCGGGCTCGACAATCTCCAGGCCGCTCCGTTCGCCGAACAGTGCCGCCACCGCTAGCAAGAGATCGTTGCTTTCGCCGCGCCGAGAACCGTGATCGACCACCACCACTCCGATCGGGCGGTCCGCGGTGGGGACGCAGGCGGCAATTTTCTGTGCGAGAGTCTGCAAGGTAGGGTGCCCGAGGTGGATAAATCGTCGTTTCGAGTCCGATAGATGTAGGCGTGGCAGGGCAGTTTTGCTAAATGTCGGCCACGCTTGTCGGCCCATACTAGCATCGTACCCCAGGACTCGTCATGTCGCTAACCAATCTGCTACCTTTTCGCCGCGACGCCCCGCGCAATGTGCAGGAGTTCGGCTACGAACTCAAGTCGTTCGAGCTCGAGCACGCGGGACGCGTTGAATACGCTCAGTGGCAACACCCCAAGGAAACGCAGAAGTCGATCACCCAGCCGATGGTCGACGCAGTGCGGCAATTCGTCAACCCTGGCGATCTGGTCATCGACATCGGCGCCCACACCGGCGACACCACGCTGCCTATGGCCCTGGCCACTGGCCCCAGCGGTTTGACGCTGGCCCTGGAGCCGAATCCGTTCGTCTACAAGATCCTGTCGAAGAACGCCTCGCTCAATCCCGAGTCGACGCGGATCGATGCACTGAACTTCGCCGCCACGCAGGACGACGGCAAATTCACCTTCCATTATACCGACGGCATGTACTGCAACGGCGGTTTCAAGACACAGCAGAAGTGGCCGCTATTCCGCCGCCGCCACCCGCTGATGGTCGAAGGACGCAACCTGAACTACGTGCTCAAGACGCGCTATCCCGAGTGGCTCAAGAAGCTCACTTACGTCAAAGTCGACGCCGAGGGGTATGACCTGAAGATTCTCAAGACACTACTGCCGACGCTCAGCGAACGCCGTCCGGTGGTGCGTTGCGAAGTGTTCCGCAAACTCGTGGCCAGCGAGCGTTTCGAACTGTTCGACTTCTTCACCCACTTGGGGTACGACGTCGTACGTTACCTGGGCATCGAAGAGGGCCCCGGCGGGAAGATGGACCGCGACGAAATGACCGCCACCAAGCACTTCGACATTGTAGCCCTGCCCAAGGCGATGCGACTACGCCGCGCGGCCTAAGCAGGCTGCCGGCGGAATCGAAATGCGATCCAGATAGCTGCGGCACATCCAAGTCCCCAGCCCAGCTTCAGGCCGGTCATATCGCCCCACGGAGCGAGATTGGCCACCGACCAGCCCAGCCAAGAACCGCCCCAGCATGCCAGGTTGCCAAGCTGGGCGAGCTTGTCCGCGTTGCGCAGTGGACTCCGCCAGCACAAAACGAGCAGTGCGGCAAGCAGCATCAGCAGGAAGGCCAACTCGGCAAGGGCCTCGTAGTGGACGGGCCCTTCGATCATTGGACGCACCATGCGGCTGACGAAGCCGGCGGCGAACGCGATGGCCGTGGCCGCACGCAAGCTCCATAACAAGACTGGGCCGCGCTCTTCCCGAGCTTCCTTCGTAGGAGCCGATGGCGCAGACGTTGGCGATGCGTACGGATTTGATTCCTGCAATCCAATGCTCCCAGGACGGACTACCGACCAAGTGTTTCGGCGAGCTGCATGCCCATTTCTTCCAGTGGGCCCCGGAGCAAGTATAATCGAACTGTCGCCTTTGATTCCATTGCCGAAGTGGGAGAAACAACGTCGTGCGTAGCATTATTGCAGGCAAGATATTTTCCTGTACGTTGTTGTTGATGTGTGCCAGCCAGCTCCCAGCGCAGACTACTGTTTCTCTTGATCGAGAGAGCGAAACCGGCACATTCCAATTGCTCCGCAACGGCCAGCCTTACGCGATCCATGGTGCCGGCGGGCAGGTCAAGCTCGACTTGCTCAAGCAGCTGGGCGGCAACTCCATCCGCACCTGGGGTGCCGACAACCTGGGGCATCTGCTCGACGCGGCTCACCAACGCGGGCTCACCGTGTGCGTCGGCATGTGGCTCGGGCATCCGCGGCATGGATTCGACTATAACGATCGACGGTCTGTTGTCGGGCAGCTCGAAACGTGTCTGAAGACCGTGGAGCGATACAAGTCGCATCCGGCTGTATTGCTGTGGGGCATCGGCAACGAGATGGAGGAGGGCGGCGACAACCCGGCCGTCTGGTACGCGGTCGATCACATCGCCCGCGAGATCAAACGCATCGATCCCGATCATCCGACCATGACCGTCATCGCCGAACTTGGCGAGCACAAGGTCGAGAACCTACACCGCTTCTGCCCGCACGTCGACATCGTCGGTATCAATTCGTACGGCAGCATCGGCACGGTGGCCGAGCGGTATCGCAAGCAGGGTGGCACCAAGCCGTACATCATCACCGAGCACGGCCCGCGCGGCCCGTGGGAGTCGCCCAAGACCACTTGGGGGGCGCCAATCGAACCAACCAGCACCAAAAAGGCGGAGCACTATGACCTGGGGTATCGCCGTGCGGTCGCCGAGAACCCCAGCCAGTGCTTGGGCAGCTACTCCTTCCTGTGGGGCAACAAGCAGGAGACCACCGCCACGTGGTTTGGCATGCTGCTGCCCGACGGCACTCGCTTGGCTGCCGCCGACGTAATGAGCGAGCATTGGACCGGACGCCCAGTTGCAAATCGCTGCCCCGAGATTCACGAGTTGAATGTGGGTGGGGTGGGCAAAGTCCGGCCGGGGCAGGAGCTGCTGGCTGCCGTCGTGGCCGAAGATGCCGAACCAGATCAACTCGCCTATCAGTGGGTGCTGCGGAGCGACGCCGTGGTGGTGGCCAACGGCAACGACAGTCAGAGTGCCGAGAACGAAATACCCGATGCGATTGTTGGTTCCGGCAATCAGGTGGAAGTTCATATGCCGACGGGCGGAGGCGGGTATCGGCTGTTCGTCTACGTCCGCGATGGCCATGGTGGTGCGGCTGTGGCGAATGTGCCACTGTATGTCGATGCGCCAATCCAAGCGATTGCCGCGACGAAGCCGAAACTGCCGCTGGTGATTTACGCCGACGACTTGGCCAACGCACCGTACACGCCATCCGGCTTCATGGGTAACATCGCGGCCATTGAGTTCGACCTTGACTGTACCGACCAGCCGCACTCGGGCGAGACGTGCCTTCGCGTGAGTTACAACGCGGCCGATCAATGGGGCGGTGTGGCGTGGCAGTCGCCGGCCAATGATTGGGATGGCGAGCAGGCGGGCGGCTTTGACTTGAGCCAGGCATCTGCGCTGGAGTTCTGGGCTCGCGGAGAGACCGGTGCGGAAAAGGTCAACTTTCTCGTTGGCCTCAACACAACCGACGGTGTCTATCATGACTCAGGCAAGACCGAGCTCTCCGGCGTCCAGCTCACCACTGAGTGGAAACGTTACCGTGTGCCACTGACGGGTCTCGATACCGGTCGCATCAAGAACGGATTTGGCTTCTCGCTCGCGGGGCAGGGCAGAGCGGTGACGTTTTACTTGGACGACGTGCAATACGTGAAGTAGCCACTTGTCACTGGCTCACCGCCGGCCGATGGTCACCTTCCGCCCTTCGAGCTTGATCCGCCCTGCGGCCAGCAGGCCGAGCACGTGGGGGTAGGCTTCTTTTTCGGCGTCGAACACCCGCGCGGCGAGCACCTCGGCCGTGTCGTCGTCGAACACCGGCACCGGCTGCTGCCAGATGATGGGCCCCGCGTCGTATTCGTTGTCGACAAAGTGCACCGTGAGGCCGGTAATCTTGCAGCCGTAGTCCAGGACCGCCTGATGTACGTGGTGGCCGTACATGCCGTGGCCGCAGAATGAGGGGATGAGCGACGGATGAATGTTCACCACCCGCCCCGCGAAGTCGTCGGGCACTGGGGCCAGCTTCAGGAAGCCCGCCATCGCCACCAGGTCGACATCTGCCTGACGGGCGGATTCGAAAATCGCCTCGCCGTAGGCGTCGTGCGTGGGGTAGTCCTTGCGCTCCAAGACGACCGATGCAATGCCAGCCTGCTTGGCGTACTCGAGTCCACCCGCCGCCGGGGTGCTGGAGATCACCAAATCGATCTCCACGTCCAACGACCCTTCGGCCGCCAGGTCGATAAAGTTCTTCAGGGTCCGGCCGGAGCCAGAAATAAGGACGGCAATTTTCAAGGGAGACTCGATTGGTTCTTCTTTTGGGAACGCTAATCGACGCTAATAAACACTAATCGAAATTAGCGAAGATTAGTGGTTATTAGTGTTCCTTTTTACTTCTTGACTTTGATGTAAAGCTTAACCGTCACATCACCGTGGGTAATTTCGATCGGCGTCACACCAGCAATCTCGCCGAGCTTCACCGAGTCGGAAAGCGTCTCACCGGCGACGTAGTCGGCGAACTGGTCCACGGCTGCGAGGACCGTTTCGTCGTCGGACACGATGCCCACCTCGATGCGGTCGGTGAACTCGCAACCCTTTTCCTTGCGGGTGTCCTGGATCGCGCGGACCAGGTCGCGGGCCGTGCCTTCGGCCACCAGCTCGGGTGTGAGCTCGGTGGCCAGCACCACCACGACGCCTTTATCGTTCGCCGAGGCGTATCCTTCTTTGGCCGTGATGCGGACTTCGACCTCTTCGGGCAATAGTTCGATCTCTTGGCCGTCGACCGAGAGGTTGATACGGCCGTTGTCGCGGATATTGGCCAGCAGTTCGCTGCCGCTGGCCTGGTCGAGTGCGGCCTTCACCTTCGGCATCAACTTGCCAAGTTTCTTGCCCAGTAGTTTGAAGTTCGGAAGCACCTGGTGGTCGACGTACTTCTCGGGCTGGTCCGAGTACTCCACCGCTTTCACGTTCAGCTCGTCGGCGATCACGCCAGCGTGCTCTTCGAGCCACGCTTGCTGCCTGGTGTTGGCCAGGATCACTTCCACCTTGGAGAGCGGCTGGCGGACCTTCAGGTTCTCCATCTCACGGGCGCGGCGGCCTAGCGACGAGATCAAACGCACCAGCGCCATCCGCTCCGAGAGCTCTTCGTCCACCAGCGCGGTGTGAGGTTCGGGGTAATCGCACAGATGAACCGATTCGGGGAAGAGGATCGAGGATCGAGGGTCGAGGGACGAGGGTTCATTGGCACTCGCCCCTGGCCCCTCACTCCTAGCCCCTTCTTGAAATACACCAGCCAGATTCTGCCACATCGCATCGGCCAGGAACGGCACGAACGGCGCGATCAGCTTGGTGGTGGTCAGCAGGCACTCGTACAGTGTCCAGTAGGCGTCGAGCTTGTCCGTAGCCCGTTTGTCCTTGGCCCAGAACCGGTCGCGGCTGCGGCGGACGTACCAGTTGGACAGGGCGTCGACGAACTCGTTGATCGCCCCGCACGCACCGAAGTTGTCGTAGGCGTCCATTCGCTCAGTCACCAGCGCCACGGTGCGATTCAGCTCGCTGAGGATCCAGCGATCGATCTCATCACGATCGAACACCGGTCGGTACGACTCAGCCTTCGCAAAGACGCTTGCGTCAAGCATTCCGCATTCCGAATTCCGAACTCCGCATTCCTCCGCCGGATCCCATTCGTCGATGTTCGCGTAGATCACCATGAAGCTGTAGCAGTTCCACAGCCGCAGGAGGAATTCGGGGATGCTGTCCTTGATCGCTTCTTCGCTATAGCGGATCGAAGTCCAGGGCGGTTGGTTGGCGAACAGGTACCACCGCAAAGCGTCGGCGCCGTAGCGGTCGAAGATCTCGTTCGGCTCGCGGTAGTTCCGCTTGCTCTTCGACATCTTGCCGACGGCATGCCTGAAACCCTTCTTGCCGCAGGCGGCCTTCGCTTCTTCCTCGGTAAGATACAGCTTCTTCGCGTCCTTCTTGTCCTCGTACCACTCGCTGAGCATCAAGCCCAGCACGATGCAGTTCTTGAAGGGGTGAGGGTAAGGGGGCGCAGGGCGAGGGCTGGCGTCGGATTCTCGTCCTTCGTCCCTCGACCCTCGATCCTCCCCAAACAGCATGGTGGAGATGGCAAGTTGCGAATAGAACCAGCCGCGGGTTTGGTCGAGCGCCTCGCTGATGAAGTCGGCGGGGAATTGGCTTTCGAACCGCTCTTTCGCTTCGCCGATGTCCTGGCCCTTGTATCCCCACTGGGCGAACGGCATCGCGCCGCTGTCGTACCAGCAGTCGATTACTTCGGTGACGCGCTGCATGCGACCTTCGCCGCAATGCTCGCAGTCGAATTCGACCGCGTCGATGTACGGCTTGTGGATTTTCAGGTCTTCGGGAAGCTCGGGATTCTTCTTCTTCGCCGCTTCCCAGACCTCGAAGCCGGAAACGTTCGGTTTTGCTTCGAGCTCATCGTAGCCGCCAACTGCGGACTGCCGTCCGCAGCTACTGCACTCCCAAATGGGAAGTGGAGTGCCCCAATACCGTTCGCGGCTGAGGGCCCAGTCGACGTTCGACTCCAGGAACTTGCCCATCCGGCCGCCCTTGATGTGCTCGGGCAGCCAATTGATTTGCTGATTGTTCTCGAGCATCGCGTCCTTGAACGCGGTGGTCTTGATGAACCAGCTCTCCCGCGGGTACTGGATCAGCGGATCGTCCTCGGCCCGCCAGCAGAACGGATAGTCGTGCAGGTACTGCTCTTGGTGGTAAAGCAGTCCGCGTTCCTTGAGGTTGCGAATGATGTCCTTGTCGCACTCCTTCACCCAGCGACCACGCACAAACTCGGGCGCTTCGTCGGTGAACTTGCCATCGGGACCGACAGCGTTGATGAGCGGGATGTCGCTACCCGACACTTCTCGCTGCTGAACGAGCACGTCGTAGTCGACTTCGCCAAATGCAGGCGCTTGATGAACGACGCCCGATCCGCTATCGGTCGTGACGAAGTCGGCTGCAACGACTTTCCATTCATCCGACCGTGATTTGTCATAATAGCAGTCAAAGGGCGGTCGATAGTGGGAGCCAATCAGCCCGCTTGTATCGAGCTCGGCGACCTTTTTCAGTGGTCGCTTCAGCTTTCCTTCCAGCGTCTCCACCAAATCGGTCGCTACGATGTACGTTTCTTCTGTCTCTTCATCAAAGACATTGCAGTAGCTCAGCTTGGGATTGATGGCCGCAAACTGGTTGCTCGGCAGCGTCCAAGGCGTGGTGGTCCAGACCAACAGCGATGTATCCGTCTGCTTCCCGTCGTCATCCAAGAGCGGAAACTTCACAAACACACTCGGATCCGCCACCTCGCGGTAACCTTGGCCAACTTCGCCGGAGCTGAGCGCCGTGCCGCCTTGGGCCCACCACCAGACGATCTTATGGCCCTGGTACAACAGGTCCCTATCGAACAGGTTTTTGAGGCTCCACCACACGCTTTCCACGTAGCTTTGGTGGTAGGTGACGTACGCCTTCTCCAGATCGACCCAGAAGCCGAGCCTTTCGGTCATGCGTTCCCACTCTTGCATGTACCGCCAGACGCTCTTCTGGCAGAGCTGGATGAACGGTTCGACGCCGTGTGCTTCGATTTCTTCTTTGCTGTGGATGCCGAGTTGCTTGCAGACCTCGACCTCGACCGGCAGACCATGCGTGTCCCAGCCCGCTTTGCGTTCGCAGCGATAGCCCCGCATGGTTTTGTAGCGGGGGAACAGGTCCTTGATGGCCCGGGTCAGGCAGTGTCCCGGGTGGGGCATGCCGTTGGCGGTGGGGGGGCCTTCGTAGAACACGAACGGCTGGGCCCCTTCGCGCTTGGCGAGCGACTTATGGTAGATCTCGCTCGCCTTCCAAAACGCGCCGACTTCTTCTTCGAGCTTGGGGAAAGATACAGAACCGGGAACAGGTTTGAACATAGCGGAGGGGAGTGGGGATTGTATCGCGTGGATTAGAGGTTGGAGCGAATGTTATCCTGAGGGAGCCTAAGCGACTGAAGGATCTCAGTTGGAAGCGAGTAGATTCTTCAGTCGGCGAGCCTCCTTCAGAATGACACAATTCGCTCCGCGTCCCCCTTGCCCCTTCCGACTTCCCCCTTGGGCTCAATCGTCGAAGTCTTCGTCGTCGTTGAACTTGTCGCCGTCCTTTTTCTTCTCGTCCTCGTCTTCGTATTCTTCTTCGCCGATCTCTTCTTCCACTTCTTCTTCATCGGGCTCGAACTCGTCGGCGAATTCGTCCTCAATGGTTTCGTCGTCCCATTCCTCTTCGAAGTCGTCGTCGAAGTCATCGTCGAAGTCGTCGTCGTCGAAATCGTCAAACGGATCGGACGCCACCTCGGACTCATGGGGAGGGACACTGTCAGGAAGACCAAACGGCGCGGCGGAAGGTTCGTCGCCCAGCGGCATGGTGTTCTCGAGGGGATTAAGCGGGGAGTCGATGAGCATGGGCCTGGGGAAGGGGGTAGTAGGTGAGTAAGTGAGTAGGTGAGCAAGTAAAATTGGGACTTTCCCACCTACTCACTTACTAACCTACTCACCTCCTGCCAACCTTGTGGAAACATGTTGGGTGAAGTACGGTGCACAACTGGAAAACGACGATTTTCACGGGCCACCGGGCGGTCTGTCAAGCGCGTAAAGTGGTTGGGGGCTTGGAGTTTCCGCGATACGCAGGAATGGATCAAGAATAACTTCCTCGATACTTCCCTCTCCCCCTTGCGGGGAGAGGCTAGGTGAGGGGGCCCAGGAGAGTAAGCGGAAGTTATTCTTGATCTATTCTTTAGGCTTCCGACCCCATTCAGCTCGCTTACAGCCAGTAGCCAACAGCCAATAGACCTCTCATGAGCGACGAACTCTCGATCGATCCGTTGGACGTGATTGCCGTAGGGGCCCACCCCGATGACGTGGAAATCGGCTGCGGCGGCACCCTGGCCAAGCTGGTGGAGCAGGGCTACCGCGTCGGCATCGTCGATCTCACCGACGGCGAACCGACCCCCATGTCGCCCGGGCCCGAGGTCCGAGCCGAGGAAGCGGCCGAGGCGGCCCGCATTTTGGGGGTGCAGCACCGCACGACGCTCGATTTGGTCAACCGACGCTTGATGGACGATTGGGACTCGCGGGTGGCGCTGGCCAAGGAGTTCCGGCGGTGGCGGCCGCGGCTCATCCTGGCCCTGGGCGACCGCACCCCCACGGCATCGCCCGACCATTGGCAGGCGGTGCAGTTAACCGAGGCGGCCATGTTTTACTCGCGGCTCACCAAGTGGGACCACGAGTTCGACCACCTGCCGCCCCACAAGATCGACGGCCTGTTGTACTACTCGCTGAACTTCTACTCGCTCGAGCCACCCCCGCACGGCAACAGCTTCGTGATGGACATCAGCAGTACCTACGAACAGAAAATCGCCTCGGTGCAGGCCTACGCCACGCAGTTCCCACCCGAGAAGCAGCACATCTTCGCCCGCCTGGAGGCCATGGCCCACTACTTCGGCGAAGCCGCCGGCTTCCACTGGGGCGAGCGGCTTTCGAGCCCGCGAGCGGTGGGGGTGAAGGATCTGATGGGGCTGTTGTAGCGTGTTCCCTCGTTCCCACGCTCTGCGTGGGAATACCTATCCGACCGCTCTGCGGTCACTCCGCTACCATACCAAGTCCGAGCTGCCACTCAGGCATTCGCCGCAGAGCGGCTATCCAGTCTGTTCCCACGCAGAGCGTGGGAACGAGCGTCATGCTTTCTTGAGCTCATCCCGAATCTCGCGCAAGAGCTGAATATCCTCTGGCGGGGCCGGCTTTTCAGCTTCAGGTTTCGCGGCGAATTGCTCCTGGGCTTTGTTCATCAGCTTGACGACCAGGAAGATTGCCAAAGCGATGATGATGAAGTCGATAATCGACTGCGCGAACGCCCCCCAGCCGATTTCGATGGTCGAAGGCTCAGCGCCTTCTTTGATGGCGGGGATCGTGATGTCGTAGGTGGCCTCGGCCAGATTCACGCCGCTGGTCATCCAGCCGACGATCGGCATCACGATCTTGCCCACTAGCTCGGTGACGATCTTGCCAAACGCCCCACCAATCACCACGCCCACGGCCATGTCGACCACGTTGCCCCGCATGGCAAACTTCTGAAACTCCTTGAGCAAACCCATCTCGTACCTCCGTTGCTAGATAAGCTTGTGTGAAACCTCAAAAGGTGAGGCGAGACTATCGTACCGCGGAGCGGGGGCTTGGCAAGCAGGTTGTCACGCAGAGGCGGGGACTGCCGTGCGGATCAGCTGCGAAGTGTCAGCGGAGTACGATGAAGCCGAGGACAGGCTCATCCACGAAGTGGCTCTGTAGAATCGGCGTCACATCTGCGTCTTTGCGTCTCTGCGTGAGAAAACGGGACTAAGCAGAACGCAAACATTCCAGTGCTTGCTCAAAATCCTTCGCCAACGGCGCCTCAAACGTCATCCGTTCCCCCGTGCCGGGATGGTTGATTGAAAGCCGCCGGGCGTGGAGGGCTTGGCGTTCGAGGATCACAGCGTCCGAGGGATCTTTTCCCTCTCGACGTTCATTGTACGCCGCCATCTTGGGAAGTAGTTCGCCACGGTTGACGCGGAGCGACCCGCCGTAAAGCTTGTCGCACAAGATCGGCAAGCCAATGCTCGCCAAATGCACGCGAATTTGGTGGGTGCGGCCCGTCTTGGGGAGCACTTTTAGCAGGCTGAAGCGTTCGAAGCGTTCCATCACTTGGAACGTCGTGAGGGCTTCGCGGGCGTCGGGGTGGCCGGGGCGGATCGCCATCGCTTCGCGCAGTTTGGGGTGCGGGCCGATGGGGCGGTCGATTACGTCGGCGTCGCGGTCCGGCACGCCGCGCACAATGGCCCAGTATTCCTTCTCGGTGGTCCGCTCTTTGAACTGCGCGGCCAGGGCCTCGTGCGAGCGATCGTTCCTGGCCACGGCGATTACGCCCGTCGTGTCGCGGTCGAGCCGATGGACGATGCCGGGCCGCTGGGGGCCGCCGGTCGTGCTGAGCTGGCCGAAGCGAAACGCCAGGGCCGAGGCAAGGGTGCCACTCCAGTGACCCTTGGCCGGGTGGACGACCATGCCGGCCGGCTTGTTGACGACCGCCATCCAGTCGTCTTCGTACAGAATGTCGAGCGGAATCTCCTCGGGCTCGGGGCCGGGGCGAACCGTTTCGATGCCGGCGACGCGGATCGTCCAGCCCGGTTCGACGTGCATCGACGGTTTCACGTCATGGCCGTCGACTGTTACCTGACCAGCGCCTATGGCCCTTTGCACGGCGACGCGGCTGTAGCCATCGAGCTGGGCGGCGAGATACGCGTCGAGCCGCTTGCCGGCCGCGGTCTCGTCGACCACGAGCACTTGCGGCCATTCGGGTTGCGCGGCGTCGGTCATCGCGACAGTGGACTCACTACGAGTTCCGAACGGCCCTGGCCGGCGGCCTATCTTGGTTCTGGAAGCGGGGGCAGCAGATGTCCCGAGCACTTACTCGTCTTTAGGCTCTTCGGCCGGAGTCTCCTCCGCCGGTGATTCCGTGGCAGGCTCTTCCGCAGCTGGCTCCTCCGCTGTCGGCTCCTCAACCACGGCTTCTTCGGTGGTGGACTCCTCCTCGGTCATCGGCTCTTCGGTGGCAGGCTCTTCGCTGCTCGATTCTTCGGCAGCAGGAGTTTCCGTTGCAGCGCCGGGCGAGGGGATGTCGGCGAAGGGGTCGGCTTTGGGGGCATCGTCGCCTTCTTCCGTGGCGTCGTAGCGATCCCCTGCGGGCGAATCGGGCAACATGCCCTGCAGACGGTCGAATTCGTTCAGCAGCCGCTCGGTCTCCTGCCGCTGGGCAGCGGTGTCGTCGCCCGGCAGGCCTAGGGAGTCGGGCGAGAAGCCCGGCATGCCACCCGCACCAAAGCTTGGCGCGCGGGTGGAACCCGTGGCACGCGCCAGCCAATCGCCATACTTTTCGGCATCCACCGCTTCGAGTTCCTTGACTCGTTCGTCCGCTATCTCGCTGAAGGTGCCGGTCACTTTTTCGTAGGCGGCGATGGCGTCTTTAATCTCGCCCTTGGCCTCCAGGGCCTTGGCATAGCCCAATTGAGCTCGGCTCTTGAGCACCTTGTTCGAGGTCGATTTGGCCAGGCGCTGGTAGGCCTCGGCGGCGCCATCGAGCGATTCCATGGCCTGCGTCTTGTTACTGAAGTAGGTATTGCACCCGTCGGTCAGTTGCCCATCGGCCCAGGCGATATCGGCCAGCTCGCCCACGGGCTGGTTGGGGTACTCTTCGGCCGCGGAGCGGAGCGCCACGGCGTCGTACATGCCGGGCAGGGTCGCAATGGTGTAGGAATCCCACTCGCGCTCCTGTTTCGCACGCATATTGCCGGTGGTCAGGCTGATAATGGCCCACAGGGCGACCACGGCCAGCACACCGTAGACAAGATACGAGGCGTAGGGGCCGAGTTTGTCGCTCCCTTCGGACAGAAACTTGGCAAGCGAGTTGGTTTCCAGCTCGTGACGTTCTTCGGATTTCATCGTTTTCGCCTGGGCGGACGTTCTGGATTAGTTGAGAAACCGTAAGTGTAGAATTTGTAGCGGTTTAACGTCAAGCGGAGGATTTTCCGCTGGAGAGCCCCATACGTCGGCGCCCGGACTTCGAATGGCTCGCTCCGGGCGCTGACGCTTTGGGCTCTCCCGGGTATTATGCCATGCCCCCTTTGTCCCTCCCCGCATGATGCCCCGATGTCCGACGGATTGAATCCCCCACAACGCGATGCGGTCAACACGCTCAGCGGCCCGCTGCTGGTGCTGGCCGGCGCAGGGACGGGTAAGACGCGGGTCGTGACTTTCCGCATTGCGAACCTGATTCGCCACCGCACGAAGCCCGAACGCATTCTGGCGGTGACGTTCACCCGCAAAGCGGCGGGCGAAATGCAGGAGCGGGCCACCGATCTGCTGCCGGGCAAGTATCGCAAGGCCGACGCACCGCGGCCCGAGATTTCGACGTTCCACGCCCTGTGCGTCCGCATCCTTCGCCGCCACGCCCCGGTGTTGGGCTACCCCGAGCGGTTTGCCATCTGCGACCGAGGCGACCAGGAGAGCGCCGCCCGGGCCGCCCTCCGCGAGATTCGCGCCCCGGCCGACAGCCTGAAGCCGAGCGACCTGTTGGGCTTCATCGGTCGCTGGAAGATGGCCAGCGTCTCACCGTCTGGTGCGATGAGCCTCGCCGAGACCGACCGCGAGCACCTTGCCGCCGCCGCGTATCGGCGTTACCAAAAGTCGCTGAAAAATTCCGGCGTCGTCGACTTCGACGACCTGCTGCTGCTGACCGAGCAATTGTTTACCAAGCATCCCGAGGTCCGCCGCAAGGAGGCCGCGCGGTTCGATCATGTGTTGATCGACGAGTACCAGGACACCAACCACAGCCAGTACGAAATCGTCCGCGGCCTGGCGATGGGGCATCGCAATCTGTGCGTGGTGGGCGACGACGACCAATCGATTTACGGCTGGCGGGGCGCCGAGGTGACGCACATTTTGCGGTTCGCCAAGGACTGGCCCGATGCCAAGGTGGTGCGGCTGGAGGACAATTACCGTTCGAGCGCCTCGATCATCCAGCACGCCAACACGCTGATTGCATTTAACTCCGAGCGGCACGATAAGGTCCTCAAGCCCGCGCGGCACGAAGGGCCGAACCCTCGCATCCTGCAGTTCAAGGACGAGCAGGACGAAGCCGTTAGCGTGGTGAAAGACATCCAGCGGCTGATGGGCATGGGCCGCGGGGCCAAGGATTTTGCGATTCTATTCCGCACCAACGAACAGCCGCGGGCCTTCGAAACCGAGCTTCGCGCGGCCCAACTGCCGTACGTGCTGATCGGCGGCATGAGCTTCTTCGATCGCCGCGAAGTGCGCGACCTGTTGGCGTACCTGCGACTGGTGGCCGATCCGGGTGACGATCCCGCCGTGTTGCGGGTGTTGAACACGCCGCCGCGTGGCATTGGCGACGCGGCGCGGAAGGCCCTGGTGACCGAGGCCGCCGCCCGCGGCAAGCACGTGTGGGACATGATCGAAAGTCCCACGGGCGTGACCGGCCTTTCGAAAGCGGCGATGAAGGGCGTGCTGGAGTTCCGCAACATGGTGCAGACCTGGCAGGAGTTGGCCGAGCGGCTCAGCCTGCAGGATATGTTCCATCGCATCCTGGACGACACCAAGTACGAGGCGGAAATCCGGCGGTTGTACGAAGACCCCAACGACCGCGATGCCCGCTGGGCCACGGTGGAAGAAATCACCAACGCCGCGGCCAGCTACGACACCCGCCGCAAATCGCGCAAAAAGAAACCCCGCGACCGCATTATCGCGTTCCTCGATGACCTGTTGGTTGGCAACCAGGACGAAAGCCGCGAGAAAGAAAAGCAGCTCTCGCAAAACGCCATCGCCCTGATGACACTGCACAGCTCGAAAGGCCTGGAGTTTCCCTTTGTGTACCTGGTCGGCCTGGAAGAGGGTATTTTGCCGCACAAACGGAGCCTTGAAGGCACCGAGAAAGACATTGCCGAAGAACGCCGCCTGGCGTACGTGGGCGTGACCCGTGCGCAGGACGAGCTCACGATGACCATGGCCCTCACCCGCCGTAAATGGGGCAAGCCGCGCGAGACAATCCCCAGCCGGTTCC
This sequence comes from Aeoliella straminimaris, assembly GCF_024054565.1. GTDB lineage: Bacteria > Planctomycetota > Planctomycetia > Pirellulales > Lacipirellulaceae > Aeoliella > Aeoliella straminimaris. The sequence goes on from NZ_JAMXLR010000036.1 coordinate 625,909, forward strand.
TGTTCGAAATGACCGGCCAGGCCGAGAACTTCGTCAAACGCCAACGTGCCGCTCAGCAGCAAGCAAAAGGGCCGACGCAGAGACGCAGCGGGGCGAAGCAAAGACGCTGATAGAGTGGAACGCTCGAGGACGATCATGGCATCCGAGAACCCCTATGAGTCTCCTGAGTCGGGCGAGCCAGTTGGCGGTCCAAGTGTGCCACGAGCCCCTCGATGGCCGGTTCCTTCCTTGGGTTGGCTGTTTAGCATTCTGTGGCTCACCAGCGTGTGGATCCTCAGCGGCTTGGCAGCTTTATGGGTATCGGCGCGCTTCTATCGCATTTGGCATCCCGAGGACGTGGAGCCGATGATCGAAATTGGACAGGGGGCCATCGCCATACTGATCGTTGTGTGGTTCCTGCTGGGAATGGCCGGCACGATCTTGCTGGGATATCTGGAGCGACGCCTTCGGAGGCGGGGACCTAAAACTTCAGGCTGAAGAGCCCCTCTGCGGCGATAACCGCAGACGGTTCGACCATTCTATTCCCGCGCAAAGCGTGGGAACGAGATGCACAAAAAGTGACGAGAAATTCTGTAACACCCCGCCCTCTCCCCCGTATGTGATCCTGAAGCCACCGCTGGTGTGGCCTTTTAACTTCATATACGGGAATTGCGAGGTGCACCATGCGGGCGCAAACGGTATTCACGCTGGCGGTTTTGGCCGCGATATTGGGCAGTTTTTCGGCGCCGGGCGCGGCTCGCGCCGAAGGTTCCAAACTACTGCGGTTGCTACCCTCCAGCGTGCTCTATCGGGCGCTGGTAGGCGAGCGCTCGCCGAGCGACTCCCAGTCTCCCCAGGCGGACGACGAGGATCGAGCCCTTTCCGAGGCCGAGTTGGCGGCTACGCCAACGTTGCCGGAACTGCCAGAGCTACCTGAGCAGCCGGATGCCCTCTCTTCCGACGAGTTGGCGGTGGAAGCGCCCGCTGAGGAGTTCAGCGAGGAGGAATTCGAGTTTCAGTACGATGAGAATTTGCCGATCGAACCGGATCCGCTGGCCGGCGGCCTGCTCGGCAACCAGGGGGCCCTGGAGCCCACTCCAGCCGAGCAGCTGTTGCCCGAGCCGGCCAAGGCCCAGCTTCCCATCGAAGAACGTTCGGTGCTCAAGCGTGTTGTCGCAGAGGCTATAGCCGAAGAAGTCGAACCGCTGGCTCCGGTACCACGATTTCCGCTGCCACCCGATCCGTTCTTTGGCAGCGTGAGCGCGATGCTTGGAGCGCAGGGGCCGCAAACAGTAATTCCGGCCGAAGCGGTGCTGCCCCCAGCACCGGCCCGGTTCTTCAATGGCCGCTGGATGAATCTCGACCCCTGGGGCACACCGGCGACACCTGTCGACGAGTTGGCTTCGCTTCGCAGTGGTGAGCCGCTCGACCTCAATACCAGCGGTGCTGGCGACGCACAGGGCAGGGCCGTGTTGTTGGTGGACGGACGGGCGTTGTTGGTCCGGTCGCTGCAGTGGAGTGACAGCCGCGTCACGATTCAACTGCCCGAGTTAGAACTCACCAAGCCCACCATCGCCCGGGTGTACCTTGCCGATGCGGCTGGCACGGTGCAGGACTACGCCGACTTTATGCTCGAGTAGTGGCGGTGTAGGGTAGAAAACGCGAAGGGCAAGCTGGTTCTCACCGGCTTGCCCTTCGCGATGGTTTTCAAACAGTTAATGGTAGCTGCGTTACTTGGTCAAACGTAGCTCCAGTTCCTGGTTCTGGCTGGTGTGCGGCACTTCCGAAGTGTCCGCGTACTCCGATCCGTCGTAGTTCAGGCGGTCGGAGAGTTGGCCTTTGTCGTTCCACCACCGCCACTCGCCAATGGTGCGGCCTTCATCGTAGCGGCCGGTGATGGCCTTCTGGCCATTTTCGTGCCACCAGACCCAGTGGCCGGTGTATTCGTCGTTCTTGAAATCGCCTTCGGACGAAATCTGGCCGTTGGGATGCCAGAAGCGGAAGTGGCCCACTCGCTTGTTGTACTCGTACTGACCTTCCGACTCCAACTGGCCATTCTTGAACCACGTCTTGCTCAAGCCATGGCGAAGTGGTTCGCCTTCGTGGTCGTACGTGGCGAACGTGCTGTTCCAGAAGTCGTCAGGCGTCTTCTGCACGGTCTTTGGCGCCAGGTACATCTCTTCCAGGCTCTTCTGCCGCTTGGCCCGCGTGAAGTAGTCGATGTTCGTCGTGATGCGGCGGCCATCCAGGTAGGTGGCGCTGCGTTGCAGTTCGCCGGTCGAGGTATTGGCCTGCAGCACTTCGCCCACGGGGATGCCGTGGTTGTACTCGGCCTGACGCAGCACGCTGCCGTTGGTCAGCCAGGTCATGGCCAAACCGTGGCGCACTCCGTTGTCGAAGCTGATCTGACTCACCTTGCGTTGCTCGGCATCGACGATCAGCCAGTCGCCGTCAATCTTGTCGTTATTGAAGTTGGCATTCGACGTGAAGGGGGCCTTGAACATGTTGAAAGGCGTCTCGCGAAGGATGGCCGCGTCGTTGCGATCCAGGCTCAACGTCCAGTTACCAACCCGCTTGCCAAAGTCGTACTGGCCGCTGGCGGTCAACGTGCCCGATTGATTCATCATCTGCCACGAACCGTGGTTGACGTAGTTGCCATTTTTGTCGAGCGTCACTTCGCGTTCGATGCGAATCGCGCCGTTGGGATAGCGTTCGCGGAACACTTCGATCTTGGGTTTGCCTTCCATCGGTTTAATGGCGTCGGCCTCGATCGGCTCCGGCGCCAAGGCGAACGAGTCCTGCAGCACCGCGATATAGTTCTGGGCCTGTGCTAGCGGCGCATCGGATCCAGACACCATCACGAGGGCTACAATTAACGTCGAGCTTTTCGAGAGCAGTAATTGTGTGGACAACATCGTCAAATTCCTCACTGTACGGGGTCTGCCAAGCGGAGTCCGTCGGAAAGTACGGCTCGCTGGCCCGCGGCCGTTAACCGTGGGGCGATGGGCGCCGGCGGCCCCGTCTCGCTCCCCTCGATCTGTTGCAGGGTACTTAGCACATTCGATCGGTTCGCTGCGCACGGAAACTAAGGGCAATTAGTTTCAACCGCTGCCACTGGCATGTCCCCGATGGACTACCGACATAGAGAAGATCGCCTGACCGGCAGACTTTGACAGAACGAATTGTGGCGAGCGGGGCCCGTAAGGGCCGTGGTCGCGTCATATGCTAGCGAGAACTCCACTGGCTTACTTCGGCCGTCCCTCGCAGTTTCGCATTCTTGAACAGGAGCAAACTGAGAGAAACGATCGCCACCAAAGAAGACACGAAGAGGCACGAAAAGGGAGGGTTGTTTTGGCGGAGTATCGTCAGCGCTTTTCGTGTCTTCTGTTCCTCTTTGTGGCTATATCATTCGGCAACCGCACCAGGCTGTAGTCGTTACTTGATAGCGGAGCATCTGGCGACGTTCGTTTTCGCAAGTTCTACGAGTGTTTCGAACTCCTGACAGCCTGCGAAGCCGTGTCGCGGCAGCCAGTAGAACACCTGGTCATTCGGGTACAGCAGTATGCCTTCGGGCGTGTGTGTCATCTTGGAGATAGCGGCCCAAGTGAATTCCGTGCGGCCCAAGTCGTGTTGGTTCTTCAGTTGAATGGCGTCGATGATCCAGGTGATTTCGGTATGCCTGTCGGGCCGTCGATGGAACTGCCAGCGAAGTAGCCAGGTGGTGCCAACCAAAGACAGAAGCAGCGCAAGGCCACCACCGACGAGCAATAAGTATCCTGCATAGTGACCGCTAACCACGATGGCCAGCCCGATAAGGGCGAGGACTGCTAAGAAAATTTCTATCGCGATGGCGAACCCTCGTCGAAGTATGGATCGCCGATGAAACTGCGTCGCCTTTACCAGTTCGTCGGCCGTCCATACATAACGCACCGTAATGGGCAGCAGGTTTGTATCGACGCCGACAACTCCTGCGGAGTCCGAAGAGGTTTGCGGCGAGCTGTATGGGTTTACGTTCAATGGTGTGGTTCACATACTTGCCAATTGACGGCTCCAGTTTATTTGCGAGTTCGGGCTGCCGCCAGCTAGGCAGTGAATTCTCCAGGTAGCCGGATTCGCAAGAATTCGGACGCGCTAGAGACACCCTGAATTCTTGCGAATCCAGCTTCGATGACGTTGGGGGATACGCGGCAGATTCCGCCTTTCTCAGCCGCGGTGGTAGGAATTTTACACCCGGTGTGGGAAGATACAGGGTTGCGAATGCGGAGTTCGGAACTCGGAATGCGCAATCAGCTAAGTGGATCGCTTGCGCGTGATTCCGCACTCCGAATTCCGCATTCCGAACTCAAACAAGTTTTGTCGCACCTGCGGCGAAAGGCGCGCAACAATTCGCTGCGGCGTAACACAATCGAATGTCGCAACCTATGAAGTATCAACACCTTACGCGGAGTGGCTGATTTGGTCGAAGCGGAGTTTTGCCGCAGCGAATCGTTTTGCCGCGCACTGCGACAAAACCCGCTGCGACAAAACTACCTGCGACAAAACTACCTGCGACAAAACTACCTGCGACAAAACCCAAACGCATGGCAGGGCGAGATTCTTCGGTCGCTGGACTCCTTTCAGAATGACATGGGTTTCAGAATGACATAGTCCTGCCGCCAGGTAATCAACAATTCCGCATTCCGAATTCCGCATTCCCAATTAGTTCCATGCCCTCGACTGAACACGTTCCCGTGATGCCCGCCGAATGCCTGGAGCAGCTTGCACTGCGGGAGGGGGCCACGGTGGTCGATGGCACCATGGGGGGCGGGGGGCACACGCGGTTGTTTGCCGAAGCCGTCGGACCCACCGGGCGGGTGATTGCGCTCGATTGGGATCCCGGCGCCGTGGAGCGAACCAGTGAGATGCTGGCCGACCTCAAGCACGTCACGCCGATTTACGCCAGCTACGCCCACCTGCCGGAGGTGTTGAGTGAACTGGGGGTCGAATCGGTCGACGGTATCTTGCTCGACCTGGGACTGTCGAGCGATCAGCTGGCCGATCGCGAGCGGGGTTTCAGTTTTCATGCCGATGGACCGCTCGACTTGCGGTTCGATCCCACTAGCGGCGAGCCGGCCAGCAAGTTGCTAGCACGACTCAGCGCCGAGCACCTGGCCGACATCATTTATCAGTACGGCGAAGAGCGGCTTAGCCGGCGGATTGCGCGGAAGATTGTGGAGCGGCGGCGGCAAGAGCCGATCGAGACCGCCGCCGATCTGGCCTCGATCGTGAGGAGCTGTGTACCGAGGTCGAAGAACCATCGCATCGACCCGGCAACTCGCACTTTTCAAGCTTTGCGAATTGCTGTAAACGACGAACTCCACAATCTGGAGGTGGCACTCGCCCGGATGCCATCGGTGCTAGCTGGGCACGGCCGGTTGGCGGTGATCAGCTTTCATTCGTTGGAAGATCGGATGGTGAAGCTAGCGTTTCGCGACAGCGAACAGTTGGAAGTGGTCACTCGTAAGCCACTTGTAGCCACGGCCGCCGAGCAAGCTGTTAATCCCAGATCAAGAAGTGCAAAATTGCGTGTAGCTGAGCGAGTCGCTCCGTAGCGGACGTGCCGAATGTGCCGATAGAAGTTGTAAGACCTTGAATCCAACCCATCCAACCGACGACACGCCCACCGCCCGCCCCGCCATGACGATGCCCGCCGCTTGCACGACCGACTCTTCTTCCACCGCGCAGCGAGCGCGGCCGTTCCGCGTCTACGACCACACCCGAGTGCTGGCACTGGTTACTACCGTGCTGCTGCTATCGGGGTTTGGCGTGCTGCGACTGCTGACCGGGGCGGCCGATACGCCGCGACTGGAAACCACCACGGTCGAAAAACCGATTACTTCGGTCATCGAGCCCGCGGCCGACGAAGTGCACCGCATGCGACCGCAAACATCGGGCGTCTTGCCGATCCCTGCCAGCGAGGCTCCCGCCTCCGGTGAGCAGTGGAACCAGGATCTGCCGCTATCGAACTGGCAATTGATGCCGCCCACTGGCGAGCGACGAGATTTCGACTTAGCCCGCGAGCCTTCGCTGTTCCGCTAGATGGCGTCATCCGGTACGTGCGGTTTGCGAGTTTCTCGTGGCCTGGGCGAGTCGCGCTCCGCACGATCGACCTCGCGGCTCGTGGGTCTCAAACGCTCGATAAACTCAAGCCGCTGCTCGAGTTGGTCGAGCTCCAGTTCGCTGCGATGCACCTCCGCGGCGTGCTGTGCCATTTGAGCTCTCATCTGCGCCAGGGAGACTTCCACTTCCTGAAGCTGCTGGGATTTCTCCATTAGCTCTTGTTGGGCCTGATGCAGCCGCCGTTCGGCTTGTTCGCGCTCCATCTGCAGGTCGCGCTGGCGTTCGGAGAGTTCGTCGACTTCCCGTAAGAGGTGGCGGTTCTTCTCGCGCCACTCTTCCTGCTGCGCCCGCATGCGTTCGCGTTGCTCCTGCAGCTGCGCCCGCGCCTGCTCTCGAGCTTCACGCATGTCCCGATTGCGCTGGGCGATGCGCTGCTGGTCGCCACCGCGGTCTTCAAGGTCTCGGGGACGCCGGGGGCGGTCGGTCTCACGCTGCGGCTGGGGGCGGTCCCGCTGGTTGTGGAACGACTGGAGCCGGCGCAATTGCTGCTCCATCCGCTCGACGCGGGCAGTGAGTGCTTGCAGCTCTTTTTGCTGCGATTGGAGCACCGCCACGATGCGGGGGTGAGGAGAAGCGACCTCCGGTGAGCGGGCATCGCGCCGGGATCCGGCATCTCGCTCGCGCTCCCGTGCCTGGCCCTGGATGCGAGCCCGAAACTCTCTTATCCGGTCCAGCCTCTCCTCGCGATCCGTTTCGCTCGAGCGGTCACGCTCGAGGCGCTCTCGGTCTGCTTCTTCGCGATCAGAGCGTTCACGCTGTAGTCGGTCGCGCGTGGGCCGGTCCTGTTCCGCACGTTCGCGTTCGAGACGCTCGCGGGCACGTTCCCGCGGCTGAGCAGATTCTCTTTCGCGGGCCGGACGCCCCTCACGCTGTTCGGCCTCGAATTGAACGAGCGTCGCTTCAATGTCGCCTTGCGTGATGGCGGGCTCGTCGCTGCACGCAGGAGGCGCGCCGTAGCACAAGGTCAAGATAGTCAGTAAGCCAGTGCCGCCAAGATATTGCATCCGCCTTAACATGCTGCACCCTTTCACGAGGAGTTGTCCGTGGAGCGAGGCCGCCGTGTGCTCCAGTGAGCACAGGCGGCAATCAACTTCCACGGTCGCACGTGCAGGGCGGCGTGTCAAGCAACGCGAGCGGCAGCCAACCGTTTCTGACTAATCCACCGGTGGCAGCAACCGCGGGCCAAAGTCGGGCTCGACCGACGCGGGCTTGGCGATGGTCGCCGGCAGCGACTCGGAAGGCCACGCCTGCTGCTGCGGCGTGTGCTGCTGCTGCTGGAGCGAGTGCTGCCACGCCTGCTGTTGCTGCGGGCTGAAGCTAGACGCGCTGGGCGCTGTGGGAGCCATGGCCGTTTGCGGCACCTGCGATTGGCTCTGGGGAGCGACCCTTGCGAGGGCGGCCCCTGCGGCCTGCAAGTTGGGGTCCAGCCGCTGGGCTTCGGCATAGTGAGCGGCAGCCGCTTCCAACTGTCCACCCTTCTCCAGCAGGTGCCCCATGTTGAAATAGGAAGCAGCCGGCGAGTGGACGGCCATCAGGTGGCCCATCGCCTGGTGCTGCTGACCCATCTCCATCAGCACGGTAGCCATATTGTTGCGGAACAGTGCCTTGGAGGGAGCCAGAGCAATTGCCTGGTCCAGCAACTGAGCCGACTGCTCGAGCTTGTTCTGCCGCGCTAGACACAGAGCCAGATCGTTGAGCACGGCAGCGTTCTGCGGGTCAATGTTCGCGGCCTCGGCGTAGTAGCGTTCGGCATCCGCCAGATGGTTCTGCCGGTCCTCAAAGTGGCCCAATTCCCGAAGCGTCTTGACGTTCTTGGGATTGGCAGCCAGAGCCTTCAAGTACAGCTTTCGAGCGCCATCCGAGTCGCCTTGCTTCTCCTGAATCTGCGCCATCGACACCATCAACGAAGGCGTCGGTGGTCCAGTGGGATGGCTGAGCGACAGCGGGTTCGCCTGCTCTTGAGGGCCGCTGGCATCATTCGCCGAGCCCATCCAGCCACGCATACCGGCCACCGCGCGGTTATCTACCAGTGCGGAGGTAATCCGCTGGGTGGTAGACGGTGGCGCCGCCGCTGGTGGTCGATAGGTGAACTGAGGATCGGGCGCAACGTCTTTCTTGCCCCACAATCGCGGCAAGTGCCAGCCAGACGACTGCTTGGTTTCTGCCTGGGGCGAATTGCCGTCTAAGTACGGCACCGCCAGCACAGAGTTTCCGGACGTGGCAATCAAGGTTGCCAGTAGTAGGACTTTCCGCACGGCTTTCCCTCCCTGGAATTGGTGCGTACGCACGTGACTGTTAGGAACTGCTAACAGCGTAATTTAGTTGGACGCTGCCGAGCTGGTGCTGGTCGTGCCAGCGGGCAACACGGCAGGTTTGCGGTTCTCGATAAACGAATTGCGCTCGCCATCCACCATGCCAGCGGCGCGACTTGGGCTGCGAACGTAGGTGTCTTGTACAATCGTGTCGCCACCCTCGATTGGCAGGCCATTGGCGAACTGCTGGGCCTGAGCAATACGGTTTTGCGTCACGTCGTCGTTCATGGAGCGTTCCACAAAGACCTGACGACGACTCGGTGGCGTCTGAGTGAGAATCCACTCGACCTTCAACTCGCCGGCACGGGTCAGCTTGCCAGTCTGCGGATCGAAGTGGTGGGCTCCCAGCAGATTCTGACGACGCCAGCCGTTGGCAACCATGATGTCGAACGGTGCATGCGCCCACACTCGATCGGGGCACACGTAAGGATAGGGCCACATGGCGTTCGCCGCACGGCCGTTCTCCAGGTAGTTGTAGATGTCGTGGGCCGCGCCTTTGACGGGTTCGCGGCGCACGCAGGCGTCAGTACAACATTGGTTGCCCTGATCTCCCCAGAACGCCGCGGCCGGCGAGGCGACAACCGCCGTGATCAGTAGCCCGGCGGGCAGCAAGGTGGCTAGGCGGCGGGTGACGGACGTGCCAGTGATAATCGCTTGCATAGTTCCCTCGTACCCGGCGGGGCGGGCGATTGTGGATGGGTCTGGTAGGGGGACGCGGGGCAGAGCGCACACGGGTGGTCTGCCCATCTGCGAAGAGTATCGTCCTCAACTGCGCCGCAGCTGCGGAACTTATGGCAGGATGCTCGTTCTTTGCGCATTCTCTCCATGTTGACGCGGGTATTATTCGGCATCCCGCCAAGCAGTGCGGTTTTTCTCGGTTCCTGACCCGGAAGGTGCTTGCATAGCAGTGAACGTGTGGATATAGTGTACGTACATATCGCACCTCGGCGGGGGGAGACCTGATGCTAGCGCGCATACATACTTTCAGTCTGGTGGGTATCGATGCCTTGCCGGTCGTGGCTGAAGTCGACGTTTCAGGTGCGGCAATACCCAAAACGATCCTGGTCGGCCTGCCGGAAGCCGCGGTGCGCGAGAGCACCCACCGCATCGAGCGGGCGATGGTCAACAGCGGCTTTGTCCGACCTCAGGACCGGGTGGTTATTAACCTCGCCCCTGCCGAGCTACCCAAGCAAGCAGCATCGTTCGACCTGCCCATTGCTCTGGGCGTGCTGGCAGGAAGCGGGCAGATTGCGTCCGATCGCCTGGGCGAATACGCCGTGGTGGGGGAATTGGCACTCGATGGAAGCATGAGGCCCGTCAAGGGAGTGCTGTCGATGGCCATGGCCGCAGCGCGAATCAAGGGTGTTTGCGGTCTCGTGGTGCCCAAGGCCAATGCTCCCGAAGCAGCCGTGGTCGAAGGTCTGGAAGTGATAGCCGTCGACAGCCTGACCCAAGCCGTGGGCTTCTTTGGCGGAAACATCGAGATCGAGCCCGAGCCGTGCCGCATCTGGGAACTGTTCGACGAGCATGGAAGCTACGACGTGGACTATGCCGACGTCCGCGGGCAGGAAATGGCCAAGCGAGCCATCACCATTGCCGCCGCGGGAGGACACAATCTATTAATGCTAGGCCCGCCTGGTAGTGGCAAGACGATGCTTGCCAAACGCGTGCCGACGATCCTGCCGCAACTGACAGCAGAAGAATCGGTGGAAACAACTCGCATCTATAGCGCTGTGGGGCGACTTCGGGCGGGCGAACCCCTGTTGGCCCGTCGGCCGTTTCGCTCGCCGCACCATACTATCAGCAACGCAGGCCTGGTGGGGGGTGGTTCGACTCCCGCACCGGGCGAGATCAGCCTGGCGCATAACGGGGTGTTATTTCTGGACGAACTGCCGGAGTTCAATCGCCAGACACTCGAAGTGCTCCGCCAACCGCTGGAAGATGGTTCGGTGACCATCAGCCGTGCCCTGACCTCCACCACGTTCCCCGCCGATTTCATTTTAATCGCATCGCTCAATCCCTGCCCCTGCGGGTTCCGCAACGATCCACGCCGCGAATGCCATTGCAGCGTGATGCAGATCGAGCGGTATATGAGTAAGATTAGCGGTCCGCTATTGGATCGCATCGATCTTCACATCGAGGTGCCCGCCGTGCCGTTCAAGGAACTTACTTCCAAACAGGAAGGCACATCGAGCGATGACATGCGGGGCGAAGTGAGCGGTGCTCGCCAATTGCAGGCAGCCCGTTTTGCCAAATCCGCCACGCGGACCAACGCCCAGATGACCTCGCGACAGATTCGTCATAATTGCCCGCTGGACGAATTATGCACCAATTTGCTGCGGCAAAGCATTAACGAACTGGGCCTCTCTGCTCGTGCGCACGACAAGGTGCTGCGGGTCGCTCGCACGATTGCCGACCTGGAGCAGAGCGAAGCAATACGCCCCGAGCATTTGAGCGAAGCGGTGAACTACCGAATGTTGGATCGGGGATATTGGAAGTGAGTGCAGACGGAGTAACAGTTAGCGGTATTCGGTTTTGTGTCCTGGTTTCGGCTACAATACGATCCTGTCTACTGCGTTAGTCTTTCAATGGAAAGGCACCGCGGCTGGCTTCGAACCAGGACTGTTCTCGAGTGGCGAAGCGATGGGACTCGATGGTGTTGAGCTCATTATTGATATTGAAGAGTACTTTGGCATTTCCATTCAGGATGGTGAGGCCGAGCAAGTCCGCACGGTGGGCGATCTCGTGACGCTGATCCAGCGGCGAATTGATGCGGCGCACGCGACAGCGTGTCCAACTTTGTCCTCGTTCTTGCTGGTCAGAACCTGTGTCCGTCAGATCGTATCCAATGATCGGCTACGTGTTCGGACAGATTCCCGGGTGGTGGACGTTCTTACCGCCCCAGAACGGGTTCGGCTTTGGCGCAGGCTAGCCGACTTGCATGGCATCCGTCTCCCCGCTCTGAGACGATCAACCGTTGTGCAGCAATTGCTGTGGGGCGGTGGGGCCACGCTCTTCCTGCTGGCATTGGTGTTGGCTGGCTGGATCGATTTGGCGCTATTACCTCTGACGATAACCGTGGCGGTGCTGCTTGTCTTCGCTGCGCACCTTTCGACCCTTGCCCTTCGAAGGCACCCGCCCGAGGCATTGGATACCTTCGGCGAACTTGCCAGCCACATCTCAGGCATGACGGTCGCGTCCAAACAACTTCACCTGCAAACGTTCGACTCCATTCTCAATGAGGTACGCCCAATCATTGTTCAAAACCTGGGCGTAGAGGAGAACGAAGTGGTGGCGGAGGCTTCGTTCGTCAATGACTTGGGAATGAGCTAACGCACTCCAAGGGACGAAAGGCCGATCCAGACAGCGAGCATTACTGATTCGGGGCACCTAATCCGATTGACTGTTGTAACTGTCCTTTGAGTTGCGGACCACCAAGCGATTCTGCTGCGTCGCCTGCTTAAGCCACTCGCAAGCTTGCATTTCTTCGGCATCGGCCCAATGGGCAGGAGGTTCGAACAAGTCGCTATTGCAATGAGGGCAGGGCAGGGTAGTGACGCCAGTAGTAGTGGGCGGTTGTTCAATCTCGGCACCAGTCCAGGCCGCGTCGCATTCGTCGCAAACAATAACCACCGCGGCGCAGTCGCCACAGACTCGCAGGCCCAACGGGCCGGTACCGCAGAGGTGGCAGAACCCCACGTAGAACTTGGGCGATGAGTCGAATTGCGGTTGATTGTTGGTCATATGCGTGGCACGTTTTTTGTTCTCTTCGACTTCAAGGCGTTACCGGAAAGGCGGTAATGAAGCGATTCCCGTCGACGACCAATCGGATGTGGTGCGCTGGAGGATGGTTGCGCCGAGCACCGGATTGCCCGCCGATATAGCCAATGCGACGCCCCAGGTCGATGGTGAACACCTCGCGACGGCCCTCGGTTCGTCGTTTCGAATTCTGGTTATGAAGTGCTTGGTCGTAGGCGCGATCGACGAGTTGCACGAGTCGCGCCTGGTCAGATTCATCGAACACGCCGTGTTGACCTGGTCGATTGGGCTCGTCTTCGGCGTGAGTCATCAGGTGGGCCAGTCGCGTGCCATCAACGCTTCCGCGACCAAACACCAAGCCGGATGGGGATTGATAGGTGTCGCGGCCAATCTCTTCCAGCACGTCTTCCAGGGGGAGGTCGTTCGGTCCAGCATCAGATCGACTGGCGGAAGTTGGTTCATCTTGACTGGCAGGAGCGGAATCAACGGTTGGTTGTTCGGCAACCACTTCGTCCGGAGAGTGCGCACCAGGGAGATCAATACCCAGCCTCGCTTCCAGCATCGGCTCAGCGAGAAGATACCCTGTTGCCAGCACGAACAATACGAGGAGCCATTTGCCCGAAAGCCTGCCGCGACTCTGGCGAAGCAGTGTTTGAAGTGCGCGGGCAATCTGTTGCGAGTTCTGCGGCATAGCGATACGGATTATATCCTGCGGCACCGGACTTGCTAAGTCGGTATACTGTTTCGTCGCGGTGTACACCGCGCGCAGGGACTCGCTGGCTGAACCAACTCTGAGGAAGCATCATGCTACGAGGGCATCGAAATTGCCTACCGGTATTTCTATCTGCAATATGTATCGCCGTGTCGGCGCGAAGTGAGATATCGGGGCTTACCCGAATTGCCACCGGATTCAGCGATCCGACGTTCGCAACTCACGCACCGGGAGATCCCAATCGTATGTTCGTCGTCGAGCAGTCGGGGGCAATTCGCATCTTTGACCGCCAGACAGGGACCAAGCAATCGACGACTTTCCTGGACATCACAGGCCAAGTGAAGCGGGGGCACAACGAGGAAGGGTTGTTAGGGCTGGCGTTTCACCCCGATTTTCAGACGAACGGCAAGTTCTACGTGAACTACACGCATGATCCAGGGCCGGGGCGGGATCGGACTCGGGTCGATGAGTATACCGCTTCGCTGCAGGATGGTGAGTTGGTGGCCAACGCTACGAGCCGAGTTCCTATTTTGAGTTTCGCGCAAGACTTCGACAATCACAATGGTGGATGGCTGGGTTTCTCCCCCAACGATGGCATGTTGTACATCTCTACCGGCGACGGAGGTTCGGGAAACGACCCCAACAATCGCGGACAGAGCCTCAACACCCGATTGGGCAAGATGCTACGCATTGATGTGGATGGTGACGACTTTCCCGCCGATTCCGCGGAGAACTACGCAATTCCCCCGGACAATCCGTTTGCCAGCGATGGCGAAGTCGATACGCTCGACGAGATCTGGGCGTATGGATTACGCAACCCATGGCGGGCAAGCTTCGATCGAGTCACTGGAGACCTTTGGATTGGCGACGTGGGACAGGGGGCACGAGAGGAAATTGACTTTCAGCGGGCCGACAGCGCCGGCAGCGAAAACTACGGATGGAGATTGCGAGAGGGAGACATCCAAACACCCAGCGTAGGTGGCCCAGAGCCATCGGACTACGTGGCCCCCGTGTACGACTACGTGTCGGACGGACAAGGTGAGTTCGGCGGAAACTCGGTGGTGGGTGGGTACGTGTATCGCGGCCCCGATCCAGAGGTCAACGGGCGATACTTTTTTGGCGACAGCTTTCCTCGTCAGCTGTGGAGTTTCGATCCGGCTTCCCCCGATTCGACCGTCGAGAACATCGAAAGCACCCTGGGATCAAATGTGAGCCAAATCGGCGTGCCAACTTCGTTTGGTGAGGATCTCTACGGCAATTTGTACATTGTGGATCGGGACGGCGATATCTTCCGCATCGATACCGACTCCACTTTGCCGGGTGACTACAACGGTGACCGGATGGTGAATGAATTGGACTACGATGTTTGGAACCAGTCGTTCGCTAGCATCAACTCGCTGGCTGCCGATGGCAACGGCGATGGTACCGTCGACATTGCCGACTACGTGGTGTGGCGGAATCATTTGGGGTCGGAGATTGGAATGGACGAGCTATCGGGGGCCACTGAAATCCCCGAACCTTCCACGGTAGCCGTGCTATTCTCATCACTTGTAGTAGGCTCGCTCGTGCGGCGTCGCCATGCTAGCAGTCGCTGAGACGACATCTTAGGCTCAACCTGCCAGCCAGGCTCGCCGATGAGGTTCGATAAGCGCACGGTGCGCTCTGCGGCCATTGGATGCGAGGAAGTCATGGCGAGATGGTTTGGGCTGTTCACGTTACTGCTGGTTATCGGGGCAAGCTGCCCGGTACACAGTGCGACCTATTACGTCAACAATCTGTTAGGAAGCGACCGGGCGACCGGGCTATCGGCCGAACCGCAGGCGGAAAATGGTCCCGTTAGAACGATCTGCGCAGCATTGGCTCGAGCCGGCAGGGCCGATCGCATCGAGTTGGCCAATACTGGCGAGCCGTATCGCGAGATGATCGCGATGACCGGACCGCATCAAAGTGGATTGCGAGGTCAGCCCTTCGTGATAGATGGCAACGGTGCCGTGCTGGATGGCACGGTGACGGCCGCACCCGGCGCGTGGAAGCATGTTGAAGGCAACGTGTTCGCCTTGCGCCCCCGCCGACTGACCTACCAGCAGTTGTTCAGCAGCGGTAAACCACTGCCACGCACGGCTCTCTATTCCAAGTACGAGTTTTCGCAACTGGACCCCGCCGAATGGGCTCTGCTGAATGGGCGGATTTACTTTCGCACCGAAGGAAACAAGATTCCCGAGGATTACGAGTTGCGGCATACACTGCTGCAAACGGGCATCACTTTGTACAACGTTCGTCACGTGCGGATCCAGGATCTGGTGATTCAAGGATTTCAGCAGGATGGCATCAATGCCCATGAATTGGTTCGCGACTGCGAGCTCATGGACGTCGACTGCCGGGCCAATGGCCGTGCGGGACTAAGCGTGGGCGGAGTATCGCGAGTCGAAGCGCTGCGGTGCAACTTCTACGATAATGGTCGCGTGCAGGTTCGTACGGAGGGATTGGCCGAACTGAAGCTGTTCGAGTGCGATGTCGACTCCAGCGGCGTGCCAGCTTTTGACTCGCAGGGACGCAGCTTGATTGCCGACGGCAAACCTGTGTTCGGACCTTAGAGTAATCTGCTCTCGCCGTGAGTCGATCTGGCCTCGTCAGCTAGTTCCTCCTCCTCTTCCAACTCTTCCTCGGCTTCATGCAGTGCTGCTTCCACGTTCTTGCGTTGCAGCAGGAAGTAGCCGATCGCCAGAGTCCCCACCGACAGCATGACGAGCCTCTGTCCGAATGCCACAAAGGTGCCGACGTCGCCACTGGCACCAACGGCGGTGTAAAGCGCGTTGAGAGCTGCTTCGGTGGTACCTAGGCCTCCTGGTGTGAGTGGCAAAACACCAGCCGTCTCGGCCAACGGCACAATACAGAAGTGCACGGCAAGCGAGGGATGCTCGACCGGTAGGGCTTGCGCGACATAGTAGAACGACAACACCAGCAGCAGGTGAACCACCACACTGAGTGCCAGGGCTGGAAACAGGAATTGGGATTTCCTAGTGATGAGGTGGCAGGCACTGAACAAGCGGGAGACAAAGTGACCAGCGACCGGCACCTTGGCGAGCGTGCGGGCAATGGTTTCGCCTGTTGGTCCTGGCAGCATGAGTAGTCCCAAACCAATGAATAGCCCCGCTGTGAACGCCAGGACAAAGTAACTCAATGTCTGGATGGCGGAGGTCGCGTGGCTGCCCCACGGCAAGCCGGTGATCAGCAATGCACTGCTGGTGACGATCAGCAGTCCGGCCAGACCCATGACACGGTCGGCCACCACCGTGGCGACGGCCTCGCTCTTGCGATTCGAGTGCTCGCGGGCCAAGGCCACGACCTTGAACAGATCTCCCCCTACTCCGCCAGGAGCAACAAAATTCAGTGCGAAGCCGAGCGATCCCAGTCGAAATGCGTCCCCCAGGGTAAACGGCAAGTCGACCGCCCGCACCAACAGATACCATCGCACAAATCCGCACAGCACGGCCGCCGCAACGCAGCCCAACGAAACGGTCAGTAACCGCCAATTTTTGGGTTCGTGCAGAATCTCTTCAAACTTCTCGCCGCTTTTCGCCTGATAGAACAGGTACGCCACGATGGCCAGTCCCAGGAGCAGCTTGAGGGCGGACTTCAGGTGTCGAGCTGACGAGGCCTTGGACATTCGAGCGAAAAAGGCTAATAATAGGGAAATACGGGGCCTATCGGGGGCCCGTAGCGGGCGTTGACAATCTCGGGCGATCACGTAAACATACTGTACTTGGGTTGGCGACCGAAGAGGTCATCAACACCACTCCCAAATACCGGGACCGAATAATCCGGGGGATTAGCTCAGTTGGGAGAGCGTTTGGCTGGCAGCCAAAAGGTCAGCGGTTCGAGCCCGCTATCCTCCACTTACTGTAAACTCTTAGGCGTAAGCGTTTTAGCTTAACCGGCACTCTTAGCCGTGCTGCCTGCAAGCAACCGAAAGCCGGGGTAATCGTACCCCAGAAAGGTTGGCAGCATGGCACGCCCTCCAAAAGTCCCGTCCTATTCGCTCCATAAGCCCAGTGGTCGGGCCGTGGTGAAGGTCAAAGGACGGTCCATCTATCTCGGCAAGTACGGTTCCGACGAAAGCCGGGACGCCTACGCCCGCATCGTGGCAGACCTGTTAGCGGGTCGCCCCATCGAGAAGCCGGACACAAACCGGGGTAATCCTACCCCGAAACCCTCTCTCACCATCGGTGAGTTGGTCGCCCGTTTCCAGCGTCACGCCGACGGCTACTACCGCAAAGGTGGGAAGCCGACCACCGAGCCCGCCGCTATTCGGTGTGCTCTCAAATTCCTGACTGACCACCACGTCGGTCTGCCTGCTGCGGACTTCTCCCTGGGCGACTTGAAGGTCATACGGCAGGCGATGGTTGACGCCGGCCACACTCGTGGCACCATCAATAAGAACATCCGTCGGGTTCGGCTGGCGTTCACCTGGGCGGCAACTGAAGAACTTCTGCCCCCATCTGTCCCCCAGAATCTAGCACTTCTCCCCGGTCTGAAAGCCGGTCGCACCGTGGCGAAGGAAACCGAGCCCGTCAAACCGGTGGACATCACGGTCGTGGACAAGACTTTGCCCCACATGCCCGACATCGTGGCCGATATGGTCCGCCTGCAACTACTGACTGGATGTCGCCCTGATGAGGTCTGTAGCATCCGCCCCCAGGACATCGACCGCACTGGTGAAGTGTGGGAGTATCACGTCGATGGTCACAAGACAGAGCACCACGGCAAGCGTCGTACCGTGTTTATCGGTCCCGAGGGGCAGAAGATTTTGACGCCCTATCTGCTTCGACCGTCGGATGAGTTCTGCTTCCGTCCCAAGCGGCACATCGCCGTCCCAAAAAAGCAGAAGCGGTATCGTGTCGACTCCTACCGCCAAGCTATCCAACGTGCTTGTGCCCGTGCGTTTCCCGCTCCGAAGGGCACCGAAGGTAAAGCACTCGATGAGTGGAACCGTCGGCACCGTTGGGCACCCAATCAGGTGCGACACACTGCGGCAACGTCGATTCGCCAGCGTTTTGGGCTCGAAGCCGCCCAGGTAATCTTGGGGCACAGCAAGGCGGACGTGACCCAGGTTTACGCCGAGCGCGACATCACCAAAGGACGTGAGGTTGCCGCACTAATCGGGTAAAATCAACATCATCACGCCGGGTTGCGGAGTAATTAACCGCACAGACCGGCGGTTCATCGTGGCTTGCACTTTCGCCACGGTAGCCGTCGGTCGCCCGGCTCCAAAATGAAAGTGCAATTAGATGGCATACGTTCGCCCTGGATTCGAACAGTTCGAAGAAGACATTGAGAGCTGGTGGTTTGACGTTACGAACTACGCCAACATGGATGGCGACCATCTTCTCGATAAGGACTTCTGCAAGCGGTCGACTCGGATTTACGAGTTCGTTCGGGACAAGACCAACCGGGAGCCCTCCCAACTAGCCCACATTGGGCGGCTGGTGGGGCTGCACTCAGGCTTGAAGCGGTCGATGGACCACGATGTCACGATCGTTCAAATCACTCAGGCGATTGACGGCGTTATCTGGCTGGTAGATGACCTGCGGAGAATGTGTCTCACCAGCGAGAAGCCGGGGAGACGAAAGAAACCTGAAACCGTGCAAGCCGAGCGTATGCTTCTGAAAGACCCGAACATCGACAACAACACGGTGGTGGAGCGGACCGGCCTGTCCGCTGGCACTGTCCGAAACATCCGCAGCCGGTTGAATTTGTCACAGAAGCCCAAGAGCTAGTTTTGTGACAGCGTTCGTTAGCGTTCAAAAACTTCTGCAATACAAGGCTTGTCGAGCAGTAGTCAGAATTAGCTAGGCTTAAATCGCTGCTGTGACATTACCCGAATAACCTCACTTGAGTTGGTTTTTCTTCCACTCAACGTGAGGTTTTTTCATGCCTGCTACGCTTTCCCTGCCTGACTTGGACCTGACCAGCGACGAGCCTCTTGAGCCCGTCGCCGACATCGCCGAACGCGAAACAGGCGTCCGCCCCCATCCGACCACCATCGTCCGCTGGTGCGCTGGTCGTGGTGCGGCCGGAATCAAGTTACCCTCTATCGTCGCCACACGACGCCGGATGACAAAGCGGTCCGTCTATCGTGCTTGGCTCCAAGCCGTCAACGACGCCCGGAATTCTTGATTCACAAAAAAAGCCCTGGCACGCGCTGCGACCTGCGCACCAGGGCAAAGGAGAATCTGCTATGCGTAAGGATACACCATCACGGCCTACACGGCAAAAGGTTCTCGTTCTCGTTCACCACAACGACCGTGGCCCATGGCTCGAAGTTTTCGGACCTGACGACATCGACGTCCGCATCCAGGCGACGCCGACCACCTGGACCGCCCAGGGCGAGCAAGTGGCCGAAGACCTGACCCGGGAGCGGTTGCCGTGGTGCTACCGGGATCTCATGGACACCAAGCCCCGCACATCCGCTGTGGTGCGTGAGGTTCGCCCGAGCGACGTTGTGAGCCGTTACCACGCCCTGCAACTGCTGCGGGGACTAGATGCGGTAGAGAAGCATTTGACGCAAGGGAGGGCGCGCCGTGCAAGCTGAGTCTCGATTGAATGGAGCGACTCGCACGCTCATCAATGAAGCTGAACGTGAAACGGACTTGGGAAACGCTCGCCGATTGGTGAATCGATTCGGAATGCACTTCCGATACGTCGGCACCTGGAATAAGTGGCTGGTGTGGGAGGGTGGCCGCTGGCGTCGCGATGACACCGCTGCGGTTCACAGGCTCGCCCAATCGACGGTGCGAGCAATCTTCGACGAAGCTCGCGACGAACCAGACGACGCTCGACGCAACAGCCTGGCGAAGTGGGCGTTGTCCAGCCAGAGCAACGGCCGTCTCGAGTCAATGATAAAGATTGCTGCTACGCAGCCAGAGATTGCAATTCACCACGACGAACTGAACCGGCATCCTCACTTGCTCAACTGCCAAAACGGTGTGGTGGACCTACGGACCGGCGACTTACTGCCGCACGATCCCCATCATCTGCTGACACAGACCACCGGACTCGACTACCCGACCGAGAGTGTATCGCCTGAGCTATGGCTGGAAACCCTGGGCACCATCTTTGCCGGCGATACCTCGATGGTGCAGTTTGTCCAACGACTGTTTGGCCTGGGTGTGCTTGGTGAGGTGGTTGAGCATCTACTGGCCATCTTCCACGGTGCGGGCGCAAACGGCAAATCACTGGTAGTCGAAACCGCGATGGGGGCAATGGGTGACTATGCCGTTAAAGCACCACGCGACTTCTGCATCGCCAGCAAGCATGAGCAGCACCCGACAGCCATCGCCGACTTGTACAGCAGGCGGTTGGTGGTGATCACCGAGACTGGCGACGGTCAGCGACTCGATGAGGCCTTAATCAAAGAACTGACTGGAGGCGATACGCTGCGGGCTCGCCGAATGCGCGAAGACTACTGGCAGTTTACTCCGAGCCACCTGGCGCTGATGGTGACGAACCATCAACCGATGGTGAAGGGCACCGACAACGGAATCTGGCGACGTCTCAAGATGGTTCCTTTTGATGTCGTCATTCCACCCGAGAAGCAAGACCCCGAGCTGCCACGCAAGCTCAAAGCCGAGTGGCCAAAAATCCTGCGATGGATGGTTGACGGGTACTTGGACTATCAGCGGCGAGGCTTGGACCCGCCTGCAGCCGTTCAGGAGGCCACAAACGCCTACCGTTCCGAGATGGATAGCTTTGGTGTGTTCATCAACGAATGCTGCACGCTCGGCCAAGGATTGCTCGCCAAGGGACTCTACAAGAGCTACTCAAACTGGTGTGACCAGCGGGGCGAAAAACCGGTTGCTGGCAAGACCTTCGCCAAGCGGATGGACACCACACCCGGGATTAGTTCGTACCGCTCGAATGGCACCGTCTACGAGGGGATTGGCCTAAATGACTGATTCAAAAAGTACCGTAAATCATAGGACTTGGACAGAACGGACAGCAGACCCGGTTACTTCTAGGGAAATTACTTTCGCGGAGTTATACGGAACTGGTGTCCGTGGTGTCCAAACCAACCCTTTCAAGGAACGATTCAGGGCAAGGCTTCGCTGATTGGGTGGACTCTACCGAGCACCCAGCCTAACCGACGCCTGCGAGCGAACCATCGCCCGAGAGGAACCTGGCGTCGCCCTGGCACGTGACGCACGGCTGCTGGGGGGGAGGTATTTTTCGGGAAGTGCAAGGCTCCCGACCGAACACAAAGCCGCCCGTGTTTTTTGGGGACAAATCACAAACGGATGTTTTTCATTAAATGTTGAGGACCAAACATGGACGACCAATTCGACCCACCTGCCCACCTGACGGCCCGCACGCAAGCCCTGTGGCGTTCCGTCGTGCCCAAGCGTGCAAAGACACCCGAGCGGCTGGCGATGCTTCAGACGTCGCTAGAAGCCCTGGACCGAGCCGACGGCGCACGTGCCGAAGTCGAGCGCACCGGCATGACGACCACCACGAAGACGACGGGCGCGGTTCACCTACACCCGCTGTTGAAGGTGGAGCGCGAATCTCGCCAACTATTCAGCAAACTTTGGAAAGACCTTGGCTTACATACATCGCCGGAAGACCCGAAGTGGAACGTGCTGGAAAGGGACTGGCGATGAGTAGGCATCGCCAATGTACCCGCTGTCTTGCTGGAAGCATGAACGCAACGCACTCCCGAACCGTCGGCCGGTACATCGAACGACGCTGCCAGTGTGACCGCTGCGGGTACGTCGATAAGGCCATTGTTCAACCCGAAACCATCGTTCAAGTAAAAACTGTGCGGTGCCACACAACAGCACCGAAGAACCCCGAACCTAACCGGATAGAATTGGAGCATGGAAACGATGAACAACATTCAAGCGAAGTTCTACCTGCCGAAGCTGAGCGACAGCGAGCTAGCTAACCTGCTGGACGATTGCCGCCACTTCGATGCGAACTGCCCGACGTTTTCACGTTGGCTTACCCGTGAACTACGGAGCCGACAGGCTGCCCGAGGCATGGGCATCGAGGATGAGCCGTTGCAGGTGCCTTTCTACGATTGGAGCAACGCCGAGCTGGCGGAAACGCTGGTATCGCTGGATGCCTTGTCGAAGACGGCCGACCGCTATCGCTCTGGCGAGTTGTTCGACGAGCTGCAAACCGTTCTGGTGGCCATCGTGGCGAGCCGGTTGAACCGCACAAGCAACCCCGTAGGGAGCGTCAACTATGCAGGCTAAAAACCGTCGGCTGTGGACCAAGAAACAATTGGCCGCCGAGATTCAGATTACCGAGCGAGCCATCGAGCTGATGGTGAAGCGTGGGGAACTACCCGAACCTGATTGCCGCATCGGCCGCCGCCTAGTGCGTTGGACCGACAAGGCTGTCCAGGACTTCATTAACGCGGGTGGAACCCGCATCGAGCAATAGGAGCACAAAAGATGCAAGCGACCATGAGCCGCAAAGAACTGATGGAAATGCGTGCCGAAGCTCTGGCGACTGCCAAGAGCATTAACGAGAACCTGACCAATGGCGACGGCAGTTTGGATGCCCGCGACCAAAAGCGGTATGACGAACTGATGGCAGCCGTTGAAGGTTACTCTGCCAAGATTGAAGCCATTGAAGGAAAGACCCGCGACTTCGAGAGTCTTTTCAACGGCGCAACCGGTGGTGGTTCGGTGCTGTTCAAAACTACCAATGGAAAATCTGTTCGAGGCTTCAAGCACGGCGAGAAGCTATCCGGCACCAGCAACCCGTCCGGCGCAGTGGCAC
>NZ_JAMXLR010000037.1 GCF_024054565.1 Aeoliella straminimaris
CCGCTGCGCCGTAGCAAAGCTTGTATCTGCGGGCGGTGATTTCGACCTCAGCAGATAATTTCCGCGCACAGGACACGCCCTCATGGGTCGATTGAGTAGAGCCAGTCTGACGCCCAGTTGCCCACTTCGCGGGCGCCGTCAATTTGATACCGTCGCGGAAGAGGTCTTCCTCACCACCCTCAGTTTGGGCGGAGCCTTCGGAACAGCAACTGGTCCAGGCTGCCATCGGGTCGTGGTCCGACGTTGAGCATCATGTTGCCGTTTTTGCTAACGATGTCGCAGAGGTTTTCGATGATTTGGCCGCCGGTGAGTTGCACTGGATCGTCGCCGGTTTGCGAGACGTGGTCTGGTCCACCGCCGCCCGCGTCTCCGGCACCGTCGAATACATCTCTTACGCCGTGGATACCCGGCAGGTAGAACCAGCCCTTGTTGACCGTGGTGTCGACCTGCCACGGCCGGGGCGACAGGTTGTTAATGCCTCCAACACTCTCACTGTGCTTCTGTTGGGGCGTCCTTGCCAAATTGATCCCAGAACATCTGATGAAATGTGTTCTGGCCCGTCAGGTCGGCGTTTTCATTGACCATGTTGGGGAGTGCTCCATCGAACCACTGATCGTAGGCGGTGTTCATCTGCTGCGCGATCTCAGGGTGGTCGGCGACGACATTCTTCTTCTGCGAAGGATCCTGTTGCATATCGTATAGGGTGTCTCGACCGACGAGTCTAAATCGTTGATTCCGAACCGCGAAGCCATTACTTCTGGATTGTTCTGCTCGGCCCCTCGCCCAACGGCCTTTGTGGAAGAAACGCAAACGATCCTCCCAGGAGGTTTCCGGATCTTTGAGCAGCGGCACCAAACTTACGCCGTGCAATTGATCCTGCTGCTTTGGCTGCCCACCCACGATGGCGGCGAAGGTTGGCAACAGATCGTAGTGATTGGCGATGCGATCTACGTCCGTACCCGGTTCAAGGACTCCAGGCCACCGCCAGAAGCAGGATACGCGGGTGCCCCACTCGTCGACGCTCCCCTTTCGCCCCTTGTGATCGCCATTGTAAGCAGTCGCGGCAGGACCATTGTCCGTCATGAAGATGAGCAACGTATCGTCTTCGATTCCCCATTCGGCGAGCTTCGTCATAAGACGGCCCATATTGTCATCGATGTTCTCGATCATTCCGTAAAAGCCGGCCGTATCTCGGTTGAAACCTGCATCGAGGAACTTCTTCTTTTTGGCTTCGGGGGCAACGTAGGGGGCATGCGGTGCATTGGTGCTGATGTACGCGAAGAAAGGCTGCTTGCCTTTCTTCGACTCGATCCACTCCATCGCCTGATTAAAGAAGATATCGGTGCAGAACCCCTCGGTTTTCACGAACCTATTGTTGTGAAGAATGTAGGGATCGAAGTACTTGTTGCCCGGAGCGTCGCCGCAGCTTCCTTCGTACGACTGTCCAATCCCTCCCGCACCATGGATGAATACCTCGTCGAACCCTCGCTTGTCCGGGCGGTAGCGATCCTCGTCGCCCAGGTGCCACTTACCGGAGATGGCCGTGGCGTAGCCGGCGTCGCGTAGCATTTCAGGCAAAGTGGGCACGCCGAGTTTCATGCGTTCCCGCTCCTTGATGGTGTGGGTTACCCCCACATAGAACGGCGCCCGCCCCGACATGATCGCGGACCTGGTTGGAGCGCAGGTTGGGCTCACTTGGAAGCGAGTGAAGCGGAGACTCTGAGTGCTCAACTCGTCCAGGTTCGGAGTGGACAGGTGAGGATTGCCATGGCAGGAAAGGTCGTAGTAACCCTGGTCGTCGGTGATGACGAGTATGATGTTCGGCCGCTTTCCGAAGGCTGACTCTGCCGCGGGGCTTTGTGACCAACTAGCAAAGCAACTCGAGAAGGCCAGTAATACTGGGAGGTGTCTAGTGCTCATGGTTCGCATAGGAGTTCCTGGAAGAAGGCTACTCGGTCCAAGAGATGGCAGATCACTTCACTCCAGGATCACGTCGCGATCTGGACTGACGATCCTTCACCGCTCCCCGACTCGCGGACTCCGTCTCTACTGATTTTCGTTTCGCGGTACACAAGCAGATGAAATGAACCTCCTTGGACAGTATAGTGCTGTGTATTACACAAACAACTCTTGGCTCCTTTGGTTCTGGTCACACGTCCTCTCGTTGCACTTCTGCGAGGCGGTGTTCAATGCATCTTCGGAGCCAGCGGCGCACACGTGACACGGCCAGATAAACTGCGTTGGTGGAGCGATTCAGCAATGTTGCCACTTCTTTTATCGTAAAGTCACTGTTGTAGCACAGTGTCAGTAGATGTCGGTTCCCTTCGCTGAGCTTGGAAATACACTGTGGCATAATCTCAAGCCGAATGTCACACACTGCCGGGAAGGGAGCCATATCAACGGCAAGCGACTCCAATAATTCCGGCTTAAGCTGAAGCCCATCTCGTGACTTGTTGGACAAATGATTTAGGATGGCGTACCGGGCAGTCGTGAATGCCCAAGCATTGAAATCGGTTCCCAGCTCAAATCGATCGAATCGCTCCCACAAGCTTGCTCTCACCTGCTGCAGCACGTCCTCGGCATCACTCCAGTTGGCTAACGAAGCGTGAACATACGCAGCCAGCTGACGGTCGCTCTTCCGAAGCAGCCCTACGAAGATGGCAGCTCTGTCCTTAGGCGTGCTGACACTCGGTAGCCTCTTGACGTGAAGCTGCGACAACTCCAAGCTTGCAATACTCATCTACACATCTCTCTGCAATCACACCTCTTCGTTACCCCTCACGCAAACGCATTGGCGATGCGAGGGTAATCATCCGCCGAAGAATGGATTGACTCTAGTTGCCTGAGAGAGATGGCAACACTTCTTGGCGGTGATGCTGGGCGAGTGCCGTACGGATGGCCCGTGTCGCTTTGTCGCCCAGCATCTTGTAGGCAGGACGATTCCAGTGGTACATGTCGCCCCGAGCGAGGTGGAGCTTGTCCGCAAGCAATCCATAGAAATCATTGATTGGGACGCCCATTGCCACCATTACTTCTGCAGCCAGGCGGTTGTGCTGGACGATTCTGGGAGTGGCCACTGGATCCAGCTCGAGGGGCTTGCCCTTAACGGTAATTGGGGTGCTACTGGCCCAGATCAGTTTTGCTTTAGGCTGTTTCTCTCGAATCACTTCGACCAAGCTGCGCGTCAGAGGTTTGAAGTCGACCGGCTCGATACGTCCCTCCTGCCAGCCATGCAGTCCAACATTGAAATGCACTACTTCGTATTCTCTGCCACTCAATACATCCTTTAGGAGTCCATTCAGCTTCTCTGACTGGAAATGGGGGTTTACCCAAGCGTCGACTATCGCTTCCTCAGAAAGCTCTGAAGCTACTTGATGACGGTATCCATTCATGATCGAATCGCCGATCAGAAGCACTCGAGGAAGGTCTGTATCGTTCGGTTTGCCAAGCTTAAGCCCCCACGGCGAGCTGACGGAGTGGTGGCGTTTGTCCTTCTCCACTGTCTGGGACGTACTACCCGGCTCCCTAGATTCTTGGTCGACGTCGAGCTCTGGTAGCTGTAGCAGGTATTTTGACACGCAACGCCCGAGCAATGCGTTGCCCTCTTCGGTGTAGTGCACGTCGTTTGGCAGTCGAAGCGAATCGACCTGCGGAGCCATAGCCGTGTATAAATCGTCGATTTTCACGTCATGCTTCGCCATAATCCTGGCTGCGGCGGCGTTTAGCGAAACAATGGAGCCGTTCTTCATCCCGTTCGCTGGGTCATCAGGGATCGGTGTTGTGGTGGCCCATACTAACAACGCCTCGGTTTCCTTCAAGCGGCTAACCAACTGATCCAACTGCTGCGAATACTCGTCGACAGGCGTGTTCCGATTGTGGATGCCGAAGTTGAAGTGAATCACGTCCCATTGACCATCGCCTAACCATACATCCAGCTTCGCCAGTCCGGTGCTAACGGGACCGCAATTGGCGGGCGCGCGGTGCACGTTGGCACGCCCTGCTAGCTTCTCACGCACGGTCAGCGTGTAGGCTCTCGAGATCGAGTCGCCTATGAGAAGAATTCGGGGAAGGGCCGGATCGTCTTCAACGAAGTCCCATGCATTCGATATGCCCGCGACCTTGTCGCTCTTGTGGCGAGGTAGATAGAAGGTGCCCAGCTCGGCTTGCAGTACCAATTCCCAAGCCTGTTGCTCGGGCGACAGACGCGCCACCCATTCTTGGTACTGACGATCGATACTGCTCTCAGTACTACTCTGTCCCGGTCCCGGCTTGGATAGCTCGGTGGGCTCCTGATTCCTATTCTGCTGGGCTTGCAATTCGCCTGCCAGGCACACGCAACATACGGCGATGCAGAAAGCTGTCCGGTTTACTATCACCTCAATTCGAGCCTTTCGTGGATCCACCAGACGCAGGACGAAGCCCATAAGAGTTGTTACTCAAGGCAGTCGCCTAGTCGGGTAGGCCTCTCCTACTTTGTACTACTGCGCCTGTTTAACGATTTATTGCCCCAG
Source organism: Aeoliella straminimaris (assembly GCF_024054565.1). Taxonomy (GTDB): domain Bacteria; phylum Planctomycetota; class Planctomycetia; order Pirellulales; family Lacipirellulaceae; genus Aeoliella; species Aeoliella straminimaris. The sequence continues at coordinate 4,512 of NZ_JAMXLR010000037.1, forward strand.
TCGCGGTCGCCGGCAGCAGAGGATGCTCACCGGCGACTGCCGCGACTGGGAGCTGCCCATACTCGTGAATCATTGGGGCCGTCGCAGACCAAATCCAACCAGCGAGACTGCCAGCACAATCGCACCGATTGCCGTAGATGGTTCAGGCACCGCCGTGACCGAGGCCAGGCTGTTCGCGGCGGTGGTTACCATTAGTAATCCGCTGCCGGTGATGCGGGCGTCTTCGAAGTCGGCGCCCGACCCAAGTGCACCCCAAGTGCCCGTGGCTTGGGCCACACCGTCGAACAGCAGTTGATCGACAGTGTCGGTGCCACCGAATGAGAGGTCGAGAATCGCATCGCCCAGCAGCTCGACATCGGCTCCGTCGGCCAGGGAAGCAATAGCGATGCTCAGAGTACTCCCGTCGATGATAGTATCGCCGACGTAAGTATTCGCGCCGTTCAGGATCAATTCACCCCCGCCTTGGACGGTTAGACCACCGGTCCCCGTGCCCAATAATGGGGCCTGGATCGTGGCACTCCCCACTATCTCAGCACCCCCGCCGGTCTCACCGAAGTGCATCTTCCACAAGTCATAGTCGCCGGTGTCGACGACGGTTGAATTGTCACCTGTGCCCGCAAACAGTTCGGACTCGTCAGCACCGAGGTTGTTACGCCATACGGTGTAGTCGGCAATGTTGACGGTCGTGTCACCGTTGAAATCACCTGGAGTTACGCCAGCACTCGGTGCACTGATTTGGAACACCATGCCGCCATCCATGATGTTTACTTCCACGCCGGCGCCGATTAGATTTGATAACTCATCGACCTCACCTCCATCGTCCACCTGCAAAGTTCCTCCGTCGAAGTTCATGATGCCGGTCCCTGTAAACGCAGCATCTGCAATGACTCGTTCCTCAAAATTGGAGCGAGTGCGAAGCAAGCCATTTGCGTACACATTAATTACACCCGTGGATTTTTCTTGCGGCTCAAACCGACCAAATCCAAGCGGTACCGTGCTGCCATCGTCTAAAAATAGTTCGCCATTTACAATGTCGACGATTCCGGTAGAACCGAAACCTGCTGACCAAGAGCCACCCCCCAGCTGCAACCGGAATCCGTGCGCTTGCAAGTACCCAGTCGATGTTTCGTCGCCAATTTGAATTTTCGCCTCAAATCCTGTCAGCAGAGGGTCCGTATAGGTCGTGTTACCGACGTTCACGCCGCTGGTGCATACAACCTCGGCGCCGTTGCGGATGATCACTGTTGAAAGCGCCTCGCCATAGGTATGACCCACGATGATATACTGTCCGATGGTTTGGTCGGCGTTGATATTCAGATCAAGGCTTTTACCCGCACGCAGAGTAGACGAGGTGCCGGCGTTGCCGGAACCAATAATCCAAGGTTGGTTCACTGCGTAGTTTTCCGCATTGAGATTGACGGTGGCCAAGGTGTCGTTCGCACCGCCGTTGTATACGGAGAATCTTCCTTCTGATGTCACCCCTGGTCCGATGTTGAGCGTCGAGTTTGCTCCAACCTGCATGAACGCGCCGGACCCGGTACTGTTCACATTCCAGTTGACGGTTAGATCGTCACCAATCCATACTAGACTGTCGCTGACATCCGTGAAGATGGTGCCGTTTTGAATCGTATATTCGGTCTCTCCTCCGACGTTTCCGAAACGTAGCGGCGTAACCCGCCCATCCATGTAGGCATCGGAATACCCGTACTTATTAAATACAGTAGGATCGCCGTACAGATTGGCCGAGGTAGTTCCGCCCAGATCGATTGTGGTATTCGTAACCGCCGAGTTGACGCCGATCAGCACGCTGTCAAAATCGACTGGAATAGCGCTCACCCAGTTCGAGGCGGTGTTCCAGTCGCTGTCGGTTGCGCCGGTCCATTCCGCGAACTGTGCATGGCTGTTGGCGGGAGCCCCGATCCCGGCCAGCAAAACCAGCAATGTAAGCACAGTTGTTCGGGTCTCTAAGGCTCGACAATAAATCATCTGTGATCTCCTACGGTGAGAAATTCAGAGTAGAAATTAGTTAAGCGGTGGAAAAGCAGCCACTAGGCATTTGTTACAGTTCAAAGTTGATTTCGTTTGGCTTGCCGGACTCGACATCCGCACTCAGTGTGGTCGAGTCTTTCGACGCAAACGCCTGTGGCAGATGCCACACAATCTTGGGTGGTCCTGAGCCACCCCCCATGCCATTTCGCATTTCATCTTCCAGCGAGCCCGACTGCGGCTTGTCGCCGAGGGCCTCGTACGACTCGATAGTTACCACATAGGTACCTGGCAGAACTTCTTCCATTTCGTACGACCCGTCCGAATCAATAACGCCGAGCGCCGCCCGACCTTCGGAAGGATGAAACATCACCTGACCGACGGTCACCGGATTGCCGTCTCGCGAGACTTTCCCACGGACAGACACGGCAGAACTGCCACTGCCGCAGCCTGAGGCTGCCAGGAGTGTGATCGCAACAGTAATGACGGCAATGTCTCGCAAAAACAGATGTGAGTAGCGTGAGACGTTCTGCAATCTATAATTCATTAATGATTTCGCCTCCGGCTCGGGTCGACAGTGCCTGATAGACATCCATGTCGATGTCGTCCTGCAGGAAATCGACATGCCCATCGCAATAGGCAAACTGTGCGCCTCCCGTGTGGGCGCTGCCCATTGGGGTGTCATTTGCGTTTTCGTGCCTCAGGATGGGCAATTTAGAGTTCATCGGAAGCTTTGTGTTGCGTAGACTGCGGCCGTGGAAATCGGTAAGTCCAAAGCAATCGGTCCTGTCGCTATTGCCCTGGCAATTACCTCCTAGGAACCAAAGCGAAGGTCCCCCCTCTCTAGGCTTCATGCTGCCTGGCCCCCAACCGCGCAGCACGTAGTGAATGGCTTCACCGATCGCCATCGTGTTCGAAGTCCCGTCGGTGATCTTGCTAATCCGGGTTCTCGAGTTCAGATAATAGACGCCATCGTAAAACACCTCTCCGGAGTTGCCTGGCCCCTCGGGATAACGTCCGCCGCAGATTGCGAAGTAGTCTTTTCTGGCGGGCGGGTTGACGTCATCGAAGAAGCTGGGACAGCGGAAGACGCTTAGTTCCGTGTTCTCGAGGATGTCACCCGAATTAGCCCACAAAGAGAGTGTTCCGCCCTCTTGATCGAAATCGAAGATGTCCGGGATGACACCCTGTTCCATATAGGGGAGCATTTGCACAGCGTAACTAGTACCGCGACAATCACCGGTACTAGAGCAGTGCTCAGGGAAGATGGTCTCGCTGCCCGAAGGGAAGTGCCCGCGAGCCGATTCAAAGTTGAGTGCTGCTAGCCCATTTTGCTTCAGATTGTTCTGACACTGTGATCGCCGCGCCGCTTCTCGCGCGGCCTGTACTGCTGGCAGTAGAAGAGCCACCAAAATGCCAATGATGGCAATAACGACCAGTAGCTCGACCAAGGTAAATGCAGACCGAGTAGCCCGAACCATGTAAGTATCCCTTCTAGACAGAAGAATCGTAGAGTGCACCCGGATCGACGATGAAGTACCAGATGAGACACCGAAGACACCGCCTATGTGCATTGGGATGTGGCGGCCCGATCTTTCAGAAAAAGTCAAAGTTTCTCGACGATCCACCCGCAATGCTGTGCATGCCCCTTTGCCTCATCCAAGAAACGGTGGGTTGCCGTGAACGCGCGGTTGAGGAGCCGGTAAAGCCAGAGCTGCAAAGTTGCTGCGAGCAGAATTCTTTATAGCTTTTCTTTGCTAGTACTTGCGGAAAATCCAAAAAAAGCCAGACAGATTTGCCTTTCCGCTCTCAATACAGTTAGCCGTGGTATATCCGATCGACAATCTCGTTCAGTGACAATACTGGATCGCAGGCCGACAAGTCGTCCGCGATTCGGTATAACGCAAGTCCGACTTGCGAGCGGTTCGACCAAGCGGCAGAGGTTGGCAGGAAACCTGAACGGGGCATTACCACGATTGCCTCGAACTGGCTCACAACCGTGGAGTTGACGTGGACAATCCCCCCGATACCAGCCAGTCGAGTTCGCTTGATAGCATGCAGGAACTCTCTCGGCTATGGTTGAGAGTGCAGCCATCGCTCCAAGTGTTTATCCGAGCATCAGTCCGCGATGAGCACCTTGCCGAAGATGTCTTGCAGGAGGTCGCCAGCGTCGTGGCTGCAAAGTTTGACCAATACAATCGTGACCTACCCTTCGAAGGTTGGGCGATCGGGATTTCGAAGCGGGTGATGAAGCAACACTTCCGCTCCGCAAAGCGGAATGGGGTGATCTTCGATGAAGAGGCCCTCGAGGCGCTAGGCGCGGCGTATGAGCGACGTGAGCCTCCCCGGCAAGACCGCCTGCGAGCATTGGAGCTATGTCTGGGGACACTGGATTCGCAAAAACGGGCTTTGCTTGAAATGCGCTACCAAGGTGAGGTTGAGGTTCAGGAAATAGCCACTCGACTAGGGGCAACGGCCAATGCGATCTCTTGCGCGTTGCATCGCATCCGAACAGACTTGGCAGCCTGCGTGAAACGTCGCCTGGCAATGGATAAAAGGAGTGGTTTGTAGCATGGACAGCTTTATTCATAACTTCTTCAGCGATCACGATCGACTAAACGAGGAGGACGCTCGTAAGCTGTCGAAATGGGTGGCTGCTGATGAGGCAAATGCCGACAAGCTAGTCGAGCTGCTTTGTATCGAAATCGACATTCGGCAGGTTATTCGTGTTGAACAAGCCCAGTATGCAATGGGGCTAACGGATGGGCGCGAGATCTCGAGTCCCCAGACGCCAGCTCGTACGGCGTGGTATCGACGAGGCCTGGCGGTTGCCATTGCGTGCAGCCTGCTGTTAGCGGTCGCTTATCGATGGAACGAGCCGGTGGAGCCTCAGGGAACGGGGGTAACCAATAGGGACGTTGACGCTGGAAAGGGCGAGGGGAAGCCTGTGTTTGCAGCTACCCTGAGCGAGACAAGAGATTGTGTTTGGGACACAACTACGGCGAGCTATGCCAGCGGACATCTGTTTGTGGTTGGACAAGAACTGAACTTAGTTAGCGGAGCAGTTCAGCTATGCTTCGAGACCGGGGTGCTTTCCATCGTGGAGGGACCCGCGCAATTCACCTTGCGTGAAAATGCGATGGACCTGAGCCTGGGGCGCGTCTCAGCAGTGGTGCCCAAGTCGGCGACTGGCTTCGCAGTCGTTACGCCCACTTCTGAGGTCATCGACCTTGGGACCGAATTTGGAGTGAGTGTCGAGAAGTCGGGTGCCAGCCAGGTGCACGTATTTTCGGGTGAAGTTGTCGCTCGTTCGCGAAACATCGCTGGCGAAATTGTTGGTGAGTCCCTGTTCGTCACCACCAACAACGCGATCAGCTTCGGCCCCGACTCCGAGCAATATCATCGGCTAGTCAGCGATGAGGCCGCGTTCGCAAAGATGCTGAACGTTGAGGATGATACTTACTCTGACATCCAGCCGCCAGTGAATCGGCCGCTTCTGTTGTGGCTGACCTGTGGGCACTGGGTGATCGACGATCAACAGTGTGTGAGCGTCTGGCGGGATGCGGTGTGCGAAGAGAATACGATTCCGGACAACGCGCTGCAGGCGTCTCCCGAGGCTCGTCCGCGGGTGGTCGGAGATGGCTTTAATGGACACGCCGTGCTGCACTTCGATGGACAAGACGACTTCTTGGTCACGACACCATTCCATTCGGGGAACAGCCAGACCGTGGCTTTCGTCGCGTCTGTGGGATGTGTCTCACCAGTGAAGCCTGACGACCCACGCTACGCCCCGCAGATCATAAGCTACAACGGCCCACCCCAAATCAACGCAGCCTGGTTCTCCGCTCCGAATATGTTAGAGATTAATGCGACGGCCCGCTCTGCAGATCGCATTGCGGTCAACGCATACGCGTATGTAGGCCATCGGGGAGGCGGCAGGCCCCCCGGAACGCCGATATTTGTCGGGGAGGTAGACACCGGGTTCGTCGGCGCAGCAGGAAGCAAACATCTCTATGCTGGACGCGTTGAAACTGATCTCCGTGCAAGTCGTGCGGAGATCACAGAACTCCCCTCGGTGGGCGAGCCATTTGTCGCGGTTTACGTATATGACTACGACACGCATCATGCTGAGCTTTGGATCAACAATCAAACCGTGGGGTTCACAAGCGCGCCTGCTCCTATCGAGCTCACCTCAAGAAAAGTCATCGGCAGACACGGCATAACCTCAAGGCAGTTCTGCGGCGACATTGCTGAGGTGATGATCTACGACGCAGCACTCGACAACTCCGAGGTCGCCACGCTCAGCGAGTCGCTTGCTGAAAAGTACGGCATCGCTTTGCCTTTCGAAGCTGAGGCTGAAGCTAATCCAGGCGATCTCTAGGGAGTCCAACCTCCCAATCCCTACCACAATTAGCTGGTTTTCTCAGAGCTTGAATCATCACGCGCTCGCAAGGGTTGTGAGGTCTATGGAATGTGAAGAGGAACTCGATGTCTCAATTTTTGAATCTACTCAAGCTGACCTGTGTATCGACTCTGGTACTTTTGCATCACTCGGATCTTGCTTGCGGTCAATTCGGGTTCCATCCAGCACCAAACCCGGACCCCGCACTACCGCGAGTGCTCTTGATAGGTGATTCAGTCATGGCCGGCTACGTCGGTGGCGTACGCAACCAGCTTGCGGGCGAGGCAAATGTCGACGACTTCGGCACTCCAAACTTCCTTTCCAACACACTCGCTGATCAGGTGAAAGACATCGTCGATACTTACGGTCCCTACGATGTGATTCATTTTAATGACGCCGGTCTGCATGGATTCCAGCCAGGCCGTCCACAGGCGACTGCGCTTGAGCATCAAACTGATATGCAAGAGTATGTTGATGTCTTGAAGACGGCATCCAATCGATTGATCTGGGCAACTACCACCAATGTGACTGTCGACGGCGATACTCAGCAACTCGACCCGGTCAACAACCCAACAATCATCTGGTTCAACGAGAACGCCGAGATTGTGATGGATGCAAACCATATTCCCACCGTCGATTTGTACGGACTAACTGTCAATCGCCTCGAATTGAAAACGGACCAGTTTCATTGGACCTTTGGTGGCTACCAGTTGATGGCGTCTGCCGTGGCACCCGCTATCTCCGAGGCCCTCACAATTCCTGAACCGCCAACCGCTGCACTGGCCTTCTGCCTGACGGCAACTGCTGGCTTCCTCGTGTGGAGACACGTGCGCCGAGCGACGGTTGTGGCGCTGCCCGAGGAGGCAAGATGAAGCCCAGGCGGCTTTCGCTCGAGAAACTGGAGGTCCGTAATCTGCTAGCGACCTATTACGTTGATGGGGACAGTGGAAGCGATACCCAGAGGGTAGGTTCGTTCGAACAGCCATTTGCCACGATCAATCGTGCGGCGCTGTTCGCCTCTCCTGGCGACACAGTGTACATTCGCGAGGGTGTCTATCGCGAGCAGGTGGAGGTTCTTCGATCGGGAACCGAAGCCGAGCCGATTGTATTCGAGGCGTACAACGGAGAGGAAGTGCTAGTAAGCACCACCGAGCCGCTTGTCGGCTGGACGCAGCACAGTGGCAACATCTACAAGACGAGCTTCAGCTCGTCGGTCCGCGGGCGTAACAGCATGAGCTTGTTCGTCGAAGGCCAATTAATGCATGAAGCGCATTGGTCCGATCAGGGTCCCAGCGTCAATCTGTTGGATAAGAACGAATGGGCCACCATCAGCAGCGCCACCACCACGACCATCCGGGACAGCTCGCTTGCGGGTCTACCGAATGACTACTGGAACGGCGGATTTGTCTACGCTCAGACTGCCTACTGGTCCCTTGAGACTCGGAGAATCCTTGATTTCGACGGCGCGACGGGCACCTTCACCGTGGACTCGCCATTTTTCTACAACCCGAACCAGGGCACCAAGTACCTTATTTTCGATCATCTGGCCGCGCTCGACGCCCCGGGAGAATGGTACTTCGATCAGGCGGCCAACACGCTCTACTTCTGGGCACCTGGCGGCGGGGATCCCGACAACTACGACGTAGAGGTCAAAATACGCAAGGAAGGTTTTGATCTAAATGGCCACGACCACATTCAGATCAAAGGCATCAACTTCCTGGGTGGCGACCTGGCCATGAACGGGTCCAGCCACATCCTGCTCGAAGGGGCACATGTCGTGGCTCCCGACCGCGGCTTTGGTCCTGAAGGTACTGCTGGAGACAGGGCCCTCGACCTCTCGGGCGACTACAACATCATCCGCGACAGCGAGTTCGAGCAAATCTGGTTGTACACTTTCAATGTCATTGGGAAAGGAAACCAGATTGTCAACAACTACATCCACCATACCGGCTATGCCAACACGAACTACGGAGCGGTTCGACTAGACATTGCCGCGGAAGACACGCTGATCAGCCACAACACCATTACCGAAGTTGGTCGTGGCGCAATTGGTGGGTTTGGAGGCGTTCGATCTTTAATCCAGTACAACGACATCTCCGAAGTAGGCCGTATCTCCGACGACCTCGCAGCGATCTACTTTGCCAACAGTTCGTTGGGCAATGCAATCATCCATCACAACGTGATTCACGACATCTCAAATACTGGGGCGTGGACCATCTACTTCGACCACTACTCCTCCGATGTGGCAGTCCATCACAACATAACGTACAACACCAGTCGAGGTGGCAATATCTACATTCCGCCGAGCCATGTCCTGTGGTTCAACAACACTCACTTTAACAACGGCAACATTACTTCCTACCTATGGCCCGCGACCATCGATGCCGCGCCAGGCACCCGCTTCTACAACAACATCATCTCATCTTTTGCCACGCCGTTCTCGTCGATCTCCGACCCCGTTGATATCAGTAACAACTATTTCACGAGTAGCGCGTCGAACTTCGTCAACGCTGCCGCTGGTGATTTTCGGCTGGTCGGCAGCTCCGGCGCCATAGATCTTGGCCGGGAAATACCGGGAGTTACGGATGGCTTTAGCGGCGTTGCGCCCGACGCGGGAGCACTCGAGTTGGGCCAGCCAATGTGGGAATACGGCCATAACTTCGCCGATCCACCGACGCCACCGTACGACTGGCAACCCGTCGCTTACAGCAATAGAGTGCTTAATTCCGGTTTCGAGGCAGACCTCAGCGGATGGACCGTCACTGCAGGCGATCCGGAGACCTATCTGGGCAACGCATGGTACTATCATCGCGATGGTCTTGCCTTGTTCGGCAACTATTCGCTCGAACTCCAGCCTGGCGATAGAGTTGAGCAAACCATCGACGGATTAGTGCCGAACACCACGTACAAGGTGTCGGCACAGACCCGATTCGCGCGCGACTTGCAACTGGAGGAGTACGACGCTGCGTTTGGTAGCTTCACCACAGGCACTCATCGCACAGAGACTTACATTGGCGATATAGACTACGGTGAATGGCTTCGATTCGACGACGTCGACTTTGGCGACAATGTTCCGCTCTACGACACCATCGAACTTGGCGCCAACAACAACAGCAGCCTGTTAGTCGCGTTCTGGCTGGACGCGCCAAATTCCGGCCAGCTGATCGGCACCGTCAACGTACCTGCGCACGATTTTCTATGGTACATGTCCCGCGACGATATTACGTCGGTCACAGGCGTCCACGATCTCTATGTCCAGTTTCTGGGTAGCGGTGGTGCAAGTGGCAAGTTCGACCGACTGAGGCTACTCAACAGCGGCATCCAAGATAGCATTACACTTGGGGTCAGCGACTACAATGCTACCGGCAGTACAACCTCCATTAAGATTGGGGGCGTCGATTGGAAAACGCCCTCGGATAGTTTTTCCTTTGTTACCGGTCCGAACTCATCTAGCGCCACAATATACATCGAGAACAGCGGAGCCAGCTTTGCTGGTTATGTGGACTTCGTGGCGCTCACAGGCGACAATTATCAACAGGCTCAACCGGTTGGCTTAGAACTCATCGTCGACCCGACGAACGGGGCAGCTGTGCTGCTGAACAGTGCAGACGAGCCGATCTCGTTCAACGGTTACGTCATCTCCGATACGGCTGCGTCGCTGCTTCCCACAGCTTGGATCAGTCTCACCGATCAGAAATACAATGGCCAAGTTTGGCACGAGTCCGACGTCACGGGGCACCGACTTGGCGAGTCGACTGACGGCAACCAAGTGACACTCGCCGCTGGGCAGCTGATCTACCTCGGAGAGGTTTCCAATGCGCTGGAATCGGCCGAGTTGCGATTCGAGTATCAAACGCCCGATGGGACCGCGCCGACCGCTGGCGTCGTCCGATTCCAGGACTCAGGGATACCCGCACTCCCGGGCGACTACAACCGTGACTCGACGGTGGGCTTGGCGGACTATACCATTTGGCGGAATGCTCTCGGATCCACTACTGCCTCCTTCTCACTTGCGGATGGAAATGGAGACGGTGTAACGGACGCATCCGACTATCAGGTCTGGAAACGTCAGTTTGGCAAGAGCCTGTCCACAGCATTTCTCGATACTGCGTACGCGACGCCCTTGCACACGGCACCAGTAGTCAACAGAGTTGTGGAAGATGTCTCGCCGAAAACTCACATCTTGGATGGCGTGTTTGGTGCAGTTGGCCTGGACTCCGTATACTCTGCAAAAACGGCGGCCATAAGGCGAACTTCGAACCTGGTGGCGACGAAACAGATAACTCTCGCCAAGCTCGAGACGCTCCAAACCGCTGGCTACTCACAGTCCACTAGCGATAGCGAATATACACGCACTCCCGCAAGTCCTCCCGATCGAGACACTGTCGAACTCAGTTCACATACTTCGACGGCTCCCCGTGGGGCTTGGGAGGACTCCGTCGACTCGCTCTTCTCCCTCGGTGTATTGGCCCCTGAAGTCTTGAGAGAGCTGCAATGATCCGATACCACTGCAGCCACCTCCATATTCTCGTGGTTTACGTCCTGGGCTTCGCATTCTCCATGTCTAACTTGGCGAAGGCCGACGAGCCGACTCGCGAACTACTCTGGCCTGCAGGCGCGCCGGGTGCCAAAGGGGATACTCCCAGCGACAAACCAACTCTGACTTTCTATTTGCCTCCACCTGAAGAGGCCACCGGCACCGCGATCGTTGTTTGTCCCGGCGGAGGGTACAAGTACCTGGCAATTGATAGCACCGGTCACGACATCGGAGAATGGTTACGCAGCTTCGGCGTGGCAGGCATTGTGCTCGAATACAGGATGAGTGGTACGGGCTACATGCACCCCGCGCCACTTCAAGACGCTCAACGCGCGATACGCACGGTGCGTTCTCGTGCAACGGAGTTGGAGATCGCCCCAGACCGGATTGGTATCATCGGCTTTTCGGCCGGCGGGCACTTAGCTGCCACGGCGGGCACTCACTTCGATAGCGGAATAGCTAACTCGGACGATCCGATCGAACGGATGAGTTCTCGACCCGACTTCATGGCCCTGTGCTATCCTGTCATCGCCTTCGGCGAACCATTTACACACCGGGGTTCGCAGTGGAACCTCATCGGAAAGGAGGCACCGTCAGAGCTTGTCCGAAGCCTTTCTGCGGAGAAGCAGGTAAAGCCTGACACCCCTCCGACTTTTCTGTTCCACACCGACGAAGACCGAGGTGTGCCGGCGGAGAACAGTGTGGCGTTCTATCGGGCGCTACGCAGAGCAAAAGTGCCAACCGAACTACACATCTATCAGAAGGGAGGCCACGGGGTTGGACTGGCACATGGCGTCCCGGGCACATCCGCATGGCCTGAAGCCTTGAAAAACTGGCTGAAAGTGCAAGGCTTTCTGAAAGAGTGACACCTCTTGGGCAACTGAAGTGCCGCCCCGCATGAGGACAAGTTGAAAGTGATCTGGTCGAACTTCTATCGATTTAGGGCCCCGACGACCACACCTAGCAAAGCGGCCAAAGTCTTCTGCGCAGAAGCCTAAATCTAATTGCAATACATCTATTGCTTGGCTTTATTCGCTGGGAAATCTACTTTGGCCGCCCGCAAATCGAATCCGTCTCCGGCGTAGCGGTGGTTTTCGTCGACCGCAGCTTGGCAACACGATGAGTGTAGTTAGTTCGACAACGCTCAGCAGAGTCAGGCGGCCAGCGGCTGTGCCCCGAGTCGATCCATCGTCTGCCGAATCACCCAACGCCTAACCTGCACAGGTCCGACACGCTGAGGCCGGTTTCGCTTGGATCGACCCTGCCATCGGTTGCATTATCCGAGGCGGTTTGGAACTTTGGCGAACTGCTGGTGGTGTCTCGCGGCGGAAGACTTCTCAGCAAATTCGGGGAAGCGAAAAGCGTTGTCAAAATGATCGCAACCGGCAACTTTCGGAGACCTCGGAGCGGCTGTGTTCTTGACCAAGGACGAACCCCTATATGGCCTCGGATGTCAAGAGAGAGCAGTCTCCTTGTCCCGAATTTTCGCTGGCTTTTTTGACTCGCCTCGGTGAATCATGAGCGACTCGGAATCCACAGAGGCGAGCCAACGCCCGGCGGGAACGGGGCTGGCGAGAAGACTCTGGATCGAAGTCGCTTGCGTATTGCGCGTGTGCTTCCAAGTGTGGCTTAATCGCGCCGGGCGAAGACCGGCGGATGCACCATACCCCTATCAGACGGTCGGCCCCGGACAACGTGAAGTTGGCCGAGACTGTGACGCGAACGGCGCAGTGCTGTTTTTCGCGACTGTTCACAGTCGATCGTGCGTCACGCCGTAGAAGCTCATCGTTTCCCTGGTCGCCGTCCATTCATACCGGAAGTTCATCCCACGAGTCCTCACCGTCGTGAGCGCGGGAGTCTCAGTTCGTCACGGGCTCGGTCCAGGGACAATCACGCCGTTTCCAATCCCTCGTCTCCTTTCGCATCGAAGTCAGTGCGGGCGCCGACGGCGGTCCAATCCGACCGGGCAGGTTCTGAGTAGGGCGTTTCTTGAGCAACGCCCATCGCCAGACCTGAGTTCGTCCTTCGGGCTCCACCGCCGGCCCCGCGTCAGCTGGCAAAGAACGCTACCGCATCAAAGGGTTCCTTTCGCTTGAGTATGTAAAACACCGCCCGGGCGATCTTACGCGAGAGCATCGTCATGGCCCGCGACTTGCCGTGCTTCTTCTCCTTACGCTTGAGAAACGCTTTGGCCTCATCGCAGTAACGGAGCATCCAAAGCACGGCCTCGGAGAAGGCCCACTTCAGATGAGAGTTGCCGATCTTGGCGCCGCCCTGCCCGGTGACCTTGCCGGCGCTGGTTTGCTTCGGCGTCACCAGCCTGGCGTACGACAGAAAGTCTCCGACGCTAGGAAATCGGTCGATCGTGTGGATCTCGTACAGCAGCACCAGGGAGAGAATCTTGCCGATGCCAGGAATCGTTCGCAGTAACGAGCACGACTGGGGGTCGTGGCGAATGGCCTGGCGCAGCAAGTTGGCCTCCAGTTGCTTCAGTAGTCGATCGTAATGACCGACCATCAGCAGGTCGGCCTCCACGGTCATACGCGCGCTGTCTTCTTCAAAACGATCGAGCACGTCGCGGTTTCCTGGATACTTCAACGTCTTCTCGAACGCTTCATAGTTGTACTGCTGGTTGACCAACTGCACATGTTGCAAGAGTTCGCTACGGCGTCGCACAAGAAACATCCTGCGTCGGACCAAGTCGCGGGCGGCTCGCATCTCACGGGGATAGACGTAGCTCAAGGGAAACGTTCCGCCGCGGATGAGGCGAGCGATCTTCTCGCTGTCGAGCTTGTCGTCCTTCTTCTTGCCTCCATGGATGGCGCGCATGTACAGCGCGTGGCCGAGGAGGAACTCGATTCCCTCGTCCTGGCAGAGATCGGCCAGCCAGTACCACGTGAACATACACTCGACGCCAACGACCAGATCGTCGCGAAAGTCCTTGACGGCGCTCAGGAAGTCAAGCGGCTTAGCTCGCACATTTCGGTGCAGCCGCTTGTTCCCATCTTGGTCGAGGATGCACAGATACATCCGCTTGGTATGCAGATCCACGCCACAATAGAATTGGTGTTGCCGATCGTAGAATCTCATCGGGCTTCTCCTCGTGCTAAAAGGTCCAATGAACATACGGAACACAGAGAAAGGCTAGCGGGGTGCAGGGGGCGGCAATGAGCCCCCGCTCGCCGACACGATGTCGGCGAAATCTCGCTAGGATGGCCCTGGGTTCGGGGCCGCAACTACGCCGTGCGACCCTCATCCTTTTTAGGGGCAAAGCAGCCTCTCACGCGAGGCCATGATGAGTATCCGTCCTGAGTCAGTTAGCAAGTGCAGCGGTGTCGCATCTAGGCGGACACCGCTTGCAGTTTCATGCCGCTGGAATGCGCGGCGGTTGCATCGGCCGCCAGCTCCAAGCAGATCTCCTAGGGCGCAGCGGTCTCTTTTTTCGGGAGAGACCGCCGCAGATAGCCTTGAGCCCCTC
>NZ_JAMXLR010000038.1 GCF_024054565.1 Aeoliella straminimaris
CCGGGTTGGTTGTCAGATCGGATCTGGCAACTCTGCCTTCTCCGGTCGGACCAGTTCGTAGTGTCGTAGCACTTCTTCGTCCTTGAGAGGTTGTGGGTAAACGGCTATCTCATCCAATTGGCCGATAAACGGTCTCCATTGGCGGCTACGATCGAGTTGGGCGATCAATAGCGTCAGATTGTCAGCAAGTGGGGTGCTGTCGGCAACCTCGGAAACCAACTTGCCGTTTACGTACAGCCTCGAAAAATCCGTGTCCTTTACGGACACCAGGTGGGCCCACCGTCGCGCTTCGTAGGGCACGTCGGAAAAACAGGAGGTGCCCGCTTCGACATCGCCGCTTGGCGGATTGCGGTGCAGAAAGCGAAACTGACCGGCATGCTCGATGATCGAGGGTGTGGCCAGGGTGCCTCCCAATTCGATCAGCACCCCGTGGTCGCCAGGCTCGCGAAACAACGAGACCAGGGAGCCCAGGTGGTAATGGCTTGGTTTCACCCAACACTCAACGGTGTAGCTGTTGCCAAGTTCGTCCTGCAGCGGTGCATCCGCCTCGATGTACGAATGCTGCGCCTCGGCCGTGGAATCCATGCCGAATTCGATCGCCTGGTTGTCTCCCTGATGGGACCATGCTGGACTGCCATGAACCACTCCGTGGTAGCGGTCGTCGGCCAGGTTCCGCACAATGCCATCGGCCACCTCGTCGAACCGCCAGTAAACGATCGGGGATGCCTCTAAAACCTCGTCGACGTACTCATCGGGAACTTCCAGCAGATCGGCAAGCATTGTGGATTGAGTGGTGAACTCCCAAGGTTTGGCCCCATCGCGTTGCATGGCCATCCGATCCTCATCCACAAATATGCGGACGCGCTCGCCCGACTCGACGTACTGTTTATCCGTGATTCCTCGCTTCGAGAACCAAGGGCAGTCGATTGCCACCCTGCCCGTGAAGACGTGAATCTCCACGTCCAGACCATTGACGGCGATGCCAAGTGAGGTTTCTTCAAGCACTCGCACACGTCCGAAAGGCATGTCAAAAGCCACCCGGTCCTCTCGTGGATAGATCCGCGAGGTGAACCTGCCCTGCGTGAGGCTGGGCCTGCCATCGGAAGTGAGCATCATACGGGCCGGGCCCTCCATCGCCAGGGTGGCATTTCCAGCAGTAGCAAAGTTCAGCTCGATCTCGGCGAGCCCTTCCATCAGGTTGAAACTTTCTCCCGCGTGAAGGTTGCCGGCGCCCACCTTGGGGGTGGCACCACCGGGCTCCCAGATGCAGGCCGTGTCCTGCACAAACTTCGCTACATAGGGCGACTCAGCAATCGCCGAGGGGGTTGTATCTTTCGCTACCGCGACGCGATTAGAGTTGCCCCGCGATTGATCGACCCAGCGGGTAAGCAAACTGCCCCCAATGGCACCGGCGCTCAGCAGAACAGCGGCTGCCAACCAGCCCAAGCGACTTCCCCAGTTTCGAGGGTGTACAGTCGAAGATCCAACCGTGCTGGGTGCGATGGTTGGAGCCATCGGCGAGTCTGGGGCAGATGAGCCGTCTTTAACGACCGGCCTGATGTTGCTCAGCAACGTATCCAGGTTCTCTTTCCCGTGGTCTTCCACATATTGCTGCCCAAGCCAGGCCTCCTGATGCAGAAGTTGTACCACGTGCAAGGCGAGTGCCTGATCACTTTGAATCAGGTGTTCCAGGCGGCTCCGCTGGTCGGCCGTTGCTTCACCAGCCACAATGGCAAGCACCAAGTCGGACAGTTCTCGTTGTAGTTCTTGTGAGTCCATTTTCACTTCTCATCTGCCACTTGTAGGGTAACGCATTTCATCAGGGCCGAGTGAACTCGCGTCAACGCTCGGTAGACTGAGTACACCGATCTGGAAAGCGATGCCGCCATTTCCTTCGGAGTCAGTTGCTGGCGGTACCGTTGTTCGATGAGCGCCTTGTCATGATCGGGCAGCTTCTCGACGCAATGTTCCAGGGCATGCTGGCGGGCATCGAGCGAATCGGAATGAGCAATGGCCTGGTCAGCCAGCACCTTTAAGGTCTCATCGCCCACGAGCAGCAGCCGTTTGCTCTTGCGACGCAATTGCAGTACCTCGTACGTGGCCATCTTGCATGCCCAGGCCGGGAAGTTTCCCTGCGGATCATACGAGTCGAACTTCTTCCACAGCAGCACGCACGTGTCCTGGAATATCTCTTCAGCGTCGGCGTGCGACATCACGAGCGTGAAAATGAAGTTGTAAATGCGACGGGAGTGCCGCGAGAACAACCGCAGGAACTCGTCATGTCGTTGTTGGTCCGAGTCCTGAATCATTGTCTCACCGTGTTGCGACTGCCGTTAGACAAGCTTACAGAGCGATCGGGTGCATCGACCGTGGCGTCCGATACGAAAGGCCGCCCGGCCGTGCTGAATTGAAATTCGCAACCACTCATAGGCTTTCGTAACTGGGCCGTCCGGTTTTGCGCGAAAAAACCACAATATCTTAGTCCTTCGCGCGCAACAAAATACGCCTCCAGGTACGATGGTTAGTATAGGCGGATCCCTTTCTCGTCCAATCGGAACAGTGCGCTGCGGCTGGCCGCAGCGCACTCTGCGCTCTCCAGGGGCCGAATTTCAACGACGAAACACGGCGATCTGTCAGCATTCGCTTAATCGTAGAACCTCCCTATATCCCTGGTTCCCGTTCGAGATCCCCAGGAAGCCTCTGATGACCTCGTCGGGGTCGGGGTGGCTATCTCCTGCGAGATTGATGCAAACTTCCCGAAACCCCATGCTCAATTTGTCGAAATGGTGTCGGCAGGTCCGTGTCGCTAACCGGCTAGTGGTGGGTCGCGTCGAACGCACTGGCTTCGGCCGGGCCGCGGACATTTGCACCCGTCGTGTTGGGCTTGGTATTGCGATGACTGATCGCCCCGTGAGATTTCTTCCCCCACTTTCAAGAGCAGTGCTTTTCGCTGCGTTGTTAGCGTCATGTTCCGCTGTCGTTACGCCCCATGCCAGTGCCCAGCTGCCCAGCGGCACCTGGCAGTACCAATGGGGCGACGAGTTTGGCGGCAGCGCGCTGGATGGAACCAAATGGCACAATGGTTATCCAGAATGGGGCATGTCATCGGCCGCACCGACTCAGATCCGCCAGGATCTGGCCACCGTCGACGACGGTGCACTTACGCTCACCGCCACGAGGGTTAGCGAAGGTGGTGCGGAGCCCTTTGCCGGCGGGATGATCTCCACCTATCAGAAAAACTACTTCAACGGCGGCTATATCGAAGCTCGGATCTTGCTACCCGATACTCCCGGCTCGTGGCCCGCGTTCTGGGGCTTGTACGATGGCTGGCCTCCCGAAGCGGACATCATGGAGTACCCGATCGACACGGCCGCTGGCAGTGGCTATAGCCAGGACGAATACCATACGGCGTTCCATTATCGAAATACTAGCGGAGGAAACTCGGCGGGAGCTGGCAAGGTGAACCCTGGAGGCGCGGGAGATCTGGGTGGCGCTTACCACAATTTTGGCATGGAGTGGCGCGAAGACGATTGGGTTGGCTTCTACTTCGACGGCCAGCTTGTCGGTCAATTTGGCGACGACGCAAGCATCGCCCAGATGCAGCGGATGTACCTAATTCTGAACTATGCTGTGGCCGGCTGGCCGGGCACACCCAACCTTACCGAGTGGCCGATTGGCCACCGTGACGAGACGAAGGTCGATTGGGTCCGCGTATGGAAGCAGGAAGCTGGATCGAGCAGCAACTGGAGTTACACGGGAACCAGCGAGTACGTGCAGTGGGACGCCGTCTCCAACTGGTCAAACGGCTCACCGAACCTGGGAGGCGTTGCCGCTTCGTTCGACACCGTCAGCGCGGCCGAGCAGCGAATCGACTGGTCGGGAAGAAGGACTCTAAGCGTGATGAATTTCGATGGCGACACCCGATACCGCTTCGGCTTCAACGACGATCGTTTGGTCCTGGGTCCTGGCAACAATGGTTCGCAGAAGTCGACGATCAATATCGCGTCGACTTCTACTGCCGAGCACGAGGTGCTGGCAACGCTTGAGTTTGCCGGCGGGCTGGACATCAACAACAACTCGACCCAACCGCTTCTGCTCACCGGCGACGTCAACGGGGGCGGTGGAAGCGTGCGTGTTCGCGGGCCTGGCGTCGTCAGTTTCGATGGCAGCAATAGTTACACCGCTGATACTTATATCGGCACAGGGCAGGACCAGGGCATCGCGCGAGCACGTGGTCAAAACGCTTTTGGTGTTGGAGGAACGGTCGTCATCGGCGAAGCCGGCAATGCAACGACGGCCCGCATCGAGTTGGAGAATAACGCGTTGGTTTCAAATAACATTGCCTTTCGTGGACGCACCAACTCGAGCCCAGCCATCGTAAACAAAAGTGGAAACAACACGATCTCCGGCACCTTGAACGTAGAATTCGGGGGCTCCACGTATCTGCTTCGCTCTGAAGCGGGGCAACTCACCCTGTCGGGTGGCGTGGCCCTCACCGCAGGTACGGATATGGGCAATCGAAATATCACGCTCGATGGCGCGGGCGACGGAGTGATCCGTGGCGACATCCTGAACGGGCCCCGAACCTCGCTGACTATTACGAAGACTGGCACTGGAATCTGGACACTAACGGGAAACAACTCTTACAGCGGCACGACAACGGTGGCTGAAGGAACACTCGCCTTCAGTGGTTCCACCGGCCAGGGCGCGACGAGCGTTGCTGCGGGGGCGACGCTGGCTGGCAGTGGTACCGTATTCGGCAACTTGAGTGCTCAATCGGGCGCCGTAATTCGAGTTGGCAGCGCTGGACTGACCAGCAAAGTGGCTGGCGAAGTGATCGACGACTTCGATGGCTATAACAATGGTAGAAATCAGAACATCGGCGCCCATGCCAATGGAGACGTGACTGGCGGAGTGTGGGACGGCGTGTTCGACGGTACCGGCGCTGCACAAGTCGTCGACAACGCTGGTTCGGGCGACAATTCACTGTTGGTCTATGGTGCTCCTTCGTCGGGCGGCGCCGGCTGGCGTGGTGGAGTGACAAGTCTTGCCGAAGGCTACGCGAGAGATTTCAGCTTGCTAGATGGTCAGACGGCTACGTATTTCTTCCAGGTCATGAATGAAGGCAACGCGTTTGCTGATACCATGATCGGTCTGACTGCTAGGACAACCACGATAGACGTGAACGACGCCTGGCAGGACTACTCTGTGATGCCTTACGTCAACGGCAATCCCGGATCAACAAACCTGAACGTCTATGGCGACAATGGCACAGGCGGGCTGATTACGCCCCTAACCGATGGTCTGTGGCAGAATATATGGCTGGTTGTAGACAATGCGACGAAAACCTTCGATGTGTACACTTCAGCCGGAACGGACGCGGGAACCTTGGCTCTTTCCGATGTGGAGTTTGGGCGAATGACCGACCCCGTCGACCTCGAGGCTTTTGGCGTTATGGGACGAGAAGACGGCCGAGTTCGAGTTGATAACATCTATCATCTGAGCGGCGTAGATATAACGAATCCGTTGGCTCCGGAGTTGCCTGCCGGCGAGATTCTCTCCGTGCAGGGCAATCTGACGCTCGGCGGCGCTACGCTTGAGGTCGACCTCGATGCGAACACGCACGACACGATTGAGGTGCTCGGCACGGCCAACCTGGATGGCGTGCTCGCCATTTCATTGGAAGAGGGGTTCCATCCGGCTGTCGGCGAAGGCTTTACCCTGCTATCTGCCAGTGCGATCTCCGGTACCCTGATGCTCGGCGGGCCCGACGGATCGAGATTCACCCTCGCCAACAGTACTGCGACCGAACTCATCCTGACCTGCCTGGGGGGACTGCCGGGTGATTTCAATAGCGATGGCGTTGTGGATCTGGCCGACTACGTCGTCTGGCGGAACAACCTGGGCGCGCCGGAGTCGGTGCTGCCGGCTGGTAGCTCGGACGACGCCAATAGCGTGGTGGATGCCGGCGACTATGCCACCTGGAAGGTGCACTTCGGTCAGATGTCAAACGTCGGCTCGGTTGGAAGGAGCTTTGCAGGTGCCGTTGAAGTTCCAGAACCCAGTGCCCTCTGGTTGCTGACTCTCTCCGCGGCACTTTTTCGACTTAGAAGGCGAGTATGAGGCAATTCCTGGCGGTATTGTACTGTATCGGGCTGTTCGTCACCCTGCTGACTGAGTCGTCGGCTGCGCTAACTTTCTCTGTCAATGGCAGTTGGCCCGATCAAGCTCGCTACGACGCCGCGGTGGCCGCAGCTAGTTCGGCCGTCGACCGCTACAACGCGTATGGCAACTTCAACAATTTTCAAGGCCACGTTGATATCTACTACAACGCGGGCATTCCGACGGCGCAGGCGAGTTTTGGCGGCGACATCGGATTCGGTGGAACTTGGCCGGCCGAACGCGTCATGATGCACGAGATGGCCCATTTCCTGGGGCTACCAAACTGGAGTTCGGGAGGCTGGAATGGAACCGGTTCGGGCATGATGTCCGGCGGTGTCTGGCAGGGCGCGATTGCCAGTCAGCTGGTGCAGCAGTTCGATGGCGAGGGCGCCGCGGTCCGAGGCGACACGCAACACTTCTGGCCGTACGGGCTGAACTACGACAGCGAAGGAAGTGAACTCAACAAACAGCGTCAGGTGGCCATTGTGTACGCCATGCGGGCCGACCTGGGCATCGGCCCCTCGTCCCACCCCTCCTCTGTAACTAGTGTGGCGCTGACGGCTGATGATCCGTTCGGCACGTCGGGCTTCAATTACATGGATCGCTGGAGCGATGACTACTTCGCTCACGCCGGTGCTACCTACTCCACGGATGATTATTTGCTTCGCACACCTGCAAGCTCCAGCAGCTTTACGTTTGCTGGTGATTCGCTGGTGGTCAATAACACCGACGGCATCGACGGTGGCTTATTGTTCAAAGGGGGCGGCAGCGCGGCCGTGACGACGATCAACAACCTGGTGCTCGACGGCGGCTACGTACGCCACGCCAGCGGTGCCGGCGATCTATTTCAGCTTGATGGCTCGATGACGCTCTCGGGTAGTCCAACCATTGATGCCGCACAAGGGAACATTAAGCTTCTGTCGCCCATCGCTGGCAGCGGGAGCCTAAACCTCAAATCCGCTGGTTTCACGGTCATGCTGGCCAGCCCGAGCAACGACTACTCCGGGGCTACGAACGTGCAAAGTGGAACACTCGCCTTGTCGGGATCGACTGGAACGGGACTCACCACGGTCGCCAGCGGCGCGGCCCTGGTGGGAGATGGACTTGTCCGTGGGAGCCTTACTGCCGAGAGTGGTGCCACGATTCGCGTAGGTGGTGCCGGCCTTCCTATCGGCTTTTCCAGTGGACACCAGCTGCTCGATAACTTCGAGTCATACGCCACTGGTCAGATCGGTGCTACTCCGAATACGACCGGCAACGTGTGGACTGGCGTACAAGACGGCACCTCCAATGCCAGCATCGTTGAAGGCAATCGCAACCAGGCGTTGCAGGTGCTGGGAGTCAATCAGTCCACAAGCACATGGCGTGGCGCCGTCACCAGCCTCAGCAGTGCCTTCGACGACGACTCCTCCCTGCCCCATGGTGATACGGGCACTTACTTCTTCCGCGTACGTCGTTCCGGCACCGGGACGATTGACACAATCTTCGGGCTGACCGACCAGGCGGCGAGCACCGGCACGGCACCGGGAAATGATATCGACTCACCCTGGAACGAATATGCAGTACTGCTGTCGATCTTCGGCGACACCAACAACTCACAACTACGTGCGTATAGCGATGGTTCGGGTGATGTAAATGTCGGATCTGTTGCCAATGCGGAATGGTTAAATGTCTGGCTGACGGTCGACAACTCGAGCAAGACCTATCGCGTCGCCACCTCTACCGGACTGGACGACGGTGTCGACTCGGGCGGCCAGTACCAGTTTGGCCGCCGCACTGCTGGCACAGTGGGCAGCAATTCGTTGGTTGGTTTCGGCTTCCATGAAGCTCGTGGGGTCGCCGCCCAATTGGATGATCTGTACTTCGTTGACGGAGTGAATCTGACGAATCCCCGCACGCTTGCTTCGACACTAGTGGGAGAGAAGCTCACGGTGGATGGCGACCTGACGCTGGGGCCTTCGTCGCAGCTTCTCATGGATATTGCCAGTCCGACGGCACACGATCAGCTAGTGGTTGGCGGCACACTGATGGCAAATGGCAGCTTGTCCGTAACGCTGGATCCCTCCGCCTCCTTGGTTGCGGGGGATTCGTTCGGGTTATTCCACTTCGCCTCGGCTACTGGCGTCTTTTCAAGCTTCGACTTGCCAGAACTCACAGCTGGCCTTTCCTGGGACACCACACTCCTGCTTACCGACGGAACGCTAAGTATCGTGGGAGACACGCCGGGCGATTTCAACGACGACGGCATCGTCGACTTGTCCGACTACGTTTTTTGGCGGAACCACCTGGGGGCACCCGAGTCGGTGTTGTCGCCCGGCAGTTCGGAGGACGGCAACGCGACCGTCGACGCCGGGGAATATGCTACCTGGAAAGCCAACTTCGGCGTAACCTACAATTTGGATAGCTCAAACAGTGCAGCTTCGGCCGCTGTGCCAGAGCCACGTAGTCAGTGGCTGATGGTGATCGCTGTCGGGTGTAGCCTGCTGCTGGTGAGGCGGCGATACTGGAGCTGAAGCCGGTTTGACTGGAAGCTTTCGACAGCGACCTCGGCTAGCTTTTCATGCAGTGGAGATTCTGATCATGGGATTGAGAACCTTGCGATATTATCTGAGCGCACTCGCGGTCATATTCGCCCTGGCGAACGAGCAAGCTTCTGCAGCCGAGTTCTTCGAACTGGCGGATGTGAAGCTCCTTGATAGCCCATTCCGGCAGGCAATGCAGCTGAATCGCGATCAGCTTCTCTCCTACGATGCTGACCGTTTGCTTGCCCCGTTCCTCACAGAAGCGGGATTGCCAGCAAAAGCCGAACGGTATGGTAGCTGGGAGAATGAAGGGCTCGGTGGGCAGACGGCGGGCCACTACTTGTCAGCTTTGGCCATCACCGCGACGGCCCTGGGTGACCAGCAATGCCGCGAGCGATTGCAGTACATGGTGTCCGAACTCGCCCGCTGCCAGCAGGCGAACGGCAATGGCTATGTGGGCGGGGTGGAGAACAGCAAGCAACTGTGGGACGAGTTGGGCGAAGGTAAGATCGATGCGTCCGGGTTCTCGCTGAACGGCCGCTGGGTGCCGTGGTACAACCTGCACAAGACCTTTCAAGGTCTGCGCGATGCATGGCAGATTGCTGGCAACGAGCAGGCTCGCGAGGTCTTCATCGGTTTGAGTCAGTGGTGCGCAAATTTGGCCAGTAAGCTAAGCGACCAACAACTTCAACACATGCTCGTCGCCGAGCACGGCGGAATGAACGAAGTGCTGGCCGATGCAGCAGTGATCACGGGAGACGATAGTTACCTCGACCTGGCCAAGCGGTTTAGTCATCGGCAAATCCTCGATCCGCTCGCCAAGCGAGAGGATCGGCTCAACGGACTGCACGCCAATACGCAGGTGCCCAAAGTCGTTGGTTTTGAGCAGATTGCCGCGCTCACCGGCGATGAGTCGTACCACACGGCCGCTGAATTCTTCTGGCAGACGGTCACGTCGAATCGGAGTGTCGCTCTGGGAGGCAATAGCATTGCCGAGCACTTCCCGACGCCCAATCAGTCCATCGGTTGGATCGAGCGACGCCAAGGACCGGAGACCTGCAATACCTACAACATGCTTCGCTTGACCAAGAAGCTGTTCGAGGCCGACCCCCAAGCGGCATACACCGATTTCGCCGAACGCGCTATCTACAACCACATCCTCTCTTCACAGCATCCGCAGCATGGCGGCTACGTCTACTTCACTCCGCTACGGCCGCGGCATTACCGCACCTACTCTCAAGCCGGTCAAGCATTCTGGTGTTGTGTGGGCACCGGCATGGAGAACCATGGCAAGTACGGCGAGCTGATCTACGCCCATGATGCCGATGATCTGTATGTCAACTTATTCATCCCGTCCGAACTCACATGGAAGGACCGCGGGCTAACCGTCCGTCAGACTACCGAGTTTCCGGCGGCGGGTACCAGCCAGCTGAGCATCCGTCTGGAGGAACCGCGGCAGTTCACCCTATTCGTGCGTCATCCGAAGTGGGTGGGCGAAGGCTTCGAAGTCAAAGTGAACGGCCAACCGGTCGAAGCCCCTTCCACCCCGGGTTCCTACGCTTCGATCGACCGGCAGTGGCACGATGGCGATACCATGGAGGTTGCAATACCGCTGCGGATCCATACCGAGTCGCTCCCCTACCTGGAGGAGTACGTTGCCCTGCTGCACGGCCCCATCGTCTTGGCGGCCCCCACGGGCACCGACGATTTGGATGGCCTGCTGGCAGACAGTGCGCGGATGGCTCACATTGCCCAAGGACCGCTGAAGCCGATTGACGAAACCAGTGTGCTGATCGGCGACAAACAGGAATTGTGCGAAACCGTCGAATCTTCTCAAGGGGCAGATGAAACCTTCACTTTGCCGGCGGCTCTGCGGCCGGCTGAATTGAGCGATATCGAACTTGTCCCATTCTACCGCGTTCATGACACCCGCTACACAGTCTACTGGCACTTGATGTCGGCTGATCAGTACAAAGCGGAAGCGGAGCAACTGCGGCTGGAGGAGCAGGCTCGCTTGGCGCTCGATCGGCGTACCGTCGACCGCGTGGTTCCGGGCGAGCAGCAACCCGAGTCGGACCACAACATCCAAAGCAGCAACTCTTCAACCGGCAGCTGGCGGGATCGCTCCTTCCGCCACGCGGACGGGTGGTTCAGCTACGACATGCAGGCCAGCGGCCAGCGCCATCTCGAGCTGCAGGTAACCTACTTTGGCTCCGACCGTCGACGCTTCGACATTCTCGTCAACGGCGAGGTACTCCAGTCGGTCGACCTTCAGGCACCTCGGCCCGATGAATTCATCGACGTTCAGTATCCGATCCCCGCGGCAATGCTCGAAGCTGCTCCTGAAGGCAAGCTGGTCATCAAGTTCGCCGCCAAACCAGGCTCGATGGCCGGCGGTATCTACGACGTTCGGCTGCTGAAACCGGACGCGAAGTAATTCGCCACTCATCGATGCGACTGCTACAGGGCGGTGAACTCCCGACTCTTCAGCGCGGAGTTTTGCCGCGCCTGTGCGGCAAAACGATTCACTGCGACTTTACTCACTGCCTGTGACTCGGGGCTTGCGACACAAGTCCCCTCCTCAAAACACCTTACGCCATTCCAGTCGCCAAGCGACCCGTGAGTTTTGGCGCTCGGTATCACGCAGGTGCGGCAAAACTCCCCGACCGCCCAATTCAGGTCTCCCTCAGTCATTGGAGGTGATATGGAAACTATCGAAACGCGCGAGCGCGCATCTCTATCCTCAGGAAACCGTCGAAGATAGGTTGCTACTTGCCAAAGACCCAAAGTGTGCAGAATGCCACGAGTCTATTGGACCAAGCCGCAGGGCGATTACAACGCCTATTTTTTACAACCGCCAGGTTGTGGGAAAGGTCCGGTCCGCCAACTCAGTCGCCTGCGGATGCACGGTCGACGCCATGCTGGCCGGAGTCTCGCCAGGCAGTAGCTCCTTCTGTTGGCGGAGACCGACTCTACCAAACTTCACGCTAAAAGTAGCTAGCGTTTGGGGCGGCATCTTATCGCCCCCACCAGCAAACCAGCTACCAGCAGCACCGCCGTCGAAGGCTCGGGAACCTGTCTGCCTGCCAGCAACGCGCCGAGGTTCAAGGCGCCGGCGTTGGTATGATTGGTGCGAATAACGTCCCAGTCGTACAGATCTACGACACCGTCCATGTTGAAGTCGCCATCGGCGTAGGTGTTCAGGTCGCCCACGGACAGTCCGTTGATGACCTGCCTTTTCTGCCAGTTCGCGATGAAAGCGGCGACGTCGTCGTTGGCTCCTCCACTGCCATTGCCCATCACCAGGCCATCCCCTGTGAGATCGCCCGGCGTGGCATTCGCCAGAGCCGAGGTGACAAACTCGTTATCGGTGGCCAGGTTGAAGTCGCCGTACTCGTCAAACGGATCGGCGGAGGCGGTACCGATCACAAACATTTCCAAGTTGTCGAGCACACCTTGGTAGTAGTCGGCCGTACCGGCGTTATCGCCGCTAATGGAGCCGATTACGAGAGGAGTGGCATCTGCATTTGCATAGCTGGTGCCACCGGCGGTTACCGCGATGCCATCGATGTAAAGTCGTGCGCCCGCAGCCGAGCCGAATGGACGTACAAGCATCACATGCGACCAACTATCGTACGCCACATCGGCATTCGACTCGTACTGGGTTCCGCCATACTGCATGACCCATTGGCCCGCAGCATTGATGCGAACCGCATGCTGTGGAGAATCAGCAACCAGTGACTGTTCGGCTCCGTCACCGGAGGAATAGGGGAACGCCCAGAATTGCATTCCCCGGTCATAGATATCGGCGTAGTTCCGATCGCCGTTCTGCGTGGCCGCACTGGTGGAGTTGAGTGGTCCATTGAGATTGAAGCCGTCCAGATAGTCGCCCGTTCCCAGGAACTCCGCACCCAATTCGCCGGTGCTCGCGCCGGGACGCCCCATCAGGTCCGTACGAACGTACTTGGGATCGCCATGTACCAGCAGGTCGGCATAGTTTTCGAGGTCCGAATCGGGGCCAATCGAATCCAGGGAACTATTGGCCACGGCATTCCCAGGGCCGCTGCCCACGAGATCGTTGGTTGCATTGGCGGAATCTTCCAGCGGATCGTCCCCAAATTGGTAGAGACGATCCGCGGTCGAAGCCAGGACAATGCTGGGCATGAGCATCAGCGTAAGACCCACCGTTAGCAAAGGCCGAGAACGTTTCATCAGTAGGAGTCCGCCGGCCAACAGCAACGTCCAAGCAGCGGGCTCGGGCACCGCCGCGACGGCCGCCGGCGAACCACTTCCCGAGATCGCGCCAAACTGACTCTTCCAATAGGCATAGTCTTCGGCGTCCACCACGCCAGGAGTCGTGGCCGATGGATTTTCGCCCATCAAGGCGACACTCGCTCCCAAGTTGTTGCGCCAGACCGTGTAGTCCGCAATGTCCACCGTGCCATCGCCGTTGTAGTCGCCACCCAGTACTTCGTCGATGTAGGTCGCCGCTACGTCGATGTAGCGATTCGAATTCGTGTCTCGATACCGTAACATGATGTCCTCGCTTCCGGTTCCCTGCTGGAAAACGCCTCCCAGGTTGACGGATGCCCCTGCTGCCAGGACTGAGTCGCCGGAAAGGTAGAACTCGCCCAATTCGCCGTTGTTGCTTCCGCCGGCTTCTTCCCAGCCGCTGCCGAGTCCGTCGCCCGCTGGAAAGTCAACCATGTCTTGGTCGTACAGGCTGTTCCACCCCGCCACATCCAGCGAGTCGGTTGCGCTCGTCAGTTTGTAGAAGTTAAATTGAATCGGACCTGCGGTGGCGTTGACGATCTGGGCGATGCCCGTGTTGGTATTGACCACCAAGGACAATTCGGGATCGGGAGCATTCAACGAAAGATTGTCCAGTGCAAAGTTGTTTCCTGAAGTGGCATTGCTGCTCACGTTGAAGCGTAGCGTATAGGTCGAGCCACTGGTCAACGAGACATTCGGGAAATCCGCCACGATACCGACGCCAACATTGCTGGCAGCATCGGCAGTCCCTAGTGGGCCGATTTGTACCGCTGATAGTTCGTTTAAGCCGGAATCGAGAATGCTCACATCGACGATCCCGCTATCGGGGTGCGCCCCAAGCTGATTCGCTCCGCCTCCGGAGATGAACTGGTAATCGAATTGCAGGTAATCCAACTGGATGCCGGGGGATGTGGCGTCAAACGTCAGGTCGATATTCCAGGGTCCAGCCGTGTCGATGTTCTGCGCGACGGCCAGTCGATCCAAGTTAGCAGCTGCACCACCGGTTTGAACGGTGGCCGGCGATGACAGAGCAATAGTCGAGCCTGGATCGCTGACGCCGTTGGTGGTCCAGGTAATGCCGGTGAACTCGGTTGCCCCATCGATGGAGCCGTGAGCATCGAAGTTGGAAGAAAGCACTTCCAGTGCAGATGCAGACTGGCCTGTGGACAGCATGGCGGCCACCAGCAGTACCGGGATGGCGGCGAAGGCCCTCTGCAGGCGGCGACCACCCCTCAGCCACCAGTAGAACATACCGCAGAGTGCCATCAGACCTACTGAGTTGGGCTCGGGCACGGCTGTCGCCGCGACCATCGCCGCAAAGGCGCCACCACCATACATCGCGTCGTACTGGCTCTCGAAAACCAGGAAATCATCTTCGTTACTCAGACCATCTTCATTCAGGTCGCCCATTTGATACTGCTCCGCGGGGGAAAGACCGGCAAGGTCGCTATACAAGTTGTCGCGTAAGGTTGGCCAGTCGTTCTCGTCGAACATGCCATCGAAGTTGAGGTCGCCACCGGGAATCGGATCGCCCGTGAATCGTAGAGAAAACTCCGCGGGGCCCGACGGTCCCAGCACCTGGAGCACCAGATCTTCATCGGGGTTCTGGATCCAGACATTTCCCAGGTCGACCGACTCGTTCTGTCCCAGCGTTACGCCCGTGCCTCCTGGCTGTTCCGCCTCACCAATGTTCTGGCGATCGCCGGCGGCCGTGAACTCAAACCAGTCGTCGTCCGGCGTGCCAGAGTCAGCGATCGAGGTCCAGACACCGTTATCAGAGTTGAGTGCCCCAGTTGCCGAGGTGAGAGAATAGCCAACGAACGTCTGTGGTGCCGGGAACGGGTTGCTGATGGTGATGTTACCGGTTTGGCGATTGACCTCAACCGCTAGCTGTGGTGTAGCGGTAACGGCCGAGGCCAAATCGGCGATCTCCATCGGAGTGAGCGCCGTGTCATACAAGCGAACGTCATCGAGATTGCCAAGGAAATCGCGGCCGGTGTCTTGGTAGCTATCGCCCATGCGCAGAGGGCCGAGACCCGTGGCCAATTCACGTGTATGGGAGAAATTGCCCGCGAACACACCGTCGACGTAGTACTCGGTTGAACTCACCGTGGCCGGATCGCTGGCAACCACAACTGCGACGTGGTGCCAGTCATCGTCAGCAAGAAGGGAGTCTGTGGTGAAACCACCACTCTGCACTTCGAGCCGCAAGTTACCGCTAGCCAATCGAATGTCGAATCGATTTCCAGCACCGGAGCCACTTCCCAAAGAAATCATGGTCGGGTTGGGATCGGGCTGTGTAGATGGCGCTTTCATGTAGAAGGCAACTGTACGGATCGTGCTGGTGGACCAGTCGAAGTCGTTGCCGGAGACAGCCCCGTCATCGCCCGCCGTGTCGGTGCCTGGATTGGCAGATAGAGCCAGAGACCCAGTGCCGACGAGGTAGTTGGTGTTGTCGATTGTGGCCGCTCCACCAAGTGTGGCGTCTGTGCCCACGGTGGCGCCGCCGCCGGTATCAAATGTGTAGTGGGCCACCAGCACGGCCTGCGAGGGTGTAGCCAGCCCGACCACCAGCATGGAACCGAGCAATGCATAACAAGATCGCGACATACTACTGCACCTTCGAGAATGTGTAGTCCATGAAAATACGCTGCGCTATCCCACTGTCCGTTGGACTACGGGGCACGATAGCGCAGTGCACTCGATTGAAGATGGGGGGGAATGGGCAAGACTTACTTGCGGCGTTGCCGAACGGCAGCAGCGGCCACTGCCAGCCCGAGCAACATCAGCGAACTCGGCTCGGGAACTAGCGAAGCAATCTCGCTGGCGCTAAGTGCCGAGTCGTACAGTCGGACGTCGTCGATGTGACCGACGAAGTCGCGATTGGTGTCTTGATAGCTATCACCAATGCGAAGCGGGCCAATACCCGTGTCGACGTTCTGACCATTCGAAAAGGTCCCTACATAAGCCCCGTCGATATAGTATTCCACATCGTCGACCGTGGATGTCGCATTCGGCACAACCACCGCCACGTGATGCCACTCGCCGTCGCCAACGGCGCTAGTGGTGGTGAAGCCGCCACTTTGCACCTCCAGCCGCAAGTTTTCTCCGGCGAGTCGAATATCGAACCGGTTCCCCCCACCTGTGCCGCTGCCCAAGGACAGCATGGTTGGATTGGCGTCCACCTGTGTGCCGGCCTTCATCCAGAACGCAGCGGTACGAACGTCGGAGGTCGTCCATTCATAGCTGCCGCCGGAAATGGCGCCGTCTTCGCCCGCGGTGTCGGTTGTCGGAGCGCCCGAGAGCGCCAAGGACCCTCCGCCCATGGCAAAGTCGGTGTTGTCGATGCTCGCGGCCGAACCAAGCGTGGCATCTAAGCCCACCGACGCAGTAGCATCGGCATCGAACGTGTAGTGGGTGACCAAAGCCGCCCTCGTTGAAGTTACCGAGATCAGGCCCAGGATGAGAAGACTAGTTGTGATGAGTCGCTGCATTGGTACATTTCCTTCCAACTGCAATGGATGTGGAATCGGTGACGCCTGTAGCGGAGTGAGGAACCCCAGCAATTTGGCGATGACGCTGCTCGTGATCGCTGATGCGATTTCCCACTGGTAGGAGAAGTACGGTCGGTCGCAATTTGATTACCCCTAAAAAACCAAAAATTCGGTAAACACGAATTTGGCCGTCGGCTCATCCACTTGGACAAAGCCTCCATACAGGGCTAGAAAGGCCTGAACGAAGAATTTCGGCGAACTTTTGTGGAACGGTGTAAAAAGATTTGGTCCAACTGCACTTACCTAGATGAGGGCACGATGTGCACTTGGACTGCGGAAACGCCGCAATGCCTGATTGGACTTCCGTTTCGATGAATCAAGGTTAAACGAGCGAGAGCCATGGAACTTTCCGACGACAGAAAGACCGAGGACTTCCTGCGACTCTACAACCAGGAGCAGCGGCGCATCCATGCGTACATCCGTACGCTGATGTTCTCGCCCGAAGAAGCGGAAGACGTGTTTCAGGAAACCTGCATCGCCCTGTGGAGGTCTTTCGATCAATTCGAGCCGGGAACCGACTTTGGGGCCTGGGCGCGAACTACGGCTCGCTATCGGGTATTGGCTCACGCCAGGAAGCGAGGCACGGACAAACATGTCTTCGCTTCGGAAACCGTGGAGCGATTGGCGGAGGAAATCGAAGACATGCCGGGCGAGTTGGCTGCACGGAGCGCCAAACTGGAAGGGTGTGTTGGAAAGCTGCCGGACGCCGATCGGCAGCTATTGGCAAGTCGTTACCTGGAAGGCAAGCCCGCTTCGGAGTTGGCTGAGGAGTTTAAGCGCCCCTTGAGCACGCTCTATAAGTCGCTGCGACGGATTCGCCGCGCCCTGCTTCAGTGCGTGGAGCTTTCTCTCAAGCAGGAGGAACACTCCCTGTGAACGATTCAAGCACACCTTCCGACTTCGATCAACTACTCGAGCGTTTGGGCGACGAGCACCTCTCGAAAGAGGAGTTCGAGCAACTCGAGCGGGAGATCGCATCGAGTCGAGAAAACCGGCGAGCCTATATCAAGATGTCTTGGCTATGCGGTGATTTGACCTGGCTGTTTCGCGATCAAAGCGAGGAAGCCTGTCCAATTGCCATTCCAGCCGCGCCGGGTGCCCCAACCGCTTCGCCGAAAGTCGCCGGCCACCGGAGTCTGTGGGGCAATCCCTTTCTGAGTGCTGCGGCATCCGCCATTGCGGCTTCCCTGCTGCTGTATTTGGGGGGCTTCCTGCAGTTTACCTCGCCCCAACCCAGCGCAGACCAAGTGGCGATTGCCGAGGAAGACAGCCAACCGTCAGTTGCCGAGAAAGCGAACCAAGGGGCACTTGTCGAGGAAAGTCCCGGTGATTGGGAGGCGTCCCCCGAGGTCGCTGCCACGCTGACTGGCTTGGACGATTGCCGGTGGGAACCTGGCTCGGCAGCACCAACCTACGGCGAGCCATTGCTGCCTGGCAGGACGCTAAAGCTGGCAGAAGGCCGGGCAAAACTGACCTTCGAAAGCGGGGCGCAGCTGATCCTGCAGGGTCCAACCGAATTCGAGGTCGTATCCTCCATGGATGGGTCGCTGCCCTTTGGCAAGCTGAGAGCGTTGTGCCCCGTGCAGGCTCACGGTTTCAAGATCGCCACGCCCACGGCGCAGGTCGTCGATCTCGGGACTGAATTTGGCATGCAGGTGGACGGGTTAGGGGAAACGGAAGTGCACGTTTTCGCGGGCGAAGTACTCACTTGGCCTGTTGATGCGAAGGGGAAGATCGCAGAGCACGCGTTGTCGTTGGTGAAAGACAAAGCGGCTCTGTTTAAGAAGGGCATTGCCGTCGAGCACGTTTCTGCCAAGGCAGACCTATTTGTCCGAGACATCGCGGCTCATCTCGATTCCAAGAGTTTGCCTCCCTTGCCGGTGCATCGCCGTCTGCAGCTCTGGCTGGCGGCGGACGTGCTGGCCAAGCGAGACGACGCAGATCGAGTCATTGCGTGGCGGGACATCCTCGTCGGAGATAATCAGTCTGATGAAGACGCCTGGCAGCACGACGAGGATGCCCGCCCGCTGTGGATCGAGGATGCCATCGGTGGGAAGCCAGCGTTGCGATTCGACGGCATGAATAGCCACATGTGCACCACCCCGTTCCTGACCACCCCGTCGCAAACCGTGTTCATGGTGTTTCAACGGCATGACTTGCTCGCAGAACCCAAGAAGGCGGAGAAGCGACAGCTGCTGAATTACAACGGCCCCCCCTACGATCTGCCAAAGACGATGCGGGCATTCCGCATTCTGCAGATCGACGACATGGAAGACGTCGGCAAGTATCGCGCGTACATCTACGCCGGTCTCGAGAAAGAGAAGATGTATGCCCAGTTGGGCGACGTGCGGATGAGAAAAGCGGCCCAGGTGAACGAGCCTGTCGTGTTGTCCTATCTGTACGATCCTGAGTCCAACCGTTCCGAGTTGTGGGCAAATAACGAAAGTCAGGGCTTCAGCAATGCACCAGCCGGCGAAGAGTTTACGTCGCGCAAGATCATTGGCCGGCATCCTTTGCACAAGACCTGCTTCCATGGCGATATCGCCGAACTGTTGATTTTCAACGAGGCTCTAACGCCCGAAGAAATCTCGCAAGTGAATGCTTATCTCGGGAAAAAATATTCCATTCCCACTTCATCTCCAGGCGAATCCGAAACGCAACCAGGCGATTGAAGCCCAACAGACGCTTATCGCTCAAGGAAGGATTTGTACCATGCCGGTTACCGTGACTTCAGATAGAAATACGAACAGACTACGCGGCTTCACGCTCGTCGAACTGCTGGTGGTAATTGCCATTATCGGTATTCTCGTGGCGCTGCTGCTACCGGCGGTCCAAGCCGCCCGCGAGGCCGCTCGCCGGACGGACTGCACGAACCGCTTTCACCAGTTGGGCATCGCGTTGCACAACCACCACGACACCAAAGGCCGCTTCCCGGAAGGTGCTCGAGGTCGTGATGTGACCTCCAGCACCTTGGCCTATCCAACCAATTCGGGGTATCGACGAGTTGCTTTTGCCATTCACCTGTTTCCCTTCATGGAGGAGGGGGCTCGATACGACCAGTACAACTTTACGGATTACCACGCGATGGTACGCGATCCAGACTCTCCGTTCGCTGTTCCCCAACCTGGGTTCATTTGTCCCAGTGACGAACCAGTGCGAACCACCAAGTGCGACGGAGGACTCGCTCGTGACTACAAGGGGAACTACGGTGTGAACTGGGGCCCCTGGAGTTATGACTGCCAGGTAGTCGAGTACCGAGGTTCGCGGGGCGGCGTAGTTGCGTCGCGGGGTTGTCCCACCGATTCGAGCGAGGCCGTGAAGATGCACAATGCTCCCTTCCACCAGGAGTGGGGAGCAAAAATGCGAAACATCACCGACGGCACAAGCAACACGCTGGCGATGATGGAGATCGTTCAAATTGAAGAAGTGGGCAATAAATGCGATCGGCGGGGCCGCATCTGGAATGACGATTTCGCCTGTTACCAGATCAACACTCGTGCCACTCCCAACAGTTCGGTCGCCGACGTCGGCATCTGCGACGCGGCCAACGAAATTCACCCCTGCCAGCAGATGAACAGTGCTCAAGAAGCTCGCTTGGTGGCCCGCAGCCGCCATCCTGGAGGGGTCGTCGTGATGCTGTGCGACGCATCGGTGCAGTTTGTTACGGATGATGTAGACCTCGTGACCTGGCAAGCATTCAGCACCATTGCCGGCGGCGAGTCGATCACCAGCCTGGACTGAGCGAGAGGACCCCAACGTTGAGTACACGAGTCATCTATTGCTGCGCATTGTCGCTCGCGCTGCTAGTTTGCGCAGGCTGCAATTCTCAATCAGGCCAAACGGTCGCGGGCACTATCACCTTGGACGGAGCCCCGCTTTCCCAAGGGCGGATAACCTTGGTACCGCTGGATAAGGGGCCATCCGGGGGCGGGGCGGTCGTCGATGGAGAATACTCCCTGCAACTCAACCTGGATTCACTACCTGCGCGCTACTCGGTGCAAATCTCTTCGATTCAGCCGACCGGGAAGATGATCAAGCATCCTGATGGACCCGGCGGAGAGTTGGAAGAGACGCGGGAGGTAATTCCTAGCCGTTACAACTCTGCTTCGGAACTGACGATCGAACTGACCACCGATCAATCAGAGCCCTTTGACTTTAATCTTGTGACTTCGAATTGATCGGAAACCTCCCCGTGAGAGATGTCTTACCTTCCAGTCTTATTGCACTGGGACTCGTGGCGTGGCTCGTATTTGGCGCGACTTCGGCCGGCGCGGATCCGACGCAGCCCCCCAACATTGTGTTGATCCTTGCCGACGACTTGGGCTACGGCGATCTGAGTTGCCTGGGGCAAAAGAATTTCGAGACGCCCCACCTCGATCGGATGGCGGCGGAAGGGATGTTGCTTACCAATCATTACGCGGGCAGCACGGTGTGCGCCCCTTCGCGGGCTTGCTTGATGACTGGTCAACACACGGGCCACGTATTCCAACGCTACAACGGCTCGGTCCAGTTTCGCGAGGACCCGCAAGACATCACGGTCGCGACATTGCTGGCCAACGCTGGGTACCATACCGCCCTAATTGGCAAGAGCGGCCTCTCATGCAATAGCAAGGATGGTGGTTTGCCCAACCGCAAGGGGTTCGAGTACTTTTACGGCTTCGTCAGCCACACCGCGGCGCACCGCTACTACCCACCCTTCTTGTGGAACAACGGAGAGAAGGTAACGTTCGACCAAAATTTCGGAAAGGAAGGCACGCACTACAGTGGCGATATATTCCTCGAGAAAACTTTGGAGTATCTGGAGATCCACCAGGAGGGACCGTTCTTTCTGCACCTCTCTCTCCAGCAACCGCATGCAGATTTAAATGTCCCGGAGAAGTGGAAGAAGCCTTTCATCGGGAAGTTTGATGAGGTTCCCTACGCCGGCGCCTATTATCGAGGCGATCCACATCCGAAGGCGACGTTTGCCGGCATGGTCACCTACCTCGACGATTCCGTCGGGCAGGTGTTGGCTAAGCTCCAGGAACTCGGCATTGCCGAAAACACGCTGGTCATTTTTAGCAGCGACAACGGCGCCATGTCCGAGGGCGGGTGGAGTCGCGAATACTTCAACAGCAGCGGGCCATATCGCGGTGGCAAGCGCGACCTGTACGAAGGAGGCATCCGGGTGCCGACGATCGCCTGGTGGCCTGGAGCCATCGCGGCTGGCAGCAAGTCCGATCACATATCAGCAGCGTGGGATTTTCTCCCCACGGCATGCGAATTGGCCGGAATGGGCGCGCCATCTGACATCGATGGCATTAGTTTCGCGCCGACCTTGCTTGCTCGCGGCAAACAACGGAAGCACGACTACCTGTACTGGGAGTTCTACGAGCAAGGCGGCAAACAAGCCGTTCGACGTGGCGACTGGAAGGGTGTCCGGCTGAAGGTAAGTGACACGCCTGTTTTCGAATTGTACAACCTGGCCTTCGATCCGGGCGAGCAGCACGACCTGGCTGAGGAGCATCCTGAAATCGTCGCCGAACTGCTGGAATCCATGCAGCAAGCCCATGAAGAGTCGGACGTTGTGCGGCTTACCAAACAGGAGAAGGCGGCTCAGGCGACACCCGTAGGTGGTAACCGTTGATAGGCAGCTTCTGTGTGGCAACAACCACAGCAACGGCATCGACATCACACCATGAAACTTGCAATTCAATTTGGCTGCGCTGTCACGGCGCTGGTGAGCTTCGCCTACCCGGAGTTCGCAAGCAGTCAAGCTCCCAACATCGTCCACATTTTTGCCGACGATCTGGGGTACGGCAGCGTGGGCTTTAATGGCCAATCGCAGATCCAGACCCCCAACCTCGACGCACTAGCCATCCAGGGGATGCGGTTCACCAACTCGTACGCGGCCACCGTTTGCGGCCCCAGCCGCGCGATGCTCTATTCGGGCTTTCACAATGGACACACCTTGGTGGATAGCAACGCCAATCTCAATGGCGATGTCTTTCGTTCCGAAGGGCAAATGGTGGGCGACTATCTGCAGTCTGCAGGTTACAGTACGGCCGTGTTCGGCAAGTGGGGTTTCGGCGGTACCGGCAGTGGCGGCGACGGCCTTAAGCCGAATCCAGTTGTAGACGGTCCAAATTCCATTCCCACGGCGCAAGGCTTCCAGTCATTCTACGGCTATCTCGACCACGCTCGAGCCCACTCGTACCGAGTTGACTCGTTATGGACGACCGAAGAGCCTGCCGATGACGACCTGGACGGTATCGATGAGGTAGGCGAGAAGTATCAGGCCAACGCCGACCATGGCCTGTGGCTCGAGAAAACCGGCAACAACAGTTCGAACCTGAACGTGAACTACTCGGCTGATCTGGTCACCCAGAAGAGCCTCGAGTACATCGAATCGCATGCCGGCAGCGGCCAGCCATTCTATCTGCAGTACGCTTCGACTATTCCCCATTTCGACATCGACGCGCTACGTAACTACCCCGGTTGGTTTGATGCCTACAACGGCGTTCCCGGTGCGGCGTCCTGGAACGACGATCAAAAAGCGTATGCGGCTATGATTACCAGGCTGGACGATGCCGTGGGGCAGCTAGTAGCAAAACTCGACGACCCCGATGGGGATGGCAACAACTCAGATAGCGTACTGGAAAACACGCTCATCCTGTTCTCCAGCGATAACGGGCCCACCGCCGAGGACGGCTCTCCCATCAATTTCTTCGATGCCGCGGGGGGCAAGCGGGGCGGCAAACGCGACCTGTGGGATGGCGGCATCAATACTCCCTCCTTTGCCTACTGGAAGGGAACGATTGGTCCTGGCCAGGTGAGTGAACGTTACACCGACCTACCCGACTTCATGCCCACGGCCCTGGAACTGGCCGGCACACGGGGGCCGGTGGGCCTGGACGGTGTTTCGCTGTTGCATGAATTGACTGGACAAGGAATTGACCGGGCAAAAGACTACATCATTCAAGAGCACCACGAAGGTAGTGGGCCCGACCCGGATGGCAAGAGTGGCCGCTGGGCGATTATCAAGGACGACTTCAAACTCATCAAGTACAGCGATGGGACGCTGCGGTTGTACAACCTGGAAACGGACCCCGACGAGAATAACGAACTCAGTCTGCAGGACTCTGCGAATCTGACTTTAGTCTCCAAACTGCAGGCCATCGCCCTGGCCGAGGGAGTGGAACAGAGCGATTCCTACAGCGTTAAGTTTCACAACTGGCAGGGCGCCGATGGCGGCCGTGTCGCCGACGCCGGCAACTGGACAGGAACCGATGCCCCAGCCGAATATTGGTCCGCGCTGCTGGCCAACACTGCCGGCACCGCCCATACCGCGATCGTCGACGAAAACGTGACCACCCTCGGCTTCGAGGTCCGTGGCAATGGAGGACGGGCCTCTCAGACGGTTACTGTCGAAGCGGGAAGTGTTCTCGAGGGACGCAATGAAGTGCGAATTAGCGCGTACGGCGTCCTTGAACTGCAGCAAGCGACACTTCGTTCGGTCCGTTGGGTTGACGTATTGGAGAATGGTCAACTCTCTGGCGATGGTCAGGTAGATGCCGACCTGTACAACGCAGGCAAGGTAGAGATTCACTCGGCCACTGGCGGTACCAGCCTCCTCAGAATCGATGGGCGTTTCCAGCAACTGGCGACGGGCTTGCTCGAAGTGAACGTAGGTGGCACGACCGGCGGGACGCAGTTCGACCAGCTCGAAGTCCAGGGCAACGCCTCGCTCGCAGGTACGCTCGATGCCCAGTTGGTTGCCGGGTTTATACCGCAGGAGGGCGACTTTTTTCCGCTGTTGAGGGCCGACTCCCTGACGGGACAATTCGATACGGTGTTGTTGCCAGCCGTTTCCGGCGTGGAATTGACCGTGCAATACACCAACTCGTTGGTACTGCTGGTGGCTGGCGACCTTGAACTCAAGGATGGCGACATTAACCTCGATGGACAGCTCGATCAGTTGGACGTCAACGCATTTGTCGAGGGCTGGCTCTACCATCAACCAGTGCCAGATGTCGTCTCCTACCAGAAAGGCGACCTGAACCTCGACGGCACGGTCGACCGACAAGACTGGCGTTTGTTGCGCGAGGCGTTCATCAACGCTGGCATGTCGGTTCCGCAGTTTGCCTACCAGGCTGTTCCAGAACCCGATGCTTGGATTGTAACGGTACTGGGCCTGTGTTGCATGGCGACTGCCGTCCGTAGACAAAGTCAGTTCTTCCAACCTGGCCTGAAGCAACCGCGACGAGACGGCTGAGACGTTGAAGACCAATCGAACACAATCTGACTACGGTCGCTGGTTATTTCCCACGCTAGGAACAGTTATTGCCATGCTGGGCGTCTCTCCGGTGCAGGGAGTTACGCTGACGTGGACCGGACTGGGAGACGGATCTAGCTTCACCGAGCTTGCCAATTGGTCGGGTTCTCCCACCGGAGGCTCAATCGATCCCGCAAATCTGGTCGACAATTACGTCATCAACTCCCCCGTCGACGTGCTCAGTACCTCTAATACCCTCGCTTTCCGCGCGGGAGGTGCTTTGCAGCAGAATGCCGGCACCCTGAACCTGCTGAACGGCAACGGGTTTGGCGTTCTGGAGTCGACCAATTCGTTCGGCTCGATGATCTTAGCTGGCAGCGAGGTCACTTCGCAGTACCTGGCGGAAATGAACGTCTCGTTGGGCGCTTCGGCGACCTTGAATCTGTTGGGCAGTGGTAACCCCGTAAATATCTCCACC
This sequence comes from Aeoliella straminimaris, assembly GCF_024054565.1. Taxonomy (GTDB): domain Bacteria; phylum Planctomycetota; class Planctomycetia; order Pirellulales; family Lacipirellulaceae; genus Aeoliella; species Aeoliella straminimaris. The sequence goes on from NZ_JAMXLR010000038.1 coordinate 25,243, forward strand.
ATCAATTTCACGGATGTGACGGCCCAACTCCATTTTCTCGGTGAGTCGCCAACGGGTGTACTCAACGAGCACATCGGCAAGCTCACAGTGTTTGGAGAAGTGGCCGTCGAAGGAGTGAACCTTAGCGTGGTCAGCGACGGGGCGAGTGGAACCATTGTCTCTCCGATTCAGATCACAGAACCGGCTGTTGAACTGCTGGTCGACCGCGATACCGGATCGATGAAGCTGGCCAACCACACAGGCGGCACCGTCAGTTTCTTCCAGTATGATGTTTTCTCTCCTGCAGGTGGGCTGAACGCAACCGATTGGACTTCTATTGCTGGCAACTACGACGCGCCAACCAACGGTGGCGACGGAAGCGTGGATGCCGACGACGCCTGGTTACGGTTCAGTACTCCGGACAGTCGCACCGATCTGGGGGAAGGCACACTGGGAACCACCGCCCTGCCCCACAATGCATCGATCGAGCTTGGCAGTGCATGGACTCCGAGTCCGTTTGAGGACCTCACAGCCACCCTGTCACCAGTCGACGGAACCGATCTGGCGGTCGACGTCATCTACTCGGGTACTCGAATCGACGCTCCCATCGAGCTGGGAGATTTGAACGCGGATGGGGCGATCTCGGCAACCGACTGGCCGCTGATGCGGGACAATTTGTTCAAAAGTGTCGCCGGAAGTCTGGCCGTGGACGCCCATGCGGCCGGCGATCTCGATGGCAGCGGCAAAGTCGATGAATTCGACCTGCTGCTTTTTGAGGAACTGTACGATACCCAACTCGGCGCAGGGGCATTCTCCGCGATGCTGACCGAAGTGCCCGAACCACCAACATCGCTGGGGTTGTTGGCACTATTGTTGGGGGCAATTCGGCATATTCGGAGCTTGAACGCCCCCAAACGTTCGGCCATCTCTCCAAGCTCCGCATAGAATAGAAGTCTCAGAGGTCGCTAACCCGACGGTAGGCCGCCCCACTGGAAGTGGTGGCCTCTTGGAGGGGATAATGGCAGCGAGCCCGCCTCTGTAGTTGAATCCAACTTAGAACGCTGAGCCGGCAACTCGACTTTCACTGAATTAATCCCCCTTTGAGCCATGTGGTGGAATATGACACGCACCCGCCCAATTTACACATTCGTCACCCTGGTTGTTTCCATAGTCGCCAGCCAGTGGGGTAGCGTCAGCGGAGCCCAGCCGGATTGGGAAAACGAACAGGTCATCGGGAGGAACAAAGAGCCCGGACGAGTCTTCTCGGTGCCTTATGCGTCCAAGGACGAGGCCCGCCAATCCGCTTGGCGCGATTCCAGTCAGGTTAAGATGCTCAATGGGACTTGGAAGTTCCACTACTCCAAGCGGCCAGAAGATCGTCCGGAGGAGTTTTACCAGCCGGGATTCGACACCCAGGATTGGGACACGATTCAGGTGCCTAGCAATTGGCAAACGCAAGGCTTCGGCGTGCCGATCTATACCAACATTACTTATCCGTTCCGCCGCGACTGGCCACGAGTGATGGGCGAACCGTCCACCGAGTGGACGTCCTATGAGTTCCGCAATCCGATCGGCAGCTATCGCCGCAGTTTTAAACTGCCGTCCGACTGGGACAAGGAGGAAGTGTTCCTGCACTTTGGTGGCGTTGAATCGGCTTTCTATCTGTGGATTAACGGCGAACTCGTTGGTTACAGCCAAGGCAGCTACACGCCGGCCGAGTTTCGCATCACGCCGTATCTTAAGCCAGGAGAGAACAGCATCGCCGTGGAGGTCTATCGCTGGTCCGATGGATCCTATCTGGAGGACCAGGACTTCTGGCGGCTGAGTGGCATCTTTCGCGACGTATTTCTCTACCACACCCCAAAAACTCGGGTACAGGACTATCACTTCCAGCAAGATCTTGATTCGACCTACCGCAAGGCGTCTTTCGACGTTTCGGTGAATCTGCAGAACCTCGGCGATCTTCCCGAGGAAGTCACCTTGAAAGCAGAATTATATTCTGACGAAGGAGATTTGGTCTGGTCCTCCAAGACGTCCGAGAAAGTAAACAAAGACACCAATCAGGCGGTGGTACTCTCCGGAACGCTCGATTCGGTTAACACCTGGACCGGTGAGACTCCCCACTGCTATGACCTGGTGCTGACCTTGAGCGACAAGCAGGGCAGCGAACTCTCTGCTCACCGCCATACGGTCGGTTTTCGCAAAATCGAGATTAGCGAAAAGGGGGAATTCCTGGTCAATGGCAAGCCGTTCATCTTCAAGGGGGTTAATCGGCACGAACACGACCCCGACCGCGGTCGCGCGGTTGATATCGACCTGATGAAGCAGGACATCGCGCTTTTCAAGCAGCTGAACATCAATTCGGTGCGTCTCAGTCACTACCCTAATCACCCCGACTGGTACGAGTTGTGCAATCGCCATGGCATCTGCATGGTTGACGAGGCGAATATCGAGTCGCACGGCTACGGCTATGGGGAAGATTCACTCGCTCACCCCCCCGAGTACAAGATGGCGCATGTCGATCGCTGCGAGCGGATGGTACTGCGCGACCGCAATCATCCGGCTATCGTGATGTGGTCGCTGGGGAACGAAGCTGGCTTTGGAGACAACTTTATGGCCGCAAGTAAAGCCGTGCGGGCGCTCGACGATTCGCTTCCCATTCACTACGAGCGTGCCCCCTTCGATGTGGCGGCAACGGACGTGAATAGCACCATGTATCCGTCGGTCGAATGGCTCCACTCTGTTGGCCGGCGGGAGGGACCACGACCGCAGTTCATTTGCGAGTACGCCCATGCCATGGGCAACGCCATTGGCAACCTGGATGAGTACGTTGAAGCGTTCGAAACCTATCCGCGACTGATCGGTGGTTGCATTTGGGATTGGGTGGATCAGGGACTCCGCCAGCCAAATCCCGGTGACCAATTGTCGCCCAACGGACGCGCCGACTACTTTGCCTACGGCGGTGACTTTGGCGATCAGCCGAACAGCGGTAATTTCTGCATGAATGGCGTGGTGGGGGCAGATCGCTCGCTTTCCGGAAAGTCCTGGCAAGTAAAGTATTGCTATCAACCAGCCCACATCGACTACAAAGACGGACAACTGTCGATACGCAACGAGTATTTCCACACCAATCTCAAGGAACGGTGTGAGTTGCGCTGGACGATTACCCGCGACGGCGAAGAGATCGCCGCCGGCAGTGAGCCACTTCCTTCGATCGATCCGTGGACGACAGAAAGCCTGCCGATCGCACTTCCACAGCTCGAACAAGTCGCGGGTTCCGATGTACGCCTCAATGTTTCGTTGGTGCAGCCAGAAGACACGCCATTCTTGCCGAAAGGCCACACAATTGCCTACGAGCAGTTCGCCCTCCCCTCCCCTCCGCCGGTAGTAACCGATCCAGCAACACTTCCTCGCATCACTGTTGACGAAAGTCAGCAGGGAACGCTCAAGATTAGTGGCCAGGGATTCTCTGCGACCATTTCGCCTGCCGGCGAATTGACAGAACTCTCCTACCATGGCGAGAACCTGTTCGTGGGCGATAGCGGTTTTGAGCCGAACCTGTTCCGCGCGCCAGTCGACAACGACAATCCGTACAAGGGCGGATGGCGACAGTCGGGACTCGACCATTTGCAGGCCACAAGCGAGAAATCCAGTGTAGATGTTCGCGTGTCCCATCAAACCGACAATCTGGTGCAGGTGACCGTTTCGCGTCGTTTTGGAGGCACCGAGTTTTATGTCGACACTTCGACTGCGTACACCTTCTTCGGCGACGGTACCCTGCTCGTGGACGCGGTGGTCAGTCCATCGAACGATAGCCTCCCACTACCTCGGGTGGGCCTGCGATCCACTCTTGATCCTGGCTTGGATCAGGTCTCGTACTATGCTCGAGGCCCCTACGAAAACTACCGGGATCGCAAATCGAGTCAGAAGATGGGCCGGTACGATACGACAGTCCAAGAGTTGTTCGAGGACTACGCACGGCCCCAGAGCATGGGGAATCGATGCGATGTACAGTGGGTGGCACTCCGCAATGCCGACGGGCAAGGCGTCCTGATTAATGCCTATCAATCACTGAGTTTTACCGCTCTGGCATTTGCTGAGCAGCAGCTGGATGCGGCGGAGCATCCCTACGAAATTGGCCAGTCGGCCGGCACGGTGTTGAGCCTCGATGGGGCCCACACGGGGCTCGGAGGAGGCTCCTGCGGACCTGCTTGTATGACGAAGTACGTGCACCGCGGGCCAGCGAAAGTGCGTTTCTCTATCGCACCGTTAGCTGCTGGCGAAAGCCTCACTGCGAAGACCCGGCAACGATTCGCGGTTGGGCCTAGTCTCATCGTGGGCCGGAACCAACAAAATCAGCTTGTAACGCACTCCAGCGAACCTGTCAGTGCCGAAGTAAGCTTCAACGGAAAGCCGCCAGTTCCCCTAACTGAGGCGATTAACTTCGCTCAAGGCGGTACGGTCGTCGTACAGGCGACCAACGTGCCGGATCATGTGGTACCCGGGGTCACTACGAAGCGGTCGTTCCCCAAAACGTTTGATCGCTCCAGTTGGAAGGTAACGGTTAGCAGCGACGACAATGACGGGCGTGCTGCCAATCTGATCGATGGCGACGCGACGACTTTCTGGCATAGCCGGTGGCAACGTAATGCCCCTGAGCCACCTCATCAGGCCGTGATCGATTTTGGAGAGCCGCTGAAGATCACGGGCCTGAAAGTCGTTCCTCGGCGGCAGAACTCCAACGGTCGAGTGCGGGGATACCGTGTCGAGACCAGCAGCGATGGTCAAATCTGGACCGAAGCGGCAACCGGCGAACTCCCCAACCGCCAGCAGGCGGCCAACATCCGATTTGGCCAACAGCAAACGGCCCGCTACGTGAAGTTCGTGGCCACCTCCAGCTACTACGGCCCGTGGGCTTCAGTGGCTGAAATTGAGCCGCTGGAGGATTGACGCGTTCAGCTTGCACCGCGACGGTCACCTTCGTGCATCATGGGGGCACACATCGTGATGGTGTGCACTTGAACGTCTACCGGTACGCCACTCGCACGGATGTCGCCCTGTTGCTGGGCGAGTCGGAATAATCGCTAGAGCCCGTGCGATGCCAACACGGCAAGGGAGCGACTCGGCAGTTGCTGCCTCGTCTCCCCCGTGGATAGGCCCTCCGCGGCCATGACGAAAGCTACCCTTGGAGAGGTGGTCGTATTCTGCTGTGTTCACGCGACTATTTGCCCAGCCCCCTCTCCGACAAGAGCTCTCTGCATGATCGTTGTCGATGACTTCCACAAACAGTATGACCAAACTCTGGCAGTTCACGACCTGTCGTTCCGCGTCGAACCGGGAGAAGTGCTGGGGCTCATTGGTCCGAACGGGGCCGGCAAGACGACAACTCTTCGATCTCTGGCGGGCATCGTCAATCCATCGCGCGGGCAACTGAGCGTCGCAGGACACGACGTGTCGCGCGAGCCAATCGCGGCCAAGAGCCAACTCGCTTACGTGCCGGATGATCCGCCAAACTTTTCCGACTTGACCGTAGGCGAGCACCTGGCATTCACGGCCAGCGTCTACCGGGTCGATGACGCACAGAGAAAAGCGAATACATTACTCGAGCAATTCGAGCTCGCCGCGAAACAAAGCACTCCGGCTCGCAGCCTTTCCCGCGGCATGCGACAGAAACTGGCCATCTGTTGTGCCTATCTCTACGATCCGGCGGTGTTGCTGCTGGATGAGCCACTTACCGGACTCGACCCCCATGGCATACGGACGCTCAAGCGAACGATCCGCGAGCGCGCAGATAACGGCGCCGCCGCCATCGTCAGCTCACACCTGCTGGCGATGGTCGAGGATGTTTGCACTCACGTTCTGATTCTCGACAAAGGCACCAAGCAGTTCTGTGGGCCGATTGAAGACCTCTACCGGCACTACGAGCGTGAGCAGCAGGCCACGTCGTTGGAAGACATCTTCTTCGCGGCTACCACTTGACACGAGGAGCCGACACATTGAGAGGAATGGCAATCCACCCTGCGGTTGGCCAGTTGCTGCGTCTGCAACTGCAGGCTCGTTGGCGAAAGATGTTTGCCGGCATCATTAAACCTCGGCGAGTGCTTTTGACGTTAGTCGCGGCTGTGCTATTGTGCTTCTGGCTGGCGAACGCCGTGGCCAGCGTCCTATTCCGACAGTCGACGGACGATGAGAGCTTACGCATCTACGTGGCCTTCGCCCTCACCGCTTACACGGTGTGGCACGTCGTGCGGCTCGCTTGCTTTCAGCCCGCTCAGCCGCTCGAGATGCCCGATAGCGACCGGGCGGTTCTGGAGGCCTGCCCACTCACACCTTCCGACCTGGTGGGGCATCACCTGGCCGGCACATTTTGCGCGGCGTTTATCAAGTCTGCTTGCGTCGCGTTGCTGCTGCTTCCCGATCTCCGCCAGCCGGTGCTCGGATTCTTGGGGATCTTGATTGCCCTATGGGTTGTCGACTTATTGCGAATTGCACTGGAGATTACCACTTGGGGGATGTCGCGGCGTGTCTATCTGAGCTTTCGCACGATTGTGCTCGCCTCGTTAGCCGCTGCTTGCTTTCTTGCGGCGGGCACCGTTCGAGAAGCCGCCGTCGACGCGCTGGCCGTGGCCAGCGAAAGCAATCCCTTCGAGTCAATACAGGTTTTCTTTGGGCACCTCCAAAACACGACTGCGGCTGCCTGGTGCACCTGGTGCTGGCAGTGGGTACTTGAGGTGGTCACTGCCAAGGGGTTCTCCAGCACTAGTTTGCTCTGGCTATTGGCGGCCACTACCATGGTAGTAAGCATGGCGGCCTGCATTTTTCGGCTCTACAACCACGTGATGCGAGTAGTCGCTCTCCGCGAACAGCGGGAGTATGCGGCCACTCTGCAAAAAGTCGGTCGACTCCACACAAGCTCGCCTGCAGCATTGCTGTCTAGCTATGTTCGATTCCGTGTGCCGCCGCGGCTCACTGGAATTGGACCACTCGTCTGGCGTCAAACGCTGGGGGCATCGCGATACGCCGGAGGTCTGTGTACGGCGATGGCCGTGCCAGCGGCGTTGGCCATGGTACCCCTATTCGCTCCTGTCACATCAGAAGCTGCTTTCCTAAGCGTGGTGGGCGGGTTGGCGTTCTATACGTTTTTACTGCTGCCGACCGCCCTCAAATTCGACTTCCGTCGCGATTTGGACCGCATCGCCATGATTAAGGCATTACCGGTCAGCAGCCTGGGCACAGCCATTGGTCAAGTGGCAACACCCGTGATGATGGCCACCCTGTTTCAGGTGCTGGTGATAGCCATCGCCTGCTTCGTGCGACCGGTACCAACGGTTGTCCTTGCCGGTTCTGTCTGCATGTTGTTCTTGATGAACCTGTTCATCTTCGCGCTCGAGAATCTGATCTTCATGTGGTATCCCTATCGATTGCAGCAGGAAGGCTTGGAGATCTTTCTGCGAACAACGTTGGTCTTCACGGCCAAAGGATTGCTGTTTGCGGCAGCGCTCGCTGTTGTGGTGGCCTTGACCATACCAGCACGCTTCGTTGCCGACTTCGCATCGGATTCTCTTGGTATCGCCGTTAGCGGCTATGTCGTGTACTTTGTGGGAATCCAACTCCTGATGCTAACTGCGGGCGGAAGCTTGCTCTGTCTGCTCGCACGAGCCTTTGCCAGTTTCGATCCGTCACAAGATCAGGTGTGATGGCCACGCTGGGCAGCAAGTGCCCAACGCAACCGAATCGATTTCTGCCAGGCCAGCAAACAACCCTCTACAAACTTCTCGGTACTGCCTTTCGGAACTGGTACGGAGCAAGCAGACTGCTGTCATCTTCGAAATCGGTGAAGCATTCGTCCAGCGCGGCACGATGCTGCTCCTGCGATTGTTCGGAGGTCTCGATGGAAGTCCTCAGCTTTGGAGCCAAGCTTCGACCAGCAGGAAGTAACATCGCCAGTTGAGCGGCTGCATCGATCGCGGCCGGCGTCAGCTCGCCCGCTGCGGTCGGGACAGACGATGACTGCGTCTCGTGTCGCGATTCCGAATCGAGTGAGGTGACTCCTGCGATTGCCAGTGCCTGCGGCATATAAGCGCCCACATACACGTCATCGAAGTACGCAAGGGCGTCGCGCGTGCCAACTCCGACGTCTCCGTCTGTCAGGTCATCCGAGTATTGGCGCACAAGCTTCTCGGCTCCATCAACCAGCAGTCGTACCTGCGTCCCTTCGAGAATGACCTGCAGATCGTAATCCGTCCAAGGAGAAATCGGCTCGCTGTACGCTACGTCCGTGATCCAGCCCGTCGAATCTCGGTGCCCGATCAGCCACAAGTTGCTGGCAACGTACCCACCGGCAAACTTGAAGTTCGTGGGGCTTTGATAGTCATAGATGACGAAGCCGTTGCTGAAGCGGTTCGGCGTGACGTCGTCTGCGTTCATCGTCGCCTGAATTTCCACACTGCTCGGCAGGGCCTCGCTCAGGCGGACGGTGCTGACACCGTCCTGATCCAAGATCGGGACAACTCGGTAGCGACTTGACTCTACTGTCCAAGCACCAGACCGAATATCGAAGTAGTCTGCCACCGCATCGTTGAAGTCCTCGTACGCTGGCAACGTTGTCGAGGGTGGCGGAGGTGGCGGGAGGTACTCCTCGACTTGGACATTATCAAAGCGAGCCAGGGCATTCTGCGTTCCCACACCCAGGTCGCCGTCGTTCAGCGCGTCGCCGAATGTGTACGATGCCTTGGTCGCCCCGTCGACCGTCAACGTTGCGGTATTTCCCTCCAAGACAACATCGAGATCGTAGTCGGTCCAGGCTGCGATCGACTCGCTGAGCGTGGCATCTTCCACCCAACTGCTTGCAGTCCGGTGGCCGATTACCCAGCGATTTCCGCCTACAAAGGCTCCGGCGAACTTGAAGTTCAACGGATCCTGATAGTCGAAGATCACCAGGCCATTGGAGAGCCGACCGCTGGAAACATCGTCGGCGTTGATCGTCGCCTGGATTTCCAGGTTGGTCGGCAGCGCATCGGCCACTCTCAAAGTGCTGATGCCATCCTGACCCGAATTGGGTGAAACGCGATATCGGGCCAACTCTACCGTCCAGGTGCCCAATTGTGGTTCGAAGTAGTCGGCCACTCCGTCGTCGAAGTCTTCCACCGCCGGCAACGTCGTCGCAGGAGGTGGTGGCGGAGGTAAGTATTCAGTCACCTGGACATTATCAAAGCGAGCCAGGGCATTCTGCGTTCCCACGCCCAGGTCGCCGTCGTTCAGCGCGTCGCCGAAGGTGTACGATGCCTTGGTCGCCCCGTCGACCGTCAACGTTGCGGTATTTCCCTCCAAGACAACATCGAGATCGTAGTCGGTCCAGGCTGCGATCGACTCGCTGAGCGTGGCGTCTTCCACCCAACTGCTGGCAGTCCGGTGTCCGATTACCCAGCGGTTCCCGCCCACAAAGGCACCGGCAAACTTAAAGTTGTTAGGATCCTGGTAGTCGAAGATTACCAGGCCATTGGAAAGTCGGCCAGCAGAGACGTCATCGGCGTTGATCGTCGCCTGGATCTCCAGGTTGGTTGGCAATGCGTCGGCCACCCTCAAAGTGCTAATGCCGTCCTTGCCCGATATCGGCACAACTCGGTAGCCTCCCGATTGCACGCTCCACGTGCCCAACTGCGGTTCGAAGTAATCCGCCACTCCGTCGTTGAAGTTCTCGTCCACAGGCAGAGAAGTAGAGGGCGGAGGAGGTGGTGGCAGGTATTCTTCCACCTGGACATTATCGAAGCGCGCCAGGGCATTTTGTGTTCCGACGCCCAGGTCTCCATCATTCAAAGCGTCGCCAAACGTGTGCGACACTTTCGCCACTCCGTTGACCGTCAGCGAAGCGGTGCTACCTTCCAGAACAACTTCCAGGTCGTAATCGGTTAGTGCACTGATCGGCTCGTCCAGCGTGGCGTCTTCCACCCAACCTCCAGCAGTGCGATGGCCCACCAGCCAGCGGCCGACTCCGACGAAGGCGCCGGCGTACTTGAAATTCAATGGGTCCTGATAGTCGAAAATGACCAGGGCGTTCGACAGCCTGCCGCTCGAGGCGCTGTTCGCGTTGATGGTTGCCTGGATTTCGATGTTTGCTGGCAACGCGTCGGCAATCCTGAGAGTGCTAACACCATCTTGGCCTAAGGTAGGCGAGGCATGATACCTGCCAGACTCCACCATCCAGGTACCCGACCTTGACTCGAAATAATCAGCCACGCCGTCGTTGAAGTCTTCATCAACAGGCAACGTGGTCGCTGGTGGCGGAGGAGGTGGTAAGTACGCCCCCACCTGGAAGTCGTCGAACCGCGCGTACGCGTTTTGCGTACCAACACCCAATTCACCATCGTTCAGCGCATCGCCGAACGTGTGCGTCACCTTCGCCACACCGTTGACCGTCAACGTGGCGGTGCTTCCCTCGAGACGAACATCGATGTCATAGTCTGCCAGCGCCGCGATCGATTCGCTCAGCGTGGCGTCCTCTACCCAACTGCTGGCAGTTCGATGCCCAATCACCCACAGGTCTGCTCCGGCAAAGGCTCCGGCGAACTTGAAGTTCTCGGGATCTTGGTAGTCGAATACGATCAATGCGTTGGACAATCGGCCGTTGGAAACGTCATCGGCATTAATGGTTGCTTGGATCTCAACGTCAGACGGCAACGCCTCGGCAAGCGTCACGGTACTCACTGAGTCGCGGCCCAGCCCAGGATAAGCTGCGAAGCGGCCTTGCTCAATGAACCAGGCACCCAGCGTCGGTTCGAAACTTGTAGTGGTGCCAGCACCAAAGTCGTCCGCAAATGGCAACGTGGCGGGCGAAGGGCTGAAGAATTCGCGCACCACGACATCATCAAAGTGAGTCGTGCTGTCCTTAGCGCCGAGTCCGACATCTCCGGAGGTCACAGGCGTGGCGTGCTGAAGAGATAGTCTTTCGATACCGTCCGCCAACAGCGTGACGTCGGTACCATTTTGGATCAACATCCGCACGTCATACAGCGTATCCGGCTGCAGGTCGTCAGCCACTTGTGCATCGACGCTCCAATTTCCGCCGGCAGTGTGTCCCATTATCCATCGGCCGCCTTCGATATCGGCGCCGGCGAACTTGTAGTTGTTGGCATCCACGTAGTCGTAGATCATCAGGCCATTGGTCTGGTGGTTGCTAAACACCAGACCAAACAAGGATATCTTGCCCGGATCGGCCTGCATCAACGTGCGTATCTCCACGTTCGCGGGTAGTGGGGCGTCCAAATTCAACGTACTGATAGCGACAAAATCGGGATCCTCCACCGCCGGTGTGGTGGTGTAGCGATTGGACGAGAAGCTCCAGTTGCCGGACTGTGGAATGAACGAGAACTGACTGTCCGAGAACTCCTCGAACATCGGCAGCGACGCCGGAGGTGGTGGAGGTGGAGGGGGCTCCGGATTGCCAACCGCCGAGGCGACATTCAGTCGCCCGCCCGTCGACACCAGACCCTGCAGGTTTGGCAGCGGATCGACCGAAGAGAGAATCTGCTGAATAACCTGATCGGAAGTCCAACTGGGATTTAGATCACTCACTAGAGCCGCGACACCTGCCACATGCGGCGCCGCCATCGATGTACCGCTGTTGTAGTCGTATCCGGTGCCGATCACGGTGCTAAGAATATTCACCCCCGGAGCGGCCAGGTCTACGGTCGTTGCGCCATAATTGGAAAATGTCGCCAACTGATCGTTGTGGTCGGTAGCCGCCACGGACAGAATGTTTTCTAACTCGTAGCCGGAAGGATAAAAAGGAGTGTCGTCATTGTTGATGCCAATCCCAAACAGGTTTCCATTCCCCGCCGCCGCAACAAAGATCTGGTCGGCGTCCCGCGTGGCAGCGATGGCATCGTACAACGCCTGTGAGTAGGGATCACCGCCCCAACTGGCGTTAATCACATCGGCTCCGTTATCCCGTGCGTAGTAGATGGCCTCGATGGCATCCTGCGTGGTGCCCGATCCATCGGCCCCCAGGAACTTGAGCGCCATTACCTGGACGTTCCAGTTAATGCCAGTCACGCCGAGACCGTTGTTACCCGCTGCGCCGATGGTACCTGCCACGTGAGTGCCGTGGCCCTGGTCGTCCATGGGATCGCCATCGTGATTGATGAAATCGTAGCCGAACACATCATCGACATAGTTGTTGCCATCGTTGTCGATACCATCCCCGGGGATCTCGCCTGCATTTACCCACATATTCGATGCGAGGTCAGGATGGTTGTAATCGACCCCCGTGTCGATGACAGCCACGACGGTGTTACCCGAACCGGTGGTTACGTCCCACGCCCAGTTGGCATCGATGTCCGCGTCCGTCGTCCCGCCACTCTGTCCCGAGTTTTCGAGCCCCCACATATCCGTGAAAGCGGGATCGTTTGGGAGTTGGGTGATCCGCAGCGTGTAGTTTGGTTCCGCATACAGTATGTTGGGATCCGCCCGATAGACCTCGAGAGCATCCTCCATGGCCAATCCTGTTGGCAAATCGATGCGATGCCAACCGTCGCGAATAGCGCGAATGCCATGAGCGCCTTCGGTATTGGCAACTGCCTTCTGCAGTCCCTCATCCATCGATTGAAGCACGTAGGGCTGCTCCGAGCCAAATCGCACAAGAATACTGCCGGATTCGTACTGGCTGCTATCCACCTGGAAATTGGCAGTTGGCGGAAACACAGTGCTGGTACTCAGCACAATTCGTGTCTCCAGCCACTCCGCCCCCGACAACCTGCGAGTGTGGCGAGTTCCGCTTTTGCGATTCCTCTGGGAGCGATGAAACCGAAACATGTCAGCGCACTTTCTTCTGCTGGACCAGCAAGACGAGACGAGAAACGACAAGTCAAACTGCAGAATAACCGACGAACGACGCATTAGAAGACAACAGACGTCAATTATCACATGCGATACGATGAGCTCAGTCGGTACGATCGCTACAATCGGAACATTCGCTTGCAATCGCGCAAGTGGATTGTCTTACTGCAGTCGTCCTCGACTCGCTAGATTGACAAGTCGTTCTATTCGAAAGAAGTGCAGCGGAGCGAGACACCAGAGTGGAGTCAGGCGGTCTTCGCCAAAGGAGGCGCCAAGCATCAGTTAAACGAGATCACAGCGCGCAGTACCGGCTGCGTGATAGGAATTCACCCAGTGCTCAAGGCAAAACGTATCAGCCGCCACCTCGGTATGCACAGCACCACGCGATTCCCCCTTTCGGCAGGGGGGATTGTCGCCCGTGTAGAAGGTTTTTACCAAGGCAACTTCGCCCTTGCGCCGTGCCTGATATCAGCCAAAGAATCTGCTTATTTGAGGTCGAAATCCAACTTCAGTGCACCGCGTATCTCTTTTGGAACCGAAGCGCTGAGACCGCTGGTACTGGCGTCGCTGTACTTTTCGGGTATTAGATGCCGCACGCTGGCAGGATCGGCCATTGAACCTTCGTACCACATGACCGACACCAAATAGTCACCAGGCGGAATACCAGCCTGATCGCGATAAGCTTTCACACGGTACCGTCCTTCGGCATCAGTGACGGAGGTCGCTGGTCGCTGCGCAGCACCGATGGCGACTTCCTCTGGCGTAAATCGTACCGTGCCACCGGCTACCGGCGATCCCTGGTAAGTCACGCGTCCTTCGACGAACGTCAACTCACGCTGCTGTTTACCACAACCGGTGACGACAACACAGCTCACTAGTCCAACAAAGAGTAGACAGCTCGCGCTGCTCCATGGACAAGGCCTTCCAATGGCTAACATCTTACGGGTGGTCCCAAATCGTTTCATCCGCTTTATTTCCCATGTACTGATAAACCAAATAGTCAATGTCTTCGTTCAGAAAACGCAGGCTGCCATCGCCAAAGCCGACGTTGATTCCTCCAGGGTGTTCGCTGGCGTATCCACCCATGTAGGCATGGCAGTCCCCAATTCGCTGGTCATAGGTCTTGGGACACAGCTCGGCGATGTCGGCGTCTTTGAACCAGTTGATCGGCGGATTGGTCGTGGCGGCATTGAACACCGAGTTAAAATACATCTTGTGCGAAGTGTAGATCGGCAGGCATTCTCCCACCATCAACGTGTTGGAAAGTCCATCCGTGCAAGTCTTGAACGAATAGGCAACCGGACCACCGACAAACAAGCCAGGCGCCCCGAGACTGCGACCCCGATTTGGCCCGTCGCCCAGCAATGCGCCGCCACGTTGGCTTAGGCAGTTAATCACTTGAGCTCCCCGCCCTGCCGGCCGAATCTCCGGATAGGGGCAAAGGTTGAACTCCAGCGGACCCCCGCAGGGTGCGTACGATTGTGCCATCGAGCGGGTGCCCGCGCCGCCCGGTAGGTAATTGGGTTCGCGACCATTATCCATCAGCCCCGCATCCGAGTCTGACGGACAGGTCCACCCCGGAATCACCAACTCGTTAAGCACGACAGGGTTCGGCCCCAAATCGTTGTCGACTGCAAAATCAATCTGATCGTAGATCGCCGATTGCTCCATGAATGGCAGTACGAATTCGGCATACGAGTGGCAATGCTGGATGTACGCAGCACTGTTGTGATCGCAGTCGGAGCCACGCGGTAGCTGACCAAACGTGTCATGGTAGTTGTGAAAGGCGAGCGCCCACTGCTTGATGTTGTTCAGGCATTCGGCGCGGCGGGCTGCTTCGCGTGCGGCCTGCACGGCTGGCAGTAGAAGTGCAACGAGTATTCCAATAATGGCAATGACAACAAGCAGTTCCACCAGAGTGAACGCGTTTGATGTGCGCTTTGGCTGTCGAATGGATACACTCACGCTAAGTACTCCCTTATTGTCTGCCTCAACATGCTGGCTCACGAGACCAGATGGATAGCGACACCGCAGGCTATTGAATGGTCCGGACTACTCGCCTTGTTCAACTGCCACAGCACAAATGCCATACATCGTGCTGTGTGGTTTACCCTGGTTAGGCCCAAAGACGACCTTACCCTCGACGACTTCTCTTCGGCGCCAAATAGAAAGGGCGCCGTCGATGCTTTTCCCGGGCCCACGGCCTGATTCGGCGTTGTACAGCCTGCCTCCTGAACGCCATGGCCCCATGTCGATTCCGATGTCGTCACCAGTGTCTTCAAAATCGGCCATTAGCCATTCCGGAGGATTCAGCCTGTCGTCGAAGAAAACGTAGACCTGGGATGGCACCGAGAGTGTAATCTGCAGCTGAAAGTTGGTTCGCAATTTGTCGTTATTGAAAGGCTTCACATAGTCTGCGCCGGTCAAATAGGACGGCATTCCACCCTTCCCTACCCCGTTCCACTGATGCGCTGGGCGATCCACGTAGGCTCGTGCATCTTCGCGCATCCCGTCCGGAACGATTTCATAGAACTGGAGAGTGTCAGAGGTTCGTAGGTTGTCGCGAGCATCAATGATTACAGGTGAATTACCCTTACTGGGTTCGTAACGGCAGCTGAACGTGACATCGTCCTTAGTGAAGATGCTCATGATGCGATCAACGCGGCCACCTCGGGTGAAGAACACGCCTTCTCCACCTACAAGCCGCCGCTGGTGGCCAGCAACTGGTGATGCAGTACGTGTCTGCGTCGGAACTCGCAGATCGACTTCCCCCTCAAAGACCACCAGCCCGGTGCCGTCGCGAGAGCCAACATCTACCCCGAACTCCGTACCGAGATCCGTGATCTCTCCATCGGGTGTCTCAACGACAAACCCGCGACCGCCGATATCGGTAACACGAAACTTGATGCGACCTTTGGTCAAACGAGCTCGTCGTGGTCCAATGAGTTCGAAATCTGAAGGTCCCTGCAGAGTCACCAATCCAATCTTCGACAATGACAACTGCGTTGTATGATTGCCAATCTTAACCGCGCTAACTTTCGGCAGCACCGACTCGTCGCCAGTCGATCGGCTGGCAATGGGCCCCATGTCGACCGTGGGTCTGAGCAGCGTCAACGTGCTCAGCACAACGATCCCAACGGTAGCTGCGATGCCTGCCGCGAATAATACGCTGCGCAACAGCGATTGTCCCGTGGGCAGCGATGCATGAACCAGCGCCGCCGAGTTGCCGACTGCCACCTGTTGCGAAGTGCGTTGCGCAACCACTTCCTCCACTAATTCCTGCGCCCGCTGGTCGAACGTTAGCAGCGCATGAAACTGGCACTGGTCAAGCAGCCGTTGCTGAGCCTCCGGGTTTCCGTTGAGCACGCGCTCAAGCTCTCGGAGTTGCTTCGGCTCGAGCCGCCCAGCGAGCAACCGGTCCGTCAGGTCATCAAGCTTTCTGAATGGTCGATTCGCCATTAAACACGCTCTTCACGTGCGAGTGAACGTTTAATGCAAGTGAACAGAACGCGTCGTATTCGAGACAAACTCGTATAGACGCTGTCAACGGGTCTGCCCAACCTGCGAGCCACATCAGCCGTCTTTGCGCCGGTGCCGTAGCATTGTGAAAGTAGGAATTGATCGTCTTGCGGAAGCTTCTTCTGACACGACTGCAACGCCGCCATGCGATCGTCGGCGTCCATTGGGGACCATAAATCGCGCAACGACAGTTCGTCGACGACGCGTTGCGAAAACCGCGACGTCTCACGACGCTTGGATCTCATGAATGTCATCGCTTTATTACGAGCTACGGTTATGGCCCATGCGGCGAAACTACTACCTGGCTCGAACGTGGCGAACTTGTCCCACAGCGTGATTGATACCTGCTGAAACAGGTCCTCCGCGTCGTCCATGTTTTGTACGACGCAAAACAGGTAGCCCAATAGCTGGGTACGGTGCTTTTGTAGCAAGTCGATAAAGCGTTCGTCGTCGCCTGACAGGGACGACGGAACACTTTGCGATTGCGTGCGGTGTAAGTCGGACATCAGCGCTGATAATTCGAAGGCACACTACGGAATTGCGCGAACCACCTGACACGCATCCATTACGAAAGGGTTTGCCTGGTGCCCTCTGTCCGCCCCAAGAATTACCCTGGATGTACCTTGCAGGGGCCTATTGCCCCCACAAAACAAGCAGAAAGCACAG
Organism: Aeoliella straminimaris; assembly: GCF_024054565.1. GTDB lineage: Bacteria > Planctomycetota > Planctomycetia > Pirellulales > Lacipirellulaceae > Aeoliella > Aeoliella straminimaris. Next base: position 42,241 of record NZ_JAMXLR010000038.1, read on the forward strand.
CAGCACCAGTATATCGCCGGTGAATTCTGATCCTGATTCAAAAAGTGACATTGTGGTCCGTTTCTCCAAATTTCCTTCCGGCTCCAAAAATCCGGTTTAGGTTTTGCCAGGTTCCGGCAATGTTCTCCAATGGGGCGTTCCGTTAGGCCGAGCTGGTCTTGTCGGAGGAAGAGTCTGCACCTGGAGATTGATGATAATGGTGAACCTGCGGCTGTGTACGGCATCGAAGGCCTGCTTACGAATCACTGCTCTGCGGCGCATCGCGGCCTTTTTTCTGTCGACGATGGTCACGCAATTTGGCTGGGCTGAACAGGTTAGCAACCAATTCTCCTACTCCTCCAGCGTGTCGGAGGACGGCAATGGCCCGCTCGATCTGTTCGCCGAGTTGAACTACGACTCCGCGCGGGACGATGCACCGATCGCGGTGGTCATGCATGGCTACTCGCCCACGACTGGCAACTTTTCTAATGTGCGTGCCAATGCCCAGCGCTTACGCAATGCTGGATTCTTCGCCATTTCCGTGGCGATGCGGGGACGGGATGGATCCGATGGAGTTCGCGATTCAGGCGGAGTGGAGATCTACGACATTTACGATGCTGTCGAGGCCGTCAAGTCGGCTTACCCCGATCTGGTGGACGAAACCAACATCCACATTACGGGGTATTCGGGAGGGGGCGGGAACACTATGTCGGCTCTTACCAAATTTCCCGATTACTTTCGACTGGGCTCCTCGTATTTCGGCATATCGGACTATGGATTCGATCAATCCAGCGGTTGGTACTTCAATGGAGCGGCCTCGAATCATCAATCTCGTCTGCGCGCGGATATTGGCAACCCAACTCTGGATTCGCCCATCGTTGAAGATCGGTATCACGCCCGAGCTTCCAATCTTGCTTCCAAGAACAACCCCTATAGCGAGATCCACCTGTTCGTAAACTCGAATGAACCCACCTGCCCACCCGTAAATGTCACGAGCTACAGGGACAACGCCGTTAGCGCCGCCGTGACAGAAGGCGAGTTCGACAACATTCATCTGCATATTCCCTCGACCAGCGGGACCTATGAGGACTTCAATGGGAACGGAGTAAATGACTCCGGCGAGATGCAGTGGTGGCCGCATGGTTTTCCTGATGCTGATGAGCAGCACGCGGCGGAATCCTGGTACCTCGATCGTTTGCTGGCCGGCAGTATTCCCGAGCCCGTCCTGAATACAGAGGACGAGTTATTTGTGGCTGGGTTTGTGAAGACCAAGAAATTCGAGCTCTGGTTAGGCGATGGTGCGAATGCGGCAGGCCAAATGCAGTACTCGCTATCCCCCACGGAAAAGTCGTTTTCCCTGCAGATCCTCTCCAACAATCGTGGCATCGAAACACAGTTTTCGGTGGATACGTCGGACATGCAGGGCCAGGAGGTCGACGTCTTGCTAAACGGCATGCATGTCGAATCGCTTTCGATATCAGACGAGTACCAATCTACTTCGTTGAGGCATAACGATACCTTGTTGCTACGCTTGGCCAAAGAAGGCGACTACGATCGCGACGGGACCGTAGGCCTTAAAGACTATGAGTACTGGAGGTCGACCTTCGGCTCCACGGTCGACCTGCTAGCGGATGGCAATAAAGACGGCATCGTCGATCTGGTGGACTACACAATCTGGCGCAACAACTTCGGTACTTCCGGCGTTGCAGTGCCGACGACCAATGTCCCAGAGCCAGCGGCTTTGCTGCTCGCAGCGACTGCGGTTTTCACACATGTGTTTGTTTGTCGCTGACAATTGAACTCGGCCACTCCGTGCTGGCTGTTACTTCGAGACGGAGACGTTTTTTTGAGATATTCGGAGTTAGATATTTTGAATGCCGGCGATTTATGACAAGGGGGGCATCGGCCATCCGATCTCTGGGAGCCCACGGTTCCTCTTCCAGACTACCAACTCGTTTTGCTGATACCAACTTACTTTGAGGTTCGAGCTACTGAGAAAGGGTTTCCAATGATTTGCCGATTCATCTCCGCGTGCAGTCTTGCTCTCATCCTAAGCGGCTACGCACATGCCGCATCGCTGCTGGTCGATGTCAACGACCGCAATGCATCTTCGCCAACTCAGGCTGGGTACCTCGCCCTTACGCAGGACGGAGTCACCGGGATCTCCACCGACTTCGGAATGCTGGATCTAACTCTAACTGGCACCGTCGGAGCGGCGCTCGACGATCGTGACCGGGGAGCACTGGACGCGTCTCAACCGTTGAGTGACCTGTTGAGAGATTTTGTCTTCATCTCCCAACAACTCGACTCGAGTACTGGCGACCCAATTACGGGGGATGGCCAAATTGAGCTAACGATCAGCGGTTTGGATGCGGGTTACTATGAGTTCAAGGGCTACTTCCACGATCGGTCGGTCGATCATGTTTCCGGTGACATTGCGGTTAGCACCGATGGTGGAGGGACATTCGACGAGGAAATTGATGACGGCCTTTATTCGTACGGCAATGACCCGCTGGAAGTCGGAATGGCATCATTCAACTTTACAGCCACGGGGACCGATCCTGTCGTTGTCAGATTTACCGGCCAGGAAGGTTTATTCTTCATCTCCGGTTCTCAAGCCGGCAATTTCCTCGATCAGGACTCAGCACTTATTTCGGGATTTGAGATCCATCAAGTGCCTGAGCCATCAACGGTGGCATTGTTGTTGCTTGGCGGCGCCGCGATTGTAGCGTGCAAGCTTCGGCAATGATCGCTCTCCTCATGGATCGAGCAATGAATGGCAGCTCAGGATTGCTCGGTCCATGAGGATGGGATGCAAAAGCACCGCTGATCTCATCTCGTTCCCTAACTCGCTGCAGTCGACCCTACGCACAACACTTTCTAAACACGAGAGCATGATAATGAGTCGCTTCCTGCCGATTACCGCCATTCTCTTCGCGTTCGCAGCACCTGCCTTGGCTGACTTGCGGGTCGATATCAACGATCGATCCTCCGATACCGAACCGCAGACCCAGCCCAGTTTCACTGGCGTAACACAGGATGGATTGACGGGTATTGTGACCGATATTGGAACCATCGACATTTCGATGACTGGCGTGCCCGGAACCAGCAACCTGGACGACCGCAATCGAGGTACCACATCTGTCGATACGACGCTGCCGCTGTCTCGCCTACTGCGAGACTTGGTGTTCAACGCGCAGAATCTCCCCGACCGCGGTACCATTGACGTGACCATTGCCAACTTGAATGCCGGCGACTATCTCTTTACGGTCTACTCTCACGATCCCAGCGTCGACCATGTGTCGCAAGATTTGCAGTTGAGTACCGATGCCGGAGCAACTTTTCCGATTGAGGTGCAGAATGCCCTTGTTTCAACCGGTTCGGCTCCGGTGCCCTTTGGGCACACCTCAATTCCTTTCACCGCCAGCGGCGCCGATGTAGTGCTCCGCCTTGTTGGTGATGAGGGGACCCCCGGGTTTAGCAACGAGTTGGCCATTCTCAACGGCTTTGTGATCGAACCGTTTACGGAGTACGGAGACTTCAATCGGGCGGGGGGCGTGACGGTAGACGACTTCTTCATTCTCAGTGCCAACCTTGGCACTCATCTGGATGGCAATTTTGCCGGGCATGCTGGTGGCGATATCGATCTAGATGGCGACGTGGATCTGGACGACTTTGGCACCTTCAAAGACATGTACCCAGCAATTGTCGCGGCCGCAACTGGTGTACCCGAGCCGAGCAGCGTCGTTTTGGTCGCGACCGCAGCAGTGGGCGTGCTCGCTTTGCGACGAAGAGTACGGCAGCCCTAAGACGCTACCCTCAGCCTGAATACCAGATCCCAGTACGCCCTCTGCGGTCGAGCATCCATCATGCAAAATCTACCAACCCGCGTTCTTCTGTTGCTGGCAATATTAGCCAACGTATCGATGCCCACAATGTTAGCCTTGGCGGACGACAGCGCCTGGTTGCCAGAGGGCACTGACGACTACGCAGTCGACGGCAACTGGGAATTCAACGTCGTGCCAGAACTGACGGCCACCTTTCAGGACGTTGCTCTCATCAATAATGGGGGCACGGCCGTGCTGTCGACGGCCACGAACAATAACGCAGGAATTACCTTAGTCGACGGCACTTTGCAGATTGACCGCGGCGGTGCGCTGGCTACAGGTACTGATTTTGGCGCCACGGGTGAGCTCAATCAGCAAGCCGGTGGAGTGCTTCAAATGGGCGGGCTGACTGGCACTAATGCCGCCACTCTGAACATCGCGAGCTCTGCTATGTTAGCCGGCGAGACTCGCTTGATTGGCCCGAATGCCAACCTTTCCGCAGCCACCTTAGTCCTTTCCGGAACACTGAATACAGTGGTTACCCCCAACGGCATCTCTGCCATTGACGTAGCTGGAGACGCTGATATTGGAGGTGAACTGGTTCTCGATTTCTCGGGCGTGGCGCCGATGACTGGCGATACCTGGACTCTGGTTGATGCGGGAAACCTCTCTGGAAGCGGTTTTGTTTCCGTTTCCACAACGTCCTCACTGGGACCAGGACAACTCCTGCAGATTAGCCAAACTGCAGGTGGCAATGGCACGCTACTGCAAGCGTCCGTTGAACAAGGACTCATGCTTACCGCCAATCGCCGGACCGGTGAGATTCAGTTGGTCAACCCATCCTCGACGGACGCAATTGACATTGATGGTTATCTGGTTTCGTCCGCCGATGGCAATCTGCTCCCGACAGGTTGGACAAGCTTAAGTCAACAGGGACACCCTGGGATGACGGAGTCAAATGCCGCCAACACTCATTTCGGGGAGCTCAACCTTGAGGGAAGCAACTCTATTGCGACCAACTCGCGAGTTTCGCTGGGATACGCCTTGGATCCAAGCATTTTCTCCGAGCAACAATCGACGGACCTGCGGTTCGAGTATCACATTCCCGGCGGTGGAACTGTTTCCACGCCGGTGGCGTACGTGGGGCCGACCAGAGATATAGCTTTGCTCATCGATAGTCAGGGGCAGAGTTTCCTGCAAAATCAGACGTCCGAAGACATTGTCATCGATGGATACTTCATCAGTTCTTCTTCCGCCTCCATCGAGGGTGCTGGGTGGAGCACCATTGCCGACATCGATGCGAATTGGACTAGTTCGCCGGCCACCAGTTCCCATCTCGGCGAACTCCGCCTCGAGGGCGGTACCACCCTGCTTGCCGAGGGGGAAGCCATCAACCTAGGGACGATCTTCGACGCGACAGGTGTGCGGGATCTGGTATTTGAATACCATGTGTTTGGCGGCGGTACCGAACGGGGTAGCGTTGTGTACGATGCGGAGCCCCATACCTTTGTGACTGGCGACTACACTTTCGATGGCATCGTGGATGCCTCGGACTACCAACTTTGGAAAAGCACGTTTGGCTCGAACTCGCAGCTGAGTGCCGATGGCAACGGCAACGGAGTTGTGGATCTCGCTGACTATGTGATTTGGCGCAACCACCTAGGGACCAGCGCCATGGGTACATCAGCAGTCTCGTCTCAAGCGGTGCCCGAACCGTTGTCGGCCGTGATGTTGTTGTCTTGCTGCGTCGCTGGAACACTGTTTGTGCGTCGCACACGTGCCAACCACTGAACACTTGGGGACCGCTTCTCATGCAGCCACTCATGCTCAGGGCGAGGGTTTTAACCTTGGCCTTCGCAGGCAAGCAGGACCGCGGAGGGGGTAACGGTGGGGCGAATCGAACCGATGCCTTAGCTGCGATTTCTGGAGGTCCCAGTACGCCCCATGAATTGAGAGCTTGCAAAGAGTGCCGATTTCGCCTCAAGACTGGCAGCGGAGCGACGCAAGAGCAGGTATTGGATCAGCCCAATCACCGCCATGCAGAGTACCATGGGGATGATGTCGACCCAGCTCGCGTTGGCATCATAGACGACGCGAACGACAATTTCTCGAATTGTGTACCCAGCAACCGCGACCGCCGTAACAAACCCCACCAAGTTAGGTCGGCAACGCAAGGCCGAGGCGGCGACAATCACTGGATAGAGCATCACCAGCGTGCTGTTTTCGGGGGCGGCGAACATAGCCAATGCAGTGAGCAGAAATACATCGCTCGCTGTCCAGGCGTAGAGAACCCACGGTTCCCCCTGGGTTCGGCTCAAGACCTGCTGCCACACCCATGCGCTGACTAATGCAACCGGCGTGATCACGAGTGTCGCAACCTCGAACTCCATGCTGTTGGTTGTTCCGGTGACTAGACACAACAGGTGATAGGCAAAGAAAACGGCAATCGCACACCAGGAGGCTGCCAATCCAGGATGCGTTCGCGCCCAGCGAAGTGTGCGACGGTGAAAGGAAAGAGGCCTGGCCATCACGGCATCGCCGTCTATAAATCGCTTCAGGTCATCCTCTAACTCCTGAGCGGTGGTGTATCTATTCGATGGCTCCGTCTCCAGGCACTTCATGCAGATCGAATCGAGAGCTCGCGGAATCAGTCGGTTCCGTGAACGTGGTGGTACAATGTCGTTGTGGCGAATTTGCTGCTCCACATCCACCGGATTGTCACCGTCCACCACGATGGGGGGAAAACCGGTCAATGCTCGGTACAGTATCGCACCGAGACCGTACACGTCGGTCGCTGGAGAAATGGCCTTGGAATGCCCCAGCGTCTGCTCCGGAGCCATGTAGCCAATGGTCCCCATGGCAATTCCAGCGGCAGTGTAACATTGGCTGTCATGAACATTCTTCGCCAATCCAAAGTCCGCAACCCAAGGCTGCTGAGTGACACCATCGATCAGAATATTCGACGGCTTCAGGTCTCGATGAACGATTCCCTTCTCATGCGCCGCGGCCATGGCATGGCACACCGGCAGCAGCGTGGCAATAACCTCGTTGATGCTCATCGAACAACTACGCAGCTGCTGTTCGAAGTTCATCCCTTCCACTAACTTCATCGTGAAGAAGGGCTCTCCTTCGTGCTCATGAACCTCATAGATGGGCACGACGGTCGTGTCGTCCAATTGTGCAGCCGCCTCGGCCTCGCTGCGAAAACGCGCCCGCTCCGATTCCGAGGCAAAGTGACCACGGCGCATCATCTTCAATGCCACCAATCGATGAGGACGAAGTTGCCTGGCTTTGTAGACAACTCCCATTCCTCCGTGAGCAATCTCTCCGAGAATCTCGTAGTTGGGAATGCAGGGATGAGTTCGTCCCGAACCATTGGACGGAGCAGCATCCTGGTCGGCAGATTCACTATTCCACTGCTCGGTCGCTTTGGTTGTCGGCTCGATGAAACCTTCATCGGCTAACAGCATGGCCTTCAATTCGGCAAGCAATACTTCGTCACCGCCGGCCTGCACTTCGATCCATTCGAGGCGGGCCTTGGCATCCACCTTCAACGAATCCTGAAAGATCTGGCACACCCTGTTGTACCGGTCCGACGCGCCGTCGGCGACTGGCATATTCTGGTCAGACATCATGCCCCCTTACAGTCACGAGCCAGGGTTGAGCTGACTCCTAATCCAAGCCCGGGCGGTTCTCCAGTCATTCTTTACTGTTGCGGGCGACACACCTAGCAGGCTGCTCATTTCGTCTACGGTGAGCCCACCAAATACCTTCATTTCGACAATGCAGGCGTGACGCTCATTGAGAGACGCAAGCTTATCCAAGCAATCGGCCAGGGCGACCAACTCGGTGGGATCGGTTGCCTTGTTTAAACACAAGACGTCGTCAATGCTTACAAGGGGCCGTCCGCCGCCACGCCTTTCTGCTCCCTTGGAACGTGCGTGATCAATCAGCACTCGTCGCATGAAGGTGGCCGCCATGGCCATAAAATGGCTTCGGTCACGCCAAACAACTCGCGATTGCTCGCTCATCCTAAGATACAGCTCGTTTACCAGTGCAGTTGGCTGCAAAGTATGCCCGGGTCGCTCGGCCTTTAGTTTGCTGGCAGCGAGGGCCCTAAGCTCGGTGTAGACGTGCTCAAACAGCAACTCCACGTTTTGCCCGTCTCCCTGGGAAAGTCCGTGCAGTAGCTGAGTGGTGTCCACACACATGGTCAGACGTCCGTTATTGTCATAGGCTCTCTTAACCAATCGATTATAGCAAAACTTGCTGGCCGACTACCTGCTGTTTTCGGCCTCTTTAGGTAACGCGAGATACTTGGTTAGCCAAGATAGAACACTCCGGTCAATTCCTTGGGTGCCGCTCTGCCTAAATCGACTCCAACGCAATCAATATCGACTTTCTTGCCTTTTCGATTAGTCGGACGGGCAGAGAATTCCGCGGTATAGGGATAGAGAGCCGGATTTTCGCCGGGACATAGATGGACCGAACTCGTTGCAGAACCACTGGATCTCACCTGCGTCGAGCCGCATTCAACTTGTAGTGCGGTGGCGAGCAGCGTGCGATGCAAATGGTGCCTCACACTCAGTTGAAAGGTCAGATTATGAGGTTATCCAACCGTCTACTATTGGCCTGTCTCATCACTTTGCCAGCCACAGGAACGGGCGCCGCCGACCATCTTTATGGAACCCTTGTGGGGTGGGGGCAAATGGTAGATCCCGATGGGGATTGTAACTTCCTCGTGTCCCAGGACCGAGTGACCATCGGCATTGGAAAGCGGTCCCACACTCTGGATATCGAACAAGGCAGCATGAACTCCCCACGGGTCGTCGAGACCTTAACGGGTGACGGGGCTATTGAGGTCACGGTGAAAGGCAATCTGAAGCTGCCGGACGAACTACAGTATGGCAAATCGGCCTACGTCAGCGGCGGCCTGCTTGCCATGAGGGATGAGCGCAATTACCTGCGACTTGAGCGGGCAAGCTTCTCTCGAGACAAACAGTCTCACCACTACTTAAACTTTGAACTGCGTAGAGACGGACGACGCGTCCGTATGGGCAGGTTTGCCGACTACCCGATCGATGCAAAAGCAGACCTGCGACTTAGAATGGAAATGAGTGGCCAACAGATCCGAGCGCTGGTCCGACGCATCGACGGCGATTGGCATGAGATGGGCACGGCCAATCTAGGAAATTCTTCCGCCCTGCAGGTTGGCATCCACGCCCTGAATACCTCCGGCGAATCAATCACCATTGATTTTGAGTCACTTCGCAGAGAGCGTGAACTTGCACCCGCGAGGCAGGAAACAAGCTCTCACTTGGCGCTGAATGCTGCCACTAACCGCACAAGCGTGCGTCACACAGTTGGTGAAGTGCCTCTGGTAATAAGGCAACAGCTGATGGCTCTGCAGCAACGAACCAGTAGAATAGATGAATTGACTGAGCAAGAGAGGGATGCCATCATCGACGACATCGTAAAGCTTGTCCGTAGCGTACCAGGAGAGATTCGCCCCGCCTTGGCCTTGACCATTTCGCGCGACGTAAGTCGCAAGTTTGAGATGGTGGCGGACTATGGACACTCGCTTCAAATCTGCGATCAGTTGGCAGAGTCGCTGGAGTCCAGTTCCGAGGCGGGGAGCGAAGAAGCTCTGACACGAGTGGTGCAACTCCGAGAACAGATCAGCACCAGAGCAGAGATGATTGGGGAGCCTTTAGAGTTGGAAGGCGAACTTATTGAAGGGGGAACACTTAACTGGGATGACTACCGGGGAAGTGTGGTGCTCGTCGATTTCTGGGCTTCGTGGTGTGGTCCATGTCGTCGGGAAATGCCGAATGTCATCCAACAGTACGACACATTTAGAGACCAGGGTTTCAAGGTACTTGGCGTCTGCCTGGACACCGATAGAAACGCAGCTCGCACCTACATTGCTGAGTCAGAAATGACCTGGCCATCCCTGTTCGTCGACGATGGCGGTTGGAACCACCCAATGGCCCAAAAATACTCAATTCGATCCATTCCGACAGCCATCCTGGTTGGACGCGATGGGCGAGTTCTCTCATTCTCAGCTCGCGGAGAACAGCTTGAACGACTTCTGAAGAAGCAGCTTGATACTCCGAGCGCTGAATCGGAACAGGTAACAACCGAAGGCGCTGAGTGATCGAACCGCTTCCCTTCTTGCGGCAAAGGACCCAAACCATGTCGAACCACACACTGCAGGCCCATCCGCTTTCTCCGATTTCCTCGCAGACTTCCGCAAAACTACTGGTCACTGCCGCCTTGTCATTCTTGCTGGCAACTCCAGTATTGGCTCAGGCACTCCCCGAGACTCCAACGTGGACATTGGATTCCGCTCGACGGCACGCTCAACTCTACCCCAACGACCCCTATGCGCAGTACGTTGCACTACAACTCTCGCGGCGTGAAGGGGCAAAGGCAGTACAGGCCACCGCGGCGCTGCTACGGCGGCGGGAGGGGTTTACAGCTCGCCGCTCGGGTCGTCGGGCCGATGTCGACCTATTGAGTTTCACTTCCGGTGCTTTGGCGGTACAAGAAAGCCTGCAACTGGACACAATGACCGCCGACATGATGGCCGGCAGCCTTGGTTCACCGAGAATGGGCCGACAAGACCAGGGATTTAATGGATCTCCGGAGAATCGTCGTCGATTGCAGCAGTTGTCGCTTGCCCTACTCAACTACGAAAGCGTGCATGGCCATCTGCCGGCTTCCTATTCAACCAACGCCCAAGGCGAGCCGCTGCTTAGTTGGCGAGTGCATATTCTTCCCTTCTTGGAACAATCCGCTCTATACGACCAATTTCGACTTAACGAGCCCTGGGATAGTCCTCACAACAAACAACTGATGGCACAGATGCCAGAAGTCTTTCGTGGGAGCACTGGCGGTGGCGCCAATGCAACCAAAACCACTTTCCTTGTTCCGACTGGCAAGGGAACCGTGTTCGAGGGCACACAAGGTGTACGACTTCGGCAGATCACGGACGGTACGTCCAACACGCTGATGATACTTCAGCTCAAGCCCGAAAAAGCCGTGGAGTGGACAAGGCCGCAAGACATCAAGATTGATGTCCAAAGGCCCTTTGAAGACGTCTTCCATGAAGATCAGACTTGGATCGACGGGGCCGCAGTCGACGGATCAATCCACAGCCTACCCAAGTCGGCTGGGCCTGCCGCCTTCGGAAGTATGCTGCAACGCAATGACGGACAAATTGTCGATTGGCAGGCGATCCGCCGAAATGCACCACCGCGTAGGATGTCGCGCGAGAAGCCTGGCATCGATATCCACTCGCTGAAGGGCCCTACGATCAAGAGCCATCCCTTTGCAGAGATGCTGGGCAATACGCCATCCCGTACTTCAGAACTGTCCAACCTGGTGCCAAATGACTTCTACTTCGTTCATTCACGATCGATGTCCAAACTGCTATCGATCGTGAATGACTATGAAGCGTGGTCGTCCGAACTACTGAGGCAGGCTCTACCGCACACGCAGCGGTCCACACTAGCTTCGCGGACGTTAGGCCAACTGGGCATGGATCCGGCAAGTCCGGCCATGCAAAGGTTAGACCAAACGTTAGTTGAGATAGCGGTAGTCGGCAGCGATTTGTATCTGAACGACGGCAGCGACGTGACGCTCTTGTTGCGTTTTGCCCCCGATGTAGAAATGTCCGGATTGCTCGAAGGGGAGCTAGCTGCCGCGCGAAACCAGCATGAACAGGCGGAGACATCGCAAGGAGAGTACGCCGGAGTCGCCTACACCCGGGTGACTACCCCCGATCGTAGCATCCACGCCTTCTCAGCCACACCGCGCCCCGACATAGTGATTCGCAGCAATAGTCTCGTGGCATTCAGGCGAGTGCTTGACCAATTTGCCAACTCCGGGGGAGATCAACAGGCAACCAGTGGTGAATCCCTGGGAAAGACCTCGGAATTTCGCTACGTGCGAACGGTCTTCGAATACGGTGCGGAAGAAGACGTGTTTGTGTACTTCTCCGATCCATTCATACGCCAACTCATGGGGCCATCGTCCAAAATCACTGAATTGCGCAGGCGACAATGCCACGTTCACCTTCAGATGATTCAGTACGCTAGCCTCTTGTTCCAAACCGAACATGGCGCGCTGCCCACAAGCCTCGAACAATTAGTCGAAAGCAACTGTCTGCCTGAGGCATTTCTAGCTGGATCCCTGCAGTGTCCGGATGGAGGTCAATATCAGTGGTCGCAAGAGCAGCACCGAGGGTGCTGCTCTCACCATGGATGCGCAGGTTGCATGAAACCAGGATGTGAGACCACAGCAGAAAAGGTGACCTACGACGAAAGATTGCTATATGAAGCCTTCCTTGCCGAGTACAACGAATACTGGCGGACCTACTTTGATCCGATCGCGTTCCGCATCCGTCACACCCCGGAAGCTTCCCGCGTAGAAACACTGATCCTTCCTCTCTTGGACAACAGCATCTACACCGCAATAGCAGACGTGCTAGGGGACACTCCGCCATCGGCTATACTGGCGCCCGTTTCAGAGCGAGTGGTGCTGAGCATCGGGGCCACGTACAGCAAGCAGAACGTATTCGCGATGGAGTCCCCTTCCAGTGAGTCAGCGCGGTCCAAGAACCTGAAGCAAATTGCTCTGGCGGTGCTCAACTTTGAGTCTGTTCATCGTCGCCTGCCGCCAGCTACGGCAGATGGCTCGTCTCTTAGTTGGCGAGTTCACATCCTCCCTTACTTGGGGCAGAGGGCCTTGTACGACCGCTTTCATCTTGATGAGCCATGGGACAGCGAACACAACAAGCCCCTACTCAAAGAAATGCCTGACATTTATGGCGCCGAGGGAACAAAGACCAGTATCCTAGGGTTCGAGGGCAAAGGCGTCTTGAACAATCAAGGAGCTGGTCTGCAGCTGGCGCAGATGCGCGACGGCTTATCCAACACCCTGCTCGCAGTGGATGCTGGAGAAGCGCAGGCTGTTCCCTGGACAAAACCACAAGACTTGTCGTTCGATCCCGCGGATCCGCTAGCCTCTTTGGGAGCAATCGGAGCGGAGGGACTAAACGTTGTCTTCGTCGATGGGCATGCAGCCGTTCTCCCCACCAACATCACGGCCGAGCAACTTCTAGGTTATGTAACTTACAATGGCCGAGAGATCGTTCAGCACGAACCGACTCCACGACGACGCCGGGGCGCAATCCGTGAGAAAGACATCCGAAATCTGCTAAGGGGCTTGGGCGCACCTCGCGAAGATCTCGAACAGTTGGATATCGCCGGGCTGGTACAACGAGGATTGGGCAACCAGCTTGGTTTCCACGTCTTCGATGCCGAACCCGCCTTTTCATTTAACCCGCTTCGATTTGCTGGCCAGCTCATGTCCGATCAATCCGGCTGGTTGCGTCCCGAGTTCCTGTTTGTCATGCCATTGGTGAACTCGCTGAACGCGCCTGTTTATGTGACCTGTTCAATCGACGACCCGAGCGTTGTGGATGGGTTCTTGCATCAATTGGACGGGGTACTTGCCACCGCGGCGCGAACCGATGCGACCACACCGGTTCAGTTCGATTTCTATCGAGTAGCCAGTTTCGATCAGCCGGCGTGGTGTATCGCTTGGGATTTCTTCGGCTTCCGACTAAGGGTGTTCTATACTCGCCTCGGAGATCATCTGGTAATCGCATCCCAACCGGTAGTTCTCGAAGACCTTCTTCGCCATCCGAGTAGCAGCCCCGACGGTCCTGGTGCAAGGCTGCCGGGACATGTAAAGGTGCAGATTCGCCCGCAACATTGGTCGCGAATCATGAACGAAATGCAACTTACATGGGGCGAAGCTGCTCGCGAAGCGTGCCTGAGCAACCTGGGCCCGCTCAACTCTGCCGCTCGCCTCGCACCGCATGGCTCGAACGATCCAACGACCGTTGCCCAGGAGGCGTTCGGAGCCACCTACGTCTGCCCTTGCGGGGGCACCTACTATCTGAACCAAGTGGAAGGGCAACATAACTCCGTTCGTTGTACTCTCCACGGCGATGCAGGTCATCCACAGCAAACAACTGGGGTGCCAGATAACAGCCCTGCCGCCATGGCTGCTTCCAGTCTTGGAGATGTCGACGCATCCCTTACGTTCACAGAGCATGGGTTACAGGCTGTCATTGAAATTCAACGGCGTATACCAAGCGACTGAACCCACGCTCGCCTTCCAGCCGGCCAAGATCGACCTCCAAATACCTCAGCAGCTGCACCAGAGGCAAGAATGCCATGTGGGAATACGGTCTGTTTTGGCTAGTGGCTGTTGCAGTAGTGGTCTTCTTGGCACGGCAATGGAGAACTTCGCACACAACTTCGGGCAAAGGCAAGTATCGAACTTGCCCGCGTTGCACCGCTTCTCTGCGGTGGGGGGATCGGCACTGTGAAGTGTGCCGGTGGCCTGGGGGGCCCCCTGCCGCAGTCAATTCGCGTGCCGTTCAAGCGGCTCTGCATCGAATGTTGTTTCGCTTTCGCGAACTTGGCATTTTGGATGAAGACAGGTATGACGCTCTGCTGCAGGCGACCCGCGGCGAGCTTTCTCAGGAAAGAGAGCACGAGTCCGTCAAAGTACCGACGACCGATTCGCCACTGCAATCAGAACGACTTGTTGAAGTTCCCTTGATCAGGGACGAGCCGGCGACTGCTCCTGCCTCGCCGACGGCGCCGATCGAGGTTACTTCCAACGAGCCAGCGACAATCGATCAGGCAGCGAATCTTCCCGCACCGGCACCTTCCGCCGGGCTCTCCGTAGGGACTAGGGCAGAACGCTACGCCGTCAGCCGGCATGCTGCGGCCGAAGTGGCTGCCACCGCCCCCCCTCCCCCGCCAAAGCCCAAGCGTGACTGGGGAAAACTGTTCCAGGCGTTTCTGGAAAAGAACAACATCATGCTGGGCGAGTTGGTGGGAGGGCTGCTTATTGTCACCTGCTCGATTGCGCTGGTTATCAGTTTCTGGGCAGAAATAGCCAGCCGGCCACTGCTGAAGTTTGGCATCTTCAATGGCGTCTCCGCGGCCCTGTTCGCCGCCGGTTTCTATACCGACCGGCGGTGGAAGATCCACACCACGAGCCATGGTGTGTTGATTATTGCCATCTTACTGGTGCCACTAAACTTTCTAGCAATCGCCGCATTCACAGCTAGCTCCCCGCCCACCGACCTCCTTTCCCTGGTGGGGGAAGCTTTATCGCTGGTTGCCTTCAGCGCTCTGACTTACTTCGCGGCGCGCACCGTCACTCCACAATCGCCCTTGGCTCTGACGTTGTGCATCATGATCTGTTCGCTGATGCAGCTTCTTATTCGCCGGTTTGCTGGTCCGGATAGTTCGCTTGGAGTTCTCTACCTGCTGGCAGTCGTACCCGTGGGTAGTTTTGCATTGGCAGTTCTATGCAGCGTTCGCCAATCGCTACGGGGAGATACGTCGAAAGCTGAGGACGTAGTACCTCACTTCACCGTGCTTGGCGTTGGACTTTTTGCAACACTTCTACCACTTGCCTTGCTCCTGTTTAGAGGAGCGGAGGTCACCGGGCTACTGCAGCAGTTATCGCCTCTGTTGGTTGTCCTGGCCGGACCTGCACTTGCCACAGCAATTTTGCTGTGGCCACGACTTGATACCGAAGTACCCGCTCTTAGGGTGGCTGCGGGAAGTGTCGGTGCATTGGGTGGTGTGATGTTACTTGCATCAGTGCGCCTCGCTTGGCCGCTCCCGTTTGCGCTGATTGCCACAGCACTGGCCAACTGCGTGCTGTGGGCCGTCTTGGCGTGGTGTGCCCGGATACCTCGCCTCAACGTGTTGGCAGCAGTATTCATGACGCTGGCCTGGTTGATCGGGGCGGCAATCGTAGATCAGCAAGTCAGTTGGAACGTGGCCGACGCGCAGGCGATTACCAACTCCATTTTCTCGGCACTCGGTGGCCAACGAATGCTACCGGTTGTGGCGGTGTGCTGCGTACTTGGAGCCGTGTGCCGGTGGATGGGGGCCAAGGCCACGGCCATCGAATGGGGAGCTTCAGCCGCAACGGCCACATTGGTGAGCTTCTTGTTGCTCATGATTTTCGGATTCGGCCGCGTCGGCGATCCTGCAAACACTGTTTGGTACTTCGTGTTCTATGCCGTACTCGCAACCACAGCGGCATGGATATTCGACAGTCTTCCACTAACACGCGCCGCCGTGACGTTTGTGCTCGTGGCGTTCGTGCAGTCAACCGTGTTCCGATATGGAGAAGGCTGGCACGACACGAGAGCGTGGATCCTGGCGATGCTGTTATTCGGCACTTTGAACATTATCGTTAGCAGCACCGCAATGCTATGGCAACCTGTCCGAACTAAAACGCTTCGTTCGGGTTTCGCCACAGCCGGGCTGGCTGCGGGGATAGTGGCCGCCGCACTCCTGTTGTTTCTTGGGTGGAGACTTGACTACGATTCAATCGCCATTGGTGTCGCATGGTTGGCTCTGCTATGGCTCGCCTTAGCCTGGCTGCTCCGCGAGTCTCAGCTGTTTGTGGCTTTCCAGGTTTCACTCGCAGTTGCTGTTGGCGTCATGGTTACATCGTACCTCGCCAAGCAATCGTGGTACGCCGAAGAGTCCACGCCCTGGTTCGATCCGTGGTTCTGGCAGGCCCAAGGTATCGCCCTCGCGGCCTCGGCGACAATCTGGAAAACCCTCAGGATTGTGATCAGTCGGCTCCCGCAGGTATCTCGCAACGCCTTGAATGCGGACGTGAGCCGTCCTCCCTGGGCAACGTTTGATCGCTTTGCGGGTGGCCTGCTTTTTACTCTTACCATCTTGCTGGCATCATACGCCGTCTATCCTGGCATGGCTCAGGAGCTTTCACCTTCGGTGGAGGCCGGAGCTCGGGTTCCGGTGCCGCTTTCGGTGCTGGAGTTACCGAGTGTATCGTCTCACCACGCAGGTGGATGGGGTAGCTGGTTGCTGCTGACCGCGACCGGTGTGCTCGTCGGACTTGGATGTTGGGATCGAAGGCCCAGCTTGCATATTGTTGCGTTGTATGTTCTTGGTGCCGCAGCATGCCTGCTGGGCGCGTCTCTATTCGCCCAGCAAACCGCTGCTGCTTCGGCACTACGCTGGTTGCTCGGCATCTATACGTTATTGGCAGCGATAACCATCGCTGCTCGACGACACTTACGGCCCAGGCTGGCAGCCGTTGGAGTCGAAATTGACACTCCACCACCACATTTTCTGGGCGCCAGCTTGTCGCAAGCCAGCCGAACCATTGTCGTGGCACTAGTTGCAGGACTGTATCTGGCGATTGCCGGCTTTGTCATCACCAGTTCGTTCCGTAGCGGGCCACTGACGCCCGGTGCTGATCGCATGCTCCTCTGGTCCGGAGTACTAGCGGCAGTTGGTGCAATCGTCTGGCTTGTGATGACGTTGCCAGCCGTGAGGAAAAACAACCCTAGCGAGGTGGAGAAGGCAACTTATTCTGGAGTAACCAGGATTGGTCGTCATCTAATCGGCCTGTGCCTGGTTCTGCCATTGCTGATCGTCTTCGCCTACATCTTGGCCAGCAAACTCACGCAGCACCCGCTCATCGGACCAGACCCGAAGTCCTGGTTTGGTGATTTGGGTAACTCCCTGCTCTACGGCGGGCCACTGGCAATGTTCGCCGTTGTACTGCTAGTCTTCGCAATACGTGAAGCATCGAGCCGCTTTGCCTTCAGCTTCGGTTTGCTCGTAGCTAGTGTTGCAACTCTTGTGTACTTGCTCGAACTGGCTGCCGCTGGGCGATCGCTTGACGCCGTGGCATGGATCACGCTTGCTCAACTCAACGCAGCCACCATGGCAGTCGTGGCGATCGGGTGGTGGCTCGCAATGGTGTGGCGATACGACCGACATACGGATACGAGGCGAAATCCGTTGTTGTTGCAGGTGCTGGCCGGTCTTGCGGTCACCTTCAGCGCTGAGACTTTGCTTGCCGGATGCTGGGGAGTATTCGTCAGTCCCACGAACCTCACATGGCAAGCATCCGTCGCCAATACCCTAGGGTTGGTATCAGTATCTCTCGCAACAATAGCGCTTTGGCTAACCACCAAGCCGTCAAAAGTCGCGTTTACAACAATGCATGTCGCCGCATTGTCGCTCTTGGTGGTGACCTTGCTCACCAATGCTGCAGTGAAAATTGACACTGGCAACTGGGAAGCGTTTCATACCATGCTGGTGATGTCGGCGGCTGCTAGCTGGGCTCTCGTGGTACTGCCTACACCGTGGC
This sequence comes from Aeoliella straminimaris, assembly GCF_024054565.1. Taxonomy (GTDB): domain Bacteria; phylum Planctomycetota; class Planctomycetia; order Pirellulales; family Lacipirellulaceae; genus Aeoliella; species Aeoliella straminimaris. The sequence continues at coordinate 60,291 of NZ_JAMXLR010000038.1, forward strand.
GTACCCCCTTGTGGTCCACACTGTTTGCCGGAGTAACCACAGTCATCTCAATACGTGAACTCGTGCCGGGTGCCGTTACCCCTCAATGGCCTTGGTGGAGTCTTTTTGGCTTGGTATCCGTGTATGGAGTGCTCTTGCGTATCGCCTGGGTTCGAACGGCTCGCTGGCCCATTTGGCTTGCGTCCCCCGCTCTCGCCATCGCGGCCCACGCCTGGTGGTGGAACCTGATGCCACAACGTGGCGCACAAGTGGAGATCAACTTCTTAGATCTGACCGCGATCGTTCTGGCAATCGCATCCATCGGATCGGTGCTGGTTGAGCTGCGGTTCACAAGTCGTTTGGCGAGCGATCCTTCGCCACGCTGGCGGCTCATCGGTTTTCACCGATTTGCCGTCTGGCTCGCCATCGCAGTCGTGTTGTTGGGTGTAGCAATAGAGCTATCCAAGGTCGGCAGCACTCCTGGATTGGGCACTTATTGGTGGCTGGGACTATTGGCCATTGTCTCCGTGCTTTGTGCCATCTTCACCACTCTTTGGGATCCTTGCATTCGCTGGCCGATCGTTGCCTTCTACACGCTCAGCCTGGCGGCAGTCGGCAAGTTTCTTGGAATCCTGTCGCTCGAAGGAGACGACTTCACTTGGGCACTGGCAATGGCACTGGGAGCGTTCGTGCTGGCTACCAGCTATCTCTGGCAACGTCGCCAGGCGATTGCGGAGTTTGCCATAAGGCTCGGAGCCCCAGCCCATCTTCGCGAGCGACTCCACTCACAGATGTGGATTCTCTCTGCCAACGGGCTAGCCATTCTGGTTGTTCTCGCCTTAGTTGTTCAGATTGAGTTCACCCACACGATGTTCAGTCAAAGAATGACCGCGGCGTACTCCGTACTCGCGTGCGCTGTCGGGCTTGCCTTCCTGGCAGCCGGACGTGTCGAACCGCCACTGCGATATCTGGCAATTGCAATGGGGGCGCTATTTGCAGTGGCATTTGCCTGGGCTTGGATACCGCCTGGTTTGGAGGTAGCGAACTTGCATCGCCTGGTAGCTGCGGGAGTTGCCATTGCGGCAATGGTACCTCTCTATGGCACACTGCTGGTAAAAATCTGGCGGCGAAGCAATCCTTGGGTCGAAGCTGCACAAGCGAGCATTCTGACTCTAGTTGCCGTAGCTGGGGTATTGCTGGTGGTAACACTGGCATCCGAAGTGTCGTTTTTTGTCCATGGCAAGGACGCCCCTCTGGTTTGGCCCGCGGTTCTCGCAGTCGCCTTGGCCGTTATGGCGTTGGCAGTGAGTTCACTTGCGGCAGCTCTAATACCCGGTCGTGACCCGCTAAATCTCAGTGAGCGAGGTCGCACTGCCTATGTTTATGCCGCTGAGGCCTTTGTCGGCCTGCTGTTCGTGCATATTCGAGTGACCATGCCTTGGCTGTTTGCCAGTTGGTTTGCCCAATACTGGCCGTTTGTCGTTATGTTCCTCGCTTTTGCTGGCGTGGGCCTTTCCGAGTGGTTCGCCCGACGTCAAACGAAAGTGCTGGCTGAGCCTTTGAACAATACTGGCCTCCTGTTGCCACTACTGCCCGTCATCGGATTCTGGTCTTCAGGTCAGGCAGGTCAATACTCGGTGCTGTTGATTGCTGTGGGATTGCTATACACCACGATGGCCTTGATGCGTAAAGCACCTGTCTTGATGGGATTGGCGCTACTGGCATTCAATGGCAGCTTGTGGACGATGCTGAATTCCGTCGAAGGATTGGGCTTGTTGCGGCACCCTCAGTTCTGGCTCATTCCGCCCATACTATGTGTGCTGATTGGAGCAGAACTCAGTCGCAGGCACCTGAGTGCTTCGACCCTCAGTACGGTGCGCTACATCTGCGCGGTGATGATCTACGCCTCGTCGACCGCCGACATATTCATCAATGGAGTAGGCGCTGGCTTATGGCTGCCCCTGGTTCTCGCCGCGCTGTCGTTGGCAGGAGTATTCGCCGGCATCCTACTTCGAGTACGTGCGTTTCTTTTCCTGGGAATTGCGTTTCTGTGCGTATCCTTGTTCTCTGTGGTTTGGCACGCAGCGGTTGAGCTGGAGCGGACCTGGATCTGGTGGGTAGCAGGGATACTCACGGGGACGGCCATCATCGTGTTGTTTGGGCTCTTTGAGAAGAAACGCGAACAGGCCCTTGTCTTGGTCGAGCAGATGAAGCGGTGGGAGCCGTAAGCTCTGTATCAGCACTACTCGCAAGTCGAGCTATGGCACCGGGTGCACTAGTCGTTCAGCTGGAACTTCATTGCTGACGGAACGCCATGGCCAAGGCGACATAGATCGCGGCAACTCCAGACAAGAGCCTTCCGGCAGGACTGTGATACGAACACAATCGATGCGATCGAGGACCTTCCCATGCACGCTAAAGGAAAATGCTGCGGTACTCGGTGCTACTAATCTCGACGGTCCTCCTTCGCGCACTCGTCGACTATCTATTGACTCCCTCATCAATCGACGGGAACCACAAGCACCGGATGCGGTGATCGCCTCACAAAGTCGTGTATCTCGTTTCTCGAATCGTGGTCGTGACGGACGAGGCCCAAGGCAATCAGTGCAGGGTGCGTTTTGGGATGTTCGGGTGTAATCGGCTGCTCGTCTGCTTCGTATCGAATGATTAGCTCGTAGGCGAACCCTTGCTTTCTGGATGACCGTTGAAGTCCAGAATGCAGTCGGGCGTAGGTGCGGGCTAGCGCGTCTTCCAGATCCTCGGGATTAAACTCGGCATCGGGCTGCAGCGAGTTCATGATCTCCCTGAAATTCTTGTACGTGCTTTCTTCGACCATCAGCAGTAGTTCCAACCTTCCGCTCGGCTGAACGAGCCCCGCAGCCCAATTGGCCGTCTTTTCTGCAGCCGCGTTTTCTCGCGTCAGGACGATCCGAATATGGTCGGAGGGGTCCCGCCCTACCGCGTCGGGGCGGCGAATGAAGATCGTGGGGATCTCGGACCGTGCCGCTATCACCTCCATCACGGTTCCTGCGCTGTCTTCTCCCAGTGATTCGAAGTCTCGACGAAACGGGCACGGTAGCATCAGCAGGTCGGCGCCAAAGGACTCGACAGCCGCGAGGATTTGATCGTAATCCTCTTCAATGGATGCATCCACGTCGACGATTGTTGCGTTCGCTTCGACGTGCTGCCCTGCACTTGCCGATGCTTCGCCACCGATGGCCAGGTAGCCCATCTCGCACGCCAAACGGCTTTGTAGTTGTTTCGCGAACAGCGTGAGGGCATGATCTTGACTCGAACCGTCGGTCGCCACAAGGACTTTGCGGGGCCGCTGTTGTGAGATTTCTATGGTAGCACCTACATCTGCACGCTCGAACAAGTCCATCGAGTCACTGAGTTCGTTATCGACATGGCGTTGAGTTGGGTCAGGCATTGTTGAGTTCTCCCAGCCTCCGTTCACTTGGTTACAGCAGCTTGTACAGGACTTTTCGATGGCTAACGCCAACGACCTGGGACTTCTGGCGAAACGTCCCGGAGGCCACCGCTCACGGTGGAATCTGCTTCATCGCTATCGCGGCAGAGGCGGAATCCACCCCATCGAATTCAAAGTCAACAGATACGCGATCGCCCCGGCGATCTGAATAACCATAATCGTACCACCGAGGCGGATGAATTCCCCCCACGACACAGTCTCGTGCGCTTCTTTCTTCAACGTGTACAGAGCGATGACGCACGATATCGAACCAATTGGTGTCCCGTTGCCACCAAGGTTACAGCCAAGGATTGTCCCCCACCAAAGTGGCTCTACGGCGACGCCACCGTCGCCAATCTGGTCGACAACGGGAATGAGCGTTGCGGCGACAGGAATGTTGTCGACAATCGCCGAGGCGACAGCCGAAAATATCGTGAGCAATGCAACCAACAGCCCGGTGCTTCCATTCGACAGGTCGACAACCTGTTCGGCCAACCAACTGAGAGCCCCTGTCGCCTTAACGCAGCCAATGATTAAGAACAGCCCCAGAAAGAAGAGTATGATCGTCCAGTTGACCTTAGCGATAGAGTCCTCAATGGACTTCCCGGCGAAGAGCAGTGCCGCGGTGCCGCCGGCGATGGCGATGAAGTCCATTCCCACTCCGAGTTGTTGCGCCAGGGCAAAGCCAACAACCGTAATCAACAAGATGATGGCGCTGCGAATGAGCACCCGACGGTCTTCCACAAGTGCCCAGGCGTCGAACTGCTCAATGCGGACCTTTAGGTCCGCCTGTTCCGATACGCTTTGATTCCATGGCAAGGACCGCCGGAATGCAAACCGCAATAAAGCCAGTGCGATAAGGAAGCTGATCAGAGCATAAGGCGCGGACACCATCAGGAAGTGAACGTAGGGAATGCCGGCCTGTGTGCCAATCATGATATTCGGCAAACCACTTGCAAAAGTGACCACCGCACCGCTGTTGGCGCAAATGGCGACTGACAGCAAAAACGGTTTAGGGGGATAATCTAGCTTACGGCAGATCACCAGGACCAAGGAACTGAGGATGAGCATCGCCGGCACGATGGTCAGCACCGCAACAAACAAGAATGTTAACGTGCAAATTGCGAAGTAAAGCGCCGAAGCCCGACCACCCGTCGCTTTGACCATCAATATACTGAAGAAGTGAAACAAGCCACTCCGCCCGGTGACGTCGACAAGTATCCCTGTCCCAATGATGACGCCAAAGATGTTGAGATCGTGGGAGAGGATTTCGTAGGTGGCGTCGTAGTTGGGCAATACGCCCAGGATAAGTGCCAGCGGGACGAGGACGACGGCGCCTGCCAACGCCGCGACGGTCTTGTGAAAGCTATCAAGGGCAACACCTACGTAGGTGGCTATCATCCCCAGGGCGAACAGAATCATCACCCACGCGGGCGCGCGAGCCCCCGGCTCGACAGCGGCAATTAGCAGTGTTTCAGAGAACTCCATCATCTCTCTCTCGGGTCAGGCTCGCTATTTCTGAGCCGATACGTTCTGCACCGCACTCTCCGGACAGCCATTCTACGCAAAGCAGCCGTCCGCGGGCAGGTGGAGCCATCATTCGCGGCTTAGGAAGAAGCCCCTTGAGTAGAGACCGAAGGCTCTGAGATCCCAAGTGGCTCTTGAGGTAGCTCTTCTTACAGAGGCCCAGGTCGTTGCCCAGTACCTACGAATGATGTGGAAGCATAGTAGGCACGGCGCAAACACCAGGAGGTCACTTCAGTGCCATAGGCGATACAGGGCGCTAGCCGGCCGTGATATCGGCTAAGTGAGATAACTTGAAGCTGGTGCAGCCAACGCTGAGCTCACTCGACAAGTCGTGTCGACTTGTCCGGCGCGCTGCCTGTTGAACAGGGAGCGAAACCATCGGTCACCGGCCTTTGTCGGCGATACCCCCGACGCGGCCATCAATGCTCCGAAAGCGGCACTTGCAATCGCTCCGCCAATTTGGCGGCAGGTATTCAAGACGCCACTTGCTGTTCCGGCCCGTCGACTCGGCACACTGTTGAGCAATGGCGAGGTCGCCGAGGGCACGGTAAGTCCACCACCAATTCCAACGGGCACCATCCAGGCGACAATAGCCGGAACTGTGCCCTGTCACCTCTGGTGGTACACGAGATTACCTACCTTACACTACGGGCGTAGAACACCAATCACACGATTGGTCACCACGGTGCGGGTAGGTCAGAAACGACCGAGAAAAATAGAGTACCGGAGGTGGGACTCGAACCCACACGATCTTGCGATCACTGGATTTTGAATCTGAGTTCACCTGCTCGTTGATTTTTATTAGCTTTCTCGCCCCGCAAAACACAGGCTTTTCACAACGCAAAAAGTCGAATCGGGAAGCGACTTGCTAACACTTCGCTAACACCCACCACGTACCCCGCAGGCCACAAGCCTAGCGGGGTGTTTTCGTTGAAATCGCTGGCGGCCGGGTCGAAAACAGCCGTCCGGTCGAAGAATTCCAAAAAGTTTTTTCGTGCGAAAGCGTGCGAAAGCGTGCCATAGCGTGCCATAGCGTGCCATAGCGTGCAAAGTGGTTTTGCCGCTGGTGTTTTGGATGCGACAAACTTCTGGTTGCGCATAAACTGGGGCCTTATCACCACTGCGGCAACCAAAGGCAACAGAAGCTACTGCCTGCGACAGACTGCCCCAAACCGGAACGACAAAATCCAAAAAGTATTTTCGTGCGAGAACTTGCGAAAACTTGCGAGAACGTGCGAAAGCGTGCGAGAGCGTGCAAAGTGGTTTTGCCGCTGGTGTTTTGGATGCGACAAACTTCTGGTTGCGCATAAACTGGGGCCTTATCAGCGAAAGCTCCTGCCGAAACCAACGAAAGCTTCTGCTTGGACAGATCACCGAAACGTGGCCAAAATGGTCGCCAGCATTCACGACACCCCCTTACCGAAATTGGAGTTCAAACAATGGCCGTACCCGCCCTTGGTACCGAGGCAATTCTTCCCGACGCCCTCTACCCGGTGTCGGCCTTCGAACGCACCGCCGGCATTTCGCCAGCGCGTCGGTCCGAAGCCAAGAAACACGGCATCGAACTAGAGGTTCTCGAAGTCGGCCGGCGGAAGTTTACCACCGGCAAAAATGCCATCGACTACCTACACCGACTGGCCGCGCACACGGCCGCGCCACGCTGCCCCGCGCAGTTCACCACCATGGCAGGCCCGCAGGCCGGCCCGCAAGCGCGTGAGCACTTCGGCGCCAGCCGGAACTAACCAAACAGCCGCGGTAGCTCGCCCTGCGAGGCGCCAGCTAGACGCTGTCGACGCGTCGCCGGGCGTCGCGGCATTTTCGAGACAACGCCGGCCGTGGGGGCTGGCTAAACGTAATCCGTTCGCCCTGCCGGGCCTGGTCGACCGCTTCCGGAAACTGCGGTCGGCCAGGTCTCAAGGGTGAGAGCTTTTTGGAGAATGGATTTTTGAACGGAATCTTGGACCAAGCGGCGGCCGAAGTCGACTACAGCGACGCGGTAAGTGAGAAACACCAAGCGGCCATCGAGTACGCACAGAACGGCGATCCTGTTTTTCCATGCGTGGAAAACGGCAAGCCGCCAGCCTGTGAGCACGGCTGCAAAGACGCGACAACCGACCTGGCGACAATCCACGCCTGGTGGTCCGAAAATCCGGAATATAATATCGGCCGATCGACCGATGGCTTGCTGGTGGTCGACGTTGACGGCAAGTCGAACCCCTGGCTGTACGACATTGGATCGGAACGCCAGTCGGAATTGTTGGCGGCGCCGCACGCTACCACGCCTAACGACGGCCTGCACTTTGTGTTTCGCCAGCCAGACGGCGCGAATTACCGGAATACGACAGGTCACCTGGCAGAGAAAGTCGACACCCGGGCCAACGGTGGCTACATCGTCGTGGCCCCATCGACCATCGACGGCCGCGAATACTTGTGGCGAGGCCAGGACGGCGAACTGCCGCCTTTCGACCAATTACCGGTGGCGCCGGCCTGGCTGTTGGACGCGCTGGCGGCCAGTGACAAAAAGCCGAAGCAACGCAAGGCCGGCACCGACGGCGCGGCCGCCGTACGCGGTAGCATGCCGGTCTACCGCGAGGGTGAGCGGAACGACGCGCTGTACCGCGAAGCCTGCAGCCTGGCCAACGTGGTTAAATCGCCTGGCGTCTTGGAGGCAGCGTTGCAGCGGACCAACGCCGAACGTTGCCAGCCACCGTTGCCGCCGGCCGAGGTGTCGCGGATCGCGAACAGCGCCGCGGAATACATTGGGGCTGGCGGTAATTGGCCGACCGCGCAGCCGGCGCCGGCGGTAGTTGAGCCTGACGAGGCGTTTCCGACGCACCTACTACACCCCGGCGGCCTGCTGGAAGAAATCATCGAATACCACCTGGCGACTGCCTACAGGCCGGACCGCGGCATAGCGTTTTCCGCTGCCCTGGCTTTGGTGTCGACCATCTTAGGCCGCAAAGTTGTGGACGACTGGGGCACCAGACCAAATCTGTACATAGTCCAGCTGGCGCCGCAGGGTGCCGGCAAAGACGCCGGACGCCTCGGCAACGAAAAACTGCTGATCGAAGCCGGCGCCGAGTGGTTGCTACTGGCCGGCGACATCGCCAGCGCTACGGGGCTCGAAATGGCCATCAGACAGCACGGCGTCGGACTGCTGCAGATCGACGAAGCCGGCGACAGTCTGCAGGCGATGATGGGCCAAGGGGCAGCGCCGCACATAGCGCAGGCCGTCGCGGTCCTGAAAAAGCTGTACACGTCAAGCGGCGGTTACTATCGCGGGAAGTGCTATGCCAACCAGGACAAAAACCCGACTATCGTTATCTGCCAACCGTACTTAACCGCCTACCTGACGGCGACGGAAGACCAGTTCAAGAAATCGCTGCAGGCTGCTTCGGTGCTGGATGGCTTTATGTCGCGGCTGGGGGTGTTCGAGGCCGCCAATAAAAAGATACCGTACACGCAATCGCCGCAGCTGGACTACGGCCGCCAGTCGATCGTCGGCAAGGTAAAAGCCTGGGTCGATTACCAACCTGGCGGGAATCTATCGTCTACTTCGACAGGCAACCCGGCGCCGGTCGAGATTCCATCATTAGACGGAGCGGTCCGCATCTTCGCTGAACACGACAACCGGTGCACCGACCTGGCCAACAATGATCGCGACGCCTACCGCGGCTTGTGGTGCCGGGCGCACCTGAACGCGCGGAAGTTTGCGTTAATCCACGCCTGCAGCCTGGCTGGTAAGCCGGCACCGAAATCGGTCGCCGCTGAGTCTGCTAAGTGGGGCTGCGAGCTGTCCGACTACTTGACGCGGCAGCTGGTGGCTATCGCCCGCGACGACGTCGCCGAATCGCCGTTCGACGCGGACTGCAAAAAGGTGGTTCGGTTCCTCAAAGGACGGAAGGGGCGAGCCACGGGCGACCAGGTCCGGCGCGCACTACGCCACCTTTCGAAACGCGACCGGGCAGCCGTCATAGAAACCATGGAAGAGGACGGCCGAATTGGCCGCGAGACGCAATACCCAAATGGCCCTGGGCGCCCGGCGACCGTCTACTACTTGGCTGCGGAGAGGGGTTGAGCATCCTTTGGCCGGTATGGCCGGTAATTGGCCGGTAATTTGGCCGGTAATTCAAGGGCAAAAACAACATATATATATGTTGTTTTTTATTATTCATACATATTACCGACCATTACCGACGCCCCCCTCTGTTAACTCAAAAAGAGAGTGGCCCCTTGAGGAAAAAGAACACCCCTGGTCGGTAATGGCCGGTAATTCGAAAACAGCGAGCACGCCCTAGAAAAACAGGGTTTTTTTCTCCGAGATACCGGCCAAAAAGCATGGTCGGTATTCAATTACCGGCCACCACGGAGCTGCACCACCATCGGGACTGACCCGGACTCACCCGGATTGGTTCCGGTGACCCACTACTGACACACACCGCCGCGACGGTCGCGGCACACTGGCCACCAAAAACGAGAACCACGCCAACCGACCCTAGCGCCCCAAAGCGGGTTGGCCAACACAGCAGGAGTAACGACGCGGGGCGAAAACGAACTGAGCTTCGGCGAGGAGGTCCAACTGATGAAGACCATCGCCGAGCAGCAGGGGATTTCCGTTGAGACAGTCGCGATGGTCGCGCTGCAAAAGGAAGTCCGGACATTGCAGGAACTGGTCGCCACCGTCGGCGACCTGGTCATTGCGAAACTTTAACCGGGGGACCGATGAGAATTCGATTTAAACCAACCGAGGCCAACGCATTCCAGGCCGAACGCCAACGGCAGACCGCCGAGCAACGCGCACGCGAACTGGGCGTCGACCCTGCCGGCAAGAGTCGCGACCAATTGACGGCCGCGGTGGCCGCCAGGTTAAAGCAGGGCACCGCACGCAAGCCGTCGCAGCCTGCGAAGCCTGCCGGCGATGCAAACAACCTGGCAGCCGGCGGACGCAACGCAGAGCCTGTGCGGCGTTCTAGTGACACGTCCGAACGACTGGCGAACTTCCAGCCACCAGGCGGCCGGCAATACCTGCTTATCGAAGGCGGAGAGGAGCGTTTGGAAACGGCGCCGTCGAAGGCGTTCCGCAGTTTCAGCGGCGCCGGCGCGTCGTTTGTGCTGGCGTAATCGCCACCCCCGCGGGTCCTACTTTGGGATCCGAGCGAAGCAACCAAGGGGAACTGCACATACCACCAACTGCCTATCTACCCCATCTGAAAGGAGATAACGGGGTGTATAAGACTAAACCGCTGCCAGATTTGTCGGAACAGGACGCCAAGCGTTTCTGGTCGCGCGTCGCCAAGACGCCTGACGAAGTAAACGATGGCTGCTGGGCGTGGCTAGGGGCCAAAAACCAGGAAGGCTATGGTCTGTTCAAGCTGAGCCAGACCAAGCAGGTATTCGCCCACCGGGTCGCCTATCGGCTGGCCACTGGCAAGCCGATTCCGCCCGGCCTGGGTGTCTTGCACTCTTGCCACAATCGCTGGTGCGTTCGGCCAGGTCACCTGCGGGCCGGCACGCACCAGGAGAACATGCGCGACCTAGTTAGGACGCGGCCGCGCGGCGAGCAATGCAGCAACGCAAAACTTGACGTCGCGCAGGTCGCCGAGATCCGCAGGCGATACAAGCTGGACGGCCAGACCGTCCAGCAGATCGCCGACGAGCTAGGCGTTAGCATCGCGGCCGTTCGCGACGCGGCGACAGGTAAGACTTGGTCGCATGTTACGGGTGCCGTAGCTCGCAAAAATCCGGCGCGAGCGTCGAACACCAAGCTGCAGCCGAGTGACAAGCCATTGATTCTATCGCTGGCTCGGCAGGGCTGGTCGCACGCGAAGATTGCCGAACGGTTCGGCGTTAGTCGCCGCGCGATTGGCTACGTGCTGTCGGGCCAGCGGTGGGCAGGGATTCAACCACCATCGGGGAACTGAAACTAAAGCCGTGCCGGTTGTCGGCTCGGATGAACTCAAAGAAGACCGAGGGAAAATTATGGCACTGTTGCCTACCAAACACATTCCAAGACCACAAAAACTAGGCACCGCCGAAGGCAGCCCAAGCACGGCCGAAGTGGTCGCGGACCGCGCGGCCGTCGAAAGCGGCGCGCAGACGTACCGTACGGTGTTCGACGCCAACGACCTGCAAACCTTGGCCACCGATAAAGAAGCCGCTGGCGTGGTCAGAACGCCGATTAACCCCGCCTGGCCGTACGGCAGGTCGGTGTCACCCATAAACATGCGAGAACAAAGCCCCATTGCCTGGTTCCCACCTAGCGACTGGATGTTCAAGATGGTCATGCCGGTCCCGCTTTACAACCGGTGCGTCGCCGAGTTCGCATCCGACGGCGGCGACGCCGATCGCAACCTGTTCCACGCGGTGCTTTCCGTCGTACGCCGGGGCGTGAAGGTCGATCAACTACCGCCAGCGGCCAAGACTGTTTACGACGATGGCGTTTCTCGCGGATGGGACAAGCAGGCGCCGACGTACTAACGGGCCAATTGCGACAAGCACCCAACATCAATTTTCTAAAAGGTAAGATAACTATGCAAGCAACAATCTCCGCCCGACGCCCCAAGTCCGTCACACTGGACCAGGTGGTCGACGCGGCCGACCCACACACCTGGCGATTCGCAGGCGAAGAGGTTAACGCCGCGATCACCGAACTACAGGCCGAAGCTATCGAGCTACAGGCCGCGGCGGCGGGCGACGTCGAACGCGCGTTGCAGGACTCGACCGGCGACACGTACGAAGACCTGCAGCGAAAACGCGACATGCTGGCCGCGGTCCGCTATTCGTGCGGCCAGAAGGCCTTGGAGATCGCGCAGGCCTGGCACCAGGTAATCGACCAGGCTGAAGTATCGCTGCGAGCCAAGCAAGGCGACCTGGCCGCCGTAGCCGACAAGGAACGCGAGAAGTCCCGCAAAGCATTGCTAAAAGCCAACTCCGGGCCGGAGAGCGATCCTGTTTTTGCAAACGCGCCGCAGGTTGCGGAACGAAAGTTCGCGCATAAAGTCGCCGCGACTACCAACGTGGCGAAGGCCATGGCGGACGCGAACGACTGCCGAAACGAACTGCGGGCGATCCCAGAGCACCGGCGACGCGCCCAGCAGGCAGTCAGCCTGGCGGAACGTTACCTGGCCGATTTCCGTCGCCGGTTCATCGAATCGGCGGCCCGGTAACCGGCACCACCAAAGCCGGCCCGGGAGTGGTTCCCCGAGCAAGGCCGTTGCGGTCAGACTTCCACCGCGGCGGCCGGCCGGCTTATCACCCGAGGGGCAACCAATGCAAGACGACAGCGAACGTTTCGACATGATGGACCGACCGACGGCCGCAACCACGATGGCCACGGTAGACGATTGGCACGCTGTGGATGAGGCAGCGGACCCGCGAGAGGACCCGACGCCCGAGCAGATCGCCGAGCGGTGCGCGGAGGTCCGGCGGGGCTGGTCCAAGAATCGAACACTAAAAAGGGCTGCCTGGCAGTCGTAACCAACTTAATTTTGAGGAATGGGGGGCAAAAGTATCATGGCAAATAGAAGCATCGAAGCCGGCCGCGCGTTTATGCGGTTGTTTGTGGACGACAACGAACTTCGCCGCGGCCTGGACAAAGCGGCGAAGCAAATGCGGGCATTCGGCCAGTCTATCGCCAAGGTGGGCGCCGGGTTTACTGCGCTGGGCGCGACCATCGTGGCACCGCTGACGGCCGCGGTTAAAATTTTCCAGTCGACCGGCGACGCGCTCGACAAAATGTCGCAACGCACCGGCGTCAGTGTCGAAGCGCTTTCGGAAATCGGGTTTGCTGCCGAGCAGTCGGGAAAAGACCTGGCGGTTTTCGAAAAGGCGTTTATCGGCCAGGCCCGCAGCATTCGAAACCTAGAGCGGGGGCTATCGACGTCCGCCGAGGCTTACGACGCGTTAGGACTGTCCATCGAAGACCTGCAGGGGCTGGCGCCGGACGAACAGTTTGCGCTGATCGCCAGGCGGCTGGCTGGAATCGAGGACCCGACCCGCAAAGCGGCCCTGGCGATGGAAGTATTCGGCCGCGCTGGTTCGCAGCTGGTCCCGCTGCTGGGCTCGCTGGACGGCCTGCGGCAGCAGGCGCGAGACTTAGGCCTGACGATCGACACCGAAACCGCGCAGAGCGCAGCAGAGCTGACGGACGCGTTTAACGAAGTCCGGCGGGTAGTCCTGCGGACCGCGGTAGCGATCGGCGCCGAACTGGCCGAACCACTGATTAAGGCTGCCCGCTGGATCCGCGACACGGCCAAGGCGTCGATAGCTTGGGCGAAGGAAAATGGCGGCCTAATCCGATCGGTGGCAGCTGTTGGCGCCGGCCTGGTCGCTGTGGGCGTTACGCTGGCGACCGTCGGGGCTGGGTTCATCGCGGCGGGGGCTGCTGTGACGGGCTTTACCGTGGTTGTTAACGCGTTGAACGTGTCGCTGGTGTTTCTAGCCGCGAATCCGTTGGTTGCCCTGGTGGCGGCCATTGGGGCCGTTGTCGTAGGCCTGGGGCTGTGGGTGGCGGCCACTAAAGAGTCGACGGCCGCAAACCGCGATTCCATAAAGAGCGTCCAGGACCTGGCGGGCGAACTGAACGCGGCCAGGTCGGAGTTCGCAAACGCCGGCGACGAAGTCGACATTTTCCGGGCCAAGCTGGCCGCGTTCCAGGGTGGCCAACAGCTGACCGGCCAGCAGCTGGTCGCGCAGGCGAAGATTGTGCGCGAACTGCAGGACGCGTTCGGCGATTTGGGCATTGTGTACGACCGGACCACCGGCGCAATTGCCAACCTGGACGAAGCGTTAACCAAACTGGCGGCGTCGGAGAAAAAAGCAGCGGCCACCAAGGCCTACGAAGATTCGCTGGACCAGGTCAACGCAGAGGCGCTAAAGGCCGCGAATCGCATGCGCGAACTGCAGCAGCAGGTGGAGGGCCTAGAGAGCAACGGATTTGGGCTGCAGTTTCGATCAGCTGGCGTTCTGACGGCGAAAAGCCAGTTGGAGGAAGTCGCGAAGGTCTACGAAGACCTGGTTACGCGTCGCGACGAATTGAAACTGCAGTTTGACGCAGACATCCGGGCCATCGACCAGGCGTCTAGTCGCACGCTGGAAATTACCGCCGAGCAGGCCGGCGCCGTCGCCAACCAGGCTGGCCAGTCGATCGCCGCGGGCATCGAACAGGCGTTCGGCGTTGGTATCCCGGCTGTTTCGTCCGCTATCGAAAGCCTGGGGGCAGCTGCACAGCGCAGCGCCGAAGCTATTCAGCGCGAGAAGGAACTGCGCGAGCAACAAAGGCTGTCCAGTCTCAGGCTTTCGGACGAACTGGCGGCGCTGAAGATCGCCACCACGCAAGACGGCCTGGCGGAGCGAAAATCGCTGATCGACCTGCAGACGCAACAGGACCGCCGCGACCTGAAAGGCGAAGGGTTGCTGACGCCTGAAATAGAGGCGGCACTAAAACAGCGCGGCGAACTGCTAAAGCAGCAGGCCGAACAGGACTTCGAACGGTTTAACAAGAAACCGAAAAACGACCTGGCGGCCGCCGAGTCGCGGGGAACGTTCAGCGGCCGGGCTGCGTCGCTGGGCGCGTTGAACAACGCCGGGAGTATCGACAAAGAGCAATTAGAGGAGTTGAAAAAGCTGGTCGATGAGGCCGGCAGAACTCGCAGGGCTATCCAGAACGGAAAGGGGGTGCCGGTAACATGATGACGGACCACAGCGAAACCGTCGCGCACGTCGAGCGCATCTGCCTTTCGGGGCTGACGCGGTTCGATGGCTCGGAGCATGACCAACGCGCCGCGAAAACCACAGCCAGCTTGGTGGCCAACCTGGCCGACCTGTTGGACAGCGGCGAAGTCGAGGCCTGGCAGCTATCGGCGATCGAAAACGTAAACGACGTTATCCAATTCTTCACCGACTGGCAGCGGGACCGCGGCGACATCGACCAGGACGAATACGACCAGCGGACGCTGGAGACACAGCGGTTCCGGCTGGTCGAATTAGTGGGGCCGACCTGCGGCCAGAAACAATCGCAGGACGTCGACCGCGCAGTCTGCGAGGCCGTCCAGGCCGGCTGGGTCACGCTGGACGACCTGCGCGAGCTGGAGACGGCGGAGAACGTTGTCCGGTTGCTGAACCGGGCAGCGGACGAAGGGCGGCGCCAGCGGCTGGAGTAGGCGGCTGCGGAGACTGGGGGCCGGCTGGGGATGTATGGCCGGGAGGTTCTTTGACAATTTGAAAGTCTGCGCCCTTGCCCACGTGTGGCGGGGCGTGGGCTATTGCGTTGGACTGTGTATTCCCATGACTTGAAAATTGATTGCGAATTCGGCCAAGATTGAATTCGGTGCGTCGAATATGCTGGGTGTACGTACATTTACTATGTTCAGTTTTGGGAGAAAGATCGAATGCGGGTTCCGTTTAATCTCGCCTCTATAGTCGGTTTTCTCGGGAATTACTGGCTTCTGATAGTCGGCTTAGTGGCGGCCATTGCCTGTATCGCCTTGCACGTTAGGCGAGACCCTAACACGCCGTACGGTCCGTTGGTTATTATGGCGGCCGCTGGCCTTCTCGCCATCGGGGGGACTTGGTGGGGCGCCGTCCAACAGATGGCGGCAGACGAAAAGGTCCAGACGGACCTGGAGACGGCCAACCAAACTCTTGTCAAGGCAACCGAGAAGCAGGACCAGACGATTGCAGAACAGGCGAAGACGATTGCGGAACTGGAGCGGACGCAGGAAATGCTGACTGGCGGCGACGGTGCTATTTTCCTTGAGTTCACCGATTCGCAGGCCGTCCTTCGAAACACGGGGAAGTATCCAGTTCACGACGTCAGGTTCGTTGTAGTTGACCTAACGAAAGGCATATTAGACTGGAGAAAGAACCCGAACAAATCGGCCAAAGAAGTGTTCAACCAGCAACGAAGACCTGCCGAGTTTGAGACCATAAGGCCAGGCGGCCGCACGGCGATGTATGCGTTCAGGTTCCCTCCCCAAGGGGCCAGGCACTACTATGTGATTGAGGCCTCAGTCTGGACCAGCATTTTTCGGCAGTTCGCTGTCATCGACCATACCGAGGACGGCGCAATGACCTATGCGTACAAGGTCGTTAGGTGTGACATCGACAAACTCCGGTACCAGGATTTGTCGCCCCCTGTGGTGCAAGTTGACGAAGACTTCCCTCGCAATGCGGAGGGGAAGGTCGATTGGATTGACTACTTGGATAACAGTTGCTTTAGTGACGAAGATGCACTCCAGTACATAAAGCAACACTTATCTCCTCCTCAGGCAACTGAAGGCGGGGGGGCAGAGCCAACAGCCGAAGAGTAGCAGGCGTGGAACCGGACGAAGTCGACGTAACAGAGAACAGCGACCCGGTGGCCTGGGTGCTGTCGAAGAATCTTCACCGCAAACCATTGCTGCCGGCCGTCGTCTGTGTGCATTAATGGCCAAGTGTCGATTGTCATTCGACGCCTTCGGATCTTCGAGTTGCCCACCCACTACGTTTCAACGCCGAGGTCTTCCACTGCGTCCCAAGAGTCGAACTCGTGAACGATGACAATCTGCTGGCCTTTACGGCGCGATCGTTGGCCATGGGTGTACCCGTAGACTGACTGGACTGGCGACTCATCGTCTATGCTGGTTCGTACCTGAATATTTTGGGGAACTCTGCGGCAGCGCAGGAGCATAGAACTTGCAAGTTAGTGTGTCTCCGCAGTTCGGCTCCGCCGCCAATTCCCGGGACCTCGAGGTAGTAGTACCCCTGTGCTTCCGCGACTTTCTTTTGAAAGTCTTTCCCAGGAAGGTCGGTAGGGGCGAGGATTCTGGTGTGAGTATTATTATTCGAGAACTTTGCAAGGTCGCCATTCGACATGGAAGGCCATTTATGCGATCCGCGAAAGCTGCCGTCTGTGAAAAAAAGAACCTCTCTCCAAGACATGCAGTGCGATTCGTCCGCAGCGTCGACCAGAGCATCGCTGAACGAGTCGGATATATAGACAAGCCTCAAGTACATTCCTGCCAGCTTTAGTGCCTCCAAAACCGGCAAAAAGTCCTGGTCTCCTGCTATCAATGTCGCCGATCGCATATTTCCGTGCAATGTGTGCGACAACATATCCACCGCGAGTTTTACGTCTACCTGTTTTTGACGCTTCTTTTTACCCATGGTCCTGCCGACAAAAACGTGGCACCCCCTGGTACGGTTGAACTCCCGCATCAACTCGTCGAAAATCTGGCCTGCGTTGGCATCGGCAGCTTGCGGGTGTGTGTCCGAGACCGGCGAGGCGTCGTAGTAAAAAACCTTGGTGAATACATCGGAAAACACTTCCAGGCTAAGCTGAGGCACGTCCTCCGTAAGCAGCATGGCAGGTAGCCTGCTGATTCCTCCTCGCAGGTATGCACCGTCTATGAAAAGGTAGGATGGCCGTTCTACCGCCGGGGTGTTTTGGTCGTTAGTCCAATACATTCTGGCCTCGCTACGCGGCAGGTCGAAATCTGCAGGTTGTCTGCTTTTAGGACCATTCTAGCGAAACAGTGGTTCGCGGTGGAGGTTTCACAAGCCGGAGCGAAGCAACCCAAGCTGCTTCTCTGAGGTCCTGGGCGAGTGACGTAGCAGTGTTGACACCAGCGCCCCCCGTGGCACAATGACGGGTGCTAAACCCTGTCGCCCGCGGCTGCTACCGCGGACGGCAAAAGAGGACATCTGACAATGCTAAATCTTCATCTGAAATCAGAGCGCGTCCGCGCGCAGGTTTGTGGTACCCGTAAGGGCCACGGGCGGTGTCAGATGCCGCCTAGCAAAGCCTACGCGCGGTCGCGCTTTCTTTGGCCTGGCAATCTGCCGGGCCAGAAAGGCCACCCCTATGGTCAATTTCTTCCCGCAACGCTTAACCGTCTGGCGGATCCTTCGTAACTATCGCAAGGTTCTCGACCTGGTCGACCGCCTGGCACGCAAAACCGACTGCCCGCCGCGTCTAAGTTTTCGCAACCAGGTCGCCTGGCTGTGTGACGGCGATCGGATCGGCCACCGGACTGCCGGCCGGTTGCGAAAACTGGCGACCCTGGTACGCAAAGCTGCGGTCGGCGAATCGCTGGCGCCGGAATCGCTCGAGCAGCTGCTAGGCAGCGCACGCCGGCTGCGTCGCAAGCTTGAGAACGTCGACCGGAACACTCGCCAGGCGATTACCATCGACAGCCTGGCGGCAACGCTGGGGCTGCCTGGCGAATGGATCACCAAGCACTGGTTGCAGCGATCGGTCGATCCGATGCCGACAGTAGGGCGAGGTCGCTTCGTCCTGGTCGACGAGCTAGACGCTTGGGTCCGCCGGCGCGCTGCTGCACTGTAGACCCGCTACCTACCGCCTTGGCCGTTCTGCCAAGTGCGATTTAGGCCTATTTGTTACCGCTACCCACTATTCCCACGAAACGAAAGAAAGCGAGGCTCCCTACCATGCCGTCACACATCACCATCAAGACCCTGGCCGCCGAACTAGGTCTTAGCGTCGCCTGGATCGAAACCAACTGGTTGCGGCGTCCGACCAACCCGCTGCCGACCGTCGAGCGCGACGGCCGGCAGTTTGTCGCGGTCGACGCGCTTAAGTCCTGGTGCAAGGCCCGCGTTGCATCGCTGTAACCCCTGACGCCCAGGCCCGGCGGTTTTCGAATCGCTGGGCCTGGGGTTTTTTCGCGAATCTTTGGTAACTATACACACCGGTAAGAATCGAGGTTTCCCTATGGCCGAAGAAATCAAAGTCTACACGTTCCTCCCCGCTGACCGAACGAACTACCAAATGCGATACCGCGACCCCTACGACGGCAAGGAGCGTACCAGGTCGGCCGGCTGTCGGACGAAGAAGGAGGCCGAACGCGCCGCAGCGGTTTGGGAAGACGAACTGCGCCGCGGCGTGTACGTTCCGACCAGCAAGGCCACCTGGCAGGACCTGGTAGACCATTACGTCGAACACGTCCTGCCGGGCTTGGGCACCGGGACGGCCACCACCTACCTGTCAACGTTCAACGTCTTCGGCAAGGTGGCCACGCCCGCGCGTGTCGCGGACTTCACCACCAACCGGGTAACGCGGTTCGTTGCCCAATGTCGCGAGAATGGACTATCTGACGCCACGATAGCCCGGCACCTGCGAACGCTAAAGGTGCTGGCCCGTTGGGCGCATGGGCAGGGCATTCTGTCGATCGTTCCCAAGTTCGAAATGCCGAAGCGGGCGAAGGGATCGAAACGCATGAAGGGCCGGCCGGTGACGCTGCAGGAGTTTAACGAGATGCTGGCGAAGGTGCCAGCTGTCCTGCCAGAGTGGCCCAGCGTGCCGCAGGACGTCGACGCCTGGCGGTTCTACCTCAAAGGCCTTTGGTGTTCTGGCCTACGTCTGGGCGAGTCTCTGGCCCTGCGGTGGGACGATGCCCCCGGCGCTATCGTGGTCGACTACTCGAGGCAGCACCCGCTGTTTCGGATTCCTGCCGAAGCGCAGAAGTCAGGTAAAGACCAAATGCTGCCGATGGTTCCCGAGTTCGCCCGGCTGTTGGGTACTGCCGCACCAGAAGACCGCAGCGGCCCGGTGTTTGCCGTCGGCACCAGCCGGCACATCGTTGGGAAGGTTGTATCGGCGATCGGCCAAGCGGCCGGCGTAGTGGTTGACAGTAAGTCTGGCAAGTTCGCCAGCGCCCACGATCTGCGGCGATCGTTTGGTTCCCGGTGGAGCCGGAAGGTTATGCCCGCTGTCCTGAAAGAACTGATGCGCCACGCCAACGTCGCCACAACGCTTGATTTCTACGTAGGGGACGATGCCCAGCGCACCGCGGCCGAACTGTGGGGCATGGAAACCCCGGCTGCTAACAGTTTACCTAACAGCGAGGTGGAGTTAGGCAGCCAGCCGGAAGTCGAAGATGGCGAAGACGCCTGCTTTTCCAGAGATTTTTAGAGTACCGGAGGTGGGACTCGAACCCACACGCCCTTGCGGGCACTGGATTTTGAATCCAGCGCGTCTGCCAATTCCGCCACTCCGGCAAAGTGAAGGACTGAAACAGTTTACGTCAAATCTGGGGGGGCTCCAAGGGGGCTGGCGAGGATTACGTGGGACTGGCGGATCATCAAGGGCCAATCCCTTGGAAGGGAGTACCGGGCTGTCTGCGCGGTCTTTAGAAGTCTGCCGCTGTCTGGCAACTGGCTCGGTCCAAGCTACCCGGTTGGGGCCCAAACAGAACGGGTTTTGGGCCGATGCATCTTTTGCTCTGAGAGGGTGACAATTTGGGGAAAGTCAGCGACCATCGGACTAAGCGGTCCAGAAAGAGATCCCGGCCCCTAGCGTTGAGCTGAAGAGCTGTTGGCCAGTTCGGTGCGGAGTTCCTGCACAAGACCAGGTGCCAGGAACTCGCCCAGGACATCGCGTGTGTCACTGAACATCTTCTCGATGCGCTGCTGGATTTTGGGATCGTCGCTTGTAATCATGCGCTCTTGTGGACGCAGACGCTGCTGCTCGAATTCAGTGGCAGTCCGTATACCTTCGAGCTGGCGAATCAGGTTGTTGGCCCCTTCGATGTCTCCAGCTTTGATCTTCGCCCGAGTTCGAAACGCGAGGATGTTTCGGCGGGCCACCAGATCGATCAGTTCTTCTTGGATACCAATGAGTTTCGCTTCTGCTTCCAGGCGACTGCGATCGTCCATAAGGGGCGCGTTCACCGTGCCATCGGTTCCGGGAACGACTGGCACTTTCGCTATCCATTGCCCACCACTCTGGACAAAGACAACCTGTACGGGGGTTTCACCAGGCTCAATAGTAATGGCACCGTCATCGTCCGTCTTGCCGATGTACGCTTCCTTTTCGGCATTCGAATCGCGCTGATAGACGCGGAATCCGGCGAGAGGTTGATCTTCTTTGTCACGGGCGTGGAGCCGAAGCTTCGTCTGCTCGCTTCCGGGACGGACAAGAGCTGCTAACTGGTCGACTCGACCACGCTGCCGCGCGCCGAGAGGCGAACGAGTATGGCTAATGATCGTGGCGGTGGTCGCACCGTCGGCTACCGAATCGAGACTCAGGTAGGTCCAGGGGACGCGCTGAATACCGTTCTCGACGGGAATGCCATCCCGATCCACCCGACGAACCACGGGGCGAAATACATCTCCCTCGGCAACCATCCGCATCTGTTCGCTGACTCCCGGCAGGTGAGCACCGCGAAAGCTCATCTCCACTTTCTCCGGCGTTTCGCGAATGACGCGAAAGGTAGCTAAAGGGGTGAACGCGCGGTGAATGGCGTCGAAGGCAAGTTCAGGAATCGCCGCCCCATCGCGTGTATCGGCCCCCCAAATGGAACCCCACTCTTCGAGCAAGCAGTCTTGCTCTTGGGCGGCGACTTCGAATCCCAGGGAACTCTCACGAATCTTTAGGACCATGATCTTGTCATGGTCGCGACGAAGCGAGGTCAACTCTTCGTCGGACAGATAAGCCAGTTGCCCAGCGGCCGGTAACGTTGCCGAGGTGGGGACGGGCTCGATTGTCGTCCTCCACAAGGGGCCAAAAGCGGTGCGAATGCGTTTGCGGAGGTACCCAGGGAGCGATTGCTTCAGTCGCTCGCGCCAGACCTGCGAGACATCATACTCCACGAGCAGTTGAACGCGATACGGCGAAACCTCCCAATACCTATCCACCGTTGCGGCCCGGCTGTCCTCCGCACTTATCGCCATCACCATCGCCATTGCAACAGCCATCACGGCCAGCCACTGCCCGGCGACAATGCGAGAAACGTTATTGCGTGGTCTACAATTCACAGTCGATTGGCCTGGAATTCGAGCTGCCAGTTGGAAAGATCTTGAAACAAATGAACCGGTTGTTCGGAGATGCCGGACAACTCGCGACGATATGCGAAGTAGTTGACGGTCTGCCAAAGAGGTATGACCGGCAGGTCCGTGCTTGCGGCATCGTGGATCTGATAAAGTCTTCCACGCACATCGTTCCAATTGCGGGCCGCGTCAAGTCGATCCAGAGCAAGTCGCATAAAATCGCTGGTACCAGTCACAATACCGCCAGCTCCCAGCAGTCGCCGAGCATCGCTTACCGGCTCCCAAGTGCTAAGTTCGGCATACTTCAGATCCACATACTTTTCAGCCTCGAGCATCTGCTCGGTGGTCAACTCGACCAATTCGATGGGGATGCCAAGACTGTTGAGATCCTTCGCGATTTCGGTGCAAGCCATGCGAGCAACTGCATCAGCCGAGTGGCCCAGTGTCACTGTCGGCAGTGGCGTGTCACCAGGCTCCTTTACACCTTTCGCCTTCTGCACATTGCTCCACGCAGCGGTCGAAAGCACGATTGCCATGTACGGATCGTAAGGACGAGGCTTTACCTGGCTGTTGTATCCGTAGCGAATCGGATCGCTAAGCGATACACCGGCCGGAAATGGCCCGCTGACCGTTTGAAATCCTGAGACCTCCTGCCCTGCCAGCAACACGTCATGGACAAACCGATCGCGTCGAATTCCATAACACAGCGCCCTGCGGAACTCACGCTGTTCGGTAAGCGGTGAGCGTCCGGTGGGAACCAACACGTGCACCGTGGGCAACAGGTAACTCTCCACAACCAAGCTATCGTCTGCCTGCAGCTGACGGATCTGCCACGGCGGCACCCGGTCGACTACATCCACGACGCCCTGCGACAGTGCTGTGATCAGCTGATCATCGTCCGGAAAAGCTCGCTCGTGAATCTCGGCAATAGCGCCTCGATGGGCTGGCGAAGTGGCAAAGCGAATCAACTCGTCATTGTATTCCTCGATACCAAACGCACCGCGGTCGGAGAGCCCCACTAGTTCGGAGCCCATTGGCAACGTGAGCAAAGACTCGGGGCGAACATGCGGATGTCGGAAGTGAACTCGCACATTCTGTGGGTACTCCACATCGACGCGTTCGACCAACTCAGCCAACAACTCACTTCCATGTCCCGATGCGAGATTCGCAGCTTCGAGTAATTGTCGGGCCAGGGCAGAAGCGGCAAGGCTCACGTCGAGTGGTGCTGAGGACTGCGACTCAAGCAGCTCAAAGTTGAGTTCAAGTCCCGATGGAGCGAGTTCCACCTGTGCAATGTTCGACTGGTACTCGCCACCCTCGGCAGTGTACCCCCGCAACTCCAGGATAGTGGGATTCGTCAGCGAGGCCGCCCGCACCGAGGCAGAGCTATCAATCCGATACTGGGGATCCTGCGGAGAGCGTTGCAGCACGCCCAGTGTGACGACAGGGTACTCTTGCTGCAAACGGGCACGCAATTCGTTGACACCGTTGAGTTCCGGCCATACCCCAACCGCTTGATTGACAGCTTGGCGCGCCGCCAGATACTTCTTGGCATTCAACAGTTTTTCCGCTTCGGCAAGCTGGCTCGTAGCCGCTTGCAGGAATCGCTGTCGCCAGCGTTGAACCACCGTGAGTCGAAGACCGTTGAAAGTTTGCTCCACAACGTCCAGCGTCGTGCGAGCGGACTTGAAGTTGCGCTCGGCCAGATACTTCTCAATGATCTTTCCAGCGACCGTATCCACAGCTCCGCTCAAACCACTAGCGTTCGGCGTCCGATCGTATAGGCTGCCCAGAATTGCCAGTGATCGGTCGTATTCACCACCGTTGTAGGCTGCCAGCGCATTCGCCTGCAGGTAGCTGTTAATCGCCTGGTCGAGTCCACGAGTATGCGGAGCCTTGTTCAACAAGTGTGAAAAGTAGGGAAAGGCTTCATCGAATTTTTTCTGCTCGGCGAGGGCTAAGGCCTCGCGCATAATCATGTCCTCAAACAGATCGATGCGTTGAACAGCGGTCCAGGGGACGGAGACCTCCGCGGCGGCCACCTCCAAATTCAGTGGCCGGATTTGTAGGTCACCTCCCGCCGGGAACGGATTGGGAACGGTGCGCGAGCCACCTGGGAACCGCAACGGTTGCACATTGACTGTTTCGCCGGTCTTCAGCACGATGCGGTCAAAGGCCGGTTGCATGTAGATTGGGCCTTCGTCTTCGGCCAAATCATCGGCCGCGAAGGCGCAGCGCGCCCCTACCCCACTCAGTAACACACTGAATAGCAGACATCGAACTAGTTGACAAAAACGGAATGGCATTTAAGCGTTCGCGAACAGCACACTGATTCGGAAATTAAGGCGATTCGATCACAAGCAGCGCGGCGTCGCGGCCGGCCACAACCAACCGATTGTTGAGCAACACAGGCCCTCCGGCGATTGGCTCCCCAGCATCAACACGTCCCTGCTCGTTTCCATCAGCCAGGGCCAGCTTCAATACGACGCCATCTTGTTGAGCTAGCAACACGGACTGATCAACGATCAGAGGGGGGCCAGCGAGCTGAGCATCTTTCAATGAGACCTCCCAGACAAACTTGCCAGTGGAGTCAATGGCCATCAGTTGACTGGAGGTAGCCACCAGAGCGTAGTCCCCCGCCTTGTACGGTCCCCAAACTACCCGCCCACCGGTGTTGAGGGACTCGCCGACGTCAAGTGTTGGTAACTGATAAGAAATGACCTGACCATTATCCGCCAGAGCGATTGCCAATTGACCGACAACGACAAAGCCGCTGGCCAGCGGAGTCGCGCTGAGTTTTGCCTCGGCTGAAGCAGTCAGCGCGCCACCTGGCTCGTACTCCAATAGGTAAACTTTGGAGACGCCATCAGACACAAGCACTTGCTCGCCATCCACTACCGCTGCGGGACGCCAGGCAACCGTTCTGCCAGCTTCGAGTGGCGGCTGGAAGGGTGCCGCAAGGGGCTTACCTGTGTCGGCATCGAGGACGAACACCTGCCCAATACTGAGCGGCGCTACCCAGCCTTTGCCGAGGGCTGTTGGGCGACACGCGAGCGATCCGGGCAGCGTAACCGGGGCAAGTGGCTTGGCGCCACTTGGAGAGTACAGCAGCGCGGCATCGGAATCGGAACCAGCGAAAACCGCTGCCCCCCCCGCCAAGAGTTCTGCGAAGTCGTAGAGAATAGGACTCGCCCCCGGCGCGGTTCGGTTCAGTGGTTCATTCTGCACGCGGGTACGAATGGTATCAGGATCGAATCGGAAAACGCATCCGTTGGCATCTGCTTCGAGCAACGCTACTGGTGCCGTGCTGGCCAGGGGATTGTCGGCAGGCGGAACAGCAACATCTGTTTCCCAATATGGCTTTCCGTTGCTCATGCTACAGGCCGTTACCGTGAAACCCGAGCGGCGGCGTCGCGAACGAGTGTGAAACAATACTCCATCGCGTCCTGTGAGAGGTCCCACAAACTGGGAACGGTTGTAGTCGTCGTCGAGCGCATCGACAACGAGCCGGTTACCAGTTGGCGCAATGGCATATTTGGCCAGCGAGTTCTCGGCAATCCATATTTTCCCATCGAGCACAGCCGCGTGCGGCGGCGCGGGTTGGGTGGAGCGACCGGTGCGGCTAGCCAGTACGGTTAACGGATCGCCGTCGGGTCCGGCACTTACCTCGTACACGGCTACCGCCCCATGATCAGTAACCACGGTTATCCGCCGTCCCTCGACCATGGGCTGCGTGACCACGCGCCCAGTGATGCGTTGTTCGGCTATCTGCTCGGTGAGCAAACCACTTCCGTCAACCGCGTACAGCAGAACCTTGGAAGTATCAGCCCCATCAGACTCGGCCAGCATCACCTTGTCGAGCGCCACGGCTGCGGGAGCTGCGATCGAACCACGTGCATGATTAGAGTAAAACACCCCTGTGCACGTGAAATCTGAAGCCGACAGCGTATAAACGCTCGACCTTTCGCCAATAACGTACAGAACGCCAGCTTGAGCATTGATCGCGGGCGGAACTCGCAAGGGCTGGGCAAACTGAACATAGCCGGTCCGTTCTCCCGTTTCGCTATCTACAACATGTAGCTTGCCGGAACTGCCGGCAAGCAAGACGTTGCTGCCCACCAGGACGGGAGCCGTCACCTCATCGTCAATCGTCAAACGCCAGATCAACTTGCCTGAGCCAGCATCCACTCGTACGAGCGTCTGCTGGGAAGCACCACCTTCGCCCGCCCGCCATTCGACCAATAACACGTCGTTGCCGACGATTACGGGAGCCGTTGGCGTAAGCGCCGGCCCCGTATAACGCCGCCACAGCACATTGCCACTAGAGGCGTCGATTCCGTAGGCCACACCATCCACCTGGGCACAGAACACGCCGCTTGTCGGAGCCTTTCCCTCCACTCGGCGATTCGCCACGGTTAGCGCAGCGACCAGGGCGGTATCGGGCTCTGTAGTTTCGGCTTGAATCTTGTCATCGACAAATCGAATACTCTGTTGTTCCGCCGCGGAGATTTCAACCAACGCTTCCGCTAAACGAGCATTGCCAATCAGTGCAGGGTGCTTTTCGACCAAAGCCTCTTGAGCGGCGAACGCAGCGGCGATGTCACCTTCGGCAGTCTTCGCATCGATGGTGGCCAGCGTTTCCTCCAGGTCGGAGAGCGACTGCTGCTTCTGCTCAATCCGATCGAGAGTGGCCCGAATCTCTTCCAACTCGGTGTTGTCTCGACGCGACTTGGGTACATACTTGGTGTTGTTGGCCCAACCCAGTGCGGTAGTTGCCTTGTCGTAGAGTTCCTTCGTGGAGGCGACTTCCTCGCTCGCCGCGGCGTCATCGGCCAAGCCACGGGCAATACGTGGCAACAGGTCGCTCAGGTCCTCTTCGGCCACATTGAAATCTGGCTCATCTGCCACCGCGCGCAGCTCCGCCTGCGTCTTGTCGAATGCCAGGCTTTCGTTACCGGTCTCGAGCGTCTGGCGGATGCGAGCCATCGCCAGTTCCATCCGGGCTTTGCTGAATTCAGCATTACCAGGATAGTCTTCGACAAACTTCTCGTAATTCGCGATCGCATTGCCGTAGGAGCCCGACTTCATTTCCGACCGAGCAGTCGATAGCAGATTGTCAGCATTCTCGGCGAACATGATGAACCAGATCAGCAGGCCCACGACGACGAGTAGCACCAATGAGCCGCCACCGATCAGCAAGAGAGGCGAGTCCCATTCATTCTCTTTCTTGCCCTTCTTTTTCTTCTTTTTCTTTTTCGAGCCTTTGGGCTCAGCAGACGGTTCCGGCTCTGGTTCTCCAAATCCGCCAGTTCCGGCTTCGTCCATCGACCATTCGGCCGAACTGCTAAGATCCTGCAGTTGGTCCATCGGCAGATCAACACCCGAAGGCTCGCCCGATGGCTCTGGCTGCGGTGGCGGCTTGATCTCGCCTCCCGCAGCAAGGGCATCCATCGCTTGTTGTTTATCGAGCAGTCCCTTGTCGATCAGAAACCGCGCAAGCGACTTCGCCGAGAGGGGCTTGCTCCCCCCTGCCGCTACCTTCTTGCGAAGCTTCTCGACAGTGCTGGCCGGAAGCAAGGCTTTCGCTTCTAGCGAGTCAATGAATTCTTCGGCTGTCATCGATTCTCTGTTCGTGTCGTTTCTGTACGTTGTGAAAACCTGAGCGCAGCGGTAGCTAGAACTCGTAGTCTTCTAGTATTGATACGCTTACATCGTTCACGCCCGCGGCCGCGCCGGCGTCGATTGAGTCGACCAGCTTCTCATAGACTGCCTCCTCGTGCGCTCGAATGATGAGTTTGGCGGGCCCTGGGGTTCCGCCCTTGCCTTGCCGCGCATCACGAACCTTAGCCCGCATGTCCAGTGACGACTGAGCCTTTTGTTGCTCGTCCCACAACGGTGCAGTGATCCAAAATACGTTGTCTGCGTCGATTGCGATGAGGATCGAATCCTTCTCGATATCGTCTACCGGCTGGGCTGATACTTCCTCGTCGTCTGCTACCGGCGGAATCTTCAACACCTTCTGCAGGGCAAACGCCGCAGTGACCATGAAGAAAATCAGTAGCAGAAATGTCACATCCACCATCGGTGTCATGTCCAACTCGTCGTCCGAGCGCGTTTTCGGCGCCGGCGGCGTGAAGTTGTCGGTGGGTTCTACTAGATCAGCGGACATGCGGTCTTCGGTAGGTGAACTGCAACTCGATTATTAGACTGGTGATCCACTTTGGCCGCAGGCGAGTAGGTCCCTGCCCCAAGACCTACTCGCCCGCGAACCTCAGTTGGAATGTGATTCAAGCACGCCGAGGTAAATATCCACCCCCTCGACTTTCGACACCGCTTTCAAAACGCCGTCGATGTCACGGCAGGCCACGCCACGATCGGCTTTGATCACGACATCCGTTTTTCCTTCCGCTACGCCGGCCTGTATATGCTGCGCGATTTCATCGCTTCTGGTTTCTGGATCCCGAGACAACTCGTTTTGCGAGAACTTTCCATCGCCTCGAAAAACGGGGGCCTGGTCGATGCCACCTTCGCCAACAGAGATAACACTCGAAAATCTTTGGCTCACGGCATCGCCGTGCACCGCCTTCGGCAGCTGGATAGCCGTGGTCTCATCGGGCCGTGACGAGACCAGGAAGAAAATTAGCAACAGGAACGTGATATCGATCATCGGGGTGATGTCCATATCCAGCTCCTCCTCGTCACGTTTCGAACGAGGTGGACGAACAAACTCCTCATCGCCCTCCGCGAGGACGATGGAGCCTTCGTCTCGTTTCATCACTACCGAATCGAGTTTGTCGTTTAAAGACATCGTCTGGTGCTATCTATGTGTAAGTGCTAACTCGAAACGGCGGGAACTATTTCGAACGGGCAAACGCCAACTTCAGCGAGTCGATCAACCTGCCAATCCCAAGTCCCACCAAGTCTTCCATCTTGCGAATTCGAACCACGATGCTGTTGGTTACCAGCAGCAGTGGAACAGCGATTGCCAAGCCGCAGGCCGTGGTGATCAGGGCGAGCATGATGTTACCAGCCATTGCCGTCGGATCGACGTCGGAACCGCCAGTGGCAATGCCACGGAACGCCCCCATCATACCGAGCACCGTACCGAACAGTCCCACCATGGGAGCACTCTTCACCACCGTGGCGACCCAACTCAAGCGATGCTCAATATCGGCCAAGACATCTTGCTGGAAACGTTCCCACAAGCGCCGCTGCAGTTTAGTGATGCCGAGTTCCCGATTCTCGATGGCAAAGAGAGCCAACTGCGGTAACGCTCGACGATCGTCCTCGCACAGCTGCGCAGCGGCCGAATAATTGCCCTGCCCCAATGAAGCGTCGAGCTCGGCCAGAAACTCATCCTGCTCGTCTTCATCGTCAAAACGAACCTGGCCGACGCGCCGCCAAACCAGCACTGCGCAGAACGCCCCCCACAGCGCCAACAGCCCCAGGGCGACATAAACTACAATTCCAACTACATTAAACAGGACGTCCATCGGGTCTCACGAAAGGGCTATGCTAAAAATACTTCTGGTCTTCAACGCTGATCACGTACTCACGACCTTCTTTGGTGATACGGAAGACTGTCCGATCGACGTCCTCCAATGCTTTGACTCCGTTCTTGAACATCATCTTCTCTTCGGCCACGAAGAACTTATTGGCCGTCTCATCGGGGTAGAACACAAGGATGATGGCACCGGCCTTCATAATGCCCGCCTTGCGCGCCAGTCGAAGCTCGATCTGGCCAAGGACGCCACTGGAAAGCAATCGATAACGGTTTGCCTTGTTTTCTGCTTCCGGCGTCCCTTCGCGTGTGGTGGGACTGCCCTGCGCCAGGTTCTTGGCGTAGTAGACCTTGTTGTTTCGTCGATCGAGCACGGCCAACTCGCCGCCGAAGAAGTCGATCATCCGGGCATAATCCAGGTCCGAGGCAGGGTCGAAGCGAAGTTCCTGAATGGGCATATTGCCGCCTTCACCACCGGTGCCATCGTAGTCTTTATGTCCCTTGCCGGTGCCATAACCTGACGCAGCTGCGTCCGATTGGAACACCTCGTTAGAGAGCATGGCAGTCTTGCTGGTGATGGCGTTAGTCAGCTCTTTCAGCGTGTCTTGCAACTGCGGCGGGACATCGGTAGGGGCATCTTCCAGCCCTGGTGGCTCGATGTCTTCCTCGTATCCCTTGGGCGGCTCACCCCGCATCTTGGGAATCCGCTGCAACAGAGGCTGCTCCGTTTCAGGACTGAAGCGGCGAAACAAAAACACGATGATCATCACGGCCACCGTGGTGCCGATCAAGACCAGCAGCGACACCAGCAAACTCGATACCCGATCGAAGGCGTTAACCTCCAAGCGATACCGATGACCAGTAGCACTGGGATGTGCCTGGCGCTGCGGTGCACTGCTCATTGTCGTCGTCCTTTGCGACCGGGGTAGGTTGACAATCTATCCAGTATATTTAGGCAGGATGGAATAACCAGGGGCAAGCGGTCATTCCAACATGATGGGTAAAGCTCCGAATTGGGAGGAGGGGCCCTTCGCGGCACAATCGCCAAATTCGGGACTCCCTACACGACATTCGGAGGGGCGGTTCCACAGGTAGGTTTGGTGTTCGATCGTGATCTCGAAATTCTGGCCCACTCGGGTAACCCGAAAAACAGTCCGTGCAACGTCCTCCAATCGATCGTAGCCGTTCTTGCGCAAATGGGCCTGCTCTTTGGCAAGAAACTCGTCGGCCGCCTGCTCGGAATAGAAGACCAGAATGATGGCATCCGGGCTCATGATGCCCGCCTTTCTGGCCATTCTCACTTCTATCTGCTGCAGAGTCCCGGCCGACAATAGTCGATAGCGAGCTTGCTTGTTCTCAGCGGCAGGAGTACCTTCGCGGATGGTTGGAGACGACTTGGTCAGGTGCTTCGCATAGTAGATCTTGTTGTTTCGCCGATCGAGCACGGCAAGTTCGCCATCGAAGTAATCAATCATGCGGGCGTAGTCGGCATCCGACATGGGGTCGAAGCGCAACTCATGGACCGGCATGTAGGCCTCCGCTGCAACGCAGTGATACGACAATGCACTGTTCTGCGTACCTTGAGTACTGTCAGCTACCCGTTCTAACGACTCCGTTGAAAGCAGCGCCGTCCTGGTGCTAATGGCGTCGCTCAGCTGCTTGAGAGTATCTTGCAACTGCAGTGGGAGATCGTCAGGCGTTTCTTCCAGTTTTGCCAGCTCGACTTTTTCGGCAACTGCAGAAGGCACTTGGCTCACTGCGGGAGAGATGTACACCGCCGTATCGTTTGACGCCGGACTGAATGTGCGAAAAAGAAACATCACAGTCAAACCAGCTACTACTGCACCGACCAGCATCAGCAGAGCAACTAACAAGCTCGCAATCCGGTCGAAGGCATTTACCGCCAAGCGATACCGATGGCCAATCGCACAGGAATGTGCCTGATGCCGTGGGGTACTGCTCATCGTCGACTTCCTCAACAACCGGGAACTCATCTATCGTGTAGCGTTCAAGAACCTGAAAGAGACTACGTGTCGCGAACGGAACTCTAACTATTCAAGAACCACCGGCACTCCTGGACGGACACCGTGGTACCATTTCACCCACTTATCCACCGCCTCCAATTGTTCTTCGCGGGTGAACTTGTCTTTTAATCCGAAACCCGTGAATCGACGACTAATAAATCGCAGGCCGTCGCGGGCTTCGATTGCCAAACGCGGGTCCGGGCTAGCCAGGGCGTAGAGCATGGTAGGCACGTGATCGAAATCGCCTGTCTGGGCCAGCGCTTTCACGGCCACGATTCGAGCTGCCGGCTGATCCCCACGCACCATTTGCTTGAGCTGCCGGATAGTCTTTTCATCGACTTCGCCGATAACCAACTCGCTCTTGCCACTGATAACTTGGTCCATGTCCGCAAGCTTGTCTTCGTCGAGATTGTCCAAGAAGCTGGCGATGTTAGCTTTCGATTGCGATTCCACTAGCTGGCCACCACGAAGCTTCACCTTGCTCAGGTCGCGAGGGATCCCGCGGCCGGCAAGTGCTGCTCCTTCGCCCAAGCTGCCGAGGGCGGACTCCATGGAGCGAATGAGAAACAGGATCGAAAAGGCCGTATCGCACTCGAAGCCGCAACCGGTTTCCCACGAACCGTCCTGACCTTGCGTGCTCATCAGGTGCTTCACGCCGTTGTTGTACCACTCCGGCTCGGGATCGTCGGAACCCTCTAGAATCGCCTGCAACGACTTGTAGCGTTCCAGTGCGTAAAGGTAATAAGACGTGTAGCGTTCAATCTCTACTTCGTAGTTCTTCTCCATCCAGGCATCGCCGCGTGCCACGGCTTCCAGCAGGTTCTGCCGGTTAATCGTAGAGCCAGACAGGCGGGGTCGGCTAGAGTCTCGTTCGCTCTTGATCTTCACCAGCGAGGGCAAACCACTTTCTTCTTTGGCCTTGGCTCCTGGCTCGAGGATGCCAACCAAGTCAGCACAGATGAGTAGGCTTCCCATTGCGGCCGAGACCATCGAACAGGTAACTTCCGTTTGTTCCTTCAGTTGGCCAGGCGCCCCGACAATCCCCTGGTACCCCCAGGCGCCGCTGGGATCCTGAGTGTTGATTAGCCAGCGGGCAACTCCGTCAATCGAGCTGGTGCTGATAGGCACGCCCCGCTGGTACGCCTCCCAGAATCCAAGGCAACCATATTGCGACTGCGAGGTATCGCCAGATGCTCGTCCGTCATAGCCCCAACCACCATGTTGCTTCTGACGTTTCAGCATTGCTGCCATAAAGAACTGGAGCTCTTTCTGGTGTGCCTTGGCGTCCAGATCGCTGAGGAAGATGATCGCCAGCCCGTTGGAATAGACATCGTCCGCGTGGCCCTGGGCTGCTGCCACCTGACACGCCTTGAGGGCCTCCTGGACGAGGCGGTGGTCTTTCTGCCCCTCCTTTATAAACACCAAGGCAATCAAGCAGCGCCCCCCGAGCCGTTGCTCCTGGGTGTTCGCTTCCAGAAACTTCTTGCCCTTATCGACCATCGCCCGCACTTCGGGGCTTTCCTTCGTGTACCCGTGCACCGTGGGCGCAATCGCACATCCAGCGGCAAGTCCAATTGCCAGAAGGATGATGCGCGATGGCTGGGTGTGAATGGGAGCTTGTGCAGCAGAATGCGTTCTGGGTTGCCAGTATCCTGACACGTGGCGACCTCCTAATCGCATGGTTAGGTGGGGGCGAACGCTTGAGCGGGGAGCTCGAAGCATGGGGGCACGATCCCGGCAAGCCGGGGATGCCTCGTCGCCGATTCCGGTAGGTGGGGGTGTTCCGAGAGACCTATATACTACCCCCCCGCCACACCAAATGTCAACGAATGGAGCTTAAATCTCCCCCACCGTCCGGAAGTGTCTCAAAGCAGACCTCGGGCAACAAGCCTGCCAAGTGGGGGAAGAAGGCATCGACCAACCCTCCAGCCACGGCTTGATCCCAGTGGGAGCGTTCGCCAGGAGTCGCTCCGCGGGACTTTAGCAGCAAGAGCCGCCTGGCCCCGAGGCAGATTGCCAATCTCGCGGCGATGGAGTCACTCGTCACGTGCCAGCCCGTCGGCAACGTCCGACCAGGCAACTCCGGCTCGGTGGAAAGCAGAAAGGCCTCGGAAAAGAACAAGGAAATGCCCGGCTGAGAAGTACGCCGACGAAGCTTGTCGTACGACTCGACCGCCGTCCATTCAGGTAACCAACTTCCCACAATCCGGCCAGCGATCTGCATCAACTCAATCGCTCGCCAATGGGCGTCGGACTCGTCCAAAGGCGTTGATCCATCGAGTTGCCGGAGCGCATCGACCAACGGTCCCCCGCCAACGAGCAAAACACGATGACCCCCGGGCTGCATTTGGATTCGAGCATCCAACCAATGCCGAATCGCTGGGACGAAATCGCCGCGGGTGAGCAGGCTTCCGCCTATTTTCGCTACCTCTATCGCCGTATCCATCACGACCGCCCCGCCAAACAGGCAACCGCCGCCGCAGCAGCGCAGTGGCTGTGCTGCACCCCATAGTAGGCGGATAGCGATACTACCTTATCAGCGACGCCGGCTAGTGAGAGAGCATCACGAGCCAGCGCCTCGCCGCTACCCGACACCACGGCCGGCACGTGCCCCGGAGTCAGACCAATCGCAACTTTGTTGATGGCCCGGCTTATCGCCTCCAGTTGGGTCTGCTTGACGTAATGGCTAGCTTCCACGGCGTCCGCAAGAGTGAAGGACTGACGGTCCGCACAAATCTGTCGGGCTAGTCGATCGACGCAATGCTCGACACTGGTGGAACGGCCGTCAGCCGTTCCACGCGAAGTCTCGCTCACAGTGCCGAGCACGCGGTACACATCCAGCGTGGTCGCAAACAACTCGGCTGACACGGGACAGATGTGACCGCGGTACGGTAACTCACGAACGATTGCACACAGCGGAGTTCGCTCTGCCCCCGAGTATACAAGCTCGCCAGCCAGCAGCCGGTCGGTGTCGGTCGAGGACGTAGTCGCGACAGCGCCTTGGACGACCGGAATGATGTCGCTGGTGGTCGACCCCACGTCGACCACCACACCAGTCCCGCCCGGCAGTTGGCGAGCAGCATGGCGAGCCAACGCATGCCAGTTGCTGGCCGCGGCCAACAGGGGGGTCTCCATCACCTGCTCGGGTTTTCGAAACTCACCATCAATGCAGTACACGGCGAGACGACGCCCCGCATTCGCTTGACTCAGGCATTCGGTAATGTGTCGCACGCCAGCCGACTTGGTTTCGTAGCAATCTGCCAGTTCTCCAGTCATGGTCGCCGCCAGAAAATCGACCTGCGGAGCGTCTTTGAGCAGTGTCGCGATGGCGTCCGCCAAACGGTCGGGCTGCCGCCAAAGCTCGAAGGGAGTGCTTTTGGCGAACTGGTCACCATCAGCAACTTTCAGATTCGCTCCGCCGACGTCGATTCCCAGCCACTTCGTCATCGCTGCGTTCAATCCAGAATGCTTACTTCCCCGGCCGCGTTCCATTTCACGGGTCGAGAGATCTCGGGCGGCGTAACCTGCCCGCCATTCGACACGGCCAGCACCAGCTCCGCAAGGTTCACGTCATACGCCGCACGCAGGCCTACGTACGAAGTGGTACAACGAGGGTTCACTTCGATTACAAAGTCCTCGGAGCCATCCTCCGCTTCCCCCAGAACCAGATCGACGCCCACGAGCCCTTGTGTGGGCGGCAAAATGTGCACTGCGGAAAGGGCAAGTTTCGCTGCGCGGGCACGCAAGTGCTCCTCGAGCGGTAGTGCTCCGCCCTGGTAGGCGAAGTCGTCCGCGCCAGCCAAACACTGCAGACACGGCTCCAGAGCAAGGGTCTGCTCGGCGCCGCAGATGCACAGCACACTGACTGGCAGCCCCCTGACGCGTTCTTCCAGCCGGTAGGCACCATCACCGCGAGAAAGCTGGTGTCCTTCTTGCACCAACTCGACTCCAAGTGAACCGCAGCCGTCGATCGGCTTGACTACGGCGGGGTAGCTAACCCCAAGTGGGCAACGTTCACCTGGCATCAGCACCTGCCCCTTCGGCACAGCAACCTTGGCGGCGAACAACCGCTCGATCGTCGACTGCTTATCGCTGGCTACGGATACGAACTCAGGCGATGGCGAAAGCAGCTTCCCCCCCTGCTCTGTCACCCGTTTGCCGAGCCCGAGAAGCGTTCCCCTGAACTCAGGAGCGATCAATACCGTTTCGTCCGCCCAGCAAACCAGTTCGTCGAACTTCTGACTTCGCTCTTCAGCGGTCCGCGCTCGGTGAGTGACGATACGCTCATCCAGGGCGAGCTGAACGCCATCCGCCACGATCACGTGAACCTGGTATTCTCGGATGGACAAGAAGTCTGCAGCCACAGCGGAGAGCATTGCTGCGCCCTCTGCCACTAGAGATTGTGGCGGCTGCTGACCATCCTCCAGGGCTCCGCCACCGCATACCCATTCGTAGACGAAGATGTTCAAGGCGGGCTATGCTGCTGGATGCTTAGAAGATACCTAGTTGATCGCGGGCGTCTTCGGTCATGCGATCAGGAGTCCAGGGTGGCGTCATCACCAGCTTGATCTCCACATCATCCACCCCATCGAGCTTTTCGACAGCAGCCTGAGACTGCGCCATCAACTGCGGGCCTGCGGGGCACGCGGGGCTGGTCATCGTCATGTCGACCGCCACATGATTTGCACCGCCCTCTTGCTCCTCTTGTTTGATTTCGTAGATCAATCCAAGATCCACGATGTTCACGAACAATTCGGGGTCGATCACTTCCTTGAGTGCTTCGCGAATGGTGTCTTCGGCAATGGCCATAATGAACCTTTCGTGTGTCTATTGCGAAAGTCGAACGAGCACTTGCCCGTCTTCCACTTTCACTTCGTGGGCCACTGTTGCTTTGGTAGCGGGCATCGTCTTCGCCTCGCCAGTCGCCAGATCGAACTTTGCCCCATGACGCGGACAGGCGATCGTGCACCCTGCCGGATCAATCGCGCCGTCGCTCAACGGCCCACCATCGTGAGTGCACACGTCGTCGAGAGCATAAAAACTGCCTCCCACGTGCACCACCACGACCAATTGATCATCTACTTCCACCAACTTGCGATCGGGATCGCCAAAGT
The DNA here is from genome assembly GCF_024054565.1 of Aeoliella straminimaris. Taxonomy (GTDB): domain Bacteria; phylum Planctomycetota; class Planctomycetia; order Pirellulales; family Lacipirellulaceae; genus Aeoliella; species Aeoliella straminimaris. The sequence continues at coordinate 96,672 of NZ_JAMXLR010000038.1, forward strand.
CGCTCACTGGGGCTACCGGGACAAATTCGCTCATGCCGTTAACCCTGCACTTCCGGCGCAGCCTGCTGGTCGAGGTCCTGCACACGGCTGGCGATGGCATCACCCAATGCGTTGCGAACCGACTCGATCGTAATCCGATCGAAAACCTGCTGGAAAAAGCCGGCCACGATCAAGCGAATGGCCTCGGTGCGGGTGTAGCCACGTGACATGGCGTAAAACACCTGCGGTTCGTCTACCCGCCCCGAAGTGCTGCCGTGGGTGCAGCGCACATCATCGGCTTCGATCTCCAGACCAGGAATTGAATCGGCACGTGCTGTCGGTGCGAGCATTAAATTGTCGTTACGTTGGTAGGCATCGGTCCGCTGAGCGGCGAGGTCGACCTTAATCATGCCCCGCCACACGGTACGCGAACGGTCCTGCAACGCCGACTTGTATAGTAAGTCGCTTCGGCAATAGGGAGCCATGTGATGCTGGTGCGTGTTGTACGACAAATGCTGCCGGCCCTCAGTAAACATCACGCCGTTCACTTGAGCATTGGCATCGGGTCCGGTGAGCGCCACTTGCTGATTCACCTTCGCCAGCTTGCTGCCCAGTGCACCAATGGTCCACTGCAGCGAGGCGTTTCGATCCACCGTCGCTCGCTGGTGAGCAAAGTGCCACACACTGGTCGACCAGTTCTGCAGGTTGACATAGCGGAGGTGCGCTTCGGGTTCGACGATGAGCTCAATTGAACCACAATGCAGTCCACCGCCGTTGGGCGAGGTGCTCGCCGTTTCGCTCAGCATGGTAGCCTCGGCACCCTCTTCGAGGATCACCAAGGTCTTCGACAAATCGACACCGCTATCGCCCATCGCCGACATGCCGTGTAGTGGCTGCGAAATGGCGACACCTTTGGGCACGTATAGCAGCGTACCGCCACTCCAGCAGGCAGCGTGCAGGGCGGCAAACTTGTCGTGAGTTCGGTTTACGACCTGGCGCTCAAAGAATGGCCGCAACAGATCGCCATGCTCGACCACCAGACGGTCGAGGCTACCGAACAGCACCCCCTTACTTGCCAGCTCACCGATAAGCGAATCTTCAGTCGCCGAGCTGTTGTAGCTGACCAATGTCCCGCCGAGTTCCACGTCGTGGGTCAACAGGCCGGGCGCGAGCTCAGGAGCGGTCGCCGGTTCCGTTGGCAGCGCGAACTTATCAAGGTGGAACATGCGAATGTCAGTTCGCATCCACTCTTCATCATTGCGCGCGGGCCAGTCCATCTCACTGAAGGCCTGCCACGCTTCGCGGCGGATCGTGGTCAACCAGTCGGGCTCGGCCGACCGGGTTTCCAAGAAGCTCTCAAACGCCGCGTCAGTAAAACCATTGGCTGCAGTCGCAGTCGTCATTCGTCTCTCAATTCCAATCTTGATCGTTTATTCGATTATGAACCCGGCCACAAATTACCCGACGCTGCCTTCCATTTGCAGCTCGATCAGGCGATTCATCTCCACTGCGTATTCCATCGGCAGCTCTTTGATCAACGGCTCGATAAAGCCACTAACGATCATCGAGCTGGCTTCGGCTTCGGTCAGGCCGCGGCTCATAAGGTAGAACAGTTGCTCTTCGCCAATTCGCGAGACGCTTGCCTCGTGTTCGATCTGCACATCCTGCTCTTCCACTTCGATGTAGGGGTAAGTATCGCTACGGCTGTCAGGGTCGAGGATCAACGCATCGCACACCACATTGCTCTTCGAGCCAACGGCACCGTCTTCCACTTTGCATAGGCCGCGATAGCTACTGCGACCGCCGTTCTTGCTGATGCTCTTGGAAATAATGCGACCCGAGGTATTGGGTGCACAATGCACCAACTTGGCACCAGCATCCTGATGCTGCCCCTTCGATGCAAAAGCGATCGACAGGATCTCTCCGCGAGCCCCCGGTTCCATCATGTAGACGGCCGGGTACTTCATCGTGAGCTGACTCCCAAGATTGCCATCGATCCACTCCATGAGGGAGTTCTCGTACGCCATGGCACGCTTGGTGACCAAATTGTAGATATTGTTGGCCCAGTTCTGAATGGTCGTATAGCGACAACGACCATTCTTCTTGACCATGATCTCCACAACGGCCGAGTGCAGGCTCTCGGTGGAGTACATCGGCGCGGTGCATCCTTCGACGTAGTGCACTTCGGCACCTTCGTCGACGATGATGAGCGTCCGCTCGAACTGGCCCATACTTTCGGCGTTAATGCGGAAGTAGGCTTGCAGCGGGAAATCAATCTTCACGCCGGGGGGTACGTAAATGAATGAGCCACCCGACCAAACGGCCGAGTTGAGCGCGGCGAACTTGTTGTCGTGCGGCGGGATGATCGTTCCGAAGTACTCCCGCAGTAGCTCAGGATGTTCGCGTACGGCAGTGTCGGTGTCGGTGAAGATCACACCCTTCTTGGCGAGGTCTTCCTGCAACGAACCGTAAACCACTTCGCTCTCGAACTGGGCTTTTACGCCAGCCAAGAACTTTCGTTCTGCTTCGGGAATGCCGAGCCGGTCAAACGTGTCCTTAATCTCCTGCGGCACGTCGTCCCAGGTCTTACCCTGGCGGTCGGTCGGCTTCAGGTAGTAGTAAACATCCTGGAAGTCGAGCCCAATTTTGCCCCCCCAGTTAGGCATTGGCTTCGACTCGAAGATCTCCAATGCCTCCAGACGAAACTCGCGCATCCACGAGGGCTCGTTCTTCAATTCGGAGATCTGCGCAACAACTTCACGATCCAGACCCTTGCGTGCCTTGAAGACGCCGGAGGTCTGAGTGATAAAGTCGTACTTATTGATTTCGCCAATGCCAGTTTCATCGGCGGGCGACATGACGTCAGTTGACATAGGTTATTCCTTCGTCGGGCTCTTGGGGGCACCGTTGGATTCAAATCAGGTGCGGCTGCTCTAGGCGGTGGCGGTTTCTTCTGCCAGCTCTTCTTCCAGGGCTGCTTCTTCCGGGTAAGCAGCGCGAATGCGATCGTAGCCTTGTGTGTACAACTCTTGGGCAAGTTCCACGCCACCGGTCTCGACGATCTTTCCGCCCAACATCACATGGGTGAAGTCAGGCGCGTTATAGTCCAGCAGCTTGTCGTGGTGAGTGATGATCAGAATGCCCATCTCGGCACCACCAATTTCGGCGATACTCTGGCTGGCGAGCTTAACAGCGTCGACATCCAGACCACTGTCGGTCTCGTCGAGAATCGCGAACTTCGGTCGCAGCATCGCCATTTGCAGGATCTCGGCCCGCTTCATTTCGCCGCCGGAAAAACCATCGTTCACGTACCGCCGGGCAAATTCAACGTCCATGCGAAGTTGCGACATTTTCTCCTTGAGTTCCTTCCGGAACTCGCGCATCGGAATCAGGTCTTCGCCTTCCTTACGCTCCGGGTTGCGAACGTTGGTCGCCGCGTGACGCAGGAAGTCGGCCATCTTCACGCCGGGGATCGACATCGGGCGCTGGAAAGCCATAAAAATGCCGGCACGGGCACGCTCCGAGGCGTCCCACTCCATGATGTCCTGACCGTTGATCTCGATCGTCCCGCCCGTCACGTCGTAACTGGGATGTCCCATGATGGCATTGCCCAACGTGCTCTTTCCCGAGCCGTTGGGGCCCATCAGGGCGTGGGTCTCACCTCGATTGATAGTGAGATTCACACCGCGGAGAATCGGCTTGCCTTCCACTGCCACGTGCAGATCGGTGATCTTGAGGGTTTCGCTCATCGTTTTCCTTGTCTCTGGAGGCGACCGGTCTCAAACAATCGAGAGGTTGCCCAACATTAGTTATCGCTTCTGTTATCCGGTTATTTTCTGGTGATCGAACATCGGCTGGCCATCCGCTGGAGCAGTGACATAACCCGAGTGATGCGGCACGGGCAACTCGTCGTCGATCTTCGTGCCCTCCATGCCCTTCGCAATGCGGTGGCCGTTAATCTTGTCCTGGATCCGCATCAGTCCTTCCAGCAAGGCCTCGGGTCGCGGCGGACAACCTGGTACGTAGACGTCTACCGGCACAACCAAGTCGACACCCTTCACCACGTGATAGCCATACTTGAAGTAAGGTCCGCCACCGACCGTGCAGGCCCCCATGGCGATCACGAACTTCGGGTCCGGCATTAGGTTGTAAAGTCGCCGCACGCGGCTGGCCATCTTGTAGGTTACGGTGCCCGCCACAATCATCAGGTCGGCCTGCCGGGGAGTCGCGCGAAACGCTCCCGCACCAAAACGATCCATGTCAAAGCGGCTCGCACCTGCGGCCATCATCTCAATTGCACAACAGGCAAGGCCAAAGGTCATTGGCCAAATGCTCGACTGTCGGGCCCAGTTAATTGCTTGCTCTACGGTCGTCGTTAAGACGTTGTCTTCAAAACGGCCTTCAATCCATGGCTCGTTCATTTGAAAGTTCGTGATTCAGGGGTGAGAGTAAACTTGGATGCCGGACCGATAACGAGGCGCGGCTTGTTTCTACGGTTCGCCAACTGGCAACTTGGAAGCACTGCTGGGCTCAAACGAACAACAAGCGTCGCCCAACGGGCGACAGCCGGAAATTCGCATTGTTTCGCCCAGCACCTCCGAAAACAGCATTCGCTCCATCGCGCAAATGCTCTTATCATGCTCAACCAATTCGGGGTACGGACACGCTACCGCGGTGAGCACTGGCAACTCGCCAGATTCGTCGACCTCGAATGGGATGTGTCGTTGTTTCATCATTTCTGCGAGGCGATGCATCTTCTCCTCCAGCGATCCGCCCGGCAGTTCGCCTGCCCGCTCTGCGAGCTGTTTCGCGATACGCCTCAACAGTCCGACACGAATCTCAGGATCGTCGATCGCGCGAATCTCGGCCCACAACACATCGACCAAGTCGGCGTAGTTGTTGCCTCCCGAACGACGCCCCTTCTCTGTGAGCTGATAACAATGGCTCGGCCGACCTCGCCCGGTGCGAACCACCTCTTCCCGGCAAATCAATTCATCCTCCATCAATCGTGCCAGCCGCTGCCTGACGGCGGTGGCCGTGACGCCCAACTCATCGACAAGCTGGCTGATGCCCATTCCGCCCTGCTTGCGGAGCAGGTTGAGCAAAGCCTCGTCGGAATCCGTTACAGTGGGGATCATTTCTGCGCAGATTGATAGGGGGATGGCGGCTGCATGCCGCCAGATCACATAGCCTTAACTCTTGTATCGTAAGGCTTTAGCTATTATTGACAAGGGTCGGTTTGAAAAATAGCCTCCAAAATCTCAACAAAAGTCGCAAAGTCTTGCACTGCAACGGCTTATCGACTAAAAGTGCATACCAGCCAGCCACTTCGGCCACCCCGCTCCGTAACGCTTGTGTCGGCTATCCGTAGGAGCTGGTGGCCCCTCCACGAGGGGCACAACTTCCGACCGACTCACTTCAGTTATCAACGGAGCTGCGCGAATGCTATCGCTTTTTCATCGTACGAAGACTGGACTCTTTGCGGCAGTGGCCCTTTCGCTGGGTACCTGGCTGGCTGGGGTGGCTGACGCCCAGGAGCCGGACGCAACTGCAGTTCCACAGGTGGAAAGCAGCGATGCCGCGCCCGATGCCCCCAGCACCGAAGCAGCGGGAGAGGAAGGTGCGACGGAACTGACGGGCTTTCGCAAATGGGAAGCCGCTGCGGACGCCTGGGCAAAGAAGTGGCTAGTCGACCCGATGGATGCGGTGCTGTTTGCTCCGATCTTTTCATACAAGGGCAAAGGGCTCGACGGTGAAATTACGACCTACAAGCTACCGATTGTGGTGGTCTGGCTGGCCGGGGCGGCACTGTTTCTCACGGTGTTTTTCAAATTCATCAACATCCGAGCGTTTTGGCATGCCATCCGCGTGACGAAAGGCGACTACGATAACCCCAATGACGATGGCGAAGTAAGTCACTTTCAGGCGCTGGCTTCCGCCCTGTCTGCCACGGTTGGTCTTGGCAACATCGCAGGTGTCGCAATAGCTGTTGCCACAGGTGGGCCCGGCGCGATCTTTTGGATCATCCTCGCAGGATTATTCGGGATGACCAGCAAGTTTGCCGAATGCACGCTGGGCCAGATGTACCGCAAGATTGACGCCGATGGGCACGTGTCTGGCGGCCCGATGCGTTATCTCCGAGACGGTTTGGCCGAGATGAAACTCGGTCCGCTAGGTGTGGTGTTGTCCATAGTGTTCGCGGTACTCTGTATTGGAGGTTCATTTGGTGGCGGTTGCTCGTTCCAAGTTTCGCAATCCAAGAATCTTGTGCTGGAACAGCTGAATCTCGCGGATGCGGCCTGGGCGCCGTGGGCGTATGGCATCCTGATGGTCATCATGGTGGGCGTCGTAATCATTGGTGGCATTCGCCGCATCGCATCTACCGCGGAGAAGATCGTACCTTTGATGTGCGGCGTGTATGTCTTGGCTGCCATCATCATCCTGATTACCAACTATCACCGCATCCCAGATGCGTTCGGCCGAATCTTCTCCGAAGCATTTACCCCGCAAGCGGGCTATGGTGGATTTTTGGGGGTACTGGTGGTGGGCATTCGCCGGGCCGTGTTCTCCAACGAAGCAGGCGCCGGTTCGGCAGCGATCGCTCACTCTGCCGCCCGCACCAAGTACGCCGTGCGAGAAGGAATTGTCGCGCTGCTCGAACCCTTTATCGATACGGTAGTAGTCTGCACGATGACCGGGTTGGTCATCGTGATCACGGGGGTCTATGAGCCATCGCATCCCGGCACCATGGAGCTGATCGAAGCAGGCAACGGCGCTACCCTCACAGCCAGGGCTTTCGAGACAGAAATTGACTGGTTTCCTGCAATTCTCACTTTGGCTTCGTTCTTGTTCGCTTACTCGACAATGATTTCCTGGTCCTATTACGGGGAACGCTGTTTCACCTTCTTGTTTGGAACGCGGACATCAATGCTCTATCGAATACTCTTCCTGATCGCCATCATGATGGGAGCCCTGGTCAACGCCAACAACGTGCTTGGGTTCAGTGACTACCTGATCCTCTCTATGGCATTTCCCAACTTGCTTGGGGTGCTCATCATGAGCGGCAAAATCAAGGCCGCGCTCAACGAGTACTGGGCGAAGTACAAGGCCGGCGAGTTCACCGAGTACAACAAACTCGAGTCGTAACTAACACAAGAGGAGCCCTGGAGATGGGCTGGCGCCGCCATCCAGGAGCAGCAGGCGCCCATGGAAGTAGTTGCAAAATTGTAGCCGTTTTCTCGGCGGTGTCGATTTGATTGAGCAATAGCATCACGTGAAGACAAAGCATTCTTCGATCACTCCCGTCTCCAAAGCTTCTTATTCGCAACCTTGCATCCATTCTTTGCAAATACTGACATGCTTAGCAGTATTCCTTGCATAAGGCCGGCGTGATCACTAGCCTGTGACCAATGTAAACAACGGCCACTCATGGTTTCGATTGATGTGTGGGCTTGTTTACGAGCTTGTGGACTTCGTGGGCTTGGCGGCGTTTTGTGCCCAGCCCCTTTTCCTAGTGCTTTTCTGGGCGGCCGCCTTGCGAGTGCTGCCGCCCGGCGTTTCGTCTTTTCCGAACCCAAACACGACTGCAAAGCGTTGCGAGTGCGTCGGATTCTTTACCGGCTAGTGATTCACTAGCGGGTTGAGGCTCCCGTTGTATCAAGACGTCTTGGTACTTACGTCTCACCAGGATCAAGCGACAGTCTAATAGGGCAAAAAACTATGAAGCAGTGCTCCGCCATTGCATGGACTCCGTGCGCAATCGCCTTCGCGTTACTAGCATTAGCAGGCCCACGCCTGGCCCACGGTCAATTTAATGTGACGTGGCAAGGCCCCAACAACGGTCAGTGGTGGGAAGACAGCAACTGGCCTCCACCAGCCGGAGGTACCGAAGGGGTGGAGCCTTTGGCCGAGTTTGCCGAGCAGGCGATTATTGACAACGACACGACGGCCGTCGTATCACGCGCAGCTGACACAAATATAGATCCAGACGAAGGAAACCCGGGAGGCGTGAAACTAGGGCCAACTGCAGGCACTTCTGGAGGGCTGCGAATTGTATCCGGTGGCACGCTGACAGTGGACGCAGGCATCTACGATGACGGTATCGTCATCACAACTACCGACGGCTTCGTCGACGCGGGGCAAAGTGGCACCGGTACTCTCACCGTACTGGGAGGCGGCACCCTGAATTCTGTCGGCATTCGGTCGGGCGGCGAATCGACCAGCAGTATCAACCTGGGAGATAGCTCGGGACTAACGGCCACCGTATCTACGGGCTTTGCCGAACTGGCCCGCACCACCCGGGTTGTGGGGCCCAACGTCAATTTCAACGCCACCAATGGCATTCAGTTCACAGGCGAACACACGCTTATCGCAGAAATCACCCATCAAACCAATCATTCCGCCCTGAAGACGCCGGCGCTGGCACAACTTGGGGGGACGCTTCGACCGGAATTCAACGGCGTTACCCCACAGGTCAATGACGAATGGACTCTCATCGATGCCGGCTTCACGTACGGAGACTTCGACGCCCTCGACTTGTCCGCTTTGCCGGCGCTCGGGCCAGCTCAGGCGTATCGCATCAAACGGGACAGTGGTGGCAACGGCGACCTGGTGAAGCTCGCTGTTGATCAACTCTTAACGCTGGTCATCGACCGCGAATCTGGTGCGGCGACGATCACCAACGAAGGATCAGCGGCGGTGGCGATTGACGGTTACTCCATTCTATCGCCATCAGGCGGACTCACTGGCACATGGAATAGTCTAGCGAACCAAGGCACAGCTGGCTGGCAGGAAGCCACTCCTACAGCCAATGCTCTCAACGAGTTGAGCGACTCGGCAACCCTTAACGTAACTGGCGCCTCGCCAGCCAGCGTGGGAACTCCATACGAAGCTGTCTTCCCCGCCTTTGGCGTCGACCCCGACGACATCGAGTTTGAGTTCACGCTGGATGGCGACGTCGCTCAAGGCCTGGTGGAGTATACAGGAACCAAGGTCAACAACAATCTGGCCATTATCGTCGATCCATCGACGGGTGAGGTGCAGTTCAAGAACGATTCGCCCTTCGATGTAGCGATCGATGGCTACTCCATCTACTCAACTTCTGGCTCTTTGAACGTCGACGACAGCAACTGGAATAGTCTCAGCGACGCAGGTATCACGGGATGGAGGGAGGCATCGCCTGTTTCGACGGTGGCTTCGGAATTGAATCCCGACGGTAGCTTGCTTCTAGGCGGATTCGACGCCTATGAGTTTGGCACCCTCTTCGACTCAATGGGAACACAGGATCTGGTATTCGAGTTCGTGATGGAAGGCGAGGACACACCACGCCAGGGAGCGGTCGTCTATGCTGAAATCATCGAATTACCTGGAGACTACAACGAGGATGGCAAAGTTGATATCGCCGACTACACGGTCTGGAGGAACAATCTTGGCTCGGCTGTTACTCTGCCAAACGAAGGGGATGGAGTAACTCCCGGTCAGGTCACGGCGGAAGACTATGCGTTCTGGAAGTCCAACTTTGGAGCATCCGCGAGCGCTGCGGCTGTATCCACTTCCGGAGTACCGGAACCCTTGTCACTGCAGTTGCTTGCATTGCTTGCGATGGTCGGCGCTTGCGTCTGTCGAACTAAGAAGTCCGCCCTGCCCTTCTCTGCCAGTTCAGTAAAGCACAGAGGTAGCGCCCTGGCAGGCTTGTTGTTGGCCTTCGCCGTTTCGGCACCATTCTCCCAGGCGGCAGTTGTGATTGACGAGGATTTTGAAGGGGAAACGGGGCTGCCGACTGGTTGGGTGCTCGTCGACAACAATCCAGGAACAGCCGATCCATCGTTCAGTATTCTCACCGGTCATGACGGCTCGGGAGGCGATCTAGGTCAGTCAGGACACATTGGCGACATGATTGACGGGGTTCCTGGTCCAGGGCAGCCAACCGGTGGATGGTTTCAGGCACCAAGTACGGTGAACGCCTCGACGAGTTGGGAGCTCTCCTTTGACATCAAGTTTGGTTTTCCCGCCGAAGGTACCGCTGACGACTCCGCGATTGTCTTTGGGGATCTCGACAATCGCAACTACTACACTCTCGTGATCACTGAAGTCGCAGGCAACAACGACTTGCTCTACTTGCTCAATGACGACCGCCAAGGCAATACCGACAGCGGCACCCCTGTGGTAGGCACTGACGGGTTCGCGAGTGGGTTGGTCGAGAACACCTGGTACAGTGGGACGCTTACCTACGACTCGGTCATGCAAGGCCTGAGTTTTCAACTGGTCGACCCAGCTACCGATAGCTCCCTGGGCTCGTTCGCTACCAAATTGAATGGTACTCACATGGTGTTGAACTCGACGACTGCCATGTTCGAAACCGTCAATCCCGCCTTGTCAGGAGACGTTCAGTTCGGCTTTGGGACCCTCAACGACAACGGCACCTACGACAATATCGTCCTGGAAACCATTAGCACCGCTCCGGGGGACGTCGATGGCGATGGAGTGGCGGATATCGACGACTTCAACATCATTCGCGACAACTTCCGCCAAAGTGCTTCTTCGCGATCGGATGGCGATCTTACCGGCGACGGGTTCGTTGACTTCTATGACTATCGACAATGGAGTGAAACGCAGCCAGGCAGCGTCGTGGCAGCAGTTGCGCATACGATACCCGAACCGACAACCGCGCTACTGCTACTAACCGCCTTCGGTTTGTTGGCCTCATGTCCGGTGGCACGTCGGGTTCACAAAGCTGATACGTAGATGCACTGATGGTGTCCGACTCAGATTCCCATTTTTCCTGCAACAAACTTTTCTTCTTTTGACTTTTCCACAGGGAGCGTAATGAAATGAGCAACCGACAGCTTCGATCGGACAAATACGGCAATTGGCTACTGCTGCTTGCCATGTTTAGCTTTCTGTCGTTGGCCCACATTGCCACTGCAGCAAACATCTTGGTTGTGGGCGGCACCGAGGCCACCGATGATACCTTTCAAGCATTTCTTGAAGGCAAGGGACATACGGTAAGTAATACCCTGCAACCGTACGCGGGCACCACGCCCTCGGCGATGGAACTCGACGCGGCCGACTTGGTGATCGTCAGCCGCAGCATTAATAGCGGAAACTATATCGACGACGCCGGATTGGCAGCCGCTTGGAATGCCATCGATAAACCAATGCTGATGATGAGTAGTTACCTCATCCGCACGAGCCGCTGGGGATGGGTCGACACCACAGCAGTCAATGGCGACGTGGCAGCACCGACCGACTTCAATGCGTATCCAGCCCCCAGTCATCCGTTTGTCGACGGTCTCACGACAAGCGTCTTCCCGAGTACCTTCGATGGTGGCAATCCAATGGACATCGACTGGGGCGGCACCGCTTCGCAAGTGCCTGCTGGATCGACCGTTGTGGCTACCATGACCGTCGGTGCGGAGGCCAACGCCCTGGGAATTTTGGACATCCCCGCCGGTACCACGCTGTTTGCCGACAATGAAGGCACCGTCTCCGTAACGCCTCAGCGGCGCGTGTTCTTTCAAATGAACGACTATGCGGACGAAGATGACGTCTTTGTCCTTTCCGAGAATGGCGGCATAATCCTCGATCGCATCGTCACCTCGCTGGCAATCCCAGAGCCATCAAGCTGTACGCTCGGCCTGCTTCTGGCAGCTGGGGTGACTTCGCTGACGTTGCGACGTCGTCTCCATTCTTAACAGTTGCGACTAGGGCAGCGGTGTCCGATGGAATCGGCTTGACGTTGAAATGACTGCTTTTCTTTGTATCGAAACTATTTTGGAGCGGATAAAGATGAGAGAGCCGGTACACTACTCAACGAAGAGTCGATTCTATCGGATGCTCTGGATGGGCGGCCTCGTCGTGGCTGCGATGTCGCAATGGGCCACTGCAGCAAACATCTTGGTTGTGGGCGGCACCGAGGCCACCGATGATACCTTTCAAGCATTTCTCGAAGGCAAGGGACATACGATAAGCAATACCCTGCAACCGTACGCGGGCACCACGCCCTCGGCGATGGAACTCGACGCGGCCGACTTGGTGATCGTCAGCCGCAGCATTAATAGCGGAAACTATATCGACGACGCCGGATTGGCAGCCGCTTGGAATGCCATCGATAAACCAATGCTGCTGATGAGTAGTTACCTCATCCGCACGAGCCGCTGGGGCTGGGTCGACACCACAGCAGTCAATGGCGACGTGGCAGCACCGACCGACTTCAATGCGTATCCAGCCCCCAGTCATCCGTTTGTCGACGGTCTCACGACAAGCGTCTTCCCGAGTACCTTCGATGGCGGCAATCCAATGGACATCGACTGGGGCGGCACCGCTTCGCAAGTGCCTGCTGGATCGACCGTTGTGGCCACAATGACCGTCGGTGCGGAGGCCAACGCCCTGGGAATTTTGGACATCCCCGCCGGTACCACGCTGTTTGCCGACAATGAAGGCACCGTCTCCGTAACGCCTCAGCGGCGCGTGTTCTTTCAAATGAACGACTATGTAGACGAAGATGACGTCTTTGTCCTTTCCGAGAATGGCGGCGCCATTTTGAACAACATCCTAAATGAACTCTCTGACAATCCCATCGTGCCTGGAGACGTAAACGGGAATGGAATTGTTGACATTGATGACTACTACATCATTGAGGATCACTTTCAACAAAACGTTACCATGCGATCTGAAGGCGATCTAAACAACGACGGAATAGTCGATTTTACTGATTTCAGACAATGGAAAAGCAACCGCACCGATGTGGGCAGCGGCAACCTCTCGGACTCAACGATCCCTGAACCCAGTGGCTTGACGATCATCGCCTTCTTGGGAGCAGGGATTGCCGTTGCCGCACGCGCCCGTAGCAGGCCTGCCCAAAAACGATAGACTTTGGCCGCCATCTACCGCGTATAGCCGTGTGTGGCCTAGCGGTGAGATACATGACAGGTCAATCCGCTTCCCCGCCAACTGGAATCATTGGCGCCGCTATCTTAAGGCCCAGCGATCCAGCACTCAGAAGCCAAAGAGATCACAGCATCACCGAAGAGGCACCGGAGAGAGAGAGAGCAGCCGATGAGAGTCGCCCCTACGTTCTATATTGTTCTGAGTCTCGTAATCCATTGCACGATATTGGGATCGGTACTTTCCCAGAAAGCCACGGCCCAGATCGCGGCGTCCCCTATCCCTGGGATATCTGTCGAAATTGCCGATGTCATTCAACTACCCGATACTCGCAACCTGGGTGCCGAGGAACAGTCGGAGGACAATCGAGTCAACGACAGCAAGGCTCGCATCAACTTCATGCGCGAACTGCCTGACAGCACGGGGCGATGGTTCGTCAACGACCTGCGTGGCGATCTATACCTGGTTGATTCCAATTCCAATACATCGCAGCCGTTCCTGAACCTCCGATCGGAATTCTCCCGCTTTCGCTACGGTCCAAGCGGCCTTTCCACCGGGCTGCTCAGTGTGACTCCCCACCCCGAGTATGCCGCCAACGGCAAGTTCTATACCCTGCATTCGGAGACGTTCAGCGGATCGCCCACGCCAGACTTCGTCGCACAAGGAAACGCCGGCAACATCAACGGCGGCAGCGCCAACCATGTCGTGCTAACCGAGTGGACAGCCACCGACCCGAGCTCCGATAGTTGGGCAGGAAGCCACACGGAAATGATGAGAATCGCTGCCCCTTCAGGCTTCTTGCACGCACACGGCGATGTGGCCTTCAACCCGGTGGCTGAACCAGGCGACGAGGACTACGGCCTGCTGTACGTGGGAGGAGGCGACTACGGCTACGACGCCTATTCCCGTGGCGATCCCCAAGCCCAGCGGCTCGATTCCATCTACGGCAAGATCCTCCGCATCGACCCTGCTGGCAACAACAGCGCAAACGGCAATTACGGCGTACCCACGAGCAATCCTTATGCTGCGGACGGCAACGCAGACACGGCAGACGAGATCTACGCGTCTGGTCTTCGTAACGCCCATCGCTTGATGTGGGATCAACAGACGGGCGTCATGTATACAACTGATATTGGTCAAGGGCGCATTGAGGAGATCAACATCGTTCGGTCTGGCGAAAACTACGGCTGGTCCGAGCGTGAAGGAACGTTCGAGTATCTTGGTGGAAACGTGGGACCACTGCCCGGCAATGATGCGATATTCGGTTACACCTACCCTGTTGTACAGTACGACCATGACGAGGGCAACGCCATCGCAGGTGGGTTTGTCTACCGCGGCACACAATTGCCCGAACTATACGGCAAGTTTGTCTTTGGAGACATTGTCAATGGGCGCGTCTTCTATAGCGACGTCGCCGAAATGGATACGGCCGACGACGGCGACCCCGCCACAACAGCCGACATTTATGAGTTGTTCCTCACTCGCAATGGCGCACCTACCACGCTGGAGGACCTGATCCTGGCGGACCGTGGGACAGGAACGTTGCCGAATGGTCGACACGATCTCAGATTCGGACAGACCTCGGATGGAGAAGTGTACTTGATGACGAAGCAGGACGGCTGGATTCGACAACTTGTCGGCGATGGTCCACCATCCCAGTTGGTACTCTCTGTCGACCGTGCCACCGGCACAGCAACGATGCGCAACAGCAGTGGCAGTGCCGTCGACATTCAAGGGTACTCCATCTTGTCGGCCTCTGGATCGTTGGGGCCGGACAACGCGACCTGGAACAGCTTCTCCGACCAATTACTCCCAGATTGGAACGAGTCGGTAGCAACGTCCGCTGAACTCGATGAGGCGAGTTCTGGAGAGGCACTGTCCTTCGCCGATTCCCAACAGCGATCGATCGGTACTCCCTACCAGCCCGCCTACTCATCTTTTGGCACCACAGGGCCGGAAGACCTTCAGTTCACCTACATCGAAGCTGCCACCCAGCAGCAGGTGACTGGGCTCATCGAGTACACTGGCATCGACGAAACGAACAATCTTGTCCTCACGGTCGATCCAACAACAGGCCTGGCACGGCTTTCGAATCCCTCTCCTTTTGATGTTTCCATTGACGGATACTCCGTCGATTCCTTTGAAGGTTCTCTTCAGCCTGGAGATGGCAACTGGAATAGCCTCTCGGATCAGTCGCAAGCGGGCTGGCGAGAGGTGCTGACAGAGACGACGGCGATCTCCGAACTCAACCCGGATTCCGACTTGTTTCTCGCCAGCGGCTCCGAGATCGAACTGGGAACGTTCTTTCTGGTTGGTGGCGAGCAAGATCTGGAATTCAACTTTCTTCTCGCCGACGAGGAGACCGCCCGGCTGGGAGTTGTGCTGTACCAGCAACTTGGAATTTCAGGGGACTACAACAATGATGGCGAGGTGAACATCGCCGACTACACGGTCTGGCGGAATCATCTTGGATCGAACTTTCAGTTGCCCAATGAGGGGGGAGCCACACCGGGCCAGGTCACGGTGGAGGACTACGCACTTTGGAAATCGAACTTTGGCCAAACGACAAACTCTGCAGCAACATCAAGGGCAAGAGTGCCCGAGCCGTCGACCCTAGCGGCGATGTCACTCTCATTGTTATTACTTGCCGCACGATTTCGCCTCGGCACAGCCCCAGCTAATTGTGAAAACGTCGCCTAGAACTGGACTCTTCGACATTCCACAGAGGGCAATAGGGGAGTGGTTTTTCCCCTAGAGAAGCAGCGTCCGGCGTGACTTCCAACGCAGCCGAAGGGGTAATTTCCGCATTGCCTGGACGACAGCTCCCATTTGGCTCGACGACCGTCGGCCAACACGATAAGTTCTAACTTGGTCCTAAATTGTGACCGCTTTTCATGTACTTACTTGTCAACACTTCGTCGCCCACGCCCGGCCAGCCAATCGAGGCATGTGACGCGACAACAAACCGCCTTATCCAGAAACGCTTCGCATTTCTCCGTCTTTCAACGGACACGTTGCGAACTAAAACCGACCTTTCTTGGCTCTGTTCCTGACCACAGTTCAAGCGGGAAACTTTCACTATGCTCATCGCCAAAAAGCCCCAGCTCGGTATTACCCCCCTGGGACAACGACGAACAGCCGGATTCACACTTGTCGAACTCCTCGTGGTCATCGCCATCATTGGGATACTCGTGGCGCTGCTGCTACCGGCAGTTCAGGCCGCTCGCGAGGCGGCCCGACGCAGCCAGTGCATGAACAATCTAAAGCAGATGGCGCTGGCACTGCACAACCATCATGACACAATTGGAGCTTTGCCAGCAGGCGCTGTCATGAGTGGTAGCGCGGGTATCGGCTCGCTCAACTACCACAACGGCTGGACTCGTGAAATCATGCCGTTCTCCGAGGACGCAGCTTTGGCCGATTTGTATGATCCGGACATTGCGGTCACCCATCGAACCGATCCTGGGGCCAAAGCGTTCCGCGAAACCCAGGTGCCCATGTATACCTGCCCTTCCGATTTGCCGATGGTCCTCGCGAATCCATCCAGCGGTCCTGGAAATTCAATTCTCTTCATGACCTCGTCCTACAAAGGAAATGCAGGGCGTGGTGATGGATTTGTCACCTGGTACTTGCTCGAAGACTTGCCCGAGAAGTCCCGCGGTAAAGGCACGGGATGCATTTGGGGATGGCGTGGCCCGCTGCACGCCGTGGCCATGGATAATAGTGTCTCGCTGCGTCCTGAGAAGTTCAAAAGCATCAGCGATGGCTTGACTCACACGCTGTTGGTTGCCGAGGGCGCCAACCGCTATCAACCCCGTCGTCCCTACTGGGCTTATACCTGGGGAAACTGCTTGCTCTCCCAACCCACCGCTCAACCGCGAACCCTGCTTGGCGACTATGAAGCCTGCACCGCCCTGCCCGAAGACAACAATGGGCAGTCGCAGTTCACTCCACTCTCCGGCCGGTCACGACGTGCTTGTATGTCCGGATGGTATGCGTTCCACCCGGGCGGCATGAATGGCGCGATGTGTGATGGCTCTGTCGACTACATTTCGTTCGATATGGACTTGCATGTCTTCTCCTGCATGGGCAGCATCGCGGGCCAGGATGGAGAGAATATTGCGGACCAGGTTAGCACGGGTGGCCGTCGCTGATAGCCCTATTACTCCATGACGTTTTGCCGCTGACGGAAGAGGTTCAGAGCACTATGCGGGCAGTTTCGTTTCTTGCGTTTAGTGTGATCGCCGTGATCACTTTTGTCGGGTGTAACAGCGGAGAGACGCTGGCACCCGTCGCTGGGCATGTCACTCTGGACGGAGTTCCGTTGGCAGACGCACAGGTCATCTTCTACCCGATCGACGATGGTGGCATGCGCGCCTTTGCAGGATTCGCAAACGAACAAGGTGTTTACGAACTCAGCGAGGCCGGTGCCGATTCACCGGGTGTGCCACCAGGCAAGTACCGGGTGTCGATCAGTACTGCCGTTCCCAGGGGACAGATCGACGAGCTGACGCCGATCCCTCGCGAAAAGGTGCCTGCAAAGTATCGGGATGGAGCCTTGGAGTACGAAGTTCCAGCTAGCGGAACTTCGGACGCCGACTTCAACCTTGAAACATAGCACTCACTACCGATCAAACGGGCGGGTCGTTCGAGAGCGAGAGTTCAGAATATCACTCTGCTGGCAACCACAAGCAAGTCAGTGCGTGGATCGTATAAGCAGAGTCACCCGGGGCAGCGCGCCGCATTCGGACTTGCTCATTCTATGCAGGTCTATCACCCCGGCTTCATCGCCGACCCTTGGCTCCCAAGACAATAGCCACCACGCCACACGAGAAAACATCCCAGGTGGCGGGTTCAGGCACGGCGTGCAAGCCGCTTTCAGCGGTCGCCGCAGCGACTCCGCCGAAATTGTTCGTCCATAGTTCGTAGTCACCAATATCTACCACCTCCGAACCGGAATCCGCACTCCCCGCGGCCAGTGCGTCATCTGGTCCCCCCAAGTTGTTTCGCCACGTGGTGTAGTCCGCGATATCCACCAGCCCGTCACCGTTGAAGTCCCCAGGTGGAGCAGATGTCGATGACTCGATGGCCAGGTTAGTGAAGAACAACTCTCGCTCGCCAGTCGGGCTGACAATTCCATCCCCACTGGTATTGCCCGTGAGCGTAAACTGAACGGATGCCGGAACACCCGCTTTGAGGTCGACACCGAACGCCTGGCCATCTAGCACTACGCTTCCCACGCCACTCGAGGTCAGAGCAAACGCAAAGCTGGCCCCGTCGCTGGTATCGGTAGGAGAAATTCCAGTCGTTGCTTTGCCGTTGGCGTCCAATATCTCCCAACTGTAAAGCGCCCCCTGTGGACTCGCACCAGCTTGGGCGGTCAACGTCGCGGCGCCTTCGGCATCGCGGAGGGTAAAGATGACAAATGGATATTGCGTATTGTCGCGGGCGTCGAGCTTGGCGGGACTATCGAAGTCGAAGGAGAAGGTGTCACCCACCAGCATCGGATTGGCAAAGGATCGTGTAGCACTTGCGGTCAAGTACCCTGTTGCCTGCCCGTTGGTAAGCCCAAACGCTGGCGAACCCAAATCATTGAAGGCACTTGGGCCAAAGTCGAGCCCATCGATAAAGTGATTCAGCCGCCCGTATGGAGACACGGCAGGCAGGTGGTATCCGCCGGCGAAATCCCAGGGCCCGAAGCCAGTGCCTCCATTATCGTCGCCGGGCGGGTTTTCGCCCGCTGTTGGATTGAGCCCCAGCCAGGATCCATCAGGATTGTAAGCATAGGCCACATCAACAGCATGGTCGGAGGCAATCACTTCTGCCCTCGACTGTGATTCTATGCTACCAATACACGTGACAAGGAGCAGGATTTGCAGATTTCGAATTTCGGACATTTATCACAGGGTGTGAATTCAAGAGAAGTGCAGATGCCGAACTAAATGGGATCCTGAATGATGGCCCCTTCGTCCTTGCCACCGGCAGCTTGATAAGAATTGTAGTCGATGTCTTCGGTGACGAAATGCACGCTTCCATCGCCCAGCAGGAAGTTACTTCCCCCCGGGTGCAGCGACTTGAATCCAACTTCGGCATTCCAATTGCACGGGCGATGACATGGATCATCGGCATTGGGATCACAGGTGTCGTAGTTGATCGGGATCAGAGTGGTACAGTAGCCACTTCCATTGTTCGTCGCCAACCAACCATTCTCAGCATGCTGCGAGCATGCCGGCCGAACTTCGCCGAAGAAAATCGTATTTGACGTACCATCAACCACCTGGGCCAAGCGGGCCGTCTTACCAATCCGCGTAAATGGGCCCGCGAAGTTGCGAGGATGATCAATAGGCGCGATGGCGTTGTCTTGCCAAGGGTGATTGCACATACATTCCGAGTTGAAGTACACCTCTGTGGGGCCTCGTGAGGCCGCGTAGTTGTGTTTTGCTCTACCAGGACGCGCGTCTTCGGTCGGTGGGCTATCACTCGGGCACAACAGTGTGTCGATCTCTGAGCCAGCTATTAGTTCCGATGTGCCTGCGAATTTTTGATTGTCAATGTTCATTGACTTCAAATTGATAGCATCGTAGAGAACCCCTTGCTCCAGGTACGGCAGCA
The DNA here is from genome assembly GCF_024054565.1 of Aeoliella straminimaris. Classification (GTDB taxonomy): domain Bacteria; phylum Planctomycetota; class Planctomycetia; order Pirellulales; family Lacipirellulaceae; genus Aeoliella; species Aeoliella straminimaris. Next base: position 116,148 of record NZ_JAMXLR010000038.1, read on the forward strand.
GATAGACGAACACCGAACCACGGCGTACTCCATTGTCGGACCTCCAAACGGCACCGGGGGGAAGGTGGTTGTTGCTGTCCTCGTAGTTGAGTACAGCGATTCCGATCTGCTTCATATTGTTGGTGCAGGTTGTGCGTCGCGCCGACTCGCGCGCAGCTTGGATGGCTGGCAGCAACAAGGCTACCAGAATGCCAATGATGGCAATGACGACCAACAACTCGACCAACGTAAAGGCCAGACATTTTTTCGACATCGTACTTCTGTGGTGGGGGTGGTGCGGGCAAGTACTGGTCTGCTGGGCGACGCACCGACTGTTGAATGAACAATCAGGCAGAACCTCGACGGTACTTATCAACATGTAACAACTCACAGCCAACAAATCAAACAAGTTTGCTCAAGATGTCAGCAAGTCGGTGCGTCAATTGGTTGCAGAGGGTCCTGCGGCTAACAACACCTTCGGCAACCAACGAGCCACGAAGATTCTTCTTTGCTGGCGAACCCCGCATCCCTTCAAAGTCCGTTGGCAATAAGCAACAAACCTTGGTTTAGCGAGTCCGTCGCTGCGCTCGCCACTCTTCGATTGGATCAACATCAAACCAGTAAGCGATGCATGACTCGTGGCTTTGGCATTTCGATTGCTGCAAGTATTAAGCCAAGAAGGATAGCTGTGGGTACCACGGCAACCGGCGAAAGCACTTGGAAGTGTTGATACACCACGCAACACTTCGCGGTGAGTCGCATCGTAGCCCCACTCTCTCCACTTTGTTCGCTTGACCAACTCACAGCACCTACGCTTGACCGCAACATCAGGTTTTGCGGTTCTTCGCAGTACGCTTGCTTGCGCCTTTAACTGTTACGAATGCGCGAAGTAACACCCGCGAAAGCGGACACATTGTGTATGTTGAACCTACATAACTCGCGAAGCATACTGAGGTGCTCGTCTTAGGCCAGGGGCGCCAGATTCATACGTCGGATGACCATGTCTACACTACTGGGAACGGATCAGCGTATTCGATGCGCGGGGAAATACTTCACTTTGGACGACCAACGTTGGGCGGTTCAAGGTTTCAGCTATGGCCCCTTTCCGCCGCGTTCGGACGGACAGTTCCTTCCCGAACTGAACGATCTGCGGCGGGACTTGCAGCATATTGCGTCACTAAATGGCAACTGCATCCGTGTATACCATCCCCCTAGTCGCGAGTTGCTTGATGAAGCACTTCGATACGGTATACGCGTATTCGTAGACGTGCCGTGGGAGAAGCATCGATGTTTTTTCGAGGACTGGGAAGGCCGCCGCAACGCATTGGAGGTGGCCGGGAACCTGGCGCGTGACCTCGGCAATCACCCTGGGCTATTTGCCATCAGTGTCGGCAACGAAATTCCAGCGGACATCATTCGATTTCAGTCCCGACATAAGGTCGCACAGTTTGTCACTCAATTACTGGATACTGTTAAACAAGAGGCGCCAGACTGCCTGACAACTTACGTTAGCTATCCGACCACCGAGTTCTTTCAAGTAAGTGAATGTGACTTCGTCACCCTCAACGTGTACCTCGATGATGAGGCCAAGCTTGGCGCGTACATTGATCGACTCCAGCATATTGCAGGCAATCGTCCTCTGCTACTTGGTGAGTATGGTAGCGACTGCTTGCGAGGTGGGGAGCAGCAGCAGGCCGAACGTCTCGAAGCGATGGTCCGTCAGTGTGACAACCATGGCGTTTCAGGGGCCTTCGTATTCGCTTACACGGACGAGTGGTTCACCGGTGGGAAATTGATTGACGACTGGCAGTTTGGTGTGACCCGAGCCGATCGCTCGGAGAAACCGGCCGCTCATGTGTTGCGGCAAAAGTGGTCGGGGCAAGAAGAAATCGATCCCGAGCTACCAGGCGTGTCGGTAGTCGTTTGTTCCTACAATGGAGGAACCACACTCGAGGAGTGCCTGCATTCGCTCATGGCGCTCGAATACCCAGATTACGAAGTGATTCTGGTCGACGATGGGTCAACTGATAACAGTCGTGCCATCGCGGAGCAGTTTCCACAGATCAACTACTACTACCAAGCGAATAAGGGCTTGAGCGTTGCTCGCAATGTGGGTGCCGAAATCGCCACCAAGGACGTTGTCGCCTACACCGACTCCGATTGCGTGGTTACCTCTGATTGGCTGCGGAAGCTGATGACTGCCATGCGAGCACAAAATGTCCAGGCCATTGGCGGACCGAATATCACGCCACCTTCAGATGGTTGGGTTGCCAAGTGCGTAGCCGCAAGTCCGGGCAATCCGAGCCATGTGATGCTCAATGACCAACTCGCCGAGCACGTCCCCGGCTGCAACATGGCTTTCCAACGCGCTGCTCTGCTCAACATGGGAGGCTTCGATCCGCAGTTTCGCCAGGCGGGTGACGACGTGGATATTTGTTGGCGTTTCCTGGATTCGGGGATGCAGATTGGCTACGCCTCCGGTGCCATGGTGTGGCACAAGCGGCGCTCAACCGTGAAGGCCTATGGCAAGCAGCAGAGCGGTTATGGCAGAAGCGAAGCACTGGTAATCTTCAAACATCCGCAGCGTTGCGATCTGCTAGGGCAGGCAATATGGAAGGGCATCATCTATGGGGATGGTGCGGTTGGTTTGCCTTTGGCCTCGGACTTGATCTATCACGGCCAGTTTGGCAATGGCTTATTTCAACTCGTCTATCGCCACAATCGCTATGCTCCGTGGTCCATCGCCATGTCCCTGGCATGGCACCTCGTCGCCCTCTATGTACTATTGCTCGCACTGCTGTTTCCGCCATTGGCGTTGGTGGCGATAGCCATGGAACTTGCCACAGTCGTTCTTTGTGTACGTTCCGCCATTAGCGCGCCACTTGGAAAGAGTGCGCCATGGTGGTGCCGGCCGCTGGTTGCCTATCTCTATTGGGTGCAACCCATATTGCGCGGCTGGCATCGAACGACTCACTTGCTGAAGATCCGTAAGGTGCCCAGGCATCCAGTCAGTTTCCGGGCCCCGCAGGTCGAAAACGAACGAACCTTATGCAAGGTCGAAAAGTCCAGTTGCTATGCTCATTGGGACAATCGCTCCGGTCGCGGCCGAACCGAGATGCTGCACGCGTTGGTCAATCTTGCCAAACGCGGCGGATGGAAGGGAGACTTTGAAAACGCTTGGGCGGACTGGGATGTCAAACTCTTGGGAGACTTGTGGCACCACATCACTGTGCGTACCGCCACGGAGGAACTTGGCTGGCCTCGTCGCTTCACGCGAGCCCGGTGCGACCTTAGAAAAACCCAGTTGAGTCAGGTCATTGCTGTCGCCATCGCCATCTGGCTAATTTGCGCAGCCATTTCCATGCAATACTGGGCAATGGGCGCGGGGCTGGTTGCCGCCGCCACCTACTGGTTGGCTACCCAACGCAGTCGGCGGATGTGCCTCAGTGCCGTCGCCTCCCTGGTCACTGCGGCTGGGGACGTTAGCGGGCTCAGCGCAGATGACGACTTTGACACAAAAGCTTCCAAAGCAGACCTGGAGCCCGTTGTTGAGTCTTGGGTGCGACTGGAAGCATCAAGCCATGAAAGGAGTCCGGCAGGCAAGGTAGTGGTCTCATGATTCAAAGGTTCGCTATACTGCTACCCTATTTCTTCCAGCAACGTAAGCGACTGATCGGTATCGCCGCCACGACGGTGCTGCTGTCACTGGTATCGATTGCTGGTCCTTGGCCGATCAAATTACTGATCGATTACGCACTGGGCGATTCCCCAGGGCTTTGGGGCATGAGTCGCTGGACTCTTGTAATGCTGTCCGCAACAAGTGTGCTATTGCTGTACGCCCTCGGCGCCCTTTTCGACCTGCTTCTCAGTTGGCAGTGGATGGCATCAGGTCAGCGCATGGTCTATGGACTGATGGTCGATGTTTACGATCGAGCGCTGCGTGTTCCCATCGGCAAACGGAGCCGCAACGTGGGCGATCTGCTGGAACGCATGTTCAACGACACTTGGTGCGTGTATACAGTCGCCACCGATGCGTTAATCTCCCCCCTTCAGCAAACGATTACTTTCGTCGGTATCGTCATCGTGGCGTCGCAAGTCGATGTGCAACTCACCCTGTTGTCGCTAGTAGCGGCACCCGCCATTGCAGCGTCCGTGTGGTGGTTTGGCCCTCGACTGAAGAACCGAGCCAAACGCGGACGCGAGACTCGCGCCGAACTGACCAGTTTTGTACACCAAACTCTCACTTCCCTGCCATTGGTGCAGGCTAATTGGGCGCAGTCGCATCACCAGAAACGCTACCATGCGTTGGCGGACGAAGTCGTCGCTACAGCCCAGAAAGCAGTGCTCACCAACAAGTCGTTCGGATTGGTAAATGGAGCTCTCTCCGAGACGGGCCGGGCCCTCATACTACTAGTCGGTGGTATCGGCGTACTGCAGGGCAGCACTACGGTTGGCACCCTGGTACTGTTCATGGCTTACGTGCGAACCATGCAGAAGTCCGCTGGAAAATTGCTGAACACGTACGCCAAGCTGCGAAAGATTGAAGCCAGCGTTGAGCGTCTGCAAGAGGTGATGGACGACGCAGGACCAAGTCGAGACGCCGGGACGGTGGACCACATTCCTCGCGCTGAAACAGGCGCTAGTATCCAATTGGAGCGAGTGACCTACCACTATCTTCCCGACGTGCCTGCGGTCTCCGAGATCAGTTTCCGAGTTGCCCCAGGTGAACGAATTGGCATCGTGGGTCAATCTGGCGCAGGCAAGAGCACACTGGCTTACCTCATTGCCAGTCTTGCCGAACCCAACGAAGGCCGTATTACCATCAATGGAGTTGATCTTCGCAAGGTTTCGCTGAGCGAATCGCGAAAGCAGGTATCCATACTGCTGCAGGATGCCTTTCTGCTACCCATCTCGGTTTCTCAAAACATCGCAATTGGACGTCCTGGTGCCACCCAAGTCGATATCGAGAAGGCGGCAACTCTGGCCGGTGCCCACGACTTCATCTCCGCGTTACCCGATGGGTATGAAACCGTACTTGGTGAACGGGGATCAACCCTGTCAGTCGGCCAGCAACAGCGAGTGGCCATCGCGCGAGCATTTCTGCGAGACGCCCCCATCATAATCCTAGACGAGCCCACATCGGCGCTCGATGTGGGAGCCGAACGCGCATTACTGTCAAACCTCGAGCAACTTACAGCAGGTAAGACAACCATCATCATTTCTCATCGCCTGACAACCCTCGAAGGAGTGGACCGCATCTTCGTATTTGAAGATGGGCGTATTGTTGAACAAGGCACCCCCGAAGCGCTGCGTTCAGAGGCCGGACACTTTGCCACTCTCAACAAGGCTCAATGTCTCACCGAGCAGGAGGCCTGCACTTGAGTCGCCCCTGGTGGTTACGTCTGCTCGCGCTTGGATTGCCCTATTGGCGATCAATGGTTGCGATTGCGCTATTGATGCTTGTTGCGGCCGCCTTTAATGCATTGAAGCCGTGGCCGGTAAAGCTACTGATCGATCATGCATCGGAGCCCTCCTCTTCGACGCTAACGCATTGGGCTGCACCATCTCTCGAGTCTTTAAGCCCAACGGCTCTCGCTAGCTACTTGGCATTGGCGATGTTGCTGATTTTTGTAGCAATATGGTGCACGAATACGCTGCTCGCCTATGTCCAATCGGGACTTGGCATAAAAATAACATGCGGTCTGGGTGCTCGAGTTCTCGAGCACCTGCAGAACATTTCACTCGCTCACTATGGGAAGCACCCCACTGGTGATCTAGTTCGTCGGGTCACTCGTGACAGCAACTGTGCTCGTACACTGTTGATTGATATTATGCTTCCCGCTCAAGCAGCCATCATCACCTTGGTAGTCATGGCTGGAGTGATGTTGATGATGGACCCGATTCTGGGCCTGGTGACCCTATCTATACTGCCACTGACAGCCTGGTTTCAGCGTCGGTACTACCGCCCAATGCAGGAGAATCAACTGCGGCAATATGAGCTTGAGGCCGAGATGACCACAGAAGCCGAACGCTCGCTAACGGCCAAGCCAATGCTGCAGGCCTACGGGCAAGAATCGCATTGCGTCACGCGACTAAAGGATGCGTCTGAAAACACCCTCCGGGCGTATTTTGCCTGTCTCTTTGCAGAGTTGAAATTTCGCACCTTTTCAGGTGGTTGTGGTGCATTTGGCAGGGCCGCCGTGGTTGCGGTCGGTGGCTATCGAGTGCTTGCCAATGACATTTCCATTGGCGACCTGATCGTCTTCATCAGTTATGTAGAAATGCTCTATTCTCCCGTCGACACCCTGGCAACCTTAACAGCATCGATCGCCAGTGTTCACGCCAGTGCCGAGAGAGTGTTTCAGATGCTTGATCGCAAAGACATGGTTGTCGTCGACACAGGGAAGCACAATGCTCACCTCGCCGACAAGCACTGGGAAGGTGTCGTGGAGTGCAATGGGGTGTCTTTTGCTTATAACGACAGTCGACGCGTACTCGACGATGTCACCTTTAGGGCAGAACCGGGAGAACTTGTCGCTGTCATCGGACCTTCAGGCGCGGGCAAGAGCACTCTGATGTCGCTGCTGCTGAGATTCTTCGACCCGACCAAGGGACGGATTACCCTGGATGGCATCGACTTGAAGGAAATACCGCTGGAAGTACTGCGCCGCCAAATATCGATACTGTTGCAGGATCCATTTTTGCTACCGACTAGTGTCGCCGACAACATTTCTTATGGTCACCCGGGCGCATCAATTCAGAGCATTTGCAAAGCTGCCACTGCCGCCGGTGCCGATGGGTTTATTAATCGATTGCCACAGGGGTACGACACGGTACTGGGAGAACGCGGTGCATCACTTTCAGGGGGGGAACGACAGCGAATTGCCCTGGCGCGAACCTTTCTGAAGGATTCGCCTATATTGATTCTCGATGAGCCGACCTCGGCTCTCGATGCCTTGAACGAGAAGGCATTTGTCGACGTCTTGACGCACCTTCGAGAAGGTCGCACTTGTTTCATGATCGCTCACCGACTTTCAACCATTCGGCACGCCGATCAAATACTATTTTTGAATGAAGGACAGCTAGTGCCGGTCGATGGTCCGTTGGACGACCTTGACCTCTTCCATAAGCCAAGCCCTCCCTCACCGATACTAACAGGCAAACGATAGCTCGCCCCATCAATGGAGAAGCACGATGACCAAAACCTGGAACAAAGTGTTCGGCATAGGTCTCAGCAAGACTGGCACCACTAGCCTCGCTGCTGCGCTCCGAAAGCTGAGTATTCGAATCGTCGACTACCCCAACGATGCCCGCACGCAGGAACAACTGGAAACGGGCGACTACGAACTAGATGTCCTGCGAGACAGCGATGGCATGACGGACACGCCCGCTGCCTACTGCTTTGCCCAATTGGACAAGACGTATCCGGACAGCCTGTTTATTCTGACAGAACGAGAGAATCGCGATAGATGGCTTGAATCGCTGAGATCTCAGTGGGAAACCACCGATCGATGGGGCAAGCACCATCGCCAGTCAGCGAAGTTTGCCTACTTTATTCGCTGCGCTAACTATGGCGTTCGCTGCTATGTGCCCGAGCGGCTCAAGTATGCATATGAACGCCACAGCGAGGAGGTCCGTCAGTACTTTTCGGACAAGCCAGGGAGACTACTTACGCTGGATATTACAAAAGGCGACGGCTGGAAACAGCTCTGTGAGTTCCTTGATATGCCGATTCCCGACGAACCCTTTCCCCATGCAAACAGCCGCTCGGAAAAGGCGAAGCAGGTTGCCTACCGAGGTCGACTGGAAGCTTGCTACGATGCCGTTGAGCAACACGTTCCTCGTGGCGAACTTCTCGTAGTTTTGGACGATGAAGTACTGCACGGCACAGCTCTCCACGAATTGAGACGCTGCATGCCATTGGTCAACAGGGCCGGTGTTTACGATGGCTTTCCTGTCGATCAAGCGCAGTGCCTGCAGCACACAGAGGAACTCAAACGCAACGGTGGCCAGTTCCTTTTTGTCTTTTACACCAATTTCTGGTGGTACGAACACTACCCGGCCTGGAGTGAGTACATGGCGACGGATTTCCAACTGCTGCATGCTGATGATGGATGCCACATCTATCGGGCCAAGTAGCACATCTTCAGGCACAGCTAATCACTACGACCAAGCTACTCATGTCCAAGCAACTTCCACAGAACGTACTGGTGGGCGAAGGCACGCGCATTCAAGGTCAGAATTGCTTTAACCGCTTCTTCAGTGAGCATTCCCCCGCACTAACCATCGGGAGCAACTGCATGATAGCCAATGCGCATTTTGCTCTGGGTGCCAAAGCCCAGATGCAAGTTGGCGACGAATGCCTGCTAAGCAGTCCCATGTTCCTATGCGAGGAGAGAATTTCCATCGGCAGTCGCGTGGTCATGGGATGGAACGTGGCCGTCATGGATACCGATTTTCACCCTCTCGATCCTGACTTGAGAAAAACAGACGCTATAGCCTGTTCGCCGCTTGCAGGTGGTATTTCAAGGCCGGCGATTGACTCGGCTCCGGTAACCATTGGAGACGACGTATGGATTGGGCCACAAGCCACCATCCTCAAAGGCACAAGCATCGGTAGCGGATCCTTCATCGAACCAGGCACGATGGTCACTCAGGACGTTCCCGCCGGTAGCCGAGTTTCGGGCAACCCAGGTCGTTGCACCCCCCTTTCTGAGTTCCAATGATGTCGAATCCCCAGCTTATCGAGGGCGACTGGTTCGATGGGGTGATCCCTTCCAACACCAGCATCGACTCAGACGCCTACGTAGAGAGCACGTACAGCTTCCATTGCTTCGAAAGCACAAGAACCATCGGACTTACCCTCGGCCCTGGCGTCGGCGTATATCGCCAGACTGTGTTCGATGCAGGTCCCCATGCGCAGATCGAAGTCGGGTCGTACTCCATGCTCAATGGAGTACGTATTGTGTGCGACTCGCAGATCACCATCGGCTCGCACTGTTTACTTGCGTGGAATGTGATACTCATGGACACCAGGCGTGCTCCTTACGACCGAAATGCCCGGCGCCAACTCATATCGCTGGCAATTGAGAACGATTTTCGCTGGCCGACTGACCAGGTAGCTGCCGAACGGATAACGGTGGCCGACAATGTCTGGGTGGGGTTCGACTGCATTGTGTTACCGGGCGTCTCGATTGGCGAAGGATCGGTGATAGGCGCGCGGTCGGTCGTCTACGACAACATTCCTCCCTATAGCGTCGCCGTCGGGAATCCCGCTCGGGTTGTCCGCCAACTCTAACCAGCAAGATTCTCAATGCCACTCAGAGAGCAAACTCAGCGTACCAAGGTCATTGTCTTCGGTATTGCATTCTTCTACCCACTTGCAGGTGTCACTTTCCAGTTCCTGCACTATCTGCTTGGCTTGCGCGAACTGGGATTCGACCCCTATTACGTAGAAGACTCGACGCGTCGCGTTTATGATCCGTGGTTAAACGACATGGCTGACGACGCGACCAATAATATTCGCCATGTTGGCAAGGTTTTCGACGATTTTGGCTTTGAGGGTCGCTGGGCATATCGTAGTCACTATGGCGACAAGCAATGCTATGGACTTCACCACCAACAGCTTGACCAGCTGTACAAAGAGTCCGACGCTTTCCTGAATGTTACTGGAGCGCAGGAACTGCGCGAGGAACATTTGCAGATCCCGTGCCGGGTCTATGTCGAGTCGGATCCTTTCGCCGCCCAGGTTCGCGTAGCCCAAGAAGACAACTACTGGCTGAAACTCCTAGGCGCCCACACTCACCATTTCAGTTTCGGTGAAAACCTTGGCCATCCCGACTGCCCAGTACCCATCGAACAATTCGATTGGAAGCCAACCAGGCAACCAGTCAGTCTGGCATTGTGGAATGATTGCCCTACCGTGGGAGGCCAGCAGTATACAACCATTGCCACCTGGTCGAACAAGAACAACGATGTCGAATGGAATGGCGAGACCTATTACTGGACGAAGCAGTTCGCGTTCGAAAAGATTATGCAGTTGCCGCAGCATCGCACCGACCAGACTTTCCATGTTGCTGTCAAAGCAAGTCCCTCCGTAAAGGAGACTCTAACCACTCATGGCTGGCAGGTTTCTGACTCCCTCGCCATATCCAGCGACCTGAAGACGTACAAAGAGTTCATCCAATCGTCACGAGGTGAGTTCACCGTCGCTCGCGATCAATATGTGCGAGGCCGGACGGGCTGGCAATCAGACCGAAGTGTTTGCTATCTGGCAGCGGGCCGGCCAGTAATCACGGAAGACACCTCGTTCGACAAATTCGTTCCGAGCGGCGAGGGGCTATTCGCCTTTTCATCCATGGATGACGTGCTGGCAGCCCTGGACACCATCGAGTCCGACTATCCCAGACACTGTCAGGCCGCGCGCGACTTGGCGGCTGAGTACCTGGATGCTCCAAAAGTTGTCGGTAGCCTCATGTCGCGAGTCGGTTTGCTTTGACACTTCACGTGTGGGCCGCCGTCCCACTGAGGAATTCATAGACTAACATTATGGCACGCATCGTTGTCGCAGGTTACATGATCAGGCTACCTCTGGCTGGCAATATTCTAGCCTTCGCGCAATACCTGCGCGGCTTGGAGCTACTGGGGCACGAAGTGCTTTACGTGGAAGAGAGTGGCTGGCCAGATTCGTGTTACGAGCCTCTGGCTAACTGCTATTCATCCTGTCCAGTCGCCGGAATGGACGCCACCAAAGACCTTCTCGCCACCATCGACTGCCGATGTACCATCTCCTACGTCGATTCGACCCATCAGGTTGGCTACGGCGTTGACCGTCTCGACATTCGCCGGTTTATACAGAATGCAGACTTGGTGATCAACCTTGGTGGCGTGAACTGGCTCGAAGAGTTTGCCGAGGCTCAACACGTGGTGCTCGTAGACATGGATCCCATGTTCACCCAGATCGGATCGTTCGCCAAAGAAGGGTTTGATCGTTACAACATTTGCTTCACGTACGGCACTAATGTGGGGCGTCCCGATTGCGATGTTCCTGCCGCCGACGTCGAATGGGTGCCGATCGTTCCGCCTGTCATCCCCGAGCTCTGGAGTAGCTTACCCTGCCCTACGGCGGAGCCCGTCTTCTCAACGGTTGCCAACTGGTCGGCCTACGGTGACGTGGAGTGGAATGGAATACGCTACGGACAGAAGGGAGAAGAATTCCTCAAGATGCAACAACTCCCTCGACTTGTGGATGCAAAGCTACGTATCGCCACCTCTGGCATGCCCCGCCGAATCGCGGCGCAGTTCCGCGAGTTCAACTGGGAGATTGTCGATGGTCAGCACACGAGTTTGAACCTGAGCACTTACCAGTCTTATATCGCAGATTCCAGCGGCGAGTTCAGTGTAGCAAAAAATGGTTACGTCAAGGCTCGCACAGGATGGATTAGCGATCGCACCGTATGCTACCTTGCCGCCGGTCGGCCTGCAATTTTGCAGGACACCGGTGTGCCAGATCCTCTCCGCGGTCTTCCCGGCTGGAATACTTTTGACACAGTTGAGGAGGCGGCCGAAGCAATCAACCGCGTTACAAGAGATTGGCACCATGAAAGGAGTCGCGCTCAACAGCTGGCGCGAGAACGTTTCGACTACCGCGTGGTCTTACCGGAACTCGTCCATCGGGCGTTGGAGGCAGCATGAAGGTCACCACTCCGCCTCACAGCCACGAGTCTCCCCTCGTCAGCGTGATCATCGACAACTACAACTATGACAGGTTTGTCGCGGCTGCAGTGGAAAGCGCACTGCAGTTCGATCCACAGCAGGTTGAAGTTATCGTCGTCGACGACGGCTCTACCGATGACTCCAAAGGGGTGCTCAGCAAGTTCACGGATCAGGTACAGCTGATCCTAAAGCAGAACGGCGGACAGGCGTCCGCTTTCAACGCTGGGTTGGACGTGGCGAAGGGCGATTGGATTATCTTTCTGGACGCCGATGACATGCTCACCGAGCATACGCTGGAGATTGTAAAGCAGTGTATGGCCAGCGATGTTTCCAAGATCACCTGGAAAATGCCGATCATCAATCCCGTCGGCAAACGCACAGGACAAACGCTACGCGTGCCCGACGACGACTCTAAGATGCTACTCGATCGACTCCGATACCAGGGGCCGCACTCTTTCGCCTGCTCGCCAACATCCGGAAACGTGTGGTCTCGACAGTTCCTCGAGAAGGTTCGCCCAATTCCTGAAGGAGCCTTTCGGCGTGGGGCCGACGGATACTTACTGCACATCTCGCCCATTTATGGCCGCACGGTAGTTGCAGCACAACCAGGCAGCGTCTATCGAAAGCACGGCAGCAATTTCCTAGCAGGCAAGAACGAATTCGAGATTCGGGATGTTCTCCGCGATCGCTTCGAGAGAACCGCTGGGGCGATTCGCACGCATCTGAAACGCCGCTCACTGCAGTTCGATTGGAGTGACTGGGGACACGATCACTGGGACAGGCTGGATGACATCGAACAAGCCATTAATGAGCATGTGCCCCAAGATGCAGAAGTCGTGTTGATCGACGACGATACCATGAACGTGCGAACTTCTCTTCTTGGTCGGCCACGGCACTACCTATTGGCAGATGAGAATCAATGCTTTGCTGGCCCTCCGGCGGATGGCGATCAGGCCGTTGAACAACTCCGCGAGTACAATCAACGCGGTATAAAACACGTCGTCATCGTATGGTACTGCTACTGGTGGCTGGATCACTACGCGGCTCTCCAGCAGGAACTTGCGAATGCCTATGCTGAACTGTACCGCGATGCTTCGGTACTGATTTGCAAGCATACCAGCGGCTAGGTATCTCCGGCCGCGTACTCCGTGGAGCGACGCACGCCAGCGAACTGTGTACCACGCTGGCTGCAATCATCCCAGCAGGTCACGGGCAGCGTGCGTGCTGCGGCCTCCGCGGTGGGCAGGAAAACGGAAGCCGTGTGATCGCCCTCGCGTTATCGGTTCTTCCCGAAGTACGACGCGAGATTTCTACCGATTGCAGACTTCAACCAGCGACGCCAAGACGACGAGAACTTGCCAGGCCCCGGCGATGGACGACATGACAAAATGCCACGATTTTTGACGGGCATCGTGCCGCCTGCTAGAACTACCCAAGTCGATCAAGTGGCAGAGAGAGTTGGCACTCAACGCATCATATCCATGGCAGTTAGGACGGCATCATAATGGAAATCGTTAGACCTCGTTTGACTAGTATCTTGTGGTGTGCCATCCGTGTAATCTGTTTCTTCGCCATCTGCCACTTGCCCTCCACGGTTTACTCGCAAGAAGCGCAAAGTGAGATTTCCATTCCTCTGCTAGACTTGGCCAGACAAGAACATCGTCAGGTAGTAGTCGATCGCGAACCAGGCCAATACCTGGGGCATCCCACAACAGTTCTGCTGGAAGACGGGAGGACGATGTTTGCTGTCTATCCAAAGGGGCACGGACGCGGTGCGATCGTCATGAAGCGAAGTGATGATGGGGGCGAAACCTGGTCCGACCGCCTACCAACCCCACAGAGTTGGACCACGTCGAAAGAAACTCCAACGATACATCGGGTCGTCGACGGAGAGGGAAGCAAGCGGCTCATCCTCTGGTCGGGTTTGTACCCGGCGCGGTTGTCTGTGAGCGAAAACGATGGGAAATCATGGAGTGAACTGAAAGCAGCGGGCGATTGGGGCGGCATTGTCGTGATGGGATTCGTCGAACCTCTCTCTACTCCCGGCCATTATCTTGCCATGTTCCACGACGACGGGAGGTTCAGGAGAAAACAGCCGACAAAGCAGGAAGAAAAGGCGATGACCCTCTATAAGACGCTTAGCGAAGATGGCGGGAGGACTTGGAGCGAGCCGGAAGAAGTCTGGAGTTCAGAAGAGATCCATTTATGCGAACCTGGTTGTATTCGCTCGCCCGATGGCGAGCAACTGGCAGTTCTGTTACGGGAGAACCGACGTCGCAAGAACTCGCACGTCATCTTTTCCAATGACGAGGGAGAAACCTGGACCGAACCTCGGCAGTTGCCACTCGCATTGAGTGGAGACCGACACGTCTGCGAATATGGCCCCGATGGCCGCTTGTTCATCAGCTTTCGTTGCGTATCGCCCAAGCCCCTGCAACCCATCCGCCCATTTGAAGGCGACTGGGTGGCGTGGGTGGGGTCCTACGACGATTTGGTCAATAACACCGAGGGGCAGTACTTTGTTAGGCTGGGCGACAATACAAAAGCCTACGATACCGCCTATCCCGGCGTAGAAATCTTGCCGGATGGGACCTTTGTGGCGATTACCTACGGTCATTGGGACAAGAATAAGCAGCCCTATATACTCTCCGTGCGTCTCAAGCTCAGCGAACTGGACGAGCTGAGCAGCGATCTTCGGAACTGAGCTACTCATCTCTAAATCGCACTCTAATCCAAAGTAGCGCACCTCCCATTGCGGCTTACTATTTTACCCATCATATTGCCGCCATCTTTGAACATGGAGGTTGCGATGAAGGCAAGGAGTCACTTGCCGTTGGAAGTACTCCAGCGGTGGGTGCGTCACGATTGCGCGTCAGGACTGGCAGGGCTGAACGACCAGCGAGAACTCCAGCCGCGTCGTCGCTTGACGCCAGCTGACAATGGCTGCTGACAAACATCTTCAGGGACTCTGCGTACAGTCGATCGGAGTTGCCAGAATTGGTCCAAGAAACTCTTGGCTGGGTACTTCAGACGGTGCTTCGCCCGGTGGTCATTGGAGGATCTGTCATCTTGCCGAAACAATGGATGGTGCAACACCTCTGCGGCTGACTCGCACGCCATCACCGCCAATACAAGGACTACGAACAAACCGCAGCCTCCAGCGTAGCGATGACCTAATATCGCCATGATCAGTCTCATGTCCAAACGGCTCGTCTCGGCGGAGAACTGAAGTTCAAAACATGTCCTGCAAAGCTGCATGTGAACGTTGTCGGGGGCACGTGGGCCATTGAAACGGGTGTGATGCCTCTGGTGCCTTCGCGCGACCGTCGAGATTCTTTGTAGCGAATCCCTTTTGACTACCGTAGAATGGGCCCTATGGATAGCCTTTCCAAAGTGAGATGACCATGCATCGACGTGATTTTCTACAGGCAGGCCTCGGAACGGTAGCTTCTCTTTCGGCGCTAAATGCCACCGTTTATGCGGCGGCGAATGAAGCGTCACTGCGCGTCGCGCTGATCGGCTGCGGCTGGTATGGCAAGACCGACTTGTTTCATCTGATCCAGGTTGCCCCCGTGGAGGTGGTAGGGCTTTGCGATGTCGATCAACAGGCTTCCGATCAGGCGGCTGCACTGGTTGCTGGCCGCCAGCCTTCCGGAAAGCGGCCTCCCTTGTACGGTGACTATCGCGAACTTCTGAAGAAGGAACGCCCCGAAGTTGTCTTGATCGGTACGCCCGACCATTGGCATTGCCTGCCGATGGTGGCCGCCTGTAAGGCGGGAGCAGATGTCTATGTACAGAAGCCCGTCAGCTACGACGTGGTTGAAGGACAGGCGATGGTCGCGGCGGCGCGCAAGTACAACCGTACCGTCCAAGTCGGCTTACAGCGGCGCAGCACCCACCATCTCATGGAAGCGCGAGACCGCTTCATCCGTTCGGGAAAGCTAGGCAAAGTCGCGGCCATCGACATTCACAGCTACTACGGTCCACCACGCGACTTTCCCGATCCGGAAGCCGCTCCCGCACATTTAGATTGGGACATGTACGTGGGGCCCGCCACCTGGCGCGACTACAGCCCTGGTATCCATCCCCGCAGATGGCGAGCCTGCCGGGAGTTCAGCAATGGACAGACTGGCGACTTGTGTGTGCATCTGCTCGATCTGATTCGCTTCTACTTCGACCTCGGGTGGCCCAAGTCAATTTCGGCCACAGGAGGTATCATGATGCGGTCCGCGACGTCCAACATTAATACACACGATACACAAACGGCTTTGTTCGACTTCGAAGACCTGCACGTCGTCTGGAACCAACGGAATTGGGGGGAGAACCCCGAGCCGGACTACCCGTGGGGCGTCACATTGTACGGCGACAAGGGCACGCTGAAGCTTAGCGTCTGGCAGTACCATTTCTATCCGCACGGCGGTGGTCAGCCGGAGCATGCCAAAGCGTTAGAGGAACGAGAGCGCTATCCGGAAGATACTCAGCACAAAGAGACCGAGCTATTCGCCGCCCCCGCCACCCGAGCCCATATGCGAAACTTCCTCGAGGCACGTCGCGAACGCAGGCTACCGATCGCCGACATCGAGCAAGGACACATCTCGTCCGCCTGCTGCATACTCGCCAACCTGTCGATGGAACTGGGGCGCGGGCTAGTCTGGGATGCGGAACATGGACGAGTCAAAGATGACGAAGAGGCCAATGCCCGCCTAGCGCGATCCTACCGAGGCGACTGGGTTCATCCATTGCCCAGCAGTGTGTGAATTTGGAAGTGTCGGCGATGGAATTCAGGTCATCGTTGTACACCAATGAACCTTGCGTCGGTTGCGGTGGGTGCTGCGACCTTGGTCGGTCACGTACCCGTACTCGTTCATCGTACATATCCTATAGGCAAGCACAGCGTGCAGCATCTGTAGCGGCGTTGCCACCAGTGTCGATCCGATCGTGAGCGATAACGAGGCCCCCTGGTCGAATAGAGCCCTGACCGCTCGTCGACGCCCGAAAAGGTGATTCACAACGTCCACATCACGCGTCCGCGACATCATGCTCGGCACGTGTACTCTGACAGATAGACTGGTCGTTTCCACCCCAAAGTGAGACGAGGTATGACTACCGTCTCATGGCAGAAGTTGCTGGCGGCGGGATCAGTTGGGTCTGAAGTGATGAGAGTCCCTGGAGAGGTTGCCGGCAGCAACTCGTATTGCTCCCTGCGGAGAGCGACAGCGTAATTCGCATCGCCAAAATCAAGAACCATGGCAGTTCGCGCCGCCCGAGAGAACAGACCGAGTCATACCGGAAGTGCTCGCCTGATAATAAAAGGGGTACTTTACGACCATCACGTGTGTCGGAGCATCACGAGCCACGGGCACCACCGGCGCCGATGGGTTGCGGACAGATCGCCCAATGTGCGGTTTTTCTATGTCACTTGTGAGTACGATCGACCAAAGCACCGCTCATTGTATGATCATGAACGAGTTTGCTTTGCGCTGGTGGCCCTGCTAGTATCAGAAGAGCTTTTCCGCCATCCTAACTTCTAAGGAGCGTCTCTTGAGTATCGATCGCCGCCAAGGAGATGCTGCAAGGACGAAGCGCCGAGCCTATGCGAACCACTTCTGCCGCCAGCTGAGCGTCGAGGCCTTGGAGACGCGATGCTTGCTCGCTGCGGACTTGGTCGTGGACAATATCTGGACCGTGCCCTCGACCGTTGTGGAGGGCGAGTCGTTCTACATACGTGCACGGATCCGCAATGCCGGCACTTCGACTGCCAACGCTGGTCTATTCGCGAACCAGGAAGTCACCTTCTACCTCAACGGTGTGAAGTATGGCGAGGGGGACGACTACGACAACCTGGACCCCGGGGAGACGCTGGTCACCCGGTCGATCAGCATCACGGCTCCCAGCGCAGGGGTGCACTCGATTCGCGCCAAAGCCGACGGCAATAATGAGGTGGATGAGAGCAACGAGGGGAACAATAACCGCACCGAATCGCTCACGGTGCAACCGCCGCCGGCACCGGACTTGATCGTCGAAAACATTTGGACCGATCCTGCCCGAGTGTATGCCGGCGAGGACTTCATCATCCGTGGGCGGATTAAGAATCAAGGCAACGCCACGGCCGATGCCGGGCTGTTTGCCAACCAGGAAGTCACTTTCTTTCTTAACGACGATGAGTACGGCGAGGGAGACGACTACGACGGCTTGGATCCCAATGAGACGCTAAATGTCCGCTCGATTAGCATCGACTCACCAGGCGTTGGGACACACTCGATTCGAGCCAAAGCCGACGGCAATAACGAAGTCGCCGAGAGCGACGAAGGGAACAATAGCCGCACCGAAGATATCACTGTCTATCGCCGGCTGAGTTGGCGCACGGGACCCAGCCCCGACGATGCCGAAGTGACATCCATTCGCGCGGGCGAAAGCGTATGGGCAGTGGCGGATGGTGCCTCTGATCCTGGCGAGACGATCGTCGTGGCAGTGATCGAAGACGACACCGAAGGGCTCGACATCTTGGGCAACGACAATATCGCTAACCTCTCGATCGCGCTCGATTCCGAGGGCATTGGCGCGGTGGAGTGGGTTGCGCCCTGGCAGGGAGACGATCTTGATACGCCCAACAATCGCTTTTATCTAAGCTACGACGGCGGGCTATTCGATCCGCAGTACGAGTCGCCCTATTTGCGGACTTATGTCGGTTCTGGTGCCGGCAATTCGTTTACGGGGCACCTGGCGTACGACTGGGGCGGTAACATTCCCATCGAAGGCACCATCGACGCAACGATCAAGCGGTTCGACAGTAGCCTGCCCATCGATCCGAACACCCGCACGTGGCTGGTGATCCACGGACGCAATGGCTCGTTTGCTCCGGGCAACACCAACGACGAGACAAACGAAAACCGGATGCTGCAATTGGCCGAATCGGTCGACGAGGTCACGGGCGCGGACCAGGTGCTGACGCTCGATTGGCGTGATGGCGCCGAAGCCTTCTTCAATGAAGTGACAGAAACCTACGACTTTAGTGGCGAGGGTTGGCTGGAGACGGTTGGCAAATGGGCCAGTGCAGCGCTCGACAACATGGGCTTTACCACGAGTGTGCTGAACGTGATTGGCCATAGCTGGGGTGGCGTGATCACCGGCGAACTGGCAGGCGCCTTTCCGGGTGGAGTGAATCGCGTGGTGGCCATCGACCCTGCCGAGGACGCCCCGCCACCGCTCGGCAAGCTCTACTCCACCGAAAGCGTTGATTTTGGTGGCGCCCACAGTGGTTACTCGTGGTCGTTCTACAGCCGCGACGGCGGCAGTTTCGGCATTACCGCCGGCAGCGATGTCTCGCCTGAAACAGCCGATGAGGCGTTCGTGGTGACCGGCAGCGAACACAGCCGCGTGGTCGACCTATTCCGACTTATGATCAGCGATCCGACCGGCCCGGTGAGTCGCTTCTTTTCGCTGGAGCGTTTGCTCTCCGGCAAGCGAGGCCCTTGGGTACGTGACGTCTACGCCAGCGACGGGACGACCGACCCCGAAGGGCTGTACGAAGCCGTGATCGCGTCGACGGATGTGGTGAGCCGGCCAACCGGCATCAGCTATAACTCGAGCGGCGCTGCGATTGCCTACCCTGGTGACTACAACGGCGACGGTGCTGTGAACCTCGCCGACTATACGGTATGGCGAAACAACTTGGGTAGCGAGCCTGCACCATTTCGCGGAGCAGACGGTAACGGCACAGGCACCGTGACCCTGTCCGACTACGATCTGTGGAAGGCCAACTTTGGGCAGTCGGCCGCCGCAAGTGTGGCTGCCCCCCTGGCTGCTTCCTCGTCCGGTCAATCGCAGGTATCTCTGGCTGATTCCCCCGAATCATCCGGCAGCTTGCCCACGTCGGCGAGCAGGTCGGCAACGGATGCTGCCCTGGCGAGCCTTGTGTCGCCGACCTCATCTGCCAAGACCGAACACAAGGACGCCTCGACTGCCGGCGATTCGTCGGACGGCCCACTCGACAACGTCAACAACGAGCTTGAACTCTTGTTGTTGGATGGAGAATGGCCCAACTTGGACGAACCAGAGCTGAGCATGGCGCCGCACAGAGCGGAGGTTGCCAGCACGGACTTGCTGCACGATCTCGCCTTGGAGTTGGAAGTCGAACTCTGGCAGATCTAGCCACCTCGGCTGTCGTGTGTTGGTAAGCAGTGTTTTCATGGATGTAAAAACTTCGCCGTAGAGTTCCCCCCACCATCTGATCTAATGGCTCCGTCGGGGGAGGGGTATTGTGACGTGTCCCCCTGACCGCAGACCACTGGCGAGCGGATTGGCATTTCGAAGTGCCGCCTATGCCTTCCGCCCAGCGATGCCTGCCCCCCCAACCCGAGAGGAGTTTTGCCACTACGCCGGCGCGTTGGGACAAAACTGGGCTGGCCCAAAACGCGAGCATTACTGTAACGTGTTCTCAAACAAGGACTTACGGAATTGCCAAGTCCCCAGGTCCCCCGAGTTTTGGGACCATGGATCAATTACTCCCGTGGCGGGGTGGGGACAAAATTCGGAGCTGGCTTGGAGCAGTAGGGATATGGAGAACACGGGGTTGGCTGCATAGCTCGCTGTTGCGGCTTTCCCGCTGGCAGCACGGGCCCGCCCCTCCATGTTACGCAAACCTCTATCTCACAAGCACTTGCGAAGACACCCGAGGCAATTCTGGGCCGAGGGAGCCCCGGATCGTGCGGAACCCTATTGGCGAACTTCGTTTCGCGTAATACAATTCACGTAATGCATATCGGCTGTTCTGTTGAATTCGAGGATAGGAACATTCTCTTCATGAATAATGACGATTCGAGTGCGGTGGGTGTCGCCGACGACACTCTACTGCGATGGACCTTTTTGACAAACCACGCCCATGTGTTGATTCAACTGCAGGCCGAGCCCGATCTGGTGTTGAGGAAAGTTGCCGAGCGAGTCGGCATCACCGAGCGAGCCGTGCAAAGGATTGTCCATGAATTGGAAGAAGAGGGGTACCTGGAGCGGGAACGAGTAGGCAGGCGAAATCACTACCGGGTGATGCTCGACAAGCATCTGCGCCATCCGATCGAGTCGCACTGCTCGATTGGCGATCTGCTGAGTTTGGTTGTGGGTACGACCGGGAAAACCGGTAACGGGAAATAGCAGTCTCCGCCACCAAGCGGGTTTCGCACAGGATACGATTGATGCTAACGCTGGCCGATTCAGAATCGAAGACAACACTCGCCACGGTGCTGGTACGTCTGTGCCGAGAGTGTGATGTCGACATCGAGCTGCTCCGCGCAGAACAGGTGCTGGGCGAAGTGCAGGAAGCCTGGCCGGGAGACGAACGTCGGCTGTGGCGAAAGTGGCTGGTCGAAAGTTGTGAGAGCCTGCACCTGCGCGCTCGGCAGGTTGAACTCACCATGGAGGAAGTGGAGGATCTTGCGAAGGACGGGGCCAAACTGGTCGGAAGTCGCGATTCGTCTGGTGAAATTCAGGTTGTGGTAGGAAAATCGCCGAAGGGTTTGCTATTGGGCGAAGGACCATTCGAGGCCACGCGGGTGATCGCGCTAACGGAGCTCTTGGCCAGCACCATCGAGCAGTCGTCACCGGCTCAGCATGAGTGGGTAGTCGTAGAGCACCCGGAGTTGACCAATATCCATGACGCACAGCACTTGCACGATCGACCGATCGAACGACTGCTGCGAATCATTCGCCCCGAATGGTCAGACATCTGGATCATCCTGGTCTTCGCCCTGTTCGCAGGTGTGTTGAACCTGGCAACTCCAATCGCCGTGGAAGCATTGGTCAACACGGTGGCTTTTGGACAGCTGCTGCAGCCAGTGGTAGTGTTGGCTGTCATGCTGTTCATCTTCCTGGCGTTTGCGGCGTTGCTAAGGGCACTCCAAACCTACGTGGCAGAGATCATTCAACGACGCCTGTTTGCACGGGTGGCCGCCGATTTGGCCTATCGTCTGCCACGCGTGGATGCCCGCTCGCTGACGAACAGCTACGGTCCAGAGTTGGTCAATCGATTCCTCGACGTCGCCACGCTGCAGAAGGTGGTGGCGAACTTGCTATTGGATGGCGTGAGTATCGCGTTGGCGACACTGGTCGGCATGACGGTCCTGGCATTCTATCATCCCTGGCTTCTTGGCTTCGATTTGCTGCTGATCGCAACCGTCTCCATCGGCCTGGTACTGCTAGGCAGGGGAGCGATTGCCTCGGGAATCGACGAATCGAAACTGAAGTATAAACTCACGGCCTGGTTCGAAGAGGTCACGCGTTGCCAACTTGGATTCAAGGCAGACGGAGGTCCCGAATTCGCTTTCGACCGGGCGAACCAACTAACGGCCCAGTACCTGAAGATCCGGCAGTCGCACTTTCGTATTCTCTTCCGACAAATCGTCTTCACGCTGGGGCTGCAAGCGGTGGCCGGCACTGTGTTGCTGGGCGTTGGTGGCTGGCTGGTGATCCAGGGCCAATTGTCGCTGGGCCAGCTCGTCGCGGCCGAACTCATCGTAACCACCATCCTTGCTTCGTTAGCGAAGCTGGGCAAACACATTGAAGGCTTCTATGACCTGGTTGCGGCGGTGGACAAACTTGGGTATTTGTTCGACCTCGAGGTCGAAAAGCCGTCTGGTCTGACCGGCGTTCTCAATACGGGCGCAGGTCTTTCGCTTCGGCTGACCGACTTGCGATCGAAGACGGGCGACTGCCTGGCCACCCATGGTTTCACGGCGTCCATTGCGGCGGGAGAGCATGTGGCCATCATCGGCGCTGCCGGCAGTGGCAAGACTACGTTGGCGAGGATGATTTATGGCCTGGAACAGCCGGTCGCTGGACAACTGGAGATCGGCGACTGCGATCCAACAGACCTCCGCCCCGACCTGTTGAGGGCAGCCGTGGCGATTGCCGGTGAGACCGAGATCATCGATAGCAGCATCGCCGAAAATCTGCGACTTGGTCGCCCCTACATCACCAGCAGCCACGTACGCCACGCCCTGGAGCAAACCGGGCTGCTGGAGTCGATCATCACGCTGCCCGATGGCATCGATCAACGGTTGCTGCCCACGGGCAGGCCCCTTTCATCGAATCAGCAGCGACTGCTGATGATTGCCCGCGCGATCGCCGGCGACCCCGAGTTGCTGGTTATCGACGGCATACTCGACTCGCTGCCAGAGGAGCAACTCGATAAGGTGCTGGCCACGCTACTGTCGGCGGAGCAAAGCTGGACCTTGATTGTGATGACCACTCGGCAGGAAATTGCGGCACGTCTGGATCGCCACTTCTGGTTACGCAAGCGCCAAGCTGCCTAACGGAGCAACAAACATCGCCATGAGTAATCTAGCCAAAAGAGTGTCGAAGCCTCGGGTGTTGGGAGATGCCGCGTACAACGAGGAGATGTTTCCCGCTCTGCGATTGGCCCGCGCTGGGCGACTGGTGAGGCGACTCGGCAAAGCGCTGCTAGTCACCATGTTCTTACTGGTAGTGGCCATGCTGTTTGCCCCCTGGCAGCAGTCGATTCGGGGACGGGGCGATGTGATCGCGTTCGACCCGTTCGAACGTCCACAATCCGTTCAAGCGCCGGTGAAGGGTCGAATCGCCGAACGTGGCGAGGGAGTGCAGGAAAACGCTTACGTCGAGAAGGGGCAGTTGCTCTTCCGAATCGAGGACCAAGACCCCCTTTACCTTTCGCGGCTCGAGCAGCAAGTGACCAATGTCGAATCAGAAATCCGTGTAGCAAAAAGCCGTTTGGAGCGGGCCCGAGAACTGAGAGACAACAACCTTCGCATTGTGGACGTCACCAGCGAAGAGCTCGAGGCCATGCAGACCGCTCGCGACGAACTGGTGCAGGCCTACGACCGCTTTGTACTTCAGGCCCAAAACAAGGTGGAAGCCGAGCGAAACAAGCTCACCGCCACCTTGGCAAAGCTCTCCCAGGCCGAGGCCGATTACAATCGCAAGAATGCACTATTCCAGGAAGGAATCGAGTCACAACTCAAACAACAGGAAGCCGAGCAGAAGTATCGCGATGCCCGGGCCTACGTGAAGGTTGCCGAACAGGAAGTTGACAACGCAGTGAACGGCGTGGAAGGCAAGAAGAACGAGCGAGAGTCGAAACGCCAGGAATGGCAGGCGAAGATCAACAAAGTGCAGTCGCAGTTGGAGAAAGCCCGGGCCGACGTGGCGAAAGCCGAGATCGACATCAACAAGACCGATGAAGAAATCAATCAAAAGCAGTCGAAATTGCTCGATCAACAACGCAAGGTGGCCGTCCAACGCACCCAAGAGGTGGTCGCCCCCAGGGACGGCTACATCATGAATCTGACCGTGTTCGACTCCTCCTCGATTGTGAAGCCGGGCGACCAACTCTGCCGCATCGTTCCCAAAACGGAGCAACCTGCCGTACAGGTTTGGGTTGCGGGAAACGATGCGCCGTTGATTGCCCCGGGCCGCAAGGTCCGCTTGCAGTTCGAAGGCTGGCCGGCGATTCAGTTTTCGGGTTGGCCCTCGGTGGCTGTCGGCACCTTTGGGGGGGAAGTCGCCCTGGTCGACCCAACCGACAACGGAATGGGCAAATTCCGGGTCGTGATCGTTCCCGACCCCGACCCCGAAGAGGACCCCTGGCCCGAGTATCCCTACCTGCGTCAAGGCGTGCAGGCCAATAGCTGGATTCTGCTCGATCAGGTTCCGCTGGGTTACGAGATCTGGCGGCGAATGAACGGCTTCCCCCCTGCCCTGAAATCGAAACAGGATGCCGAAAAGCCAAAACCACCGAAGATCAAGATCTGAATTCCGTTCGCTGACACGATCGCAAATTGTTAGAGTTTGCGGCCTGAACAAACCAGGATGGCTTGGCCCCCACAATAATGCCGATATTGCAGGTTGTAAGTGTCGCAACGGAAGCTCCGCTCTCATCGTTTTGGTTCGAGGTCACCTAAAAAGTGCGTAGCTGGGCAGGATATCTATGGCTGATGATAGCACTCGGCGTGGTCGCTGGTGGGTGCCGGAGTTCGCATCCGCCCTACTCCTGGCACAACAACACACCTAGCACCGCCAGCAGCAAGGTCGCGCAACAGGCAACCAACGACCAGCAAATCTCTCAGGTGTCCTTCGAGGAAGACCTGCCACGGGCAACCGAGGATTCCGTAACAACCACTGGCGACGAACTGCAACAGCCACCAGAGCTAGCAGCTGAATTGATCGAAACGCCAACCCCCGAGCCCTCATCGCCGGGCGAGCCTTCGGTGCTGGCAGTCATCTCCTCCGTCCGCAATCACTTTCCGCGACTCCGCGAGGCCGAAGCCACTCGAATCATTGCTTCGGGCGAGCAACTGTCGGCCTGGGGAGCGTTTGACCACAAGCTCGACGGGTACAGCAACGTCCAGCCGCTGGATTACTACGAAAACAACTGGCATGAGTGGGGTGTCAAGCGAAACACCATGTGGGGCGGGCAGGTGGGAGCCGGCTATCGCCTGGGGCGGGGGTCGTTCGAACCGTGGTACAAGGAACGCGAAACCAACGACGGCGGCGAGATCGCCCTGTCGCTCCGCGCGCCAATCATCCGCGACAGAACCATCGACAAGAACCGTGCCGACCTATGGCGTGCTCAGCTGGAGCAGAACCGCGTCGAGCCGTATATCCGCTCGCAACTCATTCTGGCCGTCCGCGACGGCATTCAGGCCTACTGGGAGTGGGTCGCCGCCTGCGAGAACCTGAAGATCGCCGAGAACCTTTTGGAACTGGGCCTGGACCGGGCCAAGTACCTGAAACGGCAGGTGGAGCTTGGCGAGAAGGCACAGATCGATATCGTCGACAATCGCAGGATCATTGTCTCCCGTGAAGCAAAGCGCACGGCCGCCAGGCAAAAGCTCACGCAAGCCGCCGCCAAGCTTTCACTCTATTTCCGCGATAGCGCCGGTACCCCACTGGTGGTCGACCAAACACTTTCCGGCAGCTTTCCCAAGGTCGAAGTTCCCGAGGAAGCTACCCTGGGACGCGACGTGGAACTGGCCCTGGCGAATCGTCCCGAGTTGGCCGAGCTGGCCATTGTCCGCCGGCAACTCTCTGTCGACCGCAGCCAAGCGGTCAACGAAACGCTCGCCGACGTGGACGCAGGTGTGAAACTCGCCCAGGACATGGGCGCCCCCACCAAAGACGCCGACAAATCGGAAACCGAACTCGAGGCCATCCTCACCGTGTCGGTGCCGCTGGAACGCCGCAAGGCTCTTGGCAAACTGCGACAGGTTCGTGGCAAGCAGGCTCAGCTTCGCGCCAAGACCGAGTTCGCCGAAGACAAGATCTCCGTCGAGGTGCAGATCGCCCGAGCCGCCGTGACAGCGGCCGCCGAGCGAGTCGGTCAGAACACGGAGAACCTGGAACTTGCCCAGCGTATGCAAGAGGCCGAAAACCGGCTGTACGAAGAAGGTCAGAACACTCTGTTCAATCTGAACATCCGCGAACAACAACTGGCCGAAGCGGCTGCCGAGCTCGTCGCCTCGCAACGCGACTTCTTCGCCGCCCTGGCCGAATACACCGCCGCCCTGGGCCTGGACGGCAGCGACCTGTCTACCCTCTACCGCAACGAAACTGAGTAAACGCCCGCCACCTCGGTTGGTGGTGATAGATTCTAACCAATCGCCAAGCCATTTCGCCCCGCAGGCATCTGCTTGGGCCAACTGGTGCCTTGGGCCAGTCACGGCTGATTTGGAACGCGCACTTGCGGTAGGCCTAATTGGCTTCTGAGCCTAAGCGATTTAAAGTGTGTACATTTCCGGAAGTTTGCTTTGCTGCACTGCTTGGTTGGATAACCTGCAACTAATCACATCCGGAACCAAAAGTCTAGACTTCCTGGCGGTAGAGGCACCACCTCGAATTCGCAGAATACCTGCGGTGTATCGGCCGATGCGACCGCACCTGCATGAGACAACTGCCCGATGGTGCAAGAGGTTGATCGTCCGGGACAGCCAAGCAATGTCGAAGCTCTGACCATGTTTCAAGAGAACCACGACCTTCCCCGGATACTGATTCACTCGGAAGTTGGCACGGTTACCCGAAATTGGCTTGCTGGACACAACCTCGACAGTGGTTCAGTTTTGCAGCTTGGAAGTAGAACTTGATTGGGAATCAGGTTGGGGCTGAACAGCCTTCGCGAGGCGGCTTGACGGCGTGAGCCACACCGCCTGCCCACCATGCGACTTTAACCGGACATCGAGGCTCTCATCTGCTTCTACCAGATGATCCTCAATCCGGATTTTCGTCGGAGTGTCAACACTAGGATCATCCCGGTAGACACGCGCACGGTATTGCAGTCCCTCCTCTAAGAAGTTAAACAGCACGTCTATCTCGCGCTTCGTGCCGTTGTTCATGGAGCCGACGAACCAGTCTTGGCCGCTGCGTCTGGCAATCACAACGAATTCTCCGATCTCAGCCTTGATGACTCGTGTCTCATCCCACACCGTTGGGACCTTCGCGAAGAACTCCAGTTCAGGAGTCGCAATAATCGAAGTCCGATGTCTCCCAGGGGGCTTAGGAGACAATGGGGTGTCGTACCAAAACATAAATTGCCATGGTGAATAGGTGCAAACTGCCTTAGCGAGTTGGTGGCCGTGGGTCCATTTTTCCGTTACCCGAGGGTCGAAGTAGCAAATTGTGTGATCTGCTGCCCCGGCTAGGTTTCTCGTGAATAGCGTCACGATGGCTTGTTCACTCGACGGCGCGGCCTCATCTCCACGGACACCCTCCTGCGTCATCAGGTTAGGGTAGGTGCGAGAGTACCCTACCGGCCGATATTCGTCATGCACATCAATCATCAAATGGTGGTCTGCGGCCTTTCGCACGGCGTTATGCAACCAGCTCATCCATTCTTGAGAGCCGGTATTCACAAAGCCATACTTGACTCCTTTAATCCCCCACTTTTCATATAGAGGAAGAATTTCGTCCAGTTGCTTCTCCAACGCTCGGCGATTGACATACACAATGATTCCAATCCCACGTTCGTCCGCGTACTCGATGACGTGAGGCAGATCTAGTGGTCCTGCTGATCGCTTCGGATCGAGTGTTACTGTGGTCGCATCCGATGCGTTGTGATTTTCGTTCCCATACCAACCAGCATCGAATTCTACATATTGGAAGTTGTGTTTAGCTGCAAAGTCGACACTGGCTTTTGCCCCTCGAGTTGTCAGCGTGATTTCACGTAGTACCTTCCCCGGTTTGATCCACGAGGTGTCAGCAATTGCACAGGGTTCGCTCAAATTCATCACAAGTTCGTTGTTTTCCAGCAAGTCGCCCGGACTAGCTCCAACCATGACAACCCGCCAAGGTGTGCGAAGCTCACCCTTGGCCTTTACATCGCTGAGCAGTGATGTGACCAGACAATTGTCGCGCCCCTCTTGTCGCCGCAGCTTCATTGCTGCATAGTCGACTAACCCGGCTTCCAAAATCGCTGCGTAGATATCATCGCTGAGCTTCATGGTAAGAGGCCGCTCTACGGTGCCGGAGATCTCGCTCAGTTTTTTTGCCTCAAAACTACCTTGAGGTCTTTGGGTACACCAAACCGCGTGGTCCTTAGTAAATCTGAACTCGGATCGTTCCGAGGCGATATGGATAGACTCTGAGTCTTCAGGTGGTGTGATAGTCGCTCTGAACGATATTCCAGCGTCATAACACCGAAACTCGAACTGTATCTCGCAGTCTGAGCTTTCGTCGACGCAGTTCAGGGTGAGTTGGTTGTAGTGATCGCGAATGGTGTTCTGTTCGCCATAGACAGGTTGCCAGGTGCTGTCGTGTGATGACAGCGGCGGATCTCCTTGTGTGAGAAGGCTCTCGCCGATAGTGCTTCCTTCGGCTGTGATGAATCGAATAGTTGATTCGTCAAGAACTTGATGACCATTGAATGTTACCGAGTACTCAAGTAGGGAGTCCGTGTTTCGGTCTACAAGGGAGACATCTAATTCGACTCTACCATCGGGAGAGCGAAGGGAATGCGCGTGGCTGTCGCCAGCAAAGTGCGCGCAAATCGCCACCACCGCTAGCAATCGCAGAGTTTCCACCTGGATGAGCCGCCCCAAGGTGTGCCTCAAAACGGCGGCTGGGTGAGTATGTTCGAAACAACGCATGAGTTGGCCTGCAATTGCTGGTCTGATCGATTAATTTTCAAGTAATGCGAGATCGCCTGAGTGGTCTACCATCCGACCTTGGCATCACGACAACAGTGTGGAGTTCCTCGTTCGTATAGCGACCCCGAAAAGACCTCGCCTACGGCAGATTGAAATCAATCTTGTTGTCACCCTCGCTCACCGTAGCAGTCAGTTCAGATGTTGCTACGGCAGCGTATTTTTCTGGAACAATCCATGTGACGGTGGTATTCGATACGGCGCTGGCGCCGGGGTTCGCGACTTCTTCCTTTAGAGACTTTGGCTTTGGTGCATTGCCGCTAACCTCTTTCGATTCGATCGCCACCTTGTGCTCCCCCAACAGCGCACCGTCACCCGGGTCGAATGTAGAAAGCTTGTAGGTGCCATCGGATTGAATCTGGCCCGAGGCTGGTCTACCTCCGCCAACCGGGTAGAAGCTGATAGTTCCCTTTGGTACCTTTTCGCCATCGAAAACAATCAGCCCCGAAACCTGGGCGGTATCTGGCCCCGAATCGCAGCCGGCTACTAGTAGTAGGCTGCTAATCAGGAAAGCGAAGCGCGGAGCTATTTGAGATGCAACAAGTGGTATTCGTGGTGTCATGTGCGATTGTGATGAAGGCTTGAGTGGTGACGACGTTCACTGAGGCGACCTGTAGTTGACAGCCTACATGATCTGCGAGAGATCAAATCTCATCAGATTGGATCACCTCTCCACCAGCGAAGCTGGCCAAGGTCTGATAGACGTCATAGTCAATACTTTCCTGCAGGAAAGCAACGTGACCGTCGATGAAGACAAACTGCGCCCCCCCAGGATGATCACTGCTGAAGCAGGCATCGTTCTGTTGATCGGCCTGTGTTTGGGGATCAGTGAGGTGGGAATTGATGGGCTTGTAGGTGCTTCGCAATCCACGATAGTGATGCCCCGAGTAATCGCTTGCAAACTGGGGAGCACATGACCCGCCAAACCACCATGCGCTCGGCCCTCCCTCATCGGTGCCGTAGCCAGGTCCAGCCCCGTACCGAGTGGCGCTGACGCTCTCTCCTACGGCGAAGGTGTTGCTTGTGCCGTCCAGTACCCTTCTCAGGGGTATCGCGACGCCCATATTGAAGGGACCGTTGGAATAAACTCTGCCTCGCGCGTTAATCGCGATCGGCTGCTTGTTTGGATCCCGTGGGTGATAACCGATACTTGTGTCGCCAGGCCCTCCCACCACGGGGACGTAGTCGAGACGAGGCAAGATGCCAGGCCAATTCTGCGTGCTGGGACAGACGTAGGCTTCGATGCGCGTGTTTCCAACGTCGTCGCCTTCATCCGCTGCAATCAATCCCCAGGCGCCTCCATTGCCGTTCCTTGCGTCCAATCGCTGCTTCAGGATGTCGGGCAAAAGCCCTTCTTCCAGGTAGGGCATGATGAGAATGGGTAGGGGAATTCCGCGACATTGGTTGCCCCCACAGTAGTCCGGCACCTTTACTTTAGAACCAGCGGGCAACTCAGAAAGAGCCGATTCGAAGTTCAGGATACCCAGGCCAATTTGCTTAAGGTTATTCTGGCATTGCGTGCGTCGAGCTGCCTCGCGGGCCGCCTGTACTGCGGGCAGCAAGAGGCTGACCAAGATACCGATGATCGCAATTACTACTAATAGCTCAACTAGTGTGAAGCCTGTGGACGTCCGATGATTTGCGTATCGAACTGAATGAAAGCAACTTGTCATTCCGGTTTGCTCCTAAGGCAACTTTCGTCAACAACGACTGAATTGGGTTAAACTGTTTCAATACCCGCCGCAGGTTGGAATGCACCAACCTGCGACGGTGTTGGCCATGGTGGTGGCTGCCCACACGCCACCATGGCCCGATCACTAGCCTATGCCGATGCCACTCGATGATCGCAGCGTCGACGGTTTACTATGTAGACTGTTCCGAATAGGGCAGCCCCAACGATGTACAGCATCGAAGGTTCTGGCACGGCTTGCCGGTTGGACTGAAGTCCAGCCACCGACATCGACCCGGCACCAAAGTTGTCCTTCCATAATTGGTAGTCATCGGTGGTCACTCCACCACCATCGCCATTAAAGTTGAGGGCTGTTTCGTCTGCTGCGCCGAGATTGTTACGCCACACCGCGTAGTCCGCGATGTTGACGATGCCATCGCTGTTGAAATCACCCGGGCTGTTCTGAGCAGCTACGTACTTGACGAATCCGGTTCTACTGGACTCGCCCGCACCGGCCAGGAGAAAGGTAACACTCAGATCATCGACGATGCCCCCGATCGTACCGAGATCGTAGGATTGCCCCGCTTTGATCGCTATGCCATCTTCGGTTGGATCCAACTCGGCCAGGTTGCTGCCGTCAAGACTCGCGGGTGGCTCAAAGCTGCCACCCCCAGTCTCGTCTCGCAGACCATTAAAAGTGGCTAAACTCGTGTTAAGAGTTCCCGGAGTCGAGGCCTTGATGACATAGCCGATAATTGTCTGATCGAAGGTCGACTCGTTTTCGATAAAGGCGCTACCAGTACTTAAGTCGACGGTGATGCCAATCGTGTTGAGATCCCCATCGCCGTAGTACTCAACAATGCCGATCCTGCTAGACTCGAAGCTGGTGTCGGCATAGTGAAGTGTCAAGTCGTTAAGTTCGACATTGAATCCAAATCCTCCGTTAATCTGTGCAGCATCAGGATCGTACAGGTTACCCAGGTCGAGTGTAATGGAGTTATCAACAGCTGTGACAACCGCGGGATCTCCGTTCTCATTAAACTCGGCGATCCCCGTTGGTAGCTGTGGCCCAGCTAGGACCCAGTCCGAATCGATAGAGTGAAGGCCAGTGAAGACACCCGGGTCAGGGTTGAGTGTCTCCAGGGTCGAGTTGATCTGGTAGCCCGCTAAACCGACAACGGTCTCGCTTGAACCAGTCAGTTGTAGTGCGCCGGTTGCTCGATTGACTCTGAGCTTTAGGTCTTGAGCCTGAATAAGGCGCGGTAGGAAAATTCCTGTCATAAGCAGCACGGGCAATATCGTCCGGACAATCATTTTGTATATCACCTATGAAGAGGAGTCGACTTTGAAGAGATGCTTGTGATCCGGCAACGAAACGCCTATCAGGAGTGGATGCCTCGACGTCCCACACAGACGACAGTAGTGGCGGCTAGTACGAGCAGAAGGGTCTTCGGTTCCGGTACGGCCGTCGACATGCTGGCCAAAGCCTCCGCCGCCAAGGCTGGTGGCGCCACATCAAGCCACATCCGAAAGTCGTCGAGGTCGACTTCCTTGTTGCCATTCAGGTCCCCCAGATTCCTGGCATTCACCTGCTGGCCAATATGGTCGCGGATGATCTGAAAGTCGGCGATCGTGACACCATCTACCTCGTTTACGTCGCCCGGCTCGAAGACTCCGGTGGCATTTCCGGCGGCATCGATGCCGAGCAGACCGTTGTTGTAGAGTGTTGAGACCTGACTGTCCGACATTGCCACATCGAACATGGCCAAGTCGTCCAGCAAGGCATTGATTTCGCGACCTCCGCAACACGTGTCTTCTCCAATGAGCCAGGATCCGCTGGAGATGATCTGCCAGATGCCCGTGTCTTCGATGAATGCATCTTGCCTGACACCATCGACATACACAATTTGCGAAGGCGGAATGAAGCTGGCCTCGGAATCAACGTTACCCCACACCATGGCGACGTGGTGCCACTGGTTTCGGGTGATGGAGTCCGCATTGGAGTCGCTCTGACTCCCTGATATACGGGCGTCAATGTGATCCCCACCCTCCCATGCAAGTCCCCAGTCTTGTCCGCTTTGCTCGCCCGCGGACGACAGATCCGTTACTTCCCGGCTCTTAAAGATCCCCTTGTAGCCAGATGGTGCATCATCGTCGACATACGTCCAAGCCGAAATCGTGATACCAACCCCTAGTTCTGCAGTGCCTGCCGGCGTCGGTTCAATACCGTCAATTTGTGAGATCGAAGGAATCACAAAGTAATCGTCGTCGTTACCCCTTAGACTCACAGCTCCGCCAATCCTCCCAATGGCGTAGCTCAGACCGTCCGTGTTGGTGTTCTGCCAGACGCCGTTGTTTCCATTCACGCTGTCAATGGCAATGTCTACAGTGTAGTCATTGAGCCCTTCGTCGAATGTGTAATGAGCCACCGGGGTCTGTCCAACCACGGGGAGTGCCGCTACGAAGCCTATGATCAGCACTGGCATGCCGACACGGACTATCGCCAAAAAGGGTGAAACGCTTGGTAAGTACATTGCGTTGTGCCTTCGTTGTGAATGAGACTTGCTTGTAAGGGCAGAGAAGCAATTGGTTGCGTCAGACGCGGCGACGGAGGAAATAGAGAGATGCAACGGTGGAAACTAGGATCAATGCGGTAGGTTCCGGCACCGAGCCTTTGACTGCCGCCAGCCCCTCGGGGTCCTTAACTGCTAGCTTCCATTGCAGGTAGTCGTCGAGATCGATGAAGTTGTTGTTTACGAGGTCGCCTTCAGTTCGAGCCCCGAAGGCTTGACCGAAATTCTGCCGAATCACATCGATGTCAGCAGAATTGACCAGACCTTCTCCAGTTACGTCACCAGGCGTATAGTCGGTAGAAAAATCGGCGTAGACTGTCGCTGCATCAATGCCAAACAGGCCATCGTAATAGAGGTTCGTAACAAGCTCGGGCGGGAGAACCTCGTCCCACATTGCCAAATCGTCGAGTGCGCCGGTCCAACCGCGGGTAGTACCACAGCAATCGACGCCGCCAATCCACCATTCTCCGCTAGCGGTTATCATGGCGGCCGCCGCAGTGTGACTTACTTCGTTGGCCAATTCACCATCGAAGTAGAGTTTCGTTATGCCAGTACCTTCACCGCCAGAGTCATCGGTTCCATCCCAGACCATCAATGCATGGTGCCACCCAGGATCGCTGGAGAAGCTGCCGCCGTCTACTTGGCCGTTGCCACTGTTAATACGGGCATCGATATGTCCGCTTTCGGTGTTCATTCCTGCCGTACGATCGCTAGTACCGGTGGTGTCAAGCCTAAGGTTCCTAACGCGAGTCAACCCGTTGTTTCCGTTATTGGAATTGGGACCATCGTTCTGATTGAACCAGATCGAAACCGTGAGTTGCGTGGCCCCAGCCATCTGCGGAATTGAAGCAATGGAGAAATACTCTTGCATATCATTGTCCTCGTCG
The DNA here is from genome assembly GCF_024054565.1 of Aeoliella straminimaris. Lineage (GTDB taxonomy): Bacteria > Planctomycetota > Planctomycetia > Pirellulales > Lacipirellulaceae > Aeoliella > Aeoliella straminimaris. The sequence continues at coordinate 150,133 of NZ_JAMXLR010000038.1, forward strand.
TTCAGTCCGGCAGCACCTCCAATAAGTCCAGTCTGCCAGCCGGGTTCTGGATCGTCGCTAGCGACGTAGACGCCATTGTTGCCATTGACGCTATCGACGGCGGTAGTTCCGGAGGTCTCGTCCAACTTCCAATGGCCAATTAGAACTGCCTGGGCCGGCCCCACACTGAAGAGCAAAGAGACGACAATAGTCGCTGCGGTGCAGGTAGGTTTCATAAGTGGATATCTCCTTGGTCATCGATTCAGAAAAGGTCCATGCTGGGTGCCATTCGGGTACGACAGCACTCGTGGCGGCTGGTAAGCATGTGAGCCTTCGTTCATGCATGCTACATCCGCATAAATTCGTAACTCACCTCGGGATTGGAGCTTCAATACGCGAATCCGCAAGTGAACTTCCCAACGACGGATGCCAGGCACTCGCGACCGACTGTTTCCGCTGCGCAGTTAGCCCTGTTGGGAACGGAGCCACCATGACGAGCACACGAGGCATGCACTCGCCTTACATCTAGTCGAGGTCAGACCAATTGGAAAAAGTAAAGCGAACCACCACCTGGTCGCCAAAGGTGAAAAGCCCTGAACTCAGGGGCGACGGCTGTCCGTGAATCAACTGTTTGCAGTGAGTCGCAAACGTTGAGCCTCTCCTACACCGCTAAAGACAGTCAGGACACCATTTACATCCAGAAATCTGAAAAAAGCTGAGATTTGCGGACCATGTCCGCGTAAACAATCGTGCCGCTACTTTGGACCATCCCTTCATTTGGGCGGCACTTTGACCGCCACCGTTGATTCCGCCTCGGAAATTTCCACGAAAAGGCGAAAGTTGTGAGTTAAAAATGCGACGCAAGCAGCTTATATAGGTAGGAAGTGTACCCGTAGAAGTATCTTGTCTCCTATTTCTCCTCGTCTTACTAGATCGCCGAGACTCGAGCGATGCCTTCAAAAGAAGAAGAATTTGCGGAGTTGTTCGGTGCAACCCAGCAGCGACTGTTTGGCATGCTGGTTAGCATGTTGCGCAACTCCGAGGATGCTCGAGACGTACTGCAACAGACTGCAGTTACCGCTTGGGAAAACTACAGCGACTTTGAGCCCGGCACGGATTTCTTTCGCTGGATGGCCGCACTGGCCAAGTACGAGACGTTAACTTTCATTAATTACAAACGGCGGAGCAAGCTGTACTTCAAGCAGGAGATGATGGATCAACTGGTCGATGATGCGTGCGGCTTATCCGATGAATCGATCGAAGCTCGCTGCACCGCACTGCGAGAATGCGTAACAAAGCTGGCGGATACCGACCGCAAGCTAATCGATTGCCGTTACACTCACGGGCTTGGCTCCCACGGAACGGCCAAACTCTTGGATCGCTCGCAGGCGAGCGTGTGCAACTCTCTGCGGCGCATCAGGCAATCGTTGCTCCGGTGTATCAAGAGGACTCTCTCAGAGGAGAAGGTGGCATGAGCAAGCATAATGGCCATCCACACCTCCCCTTGGATCTTCAAAAACTGATTCAGCGGAGCTTTGATGAACCGCTAGACGAAGTGGAGGTCCGACAGCTAGAGCATGCGATTGCGAATGACGTGCGCGCGCGTGAGATGTACGAAGAAGTGGCCCACCTGCACGCGGCTTTGGTGTCGCAGGAGCAGACTAGTGAGTTCTGTCGGAAAGTTGTCCAACGAGAACTCCAGAGCTCTCCTGAAGTAGCAGTTGCACCCGGGCAGGATGAACCATCGACGGTACTATACTGGGATGGTTTTTTGAACACGGCACGCGTGTTTCCGCTGCGGGCTGCGGCTGTTCTGCTGGCACTGGGGGTTGGTCTGGGGTGTGGCGTTGGCATACTGGCGGCAGTTATCGTGCATGGCCCTCCACAATTCTTGTCCATACCGTGGGAGTGGAGTGTCCCCGAAGAGGTCGTCGCGAGGATCGAGTCGACGCAGGGAGTCAAATGGCAGGTGGCAGAGAACCCAGAAACGCCACCGACGCGCGGTTTACGTGTTGGACAGGAGATTAGAATCGAAGAAGGCCTGCTGCAGGTAACCTACCGAAGTGGCGTCAGCGTTATCCTCCAGGGACCGGCCGTCTACGTGATTCGTTCTGAAGGTGGAGGGAAGCTGTTCTCCGGCAGGCTTACCGCTGTCGTCCCCTCTGCCTCCCCGGTCTTTTGCACCGAGACGCCAGCCGGCGTCCTCAAGACCGGGCCAGGGCATTTTGGTGTGGATGTAGAGAATTCAGCATCGAATCGACAGGTTGCTGTACATGTCTTCGAGGGGCACCTGTATGAAATGCCCTCGGCGCAGTTTGTGAGGACTTCGGGGGGGGGCATTAAACTCGTCGCGGGCGACTCAATTCGGCTAGACCAGGATCAATCTGTGACGTCCATAGATGTTCCCCATCGAAAAGACTATCCCATTCGGATGCCGACCGCTCATCGAGAGCTATACCAGGAACAGACAATCTTCCTAGGAAACTTGTTTGATGACTGCCAGTCCCAGTCGCTTACCGAGGCAATGTTGAGCGACACGTATCAAGCGGCTGCCGAAACAATTGATTTAGGCGTCGCTGCTGTTCACGATGGCGGCTTGGACCTGGATGTATGCCTCGCAGAAGACGGTGTGCTCTTCAATTTCTCGAACGTGGGTGGGGGTGGCTCGGCCGTCGTGGGGCTCCCAAGTAACGACACGTACCGCTCGAATCTTGGCATACCAATTCGTACAACGGGTGAAGATTTGCCCTATAGTACGAACGCCGACCACTCGCTTGTCCTGGGAAAGCCGTCGAAGATTGAGGAAGGGGTCGGTCTCTCTTCGAACGAGCTATTAACTTTCGACTTGGACGAAATCCGACGTGCGGGTGCACTCACAGGTAGGGCAATGCGATTTGTTTCGGACCGCGCAGGAATTAATGATCGTGAGTTGCCCGTGGAGACCAGCAGAACAAAAGCCCTTGCCAATCTTATCGTAGTCGTGAGCAATGAGGAGCGTGTACTGTCGGCGTACCTTAATGGCCAGCCGGTTGATGTGGCAAAACAAGCAGCCGTCTATTCGGTGCGCGTCGACGAGGAACGCGCATCCAGTGGTCTTCGCTATGACGGCCATTTCGTCGAGATCGACGTCCCGATTCCGGCGGAAGCCAGATTTCTGACACTTGTTTCAGCAAGTCTCGGCGCAGATGTCCATGACCACGTTGTGTTCTCGGGTGCGCGGCTTGAGATTGAGCCAGAAGCTAGCATCGCGCGTTAGAGAGCTGTTGCAAGGCACGGGTCGATTCTCGGCGTCGCACCGCCAAACATGAAGAACATCCGCAGCAATGCTCACGGCTTGAGCTATTGCTGTAGGTGCGATGGGGAAACGCATCTTTCTGATGTCTCGACAACGACCCACCCAACGAGAGGAGAGCGGGCTTCGAATATACAATTTGGATATGGCGGTGGTATCAGCCCTCTTATCGCTGTTCATGTTGGCTTTCGTGGTCGCCATCAGTTGCATCGAAGTCGCACAGGCAGAATCCGTGGGCGATCCTCATGTCTCGGATAAATCCCTATCTTCGAAAGCCACATCCGGTTTGGCGATCGAGTCCCAGCAAGAGTTGCAGGCGGGCGTCGATGTCGACGGCGATGGGACAATCGACGAGTTGACCGAGTGGCGAACGGTCGAGGAAGATTACTCGAGAATCCCAGGCTTCGCCAAGGTGTTCAAGGCGACTCCTGCCACGCTCGACCTTTCTGCCCTGCCAGCGGAATACGCGGTTCAATTAAAGTTCAAAACAAGTGCCCCCGAGGCGGTGCTAAATCGGGTGAAGGTCACTTCTGCGGCCGTCAACAGCGTGCCACAGGAAGCAGAAGAAGCCGAGCCAACATCGACGCCGGCAAAGTACACGGCCGACTGGAAGTCTATGGACGGCTACCCCGTGCCGCAATGGTTCGACGACGCCAAGTTCGGCATCTTTATTCATTGGGGGCCGTATAGCGTGATGGGCTACAAGAAGGGTGGCTATGGTTACGCCGAACATACACCCAGTAATTTCTACAACGATCCGAAACACCATTACCCGTGGATGGAAGAGAGGTTCGGGGGCCATCCAAACTGGCCGGTGGAGCTGGGATGCCGTGAGAAAGACAACATGCAGATCAAGCAGGTTGGCCCCAAGTGGGAGAACCCAGCCACGCTCGGCACTTCCTATGGATACCTGCAGGCCGAAGAAGAGCGGGACGCTTACAAGTCGCCCACCGCGCTCATTCATCTGCTGTGCGATGTGGTCAGCAAGAACGGCAACCTGCTGCTGAAAATTGCCCCGAAGGCCGATGGCACCATTCCTGAAGGCATGCAGCGGCGGCTGTTAGCCATGGGCGAGTGGTTGGACCTCAATGGCGAACCAATCTACGGCACGCGCCCCTGGGAACAGTACCAGGAGAAACTCGACAAGGCGTCGGGGACCAATAATCCATCCGGCAAGCATACGATCGATGCGAACAGTATTCGATTCACTCGCTCCGCCGATGGCAGCCAGGTATACTGCATCTTGCTTTCCTGGCCCGAAGAACAGGTGCAAATCAATTCGTTGGCCGGCCATCGTGTATCTAAAGTCCGATTGCTGGGCAGTAGAGTTGGTGTGGCCTGGCACACCGAAAAGGACGGACTCGTAGTCACGCGCCCTAAAGTCAAGCCATGTAAGTATGCCAATTTACTGGTAGTGTCTTCCAGCGATAGCCAGGAGCAACCACAACATTTCCTTGCGCCAAGCCATCTCTGTTTGAGAAGGATCCAAATTACACGACTTTTTGAGAACAACATGGTTATACGTATCTTAAGCATGCTGCTTGCAGGCATAGGGTGTCTACCCGTTGCGGCCAAAGAAGCGCCAAGCCAACCGAACATCCTATTCATACTAGTGGACGATCTTGGCAAGGAGTGGATCAGTTGCTACGGCGCCGAAAATGTCGAGACCAAGAACATCGATGACTTCGCTGCCAGTGGCATGAAGTTCAACAACGCCTGGTGCATGCCCCAGTGCACGCCGACACGGGTGACGCTGCTCACCGGCCAATATCCCTTCCGCCATGGCTGGACCAATCACTGGGACGTACCTCGTTGGGGAGCGGGTGCGCACTTCGACCCAAATTGGAACACTACGTTTGCCAATGTTCTCCGCGATGCCGGCTATGCCACGTGTGCGGCAGGCAAGTGGCAAATCGACGATTTTCGCGTCGAGCCGAAAGCTATGGACGAAGCCGGATTTGACGATTGGTGCATGTGGACGGGTTTCGAGACGGGCAACCCGCGCAGCAGCCATCGGTACTGGCACCCCTACATCAATACGCCAGCCGAAGGCTCCCGCACTTACGAGGATCGTTTTGGTCCCGATGTTTACTGTGACCATCTGATCCAGTTCATCCGCGAAAACAAAGACCGCCCGATGCTGCTGTATTACGCAATGGCATTAACGCACTTTCCGTTAACTAAAACGCCCGATAGCAAGGCTAAGGAAACGAAGCGGGAACAGTTTATTGGCATGGTCGAATACACCGACAAACTGGTCGGCAGGCTGCTCAGGAGCTTGGAAGAAGAAGGAATCCGCGACAATACCATCGTCCTGTTCACGACCGACAATGGGACAGGCAGGGGAGGCTTCGGCAATAATACGCGTCTCGGTCGAAACGTACCGGGAGGAAAGCACTCGTTGTACGAACAGAACGGGGTAGCTCAGCCGTTCATCGTGAGCTGCCCGGGCCTGGTTCCCGAAGGCATCACTTCGGATGCCCTAGTTGACTTTACAGATCTCTTGCCAACATTTGCCGAACTAGGCGGTGGCACCCTGCCCGAGGGCCGCGTCGTCGATGGCAAGAGCTTTGCGCCTTTGATCCTCGGCTTGACCAATGACTCCCCTCGCGACTGGATCCTGTCCATGGGTGGAGGACCGGCCGTCCTTCGTGATGGCAGGGTGCATCCGGAGCTGACCTACGACGAGCGAGTGATCCGCAATAAACGCTATAAGCTTTGGATCGACTCAGACCGCTTACCGGTCAAGCTGTACGATTTGCAGGAGGATCTCTGGGAAGAGAACAATTTGATCGATTCTTCAGCTCCAGACGTAGTTGAAGCCAAGCAGCAGCTGATGCAAGTGGCAGCGCAGTTCCCCGAAGAAGACGCCTCGCCGGCGTACAAAAAAAACCCACCACAGAGTTGGGATAAGCAATGAATACACGCTGTCATTAGAGTTGTTAGCGGGCGTTGGCTCCTCGGTTGCAGATTGATGAATGTAAGAGAAAGGTACTGGTCAGGTGAATTATCGCATCTACTCCACTTTAACTGCCCTATTGTCTACCTTGGCGTCGGCGGTCGCGGCTGCTGCGGCTCCCAACATCGTCTACATCATCTGCGACGACCTCGGTTACGGAGACGTCCACTGCCTGAACCCCGTGCATGGCAAGATCCCCACGCCCAATATCGATAAGCTCGCTTCCGAAGGAATGGTATTTACCGACGCCCATTCCGGTTCATCGGTCTGCACTCCCACTCGCTATGGGATAATGACCGGTCGATACGCCTGGCGGACACGCCTGCAGGGCGGAGTCGTTCAGGGCTTTGCACCGAGCTTGATTGCCCCAGATCGTACGACCGTCGCGGGTTTCGCCAAACAGCAGGGCTACGTCACCGCGGCCCTCGGCAAGTGGCACATAGACTTTCAATACTGTGATCCGGAGACTGGTAAAACCTCCCCCCATATGGCAAAAAAGAACCTTCCCCCTGTCGGGTCAACGATCCCCGATGGGCCGGTAAATCGCGGCTTCGATCACTACCATGGTTTTCACCACTCAGGCCACATGCAAGCAGTGATCGAGGACGATCGCGTCGTAGAATATGACGAGGTGATACACATGCTTCCCCGCTTGCAGCATAAGGCCGTCGAGTACCTGCATTCGCGAACGGACGCCCATGAACCCTTCTTCCTGTACTTCGCACTCAGCTCACCGCACTCCCCGATTGTGCCTTCGCCCGAGTGGCAGGGGAAAAGCGAACTTGGCACTTACGGCGACTTCGTGATGCAGACCGACCACGTGGTGGGGGAAGTCTGCAAGGCCGTTGAAGAGCTAGGTATGAGCGACAACACGCTCATCATTTTCACCAGTGACAACGGATGCTCCAAAGCAGCCGGTATTGAGAAACTGGCGGAGCAAGGGCACTTGGTAAGCGCCAACCTAAGAGGCTCAAAGGCAGACATCTGGGATGGTGGTCACCGAATCCCGTTCGTCGTCCGCTGGCCCGGAGTGGTTGCGCCGGGATCGCACTGCGATCAATTGATTTGCCTGACCGATCTATTTGCCACCGTGGCGGACGCCCTCGGCACGGACACCCCGACCGGAACCTGCGAGGACAGTGTCAGCTTTTTGCCGGCACTCTCTGGAGAGCCAATTGCATCCACGCGGTCTGGCGTGGTTCATCATTCGATTTCAGGCCACTTCGCCTACCGCACCGACAAATGGAAGCTTGTCCTGGCGCGAGGCTCGGGCGGGTGGACATCGCCTCGGGAGAATCAGGTCTCGAGCGATGCTCCTGAAGGGCAGCTTTACAACATGGAGACGGATGTTGGTGAGCAACACAACCTTTACATCCAGAAACCAGAAGTGGTGCAAGAACTGTTGAAGCAACTGGAGAGTGACATACGTAGCGGACGGAGTACCGACGGTCCTCCTGCAAGCAACGACATAGGCAAAGTAAAAATATGGAAGAGTTCTCGCCAGGCCGTTCCCAATCTCCGTTCGAATTGAATCCATCCCTGACCGTATCGCATTGGAGATACGATGTTACCGGTTTCACCAAGGCTTACACCCCGATCAAGTTACGTGATTTGCAGCCTGATCGCGGCATTCTGTACCGATGTCGCCCAGGCGCAGCCCCAAGACAAACCTGCCCAGAAGCTCGACAACCGGCCCGAATGACTGGAGTGGCTACAAGGCGAGATCCGAGTTGTCCGTCCACTGGAGCCTCGATAGCCAGGTCGGCAGCGTGATCAGCCACAGCCTGGTCGGTTCGTCGGACGACTACAAGCAGTGGTACTGTGACGAACTGCCCAAGACCTTTCATCCCCGCCAATGGAATCCCGACGAACTGGCGGAACTTGCCAACATCAGTGGCGCTAAGTACGTGGTGTTCACCACCCAGCACCACAACGGTTTCTGCATGTGGGACACAGAGACCACAGGGTTTGACATCACGACCACGCCATTTATAAGTAGGATCTTGTAAAAGACTACGTCGACGCCATGCGTCGACAAGGTCTCGGCGTCGGTTTTTATGTTTCGCCCGAAGACTTTCACTGGATGCACCAAAACGGTTACGAGGTGCGCCGTCGAGAGCTGCCGATCGACCCGAACACGCAAGAATCTCTCGTGAAACTCAATCAGGCGCAAATCAAGGAACTGTTCACCAGCTACGGCCAGATCGACGTCTTGTTCATCGATGGAAAAGGCGAAGAGCCGGTTAAGCAGATGGCGTGGTCGCTACAGCCCGACTGCTTGATCACTCGCGGGCCGATCGAGACTCCCGAACAAGGCATCCCGGGCAAACTTCTCCCAAAGGCCAGTGGGAATCGTGCTCCACGATGGTCGTAGAAATCATGCACGCAGAGCCATTGGAAACCCCGCCGAGAACTAGCTTAGACGGCTTGAGCAGTCGGCATCGGGCATTGCCGTTTGCGATGAACGGGAGTGGTCAAGCTGGAAGATCGCCGGGAAAGAAAACGAGAAAGATGATGTACATCAACCGAATGGCTATGCTCGCGGTATTCTCCTTTGTCACTCTAAACACGGTGGCCGCGGATTACTATGTTGCACCGAACGGGTCGGATGCCAACCCCGGCATGGTGGTTGAACCTTTTCGCTCAATTGGGCGTGCGCAAGACCAGGTCCGACAGGCCCCATCGCGGCACCCAGCCTACGACTGTCTTCTGGCGGGCCGGGACCTACCATCTCGATGACGCGATCGTTTTCACCGACAAGGACTCCGGCTCCCCAAACGCCCCGGTGTTTTACCGAGCATTCGAGTCGGAGCCAGTCGTCGTGAGTGGAGGCCGGCGGCTCGAACTGGATTGGCAGCCTTATCGAAACGGAATCCTGCAGGCCAAGACCCCAAACGGCGTGCAGTTCGATCAACTGTTCGTGGATAGAGAGCGGCAGGTACTGGCTCGCTATCCCAGCTACGGTCCAGACGTGCTGCCCTACCACCGCTTTAGCGCCGATGCGTTCAGTCCCGAGCGGGCGGAACGGTGGTCAAACCCAGCCGGGGGTTTCATTCACGCCATGCATCGGAACCACTGGGGCGGCTACCACTATCGGATCACTGGCAAGAAGCCGAATCACGAAGTCACCTATGAAGGGGGCTCACGAACGAACAATCCCGCGAACTGGAAGTGCCACTAGACTTCTTGGAAGAGGAACTGCAATACCGCGCTCGTGTCTACCGTGATGATAGTTCCATCGACACGTTGACAAATATCCGAATCGAGGATGTAGTGTTAACGGCCAACGAAATGCTTGACGTCTAGTTGAAGCCGCACGGTGGGCAAACGGTATGGTTTACAACGGCACTACGCCAAAAGAATGACCACTAAACATCACTTGATTCTCAACATGCCATTCCCGGCAAGTTGACCACCAACCAACAAGTGCTGATTGCTGTTGGCCAGTTAGCTCGCGAGGTAGGGTGCCTCCCTCCAAACTGGGACGAATACCGCTTTTTCCGCGATGGATGAGAGCTTGACCGAGTAAAGTAGAAAGATCTCTTCGCCAATCCACCCCGCACACTGGGACGACGCGCGTTAGAAGCCGCGACACTTGTCGCTGTAAGCCGTTGCAATGCAACAACTTAAAAGTGGCGGGGGCCGGATTCGAACAAAGTGAAAGAAATGCAGTAAACATGGCGAATGGCGATTCCCACGGCGCAGTTGGTGCAGATTTGGCTCCGATCGACCCCGAACTGGCCCTCATCGTCGAGCGGTGGGAGGAGCTCCCCGAGGCTGTGCGGGCTAGCATCCTGGCAATGGTGCGGGCGTCGGGTGCGAGTGCGGAAGAGGGGTAGAAGAGCTAGCTCACTTTGTAGCCCCGTGACTCTGTATCCCGTGCAGCGGACAATCTGATCTACGTGCTTACCAGCCCGCATTGAGGGCGACCTAAACACCGAACGCAGCTTTTCGTTAGCTGCCGAGCGTCATCGAATGAACTACACTCGCGGTATTCCCGAACTGCGGTCGGTGAAAACGACCGCTGCGCCGAACGCCGTCGAACCGTCCACCTGCAGGCCCGTCGCCGCTGCCGGTGCCTCGTCGTCAACCGAGGTTGAGGATCGTCTCGCCGCCCTCGGTAAGCTCGTCGCTGGTCGTGAAGGTAACGGCGTCGCTGGTGACCTCGCCAGCGTTGTCCCTCGCCCGCACCGTGATCTCGTACCTCGTGCCCGCCTGCAGCGGGACCGTCCAGCCGTAAGGTGCCCTCGTCGCCACGCCCGGGGAGGGCTCGCCGTTCACTAGCAGTTGCACCACGACGCGGGCGTCGGCCCCGTCGCGGTCGTCGATCATCGCCCGGATGTCCACGGTCGGCGCGGTCATCATCGACCCGGTGATCGGGCTCGTGATCTCGACGTCCGGCGGCAGGTTGTCGACGCCCAGCCGCCGCTTCAGCTGGGCGAGGTAGATGTTCCGCGGGCGAATGTCGTCGTAGTTCCCGATGTACTCGTACCAAGGCCCATCCTCGTTCCGCTTCTCCTCCTCGCTTTCGGGCCACTCGAGCCACCACCCGACAATGATGGTCCGCTTCTCATCGGGGATGAGCGGGATGCCTTGGCGGATGCCCGAACTCGTCGGGTCGAACGGCAGGATCTGCGTGGACCGCAGGTTCCAGTACGTCTCCTTCACGGCATGAGTATGGATGCTCCGCTGCCCCTCGGCGCCGAGGCCCAGGCCCATGTCGATGTCGGTGAACAGGTTGTTCTGCGTGCCGGCCGAGTGGTGGTCGATCTCGATGTTCGGCCCCTTGCAGCGGTGCCAAACGTTCCACGTCGCATGGTTTTCGGAGCCGAGGCTGTGGATGTACTTGATCGTCTCTTGGTATTTCTCGACGAGGTTGTGGTCGCCGCCCTGGATGTCGATCGCGTGGTGCCCGGCACGATGGTTCTTAGCGATGCTGTTGGTCTGGCGCGGCCGACCAGGGTAGACGCCATGCTACCCCCGCCAAAGAGGCCATTTGGATGAGCTTCCGAGATGGGTATTCCAATGGGATCCCAGAAGAACACCAGTGCCGTTAGGTGGTGGCAACTATTTGCACCATGTTTTTTGCTTACTTCATCGACAGCGATCTTTGCTGGTTCGGAATCATCTGTCAGTTCGCTTCACATTCGGCCACGACAGTTCCTCTCGCGGAAAGAAAAGCACCACCCCCTGCTCCATTTCCACCATCAAATCAAGCTTGCCCCGTCCGAGGTCGACCGCCAGCGGTGAGCACGAATGAGTACCCATGTCGATCGCCTTTCCCTCGTGTTGCAAAACCTTTGGATACTCGAAAACCGGGTCGGCATTGCTTCCCGCGTTTCGGAGCAGCAGCACGGCTGCGTGACGCTCGTCACCCTCCAAGACGTCTTCGGGATAGCCTCCCTCACCAGGGATGGCCGCTGTCCGACCGGTCCCGCAGAGCAGGTCGATAGCGCCGTCACCGTCCCAGTCGATAGCCTGAATCTTGGTCCGACCCAATTGACCGGCGACCCGCTTGCTATGGGTTTGGATAGGTTCGCCTGTTGTTAGCCGTAGTATGTCACCCCGACGGACGTTGTAATCGTCGATGCGCCAAAAGCAACGTAGGTGGTTGTTTTCATCATTGACGACGATACAGTTTCTTCCGTTCTGGCCCCAGTTGGTCACCGCCGGTTGCGTTCGCCACACAAGGTGCAGTTCCAGACTATCGCACTTCAGCTCGACCGGTTTTTCAAAAGCAGGTGGATTGGATCCCGGAATGTGAAGAAGCACAGTTACATCGGCGCGGATGCTGTTGAAGATAATGTCAAGAAGGCCGTCGTTGTTCCAGTCGCATAATGTTGGGCAGGTATAGCCCCATCGAGCCTCACCAGGCCCTTGGATCATTCCGTAGCCAGCGTTGACCTTAAGCACGTCTCCGCCTGCTTCAACCAGTTGAGGCACATCAAACGTCGGTGTGGTCTTCGAGCCTATGTTGCGAACGAAATAGATGTCGCCAACGTCATTGCCAGCCACCAAGTCCAAAAGTCCATCGTTGTCCAGGTCACCCGCAGTAATCACTGGCAGAGCGCCGAGAACCATTGTCGGATTCTCGACCAATACGCGGTTCGGTGGCCGATATATCGGGCCACCTTGTTCATTGAACCGCCCCGTGAATCGATAGAACCACAGGAGCCCGGTATCGCCTACCAGCAAGTCTGATTGGCCGGAGTCTGCACTTGGTAGGGCAGCGGGTGTAGGGTTTATTCCCGGATGGCGCAGGGCATTACCACGCTCGTCGCTCGCAAACACGGCCGGATCGAGGTCGATGGAATTGATTGACCGGTTGTGATAATAGAAGAACGTGCCGTGTCTGTCGCTGGCAATTATGTCGCGTTCGCGCCCTGGACCGAAGTCAACAACGGTGATGCCTGGATTGCTGAATTGAAAATCCCGCGCCTTCTCGAATATGGGAAATTTCATTTGGTGTTGCCCCAACGCAAGCCCGTCCTCGAACTTGGCGCCGCCCAGGACAGAAAATGGTAGTCCTCCCCGCCAGATTCCGGCACCGTCGAAAGGCCGAAAATCGGGTGAATGATGATGCGCATCGGTCGGGTAATAGGGCTCTCCATCCGGCACGCTAAAAAAGGCGAGCAGCTGTCCACCTGGGGTCCTGGTGGCTGCCAGCGATCTCGCGCCTCTTGGAAGCGATGAACCCCGAACGTCGGTGGATTCGAAACTGCGTTTCTTGGCATCGTATTTCGCGAGCCGAAGACTTGTACCGCTGAGATACACAGCCCATAGGCCTGAATCTAAATCGGTTACTAGTGCCGCCGATCTGCTCGGTATATCGAATCCTAAGGGCTGGCCGTAGATCGGTGTACCATCGGTGTGGAATCGCCGGAAGGGAAGCAGTTTGCGGTCCGCGAGAAAGAGATCATAGGGTCCGTTACCGAAGGCATCCGCGGTCCCCAAGGGCTTGACTTCATAATCTCGCGTCCCGCCAATCGGGCCGACATCAACTCCGAGCGGAATTGCTTCGCCGGAGGTCCAGCCATCGTACGGTTGGGACGCGTCGGCATCGAAGGAATGGTTCGCTGCGAAGAGGACGCAGGCCGCCAGTGACAGTCCATGTAATCCGAATCGAAATCGTGGCCGCATGAACTATCTCTACCCGAAACCAGGAATTGGAAAAATTTCACACCGCGCCAAGTCGGGGCGATGTGAGACATCAGAAAAGTCGCGAATGGGCTTTCCTACCACAAATATTGAGACTAGCGCTTCGCGACCAAGCCGATCGCGCCAACAGCGAAAAAAGCAAGTCGGGCCGGTCCAGGGATCGTATAAACTTGACGCAGTGCCTCGGTTGCTTTCGCACGCTCCAAGGGAGTCAGAACGCGGTTGTAGATGACCAGGGCTGCCAACTCACCCGCCCAAGAATCTCCGTGGCTCAGGTTGGTAGTCCCGCTTGGCTGGGAACCGATTTGTGTCTGCAACTGATTTGACAACCACAGCGTTGCAACATAGTTGCTGTTCGAAAACTGACTTCCATTCGGCAGCGTCACCATAGCGGAAATTTCATCGCTTGCCGTGTCCAAGAAGCTTGTTCCAACAACAAGCTGTGAGTCACTGACCGCAGTTGGGGTGGCGACGCAACCGCGCAGACCACAGCGGCTATTAGCCAGCGACCGATATGGGCACGAAGCTTAACTCGATTCGTATTAACGAGGACTCCTCCAAAGATGGTGAGAAACTTGAAAGCCAAGCTCAGCTACCGCTCCGAGCGACGCGCCGGGTCGACACTGATACCCCGCGCACGAGTCACGGCCTACAGCAAGAGACTGCATCGCAAACATCCCGGCGTCGAAGCACGGCACGCCAATCTCTCAGACTTGGCGTGCGTCTGCCCCGTGGATTGCTTAGCGATCGCATGCAACCGAGAAGGCGCAGTGCTCAAAAAAAGCTGCTATTGAGCTCGTTATCGTGGATTGTGAGCGCAAAATCCCAGGACGAGGGACCCGCGAACCCCCTAGGATTCCTTGAGTATTCCCAGCAGTCTACTCGTGGCAATACATCTGGTCAACAGTTGTTTGGCGAGCTTTTGGCTTAGGCAGGGTTCTCCGTGAAGTGCAGCTGATCCGCGAGAGGCGGTTGGCAAGTAATCGCTAGATCGAAGCTCGACATTTGCTAGTTAAGCGGAGCTCCCCGCGGCGGCCCCCTGTAGTGACAGTTGAAGGCCGTTACTAATGTGTTTGGCGGCTGCCTTGGCTGCTCGAATGGGCGCCTTAGACCGAATAGCATCTAGTATTGCTTTGTGTTCATCGCAGGTCGCTTGCATGGAAGACGCGTCGAAACGATGCCGACGAGTACCGAAGACACGGGTGAGCCCGTGGGATTGCCCCGCCGCTCGCATCATCTCTCGATTACCGGTCGCTTCAATCATGCAAAGGTGAAACTCGCAGTCAGCCTTGTTAAACTGCGAAGCAGTACGCTTGCTGGCAAACTTGCTTGCCGAGCCCTTTTGCCGGGTGGTCAGCTCCATTAAGCGCGCTAGTTTCTTCTCCAAACGAGCGATCTGCCCGTTGTTGGCGCGTAGGGCGGCAAGGCGAGCGGCGTAGGGTTCAATGGCCAGACGCACTTCGTAAATCTCAATCAGCTCAGAGCGGTCCAATCTCCGAACGACTGCTCCTAACTGCGGAATAAGGTCGATGAGCCCCTCCTGGGCAAGCTGGCCCGCCGCCTCACGTACGGGCGTGGCGCTGACACCGATCTCCCTACCAATCGGGCCATATAGCAATCGCGTGCCCGGCTCAAATTGGCCGGCAATCAGCTTGTCTCGCAGGTGTTCGTAAGCGCGGTTGGCTTGAGTCGTCGTGCTCATGCTTGAATGCCTTAGGCCCATAGGGTATGCTAATTCACAAGTCTATAGATTATGGCAGCCACAAGTGTGATTGACCAGGGAAGTTGAAATCGAGTCTCAACGAAGATTGCCTGGATTGTTGCGGCCATTGTCCATGAGTTTTTGCTTTTCATCCTTCTGCAGGTGGCACTCTCACGACTTCGGACGGCAATCGATTGCTTGTGAAATGCGATGGCCGAAGAACGATTCAGTCATCTGTTGTCGCAAGACATCGTGAATGTGGCTGCAATGTCCCCTCCGATTCGACGTGGCTGAGGTGATTTGCATGGGACTGCGGAGTTTGCTTTAACCGATACACTGGTGCTTGCAGGACGAGCGTCAAACGGCCCGGTGGAGGCAGCATGATTTCAGTAGTGTACTTCTCCGGCGTCGACTGGGGCGTACTGACCGGCTACTTTGTCGGCATCATGGCCCTTGGGCTATTCTTCTGGCGACGGAACAATTCGGCCGACCAATTTACTGCCGGGGGAAGGACCTTGTCGGGTTGGTTGTGTGGTTTATCAATCTTCGCGACCTACCTGAGCAGCATCAGCTTCCTAGCGCTTCCTGGAAAAGCGTTCGTTGACAATTGGAATTTCTTTCTGTATTCGTTGGCGCTTCCGCTTGCTGCCCTGATTGCCGTCCGATATTTCGTGCCGCTATATCGCAAGTCAGGGGAGATATCCGCCTATTCGTGGTTGGAGACGCGATTCGGCTTGTGGGCGCGGATGTGTGCGAGCGTTTTTTACCTCTTGTTTCAGGTCGCGCGTATCGGTGTTGTGATGTACTTAATGGCACTTCCGATGGCGGTGCTTTTTGGCTGGGACCTGCGTACGGTAATCTGCGTGACAGGTGTGGTGGTGACGATCTATTCGTTCGTAGGTGGAATTGTCGCCGTGATTTGGGCAGATGCGATTCAAGCTGTGGTGTTGCTTGTCGGAGCACTCTTGGCGCTTGGCATCTTGTTGGCGGGCATGCCCGGTGGCCCTTCGGAGGTAATCAAAGTGGCTGCCGATAACGGAAAATTCTCACTCGGCAGTGCTTCTCTGCTCGAAGTCTCGCAAACTACGATTTGGGTTATCTTGGCCTTTGGATTATTTGACAATCTTCGCAATTTCGGCGTGGACCAGAGCTACATCCAACGCTACATCGCCGCCCGATCCGACCGCGAAGCAGCCAAGAGCGTGTGGTTGGGAGCATTGCTTTATGTACCCGTGAGCGCCCTGTTCTTCTTTATCGGATCATCACTGTACGCTTTCTACGAAAGCCATCCCTTAGAAACGCAAGAATTGCGAAGAATCGTCGCCGAGCAGAAACTGATGCAGTCGGGCGTTTCGGTCGATGCCCTCGACTACCAGGAGCAACTCGATCGAATCGCTGGCGAGCTGACGGATCAGCAGTTGGGGGATCGCGTGTTTCCACACTTCATAGCCGCGCAGCTTCCCCAAGGTGCTCGAGGGTTATTGATTGCCGCTGTTTTTGCAGCGGCGATGAGCACGGTTTCGACGTCGCTCAATTCATCCGCCACGCTGGTGATGAGCGACATCTACCAGAGATTGTTCAAACCCGATGCGTCGGATTCCGAGTGCGTCGGCATCTTGCGCCTGGCGACCGTTGCTTGGGGGGCGATGGGAACCGCGATGGCGTTGATCTTAGTAAGGCTTACCGAAAGCGTGCTTGACATATGGTGGGATCTGTCTTCCATATTGGGAGCAGCGATCATCGGCTTGTTCCTACTGGGACTAACTGTGCCGTCCATCCGCAGCAAACAAGCCGTCGCAATTTTCGGATCTGGAATGGCTTTGATTGGTTGGATGGTCTTCGCCGGGGGCAAGTTCTGGCCAGAATCGCTAAGCGAGTACGCTAGTCCGTTCAATTTGAAATTGGTCATCGTAATCGGTCCAATGACGATGGTGCTGCTGGGCTTGCTACTCGCACAAAAAAGGGTTCCCTAGCGGCTCGTCCGTAATCATTCACTGGTTAAGGCTTCATCCATGTCTCATTTCCTCCGCATTCGGACAATCCTCGTTTTGCTGATCGGGCAATGCACTGGGCTTCGTGCTGGTGCGGAAGATTCCGCATGGAAGTTGCAGCCCCTGCAGTACAATAATCCGAACCTAACTGTCGATCTTGGCGTTGGACTGTGGGCCTACCCAATGCCACTGGACTACGACGGCGATGGCGACTTGGACTTGCTTGTGGGTTGTCCCGACAAGCCCACTCGCGGAACCTACTTCTTCGAAAACACTACGCAAGATCCCCGCGAACGAATGCCTGTCTTTAAATCCGGAGTTCGCATCGGCAATGGCTACCACTACATGATGCTCAGCATGGTCGATGAGGAGCCGGTAATACTTACGCCGGCCAAAGAGTACCGCCGCGATCAGACCTCCGGCTCCTTCGACTTCAGCAATCCCCAGAGAGTTCAAGCGCCTTCCGATCCTAACAGTCACGCGAACGGTCGCACGCGGGGAAACATGTGGCGGTACGTCGACTTCGAAGGCGACGGCGATCACGATATTATCGTCGGCATAGGCGACTGGTCGGACCTGGGGTGGGATCATGCCTACGACAATCACGGGCACTGGCAAAATGGTCCGCTGCATGGATATGTCTATCTGATTACGAATGAGGGCACCGACGAGTCACCCGCTTACTCCAAGCAGCCACACCGACTTCGAGCCGGTGGTGGAGAGATCGATGTCTATGGCTGGCCGAGTCCCAATGTTGCTGACTTTGACGGAGACGGAGACCTGGATTTGCTGTGCGGTGAGTTCATGGACGGTTTTACCTACTTCCAGAATACGGGTTCGCGAACCGTGCCTCGGTACGGATCAGGGCAGAAGCTTAAAAACGCCAATGGGGAGCCGCTAACCATGCATCTCCAAATGATAACTCCCACCGCCATTGACTGGGATGCGGACGGCGACTTGGATTTGATCGTTGGAGACGAGGATGGCAGAGTTGCTTTTGTTGAGAACACCGGCAAGCTCCGTAATCACGCACCGGTCTTTGCATCGCCAAAGTACTTCAAGCAAGAGGCTGACACGCTGAAGTTCGGCGCATTGGCTACACCGTTTGCCTACGACTGGGACAACGATGGCGATGAAGACATCGTGTGTGGCAACACGGCAGGCCAGATTGGAATTTTCGAGAATCTGGGTGTGGATGAAAACGGTCTACCAAGATGGAACAAACCAAAGTTGCTCAATGAAAGGCTAGATAGCGGAGCCCTCAAGCCGTTTCGTGTGATGGCGGGTGAAAACGGGTCGATCCAAGGCCCCTGCGAAGCAAAATGGGGCTATACAACCCTTTCCGTAGCCGACTGGGATGGTGACGGAGATGGCGACATCATCTACAACTCAATCCTTGCTCGGCTTGGACTATTGATCAATAACTCTGGCACATTTGTAGACCGCCCCTTCGACACAGGACTCAGCGAGTTTCCACCAAAGTGGTATTGGTGGCAGACGCCATCGGGCTCGGCCTTGACGCAATGGCGTACCACGCCGTTGGCGGTCGATTTCGACGGCGATGAAGAACTCGATTTGGTACTGCTCGATCAGGAGGGCTATTTGACTCTCCGCTCAGCCGGAGGAAAGGCCCAGCGGATTTTCATCGATGAAGATAACAATGCCATTCGATTGACCACCAAAACGTGCGGCGGTTCTGGGCGAGTGAAGTTGGCGATGGTGGACTGGGACGGCGACTCGCGACTGGACCTTTTGGTAAATTCCCAGAACGCCACTTGGTACCGCAATTGTGAGGATCGTGGTGACAAGGTAGTTCTTAAAGAGATTGGAGACTTAGCCCGTCGCAATGTCGCTGGTCACACATCGAGCCCGGCCGCATGTGATTTCAATCGAGATGGTAAACCAGACCTGTTAGTCGGAAGTGAAAATGGTCGCATCTACCACATCGCCCATGACGATTGCATACAGTTTTCAGAAGAGCAAAAACGTGCCCGGCAACCGGCAGAAGTAAGACGATCGGAGTTCCCCGGACTCGTCACGGAAGAGCACATTTTTGAGCGAGCCCCTTTCGAGGAGTGCTATGCTTCGACCATTTGCAGAACCTCTCGTGGCCTTGTGGCAGCATGGTTCGGCGGTAGCTCGGAAGGGGCGGATGATGTCGGCATCTGGACCAGTTATCACGACGGCCAGAAATGGAGTAAACCCATACAGGTAGCCAATGGGATTCAACACAGCGAGCTGCGTTATCCGTGCTGGAATCCAATTCTATATCAACCACCTGGCGATGCCCCAACGTTGTTGTTCTTCAAGGTCGGCCCAACACCGGAGCAGTGGTGGGGAGAGTATATGGTCAGCTACGACCGTGGACGCACCTTTAGGGGCCGGCGTCGACTGCCCGAAGGCATACTGGGGCCGGATCGAAGTAAGCCGATTTTACTTCCTGGTGACCAAACTTTGCTATGCGCTTCCTCCACAGAGTATGACGACTGGCGAATACGCTTCGAATCGGTGCATCTAGTCGATGGTCTGCCGAGTGGAGAGTGGACACGGATCGAACCGGTAGTTGAAACGGGCGATTTCAATGCCGCGCAGCCAACGTTTCTAGGACCCGGCAATGGACAATTGCAGGTTCTCTGCCGTACTAAAGACGGCGTGATCGCCACCAGTTCGTCATCAGACAACGGCAAATCTTGGTCCGCTATGAAGAGCACCAATCTGCCTAATCCCCATTCGGGCATCGACGCCCTGCCCCTGAAGGACGGTCGTCAGCTCATCGTCTACAATGCCATGCAACATGATCAGGACGACGATAAGCAACGCGGACTATTGCGTGTTGCGATATCTGTCGACGGGACAAAGTGGAAGCGACTTGGCGATCTCGAGGGAGATAGGAAAGGCGAATTCAGCTTTCCGGCCGTTGTTCAAACTGCCGATGGCTTGGTCCACGTAATCTACACGTGGAATCGCCGCCTCATTAAGCACGTAGCTTTTGCTCTGGAAGGCGGATATGGAGAACTGTAGTGCCTTCAAATAACTCCAATTACGGCGCGTATTCCGAATCGCTACGTGAAACCGGATGTACCTTGATGTCCCGTTTTCAGACTTTGATAGCGGCGCTGTATTTCGATCGCTGGCCAGCCCTGCCGGTGCAGATCTCGACCCGATTTCACACGGCTGGAGGCACTTCGTTTAGAGGAGGCATGGCAATGTATGTCAGCGCACCAATCCTTACAGCTGTTTCAGAAACCCCGCTATTTTGTGGCTGAGCTAATGCCCAAAAGGCTTCCGACTGGACAACAGGCGATGTTTAAAATACGATTCAGGCACTGGAATTCTGTTAGCATTTCTTTGGAATCACAGGCGTTTTAGGGCATCAAGAAGGGGCCGGCAGAGCTATTCCGAAAAGTGATCGTCTACATTTGGGGACTTGCTGTTGCGGTGTAGGTGATGTCGAGGCGATGTATTGAGTTGGATTAGGATTCGGAAGGCGGAGCTGACTTCAAGGCGAACGCCTGACGGGCTATTTAGCGCTTGTATCCTGTCGGTTAGCTGCCCACCGACCTCGAACATTGCGGCAATTGACAGTTGGTTACATCAACGTGCTTGCTCGCAACCAGTGCCTCCAACCTGCCGGAAGAGACTATCCGCGGTGAGGCTTGCAACTCGAGCAGTTGAACAACTGATGTTCGCTACTCACCGCGGCTGCAATTCGGTCCGTGCGTACGTGTTAAAGAGAGAATACGAAAATGGAATTCACTGGATTGGCAGGCCAAGTTTACTCCCAACTCCAAAGCGAGCTGCTGAGTGGTCAACTGCTTCCAGGTGCAGTGATTTCAGAGAAGCAACTCGCAGAACGACTAGGCATGAGCCGGACACCCGTGGGTGAAGCCGTGCGGAAACTCGTGTCCGAGGGATTCATTGAACAGCTCCCCCGTTACGGAACTGTAGTCAAAGAAATTACCATCGATGATGTGGCTGAAATCTATGAACTTCGAGAGGCCATTGAGCCGTACGCGGCCCGGAAAGCTGCTGGGAAGCTTTCACCCGCTCAGCTGAAACAGCTGGAGATTCTCAGCAATGCTATTGAACAGATAGCAGAAGACTTAGACAAGACCAAGGGTAAGGTATTAGAGGGAGAACGCCTAAGGCGATTTCTCGCTGCCGACATGGCATTTCACATGCTCATCGTTCGCGTTGCAGCCAACTCCCGCATGCAAAAGGTAGTTTCCGATTCTCGGGCCGTGTCGCAGGTGTTTCGCATCCGGCGCAGATCTCATGACTCCGCCATCGTCCTCGGCGCGTGCTCATTCCACAAGCATATACTCAAAGCGCTCCGGGAAAGAGATGGCCAGGCGGCTTCGAAGTGGATGTTCGACCACATTCATCAATCGATGAATGAGACACTCGCTTACTTCGGGCAGAGGGAAGCTGCACCTCCTAGCCCGGCCTTCGATTCACTCGGTTTGCCAGAGGATTTGGCCAAGGAATTGGAGCAGGTCGCCGATGAGGAGCGTCCATTGGACGATGCGACATAACCCTCCGACTTCCATACAGTTCACAGATATTGGGCGGACGTTTCAGGAATACCATGCTACACCTGAATGCCAATGCTGAAAATCGATCGAGAGAGAGCGCTATTCTCGCGTCGAGAAAAGCCCGCACGACCCACTGGTATGCAACCCAGGCGGAGAGCCAACTCAGGAGCAGGCGAGTTGAGTGCCAAGCGATGCCCTTCGGGACATTGCCGGCCTGCGCGGGTATTGTCTGCCACGTCTAAGTGACACTTCGTTGCCAACGGGGGTGGAGCGGTAGGCCTTTTCCGAGATCCCTTTCGCCTTGAAGGCAAATCTCAGCGATTCGCTGAGGTAAACTGGCATCGCATGGTCGTCAACCGCATCAAACCATAAGAAGGTGGGCTTGTCGGCATGAGCATCAACTGCATTAACCCTACAGCTCATCCTTGTCCTTTGCCGGCGAGTGCCAATTGCCGATCGCTGCTCGGTGCGGCGAGAGAGCCAATTCTGACTCAAACACCAGATTTGTTCGGGGTTCATCTGACGTCTAAGGGTTCGATTACCGTCATGCATTACATTCTGCTCACGTTAGTCTTGGTATTCTCAGCGAACTCGGTGATCCGCGCGGAAGAGTCCTGGCAGGACCGATTTCACGAACCACCAATGACAGCCCGCCCACATACGTGGTGGCACTGGATGGGAGGCAATGTGACCAAGGAGGGTATCACTCGGGATTTAGAAGCAATGAAGGAAGTCGGTCTGGGGGGATTTCAAGCTTTCCATGTCAGCTCAAGTATTCCGTCAGGTCCGGTCGGCTACCCTGATGTCTATGGAGGTCGATCAGGGCCGTCTCGTACTACCCAGCGGTATGCGTTATCGCGTCCTTGTGTTGTCCGACCATTCCACCATAAGACCAGAGATCCTTCGCAAGTTGCAGCAACTCATCGAGTCGGGTGCTACGATTTGGGGTCCACGACCAATTAAATCGCCTAGCCTTAGTAACTACCCCGACTGCGACGGCGAGGTGCAAAAATTGGCGACACAAATGTGGGGCGAGTACGGCATCGTATCGCCAGACACGACACTTGTTGAATTGCTCGATCGACAGGGCTTACTTCCCGATTTCGAAGTCGTCAATGGTGGAGATAATTCGCCACTCGACTACCTACACTGACTAGTAGAAGACACTGACTTCTATTTCGTTTCAAATCAATCGGAATACCCGGTAGATGTTGAATGTCTCTTCCGAATTGCCGATCGAGCACCGGAGTTGTGGCATCCTGATACTGGCGGAAAACAGCCTCCGACCGTTTGGCGTACGACAAACGACGGACGCACATCGGCAACCCTCAGAACGTGTTTTGAAATTGCCTGAATAGCAAAAAACAGCTACGGCTCCCTCTTTTGGTTAGCAGCCTCAAGGAAGGAGCCGCAGCATGAAAACGGAGTGTCAGTATTCCAGTGATTTGACGAACAAGCAATGGCAATCGGTTCGGCAGTTGTTGCCACCTCCCACCCGACGGGGTCGGCGGCCGATTGATCGTCGAAGGAT